>JAIYDN010000010.1 GCA_027487485.1 Planctomycetaceae bacterium | reverse complement strand
CTTAAAACCATTCACGCTTGGCATATCCAAGTCAGTAATACACAAATCAAACTGATTTGCCGTGATCATCCCAAGAGCCATCTGCACATCATCGGTTTCGGTGATATCCAACCGATCAGCAAAACGGTCTGAAAGTATCTTGCAAATCAAGCGAGTGATGGATTTGTCGTCGTCAATGACTAAGGTTCGAATCGGAGATCGAGGCATTTTAAAACAATCCTATTCCATGGGATATTGCAGGTGGTGGCACAGTATTCGTTTCAATAATCGGAAATGAGTATCAATAAACGGTGCTGTAAAGCAATTCTTGGTGCCCTGACAATAACGGTTCAAAGGGGAAGGAAATAACAACATGCGTGTCGGTCAAACGGACACTTACCGGCTTGTTCAGAAACTCCGAATCTGCGGTTTTCACAATACGATTCAGCCATTCCCATGTCGCACCGTCTTCGGATGACCCTAGATGACAAAATGAAACTTGCGACACTCCCCCACTGACAGCGACCTCTATGGCGACCGGTTTCTCAGCATCTTGAATTCGATAGATCAGCTCTGCCGTCGTATAGACGATCGTCGTTGGCAGATACAAAAACGGAACGTTGTCTCCCTTGGGAACAATCGTCAATGGCTGCTTGACACCAGGTCGGTGCCAATGGGAGAGCGCCGATTCCACAAGTGACTTAAAATGTTCGGGCGTAAAAAGCGTGGAGGACTTAGGGATCGTATCGTTCCGCCGTAAGTTACCTTTCATACTCGGATGAAATCCACTCGTGTCTAATCCAATGGTTGCGATCAAACCAAAAAGCGATAGAAGCGGGGCAGACTTCACCGTAATCTCGCGAAAGAGATCTTCTTGAACCGAATTCAGAAACAAGAACCCTTGAATCTCGGTCCCACGGCCGATGGCCAAACATAAACCGCTTCGCAGTCCTTGATCTGAAATCAGAGCGATGGAACGTTGCGCTGGCTTGCCTTGCGCCGCAAAGGAGGCGAGAACCCGTTCGCAATCGCCAAAAATCCGAACCGTTCCCGGACGCATCTTGAATAGCGATCCATCCGGGTTCACAAAACAGGAATAGCCTTTTTTGAGAGAATTCTCGGGGCAGCGATCGCTAAGGCTGGCATCAATGACAACCAACTGATTGCCCCCTGCAACTCGTCCAACCAAACAAACTCGGTCCACTTGATTGAAGAACTTGTGGTTCTTCAGTACGTGCATC
Source organism: Planctomycetaceae bacterium (assembly GCA_027487485.1). Lineage (GTDB taxonomy): Bacteria > Planctomycetota > Planctomycetia > Pirellulales > Pirellulaceae > JBKCUI01. Next base: position 185,218 of record JAIYDN010000010.1, on the reverse strand, counting down.
AATCGAGCCGCCGGATGGCCGCTATGGGTCCCGCTGGCAAGATCTTCAGCAAGGCTCGCCAATTGCGAAACAATCCACGATTCTTCTTCAAGGCATTGATCCAGGGAATCGAGTCGAGAACTACGATAAACATCCAAATCGCGATGCTCCGTATCTGTATCTTTCTCTTCAAGACCTGAATGCAAATCCGATGCAAGCGCTGACATTTCGAGATGAATGAAAGCGGAAAGCTCTTCTTCCGTCAATAAAAATGCTGTTTTCAATTCTCGATTGATATCACCTAGATTGGTGGCATTCTCGACCTGACCGTTGGTAACGAGTTGCTGAATTGCCACCAATCCTTGCTTCAGCATGGTGCTTTGCGCTTCTGATAAGCTAGTCGTCATTGTGGGCTGCTTTTGCATCACGGTAAGCAACGTCCGGCATAGCTGAACAGTCTGCGGGAAGCCGAGAAAAGACGCTTCGGCCGAAGCGGTTTTGATAGGCTCGAATGAAAGCTTGCGAAACGCCGAAAGGTCGGTCATATCGATCCCCCCCAGACTCTTTTCCATGGACTGGATGGTGGCGGCAAGTTCTCTTGAATGATGTCGAAGCGGTACATTGGGTTTTGTCATGGCGTCGCTCTGCAAATCCTTTTTCATAGACAAATCTCAGCTTCAATTGCGGATTTTGGTTTAGTAGTTTATTAAGTTGGGATACGTGATTTACGCGTCGCTGATGTCGTCATCGTCGTCGTCGCTTCCTGCTTTGTTGTGCTTTCCATCGCAGAAGGGTTTATTGAGCGATTGCCCACAGCCGCAAAGAACGTGCGACTTCTTCTTTTTATCAGGACAAAGTGGGCGTCCATACTTGTCGACGATGTTAACATCCCCCTCAATGATGATGGGGCCTTTCGGGTTACAGCATATTTTGGTTGGGCACGTGTCACAGGGATTGGCCATAATTGTTATTCTCCAGTCGATTGCTCTAGGCAAGCTTTTTCAAAGTGATGCGGCAAGGAAACGGTATTGGCACGGTATAGAATTGGCACGGTATAGGAATGTGATTGGCGGCTAAAATAGTGGTCTGAGAATGTGTGCGGACCAACCTAGCCCTTGGTATTCTCGATACCCTTTACTTCGCGAGGATCCCATGATGTAAACGTGATCGCCCAGTCGAAACACCCCCGATGCAGATTGTCCCGCAGCCAATTCACGGTGCTCCGGTGGAAGCTCGGGCGTGGAGCCAAGCGGGACAATCTGAGCATCAGAGGTTTCAATGACTTCGAAATTGCGGCTTGCGTAGAATGCAATGCAGCCTTGAATTCGTTTACCGTTTCGATCCTTCGGCAAACAGGTTTTGAGAATCTTTCCTGACTCGGTGACCCAATCAAACAGGCTGCCAAGGACGCCAACTACTTCTCCGTCGCGAGCACCATTAGCACGAACTGCCCCAGAGTAAATAAGAGAGCGTCGACCTCCACGCTCCAGATCCGACTCTCCGACATCTTGAACAGCGTACTCCCCAAATGTCTTGCAACGCATCGACTTGTTAAACCAAGGGTGGTCAGCAACTCGAGCATCCTTCATGTCCGGTATCAGTTCAGGATTGGAAGCCGCAACAACACGTCCCATTCGATTGGACAGAACCAAATTGCGATACATGGAATAGCTTCCATTCACATCGCGCAATCGCCGACTCGCTGCTTGTACATTCTCTTCCGTCGGGTCGACCAATGCTTGCCAAAGGTACTTATCGGTTGCCCACCAGCGAATGGCTGCCGAACGCTCAAATAGATTGCGGTCGATCAAATCGATGGCTTGCTTGGAAAAGGTCTCAAGCGTCTGCAGATTCAAGCGCAGCTCGCCATAAGCCATCTCTCGAAGAAGTTCTTCCATCTTGGCGGTAGCAAAATCCCCCGTCTCTGTGATTCGCTCAAATACGGGCCCAAGTGCAACGCCTCGCTTGCCCAGCTTGGACGCGAATACAATTCCATTCAACGAGATCAGCTTGATGGACTGCTTATCGTCTTGAACCTTGACGTAGGTATCCTTGTTGATCTCCGGGATAAGCCTGGATCGCATCAGTTCATCTGGACTGATGCCATTCATTTGGCAGTTCGCTTCACTTGCAAAAATCTCATTGCTAGGAACGATCAAGTGCGAGCTCCAGCCTAGGCCTGCGTAATCGAGATACCCATCCGACATAGCTGAGAAAACGGCGGAATCGTTCCCCTCAATACTCGCATAACTGCTGATCGATCCACCCGGCGTCAACTTGCGGTGGCCACGTGGCAAATGCGCATGCTGGCCTACCGGGATGATATCAGGATCGCTTGAGCCCACGATCTTACCATCGCTGTCGGTAAAGAAAGAATACCACCCGTCTTTGGTGTCGCCATCTTCCATTCTTGGCATATAGTCCTGAAGAATGATCCTCGCTTCTTCGGCAAGATCAAAGAAAGCACCCATCGTTCCTACGATCTGGTCGCCTTTGCTTGCACCTTTGATTGACGTGCTGAATACCAAGCAATCCCCAGAATCCAATACCGATCGGCTGGTCTTTTCGATCGCATAATCGTTCGCATCGCCAGTATCTTGGGCTCTTTTGAACCACGGTTCATCGGCTACCGATCGACCCAGGACGTGAGCACGACGCTTTGAATTCGCGTTCGCGATGATGATGCCGTCGGTGGTGGTAATGACCAAGTCGCGATAAAGGGTGTAAGAACTACCTATGTCCTCCAAGCGACTGCAAGCGATGGCAACATGCTGATGGACATCTTCCAGGTTTTTGATGACCTTCTGCAGCATATTGAGCGTGGCTTCCTGGCTCTTGCCTTTGCCAAGTTGCTCAGCGAGTGTATCCACTTTCTGCTTGAACTGCTCGTAGACGGCTAGATTGAACATCAGCTCTAGCTTGCGAGGTTGATAACTTCGAACATCATCTACGTACTGACTGATGTCCTTCATGGTCCAATTGGTTTCGAGTGTCGGAACCTCGAACGCGGCTTTGGCTGCATCCAAGTATTCCCCCATTTCAAAGAGCTGCTTTTCGAGCGACCGGCTGGATTTGTTGATGCGTTCCAATGCTTCGGAAAATGCGGTCTCAACCGCCCAGGACATCACATCGCATGTTCTTTCCAGCAATGTCCGATCGATCAAATTGATTTTGATATAGGCCGTCGTACAGTAGATCGAACGACAGAAATCCTCTTTGGCAGCATAGAACTGATCGAACAAGTTCTTGGTTCCATCATGCAGCTCGGCAGCAAATGTCTCGACACGTTCCATCAGTTCGGTGATCTGCTCTTGTTCCGTAGCAGTCTCGCTGATGGCGGCGGCGGTGCACTTTCCCTGATTGCAAATCGGAGAGACACCAATCAACTCATTGATGATCTTTTCGTAAAACTCACGATGGTCATTCGTGATCAATGAATTGAAAATACTAAACTTGTTCTCTGCCTTCTGTTCGACGATCATATGGTTTCCTGCGTTTCTGGTTGAAGGACAGTTTCAATCAGTCGTTGGATTGAAATCAAAGTAAAAAACTTGTCTTGAACTCGGATCACTCCATCCACGAACGGTTGATTCACGTGCGGTGGAGCGGGATGAATTTCTTCATCGACGAGATGGTGAATTTGTGAGACGGAATCAACGTTCAGCACAATCGGCTCGTCGAATGCAACCAGGCCCATTTCGCGGGCCTCATCAACCAAGCCCAACGATGTTTCCAAGAGGATCATCTCGCCCGGGGCGGAGGATTCTCTTTGTGGGATCTCGAAGCAGCGACGCATATTGATCACGACGGCCGTTCGGCCTCGAATGTTCACCAATCCATCGATACGCGAATTGGAGCCTGGCACTTTGGTGATTGGCAACGGGCGAAAGTACTCCTCAACTAATAGGGAGTGGATTGCAAACGCTTCATCGCGAATCAAGAATGTGGAGATCTGCATGGTTGCTCTCATTTCCTAACGCTTCTCCTGGGTTCGGCGAATTTGAAGACACTCGGAGACGGTCGAACGAACGTGATTCTTATCAATCTTGATCACATACCGATCAAAACCGAGACTCAGACCCTTCTCCCGAAAATGGTCATCGGATAGGGTCGTCAAAGCGACCAAAGGCAACATGTCGAATCGTCGATCTTCTCGAATCTTCGTGGCAAGCTGGAAGCCATCCATGCGAGGCATGTTGATGTCGGATATGACAAGGTCGTACCGCTGAGGTTCCGCAAGCAGCTTTTCCCATGCTTCGAGACCGTCATCAACAATTTCTACAGTCCACTCTTCGCGAGTCATGTATTGCTTGATCAGCTTACGGAAGAACAGACTGTCCTCTGCAACCAAGATCTTTGCTTGACGCGTCTGTGTGTCTTGCTTCTTGATCTTGTCCGGCGCATGCTTCTCAAAAACACTGAATACATCCAGCAACATGACCAAGTTGTCATTGTGTAAGAATGTGCCTACGATTCCTTTGTTGTCGTCGAGCCGCGATTCAAAGTCGTCATCCACATCAATAACCGACACATTGGGGCCGGTTAGGATTCCAATCGGATACGAGACAGCCGCAGGTCTTATTAAACAGCAGTCTTTATTCTCAGTACCAAAGGGTGAGATTGGAAGAAAAGAATCCAATCGCATGACGGAGATCGTTTCATTCTTGATCTGACAGTATTCTTTCGAACCAACCGTCTTTATCGAATTCAACGAGATGCGTTCGATGATCGCCACCAATTCCAACGGAATTGCAAATAGCTCATTGTCCGCAAAACTAAATACCACCATCTTTTGCTTGGGCAGATTCTTCGATGTCTTCAAAGGCCCAGCGTTATCTAGATTGGCAGGTCGATTGCTCTTGAGCTTCTTCTGATCGAAGAATTTCAATGCCAGTTTATTCACTAGGCCGTTGATATCCAGGATCAAGGAAACTCGGCCAGTTCCCAGCACTGTGTGCCCTGAGAATACACCACAACTTGCAAGCAGCTTTGGCGTTCCTCGCACAATGATTTCTTGAATGCCAAGTACCTTGTCAACAATAGCCCCAAATTGATGCTTTCGGTATTGAAGAATGACCAAGCAACTATGCTTGTCTCTTTCGAAATTCTTGTCCATTGCCAGTGCTTCCCGCAGGTCGAGCAATGCCACCAGCTTATCGCGAAGCTGGTATACATTTTCTCCATCCACCTGAACAATGTTGGCGATCGCCTTCTCATCGTACTGAATGATCTCGCTGATGGCGGTTTCCGGAATCGCAAAACGCTCTTGCTGGATATCGACGATCAACGCTTTGGTAAGCGAGGACGAGACCAGGGCTTTCGCAAGTGGCAAAATTGCGGAAAAGGTTGTTCCCGATCCTACTTTGGTAACAACATCAATGGATCCGCCAACCGCTTCGATGTTGTTGCGCACTACGTCCATCCCCACCCCTCGGCCGGAGACGTCGGTCGCTTGATCCTTGGTCGAGAATCCAGCGTGGAAGATGAGCATCACTTTTTGATGCTCTGACAGCTGATTCGCATACTCCTGAGTGATAACCCCTTTGCTTACCGCCTTTTCGGATACGCGTTTGGCACAAATCCCTCGCCCATCATCCTCAACCGCAAGAATGATCTCGCCGCTGTGCACATACGACCGAAGGTAGATGTTCCCTTGACGGTTTTTGCCAGCTGCTTCTCTCTCCGCAGGCGTCTCCAGCGCATGGTCCAGTGAATTGCGAATCAAGTGCGTTAACGGATCAGCGAAACTTTCCAGGATCGTTCGATCGAGTTCCAGATCCCCACCTTCAATGTGAAGGGCTACTTCTTTATTGAGCTGACGCGATAGATCGCGAACAATTCGTCGGTAACGTTCAAATAACGAACCGGTGGTTTGCATGCGTGTTTCGATGACGGTCTCATGCACACCGGTAATCGATTGCGACAAAGTACGAAAGGCTGCGTTGCCGCGAAAATCAAATTCGTTCATCAACTGGTTTCTGGCCATGACCATGGTCCCGGTCCATTCCAGCAGTTCATTCAAGATATGAACTGGTACCCGCATCGACTGATCTGCAGCGTTCTTGTCGGCTGCTGCCTTAGGGGCACCCTTGGATGCAGTTGCTTCTTTGGAAACGGGCACGCTGTTGTTTGCGGCCACCGCGGCTGGCGCTGATGTGCTCGGTTTTTCGGATGGAACCGGGGCGACTGGCTTTTCCGCTTTCGCGACAGCAACCGCCGAAGCGGCCGACTTGGCGGGCGCTGGCGACGGTGAAGCCCCCGTCGAAGGTTTCAGCTTGGCAACATCAATGATGTAGACACACTCTGGCTTAAGATGGAAGTGGTCGCACAGCATATCAGCCGAGAGCACGGTTTCCAGGTAAACCGTACATGCCCCTTTGGCCAAGGTGTCGATTCTGTCCTGCGGGATCGAGCTATGAAGAATTTTCCCAAGACTAGAAAGTCCAACCACGACCCCTTCTTTGACATCGATCGCTTGGCGAATCGCCTCCAGGTCCAAGTGGAGACAGAAGACCACACCCTTCCTACCGACGGTTTTTTGGATCTTCGCGATGTCGCTTTCGGACAAGCATTCGGCCGCGGGTGCTTCGGTGGTAGGATTGAGGGCTGCGTCCAACTTCGACAAAGCGATGCGGCAGTCGAAAGTTGCACCCAAGTCATTGGTTTGCAGCATTAGCTTCAAGGAGTCCACGGCTGCCAAGACCGCATCGGTGACTTGTGCGCTGGCTGTCTCCGTGCCACTTCGGACTCGATCCAAGAGAGACTCGGCTCGATGCGCCACCGCAACCAAGTTCTCAAGCTTCAGGTAAGACCCATTCCCCTTGATCGTATGAACGGCGCGAAAGATGCGATTGACCAGTTCTTGATCGGATCCCCCGTCTGTTTCCAGCGACAGTAAATCCGCCTCGATGTCGGTGAGCCCCTGGAGACCTTCCTGCACAAACTCTGCCAGTAGGTTTTCGTCATACTCTTCCGATGTTGTGTTGCTGGTTGTCGCACTTTGCGTGAGGACTTCTACCGGTTTCGATGGTGCCGATTCCGGAACTGTTGCCTTGGGTGCTGGACTGTTAGAGACCTCACCGGTTCCCCCTAACACGCGATCTAGTTTCTGCACCGATTCCGTGCTGTCGAAACTGACCCCAATGTCGGGTGCATTCAGCATTCCGACAAGATCATCGACCGCAGCTAAAATCGCATCGGTGACTTCGGAAGAGGCTTGCCTTTGGCCGCTTCGAATTTGATCGAGAAGGGTTTCCGCAAGGTGACTCAGCCGAACCAAGTTTTCCAGGCCCATGTAGGAACCTGTCCCCTTGATCGAATGCACTGCGCGAAAAATACGGTTAACAAGGTCTTTGTCGTTGCCACCATCGGACTCAAGCGACATGAGATCTTGCTCGACATTGCTTAGGCCTTGCAGACTCTCAGCCACAAACTCTGTCAGCAGTTCCGTATCTTGAAAGTCATCCATAAGGTGCTTGTCTACTGCTTGGGTGTTTGTAGATTTGGACAACATTCCGAAACAAATGCGTACGCTTCCGATGCGAAAGCATTGCGTATTCTTCGCAATATGGTTTCCTAAAAACCAGCCTGATCTGAGAGATTGCACGTAATTGCACAATCGATCGTATCGTGTTCAATTCCGTACCATTGCGATCAAAGAACCACCTTGGAAGCAAGTTGCTAAGGTTATCACTTAGGACTTTTCAGAATGCCTACGATTTTCCATGGTGGGCTTCTTAGCTAGAAAAGCAATTGGAAAAATGACGCGATTCACCGCGTTCAAAAGTCGATCACCAAAATGATGCCGTGTCCAACGGCATGCACCACAACCAGTATCCTTCCATTGGGTATGGAACAGGTCGAATCCTGATCGGACGTAACAACCTAAGGGCGGTAGAGATAAGCATGTATCCGAACTTCACCTTCGACTATTTCCCAACGCAGTATTATTCCAGGACCTCTACCGAAAAAAGCACCGTACCCACATTCGCTGGACAATCGCGAATGCTGAGCCAACGGATTCTGAAGTCAGATGCTGTTTCCTTTGCACCCTTGGTTCAAGAAACCAAAACCCGAATGCGCTCGCATCTGAGTCGCTGCAACTTGATTCCTAAACAGTACACGCAGCGCGAATCGCTTCACGGGAAAATGCTTTTGGAGGCTACGGAATGGTCACTGCAAATTCAGGATCGCCCGATCGCTAGCCTTCGTATGGTTTATATCCACGGGGGCAAGAACGAGATCATCAACACCTGGATCTTCCCAAATCGTCCAAAGAACATGCCAGTTTATGCTGCCGAACTAATCGCGGTCGGGGATGCGATTCGAGTTGCTTTTGTCGACATTCAAACTCCAGTTCTCGAGGGATCGGTTGCCGAGGATACGTCCATGTTGACGGGCATGCTGGCTCCACGGTTTGCAGGTCTACCGTGCAATGAAGCCCCCCCTTTCTGGGCTGTTCAAGAATCACAAGGAAACTTCACTTACGCAAGGAATGTTCCGGCCGTTGATCTACCCACTATCGAAGAGTGCTACTTGGCCTACATGGATGCGTACCTAAATCATTTTGCGTGCGATGATGTAGGGAAGAGCCTACTACTGCAAACAAGGGATGAAGATGCAATCAACGCGCTTCACGCCTACCAGCATCATCATATGGAACACAGTCCTGGGAACAAGTTTCTCAGTAAATTGTTTGGCGCAGATTGGACCGTTGCCTTTATGCGAGAATTTTTGTTCGAGAAACCACAAGGGTAAATGATGAGCGTAATGAATCTAGTTCGTTCAGCGATCTCCGCATCGCACTTTCAAATCGAACAAACTGCCTTTTCCAAGGGTATGTTGGACGGTTCTATGACGGCCACCAACTATTCGCGCGGCCTAGTTCAATTATGGCACATTCATGGAACGCTCGAATCCTGTGCGACTTCCTGTTCGGAAGTTACCGATTTCTTCACGCAGGAAATGATTCGAACAGAAACCATTCGACGCGATCTTCAAGCTTTCGGTTTCAACACTGGCAGCTTTGCCCCCATGATCGAAACGATCGCTATTGTCGAACAGATGAAAGACTGGGCTCTTGAAAGCCCATATGCAATTCTCGGTTGTATTTACATTCTGGAAGGTTCCCGAATGGGCTCTCTGATGATTGCGAAGCCGCTCGGGAAAACATTGGGATTAGCTTCTGGGGATGTCGCGGGGATCGAGTATCACACGGAGGGGGCTGCGGGCACACCGATGCGGCTTCGTAGCTTCAAAGAGAATGTCGACCAAGCGAACTTAGGAGCTGCGGCTGAAACGGAACTGATTCAAGGAGCAGTCCGGTTCATGGATCTGCTCAATACGCTTTATGCAGCACTGCCAATGGATAGTTTCCCCAAGCAAGCTCAACAGCTTAAGACAGCTTAGCTCCTCCGCTGAGCAATATACCTCAAGACTGTTGGTGATTCGCAACGTACTTTTTGTATCCGAAAGAACCTGAAGTTTATATGACTCAAGTCATCACCGCTGAAGACAAAAGCAAGCAGTTCGTCGAGATCATTTCGGGTACCCCGGACTCGAAATCGCTTGTGCGCATTCGCAACGAAAAGGCGGACGACAAAATTCGCGATGCGATCCGTATGACTCCCGGTGTACAGCCCTTCAAGCACAACTACTACACCGCAGACCAATTTTACCAGCACGATCGCCATCGAGGGATTATCACTAACGTCTACGGGCAACGTATTCTTCGAGTCACCGAAGATTTCATCACGGGCGTCTTGGGTGGGCTGGAAGACGAAGTGGGCGAAAAAGCGGGGATGGTCATGTACGAAACCGGATACGCTTGGGGGATGGAGGACATGCGCAACTTCGTAAAACGATCCCAGGGTGAGTTCGAAGTGGACTTCACCAAGATGGGTATGGGCATGATGCTGGAAACTTGGTGGTGGCCGCTTACGATTGAAGGTTGGGGCACTTGGCAGTTTGATTTTCGCGAAGCAAAGCGGGACATGCTTTATGTGGAACTGTACGAGTCCGCCGTCGCAAAGACGCTTGGCGACATCGGTGCAGTGGTGTGTTACTTCTATGCCGGGCTCTTTTCTGCGGTCTTTAGCGTTTTGGCCAAAAAGGACTTCGGTTGCGTAGAAATCCAGTGCTACGCCATGGGGGCCGACCATTGCAAGTTCCTAATCTCGCATGCGGAACGAGTCGATGCGGCAGCGTTCTGGCGAAGCCAAGGCGCAACGGGAAAAGACATTATGAAGAAAGTTCAATCCGTGTAGAGGCAAAAACTTGTACAACCAAACGGCCTGGAATCTTAGGCCATCCCAACCGCGAAGGAATGAAAGACTCACAGCGTTTGTTCGGCCACTGTGAGAGGGCATCTCGAAACCATGGCATCTGAAAATTCAATCGAAAACCAATCTTCCGTCGCATGGAAGCCAGTCGCTGGCTCGCTTCAAGCGATGAACTTGGGCAGCATGCCGCTGAGCCAACTTGGCCAATTGGTCAACTGGCGAAATGAACAAACGTATACCATTCCGGCTTGCAAACCATGGGTCGATTTGCCATTGGCAGCAACCGATCCCGGCAACGTATCAGCACCGGCTGCATCTGCCCCCGTTGAGCCCACCAAACCAACCGACATCATCGCTGCCGAATCGGTTTCACAGCCCGTCGCTCCGCCCGAAGTGGCGGTTGCGGCACCGACGTTAGACTCATCGGCGAATGACGCAGCCTTACAAGCAGCCAAGGCACAGGAATTAGCGGAAGCAGCTGCGAAAGAAGCGGCTGCCGCTTCGGAATTGGCGGAAGCAGAAAAAGCAGCAGCGAAGGCCAAGGCGGCCGCTGATCTAGAAGTGGCAGCAGCTGCACAAGCAGCGGAAGCTGCGGCTAGGGACGCAGCAGCAAAAGAAGCAGCTGCCCTCGAGGCAGCAGCCAAAGTAGCTGCTGCCAAAGAAGCAGCTGCTAGAGAAGCTGCGGCCATAGAAAATGCAGCCAGAGAAGCCGCTGCGAAACAGAATGCACAAACCAAAGCGGCAGAAGATTCAGCACCAATCGAACCACCGGCACCGAGCCCCCTGAGCGAATCCACCGTCACCAAGGAATCGGCGGCCGAGCCGATTCCAGATCCACCGAAAGTGACAACAGCCGCCAAAGAAACCAAGTCGGCCGTCGCTCCCAAAACAAGTTCCTCCGCCGCTTCGCAAACGGAATCCAATCGCAGCTCGGAAAACCAGCCAACACGAGCCCGCTCTGAACCTTTGTCCTCGCATCTCAACGACATAGTTCCCATTGTTCCATCCAACCTTCGTTCGCCCCGCAATGAATCCTCCGGCGACGAGTACCTCCTGCAACTCGAACGGCTGGTGCTGGAATTAAACATGGAACTGGGCCGAAGTCGCGGCGAGCCCAAACCGGTTGATCCCATTGAACAGATGGCCAATCGGATCATCGCTTTAAATCTTGAGAACTTAGCATTGCGAGAGAAATTGCAACGCACCCTGAACGCAAGTTAATCCACTAAGAAACATTCGAACCTTTCCCACTGACATTATGAACAATCGTATCTCCGAAATCTTAGTAGGCAGCGACAGCCGTTACTTGACCCCAGAAGAGCGTCAAGAAGTCTTGGACTATACCAACGGATTTCCAGAACGGTTCCGCATTTTGGGATTGATTGAAACCAATGAAGAAGCTGCTGTTCGTTTTTGTATCGACAACACTCGGAAACGTTATCCCAATTTCGACAAGTATCATGCGAGCGCTTGGGCAAAAGCCTTTCGAGACGTGCAGCTCACAACGCGATTTATGGCACAGGCCATGCTTCTCGACGAAATGGCGACCCTGGAAGAGAAACTGCTATTTTGGTTGCGAACGATCCTGGCTGGTCTGAACTTCACTCCTGAATTCAACCGCGATACCTACACCTATCTGAAGCAAGGCTTCCGCCAAAGCTTGCCACCAGACGCGTTTGCAGTATTCGAACCCTTCTTGAATCGCACGATCGAGATTATGTCGGACTTTCCTGCTCCGGCAACACCTGCTGTTTAGCAACCACCGAATGGCACCCGCCCCGTATCCTTTCATCACAAAACCATCCATACCCACAACGCCCGATTTAACGAACCCTGGATACGCAGATGATCGCAACCACTGATCTCGAATTCAAAAACTACTATGTCGAGAAGTTATACATGACCGCAAATGTCGAAACTGGCGTGCTGGTGAATCGATCCGGTCGCCGCATGATTGCCTTGACCAATGACTTTTTGTTAGGTTTGCACCGAGCTCTCGAGAAAGAGTGCGGCGACCGCGTAGAAAAAGTACTCTACCATTGCGGTCGCAAATGGGGACGCAACTTTGGCAAAGGCTTGGACAATGCGTGGTCCGAATTCTATCAGAAACCTCTCCAGGAGTTTCCACTTGCTTTCTTTCAAAGCCTAGTCGTCCAAGAATTTGGCCACAACGGTTGGGGAATGCTCACTTTGGATTACACCCACTTCGCGAAGGGAATCATCGACCTGAACCTAGAAGGGGCCATCATGGCGGATATCACAGAAGCGGAATTGAAGTACCCTGCCGACGTGCTAACAGCTGGAATCATTGCGGGAATGTTCTCCCACTTTATCCAACGTGATGTGGATTGTCTTCAATCGCAATGTGCTATGAAAGGCTTCAGCAGCAGCCACTTCTTGCTGTCGGATCCCAAACGAATCGAAGAGCTAAGTACTTGGCGAACTAGCTCCAAAACCCATCAAGAAATTCTGAACCATTTACTAACCCTCCAATCGTAATCGGTATTCCTTTGAAACACCAAAGAACCAGATTAGCTATCTCAGCAGATCCTCCTTGGTTTGGCAAAGCATACCTGTAATCCATAAGTGAAAAAGGAAGAACCATGAATAGTGCATTCTCTAAAGTCATGTCCGCTGCCGAAGGTCGCTATTTTACCTCGCTGGAGAACGAGCAAGCACTTGGTTCTTCCTTAGAACTTCCGCACCGCATGCTGGTATCGCGAATGATGCAGCAGTTTGAATTCGAAATCGTGGATTATGCAACTCATGCATTTTGCGACGTTGCTCCCAGCTTCGAAGGCCCCAGCGGTTCGATGCGTCGCAAGAAAGGCCATCAAGATGGACGCATCATTCTAAGGTACGCCGCTCAAGCCGTTCGCGAAGGTTCCTGCGAGATCGTCTTTGAGAAAGTCCTTTCGTGGCTTGTCGGACATTTGGACGCAACCAATGTAACCGGCCATCACATGGAAATCTTTTTTCACTTTCTTCAGCAAGGCGCTCAGCGCGAACTTCCAACGCATGCTCATCCCTTTGTCGATACCGTCTTTGAACAAATGATCGCATTCGTTCGCCAAGCTTCTTACAGCGGAACCATCCAACGAGCCCACCGCCGTATCGCTGAATTTGCAGCCGAACGTGTTATGGCTATTATGCCTGACGTGAAAGCCCAGTATGGTGTGTCCAGTGTTTCCAAATGCAAACGGGACTTCGAGTTACTGATCAAAGAAGTTGCCAGAGTCATGAAGACTCCTTCGCCCATGGAAATGAAGAAGCAGTTTGCGGGGTGGCTGATCGAACGCTTGATGAACCAAGTGGAATACAACCCAGAAGTATGGTATTGGTCGTTTTTAGCCTTGCGGGAAGGAGTTGTCGAATGCTGCGGCCCTGAAGCTGCGATGGCGGTGAGCGACCTTTTCGAGACCATGGCCGACAACGCTCAGCATTTGCTGCAAGCGGTCCGATTGACGACTCATGCTGGCGAAATTGCAGATGCCGCCGCTGTGAAGCTGTTGGAACGCGGCGAATCGCTTGGGCTTTTGCGCACTGACGAATTTCAGACTGCAGTCGCGATGGCCAATCGGCAATTGATTACGGAACTAGCGATCATCCATGCTTGCGGCCCGATGGATATGCAAACATCTCAGCTCGCAGATGTGTGGTGCCGAGTGGTCTTGCCCACGATGCCATCGACGCATTCTGGCCTGTTGGCCTCCAATCTGAAGGTGTTGCTGGAGGTGGTTGATTCCCGTTGGAAAGATGACACAGCGAAAATCTTCCGCAACGCGATTCTTCAACTGGTCGAAGTGGCGCGTCGAAGCGAAACGGCGATTCGACTGACCGAAGTCGTGGATAAGATCTCCGTAGAATCTGCTAACTGGGCCATCGAAACCTTCAGCCAATTCGCAGCCGACAAGCGAGCCGCATTCCGCGACATTCGGCTTGTGCTTTCTAAAATTGTAACGTTGATCCCCAGCGGACCATCCGGAGTCAATGGGTACGAGTTTCGTGCGTATCTAACCAAGTTCCTATTGCCGAACTTGCCATTCAACGTGGGCATCTTGAAGCAAGTGTACGATCGCGTGATTCGAGTCCTGGAAACTCATGCCGATCCAGAAGATGCGAAAGTGGCCCGAGGCTATCTAGATGATGCCATGGGATGTTTTGATCGACATGCGAAATTGGCTTCGGTTGCGGCTCATGCGGACCGCTTCGCCATATCGGCGGTAGAACGCGGTTATCAAGCTGCCCCACGTCACGAATCCTTGGAACGCCATGGCATCAAAGCCGGTCGCCGAGACGGCAAGCTGTTGATCCAAAAGACAATCGAAACCGCCATCATCGGCGGAACTGCCGCTGAGATTGCACTGCACGAGTATTTCCAAGTGGAGCAAATTCGCTTGAGCAAGTTGTCGGGATCGGTGGTGGTAGAGTTCCTGCGCGGGCTTTTGGAACAACTTCGAGAGTACCCAGAAATCGCAGAACTGCTGATGGGCCTAGCCTCGGCCGCTCCGGCGTATACCGGTGCCTTCCGAATCAATGAGCACAGCAATTCGATGGCCGAACGTATCTCGACCGCCTCTATCAATTCGTCGCCAGCCTACAAAGAGCAACTGGGTGAACGAGGATTGGAGGCATGTATTCGAGACAATTCCGTGATGCTTCGGGGATTGGCAAGCTTCCTGCTGTCGTCGCCTGGGGATGTCGCTGGTTTTAAGACTTGGTGGCGAAAAAGGATTGGCCAGAACATTGTGGCCAGGCCAGAGAACTTCGAATCGAGTGCCCCTTGTGCGAAAGCAAACTTTAACGAGCTGATCAATGCCATTCGCGGGCAGTTGGATCGGGACGAAGCGGAAACCATCGAAATGTATCTCAAACAAATATTTACGACGATGTCCTCTAGCGGCGCTGCCGGAAAGCCAGGAGCAAACAAACGACTGGTATCCACTGCCGCCCTAGCCGCATCAATTCAGCCAGTTTCATTTGCCGATGTGGCGGCAATGAAGTAGGCTTGTTTTGGGACAGGCCGCCAGCTTGTTCAAATTTAGAAACCAAAAGGCTGGCAGCCTGACCAACGGTACCTAATGCGATGCGTCAACTTTACATCATTCCGATTATCCATTCGCGACATGATTTTGGTTCGCTAGACCAACCGATTCGCGATGCAAAAAGCCAATTCACCTCCGCCAGTTCGATGGAATCCAACCAACGGGTTGTGGATTTCTTTTGGAATGAGCTACAGCATGGAATCGAATCGTGGAGGCTTGATTATTCGAATGCCTTTATTTTTCAGGATGCACTTCCGTTCACCGGCCATCCGGATCGAATCCTGGAACATCGGATTGTTGACGAACTAGCCACCAAAGGAAGCGCCAACCATAAGCTAGTCCAATGGCTTGTTTCCCAAGGCGCAACCCTGGAGGGAACCGAGTCAACGGAACTGCTGCTTCGCGAGTATGACCTTGTTCGCAAGTCATTAGCGGAAGGCGTCAATCGCTACGATGAGCCTGTGAATTCAGCATCCACGGGCGAGGTTGTTGAGACGCTTTTGAACCAACGAGATCGTTTCATTGCAGGTCGTATTGCAGAGACTCTGAATGCCCATCAAATAGGGATTCTTTTCATCGGAATGCAGCATCGCGTTCAGGATTATCTGCAACCCGATTTCCAAGTTTCCTATCCTTTTGGAAGGATGAAGGTTCACGTGGCCGCATCTTTCCAAGACGCGGTCTGAAAAGTATTCAACATCGAAACTTCAACTCGAAGACGGGTGATCGAGCACGAGTATGGGAAAGAACAGCTAGGTGCCATGCACTTACTGCAAATCAAAAAAAGTATTGCGATGGTTTCACTTCCCCCCCGCTTCTAATACCTTGCATAAGCCCGATAGGGCTGACACACCCAGTGCCGGGGTCGAAGGCCCCGGTTTCAATCCAGTTTAAAATGAAAAGCCTGGAGGGCCGACACATCGGGGCTCATTTAGTCAGTCATCAGGAGATTCCCATCATGCGTCATCATGTGTCAGCCCTCCGGGCTTTCGAGCTCCCAACTAGTCCGAAAACCGGTGGTTATCACCACCGGCAGAGGATGTGCCAGCCCTTCGGGCTTAAAACTCAAAGAACGGCAAGCTAAGATCCAGGCAATGATTGTTACTCGCCATCAGGCCCTACCGCTCCCCACAGCTTTCCATTGGGTTCACCCCAATCGGGAGCAACAACTGGATGCTACAAACAACTCACCGATTGAAACCTCTTATCTTTTTTGGGTCTCCGTCGGGCTCGTTTCGGTCGGAGCCAGCGTTTGCGTCTTTCGGTAGCTTCCAGTTGTGCGCTCCGCCGAGACAAGCTCGACGGAAGCGAAAGCGGATGGGTTTCATCGTCCATCAGGGACACGGCCAACACCAGTTGAAGACCAAGCAAGATGGCAAGCTAGGTGCTATGGCACTTGCTTCTTTCCTCAACTTTAAATTGCGAGCAATGCACCAGCGAAACCCTCGCAGATTGCTTGTTTCACGCTTCCATTTCGAGTATGCTATCGCAAACAACGCTGCAGTGCAGATGCGATATTTGAGACGCAACTAATGGCGAAACACTTGGGGTGTTGAGAACATGGAAAAAACAGCAACAGATTCCCCGAAGAAAGGATGCATGGCAGGGGTTATATGTTGCCGGATCCAATCAACACTTATCGTTTCGGTTGTTTCGCTTTTGTTCGCATATTTTGGCTGCAACCATGACGCTCCAACCAGAACTACCAAGGTTCGTGACGTCGTCCCTGAATTTGCATACTGCGTCTCACGCAGTCACGAAAGTGTGTTGGTTGTCTCCAATCGAGTTCTACACAGGTTTACCTTTGATGGCGAAAAAGGTTCAATCGCGACACGAACTGAAAATCTAAAGGCACCGTGGCCTGGACGGGTTTTGTCCATCCATCAGGTGCCTGATTCGGAGCTCTTTGTCGCAACGGTGTTTGATGCTAATGCAAGGCAAGACAAAAGCGCGACCGATCGACTAGATGATTTAGATGGGATTGCGCATTACAGCTTTCGTCTTCAGAACGGCAAGTTTGAAGACCTCCATTTGCTAAAGATACGAGCTGAGGATTTGCTTTTTTTGAGCTCTTCGGCACTGATGTACACAGCGCCAAGCCATCAGGAATTCAGTCGTGACTGCGACGTAAGCGGTTTGGCGAAGATTGCCGACTGCACCACAAACGCAAAGGAGCCGAAGATCGAGATTTCGGAGCCAAGCAATAACTCGACCATCTTCTGCAAGTCTATGTCCGGCATACGATACACTTCAAGTCGCAATCTTCCGTTCTTGATCAATAGGCATGGAGTTGTAACGGGAGAATGGCAGGCCGAAAAGGGGTTCCGTTTCGTTCCTTTGTCCGTCGAAAAACCACCCGAATTGGCAGGGGCTCCGGATGCCTCCCAAGGATACCATCACTCATTCTCGATGGATGTTTCTAATGACAAAATGTTATTAGCTACTTCGATCACTTTGCCCACACTTATTCGTTTCTCTGTATGGAGTACAAATGATGGAAAGCTAGAGCTGGATACAACGTATTCGAATAATCAGTCGTGCGGAATCTTCAACCCGGTGCGTTGCTTTTCATTAGAAGAACGAATGTTTCTATTGGCTTGGGGATCGACGATCCGCATTGTTGACTGGAAGGGAAACATCTTCCATGATTTTCATTTGCAACAACTTGGCCAAGAGTACAAAAATGCAGCTGTGCTATCCGCCGAAGTCAAAGATCAAGATGTTCAAGTTGTAGTTGTGTTGACGCCCTTCGATACGCAAAGCGTCCGGAGAATTCTAATTCCTTTGGAAAAGCAAAACGGAACAGAATCTCAAACCAGCAAGAACGAACTAGAGGACTACCCCCCCCTCTTCCGCCACGGTCTAGAATCGGTGGGTGGTATTGCTCAGTTCAACTTGAGCTTCAACTTCAACTCGAAGACGGGTGATCGAGCACGAGCACCGCTGCGCTGAGCACGAGCACGAGAAGCAATGCCGCCCCCAGTTTGCTTTTGAGTCATTCCGCTTGCTAGAGCTTTCCGTTGGGTTCACCCCAATCGGGAGCAACAACTGGAAGCTACAAGCGGGCAAACCCAGAGAAATTTCATCCCTTTTTGGGCCTCCGTCGGGCTCGTCCCGGTCGGAGCCAGCGACTGCGTCGTGTAGTAGCTTCCAATTGTGCGCTCCGCCGAGACAAGCTTGACGGAAGCGAAAGCGTGCCAGCGGTGGGCATGGTAGCTTTCAGTTGTGCGCTCCGCCGAGACAAGCTCGACAGAAGCGAAAGTGCGCTAGTGGTGGGCATGGTAGCTTCCAGTTGTGCGCTCCGCCGAGATGAACTCGACGGAAGCATACAGTCATCTATTTCGCCAAAGCCGCAGCGAGTCTTTGTCCGAGCTTTTCACCGCGGCAATTGGTATCGATCACTTTACCGTCGGCTCCAACAAGAATAAAAGCTGGGATCCCGCTAATTCCGAACTTCGCCGCCATGGACATTCGATTCAGTGGATGCCGATCCGCAAGCGTTACCCAGGGTGGGTTTTCCTTGGTCACGAACTCCTGAAGTTCCTGCAGGTCGCTGTCGAGACTGATCGCGATCACTTCGAAACCTGAAGAATGGTACTTTTGGTAATTCGCGAAAATGTTAGGTATCTCCGCCTTGCATGGGCCACACCAAGTAGCCCAAAAATCGATCAGAACAACCTTGCCTCGGTAATCAACTAACGACACATTCCGTCCATCCAGCGTTACACCGGCGACCTGGATAGGCTGGTTGACCAAGTCGGCGAGAGAGCCTTTGGACTTCGAATCGCCGCCGATAGGGAGTTCAAAATTGACGGTATTCTCATAATCACCAAGCTTGGCACTTATCGCAAACACTCTCCATTGATCATCGATCTGTCTTAGATGAAGCATCGTGCTTTGCGATTTTCCATCAATGCGAACTATGACAGGGACAACAACCATCTGCCCTTGCTTCTTAGGTTTTCCGACTTTGATCGCGTTTTTAGCATCGTCTGGCATCGGCAAGACCAACAAGGCAGACTTGTTATCTTTGGCTAAGACATTAGCCGGTTCGGTAAGGAGTGACTGTGCATCGGTTCGTTCTTTGTTCCTAAGATCGCTGTAAAAGCGATTTGCAAGCTCGCGAAGGTTCGTCGCTTCACTTGCAGAAAGCGGTTGCGATTTATCAGTACGTCGTTTCGATGACGTTTTGGTCGCGGAGTCTTCATCGTCGTCCGAACCTTCCGCGGAATTGTCGTCCGGAGGCATCCCAGGACCGCCTGGATTGGATGTTCGTTCGATGTAATCCTTATCCTTTTGAGAAAGCCGGTCGACGGATAACTTGATCTCTTTTCCTTGTGCGGTCTTGAGAATAACCTGCCCATCTTCTACTGCGACGAACGCTGCTTTGACCGAGAACTTGCCACTCGAATCGCTCCAAGTTCGCAGTTCGTCGCTAGGGTCGAGACTCCATCCATCGACCGATGTCCAGAGAATGCTACCGAAAACCAAGAGAGCAAACGCTCTCGTCCAATTTCGCATTGTCATTCTCCCCGTAACGTCACAAAGTTTTCGTCGTAAGCGACGCATGATTCGACTTCGTCCCTGCCAGAATGAAGCAACTGACACAGCTGAATTTTCTAAAATAATTCGTCGATCGTGGGATTATAGACGCAACGAGCCAACCCAACCACGGTTAGACCTAGTACTGTCCAGATTAAAACTTTGGGGTTGGCAATGGTAGCCGGACTCGCCAGAGTTCGGTTTTTCGCCGACGAACTGAAGTCTGGCGACTTCAGCTACCCAAAGTGTGCTAGGTGCCAAATGCTCGGTGCCATGCACCTGCCCGAGCGATGGTAGCCGGACTCGCCAGAGTTCGGTTTTTCGCCGACGAACTGAAGTCTGGCGACTTCAGCTACCCAAAGTATGCTAGGTGCCAAATGCTCGGTGCCATGCACCCGCACTAGCGACAGTCGGGCTTGCCCCGACACGTCGCAAGAGGTTTGGATCGCTAGACACTAAGGAAATCACGCATGCGAGTTTTTCTCGGAAAACCGATTCTCTTGCCTTCCCACGCACCGAAGTGTGCAAAATCATGCTCGAATTGCACTCGTTCAAGCCATTGTCTGTAAAAGAACCGAATCATCTTCTATGTAGGTTGCAGAAACTTCATTGAGAGGATCTTGGATCATGAACGACAAAGACGAAACCCAACCCAAAGATGCTGTCCCCGACTTGTCCGGTATGCTCGGACTGGGAGGTATCTTTGAAGGCGTTTCCAATTTGATCAACAAGTTCGGCGAACTCGCAGAAAAAGGCGAAAGCCTGCGAACCGCCGTCAATCAAAACGAAACATCCACCGGAAAACAATTCACCTCCTCCTACGGTGTTAACGTTCAATTCGGGCTCGGAAAAGATAAGAAAAATGATCTGAACGTCAGCCCCATGACGAAGCCTTTCCAAGCCACAACCGCTTCGCCATCACCCAGTGTTCCTCGCATCCGCGAACCGCACGTCGAGATTTTTGACGAAGGGGACCACGTGCTAGTGATCGCTGAGATGCCAGGCGTTTCAAGCCAAGACGTGAACTTAGCCTTCTTGGACAGAAACCTGCACATCCATGGTGTCAGCAAAGTCGCCGAGTTCAAGAAAGAACTTCCATTGCCCGGAGATTTTGGGCCCGAACAAGTTTCCATCACGGCCAATAACGGCGTCGTGGAGATTCGACTGACAACCAAGTAAAACGCAACGCCCGCCAAGCAAGATTGACTTGCTGAGTGACGGATTAGAAGCTGACGCCGGATGCGTCGGTGGCATACGTACCCCCGAATGGATTCGAACTTTATGCCTGCAATGGATGGCCCCTCCAAAAAACAACTGCGTGTCGTCGAAGCTGCAAGCCGCGACGTGGGACGCGGTCTCCTAAGGCTCGATCCGGTCGACATGAAATCGATGGGTGTTCGGTCCGGTGATATTGTCTTGATCATGGGTGCTCGCACCGCTGTCGGCAAAGTCATGCCCGCCCATAAAGACAGTCGCGGCCAATCGCGAGTCCAGATGGATGGGGTCCTACGTGAATCAGCTGGCTGCAGCATCGACGATCTGGTGGAGATTCAAAAGACCGAATCCATCGATGCCGAGCGGATTACCATTCGACCTCGGAAGATTCGCCCCATCGAGCGCGATCTGGAATACATCGCCTCCCTCGTTGACGGCTTGCCTGTGCAAAAGGGAAGCATCATTCGAGCCATTCTATTCGGGAACGAGTCGATCGACTTCGACGTGCAAGAGACGTTCCCAGCCGGACCAGTCATTATCACTCCGAATACCAAGCTGACCGTCGAACAATGCGCAGCGGAAGCAACCGGTTTGCGTAGCCCTTCCTACGAAGATGTGGGGGGCGCTAAAGCTCAAATGCAGCGAATTCGCGAGATGATCGAATTACCGCTCAAGTTCCCAGAGGTATTCGAACGTCTTGGTGTGAACGCGCCGCGAGGGGTTCTGCTATATGGACCACCGGGATGTGGCAAGACCTTAATCGCCCGCGCCATCGCGCACGAAACGGATGCAAAGTTCTTCGTGATCAGCGGCCCCGAAATCATTCACAAACATTACGGGGAAAGCGAAGCTCACCTTCGAAAAATCTTTGAGCAGGCAAGCAAGCAAGGCCCCAGCATTATCTTTCTGGACGAGATCGATGCAATTGCTCCCAAACGCGAAAATGCTGCAGGCGATGTCGAGCGCCGCGTGGTCGCTCAACTATTGACGCTGATGGACGGACTGAAGCAACGCGAGAACGTCATCGTGATCGCTGCTACCAATCTGCCCAATTCCATCGATCCCGCTTTGCGTCGCCCCGGGCGATTCGATCGCGAAATTGAAATCACCATTCCAGACCGGTCGGAGCGTCTTCACATTCTGGAGATCCATACGCGTGGTATGCCTCTGGAAGATGATGTCGATCTGACGCACCTGGCGGGAATCACGCACGGATTTGTCGGGGCCGATCTGGAAGCATTGTGTCGCGAGGCAGCGATGGTATGCCTTCGGAAACTTCTGGATCGAATCGACTTGAGCCAGAAGCGTATCACCTACGGTCAGCTTGCATCGCTTCGCGTTTCCATGTCGGAATTTCTACAAGGTTTCCAAGCGGTCGAACCATCGGCGATTCGCGAAGTGTTCGTCGAGGTTCCCAACGTTCAATGGGACGATGTCGGTGGGCTGGAACCTATCAAGCAACAACTTCGCGAAGCGATTACTTGGCCACTAAAGTACGAGTCGCTTTTCTCGCAAGCCCGCGTGCGACCCGCCCGAGGTGTGTTGCTTGCAGGCCCTCCTGGCGTTGGCAAAACCATGATCGCCAAGGCGGCTGCCACTGAAAGCCAAGTCAACTTTATCTCCGTCAAAGGTCCTGAACTTCTATCGAAGTTCGTGGGCGAATCTGAACGCGCCATTCGCGAAATATTCAGCAAGGCTAGGCAAGCAGCCCCATGCCTGATGTTCTTCGATGAGATTGATGGACTATGTTCAACGCGACAATCCAGCTCGCAAGACTCAGGCGTCGCTGGTCGCGTTCTCAGCCAATTTCTTGCCGAAATGGATGGTATCGAGGAACTCAATGGTGTCTTTGTACTGGCCGCAACCAATCGACCGGATATGGTCGATCCCGCTTTGCGGCGTTATGGTCGATTTGAACAAACGATTGAAGTGGGTCTTCCGGACAAAGCAAGTCGCAAGGCCATCTTGCACGTTCATCTGAAGAATCGTCCTCTTGCTGAGAAACCAGATCTGGACGATCTTGCCGAACGCACCGAAGGATTCTCGGGTGCCGACATCGCTTCTTTCTGCAGTATGGCAGCTCGTTCGAGCATTCGCCGCGCGGTTGCCGATCTTCGAGATGATGTCCCCAACGATTCTGTTCTTCTGATCCGTAAAGAAGACATTATGGATAGCCTGGAACAATTAATGCGTGATATCGGAGCAAAAAAACATGGATGATGCACTGTATTTACTTGGCTTCTCACCCAAACTGCATCTTCACAATGCGAGCCATGGAACAGGGCGGCAAGGCCTGAACCTTCCTATGGAAGATCCAATGGCGGAAGTGATCGACACGAACATCCTTACGCTGCTCGAGCAATTCGGTATTGAGAAGCTAGAAGTAGGCCCAGTCTGGGCATGGTTCAAGCGCATTGAACGCGCCGACTTTGAAGGTCCAGCAGGTGAAAAGAATCTTGCCGATATTCATTGGTTAACACCTCGAGTGATCGCACACGAGAAAGTGGTGGAGCAACTGAGTCTTCAATCGGCATTCTATCCCGCGCGATTTGGAACGCTGTTTTCAAACGAACCGCGATTGAACGCCTTTGTCGAACAATTCTCGGATCGCCTGCTCAGTTTCTTTCAAAGGGTTAAAGGGAAGAAAGAATGGGGACTCAAATTCTTCGGGAACCACGCTCAAGCCGCCATGGTCTTAGCAGAACGCGAAGGGATCGTTCAACAAGGCGTTCCTGTAGGGGGTGCAAAGTACTTAAAGCTGAAACAATTGCAAAGGGAATCGTCGAAGGCTAAGTCCGAGTTCTTTACAGCGACGTTGCGGGGAGCAGTCCAATCGTTAGGGTCACAATTCACCGAATTCATCACCAGACCCATTCATGCGACGACTCAGGAAGCTGCCCAAGGAGAACTCCTTAGCAACATCGCCGTTCTCGTATCAAATGATCAGTCGGACCAAATCGTGTTATGGGCCGAGCGATGGAACAGTACCAATCCAACATCGTCAGGCATCCAAGTGGAGCTGACGGGACCATGGCCAGCTTATAGCTTTTGTCCTTCACTGACCACCGAATCAGCAAACGAGAATGCACGGAGAGCAGCATGAAAGACCCCATCTCAAACGCATTGCCATCCATCTATGAACGTTGGTTGATATGCGCCGTTCTTAGTGATAACGGTCGTGGCGCGGACGCATGGATGGCGGAAGTGAGCAAGTTCAAGGACGTCACGGTCATCGAAGAACACGGCACTTTAGCTGCTGCCATGCCCTTCAAGGAGGAGATGGCAGCAACATCGCTGTTGGGGCAGAAGATGCGTGACTTTAGCGATGTTCTTAACCATCTTCATCGCTTTGGGGACATTCTGCCGTTTCGCTTTGGAATGATCATGTCGCGACAAGAATGGGCCACAGCGATCGAGAGCAAAAAGGCTTTCTACCAGACATCGTTGGATCGAATTGCAGGCTGTTCTGAAATCAATCTGCGTTGGGCGATTCCGGATCCATTGGATGGTGCCAAGACTACAGCAGGCATCAGCTTGGAAAAAAAACCAGCGAAGGGCTATGCCTACTTGGCCGCCAAGATGGAAGCCAGACAATTTCAGTATCAAGTGGAAAAGGAAGCTGACGCCGTCGCGAAACAACTGACGAGCTTTTTTCCCGCCGATTGTGTCGATTCGATCTCCAGCGTCCGCAAGCTTCGCGTCAAGAACACGAGCGATGAAGACATTGGCTATTCCATCGCGAAGGTCGATTTACTGGTACGCAGAGAATCGGTCGAGCCAATACTAAAAGCGGCTTCGTTATTGCATGTTCGTTCAGAAATGCCCACAGTTGCGTCTGGCCCTTGGCCACCGTTTTCATTCCTTGTATCAGAAGAAGTTGGCACACCAACAGCATTAGCAATGCAAAGATGTGCAAAACCCTTGCCATTGGAAGCGGTTGGCTAAACCTGGAGCAATATAAGGTGTAGATCGTTTGCGTAGATTAACTGCCTTTCGAAATAACGAAAGCAGCTATGAAGATCAACGCCCCCAATTACTGTCGCTGTGGCGAGCTTCCGCACTGACAGTGAGTTCGCACTCGTTGTGTGTTGGGGGTAAAGAGAGAGTTGAATTGTGTTTCTTAAACAACTTAGGAGATTTTTAAATGGCATCAGTACAAAAAACTACCGATTCGTCGAGCTTGGCCGAAGTCGTTGATCGCATCCTGGATAAGGGTGTTGTGATTGACGTTTGGGCTAAGGTATCACTTGTTGGTATCGAACTGCTTTCGGTTGAAGCACGGATCGTAATTGCATCGGTAGAAACCTACCTCAAGTATGCAGAAGCGATCGGCTTGACAGCAACAGCAGCTGCGCCAGCGTAGTGCTTGCAGACGCCACGAGTCTAGACTGGTCTCTCGAAACGAATGATTTCCATTCGCCCGACGGGACCGGTCTCGGACTCGTTTGTTGGTACTTTCTTTTTTTGCTTGAACAAGGGTCGGGGCAGATGGTAAGTTTTCGTGAGCAGATGCAACGTTTAGCAGACAGTATTGTAAGAACTCGAAATGAGCGAAAAGCCTTCCTTCAAAAGAACCAAAAGGAATGCACCAGAAGCCGCAAGGAATCGGCGGATCGTCGAACCCAAACCAAACGCGAACTAGCAAAACAGTCAACAGATCTAATCAAAAGGCTCAGTGACTTCAATCGCAACAATCAGAAGTCTGTCGCAAGATCCCTTCGCGACACATGCCTTCAACGCACTCGAAACGCAAAAGCGTCGAGAACCGCAATCCAACAAGAAATCGCCAAGAATCGGCGTGATATCGCTCGGATGTTGCGACAGAACAATACCGACCGAAAGCGAGTGGCTCGTCAGCAAGTTCGCTCGTCCACTATGATGATTCAATCCGTTCGTTCGCAAGTGCAACGTATCCGTACGGCGACAAAACGTATGACGCGATCATGGTCGCGAGATCGGAACGAAGCCCGAAATATATGGCAGCGTCTCCAGAACGGTGCCGTCGCTCAACGCGACACGGTACGGCCAGTCGCCAGCCATGCACAAACCGCATCGCTACCAATCCACGCTGCAACGGTTACACAATCACCTGCGATCGCCAAGGTGACGACCGCGATTGTTTCCGAGATCCCGCTGCCACCAAGTTTGATCCCAAACAGTGTTTCATAACTGCCGATCAGCTGGCAACTTGATTCTGATACGCTCAATCTCACTTAGTAAAGAATACGAATATCATGCACGAGGCACCTTTTCATCGTGGCGGGGCAACGCCTAAACCCCTGAATGGAATTTCCGCTCAAGCGACCACTTCGGATTTTATTCCGCAGCCTGGCGCTGACTTCGTTGCCACGGCGGCAGTTCAGGAACTGACCAACCGCGCATTAGCTTACATTGAGATTGGCTACGCAGTGCACCTGTCCGGGCCAGCGGGTACTGGCAAGACAACGCTTGCGTTGCATATCGCATCCAAGATTGGACGTCGTTGCACATTGCTGCACGGCGATGACGAATTGCGAGGGTCCGACCTTCTAGGCAAAGATGCAGGATACCGAAGGCAATCCGTGCGCGACAACTACGTAAGCTCCATCCTGAAAACGGAAGAGACCGTATCATTAATGTGGAGCAACAATCGATTGACGACTGCATGCGAACAAGGTCACACCGTGATCTATGACGAATTCACTCGTTCTCCCGCAGCAGCCAACAATGCCTTTTTGAGCATTCTTGAAGAAGGAATCTTGAGTATTCCATCTTCCGGACAGGACAAGAACTTTGTGCGCGTTCATCCCGAATTCCGAGCAATCTTCACCTCGAACCCTGAGGAATATGTAGGTGTCCACAAGTCCCAGGACGCTCTTCTAGACCGTATGATCACCCTGGAAGTTTCGCACCAAGATCGCGAAACAGAAATCGCCATCGTTCAAGCCAAGAGCAATCGACCACCTGAAGAAGTCGCGATGGTGGTGGATATCATTCGTTCTGTACGCGAGAAATTTGGTGGAAAAAACGGGCCTACCATTCGGGCCGCCCTGGCAATCGCACGTATTCTTGACCATCGCAAGGCGGTCGTGTCGTGGAACGATCCCGTCTTCGTTGCAACTTGCAAAGATGTGTTGTTTTACAATCTAATGCGACAATCTTCCAAGACGGTTACTAGCCAAGACCTTGAGGCTCTGATCCGCTCGACCCTTTCGACCAGCCAGAGTCGAACATTGCTGGACTCCCGAATGCCACCGCAGGGACGAAGCGTTGCACCAACAACAAGGGAAAAGGTCCGCAAAGAACCTGAACCAAGCCTTCGCATTGATGCAAACTTGGATCTTCTAACAAACAGCCTGGATGTTGTGAATGCCGCCAAAGTTGCTGAAACAACCGTGGCTTCCAACACGACAGCAATTGCAGATGTTGCAGTCGTTGCACTCGCCGCCAAAAGCGATGCAGTCCGTTCCGTCTTGGAAAAGAAAGCCGATGCCATAGATTGTACCGATGAAGTAATTGAAAACGGTACTGCACGCGACAACAACAGCCGACGGCTTCCTAGGCCACCCGCCTTCGAAACCACTGGACTGACCATTGCGACAGCAGCCTCCAAGTAACGATTCATCACGAATCGAATTTTGTCTGTCAACAACGGAATGCGTTCATGAGACATTCGATACCTAGACGTGGTTTGCATAACATGCAAACAAGAGCGTCGCGTAAAGCGGTCGCTTCGCTGCAAACTCCCGAACTCTATTTAAAGCTTACCTCGCTGGAGATCGAAAGATCCAGGCGCGCAATCGAGTTAGAAAGCTTGCTGGAGCGAGTCAACATTCTAACCAATCGAATTCAATCGATTGTTCAGGAGCAAGAATCGTTGCAGATACGGATCGCGGCTCAGCAACAAACTCCGCTTGCAGCCCAGGCTCCCTCTGCAAACCAAAATCGTAACGTGGGTTTCACCTACTAACTTCTTAGGGATACGAACATGTCCAGTCAAATTGAAGTGGAAGTTGCTATCGGCTTTTATGTTTACTCCTTCCTGCGATCCAAGGATAAGGATGCCGTTCAGGCAGCCAGGCTGAAGGGGCTTGAAGAGGCGGATGTTACCGTCATCGAGCGCGGCGATTTGGCCGTGGCGGTATCCCCGATCGTAGCCAGAAAAATCCGCCCACAACGTAAGTACTTAGCCGCTCATCAAGAAATCGTAACGCACCTTGCGAAGCACTGGAGCATGTTACCCGTTTCCTTCGGGCTGATCGCAGACAATTTGGACCAAGTCTTCTACATCTTAGACAACAATCGCGACGTCTTAAACGAGCAGATTGAACGTGTCGGTGGGAACGTCGAAATGACTGTTTCGCTTAAATGGACGGCGCCCAATGTGCCTCAATACTTCGTCGATCGTTACCCTCAATTGAGAGAAGCACGCGAGCTGATCGTTGAGGGAAAAGCATCGCGAGACGACCAAATTGAAATGGGACGAATCTTTGAGAAATTGCTGAATGCAGAGCGTGAAACGAACACCCAGATCTTTCTTGATGCGCTTGCCCCGTTCTCGAAGGAATTAGAAGTCCAACCGACTCGGGAAGATTCAGACGTAATGCGTCTTGCATGTTTGATCAACCGTGACATGGAACCAGAATTCAGTGCGGCTGTTTATCGAGCGGCTGAAGCGTTCAGCGACGATTTTGCCATAACCTTCAACGGACCGTGGCCCCCTTACAGCTTTGTCAAGCTAGCCTTATCGATGGAATGAACCCATGTTTTACTTAGATGACTTGGTCATGTCGCCATTCAAAGGTTTTCTCTTCATTGCCAAAGAAGTCGCGAAGGCTGTAGAGCAGGAGAAAGAGAACCAACGAGCCAGTAACATGGCGCAGTTGTCAGCCCTGCATGCTCAACTCGAGGCAGGCGAAATATCGGAAGATGAATTTGATGAACGCGAAGCGGAGCTTCTCGACCTACTGGAGTCTGAGGAGTAGGATTCTTCACTGAACCAAAAGGATTTGGATCGTGCTTAACGAAAATGAACATCTCGCAAAGAGCATTTCTCTTTGCGATGCAATCGATCGGCTTCTCAACAAAGGGGTCGTTATCACTGGGGATATCACCATCTCAGTCGCTGGCGTCGATTTGCTATACATCGGACTTCGCGGTCTTGTTTGTGCCGTAGATGCTTTGGGCGAGCTTCCGCCAAGCCTGTCCCACCACCATCGCTCCGCCCAGCTGTTGAGGGAAGCATCATGAGCTCATGCCAGGCAAGCACGTTTAGCCAAAATGATTCGGAACTGGCCCAAGCCATGATGGCCTCCGCTGCCGCATCGCGACGAGTCGAATTGAATGCGGAGAACGCAGCAACGGGTCTAGGGCGTCTCGCAGTCACCCTCGTGAACTTGTTGCATGAACTCCTAGAACGGCAAGCCATCCGGCGTATGGAGAACGGAACACTGACCGATCCAGAAATCGAACGACTGGGGGACTGTCTCATGAAGCAATCTGAGGCTATCGACACGTTGTGCATCGCGTTTGGTATCGGACGCGAAGACCTGAATCTAGATCTTGGCCCTCTAGGGAAACTCATTTGAAACGGCACCAGCCAAACAAGCTGATGCACTTACGGAAGCAATCAACACGGTTTTTGAACGGAGTATAAAGTATGAGTACAACAAGAATACCCACCGCAACCTCGTCATCGTCCATCGCGGATATCTTGGAGCGAGTGTTGGATATGGGAGTGGTAATTGCAGGTGACATTCGTATCAAACTGGTTGATATCGAACTCTTGACGATCCAAATTCGACTGGTCGTTTGCTCCATCGAAAAGGCTCGCGAGATCGGAATGGATTGGTGGAATGTCGCTCTAGACAAGAAAGAAGGCGCAACATCGAGCATCGGCGCAACCGACGCCGGTGAGCTCGCCATGCGCCTGGAGGCGATGGAGCAAAGGATGAAAGATATGGAACGCGTTGGCGCAAAATCTAGATAGGTAGATCATGAGCACAATCTCTGAAACAATCTTTGAGCAATATGCCACCAACCCTGAGAACAAGGCGTTGGAGGAAATGCAAGCTGACGTCCGTGACCTCACACGTAAAGTTTCCAGTTTCGCAAAAGACGCCGCTGAGATTCTTTCCAATGAGTCCGTTGCTGATCATAGACGAAAAGCAAACGTAAGCCTTCTTACCAAACAGATGTTTGGGGTTGTAGCTCTGCTTACTTTGACTCTGAATCTTGGTTTGTATTTTATCAATGCAACTCTCGGTCAGATGATCATCGCCAATGTGGGCATCTCGGTTCTCCATGTGCTGGTTAGCATGTGCGTGGTTTCCGATCTTGCAAAGGGGAAAACGCACTTTCAAAACAAACGCGAACAGATACAAGAACGTATCCAAACCGTTTCGGAGTATCTGAGGGAACTGATGCAGGACCGGCAGCAGTGGGTCAATGCTGTCAGTGAATTGAAATGGTTGTTAGAAAACGAGCAGATTAAACTACAAATGGCGAAGCTGGAAGTCAGCACCCAACAGGATAAACTTGACTTTACCATTGCACAGGTCACTGAAAGAACCACGTTTCTCGAAGGATTGGAACGGGAGCAAGCTGAACTAACTCGTGACAATGCGAGGCTAGCAGTCCGAAGTAAAGAACTGACAGAGGATTTGCAGATTGCGAATCAGGAACTCGAGTCCAAGGAACGCGATAAATCTCAAGTTGAACAAGAAATCTTGCAGCTGAAATCCTTGAAGGAAGACGCGAGAAGTATTTTGGAATTCGTGACCCAAGAACGCGAGTCCCAAGAAAGTGCACATACGGAAGAGTTAAAGAACCTGAATGATTTGAAGGTTCAGCTACAAAGTGTTGGCGAAGAGACGGAGCGAATGAATGAAAGACTTGCTGAAACAACCCATAAGGTCACCGAAAGCGAAGCTCAACAACTCCAACTCAATCAAACCATTGCGATCTTAACCAAGGAAGTTGAAGAAAAAGAGATTGCCGTTCAAGCAAACTGCGATAAATCCGTTGAGCTATTGACCTTGTATGAAACGCTTGAAGTTGAGAAGAAAGATCTTGTTGCAAGTATTGAGGCTGCGAAAAAGGAATTCCAGTCGGTAGAGCAACGCCTTCAAGTCGCACAAGACGAAAGCCATTCGCTGGAAATCCAAATCCAGAAGATGCAGCAGGAGAATATCGAACTCATCAATCGCACCGTCCACTTGGAATCGCAATCGGCCAATCAAGTCGAGATGCTTGCGAGCGGTGAGGCTCAGTTGCGTAGCATGGAAGACCGGTTGAGGAGCGACGAGGCTCGGTTGCAAAGCATTGAAGAAGTGCTTAGCGATCGCGCAGTTGCATTGCATAACATCGAAGAAATACTAAGTTGTCGCGAGGCCGCTTTGCATTCCATGGAAGAAATGCAGAAGTCGAAAGAAGCAAAGGTTCAAGATGTTCAAGAAGAATTAGCACAGATTGAACGCCGCGTAGCAGATTTTATGCAGCAGCTTGGAGAGCTGGAATGCTTATCGGTTGCAAAATGCGTTTCAGAGCAGATGACTCCGGTTGCGGCCAACGACACTCCAGAAATTCAGGCGATTGCTCCATCCGAAGTGGAACGCACCCCTGAACCATGTGCATCTTGCTTGCAACATCAGTTGGACACGGAGAATCGCAAGTGCGTCGAAGCCACGCTTGAAGGTTTGGAATTACGTCAAGCAGTTGCCCAGCAAGCTCTGGAAGAATCCTTAAAGGCCGCTGAAGATGCTGGGAAGCAAGTTGATGATGCTGAACAGAGGGTGGAGATGTTGGTTCGGAAAGCGAACGGACTATCCGATCAGGTTCAGGAACGGTCCGCTGAACTTTATGGACTCAAGCAGGAGCTGATTGTCGCACGGACGGAAGTGCGGGAACTGGAAGCGGCCAAGCAACAACTAAACCTTGCTGAACAAGAACTCCTCGCATTACAAACAAGGATCGAACAGAATGAATCAGACCTAAACCGTTTGCAATCGCAAATGGAGAGTCTGGATCAAGAGTATCGCGACAAAGTAAACTCCGCCCGTGAGCTCGATCATCAACTTGCCGAATTGCAGCTGAAGAGAGATGAGGCATACAGTGAAATTAGCGCAAGCAGTTTTGAGTTGGAAGGGCTAAGAACGACCAACACCGAACTTGTGCTTCAATGTGCGATGCTCGAAGAGAAGGCCTCTAGAACCCAGAGTGAGCAAAACGATGTGCATAACGATCTTACCAGTCTCCAGGAAGAAATAGACACTGCACGGATCGCATTACAAACGCTGACGGAGCAACGCAATCAACAAGCCGTAGAACTGGATGATCTTTCTGATGCGGTGCATTCGCGTCGCGGTCAACTAGCGGAGATCGAGTCGGAGCTTAAGGAACTCACCATCCGAAAGCAAGCCCTGCAAGATTTGGAGTTTGAAATTGAGGACGCTCAACAGCGTTTAGAGACCCTTCGAACTGAGGGACAGGCTGTTGCCATCGACATGAAAGAGCATCAGCGGTTAGTGGCTACACACGAAAGTCGCCTTCAAGAGTTGTTGCAGGATTCGAAGATGCTCGAAGAGAAGAATGCGGTTGCGGCGGATCGCTTAAAATTGATTTCAGACGAAGTCGCTGATGCGCAATCCGTTTCGCAACAATGGAAGACATATCTAACGAGCCTTCAAGCCGAAATGCAGGCTTGCTCCGATCGCAAAACTTCGCTTGAGCAAGAAGTAGATCTTTTGCAGTCGCAGATTGCGGCTGGACTTTTACGAACCCAAGATTTGGAAGAATCCCTGGATGCAATTCAAAAGGATCGTCAACTAGCGCAAGAGCAATTTGAACACGAAGACCATCGGTTGAAGAATATTCAGAAGGAAGTCGAAGAGGCAATCTCAAAACGTGATAGGTTGCTTGCTCAGCAAAGCGAGGCTCAGAAGGTTCTCGAGGATCTTCAAGGCGAGTGGTCGGAATCGGAACAAATGCTTGCCCGTGCGGTTCTGCAATGGGATCAGGAGCAAGCGAAACTAATCGATGGCCAGAGCCAACGAGCTGATTTGGAATCGATAATTGGTGAGTTGCAAGCCGACCAGGTTCGATTGAGCGAAGAAGTGAATGTTCTGAAATTCGAATCGGATTCCTTGACTCGTTTGAACGATACAAGCCGGGAGGCCTGTGAACGTCTGGAGAGGCAGATTGAATCACTGGAAATGGTGAAAGCCAATCTGCAGCAAGTGGAAACCGACTACAACGAACGTCGATCAGCTGTTGAGCAGCTTGATACGGAGCTATCGGATCTGCAGTCGAAGTGTCATCAATTGCAAAGTGGAATCCAGGTTCTAGAATCCAAGAATCTTGATTTGGTGGAGCTTGAGCAAGCTTGCGAATCCATGCAATCGTCATTGCTGACGTTGCAGAACGAATACCAAGACAAGCTGAAAGTTCGGCAAGAAATCGATACCGAAATCGCCTCGATGAAGAATACCCAAGAAGATTTGGTACGATTGCAAACCGATTGCAATGACTTACGCAGTTGCCTATTGCAAATGATGGAGGATCAGAAAGCAAAAGAAGCCATTTTGCTAGAAATTTGCAAAGAGTTCGATGCCAAGAGACTTGAGTTAAGCGAGGTCCAGAATTCTCTGGCAGGGAAGAAATTGCAGATGGAGGACCTTGATGAAGGTATCGCCACGAAGAGCCTTGAATCGGATGAGCTAGTGCATCAATTGGATCAATCGCGACGGGAACTTGGGAAGCTGGCTGCTTTTCGCAAGTCGACGGAAGTAACGATTGGTGAATTGATGCAACAAGTCGACTCACTGCAAGAAGCCATTGAGGTTTGCCGTCATGATGTAAAGCACGCAGAATCGGCCAGAGCAGACATGGTGCTGACGATCTCTACGATGGAATCAGAAATTCGAACGCTCATGAACGATCGGGCACAATTGACGATCGAAGCGACGCTTGCCAATGTGTTGCTGGAATCGAAGAGATCGGAATTGTCTGCGATACGATTGCAGATTGACCAATCAGAGCAAGAATCCGTTACCTGGATGCAGTCGGTGCATCAATTGGAAATGGATTTTCAGCTGGCCAGCTTGGAACTGGAAGCCAAACGACTAGAAATCGAAGCGGCCATGGTGGAAGCGGTCTCACAACCCGATCGAAAGCCCGACATTCAGGCTGAAATTCAGGCTGAAATTCAGGTGGAAACCCAGGTAGAAAGCTTGGCAGAAAGTATGGTTGAGAATGCGATTGTAGAAACTCCATTGGAACCGATGATCGAGGCTCAGCAAGGCTTGACACCGCCGCTCGCCATTGAAGAAGACGTTTGGAATTCGCTGAAGGAACTAAAGCAGCTTGGCCAGAGCGTTCGCGTTGACGAAGTTCCTGTTGGATCGGAATCTCAGGTTGATGTGCCGATAACCGTCGCATGGAAATCGAGCACTTTGCAACCCAGTTCGAAAACGCGACCTGATGCCTGGGCTTCAATTTTCAGCGACAACAACTAGCCAGGATTATTTCCGCAACCAGCCTTGATCCGGTCGTCCTAACTTGTCCGATAGAAGATCCATGCAATTGTGTGCAAGAGGGACAAAAGAAAGCCAACTTCGCCACAATTTTGGCCGAACCCCTGGTAGCGGATCTGGCCACAGATCCGAAACTCCAACGAACGCGTTCACTACAAAATCGGCTTATCGAAAGCCGTACGACGCGAACTATAGCCGGGAATGGACTCGACATGCTAGAACAAGCTTGGGCGGCAATCGCAAACAATTCGATCTTCGTAGCTTCGATCACGGTGGCGTTCTTTACCATCAAGGGCCTTCTTTGGCTAGCGATCCCTTACATGGTTATTCGCTTGCGAGGCTATGCCACGCGGCGCAACAGGAATGCGGTTGTGGAATCGGAACAGGCAAGTATTTAGGAAGTGCGACAACGTCGGTCCAAGTACAACGCTGCCTATTCTTGAGAAATCTGCATCAGTTTCACGAGTTGCGCTACGGATTCGACTTCCATTTTCTTCGTGATACGGCTTCGATGCACCTCAACAGTCTTGGGGCTAATCGAAAGAAGCTTTGCGATTTGCTTAGACAATTTCCCTTCAGCCACTAAGTCAGCGATTTGCCGTTCACGTGGGGTAAGAGAATCCAAACGGTTATTGACGAGCGACTTTTGATTTTCGCGAGTACATCGCTCCGTATTCATTTCAACCGCGGTTTTCACGGCATCGATCAACTTTTCGTACTTGAAAGGCTTTTCGATTACTGTAACCGCTCCCAACTTCATGGCTTCTACAGCCAATGCAACGGTACCATGCCCGGTTATCAGCACGAATGGCACCTTGCCATGGTCGTTTTGAAACTGAGAGATGAACTCCAGTCCATTTAAATCTGGCATCTTGAAATCGACCACAAGGCATTGCGGACAGGCCAGATCCTGTTCTCCGAGAGCATCTGCACCCGATGCAAACTCACTACAATGCACACCGGCTTTGCCGAGCACAAACGAAGTTGAGTTCCGCATGCCTTCATCGTCGTCAACAACCCAGACGTCTACCGTACCGATCGTCATAAGACTGATCCTATGGAGAGAAAAATGATATGGGGCAGCATTTTTTTCGAGCCGCAAGCTTATCACGCCACGTTTACCAGAGCAACCCGGCTACCCATTCCTTTTTCATGCTGCAACTAAGGAAAACCCCAATACAGAGACAAATGACGGTGTAACGGCAGCTTGGACCTTGATAGATTTGTTGTTATTGCATAAGATCTAAAGCGTCGTGCTCGTGCTCGTGCTCAGTGACGCGGTGCTCGTGCTCGTGCTCGTAATCGAATCGAGACAACCATGACAGAATACATTTTCGACCACGATCGACTTGACGTTTATCGGCTTTCGATTGAATACTTCGCGGACGCTTTTGATTCTTCGCGATCGTTGGAGGGGCTTTATCGCCACGCTCGTGATCAATGGTTGCGTGCAGCACAATCGATTCCGCTAAACATTGCAGAAGGTAATGGTAAGCGTAGTTTGAAAGATCGAGCGAGGTTTCTGGATATCGCGCGCGGTTCAGCACTATAGTGTGCTGCTATCCAAGACGTGCTTGTTGTTTCTGGTGGCCTAAAGCGAGAAACAAGTTTCGAATTCAAATCCAAGTTGGTGCGAATTGTCGCGATGCTTACTCGGATGGCGATGAAATTCGACGGTGTTTCGGAAATGCAGTGTGAGTATGGTCGTGACCACGATTACGAGCACGAGCACCGCGATACTGAGCACGAGCACGAAAAAAGGCCGGAACAAATGGCTAGATCGGCCTTTTTTCACTTGCGTTGAGTCTTGCTCCCCGGCTCGCGTGTATCCCATCGCAATCTTGGACGGTAGGCAGCTTGGACAAGCCAATCTACACTGGAAGGATTTCTGATTGCTTTCGTTTTCCAACTCATGTGCCCTTGATCATCTAGTGAATCAACGCGAGGAACTTGCCGAGTTTGAACTGCTTGCCGCAAGGGATCTTCGCTGGACTGGGTACAACCCATGAGTGAGGAGCTAAAGGACGGGTTCAGGACTCGCGTGTTGGTGATTGAGGATGATCATTTGCAGTCTGCTTTGGTTCGGAAGAAGCTGGAA
Organism: Planctomycetaceae bacterium; assembly: GCA_027487485.1. Taxonomy (GTDB): domain Bacteria; phylum Planctomycetota; class Planctomycetia; order Pirellulales; family Pirellulaceae; genus JBKCUI01. Next base: position 148,548 of record JAIYDN010000010.1, on the reverse strand, counting down.
CTGAACTCCTTCGAAGTTTCCACTTGTGCCGATATCGAAGCAGGATTGCAACTGGTTCAAATGCATGACTTTGCCGTTGCGGTGCTAGATCTTGACCTTGGCGGTCAGAGCGGATTTGATTTTGTTCGCGAACTGACAAAACTGAACAGCAAGACCAAGGTAGTTGTACATTCGTTCGATGTTTCCTTTAAAACCGTCAAGGAAGGGCTCAATCTTGGTGTCTTCGCCTATGTTGAAAAAGGGAGGCTTGATAACGAGCTAATCGACTTCTGTCGCCGAGCTGAGTCCGCCTATCTGAGTGAGCGTCTGGATGCAGCGAACCGATCGATTGCCTTCCAGCTCCGGCTTTTGGAAGTGGTAGAACACGGGGTCATTGCAACGGATCGGATGGGTCGTATCACCTATTGGAATGGATTTTCCGAACGGTTAACTCATCTCAAGGCTTCGGAAGTACTGGGCCGATGCGTCCACGATGTGCTCCTGTTGACCCCTCAGGATTTGCCAGCGGTCCAGAACGCGATTGTCACTGGGACTAGCGTCGAATGCGAATGCCAATTTTTGCGAGCTACAATGCAACCCATTCTCATTCCACTGAGACTGGTTGTGGTCGCGTTGTACGATCTAGAAGGGGTACAAGTGGGATCGGTGATTTCGCACCATGATTTAACGAGCACGAAAGCGAATGAACAAAAACTCAACTTCCATTCTAGTCTTCTTGCGGTCAACTCGGATATAGGCCAAAAGGCAACCGAGAGTCAGGACCCTCGGAACCTTTTTCAGCAAGTTGTGCTCAAGATCCTAGACGTCCTTACGTTATCGTTCGGGCATGTGACCCTGAGAAATCTATCCAATGACGAACTTGACTTGATCGTCAGCATTGGTGATGAATCGAAAGCCAAAGCCAGAGGTCTTCCAATAGCCGATGTCGAGAATATTCAGGTCGCAGAATCGATGGCTGGATTTCGAATGCCATTTTATGAAAGCGGTACACTATTGGGATGTATCGAAGGCGAATTCGAAACGCCCATGATTGCTTCGGTCGAAATCCTAACTTTTCTCAAAAGCGTCTCGAGAATTCTCGCCGGAGTTTTACGTCGCGACAGAGCGACTAGACTTTGGAAATCTCTCTTCGAAAATTCACTCGATGCCATCTTGATCATAACAGACGATTCCAAAATCGCCGACGTGAACACGGAAGCATGTGCGCTGCTTGGATATACCAGAGAAGAATTTCTTGGACTTCCCGTCGACAGTCTTGTCGCATCCGATTCGCAACCTATGCTCCGTAAAGGACTCGAGAGACTACAAGCTCACGGAAAGCTACGTAGCGAGATCGAGCTGGTTGGTAAAGACAGGACAGCCATTGTTGCCGAAGTCATTGCGATTACCAACATTCTTCCCAACACGCACATGGCCAGCTTTCGCGACATTACAGAACAGCGAAAGCTCGAGAAGAGAATTTCCAATCAAGAAAGTCAACTCAACCACTTGCAACGTTCAGAAACCATGGGGGAAATGGCGGCAGTTCTGGCCCACGAAATCAACCAGCCGCTAGGGGCAATCGCCAATTACTCGGGCGGTTTGGGCTACGAGTTGAAGACCGCGAACTCGGACAATACAGAACTCTGTGATACTCTTAACAGAATTTGCGATGAGGCCTTAAAGGCGGGCGATATTGTCAATCGACTTCGTAAGTTTATTTCGCCTGTTGCATTCGCCATGAGCAAGGTCAATCTGAATTTGATCATTCAAGATACCGTTAAGCTATTGCGCAATCTGCTCTCAAACGCAAGTGTAACCCTAGAACTAGATCTGGATCCCAAGCTACCTAATGTTGAAGCAGAACCGATCCGAATCCAGCAGGTTTTGGTCAATGTGATGAAAAACTCCGCAGAAGCCTTAGACAAAAACGACCGAGGAGATCGACGGATCAAGGTATCCACAAAAGTGGATGGCGATGTTGCTCAGATTTTAATCGTAGACAATGGACCTTCTATGTCCCCTGATGATTTTGCTAAGATCTTTAAGCCCTACCACACGACCAAGGCCAATGGACTAGGCATGGGCTTATGCATCAGCCGGTCGATTATGGAACAACACCATGGAAAGCTCATAATGGAGCCAAGCGTTCCAAATGGGATGCTAACCATTGTTTCGCTCCCTATCTCGGTCGGCTAGATAGGGGCTCCTGAAGGCGATAGACACGCGTCACAACGAGGAAGAGGCCTGCGGGAAACCTGCTAAAGACTTCATTGCCGTTTCCAAATTGGGTAGGGGCAAAACGCGTCTGGCCCCACGACGGCATGCATCAATCAATTCATCCTTCGAAATCGGTTTTGTAAGGCGAAGATCGCATCCCGCCTCAAGGCACTTTTTCTCATCAATATCCATAGCGTGAGCGGTCAAAGCCAAAATAGGTAAACGACACCCCTTTTCGCGAAGAATTCGAGTTGCCGTGTAACCATCCATTTCAGGCATTTGCATATCCATCAGAACAACATCAACATCGAGCGAAGCGGAAAGCGGTCCCTCAAGAGTTCCGTCTTCCGTGAGCCTCTCTACCGCCATTCGCCCATTTTCAACCACCTCGATGCTAGCCCCAGCCTTTTTTAAATGAAACGAAATTAAACGCTGGTTATCTGGCCCGTCTTCCACAACCAAAATTCGGCAACCCATCAGCGGCTGCGTTTGAGGCCGATTCCGTTCTTGAGCTGCAACTCTGCTCCCGGAACCTACAACCGCAGTGTTGCTCTGCCCACATTGTTTGGCTTCGATCGAGTCTACACCTGCCAAACTACCTGTCGCAATGCTTGCAGAAAAGATACAACCGCCTCCCGTAGAACATGCCACGGTGATATCGCCACCTAAGATTTCCGCCAACCGTTTGCTGATTCGCAACCCTAAGCCTGTTCCACCAAACTTACGAGTCATCGAGGTATCAACTTGTTCGAACGGCTGAAACAATCGCTCTACCTGCGTTTCCGTGAGTCCGATTCCCGTATCGATAATGTCGAAAACAATGCGCTCTTTTGATTGAGTATCCATTCGAACCGAGATGGTTACCCCACCAACTTCCGTAAACTTGATTGCATTGCCAACTAGATTGACAAGAATCTGACGTAGCCGAGTTGGGTCGGTCGAAATTGTTTTCGGTATGCTATCAAGAAAACGAGATTCCAGCTGAAGACCTTTTGCCTTGGACTTAACCTTCATTAACTCGACGACGTCCTGAACAATCTGAACTGGCGAAACTTCAATCTTCTCAGCGGTCATCTTCTCCGCTTCAATCTTAGAGATGTCCAAGATGTCGTTGATGATCGACAGCAGGTGCTCTCCGTTCTTTTTGATGGTATCTAGGCACACGACTGCTTCTTCGGAAGACAAACCATTGTGTCCATGTTCTGCGAGGATATCTGTATAACCGAGAATCGCGGTCATAGGCGTTCGAATCTCATGGCTCATGTTGGCAAGAAACTCGCTCTTGCTTAGACTCGCTGACTCTGCCTGAGCTTGAGCTTCTTTGAGCGATGTAATGTCAGCTCGAATTGCGAAATAGCCTCGGACTTTACCGGCATCATTAAACAGGGGCGCGATCGTTGTATCTACCCAGTAGAGCTCACCCTTTTTGTTGCGATTACAGATTTCGCCATGCCAGAACCCTCCATTGGCAACCGACTTATACATTTCGGTCCACATGGATTTGGAATGTAGCCCCGAGTTTAGGATCCTGTGGTTTTTGCCGATCAGTTCTTCGCGACTGTAGCCACTGATCCGGCAAAACGCATCGTTCACGGACACAATTGTTCCGGCGGTATCTGTTTCAGCCACAATCGCATGATGATCGACAATCTTGCGATAAACGTCCAAATAGGAATTCGCTGAACGAAAATTCTCTTCCACCAAGATGCGTGCATTCAAGTCGTCGGTAAGTTGCCGATTGAGTTCCAGTAGACGTTGTTGAGAGTTCTTTTGGTCAGTAATGTTCAAGTGCGCTACGACCAGCCGAACAGGTTCATGGCAGTCAAATCGCGATACGGTCATCAAGAACCATCGCAACTGCGAGGGACTATCACAGGGGTATTCATATTCGAATGATTTTGACTCGCCGTTGATAACGCGTCGAATTCCTTGAGAAACTTCTGTCGCATTGATTCCCGATTCCGATCCCAACGCACACTCGGTAATGGTCAAGTAATTGCTGCCGATGCCATAGTTTTCTCCTTGGAAGCCGTTCGCTTCGGCAAAACGCTTCCAATGCGAATTCACAAAAAGTAGCTTTCCCTTTTCGTCCAAGATCGCGATGTGCGATGGAATCGAATCGATGGCTCCTTGCAGAAAACGGGTGGACTCCTCCAGTTCGTGCTGAATGGTTCGCTGTTCCGTAACGTCCATCTCAATTGCGACGAAACCAGTATGTTCGCCAAGTTCGTTGTAAGTTGGCTGAAAATCAATCTGCAACCAATACTTGCGGCCATCTTTCCCCTTATTCAACACCACACCGCAAAAGGCCTCCCTGTTTTGCACCGCCAATCGCATGCGTTCCACCGTCTTTTGGCATGTATCCTCGCATTGCAGGAAGTGGCCAGGGACTCTGCCGATAACTTCCTGCAATATGTATCCGGTAACTCGCGTGAAGCTTTCGTTCACCCAAACAATGCGGCCTAACGGATCGGTAAATATGGCTAGGTTGGTGGTCTTCTCTGAGATCAAGGCCAATTGCTTCAATCGTGTTGCTTCAGAGGTTCTTAGTTCGCTTTTGCGCATGGAAAAGCGAATGATTGGTAATACAAGCAGATTGGCAATCCCCAGAGAACCAGCGCCAATAAAACTTGCGAAGGCCAAAAGGCTTCGATCTGATTCGGCAATACCAGGTAGCAAGAAAAACACGAACAGGACGCAAGCAGTGGCCGCAGTCCATGTCACTGAACTCAATGAACGACTCTGTTCGCTCTTCCAAAAATGGGGTGTTAACATCGACGACACATCCATGGATACAGTGCTATTGCGAGAGAGCTTAAACAGAAAATCGATTTCGATTTAAGCAAAACAAATCATTCCACAACCAAGATTTGTTCGGTCAAGTATCGCTCACCCCAACGATTTCTACCAAGGATGGCAATCGGCATTGCATCAATCTGCATCTTTTTGATGAACAAGTCGTCCGAAAAAGCCTGGTAATCGGGTAGCCCCCGCTTCCGATGCGGGTTGCATTCGGTCGAGTTAGATCGACTTGATCATCGGGATGGACATCAATTTTGGAATAAAAACCGAGGACTGGGCCATGCCACGTTGAAGAAACCCTGCTCGTTCGTTTTGCCGTTTACGTACGAATTCTTGGACCTTGTCAGCATCAATCGGTTTAGAGAAAAGATATCCTTGCCCAAGTTTGCATTGGAGCCGTTGCAATTGATGCAACTGATCTTCAGTTTCAATCCCCTCTGCAATCACCTTGACCTCTGTTTCCGAAAGCAGTTTGAGTACCAGATCTACTAATTTGGCGTACTGCCCTCCCTGGTCCAATTGGGAAATAAGTGATCGGTCCAACTTCAGAACATCGATTGGCAATTGATGAAGGCAAGCTAGCGACGAGTACCCGGTACCGAAATCATCTAAGTCGATTTTTGCACCCATAGCGCGAAGTTCCTGAATCGACTGAATACTGGCCTGAAGGTCGTTCATCACTTCACTTTCGGTGATCTCAAAATGCACCTTCGAAGCTTCAACGCCATTTTCACGCATGCATGCCCCAACCAAAGAACTAAATCCAGGTTGAACAAGTTGCTGTCTAGAAAGATTGATATTCAATTCTTTCGGTGTAGCATCAGGACTCAATTTTTGCCAGACAGCGAACTGCTTCAAAGCGGTCTGCAAAACCCATTCTCCGATCGAAACGATAAGCCCCGTTTCTTCTGCCATGGGAATGAAATCGTTTGGCGGAACCGTTCCATTTTCAGGGTGATTCCACCGAATGAGCGCTTCGACACTTTCGACCAGACCTGTTTGAAGACAGATGATAGGCTGATACTGTAGAACGAACTGATGGCATTCAATGGCCTTTCGTAAATCGGAATCGATCTGCCAACGTTTCAACGCGCGACTTCCCATGGACGCGTCAAAGATTCGATAACAGCCACGGCCTGCTTCTTTCGCTTCATACATCGCGATATCCGCATCGCGAATGACATCTTCTGGCGAAGCATATTGCCCGTGGCTGTTCACGACACCAATACTAGCGCTTAAATGAAGAGTTCGACCAGCGATGAGAAATGGCTGACGCATCGCCTCCAGTATCCTCGATGCAACAAGCTCTGCATCAATCGTGCCTGAAATCGACTCAAGAAGCACAACGAACTCGTCCCCGCCGAATCTCGATACCGTGTTTTCTGCAGTGAACTTAGCGACGATACCGGTACTTTGGACACAAGCACGAAGCCGCTGAGAAGCCTCTTGAAGAGCTTGGTCACCACAACTGTGACCAAGACTGTCGTTAATCCACTTGAAACGATCCAGATCGATAAACAAGATTGCGAATCCAGGCAAGCGATTCAAGCTTTGGTTAATAGAACGCTGAATGCGATCAACGAAATTGCTTTTGTTGGGTAAACCAGTCAAGGAATCAAACCTAGCTTGGTGTCGCAAATCTTCAATCAATGCATTCGAACCCAGCGCCGAACGTACTCGAGCACGAAGCTCAATAGGCAAAAATGGCTTGCTGACGTAATCGCAAACACCAAGCACGAAGGCCCTTGCAATCAAAGTTTGGTCATTATCCGCCGTGATCATCATCACGGGGATCCGTGCCGTACGTCCATTCAAACGAAGCCTTCTCAAGACCTCAAGCCCATCACAGTCTGGCATCTGGTAATCGAGCAAAATCAAGGCAGGAACAGACGATTCGGCCATCCGCAACCCCTCCTCCCCTCCAGATGCATACTCCAGGCGTACCTTCATCGGAGACAGGATTGCACCGATTAGCTTTTGAATATCCTGGCAGTCATCAATGACTAAAATGCTAGGGGGCAAGGCGGATTCGAGAGCAGAAGTCTGATCTGACATGATAGAAACTCGTATTGAGCCAGAAGCAACCATTGCCACAGAAACACAACGCACGCCAGACAAGAAACTGTGAAATTTGGGCAAAACCATCTTGATCGCTGGGTGCTGGATCATAGCTGATAGGTTGAAACCAAGCTGGTTTGCTTCATCCCCCGCGTTCAGTTTGCAGCTTTTGCATGGCCCCTTGTCGGAACAACTCATTCCCGCGAAAGAGCCAGCTAGCACATCTTCACTCCCCTGACTTTCAAGCCAATTTACGGTGTCGATGCACGGGTTTTCCTTACGTTTTCTTGAATCGGATTCTGCGAACATGCTGTTCTCATCGACTGAATCGATTCGATAGCATCTTGGAACCCGTTTTGGTTACGTTTCGCCAGAGATGATCCCCGACAGATTGGTGATTACCATGATTACCCCAAACACGATCCCGAAAATCTTTGTAATCGCTCGGTCAGATGCCGCCCACGAAAAGATATCAAAAGCTCTTTACTCCGAGCCTTTTCAACTGGTTCATCTGAGCGACGAGCTGAACTACCACGACGTCTTGGACGAAGTCGAAACAGCATGCGTTCTCGTGTCCATTTCTGGAACCCCCGAGGAAGAGCTGGACGTGATCGCTTCGCTTCAAGCTCGAAATCCTGCCCCCCAGGTCATTGCCATCAGCGATCAGTGGACGGTATCAGACGCTGTGAAAGCTATCAAATTGGGTGCCGAAGATGTATGCGAATTGCAGGGGCAAATCAGCGAACTCCGTAAGATGATTCATAGGGCGCTTGCGACGGAGACGCCTAAACCCTCGGAAATCAATGAAGTGATACCCGCCGCGATTTTGGATCTGCTGAAAGCAGACGAAGCAAGAATCATGCACCTTATCGCTCTCGGCTTGACCGCTAAAGAAATCGGGGTCGCTTTGGATGTAAGTATCCGCACTTACCATTACCGCAAGAAATCGATCTTTCAAAAACTGGGGGTCGTAAATCGATCGGAAATGATCGAACTGATTCGCACGTCAACGGGACGAACCCTCGACTGGCACCAGCAACACCAGCGACCGAGCCCTCCAAAATTCATGAAAACTCGTGAAGTAAAATCAGTGCATGGCTACACCTAATTGGCACGGTTAACAAGTTCCCAGGGGAGCTACTTTTATCCACATTGTCGGTGGCCACCCATGAGCTTAGCTGCCCAAGTCCGGACCAACTCATTTCCATGCACTTCTATACGGAATACCCGGCTTTGCGCGTTACCGACAGAATAGGCAGCTTTATTGGAGACCTGGGTTGCACTCGAGCGTTGTTCAACAACATTCAGAACCGAACGCAATTCGTTTCAATGAGATGATTCCAACGAATGCAGCGTTGACGATTGTGCCGAATGTAGGATATCTTGGCGCTGTTTTCTTCGTGAAATGTTTTCGGGCTGTCACGAACTATTAAGAGCAATCTGCTTGTGATTTGGTTATGCACGCGGTTCATTGGGGGCGGATGGAATTGCGTGTCTAGGGTGGCTCGATCAAAATAGTACATCTCTTTTAGGACGCGGTTTAGGCATGGTGTCACGCTATTACTTTCTAGTTTTCTTGATTTCGTTTTTAGGCGTGACTGAGAATTTGTTTGCGTTTCAAGAATGGCAAGTTGTCGATACCGGTACTGACGCCAGCCTGCGTGGTCTGATTGTGATCGACGATCAGGTTGCCTGGGCTTGTGGAAGCAAGGGAACCGTGATCCGAACCGTCGACGGCGGTTCTACGTGGACCAAGCATAACGTGACTGGGTTTTCGGAAACGGGGACTGAGGTAATCGAATTCCGCTCGATTCATGCATGGGATTCGCAGGAGGTCTTGGTTGCGACAGCTGGCCAACCCGCTCGTATTATGAGGTCTCTCAATGGCGGCGTTGACTGGGTTTGTGTCTACGAACATCCTTCGCCTCAAGCGTTTCTGGATGGAATGAGGTTTTGGGATAAGCAAAGGGGCCTTGCATTTAGTGACCCTGTAGATGGAAAAATGTTGATCTTGAAAACGGACAATGGTGGTGGCTCTTGGAGCCCGATCGATAGCCAAGGCTTGCCATCCATGGAAAAAGGTGAAGCAGGATTTGCGGCGAGCAATTCAAGCCTCGTTCTCTATTCCCCTGGGAATGCCTGGATTGGTTTGGGGGGAACCGATGGTGGCGAAAGTCGAGTGTTTCAGACGCAAGATGGCGGGAGAAGTTGGGCGGTGTATGCCGTTCCGCCTATAGCTCGCAACGAGTCTTCAGGGATCTTTTCGATCGCATTCCAAGATGTTCGTCGCGGTATTGCTGTAGGCGGTAATTACCGCTTGGATTCCGATGCATCGTCAAACATAGCGATTACCGAAGATGGTGGTCTTCATTGGCGACAACCGAATGTGAATAGACCACGCGGATTCAGATCCAGTATCGTTTTCGCAAAAGCCCCGATCGGTTTGACTTGGTGGGGCTATCAGGCCGTTTGGATTGCTTGCGGCCCTTCAGGATGTGACTGGAGTACCGACGGAGAAACGTGGGAAAGCCTTTCAGATATTGGCTTTCATGCCTTGTCAGTATCTGCACAAGGGGCGGTCTGGGCGTCAGGGGCTCAAGGTCGAGTTGCAAAACTACGTCCGTCGAATTCTCCGACCGACTAGATGGATTCATCTACTCGACTTCTGCATTTTTTGCCAAGTACGCTTGTTTAATTTGATCGGCAAGGCCAACTTCTTGGTACGGGATCATCGATCCTGCAGCATAGTGTCTTACTTGATTTCGCCCATTGTTCTTACAAGAGTAAAGTGACTGGTCGGCCCGTTCGAATAGCTCCTTAACGTCAACGCCATCGACCAGCGATGATGCAAGCCCAACGGAAACGGTCACTGCCAGTTCGCTTTCGGCATGCTTTAATGGTGAGCTCGCAACTTTTTCACGGAATTTCTCTAGTACAAGCATGGCGTCACTCGGTCGAGTGTTCGGCATCAGCATACAAAACTCTTCGCCACCATAACGGAACGCTAGGTCTTCGGTTTGCAATCGAACGCACGACGCAAAAATCTTAGCAACATGTTTCAGGACTTCGTCACCAGCAGCGTGGCCGTGTTGGTCATTGAACTTCTTGAAATGGTCGATGTCGCAAATTGCGATCGTAAGTGGTTCCTGCTTTGTGTTCGAGTCGTTTAACTGATCGAAGAAAACTTGTTCGAAGTATCGACTGTTGTAAAGGCCGGTCATTCGATCTGTGATCGACTGGCTATAGATACGAGTCTTGTTCAAATTGACCGCCGCTTGGTCTGCTAATCCCAGCAGCAAAGCAACATCTTCTTCGGTGAATCGTCCGAGCGGATCAAGTACCTTGTTTCCTTCGGAGTCGATAATAACCTTATTGGTCATGTTGATGACTCCTTCCAGTTCGTTCCCATAGAGGATGGGGGCGCTTGCCATACAATAAACGGCGTGTTGGCCAACCTGCGGGATTTGTGTACGGTCATTGATTCGAATTGGCTTTTTGGTTTGGGCACAGGCCCCGGCAACTCCTTCGCCGATGTTGAAAGACTTGGTTTCAACAAGACCGTTGTTGATTTCATCGCGAACATTGACGGGAATATTTCCCCAGACGACCCGAATCTCCAACTTGCGTGTGATCTTGTTATAGATCATCAAGTTTCCTTTTTGGGTCATCAAGACATCCACTGCCTTGTTGAGCGTTTCGATACACAATTTCTTGAAGTCGTTTACATTCGCGATCTGCTGATTGATATCGTACAGTGTCTGAATGTTCTTAAGAATCCGCTCGTTCTTTTCATACTTCAGCGTAGAATCGATATTGGTGATGGCGATCGATGCTAATTCTTGGATAAATGCATAATCGCTCTCAGGGATCTGAGAGCCATCCTCGCGTTCACCGAGGGTAAGGATGCCCAGCACTTCGCCGCTCTTGATCAGCGGACACCAGACGTCAGACTTCAACGTTTCGATGTTCCATTGTTTCCATGCATGCTTAAACCGAGGTTCTTTCTGCATATCTCGGACGCTGAAAACATTACCCTGCTGAATCAATTGCCATAGGAGGCCATTGTTCTTGGGGAACTTGAACATGTAGATGGATTCTTGAAGACCGCTCGGGTGAGTGAACTTCTCGTCTAGTCCATAATGCGATTTGACTCGGAAGCAATGTTGATCGTTTTCAAGATCGTCTTTCAGCAAAACTGCCGTGTTAACAGCGCTGTATTTTTCACGAACAACTGCCATGAATGTTTCTAGCAGTTGCTTCAAATTCAGGATGTTGCTGAGCCCCTTGCCAGACTGAAGCAAAGCTCGCATTTCGAATATCTCGATATCCTGCTCGATCGCTTTATGCTTGTAGTAATCAAGTTCCTTCTTTAGTTTCAGAGCCGTACTTGAAGACTCGCTTTTTATTGAACTTTCGCCGTTCGAAATGGCGTTGATCAAGAGATTCGCATTTGGACTCTCGTCCTCGATGGACGAAAGCAGGTTGTCGGCATGGTCCACAGCATCGCACACAATGCTCATTGATTGGTCAATTTGAACTGGAATCTCCAAGCTCTGTAATTCCGCCGACAGGAAACCTGCGGAGCTGTTAGAGTTTTGATCGGAAATAGTCATTTGCTGCTTCCCGCGTTCGGGGCACTGAAACAAGATTGATAAATTTGACGCCCCATTCCCTACGGTCTCTTTCGACTTTCGTTAGTGCTTATTCAGCGTTTGGAATTAAGTGCTGATGGAGGGTAGCTCTTGGATAGCGCGCGCGAAGGAAATTTGTGCGATAACGTGGGCATCCGTTCGAGCTTCGAATCGCTACATTCCTCAAACTCGAAGCAAAATTTTGACTTTCGCGATTTTTTCCTGTGCACCGCATGTTTCCATCGGCACAATGCGAAGAATCGTCATGAATCAGACAGATTTCCAAAAAATTGGCAATCTGTATCAGCTGCCAGTGAATAATCTCCTGCTTTCCGTCCTCCTATTAGGTGTGGTGTGCGTGACAGGTCTGAATGAGGGGCCCCAAAAAACGTGAACTGGAAGGAACAGGTAGTTTGGGCATGACGACCGAACGACCTTTGGAATCAGATATCGTTGAGGACTGCCATCGACAATGGCAAGTAATCCTTGAGCGTTACGCATGGGCCATTCTGCGCGATTGGGCATTTGCGGCGGATGCCGTCCAAAATGCCTTTGTGGCGTTAACAAGATTTGGAGGGGATGTTGAGCCGGACGCCCGAAAGGCTTGGATGTTTCGAGTAGTACACAGAGAGGCGATTCGAATACGAAATGCAGAAATGCGCCGCCAAGACGTAACGAACCAGTTGGTTCAAGAGTCGCCGACTTCGTACCATGCGAACCCACTTGGGGAGATCGCGAAGACGGAAGAAATCGAAGAGCTGCGACGAAAGATTGCCACGCTTCCGTCTGAGCAACAAATGATAGTAAGTATGAGAATTGTCGAAGAGAAAACATTTAGCGAGATCGCCAACTTATTGGCTATCCCCATTGGCACAGCTTTATCGCGAATGCGATTGGCTCTTGAACGATTAAAGGCAACCCGCCATGACGAAGGAAATAGCCGTGACCAATAAGAGTGACAGCGACAAAGGCCTTGAAGCCATGTTGTACGTGCTGTGCGATGAATCGATAGACCGTTATGCGTTCGAAGCAAAACTGGAACACGATCCGTCGCTGGCCGAAGCGGTTGCTGAAGCTGTGGCAATAGTGCAAGGCTTAAAGCAAGCGGCAGTGAGTTCCAATGCTTCAATGAACACTAAGCAACCTTTCGAGGGCAGCGTTGTGCGTTCGAGGCAAATGCCCTTTCTGGCCAAAGGGTTTGTGGCCATAGTGTCAATTGCGGCAGCATTTTGCGTAATCTTCTTTCGTTGGCAGCGTGACACGGTGATCGCTTCTGCCGAATCGATGCCTGAGATTGCCGCCGCTTGGATTGACTTGAGCGAGGCGAACACCGACTTGACCGACGGAAGTATGTCATTTTTCGAGAGCGATGGCGACAACGATAACGTGATTGCCGGTTCCGGAGCGGAGCCCAAGCACCTTCCCGTTACCGACGACATGCCGGAATGGATGCTTCTTGCTGTCACCGGGACCGATTCTCTAAATCCAGAGGCGATCAAGTAACCATGTCTATTTCGAAACGCAGTTTTGGTCTTGCATTCGGTCTTGTGGCGATCGTCTCAGCGGGGCTTTTTGCGCAAAGCGATACCACACCCGTTGCCGAAACGCCCCCTGTCATTCTGGAAGCGTCGACCGCTGATGATGCCAGGCAACCAGTAAAGGTAGCTGATGGGCTGTTGCAAGAGTCAGAGGCAACGGTGTTACCATTCGTCGAACAGCATCACTCGCAACTATTGTCAGTTCTTACTGCCTTGAAACTGTCGAATCCAAAGGAGTATGAATCCGCGATTGCAGACATCAATAAGTCACTGCGTCGACTGTCGCAATTGGAAAAAAGGAACAAAGCGCTTTACGATGTCGATCTTGACGCTTGGAAGACCCAGTCGCGTATCGATCTGATGATGGCTCGAGCGATCGCAAAGGAGCACAGTTTGGATGAGTCTGCCCTTCGGAGCTTGGTCGCCCAGCGAAGAACCATTCAGGTGAAGCGACTGAAAATCGAACTGGAGCAGCTTGAAGATCGGAAAAAGCAACTCCAGGATTCACTCGTTCGGCTAGAAGAGAATGAAAAGGAACGAGTGGATCAGCAAGTGTTAGGCATGCTAAAAAGAATCGACTCGAAGAAACCCAAGAAGAAAAACAACGACAGTACCAAAGTCGAAGGGGCATCCAAATGAGAACTCAGAAACTCCACATGAAATCACTCCAAGCAAATTTTACTTTCTGTTTTTCTTTTTTGATCTGGGCAGTAGTCATCCTGGTTTTCGCGTCGCCTTGTGCATTGCATGCCGACGAAATTCTTTTGCCCTTGAAGGATCGCTTTCGTTCGAATGCCACGAGCGAAACTACAAGCAAAGAAGTACCAGACTTCCAGAAGCATGTTTCTCCATTGCTGGGCCGATTAGGTTGTAACGGCCGAGCGTGTCATGGATCGTTCCAAGGCCAAGGGGGCTTCATGCTCTCTTTGTTTGGATACGATTTTGATATCGATCATAAGGCTCTGATGGACGAAAAACGAGTTGCTCCAGATGCACCTTTGAGCAGCTTGATTTTGACCAAGCCGATTAGCGACGAAACACACGAAGGTGGCAAGCGATTCGAACAGGGCGGATGGGAGTATCAAGTCCTGAAGGCATGGATTGAGGCGGGGGCACCCAAAACAAGCAAGGGACAGTCGAAAGATCTGCGTTTGGAACGACTTCTGGTAACGCCTACCGAACTGGTATTCGACGTACCTGGAAAACAGGTACAAATCAACGCCATCGCCGTTTGGAACGATGGTACTCAAGAAGATGTAACCAACCTATGCCGGTTCTTTAGCAACGACAGCGAGATTGCTAAAGTCGATGAACAAGGTGTTATCACTGGCGGCGAGAGGGGCGATACGCATGTAGTCGTATCGTATGACAATGCTGTAGTTCCCGTGAACGTGCTCCGTCCATCGGGGCCACCTGGAATGCTGCAGTCTCAAATTGCTAATGCATCCAATTTTGTGGACCGATTGGTTCTGGCAAAGCTGGATAAGCTTGGGGTTCAACCTTCTGATATAGCGTCAGACGAGGAGTTCTTTCGTCGGGTTTCGTTAGACGTTGCTGGAACACTTCCGACATCGGCCAAGGTTAAAGAGTTTCTTGCCGACAGTGATCCCAACAAACGAAGCAAAGCCGTAGAGCAACTGTTGAACTCGCCAGGTTACGCAGCTCTTTGGGCGACGTTTTTGTGCGACATTACGGGAAACAATGAAGAGCAGCTCAATAACTTTTCTTACATCCGCGGTTCCCAATCGCAGCACTGGTATCAGTGGGTCTACGATCGAGTTGCCAGAAATGTTCCTTACGACCAGATTGTAGACGGGATCGTAACGGCGGTTTCTCGGGAGCCCAATGAATCTTATCGATCGTACTGCGAGACCATGACCGCGATTGCGAACGACAAGTCCGGCAAGCGTTTCGCGGAGCGCTCCGACATGATGTACTATTGGGCTCGAAACAACCAGCAAAAAGCGGAGGACAGGGCCGTTGCTTTTGCCTACGCGTTCTGTGGCGTTCGCATTCAATGCGCCCAATGCCACAAACACCCATTCGATCAATGGTCCAAGAAAGATTTCGATCAATTCGAGCGTCTCTTTGATGGAATCGAAGCCAAGCAAAACAGGGTTTCACCCGATGCAAAATCCGACTTCGACACGATCGTGAACGATCTCGGTTTCGGAAAGGATGCTTCGGGCAATAAGCTTGCGAAAGCCATTCAAGATAAGTTCAAAGGAAACTACGATCAAACACTTCCCTTTCCTGAAGTCTACGTAGCGGCCAAGAAACCCAAGCCGCCGGAAGGCAAAAAAGGTAACAAGGGCAAAGGGGCTAAAGAGCAGCCCGCGAAGCCAACCCCAACGGCACGATTGCTTGGTGGTGATTTCGTCGATTTGGCGACAGTTTCCGACCCTCGGGAAACGTTGATGGCTTGGCTTCGCCAAAAGGACAACCCCTATTTCGCAAAAGCGATGGTGAACCGAGTATGGGCGCATTACTTCCAGGTTGGGATCGTCAATCCGCCAGACGATCTTAACTTAGCGAACGCTCCCAGCAATGCCGCTTTGCTGGACGCTTTGGCGCAGGGATTTATCGAAAGTGGTTTCGATCTCAAATGGCTCCACCGAACGATTGTGAATACAGATACCTACCAGCGGACATGGCGAACCAATGCGACCAACGATCAAGATCGTCGCAACTTTTCGCACGCTCTTTTGAGGCGTCTTCCCGCGGAAACTGCGTACGATGCAATCAAGATCGCGGTCTCCAACGAAGTTACAGCGACATCCATGTGCAATCTGGAAATAGAGCGAGCGATGACGATGGCGGGCGCCAGTGTCAGGAATCGTGGCAAAGGTGACCAGTATGCGCTATCCGTTTTCGGACGCTCGGTTCGGGAGAGTAACTGTGACTGCGATCGCTCCAGCGACCCAAGTCTTCTGCAAACTGTTTTCTTGAGAAATGACGTGGATGTTCTGAAGGCAATGAGCGATCCCAAAACCAGTTGGCTGGCTCAGGTGGCTCGTGAACACCAATGGCCGTCGTTACAAACAGAGCCCAATCGTCGCGACAAACAACAGGATCCAAAAGCGATGATGTCGAACGCCGCTGACCCCGATCAGAAGTTAGCCGATGACCTTGATCGCGAGATTCGTTCATTAAAAGTCAGGATTGATCGTCAAAGTAAAAATGACCCGGATGGAAAGCGGCTGGCGGATTTGAAGTCGCAGTTGGCCAATCGTGAGACGAAGCTTGCGGCCCAAATGGAGAAGCTCGCGAAGTCTGCTGAACTTGAAGATGAACAAAAAGGGGCACTGGTTGATCCTGGATCTGATGCAAACCTAGTCCAGGCCGAACAAGAAACGATGCGTTCGCTGATTGAAGAGGCGTACCTGAGATCGCTTTCAAGAAGGCCTTCTGAGTTCGAATTGACAAGATCGCAAATGGCCATCGCTCAAGCGGAGAATCCAACTCGCGGTTTGAGCGATCTTCTATGGGCCTTAATCAACTCCAAAGAATTTATTCTGAATCACTAGCCGTCTAACACCATGCTATCCATGGAAAGAAATGAATATGAAACGTAATCAATACTGTGATGGGATTCGACGTCGCGATTTCATGCGTGTTGGCGGTGTTGCCGTCGGCGGGCTTTCGGGCAGCGGGTTCAGTCTTGCGAGCTATTTGCAATTAGCAGCGGCTGGGCAAGTTCAGGACGGGTATGCAACCTCGGGGATCTTTATCGACCTTAGCGGTGGGCCATCGCATTTGGACACTTTTGATCCGAAACCTGATGCCCCCGATGGGATTCGCGGTGATTTCAAAACGATTGAAACTTGCGTTCCTGGCGTTCGCGTTTCAGAGCACTTGCCAAAGCTTGCCTCCCATTTTGACAAGTATGCTATCGTTCGAGGCGTTTCGCACACGTTGGCAGCCCACCGATTGGGAAGCGAGTACATCAACACGGGCAGTCGCCCATTGGCTTCTCTAGAGTACCCTGGTTACGGTGCGGTTGTTTGCAAAGAGCGGCCTGTTGATAGTGACATCCCACCGTTTGTTGCTATCCCCAACGGAGGACAGCGCGCCGGATTCTTGGGCATTCAGTATGCTCCAATGAACACTTCGGATACACCGAAACAAGGGAAGCCTTTTAACGTTCGCGGTATTTCGTTGGGAACGGGGATCACTGTAGAGCAATTGGACCGACGGCAAAGCTTGCTTCGTGATTTGGATACGACCTTTTCTCCGTTGGAAGGTCGAGATCAGCTTCTAACAGGGCTGGATAAGTTTGGTGACAAGGCATTTTCGATGTTGACCAGCGAACGCGCACGAATCGCATTTGATATCTCGAAAGAGTCACCCACGTTCGCTGCTCAATTCGGTCCAGACCCATTTGAGCAAAGCTGCCTCTTAGCTGTCCGGCTTATTGAATCGGGAGTACGCTTTGTTTCGTTGTCGTTAGGTGGCTGGGACAATCATACGGATATCTTTAATGCGCTGAGTAAGAAGCTTTTGCCGAAATTGGATGGGGGGCTTTCTTCGCTGTTCGTTGGGTTGCAGCAAAAGGGCTTGCTCAGTTCGACAGCGGTGATGGTGTCGGGCGAATTCGGGCGGACTCCTAAGATCAACACGCGAGCCGCTCTCGGGGGACGCGACCATTATCCACGTTGCATGTTCATGTTGATGGCGGGTGGGCGTGTGCAAGGTGGTCAAGTGATCGGAGCAAGCGATGAAACTGCCGCTGGTCCGGCCAATGATTCGATCAGCCCGGACGATGTCGCGGCCTCGTTTTATCACAATCTTGGCATCAATCACAAACAAGAATTCCATACCGAAACCGGCCGTCCGATCACGCTTGTTCGCGACGGTGATGTGGTGAATCAGCTCTTTTCGTAAGTCAAATCGTCGTATTTCAAGAAAGTTCTGTTAGCTGGCTCAGTGTGCATTGCATGGCTTAGCAGCAAATGGTCCGATCGGCTACAATCGATAGGATTGGTTTGGCCATTTCGAACTTGATCATGATGAGGACACATTGAATAATCGACGAAAATTCATGCAGGGGGCCGCGACGGCTTCGTTTGCAATTGGGTTCTGTCGCGGCGACAGCACTCCCCAACTTTATGGTCGCCCCATTCAACCCGATTCAGATCATGCTGAACCAACCCTAAAGGCTTGGGTCAACGCAACACTGTTGCCTGTCGACCAACCGCAGGTGCGCGATGGAGTGTTGGTCACTTCTGGCGGTAAGATTATCGCAGTGGGTACCAAAGCCGACGTCAAGATTCCGGCTGGCGCGGCGGTCGTCGATGCCAAGGGCAAGTGGATCATGCCAGGCTTGGTTTGCACCCATAGCCATATCGGTGGTTTCGGAGCCGCGGATTCCAGTAGTCCCATTCAGCCTGGCGTTCGCATTCTAGATTCATTGAACGTGCGGGACGCTGGGTTCCGTCGCGCATTGGCTGGTGGTTTAACGACATTGAATGTAATGCCTGGTTCGGGGCATTTGATCAGTGGGCAAACGGTCTACTGCAAGCTACGGTACCATGGATCCTCACCGAGCGTGGTGGATGAAATCTTGATTCGCGATAAGGATGGTAAGTCATTGGGGGGCCTCAAGATGGCTAACGGAACCAATTCGCAGGGGGATGCGCCTTTTCCAGGAACACGTGGCAAGTCAGCTTACTTGGTACGCGAACAATACATCAAGGCTCGCGAATACCATGCCAAGGTTGTGGCTGCCGGTGGGGACGAGTCCAAGCTGCCGCCTCGCGATTTGAACTTGGAGTGTTTGGTGGAAGCCATGCAAGGCAAACGCATTGTGCATCATCACACTCACCGTCATGATGACATCATTACTGTGATTCGGTTGTCGCAAGAGTTTGGGTTTCAAACAGTGCTGCACCATGTGAGCGATGGTTGGAAGGTTGCCAAAGAGATTGCAGCCGCAAACCTTCCCTGCTCCATCATTGTGTTGGACTCGCCGGGTGGAAAGCTCGAAGCGAAAGATCTCTTGTTCAAAAATGGTAAAGTGCTGGACGAAGCAGGTGTACGAGTTGCATTCCATACCGACGATTGGATCACTGATTCAAGGCTGTTTATGCGATCCGCTGCATTGGCTGTACGGGCAGGCATGAATCGCGCCAAAGCGATCGACGGGTTAACGCTGGCCGGGGCGGAAATGCTGGGTTTGGGTGATCGAATTGGTTCGCTGACTGTGGGTAAGGATGCCGATTTTGCAATCCTGAGTGGTGATCCGTTGAGCGTCTATACGCGAGTCTTAGAAACCTGGGTCGAGGGGAAAAAGGCCTTCGATCTCAGCATTCCAGAAGATCAGCTTTATGCGGAAGGGGGCGTCAATGCAGGGAGCGATTTGGATCCGTTCTTGTGTTGCTATGCTCCTGCATGGCAAGGAGGTGCCAAGTGAGATTCCAACTTAAAACATCCAGCTTTTCTCTGCTTTTTGTGCTTACCTGCTTTCTTCCATCGACGTGGGGGTCCGCAACGGAACCTGTCGTCGTGTATGCCAAAAAGATTGTGACCGTCACCGGAAAAACGATTCTGGATGGCATGATCCTGTGCGTTGATGGCAAAATCCAAGCCGTTGGTCAAGCCGGCGAGTTCAAAGTGCCTGCTAACGCCAAAGTGATTCGTGGCGAAGTGGTGCTTCCTGGACTGGTCGATGTGCGAACCTGTGTTGGTCTGTCAGGGATCTTGAACTTCGAACATGATTCGGACCAACTGGAGTCGTCGTCACCCTTGCAGCCGGAACTACGAGCCATCGACGCTTACAACCCGCGTGAGGAATTGGTCGCGTACATTCGCAATTATGGGGTGACGACCGTTCATACGGGTCATGCGCCGGGCGAGCTGATTTCAGGCCAGACCATGATTGTGAAAACGGTAGGCGATACGGTCGAGTCCGCTTTGATGGTCGATGGTCGCGCAATCGCAGTGACCTTGGCGGAAGCTTCGACGAAATCGGGAAAGGCCAGCCCGGGCACTCGTGGCAAGCAAATGGCAATGCTCCGGTCGTTGTTGATTGAAGCTCGAGAATATAGCGCGAAGGTTGCCAAGAAAGCAGCCGTGAAAGAGCCCGCCCCTAGTGAACCGGACAAGGAAGGCAAAGAGAAAAGCAAAGCGGACGAGCCGATGGCTCGGAATCTCAAGCTAGAAGTTTTGTCGGAAGTGCTATCGGGCAAGAAGGCGTTATTAATAACGGCTGATCGAGCTCAGGATATTGCGTCTGCAATTCGACTGGCCGAAGAATTCAAGATTCCATTATGGTTGGATAGTGCTTCGGATGCACATTTGATGATTCCGCAATTGAAGGCTGCTGGGGTGACTGTCCTGTTGCATCCTTCGATGGCTCGGGCCAGTGGCGAGAAAGAAAATCTTTCCTTCCAAACAGCGTCGAAGCTTCGCGAGGCGGGAATACCGTTTGCGATCCAAGGTGGATTTGAGCCGTACGTTCCCAAGGTTCGGGTGGTGTTGTTCGAAGCGGCTGTCGCGGCCGCTCACGGGCTAAGTTTCGAAGCTGCCGTTGAATCGATTACTCTGTCGCCAGCCAAGATCCTTGGCATTCAAGACAGAGTTGGTTCGATTGCCGTCGGGAAAGATGCAGACTTGGCTATTTACGACGGTGATCCGTTTGAATATACAACTCATTGCACCGGAGTTGTGATCGACGGGGTTGTTGTGTCGAGCGAGAGCCAGTAGGCAGAGGCTTGGCGACTTGGAGTAAGAATCGCAAAGCCTGGATGGATTTACTGAGCCGCAGGCACTAGCCGCGACTAGGACCTACTAGCATTTGTTTTGATGTTGTCAATATTAGGCCTGAAGGGCCGACACATCCAGTGCCGGTGGGCGTGGGCCCTCATCTTTACCCACAAGTTGGACCTGCCGAGCATTCCAATTCCCTGCCGCGATCGCGAAGCTGCTGCATTTTTCTCCCCCTCGCCCCGCTTCGGGGAGAGGGGCCGGGGGGTGAGGAGTTGATTCGAAACATGCGACCCTCCGGTCCAGCGACTTGTTTAGTTCTTTTCAGCAATGCAACATGTCCCGACTGCATCTGAAATCCCAATCAAAACACAGATCAAACCCCTCACCCCCAGCCCCTCTCCCCTAAGAGGGGCGAGGGGAGCAAAATCAAAAAATGAGGGTAATTTTGAGGGCTTGCGCCACCGGCATTGGATGTGTCGGGCTTCCAGCCCTTGCAAAAATCGCATCATCCTAAGGCGTTAGCCGCGTTAAGGATTACTTGAAGCCGCGATAAGAAGCATTTGAAAAAACGTGGTTCGCGGCTAACGCCCGCGGCTCAAGGGGCTCGTTGTTATCTTTACTCTACGACATCCGGTGATGTTGACTTTGAATTCGGGTCAGACGGCTTTTGCTTTAGCTTCTTGGGCTGAACAGGGGGATTCAAGGGGGAACCGTTGGGTTGGCTGTAGAGTTGAGGATTTTGCGGGAGAGCTCCTGGTGTTGTGAATAAAGGGATTGGCTGTATTCCGAAGTTCCCGTTGGGAGGGATCGCACCAACCCCTGGAGTCAATGGTGAAGGTGGAAATCCGTTTGGGTATGATGGTGATGGTATCATCGGAGGTGTTAGCGAAAGCTCAGGCATATCTCCTTCCGAGTCTTGTTCGATCAACTGGATTCGCAGGTCGACTAACTTGGGAAATGATTCCTCTCGCTTTTCAATTTGCTTCTTAAGTTTTGCGAGCTGCTCCTCCAGTTGTTCCACTTTTTCTTTTCGCTGCTTTTGCTCTTTTTGAAAGCGTTCCAGCATGGCTTCCTTCAGCTTGCTCTTTGCCTCGGTCTTTTCATCTTCCGCGGACTCGGCGGATCGAATGGTCCCGACCCATTGACGGATCTTCTGTTCCATTTTTGCCCGTTCTTGCATCTGCTCGAAGTTTCCTTCGGGGGCCGGTGGAAGTCCTGGGTACCCAGGGTAAGTTTGTACTGTGTAGGAGTGGTTCCAGGACGGTACCTGCTGAAAGAAAGACGGGGGGCCGTTCATCGGTGGTTGATTAGGCGAGCTTGGTCCGAATGTCTGCCCGAAACTGTTGGGCGTGAGAGTTGGATTTCCCTGGGGGTAGTTATTGCGAGCCGAATCGTAGGGCCCGTTAGGATTTGGCCCGTTTTGCCCCCGGTTGTTTGGGTTTGAGTTGTTGTTAAATGATGGCTGTCCACTTGATGGGCCAGGCCCTGATCCTTCTTGCTGAGCGATCAAACGGATGCCACCCAGCGCAACGGTTGCAATGGCAGAGGCGGCAAGCCCCAAGTATAAACTTGTTCGTTTCATTCGGATTCCTTTTCACTTTCTTTCGAGTTCAACAGTTGTGACTCCAAGGCATCCAATTCGATTTGGATGTTTTGCAAGTCTTGATAAAAACGTGCTTCGTTCGTGGATTGGTATTCGGATGGCCAGGATGCCATCGGCATGGATTCGATCTGTCGTAGTTCGCTTTCGATTTGACGGAGATCGCTATCGGATTGGGCTATTGCTTGGATCTGCTGATTCTGTTCTGTGACAAGTTGCTGAACCTGGGCGTTGAGGTTTCTTGCACCGCGGTTGGATGAGTTCCGTTGAAGTCCGAGCCATTCTTGCCAGCCTGTCCACCACGTCAGAACAATCGCAAGGCTCAGTATGGCTGTCGTACTTGTGATGGCTGCCCATGTCATCCACGAGCGATTTTTCAGGGATTGGAAAAAGGCTTTCGGTTTGGGTTTTCGACGTTGGAGCGAAAGCCCGCCGGATTGCAGTGTCAACAAAAGGCGTTCTAGTTCTGCTTCGACGGCATGCATGTCGTAAAATCGGTCCGACACATTCTTGCTCATCAGCCGCGCGACCAGGGCAATGACTTCCACGGGAACATCCGGGTTGATTTCATCGATGGGTCTCGGCGACTCGGTGCAGATACGATGCAGGACCCCCATGGCGTTGTTCGCGCGATACGGAGGTCGCCCGGTGAGCATAAAGTACAAGACGCTTCCGAGACTAAACTGGTCGCTTCGCGTATCGAGCGCGTCGCCATGAGCTTGTTCGGGGGACATGTAGTGTGGCGTGCCAGCCACGACGCCGGTGCGAGTGAGCGAGGCGTCGTCCACGGCTCTTGCTAATCCGAAGTCGCTCAGCAGCACTCGGTCGACATTGTCTTCCAGGAGAATGTTGGCCGGCTTGACATCGCGATGGACAATGCCTTGATCGTGAGCGGCGGCCAAACCAGAGGCGGTTTGCTTTGCGATACGAAGTGACTCTGCGAGCGACAGTGGTCCGTTATGATCCACCTTTGCTTGCAAAGAAGCACCCATGACGCATTGCATGACAAGATAGGGAACCTTGCCAGTTGTTTCGACGTTGTAAATCGGGATCACATTCGGATGCAAGATGGCAGCTGCGGCTTGTGCTTCGCGAGCGAACCGTTTTCGTGCTGATGCATTGTTGGCGAGATGAGCTGCTAGCACCTTGATCGCAACCACGCGATGCAGTTCGGTGTCATGTGCCTTTAGCACCAGGCCCATTCCGCCGGTACCAATGACACGTTCAATGTCGTATCTGCCGAGCCGGCCGAGGAGTTCCGGATGGCGAGGTGATTCCAAGAACGGGAGCTGAACGACTTCAAACTCCACTCGTGCTTCGTCTGGAATTTCCGGTTGGACTTCAATCACGACGGAACTGGTGATGTTGTCGCAAGTGCTAGATGGCAATTCGTGCTCAAGCCATGAACTACGGGCTTCGTTCCACCAGTTGGTCTTTTGGTTGGCCGCATCCGCCACACGTTGTTGGCAGGTGGTGCATCCTTCGACATGCCGAAAGGCTTCGATAAAGCTTTGTTCTCCTTCCGTGCCATCCAGCAAGTGGTGCCAATGGGCAAACCGGCATTCGCGCCCTGAGGCCTTGGCTTGGTTCGTGTTAGATAGCATTGTTATCCTCCAGTTGCACGATGATGTCCCGAATTTTTGAGGTGACTCGGCTTCGTGCGATGTAAACCGCTCCAGGTGAGAGTTCTAAGCTGGCGGCGACCGAATCCACCGACTCGGCAAGCACAGCCGTTCTCCAGAAGGCATCCCATGTGCTGGCGCTGAAGGAGTCCCTGGCTTGAGCGGCAGCGACTCGAAACATTTCGCGACGGTATTCCAGTTCGATTTCCGCGGCGCGGTAGTCTTCGGAGGGGAATTGCTCCAGGGCTGAGCCATCAACCGCCCGAGCGGACGAGGCTTGGGTGGCTTGTTTGGAGATCCAATTGATCAATTGGTTGCGAGCGATTCGAAAAAGCCAAGCGCGAAAACGGCCGCGTTCTCGATCGGGTTGCCATCGGTCGACCGATTTGGCTACGGCGATCAGAACGTTCTGAGCAATTTCCCTCGCGTCAGCTTCTTGCAAACCTCTTCGGCCGGCAAAGCGAATGATCAGCGGTTCGTAGATCGCGATGAATTCCCGCCATGCGAGAGCATCCTGCGAGGATGGTAATCGCAGGATCAAGCTTTCTCGAGTATCTGGGTTGGAATTCATGGTGCCTCATTAGAAATGCAACGGTTGTGACGCGTTCGACAAGCGAGACCGCGATAACAACCTTAACACCATCGTCGCCAAGGAACCTTTCAGAGCAAGTCGAAAGAATTTAGGATTTTCGGCCTGCGTTAGCTATCATTTGCAATTGCTTTCAAGCTTTTTGAACATCGAACGCCGACTTTCAAACACCGAACACCGAATGTCGAACACCGAATGTCGAATGTCGAAGTGTTTTGTGAATTCCTTCGGACTTCGACATTCCTTGTTCGAAATTCGATATTGATTCAGTGGGGCCTTGACGAGGCTGATTT
Source organism: Planctomycetaceae bacterium (assembly GCA_027487485.1). Taxonomy (GTDB): domain Bacteria; phylum Planctomycetota; class Planctomycetia; order Pirellulales; family Pirellulaceae; genus JBKCUI01. Next base: position 123,509 of record JAIYDN010000010.1, on the reverse strand, counting down.
CGAACTTAAGCCTATTGGCTTTTTCTCGTACTCGTACTCAATGAAATGGTACTCGTACTCGTACTCGAAACACGCTGGTCGAGCACGAGTGCGAAAAGCGAAGTTTCCCACGGTGCCTTGGGGCTTGTTCACACAAGTAGGCATTGTTAGGCATTGTCCATGGAGGTATGCGTTGAGGCATTGTCCATGTTGTCCATCGAAGCAGTATCCAAGGAGATGGAATCCAATCGATTGCCTGCCATTTGCTTTTTACCAGCGCCGGCCGATCCCGGGCGTCGGCCGCGTCGCTTTTGGGTCGAGTTAGGAATCAAATTGGTGTCGATTTTCTGAAGCATTCGCGTGATGCAAAGCTTGTTGACACTTACTGCTAGATCATTTGCTTCGGCGCAAATGGAATCATGGAGGCTCTTGGGGATGCGGACCGTAATCATACGTTGCGGTTCGTGAGGGTCGTTTTCAGGCAGGTCGCGGGAACGCAAGACGGTCAGCATTTCCATTACCTTGCAGTGTTCGTCGCTGCATTCGTACTGATGGGCTTCTTCGATGTCTGGGAAAAGAGCGCGTGCAACGCCAGCGGCCCCAACGGTCTCGCGATAAAAAGCGGTCCAGGTCGGCGCGACGCCAAACAATTCCGTTGCAGTCTCAACAACCAGCTTTCGGCGATCCGCTGCGGGTAAGTCGCAATTTCGCTTGGCACGTAGCTCGGCTGCAACTTCGTTGAAGATTTTCATTTCGGCTGCGAGCTTCTCTCCCGCTTCCTTCGTGGCTTCTTCCTTGGCACGCGTCGAAGCGGGCTTGGCTGCTGCAGCTGTTGCTACATCGCTGGTTGCCCATGGAGTCATTGCTTGGTCGCCGCTGTTGTTGTTGTCAAAGTTCATCCTGTGATCCTTAATCCTTGTGTCATACCAAAAACTCGATGCCCATTTGCCGCGGATCCATTTCCTGCACCTTGAACGATGGATCCGGTCGAAAGAAAAATTGGGTCGCGTTCCCGACTCGTTCTTCCGAGTGAGCGAATCTTTGTTTAGCTGGCAATAGCCCCTTCGCAAGACGAATGCCAGCAAGGCTTTAGGTTGATTTTGATAGCATTGCTTACAAATTGAGCAGTACCCCAAAGAGGGTGGTTTTTCGAGCTTGCCTTGATTTTGAGCACGGGTTGCATTCTCAAATACCAAGTGTCTGTCCGGCGAAGACTTGAGGGATTCTGCGAATAACTGGGTTCTTGAGAAACTAGTCTTGGTTCCGTTAAGATGCTTTGGTATCGTCGCAATCCCTACCGCACCTAGCGGATGAAGGGCTCTTCTCAGCCGGCTGTTGACGCCGGGGTTGAGCAGAGTGTGATCTTGCTTTGCACCAAAGCGAAAGTTCTCGGAAGGAATCTAGTCAATGCCAAGGATCGACTCGGACCAGTCTTGCGTTCACATTCGGTGGATGATTCGTCGCGACATGCCGTCAGTGCTAGCTATCGAATCCAACAGCTTTGAATTCCCTTGGACCGAGGACGAGTTCATTCGCTGCCTTCGCCAGCGCGATTGCATCGGGATGGTTGCCGAACGGAATGAAGAAGTTGCGGGCTTCATGATTTACGAGCTCCACAAGACCCGAATCCATGTGCTCTCCTTTGCGGTCCATCCTGAATTCCGTCGTGAAGGAGTTGGGAAGGCCATGATTGAGAAGCTGATTTCCAAACTTGCTTACCAGCGCAGAAACAGAATCGTCTTGGAAGTTCGCGAGACGAACTTGGACGCACAGCTATTTTTTAGACAACTAGGTTTTCGCGCTACCGGGGTCTTGAAAGGCTTTTACGAAGACACGCCGGAAGATGCATTTCTAATGCAGTTCCGTCAAGAGAATGAACAAGCATTCGAGCTGAACGCGAACCAGCGTTTCGCTAGCTAAGTTATGGGACTTGCAAGAGCCGCCGTTCATTTGCTAATGACCGAGGCTGCAAAACGGCCATTCGAAGGTTCGATTGTCACATTAGGACGTCAGCATGTCTATGTGACCGCGGACGAGGTGCGTGCTCTCGCTGATCAGCATCAAGTTGCTCTCCGTTCCCACCCTGTCGAGTTGCATCGTGAGTCTAGCTTATCCAAGTTGGGGTTTGTCTCCGACGATTGGTTGCTGAAAAGCTTGGGCTTTGATTCGATCGTCCGAGTGGATTACTCGGACTACGAGTCGTGCGAGATGATCCTGGATCTGAATGCCTCCCAGACTCCCGAATCCATGTTCCACCGTTTTGATGTGGTGCTGGACAGTGGCACGTTGGAGCATGTTTTCGATTTTGCAGCCGGCTTGCGGCATTGCGTCCGGATGGTTCGCGAAGGTGGCCGAGTCATTCATTTGACGCCGGCATCGAACTGTGTCGAGCATGGTTTCTACAGTGTATCGCCAACGCTGTATGCCGATTTCTATGCTGCTTCAGGTTTCGACGTTCAACGTGTTTGGCTTTGCGAGATTCCGATCGACCTGCCGCGTGGCATTTGGAATGTTTATGACTACCTTGGTTCCCCCGAACGATTTATTTCGCTGGGGCAACTCTCCGATAAAATCTGGTTTGCGTTTTCCGTTTCCACTGCCGTGGCGGGGTTCGAGGCTCGCACACCGCAGCAGTGGGTTTATACTCGTACATGGGCTGATGCAGCGAAGGATTCCGGTTCGGCAAGTTCTGGGGATTCCCAGCCTGTGAGCCCCCAGTTTGAAGAAGGCTCGAAAAGCCAAAAGCTCATGTCGATGCTCGGTCGGTCGCCGGTGGCCCAACGGGTCGTTTCTGAGTTGATCCTTCGGTGGCGAAAACGAGCCCATCAGGCAAAAATTCGGCGTCGTGAAATTCCTTATCCCTTCTTGGGCAAGTTTTGAAGTTATGAAGATCGCGCTTGTCGCTCTGAACGGAAGTCCATTGATCGACTCGCGTGAATCTAGGCAAATCGGCGGTCTAGAAACATTCGCCTGGAGCCTTTCCCAAGCGCTGGCCAAGGATCCATCTAATTCCGTGATGTTCCTGGTTCGAAGCCGACGACCTAGAATCGCGACCACTCTTCATCAAGTTCATGTCGACGCCATCCATGAACCGCTTCGCGATCTTCGGCAAAGCGTTTCGAGATCCATGGAAATCGATCCTAAGGCGGGTAGATTTCGCATCAAACGCTGGAGCCCAAGTTTACTTTGGCAGGTTCCTGCGCTCGCTATTAGCAAGTTGTTTTTCACGCCTTATTCCGAGCAGAGCGCAATCGAAGAGTCGCTTCAAGAATTCTCGCCTCAGATTCTTGTGGCTCTCGGAGTCAACGAAACATCTAAACAGATTGGTGAAATTGCAAAGAGCCGCGGAATCCCAGCCTTCCTCTGGATTCAGTCCAACGCGGATCTTGAGCCAAAGCTTTACAACACAAGCGATTTTCAAGATCGTTATGGCGTAACAAGCGCAGTGGCTCAGGCATGCATGGCATGCTTCCGATCTCTCATTTTTCAAAGCCAGGCACAGCAGAAGCAATTCCAATCTCTTGAGCCAACACTTCGAAGGCAAAGTAAAGAGCCTTTCCAAGTAAACCTGATTCCCAATCCGGTCGATGCCCATCGCTTTTCTTTGGGGGCAGCTCATCCTTTGCGACAAGGAGTTCTATGGGTCGGCCGAGCTGATCGATTTCACAAACGCCCATTGCTGGCTCTCGAGATTGCCAAGTTGTGCCCAAAGGTGCCATTCCAATTCGTGCTCAATGCTGGCGAGGCCGACGTTCGAAAGCAAGTCGAAAAAGAACTACCGAACAACGTTCAACTGATCGACTTTGTTCCCAATGAATCGATGCCTGAACGGATGCGAGAATCGCGTCTATTTCTTTTTACAGGCTCCCCTGAATTCGAGGGTTTTCCAAACGTGCTATTGGAAGCTGCGGCAAGCGGCACGCCCATCGTATCGCTTGAAGATTTTGATAGGTTTTTAGCTAAGTCTGGTGCGGGAATGGCTCACGGCGGAGATGTCTATCAAGCTTCCGAAACGCTAAATCGCTGGTACGAGAGCGAAACCGAGTGGAGCACGCGGTCGGCAAACGGATGTCAGTATGTAGAAAAGTTTCACTCGCTGGATGCTATCTCCGCCGGGTTCACTCAACTTGCGAAAAAAACAATTTCGGCAAAGCGTTGACCAAACGTGTCCCAGAGAGGCTCGATGATGATCCCAGGTGGTGGCTTTGATGCTGACATCAATTGGACCGCCGGACGAATTCACCTTTTCGAAGACACTCTTTCGCACACCTTGGGGAATACCATGAGCATTACAGCCACGCTGCCCGCCGAAACTTTTTCAAGTTCTGCTCAAGCTACTTCCAAACCTGTTCTGCCAGCAACCACACGGCCGGCAACTACTCTTCCGGCAACGGTACGAATTGCGAAATTGATCGAGCGTGTGATGCAGCAAACCGATGACTTGGTGCTGGTTCTCGATTACGAGGGCAAGGACGGTTCGCGGACACGGCGTGTTGTCAGCCCCATTCGATTTGTTGCAGAGAACCGATTCTTGGCGTTGTGTCTATCGCGTGAAGAGCCGAGACAGTTTTACCTTGACCGTTGCAGCAATGTCCGCGTTGGGCTGTCCGGTAACTATGTGATGCCCGTGGAAATCCAAACCCTCAGCTAACGCAGCCAAGCGTTCACTTCGTATTCGATCTCGTCGTGACTGATTTCTTCATGAGCCATCAGCAAATCTTGAACAGCTGCGATTGCCGACCAGTACCGATCTTGTGATAGGCTTTTATGGAGCTGAACAACAAGTTGCTCAAGCATTTGAAGGCAACGGCGATCGGTGGGGCAGCGAGGGCGTGCAATTTCCCAAGCTTGTTTCCAATCTTGGCTCCATTGCTCTACCAAACCAGGATGCAAAGGTTCGGATCGGTAAATCATTTCAGCAACAGGCCCGGAGAGAATGGTTGCCAGTTGGTCCTCAGTCTTGCTATTGCGAGGCCAGTGGATTTCCACCTCTCCATGACGTAGAGACTCCTCAGGAGAAATGGATGCGCGACAAACCTGCGCACCGCACAGGACTGCCATCACGCTATGTCCGGCCTCGTGATAGGCAGTTCTCGCCTGCTCTTCTTCGTCATCGCATTCGTCGTACACGCCGCGGCTACTTCGGAATCAAATCCACAGGTCGGATCTTCTTCGAGCTAAAGAATTTAGCGTCTCGGAAGCCAAAATAGCTTGGCTTGTAATTCTCCGAAACTTGAACGCTTGCTTGCTCGGGGATCTTGTCTTCAAGACCGGTCATCCAGTAGGTCGCGTTGACGATCAACCGACGCAGATCTTCGTTCAGAAAATCGACTGCGGCACCCATGGTGGTGCAAAAGACTTTGCCCTTGGGGCCGTTGTCGTATTGATAATCCTTGGTCCAAGCCAGAGGCATCATCGGACTATTCTTGTCTCCTTCTACCGGTGGGTCGGTGGGTTTCATTCCCTTTACTACTTGACCTAGAAGCAGAACCTTAGCAGTGCTTGGCAGGTGGACAACGCCGTAAACGTCGCTTGGTCCAAATACATCCTTCACTCCATTCAGAATTGGATCCGATTTGGCATCTTCGTTGATGACACCTCGAGTCGCTTCACCATTGTGAACTCCATGGTGCGAATGCCATGTTTCTCCGATGATTTGTTGACCGAATCCGCCGGGCCAGTCCTGGCTGTTCCAAGACCAATTCTGGTACGAAGTCTTTTGGCCACTGAAATTGAAAGGGTGAGTGGAGGTACGTAGGGAGGCAAGCGGTTTACCTTCGCTGACGAATTTTTCGAAATGTGCCATTTGCCAATCGGGCAAAGCGCGAAATCGGGTCGCCATAATCATGGCATCGGCGTCATCCAGATGGTGCAAGCCTGGAATGTTCGACGAGTAATTTGGGTCGACGGTTTGGGTGTTAGGATTGATCGCAAACAAAACAACACAATCGAAGCCATGTTGTTCTGAAAGAATTTTCGCGAGCATAGGAATGGCTTCTTCGGATCGGTATTCTTCATCACCGGAAACAAGGACAACCTTCTTTCCCTTTCCAGGCAAACTTGCATCGGAAGCTCCCGGCATCACAATCCACGGATCGATCTCTTCCCGAAGGCTACGCACCCATATGTTTTTAAAACGCGTCGGGTTGCCGTGATCTTGGAGCACGATTGGGCCCGTTGGTGGATGCGGGGTATAAGGTGACACATCTTGATGATTCATGGGGCCGATGTGTTCGCGGGCGTTTTGAACCAGAACGCCGTTGTGAATTACCGTGGAACGAGCTGGTTTCACTAGCTTATCACCTTCAAAGCGAGGTGCTTCAAAAATGATGTCGTAAACATTCCACTGCCCCGGTGGATTCGTAACATTGACTTGCGGAGGAAATTGTCCGTAGATCGAGGCCGCTTGTCCGTCGGCATAGGTGTCGTTGTTGTAGCTGTCCAAAACTTGAATTTCGTAGCGGCCCATAATGATGACGCCGCTATTGCCACGTCCTTGCGAATTCCCTTCGACCTTTTCGGGAGTCGCCCATTCGATATGCAACTGCATATCTCCGAACGATTCTCGCGTTTCCAGAGTCCCGCTGTTAGGGACTACTTCCATCGCTCCATCCCGAATGATCCACGGCGCCTTGTCGCTTTCTGTACCTGACTTTTTCCATGCATCTAAATTTTGTCCATCGAACAAAACTGTTGCATCCGACGGCGGCAAGCCCACGGACGCACCCGGTGTGACCACATTAGGCCGCGGTCGATGTTGGTCGTGCACTCGCCATTTTCCTCCCGGAAGCATCGGTGTGGTCGTGTAACCGACACCTGGTCCGGGAGGGGTCTGAGAGAAACATGGGAAGGGTAGGCAGGCGGAAACCAACGCAATGGCGACCGCGCATCGTAAAGGCAGGTAGGTCATGGTGTGAATCGCAGGAATCGAGGGAGAGGAAATAGGTGGGAGGGATGGACGAAGCGAAAAAATTACTTAATCGGTTCGCTCTTCTTGCCTTCTTGGATCGCGAAAATTCGATTTCGGTTAGCAATGTAGATGGTGTCATTGGCTGCCACCGGGGTGGTGTACAGAGCTGATCCAAGGTTGATTTCTGCCAAAACAGTGGCCTTCTTGCTTAGTTCGAAAATCAGGATGTCCCCGTCTTCGTCCCCGATAAAGACCTTGTTGTCAGCGATCAAGGGGGAAGCCCAAGATGCGGCAAGCATGTCGTGAGTCCAGTGAGCTTCGCCAGTTTTGGCGTCAACGCAATGGACCATACCGCTAAAGTCGGCCACGATCAGCAAATCGTCTTTGATGGCCACGGTTCCGCATGTGCGGTGCATGGTAGTTTCAAATTCGTTCGGGTCAGAACCAACGTAGTGCCATTTTGCAGCCGAATTAGGATTGTCCCGTTCGACGTCCCCTTCAGCCACAACCATTGCTTGCTTTCGTTTAGGAGCGATCGGTTTGGTCATGTCCGACGAGTTGTAAACGATCGTTGGGCTAACATCGCCACGCTTGGTAGGGTCGATGCACCACAAGTGTCCACCCCCTTCACCGTGTTCTGGATCTTCACCGACAGCAACATAGACCATTCCATCGTAGATGACGGGTGTTGCAATCACGTGGTTCCGGGTTGCTCCATTGAGGCGATAGACAGAGTCTTTTGGATTGCAGTCAAACTTCCAAAGTAGTTTTGCCTTGCCTGCGTCCCCGGCAGGATCGAAGCTGTACAACCAGCCATCGCCGCCTCCGAATATGACTTGAGCTTGCTCACCCAGAACGGCGTAAGCTGGCGACGACCATTGACCGTGAAGGATGTTGGCGCCGGGGGTGTTGTCCGTCCAGAGAACTTGACCTGTTTGGCGATTCATACAGAGGAAGCTAGCGGCCTTTTCTTCTGGCACGGTCAGATGGCTATCATCCACTCCGTTGGCTGTATTGACGAAAAGCAAATCGCCAGCGCAAGTGACGGAGCAGCTGCACATGTTGTGCTGCGAAACGTTCAATTGCGACATCATGTCTAGTTTCCAAATCACATCTGCTTCGTCTTTGTTTTCATTCGGTTCTTTGTTGAACGGGCCGTCGTTCTCGCCGTCCAAAAACCCTTCGGTATCCAAGCAAACCACTTCTCCGCGGCTGGTCACGTACCAAAGCTTGTCACCATCCACCAAGGGAGCGCAGCAGATCCCTTGATTCGGCCAATCGTGAACGCGACCGGTCGGCAGTTTCTCGCTGCAATGCTGCCACAGAAATTTTCCGTCCGCTTCGTTGAAACAGACCAGGGCCCCCAAGTCGACCGAACTTGGATATCGCTTTACGTAGCCATTGCCATTGTTTGTTCCGACGTAGACTTTTCCGTTGGCGACGACAGGGTTACCGTAGGTTTCCGACCCAAGCGGGGATGACCAGCGGATGTTGGTTCCCGATTTGACCTCGAATTCGGCTGGTAGTGGTCCCGTTTTTGGAACGTTGTTGCGTTCGGCCGAACCGCCCCATTGAGGCCAGTCCTGTTGCCCAACTTTGAGTTTCGAGATCCCCTCTAGAGCAACCGCTGTTGGATCGTAATCTCCTGCTGCCACATGCGAGGCAAAAGTGGAAGAAACCGCTAATATCTGAGCTAAAAGGAATCGCTTTGCAACCAATCGCATTGATCTTGCCTTGTTTGGGAGTGGGGTACGTGACTTACCATGCATACGGACCAGGTACCGATTGTACCGTATAAAATACCGAATGCGAAATGGTTGGCCTGGAAGAGTTTTTGGCTGATTCCGTCTTGGACGGGGGAAATACGCTTTCTAAGACTATTAAGTTGGGGATTCGTTGCTTGCTTGTGAAGACCAAGCAAAATACAATCGAAGGGCTTGTTCCAGGCTCGCATTTGCATCCTAAACCGTTTTATCCCATAGTCTTTCCCCCCCTCTCGCTATCTATGTCAAATACATTCTCGCGACGTCATTTTTTGTCGACAACCACCGCTGTTGCTGCGGGGCTAGGCTTATCTTCGAAGCTGTCGGCTTTTTCACCTGCTCAAGCGACGAAACCGTTCAAGATTTCGCTCGCACAGTGGTCGCTCCATAAGCCGTTGTTCGAGAAGAAGCTCGACAATTTGGACTTTGCCAAAGTTGCCAAGGAGAAGTTTGGAATCGAAGGCGTTGAGTACGTAAACCAATTCTTCAAGGATAAGGCCAAAGACGGAGCCTATCTTGCTGAAATGAAAAAGCGAACTTCCGATTTGGGAGTTACGAACGTTCTGATCATGATCGACGGCGAAGGCGCTCTTGGGGACCAAGACGAAGCCAAGCGAACAATGGCTGTCGAGAACCATTACAAGTGGGTGGAAGCCGCCAAGTTCCTTGGATGCCATTCCATTCGCGTTAATGCAGAAACCAAAGCCGACTACGAAGAAGGCAAGAAGCTTGCGGCCGACGGACTACGCCGACTGTCTGAATTCGCGAAGCCGCTGGATATCAATGTGATTGTTGAAAACCATGGTGGTTTGAGCTCCCATGGCAAGTGGTTGTCCGAAACGATTCGCCTGACTGGTGCCAGCAACTGCGGAACGTTGCCTGATTTTGGAAACTTTTACGAATACGATCGCTATCAAGGTGTGACCGACCTGATGCCTTTGGCAAAGGCAGTCAGTGCGAAAAGCTACGATTTTGACGCTGCAGGCAATGAGACGAAGATCGATTTTGCCAAAATGATGAAGATCGTTCTGGATGCCGGTTATCACGGCTGGGTTGGTATCGAGTATGAAGGTAACAATCTTAGCCCAGATGACGGAATCGCCGCGACAAAGAAGCTCTTGGAAAAGTGCATGACCTAAGTCGACGGTCCAAGAAAGCTTCGGTGCAACACCATGTCAGCAGTTCTCGATCATGATTTCCAAAGTATCTTGCTGGTTGATGATAGCTTTGTTTTGCGTGATCGATTGGCCGAAGCGTTTCAAGAACGGGGCTTTCGAGTTTCGGTAGCGGGCACATGCGATGAAGCGGTCGAAGTTTTTCGGGCCGCTCCAACCGACCTTGCGGTGGTGGATCTTCGCATGCCAGGGCGAACCGGCTTGAGTGTGATCGCGGACTTGAAAGCCATCCACGAAAACGTTCAGGTCTTGATCCTGTCGGGGTTCGGGAGCATCGCAACTGCCATCGACGCGATCAGGCTTGGCGCAGTCAATTTCTTGCCCAAGCCCGCAGACGCGGATGATATTCTTTCTGCATTCATTCGCGGCGGTACGGAAGTCGAAGTGCCCGTTACGGACGACCAAATCCCGGTTCCAACGTTAGCGCAAGCGGAATGGGAGCATATCCACCGTGTCTTGGCGGATTGCAACAACAACATCTCCGAAGCAGCTCGACGATTAGGAATTCATCGCAGGTCGCTGCAGCGTAAGTTGCGCAAACGCGCTCCTTGATTTAGCCACATTGGTGGATGATCCACTTTTGTTGTTGAGTCAGAGTAGTACGCAACGGGTGCCGTAGCTTGAGTGCCCAAGAACCAACTAATCACATCGCGAAGGTGGGCCTCGCGCCCTCCTTCGCAATAGGTTTGGTGCGCTAACACGCGAATTCCCCCCTTTTTAGACCGCGTTCGTGGGCCGAAGGCCCACGAACGCAAAACAGCTCAGTCGGTTAGCACTGACAATTTAGCCCACCAAACCTATTGCGACATTCGGGGCAAGCCCGAACGTCGCTGCAACTGACGTAGCTGCAAAGTACGTCCGACCTCGATTCAGATCCTTTTCTTTTCTTGAAAAGAGTCTGTCGAAAAATGTGGGTCGAAAAACTTCAGGAACTGACTTCGGCCAACTATTTTTCGCCCCACATTTTTCGACCGTTAGCATTCCGAAATCAATGGACCAGCTTGTTGGGTGGCGCCTTTCTTGTACTGTTCTCGAAAAAATCAGTTGCTAGATAGTTGAGGCGGAAACAAGCCGAACATCTGCTCCGCCTGACGAATCTTGATACGACGTTCGTGGTTCAGGCGAAACAATTGGATGGTCAATCGTCCAACATCTGATTTGGCAACGAGCTGGTAGTCATCCCATTCGAAATGATCACTCCACACATCTGTTCTCGGTTGGAACAAGGCGATCGCAGCAGGGGCGTGATCAGGATCGGAAGTTACTCGATCAGCCTTATGAAGGTTGCAACTCGGGCACGCGAGAGCCAGATTACTCAATTCGCTGGTTCCTCCACGCACACGAGGAATCACATGCTCGATGTGGAACGTCGCTCCCTGCAATGACTGATGCATTTTGCAGTATTCGCACCTGCTCTCTGCACGGGCAACTAACAAGGCTCTAAAGTCGTCGGCCACTTCCAGCCCAATTACGGTTTACGACCAAGAAGGTGCAGAGCTTCTGCGCGAACTAGCGAAAGTTGTTCACTTAGCTCTGCCAAAGCCGCTAAATCCGCCCTTTCTTGCTCTGTCAGCAGCCCCTCATTGTTTCGGTTCATAAGCTGCTGAAGGCGTCTATCGGCCTGCTCCGGCAAACGCAGCATGGCGATGTTTTCCACCCACTTCTGTGGTGCGTCGATCGTCGCGGCCATTATTTCTCCAAATGCTGTGCGTTTCCAAACTTCCCAGACTGATTCTACAGCGTCAAGGCTGTCGCGGGAAGTTTGACTATTCCACGATTTCGTCTTGCCATAACTAACAAGGAGTGTTCGACATTCGGGGCAAGCCCGAACCTCGCTAAAACCGACGTCGCTGAAAAGTACGTCCGGCCTCGGTACTGCTCCGTTTCTCTTCTTGGAAAGAGTCTGTCGAAAAATGTGGGTCGAAAAATTTCAGGACGGTTCTTTCGCGAACTGCTTTTCGATCTGCATTTTTTGACATCTTGAAAAAGAGGCTGTGACACGACGCGAGCGCGGTACCTTTTCCTTTGCGGTTGCGTTCGGTCGCGAACCATCGCGATGGGCGATGTGTCTCAAGCCGCATGAAGCACAGGAAACAAAACAGCGACCGAAAATCGCTCCAGCTTTGCAGCCAAGTCCGTTGGGCGCTGGAATATGAAATTAACGAATCGCTTGATAGCCACGAAGCAGTAACCGTTTCCGCAGTTTTACCAGCCCCCAACACCTCCAACTTACTGGTGGTTTTGGAAACCTTGGAAACAATAACCTGGGAGCAAGCAGCTTCCATCGAACGTAAAATGGCATTGCGAGCTCACGTGCTTCGTGCCATTGTCGCGCATAGTATTCAACGAAGAAAAACCCCTAGCCTAACGTTTTGTGTTCGACCCAAGAGCTTAACGAACGAGGTTTCAACGGAAGGAAATCCATAATGTCGAACCTACTCGATGTCTCTTCACCATCATCGCCGAACATCTCGATTACGGGCGAGGCCACTGGTCAGATTGATCTTGGTCCAGACCACTGCCCGATCGAAGTGATTGGGAACGAGTCCATTCGTGGCTCCTTTGGCGATAGTTGTATCTACCAAGCGATGGCGGCAGCTCGGTCACCGGGCGTAAGTCGTTTCGTGCTGAATCCGGATGCGCATTGGGGCTACGGAGTTCCCATCGGCAGCGTCTTGGTCTCGCCGACTCATATTTACCCTAGCCCCGTTGGCGTCGATATCAAGTGTTCGATGAGCCTGCTGCAAACCGATGTTCCAGAGGATGAAATCGTCGACCCGCGAGTGCGCCGTCAACTGATTCGCGAGATCGAGTCGCGACTTGCCAATGGTCGAAAGCCAGCTCGAGATCAAGGGGTCACGGAGGAGTCGGGGTTTGACGCGGCAGTACACGGTGGCTCGAAGAAAGTCGTGAAGCACTTTGGGATCCCACAGGCTTGGTTGGACCGCTGCGAAACCGCGAAGCATTCCGTCCTGAATGACGCTCAAGATTCCTTGGCTATCCGCATGGAAAAGTTGATTCGAGAGAAAGTCATTACCGACTTCCAAGGCAAATGCCGTCAACTAGGTTCGTACGGTGGCGGAAACCATTTTGGCGAATGCGAGGTGGTGCGGGTCGTGGATTCCGAGACTGGACGAAAGACCGCAGCGAGCTTTGGATTGCGCGATGGGTGCGTTGGATTTTTATCGCATTGTGGATCGCGAGGACTCGGTTATGCCTTAGCAACCAACCAGTTTTATCAACTGAAAACCGCCTTCAAGAAGAAAGGTTTGGCGTATCCCAATGGCGACGCTCAATTGGTCTATGCCGAATATGGTTCTCCGGAAGCAGCTGAGTATCTGACCGACATGTCGTTGGGTGCGAACTTCGCGACCGTCAATCATTTGCTTATCAATTCGATCGTCCTGCAAGCTTTTCAGAAGGTCTTGCCAGGAGCCCGAGGTGAATTGGTGTACTTGATCAGTCACAATATAGCGAATCGTGAAGAACTGGATGGGCAGCATGTTTGGGTTCACCGAAAAGGAGCAACTCGAGCCCTGCCGAGCGGGCATGCCAACTTGGTTGGAACCCCTTTCGAGGATACGGGGCATCCGATTTTGCTGCCTGGAAATCCTCGCGATGGATCGTCTATCATGGTTGCCCTTCCGGGGGCTTCGCGTACCGCATTTAGCATCAACCACGGTGCTGGTCGATGCATGAGCCGAACGGAAGCCAAGAAGAAGCTCAATGCTGCCGCTGTTCAGAAATCCCTGGATGATTTCGATGTGTTAAGCAATTCGAGGCATTACCCGGTCGACGAAGCTCCTGACGCTTACAAGAACTTTGCGGACGTACTGCAAAGCGTCGAGCAAGCGGGCTTAGCCCAAGAAGTCGCCAAGCTTCAAGCTCGTTTCGTTATCAAAGAAGGCGGAAGCGGAGCAGATTAAGCAAAGTGCGCCGAGGGTGGTGACCTTGGGTGGGTTGAGTAGGGATGGGTAGCGAGTGAAGGTGTAAGTCTGTATAAATCCTGGCTTACGCCTTTCTCCTTGCCCCTTAAACCTTCTGATCCTGATGGCAAAAAAATCGAACAAGCTTGAACTCACGATTTATCCCAAAGCAATTGCTCTGACAATCGGAGGCTCGGATCCGTCGGGTGGCGCTGGGATTCAGGCTGACTTGAAAACATTCCAGCAGCTGGGAGTGTTCGGAACAAGCGCGATAACGCTTCTGACTGTTCAGAATACGTTACGAGTCTCAAAAGTTCAGGTTCTGGACCCTCGGTTCGTGCTCGAACAGATCGATGCAGTGGTATCGGACATGGAGACTGTCGTTGCGAAAACAGGCGCTTTAGGAAACGCGGAGATGGTCGATGCCGTGGCCGATCGTGCGAAGGAACTTTCTATTCCCATCGTGGTAGATCCTGTCATGATCAGCAAACATGGCGATAAGCTGATCGAGGAGGATGCCATTGAATTGATCCGAACGAAACTGATCCCCAATGCTTATATGTTGACCCCCAATCGGCATGAAGCGGAAAGACTGACGGGCCTAACTTTAGACAACGAAGATAACGTCGCGAAAGCCATCCACGATATGCATGTGATGGGTGCGAAGTTTGTCTTGTTGAAACTTGGTAAAGTCGATGGTGTGTCGCTGAACATTTTCGGTGATGGAGACCAAAACACAGCCATTTCCTTGCCCTGGCTAAAGACTCGGAATACGCACGGGTCGGGGTGTGTCTTATCGGCCGCAATCACGGGCCGTCTTGCCAGAGGTGAGCACGTGAAGTCCGCTGCGAATAACGCCGTCGGAGACGTCTGGAAAGCGATCAAGGGCGGACGCCCATTGGGGCAAGGGTTCCACCCCGTCGAGTTCCAATTTATTGGCGTCGAGAGTTAACGCTGAGAAGTTAGGACAGATCAATTGTCACAAAGCAATTAGCCAATCAGTTTTTTGATTGCTTCTAACCACTTGGGGATAGCGGTCAACGGAGGTTCTTCCGCCTCGTACTCCAAAGCGATCCAACCGCTGTAATTTGCAGTGCGCAAGATGGATAAAATGCGGCCGATGTCGGCTTCTTCTCGTTTCCCATTCGGAAACATTTCCACCTTCAATTGTGCGTTGACTGCATACGGTGCAATCTGCTCCAGTTCCTGATACGGATCGGGAGTTGAGCGAAAATTGCCTGAATCAAAATTAATCCCAACACTCTTCGATTGGATGCCACCGAGAATTTGAAGCAGGCCTTCTGCCTTGGCGGTAACACCACCATGGTTCTCCAGCCCCAGCAGCATTCCTTTGGATTCTGCGTACAGTCCAAGCTTATTGCATGCAGCCATGCAACGTTGGATGGTTGCATCCCATGAGTCCTCGCTGGGTTGTGTCCCCGCGAAAATTCGGATGACCGGAGCACCAAGAAATGAGTAATGGTCGATCCATCGGATAGCATGCTCGATGTCCCGTTCGATCTTGGCTGGATCGCGTTGGCAAAAATCGTTAGCGATGGCACCGCCCGAAATGGAAACACCACGACGATGGCAATGGTACTTTAGCTCGGCGAGGTATTCGGTGGTTACTTCCTTGGGGAAGTAGTAGCTAGTCAATTCGACTCCCGCGACATCATGGGCGTGGCAGTAGTCTACCAACTGGAACAGATCCATGCCGTCGCTAGGCTTCGTGAGTAAGCTGCGCAGCGAATATGCGGATAAGCTCAATCGAAGTCTTCCAGGACTTACTTTCTTTCGGGAATCCAGTCCAAGCTGGGAGTCCAATCCAAGCACCGCCGATGGGACCACACACGTTCCAGCTGCGAAGGCGGACATCATCGCGGTTCGACGAACAAACTCGCGGCGGTTGGTTAAGGTGGAACTGGGCGTGCAGGAACTGAGATTGCTGGAACTAGGAGTAGCGTGCACTTGAGACATCCTTCGATCTGATCAGGGGTTAAGCTTGGAGCAGATCTTTTATGATGTTTCCTTGGCTGATTGCAAGTGGTCGACCGATCGGGGTCTGTAATTCTTGGGTAAAATCGAGACCGAACGAGTGCAAAAGGGTTGCGTGCAAGTCTTCGATTCGTACTGCATTTTCGACACCGCTCAAGGGGTCTTTTTCGCGTTGCATTAGCTCGCTCGTTGTCTTGCCGTGAACATAGCCACGCCGCATCGGGCCGCCAGCCAGGAACGTGCTAAAGCCAGTTGGCCAATGATCGCGTCCGCCAGCGACATTGATTTGAGGCGTGCGTCCGAATTCTCCGCCGCACATCACTACCGTGTCTTCGAATAATCCTCTTTCCTGCAATTGAGTTATCAATGCATGGAGACCGGAATCCAAAATGTTGCAGCGACCTGATTGCAATGCATGGTTCTCCACATGAGAATCCCAGCCTGATAACTCGACTTCCACACAGCGGACTCCCTGTTCGATCAATCGTACTGCCGCTAAACACCCGCGACCGAACGGAGTATCTCCGAACGAATCGAGAACATTCTTTGCCTCGGAGCCGATATCGAAGGCTTTGATCTGTTCGCTCGACATCATCGTCCTGGCGCGACCGGTTGACGATTCGTGCATCGTCTTTTCTTTATCGAGGTTACGAATGCGACCTCGGCGAAATTCTTTTTCCACCACGTTTTGCAAGTCTGCAAGCCGCTTTTCCAGGACTTCGGGTGCAGTGTACGAGATCAAATTGGGCAATGGGTTTTTCGGGTCATCGATTTTGAAGGCGTCCAATTCGCTGCCAAGGTAACCCCCTCGTGCAGGCCATTCGCCGCTAAGGATAGACACATGCCGAGGGATCTCCAGGTTGTCCGAGGTGTTATGGCAAACAACGGAACCGATGGCGGGATGGATCAGAGTAGGATCAGGCCGCCAACCGGTTTTCATATTGTAAGTTGCGCGTTCATGATCACCCTCGCGGGAAATCATAGAACGCACCAGGGTTGCTTGATGCATTAATTCCGCGGTTTTCGGCATGGTGTGCGCGAACTGGATGTCGGCTAGCGACGTTGAAATGGCTTTGACCTCGCCGCCGATTTTGGTGCCAGCATGAGGGTCAAACGTCTCCAGTTGGCTCGGCCCACCTTGCATCCACAGGATGATAAGATTTTTGGCAAGCAATTTGTTCGCTTGCTTGGATTCGGAGGCACGCGCGAGACGTTCCGCAAAGTGCGTCAGCGATCCTGCGCTCGCCAAGCCAACGGTTGAGATGGCCGTTGATCTTAGGAACTGCCGGCGTCGGAAATCGACCAACGATTGGCATCCATACTCGCGTTCATTTAGTGATTCCATTGGAACTCCGTGCTATTGATAAGCGTCCAGAACAAACTGCCGACGGCTTTGGAGCGAGCGTCGCCACGCGTGTCATGCAATCGGTCGCAAAACGCAGTCAGTTCCGCGCCCGATGGTTTTCGATTCAGGACCGACAGATATGCGGTCTCGATCGCAAGTTTGTCGTTACCAGCCAGCATTGCGATCCGGGAAGATGCATTTGCGATTGGATTGTTGTCGACGTGTTCTGAAACGTAAGAGCCGTTCATCACTAAAAGTCGTTGGGGGATGGTGACGGTTTGCGGAGTGAATTCTTCGTCGCCGCGATCGCCGTAAGCTTTGGTGAAATCGTTCACTCCGCCAAACAATTCCAGCTTAGCGATAATGGAGCTATTGTTATCGATAGCTTTGATTCGAGCGGATTGATGGATCGATGCGGCAACTTGTTCAGGGCGCAATTGAGTCAGCGGAAACACGGCCCAAGCAAGTTCATGCTTTTCTTCTACTTCCAGCTCGGACAGTTCTGAGTCCGAAGATGCTTTCGTTTCGTAGCTTTCGGGAATTCGCGAATCGCGTTGAAACGCTTCGGTGCAAACGATTGTTTTGATCAACTGCTTCATGTCGAAGCCGCTTTTCACGAACTGCTCAGCCAAGACTTCAAGGCCGGCTGGAAAGGGGCCTGACAAAGGAATGCTATCGATGGGTTCTACTAAAGGCTTTCCAAACAAAAGAGCCCAAGTTCGATTCACGGTCGCCCGAGCGAACGCTTTGTTCTCAGGATGAGTGATCCAGGCGGCTAATCGTTCGCGCGTTTCCCCCGTTTCGGGCAATAGATCTCGGCGGTAAGGGACTGTTGGTGCTACCTCGGATTCCTCGTCCGCGTTCAGGTACTTGATCTTGTAATCGACATCCGAGTTTTTGATTCCCACGAAAGGGTTGTCCATTTTGGCGCTGGAAAAGAAAGCGGCCAGTTGATGGAAGTCCGCCTGTTCGCCCGTTCGCGACGTGGAATCTGCGTCGTCAGTCGGCGTTGCACCAGCAATTTCGTCAGTAAAGTTGACTTTGCCTAAATAGTCTTGGTGGCATTGGAGACAATCGATGCGTTGAGCTAAGAAGGCGCGAGTCGTTCGGCCTGCCAGACGGATGGCGTCTGGGCGGCCCTTATCCGATTCATCCAGTGTCGCCGTCAAAAAGTTCACTTCGGGCGAATCGGTCCAGGAGCCTTTTGAGGACAAGATTTCGCGAACCACTTGGTCGAAAGGTGTGTTCTTTTGGAATTGGTCGGCTAACCATTCGACATACATGCGTCTCCGAAAGACAAGGAAGGGGCCGTTGTTGGTTCCGACGGTTGCTCGCGTCCAGCGTTCCGCAAGGTAATCCGCTGACCGGCGATCCTCTAAAAGGTACTCCGTC
Source organism: Planctomycetaceae bacterium (assembly GCA_027487485.1). Classification (GTDB taxonomy): domain Bacteria; phylum Planctomycetota; class Planctomycetia; order Pirellulales; family Pirellulaceae; genus JBKCUI01. The sequence continues at coordinate 105,024 of JAIYDN010000010.1, read as the reverse complement.
CACCATGCAATTCGTTGGGATTCAGGCAGCTGCTCCACCACTCGGATCTCTTCCAGGGACAGTCCATTTCCAACAAGTGCAAGGCTGATGCGTCGTGCAACGGTCAGCCAATCTGCTGGCGGAGCGACGGCCAGTTCCTGGCGTTCGATTTCGGCGAGCATGGCGGCATCGATCCGGGATGCCGTGGCTTGTACCGATTCTGGAACGTCAGAGGAGATCTCCTCGGTCGGTTTGGAGAGACGGGCACGAGGTGAAGTTGCCCAAAGCAATCCGCCCAGCACACCGAGGACTGCAATAATCGAAAGCGATCTTCGCAGAAAACGCTCTCGACGAGTTATCGGTAGGCTTCTTTCTGCGCTTTGGTGACCTATTTGCGGTGGGGGCACGGGCGTGGGGCGTGCTGACACGACAAAGTCAGCGTCGGAGTTGGCTGAGTTCAAAATTGGCGGTATTGAAGTTTCCATAGCCGGCTATTCGTACGAGTCGGTCAAAGCTTGGGGAAGATCTGGTCGTATCTCACCTTTTCCAACTGATTTTTCGAAAAATTCTTTCGCACGTTTTTCATGGAGTTCATTTTTCGTAGGCGAGAGGGAGCAGAAAACGGCTCGGGCTGCCAAGTCCGTTGGTCCTACATCGTTGAGGGTTAGATCGGCCAAAGCAAGAGCGATCCCAAGCGGCATCTTATCCCAAGCATATTTTTCGTTCTTGCCATCGACGCGAATAATCAATTCCTTTTCCGTAGTCTCGACAATGGTAATCTTGCGTTTACCGACAGTCAGTACCTCAGTGGCTCGCAGCTTCTTTTTCGCGTCCTTCATGGAATTGATAAAGATTTCGTACAGTTGCCCAAGCTGGTCCAATCGCGATTGTTTGGCAATCAATTCGTCGGTCTTGGAGAGTGGAATAACAATATCCATTTGCTTATGGAATTTTTCGAAATTGAGCTGGTCGATGGCTGCTCTAGCCTCCTTCATGGCATTGTTCCAATCCTTCATGGATGCCATCGACGGCATTTCGTTCATCGGTGCCGTTTCGGGCGTGGCTGGCGTTTCGGTCATCGTTGGCATAGCAGGCGCCGGAGCCGGAGCGGTTGGCTCGGGTGCTGCCGGTGGCATGTTCATTTCTGGGGTGGTTGGTTCAGAGCCCATCCCATTCTCCGTCCCTAAACTCATTCCCAAACCTAAGTTGGCGTTGGCAGAATCACTTGAGTCTTGCGAAAGAGTTGGCAATCCAGACTGAATCGGCTCATTTTTCGCGGTGTTGGGCTTTGTGTTTTGACGATCCGCAGCAGGCTCAAGCACAGGATCTGCGTTCTTGGCAATTGCCTTAAGGCCGGAACTCACAGGATCGATGTTTGCTTTGGCTAGTTCTGCATTGCGAAGCACTTGTTGTCGATTCCACCAAAATTTTGCACCAGCAAACGCAAGGAAAAGAAAGGCGACCGCAAAGATACCCGACAGATATAATCTGTTTTTGACTTTACGAGCACGTTGAAGCTGCTCGATACGCAGCAATTCCTTGGACTTCGTCGGTTGCGTCCCGTTTTGGTTTGGGCGGTGGCCTGGATGAGCCATTGAAGACGAAGGGGCGGGAGGGGTGAAAGAGCTACGGGCCTGTGCTAGAAAATCGTCTTCCGCTGAGGCGTCGGTAAGTTGCGGAATAAAATGCTTAAGTTCCTGCCATCGTTCCTCCGGTTGGCCGAATGACAGCAACTTGGTGCTGGAATGATTGGATTCCGGAGTTTCGGCAGGCTCGAAGGCCCGAAACAAATCGATGGCTCCATGGCTGGGGAGTGTTGTGGCAGCGGTCAGAGCCAAAATAGATTGATCGTACTTGGCTCGCGAATTCTGGTCCAACAAATCCGACTGAGCTTGCTTGAGCAAATTGGCAACCAGCAATGCTGATTCTGGATTCGACTTTCGATCGGACGCATTCCATCTTGCGGCTGCAGCTTTGAGCGCGTTCTTGATATCTGTCGAACTTGCATCGGGGGAGATGCCTAGCAAATCGTAATGATGGATGGGATCTTGGTGAATGGATAATCCCAAATGCCGCTCGATCGCTTCTTGAGTTCTCGTTGCTTCCATGGATGCATGTCCTGCTCGTATGGAGTTAGGAAAATGGGTTCGTTGAATCGTTTTCTAGTTCTACGCTTGCGGATTGTCGGTACCGTTGCCATCGCGAGGCAAGCCCATGCAGGATGCTGATCCACATGGCAAACAGCAGAGGTGAACTGTAGCAAAAAAGCAAAAAGAGGAGATGAGTTGTGCGGTCGGGTTTGTCCGACTTCGCGGTCTGTGGCAGACCAAAAATGTCATTGATTCCGTTGGAGATTAACGGAACTCGCGAGGCGAGTGCAATCGCCAAAGAGATGCCGGCAAAGACAACCATCGAAAACAGCAACATCCAAAGGCTGATAGTCACATTGGAGCTTTGTCTTGGAGCGAATGGGCCGGTGGGGGTGAGTGGCTCGGACACAAAGAGCTTTCTGGGGCTTCCTGAGGGATGCTTCTTAACACTTGGAGGACAAATCGGCATACAAATGATAGTGTTTTTTGGCTCGCAGAAGAGTTAACTTCCGCAAGAACCAACCGAACTTCGTTGATTGCCATGAATGGCAAACGGTTTATTGCATTTCCATAGCAACGTACCGCTCACAATTCATTATACCCCGAAGGATTCAGTCTTGCTGTCGCATTTTTGGCAGCTAGTCACGGTCCGCACCTTGAGCCGCGGGCGCTAGCCGCGTTACGCATTTTTTTAGGAAATTTCGTAACGCGGCTAGCGCCCGCGGCTCAGGACATCATCTCGGTTTGACGTTTGGAGGCAGAATTGAAAAAGCGAACCCTGTGGAAAAGGCTCTTGGAGTTTGAGACTCTAGGCGAGTTTCGCTACCTGAATCCAAATCCATTTGATATAAATCTTCGAAGATGGTTGACGCGTTTTTTATGACTTCAGAACTAGAATAGGAATGAATCCATGGGGAGGCCCACCCTGTTTTTGCTGAAAGAAGACTTTCGGGATGGCGATGGACTGCCGTATTATTGTCCCGAATGTGCGACCATCAGCGGTGTCTTGTCCTATTTTCCGAAGATACGACACTCGATCGATGTTCGGTACGTCGATTTTGAGCGTCCGCGGCAGGCGATTGTTGAATTGGTTGGAGCACAGAATCAAGGATGTCCAATTCTGGTGCTCGACAAGGCTCCGCACATGGATGCTATTCGATTTCTAACGGGGCAATATGACGGGCGTTACTTCGTTTCCGGTGCAAAAGCGATTGCTCTTTTTTGGTCTTGTTTGTACGGAACTTCTCGACCTCATTAAAAGGCTTCTGGCCATCGATTTGTTTTTCATTTAGACATAGCCACAGAATCCAGCAGTTATCTCATGGAAATATCCAACCGGCAGGAGGGGCCAGGCTTTCTCTTCGACATGAATCCATCGATTGATGGCTTTGAAGAAATCGAAAACGAGAAAACAGATTTTTGTGATGAAGTTTCCGACTTGGAAACCGAGGTACCCGCAATTCGTTCTGTAGCTACAGAGGACCGGCAGGCTTTCCTGCAACTGGCTTTGGTTAATGGGGTTGGACCTCGCACTCTGGCTGCTTTGTTGGCTCACTTTGGTTCGGCGACGAATGTTTTAGGAGCAACGCTGGCACAGCTGGGTAAAGTGCCACGTGTTGGGCCCAAGCTGTCAAGCTTGATACGAGACGCCTCGAACAGCGATCTTGCTGATAAGGTCGCACAGCATTGCAAGGACCACGGTGTTCGTATCCTGATCGCTGGGGATTCGAACTTTCCGCGTTTGCTGACCGAGCTTTCGGACCCTCCGGTGCTTCTTTTTGTTAAAGGGAACTTCCAGCCATCAGACCAGCTTTCCATTGGCATGGTTGGAACAAGGCATTGCACGCATTATGGGCGTACGATGGCAGAGCGATTATCGAAAACGTTGGCTCGATACGGAATCACCATCGTCAGTGGTTTAGCCAGAGGGATCGATGCGGTTTCGCACCAAGGAGCATTGGATGTTTCAGGGCGGACGATCGCGGTTTTGGGAAGCAGTGTCACCGATATCTACCCACCTGAGCATGCGGAACTTGCCGAAAAAATTGTTGAACATGGGGTGCTGGTCAGCGAAACGCACCCGTTTGCCAAACCCAAAGCGGGTGTTTTTCCTCAGCGTAATCGGATCATTAGTGGACTGAGCCTCGGCGTGATCGTCGTGGAAGCGGCCGAACGGTCTGGGTCTTTGATCACGGCCAGGCATGCTGGGGATCAAGGTCGAGATCTGTTTGCAGTTCCTGGGCAAGCCAACTCGCGAATGTCGCGTGGATGCAATCAGTTGATACGTGACGGAGCAATTCTCATTCAAGACGCCGAAGATGTGATTGAGCATCTAGGGCCACTGGTGGAAAGGGCTAAGTTGAGCGAGGAAAAGGTGGTTCACCATCCTGTCGAATTGCAATTGAACGAAATCGAGCAATGTGTGCTTCAAGCGATTGAAAGTTCCCCCACGGATATTGACCAAGTGATCGTGAAGTCGAACCTTCCTGTTCCACGTGTTTTAAGCACCTTGAGTGTCTTGGAAATGCGAGGGCTTATCAAGCGACCATCAGGCAGAACGGTCGTTCGACGATCGTAGACCGTCGCAAATAGACATTTCAAGTTGTGCTAGCATTTCCGTTCGCAATCCAACTCATTGTTCCCATTGACCGCAAACATTCGCAAACATCAGCAAGCATCTGACATGACCACATTCGCAATCGTAGGTACAGGAGCTCTCGGGGGATTTTACGGTGGGTTGCTGGCGAGGTCGGGGCAGGAGGTTCACTTCCTGTTGAACTCCGACTACGAATTTGTGAATGCAAATGGATTGCGAGTCGACAGCAAGCTGGGAGATTTCCACCTGCCGCAGGTGCACGCTCATCCGAACGTGGCTTCCATGCCAAAATGCGATGTGGTCATACTGGCCCTAAAGAGCACTCAGAATCATTTATTGCCCAGTTTGCTACCTCCCCTGTTGCATGCAGAATCGATGGTCTTGGTGTTGCAAAACGGCTTGCATGTAGAGCAATCCGCGCGCGAGGCCGTGGGACCAGGAAAGGTAGCGGGTGGATGTTGTTTTCTATGCTCCAACAAAGTCGGGCCAGGGCATATCCGACACTTGGATTACGGCAAGATTTTGATGGGGCCGTTTCAGGGACTTGACGATTCGGAGCAAGGTCCTTCGATGGTCAGGCTTGATGCCATTCGTGATATGTTTCGGGCTACAGGCATCGAATGCGAAACAACCAGCTCACTGACATGGGCGCGCTGGCGCAAGCTCATGTGGAACATCCCGTTCAATGGATTGTCGGTCATTCTCAATTCAAGCACCGACAAGATCATGAAAGACCCAGATGCGCGCGCCTTGGCGAAATCGATCATCCAAGAAGTACGGCAAACCGCCTGTGATTGCGGACACTTTATCGAGCCGACGTTCGTCGATTACATGATGGAGCATACCGACGAAATGGTACCCTATGATAGCAGCATGCGGCTCGATTTTTTGGCAGGCCGAGTGATTGAGGTCGAAGCGATTTATGGGAATGCGCTTCGAGCTGCCGAACGGTGCCATTTGGAGCCGAAACTGATTCGGATGATGTACCAGCAGCTGAAGTTTTTGTCGAAGAATCGATAAACCTTGCCAAGACCGGGCATTGCGGGCCCTGCCAATTGGGCCCTGCCAATTGGGCCCTGCCAGCAGCTCGAACGGTCGAGGCAAGACTTCTGGATAGGGCTGCTTGTTTGTGGCGCCGTTGCACTCTATGCTAAACGTGCTTGTTCGCTACTTTGCACTGGTTCGCTACCTTGCAACATGCAATCAAGTGTGTGGTTTCTTTCCTCTCTCCGGACGAATCATGACAAAAAAGCACTTGGTACCTCGGCGTCAGTTCTTAAAAACATCGGTTGCAACCGGCGCTGCTGCAGCGATCGCACCCACCATTATTCCTTCGTCCGCAATCGGCCGGGATGGTGCAACGCCTCCTAGTGAGCGGATTGTGGTCGGTGGAATTGGGATTGGGAATCGAGGTCTTTATGACCTTGGTTGCTTTCTCGAGCAAAAAGATGTGCAGTTCGCAGCTGTATGCGACGTGAAGGAAACCCGACGCGTCTTAGTGAAGAAGCGAGTCGATGAACTGTACGGCAATCAAAACTGCGATATGTTCCGCGACTATCGGGAGCTATTAGACAAAAGCTACATCGATGCCGTGTTGATTGCGACTGGCCCTAATTGGCATTGCACCATGTCCATGTATGCCGCCAAAGCAGGCAAAGACATCTACTGCGAAAAGCCCTGTACAAAAAATATTGAGCAGAGCTTGATCTTGGCGGACACCATCCGCAGGACCGCTCGAGTCTTTCAGGTCGGGACGCAACGTCGGAATCTCCCTCATTTCGCATTCGCTTGTTACTTGGCTCGTACAGGCAAGCTCGGAAAGCTAAAGCGAGTGTACGCTCACCCTGCCGGAATGCGAGCCTTCTCCAGTGGATGGTTGCCTGGGGAACCGGAACCTGCCGTCGATGTCGTTGACTGGGATACTTATTTGGGGCCAGCTGCTTGGCGACCGTATCATCCCACTTGGATGAATGGATTCGAGTTTGAAAAGGGAGGTGGGCTTGTTGGTGGTGGAGTGTTGGAATGGGGTTCGCATTGTGTGGATCTGTGCCAATGGGCAGTGGACGATTGCGCGCCACCAATTGAATACAATCCGCCGGTGGACGGAGAAATTGTTGCCAAGTACGAAAGTGGCGTTGAGTTGGTCTTCCGGGAAAAGAACTGGATTCCTTTGGGCTCTTGTCCTGTTCGCTTCGAAGGAGAAACAGGTTGGGTGGAAGCAGGTGACAGTGGCAAGATGGTGCTGAGTTCCCCAGCGCTGCTTGCAGGTCGAAAGGTCGAAGAGATCGGGGATTACCCGGCGACTTTCCATGTGCGTGATTTCTTGGATTGTGTCAAAACACGCGGGAAGCCGAAGGGGAACGCTCAAGCTGCTTGCAACGCTCATATTGCATGCCACGCAGCCAACATTGCTTTGTTCCTGAATCGAAAAGTGAACTTCGACAATACAACTCATTCTTTCATCGACGATGCTGAGGCAAATCGTTTGCGATCGGAAGCACTGCGTGAACCGTGGCGGTTGTAGCACTTGCTTTCACCCTTTTGTCATCCTCTCTCCCACCTCGCAATCGGCTGGAATCCATACCTATGAAACTCAAAAATACATTTCGTTTCCCGAGCCTCGTTTTAGCATCGTTATTACTGTGTTCTTCTTGGACTGCTGCACAAGTCACAACCATCACCAGCGAACCCGAACTGATTACTATTTTGCAATCGGACGGGGCCGCTGCGGATAAAGCGATGGCTTGCAAGCGTCTTGCGATTTACGGTTCCGAAAAATGCGTTGCCGATGTTGGCAAGTTGCTTCGGGACGAGCAGCTTTCGTCTTGGGCTAGAATTACGTTAGAAGCCATCCCCGGAAAAGAGTCGAGCCAAGTGCTGCGCGAGGCAGCTGACTCGGTAAAGGGCAGGCTGCTGATCGGAGTCCTTAATTCGATTGGCGTTCGCCGGGATGTTGATTCCGTGGAAGTGCTTGCCAAGTACGTCACGGATGCGGATGCAGGGGTTGCATCTGCTGCCGCCGTTGCCTTGGGGCGAATCGGAAACGAGACATCCACGGAAGTGCTTAAGAAATCGATGGCGAAGGTTGGGGATGAAGTACGGTCCGCGGTAGCCGAAGGCTTAGTCTTGAGCGCCGAAGCAAGCATGATGCTAGGAAAATTAGACTATGCCATGGAAATTTATGATAGCGTGCGCAAGGCCAAGGTTCCTCAGCAGCGCATTGTCGAAGCAACTCGCGGTGCGATTCTGAGCCGGAAAACTGCCGGTATCCCGCTGCTGATAGAAGAACTGCGTGCCCCCGAATACTTTCGGTTCCAGCTGGGACTGAGCGTGGCACGCGAGCTTGAAGGACGTGAAGTCGATCAAGCGTTGGCAAGCGAGCTCGCTAAGGCGCCAGCTGACCGAGCAGCCTTGATTCTTGTCGCCATGGCAGATAGACCTGCAACGGTCGATGTCCAAGCGATTATTAAGGCCATCGCAGCCGAGGCGAAACCTGTCCGGCTGACGGCACTTAAATCCTTGGGGTTGGTTGGAGATGTCGAATGCGTGACTCCATTATTGGATGCTTGCAAGGGAGCAGATACAGAACTAACGGATACCGTGGTGGAAGCACTTTCGAAGATTTCGGACGCTCGAGTCGACGGTGAACTTGCAAAGCGGATGGAAGTTGCCAATGGATCCGTGCTTGTTGTACTGATTCGAGCTCTGGGCGCGCGAGGCGTGCCAGCGAGCGACGGGATGGTCAAGGCATTGAACGACGCAGACGGAAATGTTCGCAATGCTGCATTTGTGGCGCTTGGCGATACGTTGCCAGCGAGCAAGCTGTCGGTCCTGGTCAATCAGTTTTTGTCTCCAAAATATGCTGCGGATCAGGATGTTGCTGCAACTTCGCTGAAGACAGCGGCGATTCGCATGCCCGATCGCGAGGCATGCGCGAACGAATTGTCGGCCGCGTTGACTCAGATCAAGAAAGCGGGTCTCAAGGCAAAGTTGATCGAAATCCTGGGTGCGGTGGGAGGTACCAAAGCTCTCGCGACAGTGGGCGAAGCTGCTTTGAGCAGCGAAGAAGCCTCTAAGGATTCCGCTACCAAGGTTTTGGGCAACTGGATGACCATTGATGCGGCCCCGATGTTGTATTCCTTGTCGGAGAAGATGCCCGATGATAAGTATCGAGTGCGAGCGGTCAAAGCGTATCTTCGGATTGCTCGGCAGTTCGATATGCCTTTGCAGCAACGCGTATCGATGGCAGAATCCGCCATGAAAATCGCGCGACAGCCTGAAGAAAAGAAGCTGGTGCTTGACGTTCTGAAACGCAATCCGAGTCTGGAAATGTTGCAGTTGGCAGTGATGTTTGCAGCGTCGGAGGACATCAAGGCGGAGGCCGTTGCGGTTGCGAATGAGCTAGCTGGCAAAATCCCGAATCAGCCTGAAAAGGTAAAGGCGATTTTAGATAAGCTCCCGAAATGATTTTTGGCTGCTGACTTTTGCTGACTGACTTTTGATAAAATTCGCGACCATCTAGTTCCGCTAGGGTCGCGAAATCACATAGTGCGCAAGCTTCTATTTCGCAGTTGCATGACTGGCTTGCATTTCAACCGAAGCCTCAACTTTAGCTTAAACTCGTTCTCGTCCTCGGTGTCACGCGGCAAATCGGTTACAATTCTTGGGCCGTGATTTTTGAAGTTTCGTTCGCCGATGTCGATTGCCAATCATGAGTTCAGTTTCTGTTCAGCTTCCAACCGGTGATTTGCCCGCCGCGTCATATCCTTTTTTTGCAAACCTTGCGAAGATCATTAATTCCGGTCAGGCACGATCCATTGTGGTGTCGGGGAATATCTATGATCTTTATTTCGATGGCAAGCAGTATGTGCCGCTGCTTCCATTTGTTCAATCGAAAACGCAAATCGCGGGACTCATTCAAGTTGTTTATGAGTTAAATGGTCCTGTGCGAGTGTCCGACGACGATCGCAACAAATTGCGAGAGGCGTGGGCGGCTTGGAAAAACGGTATATCGGTGGATGCCGTTCCGATGCGGGAAGTGCTGAATGATGGTAGCAAGTTTGATCTTCGGCGGCGCGAGTTTGATCAATACATGCGCGATGCGATCGGCAACGCTACGCAAGCTCTTGAGTTTCTTCGTCAATTGACCATCTGTTCGCGCACTTGCTTGAAGGAAAACCTGCTGATCATGATCGAGGGAGCGGACATGCTGCTCCCGGCGGGGGATGGAGACGTTGCACGCATGAACGATGCTCAGGTTCGGCGTGTCGCGATCGTCACTGACTGGTTTGGTGATCCGAGCTTCTTTGGTGGCAAGGATACTGTGCTTTTGTTTGCAGAATCTCGCAGCTTGATTCATCCAAGAATTGCTCGGCTTCCTCAGGTCTTGTCGGTGGACGTTGCAGCCCCCGATTTGGCTTCTCGGAAGCACTTTATTCAGTGGCACGCAAGCATGGCCGGCAATCGAGGTATTGCTCAGCCGATTGATACGGTAGCGGAGGCGACGGCCGGTTTAAGTCTGCACGCAATGCGGCAATTGTTGCTGGCGGCGGACTATTCGCAAAAACCTATCGATCGCCAAGACACCACGTACCAAGTCGAACAATTCATTCAGTCGCAACTGGGCGAAGACGTCATTGAGTTCAAGAAGCCAACTCAGTCGCTAAAGGACGTTATTGGATTTTCGAAACTCAAGGATTTCTTGCACACGTACCTCATTCCTAGAATGAAGTTGCCGGACGATCGTGCGTTGCCCGGGGCGGCGATTGCGGGTCCGATTGGTGGGGGCAAGACATTCATTTTTGAAGCGGTTGCGGCAGAACTGGATCGGCCAGTTTTGGTGTTGAAGAACATTCGCAGTCAATGGTTTGGTCAAACAGACGTGATCTTTGAGCGGCTGAAGCGAGTTCTTGAAGCGTTAGAACAAGTCGTGATTTTTGTGGACGAAGCCGACACTCAGTTCGGTGGAGTTGGCGAGGGGGCTCATGAAACAGAGCGTCGTTTGACCGGCAAGATTCAGGGGATGATGAGCGATCCCAAGCTGAGAGGCAAAGTGGTTTGGCTATTGATGACCGCTCGAATTCACTTGTTGTCGCCGGACATTCGTCGGCCTGGTCGAGTTGGAGACTTGATTATCCCGATCCTCGATCCGATCGGTGAGGATCGCAAGGACTTTATTCGCTGGATGATCAAACCGACTCAATTGGGGGACGATGCCTTGGTCGATTGGTTAGATCAGGAAGGGCTGGAGGAGGATTTTTCTTCGGCCGGGTATGCAGCTCTTCGAAGCCAGTTGAAGGCCATTCCGCCCACGACGCAAGACGAGCTGAAAGCGACCATCCGAGATTTTATGCAACCTGCCATCAAGCAGACGCGCAGGTATCAAACCTTGCAAGCGTTGGTCAACTGCACTCGTAGGTCGCTGATGCCCGACCCGAATATTTCCGACCAAGATCGCGCCCAGATGGAAGAGGAAATTCGCCTGTTAGAAATGCAAGGCATTCGGTAAGTCAAACTTTCAATGTTCGAGCGAGATGGCTCGCTTGTCGCTTTTATTCCAACTTTAAATCAGCTACTCACGAATCATGCTAAATCAAAAACGATACTTATGCACTGCTTTTGCACTCTTCTGCAGCCTCGTCAGTGCTGTCGCAAGCTTGCCAGCCCAGGAACGCTTTAAAGATTTGGTCGGAAACGTTCGGGTTGGTAACGTGGAGAAAGCGAGTTCGGTTCAAGTTCCCTACATTCTTTGGGGTGGGGATGTTGCGACCTTCCTAGCCAACGGAGATTTGAAGACCAAATCCGGCTCCCTTTTTCAAACAGCAGGGCTCGATGTTCAGTTAACACCTGGCGACGATTTCGTGGCACAAGTTCGAAACTATATGGAAGGCAAAACGCCGTTCCTGCGAGGGACAATGCACATGCTGGGTTTAGCAGGTGAAGTGGTGGGTTCGGACCCTCGAACCAAACCAGTGGTGATCCTTCAGTTGTCTTGGAGTGCTGGCGATCACATTGTTGCTCGAAAAGGGATTCGTAGCTTGAATGATTTGAAAGGGAAGAAGATTGCCTGCCAGCAAGGGGGGCCTCACGTGGGATTGCTCTACGATTCTTTAACAGCTGCCAACTTGAAGAAGGCTGATGTTGAGATTGTGTGGACGAAGGATATCACGGGAGCCAACGGACCTGCGGACGTTTTTCGCAACGACCCATCGATTGACGCGTGTTGCGTGATTACGCCTGACATGATGGGTCTTAGCACAGGGCTCAATCAGGAAGGTAGCGGGGCGGAGGGAACGGTTGCGGGTGCTCACGTGGTCAATAGCACTGCCCAGATGAGTCGCTCGATTGCAGACGTTTATGCCGTTCGTCGTGACTGGTATGACGCGAATCAAGACTGGATCAAGAAGTTCGTGGCCAATCAATTGAAAGCCACGGAACAATTGGTGGCAATGCGAAAAGGCTTTGAAGAAACGAAGAAACTAGCTAAGGATTACGAACAGATTCTGGCGATGTCGCAGCGAATTTTTGGCAAGGAGACAATTCCAACGTTGGAAGAAGATGCGCATGGTTTGTTGCTCGATTGTTCTTTTGTAGGTTTAGCGGGCCAGCTTGCTTTTTTCTTGGACGATAAAAACCTAAGCGGCTTCAATGCGAAGATGAAGGAGTCCGTCGACTTGGCAACAGGCTGGGGATATAGCGAAAGTCGCAATGGCTATGATCCCAACGCTTTTAAAGAATCCGGTTACAAGCAAATCGCAAAAATGGCGGGGATCGAATATGCGATGCCAACCACCCGCGAGGCTTTTACCAAGGATCCGTCTGCAGAAGGGACGGATATGTTCCTTGGCGAAAATCTGGATTCAAGCACCATCGTCAGCTTTACTATCAACTTTGAACCAGATCAAAAGGATTTTTCGGCGGACCGCTACGGTTCGGATTTTGCGAGAGCGCTTCGCGAGGCAAGCAAGTTCGGCAACGCACGAGTGATTATTCGAGGGCATTCGGATCCAACGCGAACGATTCTTGATTTGGTCAAAAGCGGTATGGAGAAAAAGGTCATCCAGCAGACCGGCACGCCTGGAAACTATCGATACTTCTTGAATGGAAAACCACTGGACTTGAGTCGAACCAAAGAGGTAATCGAGTTGATTAAGAGTGGAGCATTCGGAGGGGGGAATCCGGATCCAAGTGTTACGATGCAAGCGGCGTTGAGTCTCTCCAAATCCCGAGCGGATGCGGTTTTTGCTGAACTCAAGCGTTACGCGAAAGAGTCGGAAATGAATCTTGACCTTTCGCAAATTGTGCCAGTGGGTGCCGGTGTGATGGAGCCTGTGATTCCAAAGCCACGTAATCTAGAAGAGGCGAAGGAAAACATGCGAGTGGAGTTTCGAATCGTAAAGGTCAACCCTGAAGCGTTGGCTCCGAGCGATTTCAATTTCTAGGCACGCTGCGATCGTTGGTTCACATTCAGAAAGAAAACTTCGCATGGATAAGATTCGATTGACCCGTCTCTCGGCAGCAGCTTTTTTATGGGGACTCCTTGGGTTCGCGTGTTTTTCGTCCGCCGTGTTTTCGCAAGAGAACGTTGTGATTGTGCTGGACGATTCGGGGTCAATGAGCGACGGGATGAGCAACGGGAAGAGCCGTATGGAGACGGCCAAGAGCGCGCTGGTCAAAGTGCTGAAGCAATTTGGCCCTGATACGAAGCTTGGGGTGTTGTTGCTCAATGGAGATTATTCGCAAGAACATTGGGCTGTTCCTTTGGAGCCGCTCTCGCCCCAGGAAGCTATTCGAAGAATAGAATCCTTGAGCGCCAGGGGGGGAACACCGTTGGGTGAAAGGATGAAGGATGGGGCGGATGCATTGCTTCGATTGAGGGAGAAGCAAAAGTACGGTACCTATCGTTTGCTGATTGTGACCGATGGAGAAGCTAATGACGCACGACTGCTTAATGCGTTTCTTCCTGATATCCTATCGCGAGGGCTGATTGTTGACGCGATTGGGGTGGATATGAGACAGGACCATTCGCTTGCGAATCGTGTGCACAGTTATCGCCGAGCAGACGATGATGAGGCGCTTGATAAAGCTTTGCAAGAAGTGTTTGCGGAGCGAGCGGATCCCAGCCAGCCCGGCAGCGATGACGAATATGCTTTGCTGGAGGGTATCGAAGACTCCATGGCGGAAGAGGTATTGGTTGAGCTGTCCAAACCTAATAATGCACCAATACAAGAACGCGCATGGCCAGAGTTTTGGGGGGAAGTTCAGCCTGTTGGCTCTCGTACGATTCTCTCGGTATTTGCTGGGTTCATGTGCTGCTTTGTCCCGTTTGCAATCCTATTTGTCGTGATTTTAGTCCTTTTTTCGAAGTTGCAACAAAAAAACAAACGTTGATCGAATTAAGCGCACTGCAGATTCCAATTGCCTCAGGGATTTCGATTGATTCTCCGTTGACTTGGGAATCTGGGCGTCCGATAATCGGTGCGTTGTCGCCAAGGTTTGCCAACCTCGATCGATCGCTCGGTTTCTCTGGAAGTTCCGTGGTGTGGAAGAATGGTTGTCGTTTCTTGGTTTTTTATAGGGAGCTGTTTTCGCAAGGATGGTCCAGTCTGGTGGTTGGATTGTGTTTCTTGAGGGGTATGCTCACAGGTTTTTGAGTTGCGTGGTTTGGAATCATGCGTGTGACTTCCGATTGCGTGGCTCGTTGTAAGAGGGTTTGGTTCAGTGACGAATATTTATGTGGGGAATCTATCGTTTCGTGCTACGGAAGATGAGATTCGGCAAGCGTTTTCACGCTTTGGGCAAGTGAGTAAGGTTAGTATTATTGTCGACCGTGAGACCGGTCGTTCGCGAGGCTTCGCATTTGTTGAAATGCCAAGTGCGGACGAAGCGAAGGCTGCTGTAGAAGGATTGAATGAACAGGAAATCAGCGGACGAAGGATTTCCTGCAATGAAGCTCGGCCACGTGAAGAGCGTCCAGCTGGCGGCGGTGGCTACGGCGGCGGCGGCGGCGGCGGCGGTGGTGGATACGGTGGCGGCGGCGGATACGGCGGTGGTGGCGGCGGCAGACGTGATCGCGGCGGTGACCGAGGCGGCGATCGCGGTGGTGATGGCGGCGGATACGGTGGCGGCGGCGGATACGGCGGTGGTGGTGGCGGTGGATACGGCGGCGGCGGCGGTGGTGGTCGACGCGAGCGGTACTAAACCAACCTGCTTAAGCAAGTAAATCAAAGATCCAAGGGAATGTCGAATCGACCTTCCCTTTTTTTATGCCTGGCTCGATCAAGTAGAAGTTGGCAAATCGAGAACCAATTGGTCGAGAGAAATTTGAGATTGAACGTCGATACAGTTCTCGGAGCGTGCGGTTTTCACACGGCTCCGGTTCCTGCCGTCTCGCTTTGCAGAGTAAACCGCATCGTCAGCCCGTTTGATTATCTCCGGAGCTTCGTCGGTTTGGGTACCTGCAGTCACGCCTATGCTGATGGTCACTGCGATGTTTCGATTTTGAAAACGGACGGATAGTTCTTCGACCGCACGTCGAATCCTCTCGGCTGCTGCGGCTGCTGCTTTGACGTTGGTACCCGGAAGTATCGCAATGAACTCCTCGCCGCCGGTCCTGCAAAGCACGTCCATGTCACGAAGCGTGTGGCGAATCTCGTTCGAAACAGCTACCAGAACGACGTCGCCGGCGTCATGTCCCCAAGTGTCGTTGACGCTCTTGAAGTGATCTATATCCAACATCAGCACTGAAAACGGTGAGTCCTGGCGTCGAAGTTGCGCAATTCGTTGCTTCATTTCAATATCAAGCCAACGACGGTTTCCTACACCGGTTAATGGGTCTGTGGTGGATTCTGCACGAAGCAAGTGCATTTTGGCTTCGGCGCGTCGGCGTCGCAGTTCGGACAAGGCTAAACAAGATGCTAAACCGACGACACTAATAGCCCATGTATTTGGAATCCAATCCGGATCGATAATGCACAGTTGCGTTATCAGTAGCAGTCCTAAGCTGCACCAAGAAGCAACAGCCAGAATATCAATGTGTTCCTGCCATCCTTTTGTTCGAAAGTAACTGTTCATAGCGCTCTGGATACGAATTTGCATAGACTTCATTGGTCACGGGATCAAGAAGCCTAGGTTTTTATTCTTGGAACTACTTTTGAACTGTTCCAGAACCTCAAGAATGCAAGGTCGCATCGTAGGAATGTGACGATTAAATCGGTTGTCGCAATGGTTCGTTGCCTGCGAAAGATATTGTGTTTTGCCTTTGGAAATCGATCTGATAGCTTCGTAGAAGCTCAAAAACAGACGGGGACTGGTTGAAGATCAAGCACACAGGCAAAACAAGGGTTGCAAGCCATACACGCCAGTCCCGGAATTTCCCAAACAAGATCTCAACGGTTCCCGCACCAAGAATGGCGCACGCGATTGCAATGGAGCCGCCGACGGAAACGATCGCGAATAGATGGGGGGCTTGAACGTAGGGCATTAATCGACCGCCGGCTGCGTTTGATGCGCTAATGACTTGGCATAGATACGCGAAGTCGTTTGCTAATGCCAGACAACACAATAGGATTGCGAATCGCCAGATCCAACCGATTCGAGGTCGAACAAGCGCATACACCGACCAAACAAAACCGGTAGCAATCATTCCTGCTGCGATCGCGAGTTCATTCATGGATCCAAGAACGGACGACATGCTGCTATTGAGGCATCTGGCCACTAAGTCGAGCAAGGTAAGTGACGAGAACAAAGTGAACAGGACTCGAGCTGGATGCTTTAGAAAAGAGCTCCCTTTTGGTCCCGTCAAGATAACCGGCAGCCCCAGGCCAAGAATGGTCCCTGCGGACATAGCCACAAGAGTCGACGGGACGGAACTAGCGGAGAATCCGTCATTCCTTTCCCAAGCGGCCCCATGAAGACTGTTTTCAAATGCCTTTAAACACTGAAAGACGAACGTCGAAGCAGCAAGACTGAACATCCAAAGGAAGATATGTCTGGTTCCGAAACGATCCCATCCCTCCAGGGCCATTCGTTTCCAAGCACCAGAGTCAGGCTGATTGGCGTTCGGTTCGTCAGGAAATGAATTAAGCAATCGATTGTTTCTCGGCGTGGACAGCAGAGTAAAAGGATTGCTGATTTTAAAGTGATCCCACTAACCCGCAACAGGAAAACCAATTTTCTATTGAATAAGGATCGTTGGCAGATTGTTCACGATATGTTGAAACACAAGCGTTAACGTTTCGGAATCTCCTTCTTCCACGTCATAGTACCGACCATTGCCAATTCGGGCCACTTCTTGCATAACATCCTTGTTCGCACCAGATCCAAACGAGATAGTGTGAATGGTCAGCGGATTGTTTGCCACAAGCTGCCTTGCAGCACTGACAGGATCGATAGTGCTTGAGTTTTGGACGCCGTCCGTCAAAACAACCATGGTCTTGGACGCGAATGGGCGAGCTTTAGAATCGCTAAAGTTCTTTGCTCCTTCCGTCATGCCCCAGCCGATAGCCGTTGCTCCATTGACGTCTTGGGCACGCAAGTTTTCCATGATTGCCAGATAATTTTCGGAGAAGGGCAAGTCGTTTCTGACGCCGGAAGAATAGGTGGTAACCGAGACCAGTTCCTCATTGGGCGTTTCGCTAAGTAGGCCTACGAATGCATCAGTTGCTTTCACTAATTTTTCCCACGGCGTTTCCGCACGTGGCGACAGTTTGAAATGCTCATTCCAAAGAAAGTAATCGAGTTTGTTTTGATCCTGTCCTCGAGCATAAGAATAGTTGTAGCTGATTGGATTTCCGTTTTTGTCCCGCTTGGCAACGGTCTTTGTCATAATGCCTGCTGTGACTGCTGCATTCATGGCAGATGATGACCGTGGATTCACATTGGACGGCCAATTTGATTGGAAATCACGCATCGAACCGGAACGGTCGAAAATGAGCGCGATATCGCGGTCGACTTGCATCGAAACACTCGAGAATTCAGTCTTAACTGTGGTTGCTGGCATCAAACCTGGAAAGTAAACGGCAATGTCCTCTTGCTTTCCATTGACTCGAATGGCGTTCATACGACGAGCGGTTGTGGAATTCATTTCGTTGAATCGGAATTTGGAGTATACGGAGTTGGTGGTTTGCGCCGAGATACCGAATTCAATTTGATTCGCCCCATTGGCTCCATCCAATTGGAGCGGCCGGCCTGCAACTCGATTCATCGAAGCGGTCTGTATTGCGAGGTCACGAGCCTCAGTAATGCTTTGTTTCGCGCTGAGAGCTCGTCCACCTGCGTTTGCGGCAAAGTCGTTGGCAACCATCAACTCTGTTCTTGATAATTGCAGGTACGCAAGATTGATCGCCACTGCGGAAAGGATGAGCAGCACAGGTATTACTAGCAGAAACAAAACCATGATCGATGCACGGCGAGAGTTTCTTCGTAAAGATCGGTTTTTCAAGCTGGTTGTCATGTTGCCTAATACCTATTGGGAGAAAGTCAGTCGGGTTAGCCGCCGTGATAGACTTCGTTGTAACGTTCCGTTTTCATGGTTGCCTTCGTTCGAATTTCCCTGGCTGTCGGTAGAAATGGAGACATAATCATGTTTTGGTTAAGGTCGATGATCACTTCCACTTGCAGTTCCTCGGTATCCTGGGACACCGCTTGCCCATTGTTGATCACAACAGATACCCCTTTCGTGCCTAATGTCCCGAGAATCCGATTCGCTTCGTTGGTCGCATCCGAATTCGTTGCGCCGGGGATCACCGCCGCTCGGGCCGCAAAGTACGCTGCATCTTGAGCGAGGTTTCTCATCAGACTCATTCGGGTCAGCTCAATGCATCCAAAGATCATGACAAACATGACATTGGCAACAATGGCAAACTCTACAGTTACTGCCCCAGTTCGATATTGTACCTTTCGAAGTTTACTCATTTTTAAACTGCTTCACACAAACTACTTCAGCCTCAATTTGTTTGCCAAAGAACAACCTCGACAAGGATACTGTGTTTTCATTAGCTGCGACTTGAACCTTTACGGTAACGTGCGATAACTCATCCGCCGTATCGAATCCTGGTGAGGAAATCGTAACTGCACTACTCCGATTGAAATTGATGCCTCGTTCCTGCAGGATGGAAAATACCCTCGCAGATGTCGCGGCGTTGGTACCTCCTTGATGCATGCCGACTCGGGCACCTTCATAGGCCGCGATGGTTAGCGATTCTTTCAAAAACAGAACGGAACAAATGTCGATGGTTCCAAAGGCAACCGTCAAAAAAATTGGCAAGCAAATCGCTAGTTCAACGGTCGCTGCTCCTTTTCGACGCAAACGTGAATGAGTGGAAGGACGCATAGATATTTCTTAATGCTAAGTACTATTCCGAAGCCATCGAGAGCCTCTCATGGAAAGCCCCATAATGAACGTAGGTCGCAAATCTAAGGTTGGCAAACTGAATGTTCTTTACGGTGGCATGCTAGAGGTGGATGCAATCAAGCAAAGTTATGTGTCGAGAATTCCAATAGGCCGGCGTATTCTTGGCGAACAAACCCAGGTTTCGGAGCGATGATTTTCTTCCTTGCCCGTCATACGTTGCATCACCGTTAAAGTCGCGTAAGGTAATTCCTGGGTAAAGAGAACTTTTCTGTGATATTTCCAATTTGCCAGCCAAAGTCATCCTAGGTTGCACTGTGGTCTGGCTTGTCGTTCAGCCTCACAATCCCGGTAGACTAAGAACTTAAACCAACATTTCCTTGGAGAACTTTTGAAATGTCACAAACTTCATCACGCGTCGGTAAGCTTCGAGAGGATGCCTATTTCAGTGAATTGGATCAGCAATTGTTGGCTGATCTCCATGAATTGATGGTTGAGGCTGGCGAAGCGGTTCGTCAGGAAGGGGACGAAAAGTTAGAACAAGATCGGCTCGAAATATTGCCAGAAGCGGCTATCAGCTAACTTGCATCGTCGTTTGCTTTTGAAATCGCACAGGCGATGTCCAGAAAAGCACAGTTCCAGGAAGCGAGTAAACCGCTTATAACTTGCTAAAGCGGTTTGAATTTTACCGGCTGTCCGTCCACGCTTTCGCTTGAACTCCAGATGATTTTTGCACAATCCGAATCGATTTCGCCTTCTCCATCCGTCCCTACGTTGAACAACGGGTTGCTCAATGGTAGTGCTTGGTGGCTACTGGGTGGTGTCGTCGCGATCCTGTTGGTGATCGCTTTTCTCAGTCGACGTCGACAAGCAGGTCCGCTTCAAGTCTCTGAGAAGAAGTTGGAGAAAAAACCATCAATCGCCCATGCGGCTCCTGAGTCTGATAACCCAGAACCTGGCAGGCTGCGTTCATCAAATAAAAAAAGCAAAGTCAGAAAAAGCAAGAAGTCGAGCCAAGGTAAAGGTCCTCCTCGACTTGAAACTGCAATTGTAAAAGCCGATCCGCAAAGCAAGCTTGAGCCCACTCCGACGGCTATTGTTCCCGAACCTTTGAAACTCGTCGAAACGGTTCAAGCAGAGAGCGCGCCGGTCATTTCCATTTTCGAGCCTCTTCAGCAGGTTGGGTCGCTTCGCCGTGTTTCGGTTCCCGAGATGGAAAAATCGCGAAGGGCTTCGAATGAGGAAGAAGAGATTGAAACCTCACGTGCTCCGATAGTCCCTTTTGAGAAAATGAAAAAGGTGTCTGCCCGTGTTCCATCCTCAGCAAACCGTTGGGCTAGCTTGAATGCGGAAAAAGGGAATCGAGTCGAGTCTGTTCAAGAGAATGTTATTGAGAAGAGCGAAACGACAGATTCGAAATCTTATTCGCAGCCTATTTCAGTACCTCCAGTGCCGGCATCCGAACCGTTACCACGTACGCCTCAAGGGTTAAAAGGATTCGTTTCCAAAGTTAAGAGTTCGAGTACGGCTTCCGATTCGTAACTTCCACAAGTCTCCCGAATTTTGCGTACTCGCAACCGCAAAACGGTAGTAGCTAAGCAGATGGAAATCCCGCCCGACTTGATCGAGGAGGGATTACTCAGAAAACATGGGCGGCAAGAACGGTTCAGGTGGCATCATGGATTCGATCGAGTTTCCTACGGCAACCAACATGGCGTCCCCGAAATACTTTGCGGTGAGCTTGACCGTGCGTGGTCCGAAACGAGTCGGTTTTTCTGAAGGTTCGATTCCGTCGGTTTGGGAGGGAGCCCGAGCGTCTAGATTTTGAGTTCCACATCGAATGATCATGCTTGGATGCCCGGTAAGATTCGTGCGAAGCAAGTCATCACCTCCAAGTACGACGTCCACCGTGCGAAGGATACGTTCCGTTTCTTGAATGAGCAAGGTTCTGGCTCGAAGGCTTTGAACGTAATGGATGCCTCGAACGAACTGTGACTTTCTGAACGAGTCTCCCCATAATCCAAAGTCTTCTTCGGATGCCGCCTTACGAAAGAGCGAATCAAAAACGCATGCGGATTCAACATCCAGACAAGCAAGTAGCGACTCTTGCGGAACGGTGTTGGGATACTCCAATGATACTGCTTTTGCACCTTCCATTTTAAGACGTTCCAGCACCAGCAGTTCACTGGGGGATAGCTGATTAGGGACAAAACCGATCCGAAGGTTCTTCATGTCCAATTGCTCGATTTGTTTGAAAGGCCTTTCAACAACCGTGGGGTCTTTCCCGTCGGGCCCTTGGATGGCACTTAAAACGATTCCGCAATCTACTGCGTACCTTGCGATAGGACCTATCTTGTCCATGGTCCAGGAAAGCGGCATGCATCCGTAGCGACTCACACGTCCAAAACTGGGACGCAAACCTACCACTCGGCAGCGTCGCGTTGGTGAGACAATGCTGCCCAGTGTTTCACTACCAATTGCAAACGTGCATAGGCCTGCAGCAACCGCTGAGGCACTACCTGCCGAAGATCCTGAACTTCCCTGAGTGACGTTCCATGGATTCTTCGTCGTTGCGTCGTACCAAACATCCCCCAGGGCATAGGTTCCTACCGATAGTTTGGCCAACATAACGGCTCCAGCTTGATTGAGTCGCTGAGCGACCGTCGCCATGTTGGGGCGGACTTGTTCACGGTAGGGTTTGCCGCCCCAGGTTGTAGGAAACGGTGGAACAGCAATGATATCTTTTGCACCCCAAGGTATGCCTTGAAGAATTCCTCGATCTTCGCCAGCAGCAAACATGTCATCCGCTCGTTTCGCTTGCTGAAGTGCATGCTCTTCCGTCAAGGTGACGATACATCTCAAGACGGGATCAAATCGCTTCATTCTCTCCAAATAGATTTTGGCGAGCTGGAGGCTTGTTATCTTGCCGGACCGAAGTGCATTCGCTTGGTCGACGATACTGGATTGAGCGACTTGGACGACGTTGCTCCAGTCGATTTGGCTTTTCGCGTCGGATGCAGGGATGCTCCATGCGGCCAATGGTTTTTGATTTTCGGAGGGAGCTTCCTTCGACTCAGGTCTGTCCTCCGGTAGATTTTCCGTAAAAAAGTAGGGGACGAATGCAGTCGATGGGCCGACGTCCGTGTCCAGTTCTACCTTTCTCAGTTGACGTTCGTGTTCAGACTGAGCTCGTAACTGTTGGAGTAAACGTTCTTTTTCATCCTCGGTCAGCTCAATATCTGCAATCCACTGCGAGTCCTGAATCATGGCTAACGTTACCGTCCCAGACTCGACCGCTTTATGGGCGAGGGCTCGTTGGAAAGTCGCACCGCCGATACCAATTGCGGACAGTTTAATCATCCATGAACGCCGATTTAGTGGGATCGTCATGAAAGCAACTCCAAAATTCATGTGCAAGGGGGCGGGTTATTGCACAGCGTTAACGTAAACGTGGCAGCAAAACGAGGGCAGTGTGTCGTGAGAGCAGTGGGTTGAGGGCTAGGCAAAGGACTGTTCTATTGACTCTGCTTAGACGCAACCGATTTGACGCTTGCGTTGGTCGCGTTATCGAACATGTGGGGCGCGAAAGATTGTTTTGAATGTAAGAATAGCTTGACCAATTGGGCAACCGAAGTCACGCCCAATTTCTTTGTAATTCGGCCCCGATGGACTTCCACAGTCTTTACGCTGATGCCAAGCGATTTTGCGATTTGCTTGGTGGCGTTGCCGTCAATGACCAAGTCGGCTACTTGCCGTTCCCGAGAAGTAAGCAAGTCAAACCTTTTCTTGAATCGATCGAGATCTTCAAATGCAGCTCTCCTCGATTGCTCAACAGCAATTGCGTTGCGAACAGCAGCAACAAACGTGTCTGGATCGATGGGCTTTTCGATGACAGTTATCGCACCTAACTTCATTGCATCGACTGCCATGGCGACCGTACCTTGACCCGTGGCCAAGATAAACGGTAGCCAGTAATGGCGTTTACGAAACTCTCGAATCATTTCCAATCCCGAGATTTCCGGCATTTGGAAATCGACTACCAGGCACATTGGGAAAGGATCCTTCAGTTCTTCAAGGCAAAGACGGCCATTTGAAAATGCCCGAGTGGAAATTCCACTTGAGTTCAGGAACGCGGCCATCAGGTCCGTCATCGATGCATCGTCGTCCACAAGATACACAGCCGTCGTTTTTTCTTCTTGCATGTGCTATCCAATCAAGTAGGTTTCGGGGGTAACGCACTTTCAGAGCTCGAAGCATGCTGGATCGAACAAGGGCTTGTCTCTCGGGTAAAATCTTACTGGGAACACTCACCTGCTTGTCGCCGCGAGTTGCACCCAACACATTAACCCATTCGGTTCCACCGTTGTCCATCAAACTCTACTACACAGATTAACAAAGTCTTAAGATGGTTTTTTCAAAAACTAGTAGATGGTGGTCAAATTTGGAACGTTTTTTCGCTTGTTCTTCATTTTCTTTCCCATGCAAAACGATCCAATTCGTTCGAGTCTTGCCGGCGTCCCTGCATTCGCCGATGTTCTTACGAAGTTTGTTCATTCAGTCCCAGCGCGCGTGCAATTCATTCGCATTTGCATCGAAACGAAGGATGCAAAGAGTCTTCGCGAAAGCATCCACCAAATGAAAGGAATATGCGGCAGTTACGGGTTTCACGAATTGACCCCTTTGGTAACCAAACTTGACGATCAGCTCGATTCGGGGGTTCCGATGGAAAACCTGCTCTCGGATTTGGGTGACTTCTTAGAGTGCTGCTTGCGAATGCGAGCCTCTTGATGCTTGCCCCAGCCAGTGCGAACATTTTGCAATCAATTCGTTAAAGTCAATGGGCTTTGCAACATAGTCGTCGCAGCCAACGTTGATGCATTCCTGTTTGTCGCCATCGGATGTATGTGCAGTCAATGCGATGATCGCAAGAGGGGACTTTTGCCTGCGAATTGCTTTGACTAATGAATAGCCATCCATCAAAGGCATTTGGATGTCGGTCAACAAGAGTTGGTAAGGAACTCCATTTCTGCGTCTCTTTTCGATCATTTCCAAAGCCATGATACCATTCTCGGCGATGTCGACTTCGGCACCGGCATTTCGAAGCACGATCGCGATAAGATTCTGGATTTCAATTCCGTCTTCCGTGAGGAGGATTCTGCCAGTTAGTTCGGTTCTAAAATTGACAAAAGGAATTGCCGTGGAAACTAACGAAGAATTCTCGGCTAAGCTACAAGTTGCAATTGGGGGAGGCGAATCGTAAGGAAGCGTGAATCGAAAGCAAGATCCTTTCCCAAGCTCGGAATTCCTCAGTTCGAGCTCACCCCCTAGCATACGAGCCAATGTTCGGCTCAAAACCAATCCAAGTCCAGAGCCGCCCTTGGTTCGAGTGAGCGACGTGTCGATTTGCTCGAATGGGACAAACAAACGGTCGATATGTTCAGGTGCTATCCCTGGACCAGTATCAGCAATCTCGACTCGGATTTCTGATTTTTCATTAGTTCCGCCAGACTTTTCGTTTGATTCTGTGGTATATGCCGTCACCACCACGCTACCTGATTCCGTAAACTTGATCGCATTGCCAACCACATTCATTAGTATTTGCCTCAACCGTGTTGGATCGCTCCAGACGCGATCTGGGAAGGGTAGGCTGAAGAGGAACTGCAGCGAAATACGTTTGTCATTTGCCAACGGCTTCAGCAATCTATGAACTTCTTTCAGGATTTCCGTCAACGGAGTTTCGACGTGTTCGACGGTCATCTTCTGCGCTTCGATCTTCGAAAAATCGAGGATGTCATTGATCACATTCAGAAGATGGTGGCCTGCGTTCTTGATGGAATCGACTGCTTGTGATCGTGATTCGCTCGAAAGGTTTGTGATTTGGGTATTGCTTAAAAGATCCGCAAATCCAAGGATCGAAGTAAGGGGGGTGCGAATCTCGTGGCTCATGTTGGCGAGGAATTCTCCTTTTGCTCGGTTGGCTGATTCAGCTTCCGAACGAGCTTGGATCAATTGCTGCTCAACGCGTTTGCTTTCAGTGATGTCTTTGTGGGTTCCTATCATTCGGATCGGTTCGCCTTGTTCATCGCGACTTACCACGAGCCCACGGCATAAGATCCAAACCCAGCTTCCGTCCTTACATCGCATTCGAAGCTCATCGCTATAATGCTCTGTCTTCTGTTCAAAATGAGCGTGAACGCACCGCATCACTCGAGGTAGGTCGTCTGGATGCACTCGGGTGCTCCACTCTTCTAGCCGATGAGGAATCTCATGGTCTTGATAGCCCAGCATCTGCTTCCAGAACTTGGAGAAGTAGATGGTGCTCTCGCGAATATCCCAATCCCAAACTCCTTCTTGGTTACCTTCCAAGGCAAACCGCCAACGTAATTCACTTTCATGCAACGCTTCTTCAGCTACCGTTCTTTCCGTTACATCGCGAGCAAGTACAATAAATCGGGAGTCCTTATGTTCGCTTCTTGAAAATGTCGATACCGACAATTCGAACCAACGCTTACCGGTAGGTAATTGAAGCGAATACGTTTTGCCTGATGACCAACCCGATTCGGCAGCTTGTGCAATGGCCCCCGCACAGGCTTCTGCTGCATTAGCAGGCAAGATGTCTCGAAAATTCTTCCCTATGAGGATGCTCGGTCGCGAGACCAACAATTCTTGACGGCTCGCACGGCAGTCTAAAATTTTACCATCGATATCCACATCAAATAGCAAGTCTGGAATTGCATTCAAGAGCGCCTCAAGGTGGTTCTTGGTCTGCATCAATTCCGTTGAAGCGTTTTTTTGGCTTGTGATGTCTTGGAGCGTTCCATACATTCGAACTGGTTTGCCAATACTATCGTCGGGAAACCCTTGAGTTCGAACCCAAAGCGATCGCCCTTTCGCTGTCACCATCGGTAGCTCGAGGTCGTACGAAACGCCATTCTCGACTGCGTTGTAAAACGCTTCCAAGAGTGTTGCTCTGGCTTCCGGGCTGTACAAAAGATTGAGCCCTTCGTCCAACTCCGGCTCGACCATAGAATCGATTTCCGCAATCCGAAAAAACTCACGCGTGAAGACGCTCTTCATCGTATTCAAGTTCATCTCCCAACCACCGATTTTTGCTAATTCACCAGTGCGGTCCAAGAGCTGAGTCTTGTTACGGAGGGAGGTTTCTGCCTGCTTTCGGGTATCAATATCCATCAAGACGAGCCGATTGGTCGATTCGTTTCCAAGTTTTGCAAGCTTGTCTAGTCGCAGTTCCGCCCAAAACACGGTTCCATCTTTTCGCAGCAAGCGAAGTTCGTTGGGCCGATGATCGTTTAATTGAAAAAACTTGTCTTGGTCTTCGTGGAATACTAACTCAGAAAAACGCGTCTCAAGAAGCTCGCTTGATTCAAAGCCAAGACACGTGAGGATCGTACGATTCGCTTCCAGGATGATCCAGTCATTGCTCGATAAAGTGCAATAACCCACTGGAGCGCTGTCGTAGAGTTCGCTGTAGCGTTCTTTTTCCTTGGTTAGCTGCTCTTGCAGCTGCGCAATCAATTCACTTTTTTCCATCTTTGAATATTCCACTGCGCTACCATGTTCTTGAGCCTTTTCTTTCAAACAAGAGTTGTTTTCGGAATGTGATTCTGAGTGCATGATGTCTCGGTTCGAAGGATTTCGTCTGGCTAAGCTTGTCTTCTTGCTGCTATGTGATTCCGCGGGCTACGTGCGATTCTCTTCCAACGTCGGAACTGCGATCTCCGCAACGATACTGTCGAGTATTTGCTCGCCTGTCATGCGTCGTAATCGGCTCTCCGGACGAAGGATCAATCGATGGGCCATCACAGGAGTCAAAATCTTCTTGACGTCATCAGGCTGTACAAACGATCGACCGCGAATAGCAGCCATTGCCTGAGAAGCTCGGAAGACAGCGATAGTGGCCCTGGGCCCCGCGCCTAAAGCGAGGTCCGAGTGGGAGCGGGTCTCGTGAATGATTTGCAGCATATACTGACGTACTTTGGGATCGACATAGACTTGCTTGACCAGCGATTGGACTTGCATTATCTCTTCGGCGCTAACGACACTGCCCAAGCTTTGGATGGGATGCTCTCGCTCCAAAAGTTGCAACAACTTCAGTTCCTCATCCAGCGATGGGTAACCTAGCGACAGCTTCATAAAGAATCGATCTAGTTGGGCTTCTGGAAGCGGGAACGTTCCTTCATGATCGATCGGGTTCTGAGTGGCTATCACCAAGAAAGGTTTGGGCAGATGATGAGTGACTCCGTCGATGGTTGCACACGCTTCTGCCATCGCCTCCAGCAAGGCTGATTGCGCTCGCGGCGTTGTCCGATTGATTTCATCCGCTAGTAAGATGTTAGTAAACAACGGGCCTGGCCGAAACTCAAACTCGCATTTCTGCTGATTGAAGATCGATGCACCGGTGATGTCACTGGGCAGCAAATCCGGTGTGCATTGCACGCGCTTGAAGGTACAGCCGACGCTTGCGGCCATCGCTCGAGCCAGCATGGTTTTGGCAACCCCAGGCACATCCTCCAATAAAAGATGCCCTCCAGAAAACCAAGACACAAGCGATAGAATCAATTGCTTGCGTTTGCCAACAATGACCTTTTCGATATTCGCAATGATCTTCTTGGAGGATTCGTGAACTAATTGTGACATGAAGGAAACATTCTAAGTTGTCAGCTAGGATTGGAAACGCTTTAGCTTTCGATCAAGTGTCGAGCGTTCAATCCCAAGGATTGCAGCGGCTCGATTCTTTTGCCCGTTGGTATACTCCAAGGTTGCATGGATATGCTCTTGCTCCAGTGCATCAATTGTTTTTTCCTGATAGCCTTGGGGTGGCGCTGGTCCCCCCGATTCGGTTGGTTGGTTTGGTAGTTTCAAATACGACAGTGCCAAGTCCTCAGGTTCCGCAAGTTCACCCGTCGCCAACACAAATGCACGTTCGACGCAATTTCGCAACTCCCTGACGTTGCCGGGCCAATGGTATTCTTTCATGGCAAGTTGCGAACGTTCGCTAAAACCCGATGGGCCGTGTCCAGAACGGCTTCGGAATTGACTCAAGAAATAATCTGCTAATGGCAGTATGTCGTCGGGGCGTTGTCGAAGTGAGGGCACTCGCAACTCTATCACTCGTAACCGAAAATAAAGATCAGATCGAAAGTTTCCTTCTTCGACTGCTTGCTCAAGATCTCGATTGGTCGCAGCTACGACGCGAACATCCACTTGAATCGGCTTGCTGCCGCCGACTCGTTCGAAGGACTTACCTTCCAGCACTCGCAAAAATTTTGCTTGGATCTCTAGACTCATTTCACCTAGCTCGTCCAACATGATGGTGCCGCCGTTGGCTTGTTCGAACTTGCCTAGTTTGCGTTCGGTTGCTCCAGTAAAGGATCCTTTTTCATGCCCGAACAATTCACTCTCCAGAAGCGTAGCTGTCAACGCGGCGCAGTTCAACGCAACAAAGGGGCCGTTCGCTCGCGGGCTGAAATCGTGAATGGCTCTTGCGACTAGCTCTTTTCCTGATCCGCTTTCGCCTCGGATCAAAACCGTCGCATGAGTTGGTCCAACGCGTTGCGATTGCTCTCGCAATTGCTTCAATGCCAGGGATGGTCCAATCCATTCGGAAGTTTGCCCCAGCTGTTGTTCCAGTTCATGGATGCGTGACCGAGACGTTTTTAGTTTAACCTCTAGCGATTGTTGACGTTGGATGTTTTCGAGCGTCACTGCCAAGACATCTGCAACAGCAAGGGCTATTTCCAAATGCTCCGCCGTCAGTTCAGGTTCATCCACACGCGTGTAGAGATGAACGAAACCAATCGTTTTTTCCGCGACACGCATCGGAGCAAGGATGACACTGGTTGTCGTCAATAGATGGCTGGCCTGCAGCTTGGCAGGGGACGACATTTCACGGGTTGGCACATTGCTTCCGCCAATGGCTTGACTATCCGCCAACAGATTCCTGGCCAGTACCGCTGTGTTGTCCCGCAGAACACTGGCGGCCAATGTCTCCCCGACCGGATGATAGGCCTTGCCGCTTTTTTGCAATGCCGCAAGCACGGTGCAGTTGGAGGCGCCTGTTGTCTCGGGCTCCAACTTAAGGATGCCTCCGGAATGACACTCCGTGGCAAGAAGAAGACGGCTTAAGGCAAGCTCGCAAGCAGCTTGGACGGTGGATTCCCTGGCAACTTCATAGGCCAATTGCAACAATTCGGCCGCCATCGCCGTGCTTGCCGTTGGTGTAAAGTTCTGTGATTGTGCCGATGGGCTGGTTGTTACCGATTGCGAGGAAGTTGCCGATCGCGCGGAATGCGCCTCGCGGTGAGTTCCGCTCGAAAACTGGGCTGGATCCAGAATGGAGGATTTGGACTGACGATGGGTGATTGCCGGAATCTCTGCCCGTGTATGCGAGGTCGACTGAGGTGCAGAATCTTCGGATTCCACCGGAGGAACGACTTCTTCCAGCGAATTTGCAAAAGTCATTCGGCAAGATGCAACGGTGATTTGACTCCCGGCAACGAGAGCTTTTGAGCTTTCAAGCTTGATTCCGTCAACAAAAGTCCCGTTGCGAGAGCCCAAATCCCGAACTTTCCAGGTTCCGTCTTCGAAAAATATCTCCGCATGACGCCTGCTGGATCGTTCGTCGGCTACGGGAATTTCATTGGACGAAGCTCGGCCAACAATCAGCGAACGCCCCGGGTCCAGACGAAAAACGTCCGTCCAGCGGGTTCCTTGTCGAATAATGAGGTAAGCAGACAAATTGTTTGGTTGCATCGGGTGGCGGCGGAAATTACTCTAGATCAGAAGTATTTTGAAGATTCGATCAACTCGACGCTGGAACAACTAGGTATCTGTGTGGCACAATAGAGGAAGGCTACACGACATAAGATACCGTTGAGTCTGCTCGTTAAGGTCGCTTCGTACTGTTTCTCGTCGCAAAATTTTGTCATCACTTTGTTTCGGAGTTTCGATTATGTGTTTTCGAGGTTTGAGCTTGAATGGGATTGCGGGCTGCATTTCCAGACTAAAACTTTCGATCGCCCTGGTCGCGGCTGCCGGATCCAGCCTGGGCCTTCTTGAGTCCAATGCCTACGGTCAACTTGGCGGATTTGGAGTCCAGCGAGTCGTCGGCGGTGTCAGCATTTCCCCAGAAGGCGTTCTGAAAACCGTTTCGGCCGAAGAGCAACAAGAAGCGTTGGCCACCATGCGTGCCAATTTAATCGGTGCGGAAGGGGATTTGAAGCAACCAGCTCAACGCCGACTTATTTCTCTCAAAAATCTCCAAAAGTTGGTTCTTGCAAGTATCGAGAACAACGAAAAACTACCCGAAGAGGTTTTGTTTCTAGGTGGCTTAACTCGAATTGAAAATGTATTTGTTTACCCAGAACGAAACGATATCGTTCTGGCTGGCCCCTCGGAACCTTGGACAACCGGCTTGAACGGTTCTGTCGTCGGGGTCAAGAGCGGCCGACCTATTGTTTATCTTGAAGACTTGCTGTGCGCTTTGAAGACGGTACACAACGCTCGAACCACCGGCATCTCGGTGTCGATCGAACCTACCGAGCAAGGCGTTCTGAACCTAGAGCGACTGCTAAAGCAAGCTCGCTTGAATTCGAACATCAATCCAAAGTCACTAGAACCCGCTATGAAAGAAGCATTCGGTCCTCAACAGATCAAGCTGGAAGGACTCGCTGCCGACAGCCACATGGCTCGCGTTATCTTGGCTGCGGACTACCGAATGAAACTTTACGGAATGAACCTAGCCAAAGCTCCCGTGAAGGGCCTGCCAAGCTACATCGAAATGATCAGCAATCAGTCCGCTGTTTCTCAACTCCAGTCCCGCTGGTGGATGGCTTGCGATTACTCCGCCATCGAGCACAGTGCTGATCGCAAAGCTTGGAAAATCAGTGGTCCTGGCATCAAGACACTTACGGAACAAGAACAAATCGCTGCGGACGGAACCTACAAGCAAACAGGCAAAGCAGACAAGCAAGCCAAACGTTGGGCCGAAACTTTCACCAAGAAGATGGATGAATTGGCTGTTGCCGACCCTGTATTTGGCGAACTTCGCAATGTGATGGATCTTTGCTTGGTTGCCGCTATCATCGAATCGCAAGATCTGCAATCGCTCGCAAAGTGTGACCTTGCGGCAATCGTTGGTGACAGCTCGCGAATCGAACTTCCAAAATGCGATGTCGCGAAGTCGCTTGATCCCCAGTGCAGTTTCATTCAAACCGTTCAAGGTTGGGTCGTGACCGCCAGCGGTGGAGTTCTGGTTGATTCCTGGCAAACAGCAAGTGTCACCAAAGTCAACGATTCAGTTGCTGCCGGAATGGACGCCGCTTCCACTTGGACAAACGAAGATCGTGTCTGGCAATAGCCAGTAGTACTACCTATGACCAAAGTACCATCTGCTCCCTTTCAGGTTTTTCATCTCTCGGAAGATGATACCGGGCAAACATTGGGAGCGGTGATCAAGAACCGAATGGCTCAATGGTCCTGGGGGCAAACTCGCGAAGCTATTCTCAAACGACGCGTGCAGGTCAACGGTAATCTTTGCCTCGATCAAGCTCGCAAAGTCACTCAAAAAGATGTTATCAAGCTTTGGAACGAATCCCTGCCAAAGCCCGTTCAACCTACAGCTGTGAAGTTTGCGTACGTTGATGATTTTTTTGTAGTCGTTGAAAAACCGCCCGGTGTTACTTCAACCCGTCATTTCGAAGAACGCAATCTCCCGAAAAAACGAAAGCAGCTTCAACCGACTCTGGAAGAGCTACTACCGGAAGCGCTCGAGAAGCACTTTTACTCCAAGTCGAAGCTCGCAGAACGTGAGATGCAGCTGGGGCCCAAGGGAGTCAATAAAAAGACCAAGGGCCGTCTGTCGGCTCAAGATGCCCAACGCCAACGCAACTTTCGACTCAAGAAATTCGAGGTTTTCGCTGTTCACCGTCTCGATCGGGACACAAGCGGCTTGATGCTGTTTGCGAGAACCCCTTCCATCGCCAAAGAACTAGGGATCCGTTTTCGAAACCATGAAGTGGTTCGAAAGTATCATGCGGTCGTTCATGGACATCCCGCCGCGCAAACCTTTGATAACATCTTGGTGCGCGATCGAGGTGATGGACGCCGCGGATCGCAACCTGCTGACAGAAAAGACGACCCCACGGCTCAGCGGGCAATAACCCACATGAAGCCTATCGAGCGGATTGGGGCATATTCCATGATCGAATGCACCCTCGAAACAGGCCGAACCCATCAGATTCGAATTCACCTGTCGGAATTGGGGCACATGCTCTGTGGAGACGCGATCTACAACCGAACTATCGACGGGATCAAGGTGGAAGACAACAGCCAAGCCCCAAGGCAAGCCTTGCATTCAGCGACTCTGGAATTGAAACATCCGATTTCTGATGAACCGCTTTCGTTCAAAATGCCTTGGCCAGCAGATTTGCATCACTGGCTCAAAAAACTACGCGAAACTAAGTAGCGAGTTTTCGCAACACTTCAATGCCGCGATCTAGTGTGGCATCGGAGGCTGCAAAGGAGACGCGAAAGTGAGTATCGCGTGCCGAAAAGATCTTGCCAGGTATGATCAACAGCTCGTTTTCAATTGCACGCTGTACAAAATCCGTTCCTGTACCTGAAGGCACTTTCGGGAAAATGTAAAAGGCCCCCCCTGGTTCGGTGAATTCATAATACCCTCGCAATCCAGCGACAATTCGATCCCGCTTTTTGGCGTAATCGCTGTAATGCTGGGTCATGTCATAATCCAAGGCAGCCATTGCGCCCCATTGCAGTGGAGTCGGGGCACAGACAAACGAATATTGTTGCAGCTTTATCATCGTTTGAATGATTTCTTTGGGGCCGTGCACGTAACCCAGTCGCCAACCAGTCATCGCGTGGCTTTTGGAAAAACCATCGATGACAATCGTGTCGGGATTAAATTCGGCAGGGGATCGCATCGCTCCATCGAAATGAAAACCGCTGTAGATTTCATCAGAGATCAGCGCGATACCCTTCTCTTGGCATAGTCGAGCTAAGCCCTCAATCTCGTCAAGATTGGCCGTAACGCCAGTTGGATTTCCGGGACTATTGAACAACACCAGCTTGGTCTTGCTGGTGATCGCGCTGCGCACCTTTTCAAGATCGATTCGAAAGTCAGGATAAGTATCGATCAGTATCGGAACTCCTCCTACCAATTGAATCAAAGGAACATACATCACAAAATAAGGATCAAAGACGATGACTTCGTCTCCGGGGTTCACCATTGCTAACATCGACAGAACCAGCCCACCACTGGTGCCAGAACTGATGTATACCTGGCGGTCAGGATGTTGAAATCGACGATCGATGTCCGCTTGAATGCGTTCTCGCAAAGGAGCGATCCCTTGTGTCATCGAATACGCATTTTTTCCTTGCTCAATCGCTTCAATGCTCGCTTTCTTGATCGGATCAGGGACATCAAAATCGGGTTGCCCAATCGACAAGTTGATAGGGTTCTTCATCGTCGAAGCCATCTCAAGTACCTTGCGAATCCCACTGGAATCAAACGCAAGGGAACGATCGGATACCCAAGATCTCGGGGATGACGCATTGGCGGATGAACTAGTCATGAGCGGAAATACTTTTGCTTTCGATAGACCGACACCGGGTGGGTGCAAAGGAAACTTGGATGCTGTAAAATAGCAGACCCTCCTGGCTTACTCCAGCCTCATTCCACTCTGAGACCCTGCGAACTAATTATGTTAAGCCCCATCGAACTCATGACGCGTCCTTTTGGTACGGTGGCAAAGTTTTGTATTTGGATGATCGCACTTGGCTGCTATTGTGGGCCTATTGCTTCGGGGCAGTCGTCGAACCCGACGGGAATTCAACTGTTCCCAAGTACAATTAAGTTGACCAACGCGGGAAGCTTTCAGCATGTTACCATCCAGTGGGTTTCGGAGGCAAAAACGGGTGTGACGACCATGCGAGCGTTGGATGTCGAGCCGACCCTTGTCATGCTCGATGCAAATGTTGCGAGCGTAGAGAAAGTTTCTGGTACACATACATTGGTTGTTAGAGCCATGCGCTCAGGACAGACCGAGCTTTTGGTTCAAGTTGCCTCCGAAGGTGGGCAGAGCTTCCAAGCAACCGCGATGATTGAATGCTCTCAGGTCGAAGTTCCTGCTCCGATCGAATTCAATAACCATGTGCAATCGATTCTTGCTAAGAATGGATGCAACATGGGGGCTTGTCATGGCGCATTGGCTGGAAAGGGTGGTTTTCGCCTGTCATTGCGAGGGTATGACCCCGCATCAGATCACTTCAATTTAACTCGACAAGATCGAGGACGTCGCATCGAACGGGACGAGCCCGCAAAGTCATTGTTATTGCTGAAGCCCAGTGGTGCAATCGAGCACAAAGGAGGCGTTCGATTGCAAGCTGATTCCACCGATTATGCAACGCTTGCAGCCTGGATCGCAAAAGGGGCTGCCGGTCCTCTACCTTCGGACCCAACGCTGGAACACCTGGAGATTCTGCCGGAGTCCATTCGGCTCGAAAAGAATCAGATTCAACCCCTCATCGTTCTGGCTCATTACTCCAATGGCCGAATCGAAGATGTCACCCATTGGGCAAAGTTCACGGCGACTGACGAATCGATCGCTACCGTCGACGAGCATGGCGTGGCAACGATCGTGGGAGCTGGTGAAGGCGCAATCAACGCTTGGTTTGCAAGTCGAATTGTCACGTCTCGCCTAAGTGTTCCATTTTCTGAGAAAGTAGCTTCCAAGACATTGTCAATGGAAGGAGCAAACCGGATCGATCTTCGTGTCTCTGAAAAACTGGAATCGCTTGGCTTAGAGGCCAGTCAAACATGCAGCGATGCCGAGTTTATTCGTCGCACTTCCTTGGACGCAACGGGCACTCTGCCAACTGAACAACAGGTGGTCGCATTCCTTCAAGATACCGCCTCAGACAAACGTAGTCGCTGGATCGATCACTTGCTCGATTCGCCAGAGTATGTCGACTACTGGACCTATCGATGGTCGGATTTGCTGATGCTCAATAGCAATTTGCTACGTGCGGATGGTATCAAAGCATACTATGGTTGGATCCGAAACCATGTTCAAAAGAATACACCATGGGATCAATTTGTTCGCGAGATTGTGACAGCCCGTGGCGAGGCTCTTGAAAATGGTGCGACCAACTTTTATGCAATCAACCAAGATCCTGAGAGCATGACGGAGAACGTTTGCCAAGCGTTCCTAGGACTTTCGATCGGATGCGCCAAGTGCCATAACCATCCACTCGAAAAGTGGACCAATGATCAATACTATGCCATGGCGAATTTGTTCGCCCGCGTCCGAGCTAAAGGATGGGGCGGTGAAGTTCGCGATGCTGATTCTGCACGCACCTTGCTTGTCCTAGATCGTGGTGATCTCATTCAGCCGCTCCGTGGAAAACCTCAGTTGCCCGCTCCATTGGATGCGTTACCACTGGATATCAATGCGCCCAACGACCGTCGTGAATATTTGGCTGACTGGCTGACCGCCCCCGAGAACCCCTATTTTACCCGTGCCATCGTCAATCGAGTTTGGGCCGCTTTCATGGGGGTTGGAATCGTCAATCCTGTCGATGATCTTCGATTGAGCAATCCAGCAAGCAATTCGGAATTGCTCCAAGATCTAGGCGACCATTTGATCAAAGAGAAATACAACCTAAAGGAGCTAATGCGTTTGATCATGAATTCTCAAACGTATCAACGAAGTAGCAATACCTCGGAATCCAACAAAGCTGACAAAAAGTACTTCTCGCATTACTATCCGAAACGACTGATGGCCGAGGTGATTCATGATGCCATTTCTTCTGTATCGGAAGTACCAACCGTTTTTGATAAGGTTGCGTTTCTAGGTGGGGATAAGCGCCCCACCACCTTTTATGCAAAAGGGACTCGTGCAATCCAATTGTTCGATTCGAGCGTCGAAAGCAATTTCCTAAAGACGTTTGGACGTAACCAACGCAGAATCACCTGCGAATGCGAACGAAGCGATGAACCAAGTATTATTCAAGTTTTGAACCTGAGTAACGGGGATACTCTCAACAGCAAACTATCCGGCGACGGCAGCGTGGTGGATCAGCTGATGACAACTTTTCCTGGCAACCATGGCGGACTTGTGACGTCAGCGTATCTTCGCTGTCTCGCCCGTTACCCAACGCCAAATGAACTTGAGTCGATGGTGCAGGAATTGCATTCAGCACCAGAGTCTGAAAAGCGAACGGTCGTTGAAGACTTGCTTTGGAGCTTGATGACGTCGCGAGAGTTCTTGTTCAATCACTAATCACTAATAGATTCAATCAACTCTTGGAAATCGTTTTGCGGTTTTCCAACCGCATTCGATACCCTCCTGAGTTGCAGAGTGCCCGCTGGAGCTGGTTGCAGTAGGGAGAGAAGCTTCGACGGTTGCTCCGAATGATTCACGTCCAGGTTCAGCCATGCTTGCATCTCACTTGGCTCTTGAATGATGGCTGGCATGCGATCATGAACCATGGCCGTGTCTTGGTTGGATGCGGTTGTGATGACCGTAGCAGATAGCAGGCATGAGTCTTGAGAGGCAATTGGGATGCGGCGGTTTTCAGCCCATAGGCCTGCCATCATAAATGGTTGTTCATCAGGGCAATGAATCCAGTAAGGTTGCTTCTCTTTGGGTGAGATCTTTTTCCACTCGTAATAGCCATCTGCGAGTACCAAACAGCGCTTTTTCGCTAACGAGGGTTTGAAGCTGGGCTTTTCTGAAAGGGTTTCCGAACGAGCGTTGATCATTTTGGCACCGATGGAAAGGTCCTCTGCCCAGTGCGGGATGAGTCCCCAACGCATTTGGTCAACCCGAAGCTGACCAGAAGTGTCTGGCCTAAGAACCAGAATTTGTTGGGTGGGCGATATGTTGTAGCGAGCACGAAACGCATTGGATGAGATGCCAGCCAATGCTAAGCCTGGGTCAAATCCAAATTGATTGGGAAACAAATCGAGCAACCAATCCACAACAGGCGTTTTCAGAGTAAATCGGCCACACATTCCGTCGACCTACTTGGTTAAAGCACTTTTGGTTTGGGAAGCAAGGTAGATGCGTACGCGATGAACTTGCCGTGCGTTGGCCTGAGTAATCGCGATTTGGAAATTTCCTATCCTGGTCTTAGCCCCTACCTTCGGAATGGCTCCAATGGTGGAAACGACTAAACCGGCAATCGTTTCATAGTCATCCGATTCTGGTAGTTCAAGCGACAGTTGGCGATTGGCTGCCGAAACCTCCATGACACCGGATATGCTGTAGCCGCCGTCCGCATCCTCGATCACCATCGGCAGGACCTCATCTACATCCAATTCGTCGGCGATCTCTCCCACGATTTCCTCTAAGGCGTCTTCGATGGTAACGACGCCAAGCGTTTGCTGAAACTCATCCACGACAATGGCCATATGGCTTCTGCGTAGCAAAAAGTCCTTTAGCAATTCATCGACCTGCCTAGTTGGCGGAATCATCCACGCTTCACGCAAGAGTGGTTTGATGTCACGCGACTGTTCGATTTGGTCCGGTCGCTCCAATAGTGAAATCAAATCCTTAACAAATAGAACGCCCACAATCTGATCAAGCGAACCATCGTAGGCTGGAATCCGAGTTCGACCAGAATCCGTAATTGCCTCCAGGATTTGCTCCCATTCCCAATTGATATCGATCGCATCTACTTTGCTTCGTGGCGTCATGATTTGGGACACTTGCCCTTCATCAAGGTTCATAACGCCGGTAACCATTTCTCGCATCGAACGCGTTACGAGCCCATCTCGCTCGCCTATCAACATCATCTTTCGAATCTCGTCCTCCAGCGATTCTTCAACCATTCGAGGGTCGACTCGACGGTCACTCAGGCGATGCCCCAACGCCACGAATAGGTACTCAAGAGTTCGGAACGGACGTGATAGAAACGTGATGATTCGCCAAAACCACCAGGTGTGGTAAAGCAGAACAGCGGCCCCATTACGAACAACGATCTTCGGAATCCATGAATGCAGGCATGCCAGAACGGTCGCGGAAAGAATTCCGAAAGAGATAAGCTGAAAGATCGAAACCGAACCGTCGTACGCATGCTCTACTTGGCCGTTTACTGTCGTAGCGAAGCCTCGTTGGAGAAAGTTTGACATCCAAATGCCACCAGCGATTAAAGCAATGCTGTTCCCGAAGATGAAAAGATAACCGCAAGCAATCTGCGAGTCCTTCTGGTTGTCGAGAATGGTTCCGAAGCGTTCCCGATTGCCATTCAAGCGACAATAGGCCTCGAGCGTTCTCCCCCGGAAGTGCACCAGGAGATGATTGCCAAAACCAGCAACGGTCGCAAGCAGCAATCCAACGGCGGACAAAACAAGTGAACTCGCTTGAAACATAGATAAAGTTAGTGGATTCAAATCTGCGAAAACGGAACGAATGTGAGCTCAACGAAATCGCGAGCGTCCTCGGATTATACATGATCTACCAATCGCTCACCCAAAAATCCCCAACTCCAATCAGTGCCACCCACCGATCGTCCTTGCGTTCCCACCACGATAGCAACTCCACATCGGTGCCACCCACCAGCCTGACCCCGCGCGACACCAAACTATCCCCCGCTAGTCTTTCCGATGCAACAAACCCATCAATCTCTACACGCCTACACTATCCAAAACGAATCCACTCATCCTACGTTCCCAACTCGATAGGGAGCTCCATCGAGAACCTAAGCGGTGGAGACCTAAGCGGTGCCACCCACCGATCGTCCTTGCGTTCCCACCACGATAGTGAGTTCCATTGAATAGGCCATGTTGCGGTTCGAGAGCAGTCGCGTAAATGCAGCTGCAATACCCTACGCCTCTAAACAGAACAGCTTGGTTCAATAGCTGGAACAAGAGCTTTTGCAGATTCCGCGAGATCACTTCAAAACAACGAGGACGAGAAGGCCTTTTGAGCTCCGATGAAGAAAAAGTCCAAGAACCACGCAGGGCTATCGGTCGCAAACGCTCAGGTTTCGAGCTGCCTTATGTTTCGCTTTAGCGGACGCCTGTGTGATTTGCCCTACGCTGTGGGCTTAAGTAAAGCATTTGCGAACCTTTCTCTGCCCCGGCTGGAACTTGCGGGTCCCCAAAATCGCTTCTTCTTGCATTCGGTCCGGTGAGCCAGGCCCGCGACTCTTGCCAAAGTACTTCTTGAAATTCCAAACTAAGTCGCACCACATCCCCTCGGCGATCCCCAGCTTCGCAAGCACCGGAGCGTAATCCGCAGCAATCTTTCCACTCTTATCTGCGCGACCTTGGCTACCAGTCCAGCACAATAGAGCCATGTAGTTCGCCAAGCTCATATCCAAAAAGCCCTTGTCGCTCGCGCGGACCCCTTCTTTGTTCACAACAGGCCCCGTAGCCCGCGGGTTCAGCGTCAGCGGTGCCAACCAAGCGTCCCTGGCAACTCGGGGGCCAAGTCTGTTTTTGGCTTCCTTGCGACGCTCGGCCAGTTGATCCGGAGTGCTGTTTTTTAGGATCTTCGCAGCGTCTTCTCTGTTGATGGTTTGCATGGAGGCTGCTGCCGACTCAATCATCTCCCCCGCCTCTGCCTTCATGCGATCGTATGCCGACGTGAATTTCGATTCCGCGGGAGATTCTGCCATGGCAGCCCGAACAGGATTCAAATCCACATACATGCAGCAAGCCAGCAACGCAGCCTCGTCCAGAAGACGCTGAGCCTTAAAACGCCCCTCCCAGAAACTGCCCGTGCATTTATCCTGTCGATTTGCAAGCCTGGCAATTGGCTCCGAAAGAGCTCGCATAAACCAAGAGACGTCTGACAAACGCAAGCGAACCAAAGCCATCCGTTCCGGATCGTTTACTAGCATGTCCACATCGTGTGTGGTAGGATCACCTAACTGCTCATCAATTCGCTTGCCAGGAAAGATCTGCAACCATCGAATAGCGGCCTGCCGATCTGACCAGGTTGCAACAACATCAGGCCTACTTCGAAGAACCAAATGCAGGTGATTCGATAAAATCGCGTAGGCCAAGACATCTAGGCCGAATACGGACGCCAATTTTTCGATTCGCTGCCGAATCCACTCCTTCCTGTAGGAATAATCGGCACCAGAGACGGCATCAACGCCGCTCAAGTACGCACGGCGAACGCATCGCTGAGTGCAATGAAGGATAGCAATTTCTTGGGGACGGAAGACATTGGAACGAAGTGGTCGTGGCATATCGATTTCTCCTGTGTTTGAACATTGTACAAAATATCTCGCTTAAAGCAAGTAGGTGGGTGGCACCGAATGGGGGAAGAGAGCGTCGAGAGATTGCGATTTTTTGCATCAAGAGCTCGGTGTTTTGCTTACAATGTGGCTAAATAGCACTTGGCCGCGTAGATGGTCAACTCGTTCGCTTTTCAGTGAGCTGTCGAAATTCGTCCGTACTCGAATCGTTGCGTCAGTTGTTTTGATCGGTTGAAATGACTTTAGATCCCTCCATTTTCGATGGACGCCTTATGCGTTCCCCATGGTTCTATAAGCAATGGCGATTGGCTGGAAATCCAGCGGTCTTTCTTCGGGATCTCAGCGGAAAATTTGGGGATTATGTCCATTATCGCGGACTGCTCAATTTCTATCTGGTAAATCATCCGGCTCTTGTGAAGCAGATTCTTTTGGATACTCACGAGTCCTTTGATAAGTGTAGTTCTATCTATGATCGATTTCGGAACGTGTTCGGAAACGGGCTTGTCGTTGCAGAAGGTGAGCGTTGGCGGAGGAAACGAAAAACCCTACAGCCACTATTTGGGCCTGCGATAATCAAACAGTACTTTGACGGAATGGTCGATTCGACGCATCGAATGCTGGATCATTGGGAAATGAGTTATCTGGGTAAAGGCGAGTTCAATATCGCGTCCGAAATGAATCGACTTACGCTGGAGATCGCTGGAAGAGCATTATTCAGCCATGGTTTTGACGGTAGTGCGCGAAAGATCGAGGCCTGGACTGAAGTGATCAATCACTATAGCGCGAAACCTCCGTTACCGATCATTCGAAGTTTTTGGTTTCCATCGCCATTGAATATTCGACTGAAACGAAATCTTCGCGAATTTCATTCGTTTATTCGTTCCATGATTGAACAACGTCGCAGCAAGAACGAGATAAAGGATTTGCTGGGCACTCTTATGGCCGCGAAATCGGCGGAAAATTCTAACGGTATGGATGACCCGGAGATTATCGATGAAGTGCTTGGAATGATCATCGGAGGCCATGAAACCTCTTCAAGCGCACTAACTTGGCTTTGGTACGAATTGAGCCAAAATCCCGAAGTTGAGGCCGAGTTACTTCAGGAGCTTGCGAGCTTAGGTTCGCCCCATGAATTCACTTTGGAAATGTTACCTAAGTTGCGTTTTACCCGCATGGTCTTGGACGAAACAATGCGGTTACATCCCCCGTTTTGGTTTGAGAACCGAAACGTTGCTCAGGAAACGCATCTGGGTGGAGTCGTTCTTCCAAAAGGTGCCCTTGTTGTTTTTAGTCGCTATGCCTTGCACCGACATCCGTGTTTCTGGAGAGATCCTGATCGGTTCGATCCTTCACGGTTTGAACCTGGTCAAGAAGAACATAAGCGTACAACGCACGCTTACATTCCTTTTGGCGGTGGCCCGAGGATTTGCATCGGAATTCACTTCGCCATGATGGAGCTATTGGTAGTGGTTGCAATGACGCTTCGTCGGTTTCGTGTAGTGCTCGGTGCAAGCGACCGTCACCAGATGGCAGCTAAGCTGACTATGCATCCTAAAAACGGGGTTCGAGTTCGTCTGGAAAGGCGTAATAATTAATGCTTGTCTATTGCGACTTTTGAGCGAACTCTAGATTGCAGTCTCGGAGACGAAGCGCGTTGAGAACGATCACAAGATCCGAAGCGATCATTGCCAAGGCCGCCAAGATGGGATGCAATTCCCGCAACATAAGCGGTGCTTGGGGTATCCAAGCAAGTGCCCCGGCGGCGATCGGAATCAACAGCACGTTGTAACCAAATGCCCAAAAGAGATTTTGCTTCACATTTCGCATCGTCAATGACGAAAGGCGGATCGCCTGACTTACACTGGCAAGGTCTCCACGTAGCAACGTGACGTCAGCGGATTCGATGGCTACATCGGTGCCGGTGCCAATCGCGATTCCAATGTCGGCCAGTGCAAGGGCTGGCGCGTCGTTCATTCCGTCACCAACCATGGCAACCACATTTCCAGTCGATTGCAAGTCTCGAATCACTTCGGATTTTTTCTCCGGGAGTGCTTCTGCGATCACTTGGTTGATACCCACTTGTTTGGCGATCGATTGGGCGGTGTTGAGATTATCTCCGGTGATCATTAAGACGGAGAGTCCTTGTCTTTGCAGGCCTTGGATGGCTTGATTCGAACTTGGCTTTAATGTGTCGCTAACTGCGATCGCCCCTAGGATCGAAACTCCCTTGGCGATCCAGACGACCGTGTTGGCTTGCTTTTCCAGGGACAACGCGTTTTCGTAGCCTTCCGCGTTTGTCAACGGCGATGGGATGCCTAGCTCTTGAAACCACCGAAGGGTTCCGACGCGAACTAGCGAGTCTTGCAAAGCCCCCGATGCGCCCTTGCCTGGAATCGCTTCGAAATTGCGGACCGTATGGAGCAGTATGTTTCGACTTTTCGCTTCCCGGACAATAGCAGCTGCGATCGGATGTTCACTGCCTTTTTCGATCGAGGCGGCCAACTGCAAAATTTGTTGTGCCGAGGAATCCAGCAGGGGAATGACTTGAGTAACGCTAATCTTTCCTTCGGTGATCGTGCCCGTTTTGTCCAAGACAACATGAGTTGTCTCGCATAGTCGTTGCAACGCTTCGCTCGATTTAAACAGAATCCCTTCCTGCGCCCCTCGGCCCATCCCAACCATCATCGCTAGCGGCGTCGCTAGGCCCATGGCGCAAGGGCACGAAATGATCAGTACAGCAATCGTTCGAAGGACGGATGCGGTAAAGTCACCCACCAAGAAGTACCAAACGCAGAAAGTGATGCACGCGACAATCAAGACGGCCGGGACAAAGATCGCCGAGATTCGGTCGGCAAGTTGTTGGATGGGAGCTTTTGTCGACTGCGCTCGTTCGACTTGCTTAATGATCTGAGCCAATGTCGATTCGTTGCCGACCCGAGTAGCTCGAATCGTTAGCAATCCTTCGCGATTGATCGTAGAACCTACAACAACCATGCCCTGCGATTTCATAACAGGCAGGCTTTCCCCTGAGATGAGGCTTTCATCGACTGCAGAATGGCCATCGATTACCACGCCGTCCACTGGTATCTTTTCCCCCGGTCGGACAAAAAGTGTATCGCCCATATGAACTAGGTCCAGCGGAATGTCTATTTCTATGTCGTCACGAATAATCCGAGCTGTCTTAGCTTGTTGCCCAAGCAAACTAGCTATGGCTTTGCCCGTTTTGGTGTTGGCTTGCGTCTCAATAATCCGTCCGAGCAAGATCAAGGTCAGAATCGTAGCCGATGTTTCGAAGTAA
Organism: Planctomycetaceae bacterium; assembly: GCA_027487485.1. GTDB lineage: Bacteria > Planctomycetota > Planctomycetia > Pirellulales > Pirellulaceae > JBKCUI01. The sequence continues at coordinate 61,459 of JAIYDN010000010.1, read as the reverse complement.
ACGTGGTCCCCCCAATCTCGAGAGCCGTTCATTAATGCTACCGTAACGATGCAACTGAACACATAGGCAACCGTCGATCCGATGCTGACAAGGACATCCATGTTAGCGGACCCGCGACGAATCGACTTGTAGCTGCTCGTGTAGTAATCCAAGCCAACATAAAATTGCACCGGAGTTGCCATCAAGAGCATTAACCAGTTGCACCAGTTGGCATGAGCCCAGTGTCCCAAGATGCCAAAGTCGCGTCCCATACTAAAAACAAAAAGAGGGATCGTCAGAACTAGACCAACCCATAATCTGGTCAATTGACGTTCCGACTCAAGCCTTCTCAGATTGCGTTTCGATTCCTCCAATGAGATTCCTTGCGATGGTTCGACAACGGTAAATCCCGCGCCCCGGATCGCATTCTTGATCGTTTCTTGGTTAACAGCTTCCGTTTCGAACGATACGACGACTTGGCTTTGAGAAAAGTTAACCGCGGAACTCAATACACCAGGCGTTCCGCGGAGAGCTGTTTCGATGGACTTGGCGCATCCGACACAAGTCATGCCCGAAACTGGTAAATCGATGGTTGAAACCGTCATGCCGATTGGTCTCGCATGCGAAGATGAGCTCGCCAATAGTGGACTGTTTTTGCAACGGAGGTGATGACGTTTTTGATTTCACGCTGAATGGAGAAACCAGGACCAGCCGGAACGTACAGAATATTTTCTTCGCGACGGACCATTACGTTTTCCACAATGATGGCTCGTAAAAGCCAACAGGCCATTTGTTCATCATCGCATGCAATTCCAACCCACCCCAAAGCGTTGGATTGAACGGTTGGAAGGCCAGTGACCATCGCAATTCCACGCTCGATTTCCTGAACAACTAGATTATATGCTTCTAAGTTGTTGCTGACTTCTTCGCGGGTTACGGCTTCCAGTAGCTTTCCACGATGAGGTGGACCGCCAGCCATAGCGAGATCACAAAAGCTAGTCCAAATTTCGTCCCACGCGACGCGTCCAGAATGGTCTCGTTTTAACGAAGCTGATCCCATCGAGGTTGGCTTTACGTGATCGGTTCTGCCTTGATATTCCGAAGGTAACATCGAATCGATGCGACGGTCCAGTTCTGCAATCGCATTCCCTAGCGAACCGTTCCAGGCTTGTTCTTCCGAATTGAAGCGAAAGTAACGTTCCGCAGAACGGAGATGAAGTGCCGAAAGGTATTTTCCCAAGAGCACATGAATAATGCTCGGGTGGTTTGCAAAATCGACTTGGAGCCAATGTAGTCGGGGTTTTTCGGCTTCCGATTGACAAAGTTGCTGCAACCGCATGTTGGAATCTGAATCCAAACGCCAGGGCAAGATCAAAAGCCTTGCGTTTGCATCTCGTTGGCTTTTGCATAGCACTCGAGAGATGTTGGGATGAGCTGAAGTGAGGTACGAGTATTCCACTTGAAGCTCAGGTACGCGTTGTTGAAGCGAATAAGCAAGCAACGCAAGCTCCCGGGCATAGGCTGACGTTCCATCACCTACCAGTGCGATGTTAGTCCTGTATGACATGTCGTGTTGAGTGTCGTTGGAAGGATCGTTGTTTTGGGGGGGATCAAAGACTGAGTCAAGAACGGTCTCTGCCCATTCATCGTGCGACCATGCATGGGCAAGATGTAGTTCAATGGCTTTATAGGATTCGCTGTCGGATTGGGAACGCAACCAAGCCAACGCGGATTGGATGGGTACTTGGTTCACAGAACTCGATCCAAGCGGCACGATGACAAAGCGTAAATACCCCCTGCTGGCGAAATGTTCGAGCTGAGACCGAAAAGATTCGGTTTTGTCGTCCAGTTCCGCATCTGGAATGAGAACTACCGGATGGTTCAGTCGAATGGAAAGGCGTTCAGCCACGCATTGCCAGGAACTCAACGAAGCTACAGTCAGGCTATCCTGCAGGTCTAATAAGGCTACAGTTTGCGTGCTGGGAGTTCCCAAGGATGACAATTCAATTTTTCCTTTCAGCGATGAGGCGATCAGTCAAAGAGTATATGTAGTAAACGCAGACTCTCTGGCAATGTGACGTTTTTCAGGAGCTCGAAACATGCTAGTTTCGCCAAGCACGTTTCCGTCTAGCTCGCCGAATCGGCACACCTCGAATATACAAGGTATCCAGTCGAAGAGTCCCAAGGATGCAGAAAAAACATGTTTTCGAGTTCTGACCTCAATCGAAACTTAGGCAAAAAAGAACGCTCGACGAGTGGACTCGTCGAGCGTTCAGGGATTTGACTGACCTAATTGCTGAGTAACCAAGAAGCGGTTAGTAGCGGTATTGATCGGCCTTGTAAGGACCGTTCTCGCCACAACCGAGGTATTCTGCTTGAGCTGGAGTCAGCTTCGTCAGCTTGACACCTAGTTTGCCCAGGTGGAGACGAGCCACTTCTTCGTCAAGATGCTTTGGAAGGGTGTAAACAGTCTTTTCGTATCGTCCGGTGGTTCGTTCCTTCCAGAGTTCCAGTTGAGCCAAAACTTGGTTGGTGAAACTGGTGCTCATGACAAAGCTTGGGTGACCGGTTGCGCAACCCAAGTTCATCAAGCGGCCTTCTGCCAAGACAAGAATGCTGTGCTTGCTTGCGTGGAAGTACCATTGATCGAACTGTGGCTTGATGTTACGGCGTTCCACTTTGCCGTTCTTTTGCATCTTTTCAAGACCTGACATGTCGATCTCGTTATCGAAGTGACCGATGTTGCAAACGATAGCCTTGTCCTTCATCTTGGACATGTGATCCGCAGTGATGATGTCCTTGTTGCCGGTTGCAGTAACGAAGATGTCTGCTGTGGACAAGAAGTCTTCCAGCGTCTTCACTTCGTAGCCTTCCATCACGGCTTGGAGAGCGCAGATCGGGTCGACTTCGGTTACGACAACTCGGCAGCCTTGGCCTTTGAGCGATTGGCAGCAGCCCTTGCCCACGTCGCCGAAACCGCAAACAACAGCGACTTTCCCGGAGAGCATAACGTCCGATGCTCGGTTCAGTCCGTCGATCAACGAATGGCGGCAGCCGTAGAGGTTATCAAACTTGCTCTTGGTGACCGAGTCATTCACGTTGATGGCTGGGAACAACAAAGTCTTCGCTTTGGCCATTTCGTAGAGACGCTTCACACCGGTGGTGGTTTCTTCGGAAACACCCACGCATGCTTTGCCCATGGCAGTGTATCGGCCTGGATTTACAACAAGTTCTTTGCGAAGTAGCTCGAGAATGACTCCCCACTCTTCAGGCTCGTTGTCTGCATCGAACTCAGGAACAACCCCGGTCGCTTCGTATTCAGTGCCTTTGTGAATCAACATGGTCGCGTCACCACCGTCATCGACGATCATGTCAGGACCGGTTCCATCTGGCCAAACCAGCGCTTCGGCTGTGCACCACCAGTATTCTGGTAGTGTTTCGCCCTTCCAGGCGAATACTGGAATACCAACTGGGTTGTCCAAGCTACCACCCCGTCCAACAACAACAGCCGCAGCGGCTGAATCTTGGGTCGAGAAAATATTGCAGCTGACCCAGCGAACATCGGCTCCAAGATCCGATAGAGTCTCGATGAGAACTGCGGTTTGAACGGTCATGTGCAGGGAGCCCATGATCTTGGCCCCGGCTAGAGGTTTCGCGCTGCCATATCGGGCTCGCAAGGCCATCAAGCCTGGCATTTCATCTTCCGCAAGTTGAATTTCCTTGCGGCCTAAAGAACTGATTTCTTCGGCTTCGGCTCGCCTTCCAGCAGCCAACAGATCAAACGCTTTGACCTTGAAAGGGACACGGGATGCGTCAGCGGTTGCTGACACAGCATTCTTCGATCCTACTACAGTACTCATGCGAAACTTCGCTCCTATGGGAAACAAAAACAGTTAACGGTTTGCAGACGCGACGAACAAGCCAGTTCCTTTGGCCTCGGGATCGTGTGGCACCAAGGCAATTTTGCACTGATGCCAACCCGAACGATCCATCCATGTGTGTATTTGATCAGCAGAGAATCCCTGCCAGCTATGACCTAATTCCTCTCGGTACTCGACGCGATCGTGTGGAACCATATCCACGACAATCAATCTGCCGCCCGGTTGGGTAACACGGAAGGCCTCGTCAAAGACAAGATGAGGGTGAGTTAAATAAGGTAGTACTAAAACTAAAATACAATGAGTCAGTGTGGCATCTTCAATTGGCAATTGAGTCAGCTCGCCACGGCGAAGATCAATGTTCGGTTGATCCTTGAGTCGTTTGCGAGCCGATTGCAACATCGCCGCAGATGAATCGACCGCGATCACTTGTTGAACCCATGGCGATAGTGTTTGTGCCATCGAACCAGTTCCGCAACCTAAGTCGCCGACTACGGAATCTGGGGCGAGTGTGGCAGCAAGCGCCCAAGTATCAATTCGACTGCCGAAAAGGTCTTCACGCAAGCGATCCCACTTCTCGGCAGCGGATGAGAAAAAGGTCTGTGACTTCGAACGACGAGCTTCAATCGCCTGTTCTAAACGAGCATCATCTTGCTCCGAGGTCGAGACAGTGACGCTGTGTCCCTTCACAACACTCCAAAGTTTTTTCTGGGGTGCTTCCATGCCGGTGTGAGGCATTCTATACAGATTGCTCGAACCATCCCGCCGCGATGACACCCAGGAGTCGTCCAGCAACACCTTCAGGTGCCTGCTCACGGTGCTTTGTGGGAGTTGAAGGATGGTGCACATTTCAGCGACAGTTAATTCGGAACGGTCCAATAGACGCAATAGCCGGGCCCTGATCGGGTCCGAAAGGCTTTGCATCCATTCCAACATCGGAGCGTTTGAGGTCATTTGATTCGGTCTAAGCATTATCCGTTTATCCGGATGAAAGGATAACAGATAAGTCCGCTGTTTCAAGACGGATCTGGAGAAAATGGCTCGCCGCCTGCGAAAAACGTGCTGTTGCGGCCGCTATCCCAAAGCGGCCTGGGCCAGTTCCAGAAGTACTCCAGAAGAATGAGGGAGTTTGCAAAACATCGGGGCCCACAAGAAAACATAAGGATTTTCGGAGGCGCACAGGGGGAGCCAAGGAGACGCTCTGCTTTTAGAGCATGTCGACTGGGTCGATATCGATCAGGTAGAGATTCTCACCGGACGGTTTGGTGGTCGATTGGACCCTTGCGAGCACGGCGTTGAGTGCAGCTGCATCTTTGGAGATGAGCATAGCGTGAAAGCGATAGTGGCCACGGAGTTTCGCGATGGGTGGCGGTGCTGGGCCTAAGACTCGCACGGGTGCACCGGTACGAGCGATTTCGAGCTGGACCTTTTTGATGAGATTGTCTGCAAATTCTTCTGCTTCTAGCTGGACGGGGCCTCGCATGATGATTCTCGCCAAAGAGGCGAATGGCGGATATCCGAATTGCTCGCGTTGTTGCAGCTCCAATTCGGAGAAGGCTCGGTAATCGTGTTTGCATGCTGCGATGATGGCGGGATGGTCCGGTGAATAGGTCTGCACGAGCACTTCACCCGCACGGTCTCCTCGACCGGTTCTGCCAGCAACCTGCGTCACCAATTGGAACGTTCGTTCGGATGCTCGAAAATCTGGAAAGTGGAGTGCTGTATCCGCGTTGATCACTCCCACCAAAAGCACATTGGGAAAGTCCAGGCCTTTGGCAATCATTTGCGTCCCCATGAGTATTTGAACTCGGCCTGATCGAAAATCAGCAAGTGCACGTTCATGGCTACCAGGCTTCTTCATGGTGTCGGAGTCCATTCGTGCGATCACAGCGTCTGGGAATCGGCTTTGCACTTCCATTTCCAGCTTCTGCGTTCCCAGGCCTGCCAACCGAATGGCGTCGAAGCCACACTGCGGGCAAACTTGTGGAGCAGCTATGGTGTAATCGCAATAATGGCACACAGCTTTGCTGCCGTCCCGATGATGAGTCAACGGTAGATCGCAATCGGGGCAAGAGACTACAAAACCGCAGGAGGGGCACTGGATTGAAGTTGCGAATCCACGACGATTTAGCAGAAGAATCGTTTGTCCTTTCTCATCGATGGTTTTTCCTATCGCATCCAATAAGGGTCGCGATATGCTGCCTCGATCGACATCGATTCGGTTGCTGCGAAGATCGATGGTGGTAACTTCAGGTAACGGCCGGTTTAAGATTCGGCGTGGCAGTGAAACTAGCTTGTACCTGCCCGTCGTGGCACGATAAAACGTTTCAAGCGATGGGGTTGCTGAACCCAGCACCAGCGGGATACGTTCCAACGAGGCTCGGTGTAGAGCGACGTCCCTTGCATGGTATCGCGGTAGCGACTCTTGCTTGAAAGTGTTCTCGTGTTCCTCATCAAGAATGATTAGCCCCAAATAGGGTGCTGGGGCAAAGATGGCGCTACGTGGACCTACGATGACTTGCACAGCCCCTTCAGCGATGCGTTTCCATTGGTAGTGCCGTTCAGGTCCGCTCATATTGGAATGAAGAACTGCGACCGAATTGAACCGATTCTGAAAGCGCGAGCGCGTTTGTGGCGTCAAGCTGATTTCGGGGACAAGCACAATGGCTTGCCGACCATACGAAATGACCTGCTCCATGGCTTGCATGTAAACTTCGGTCTTGCCACTACCAGTTACGCCATGCAGCAAGATGGTCTCGTGTTCGCCCGAATCAATGGCTGCGTGAATTGTTTTTAGAGCGATGCGTTGGTCGGACGAAAGAGCTGGCGGCAGTACGCGTTGGTGTACCTCTGGAATCGATTCTTTGCCGAATTGCATGACTCGTTCTGTATAGGCCTCGATAAAGCCAGTTTCACGCAGTTTTTTGATCACTCCTTCTGAGCATTGCGCGAGATGTTTCAGCTGGTCTTGCGATAGAGGTTCATCCGCCAAAATCAGTTGTTGTAGTGTTTGACGCTGCTTGATTGGCAGCGACTTAACAAGTGAATCATCAGCGGCTTGGAGAGTCGGCTTTAAGAGTGTTTGATTCCTGGTCCCCGCTCCAGCACGAACACCTGCAGGAACGGCGGCCTCAAAGACTTGGCCGACAGGAACCAAATAGTAACGACTCATCCACTGAATCAATTGCAAGAGGCTTGCATTGCAAAGCGGATGTGGATCGATGACTCGAAGAACGGGTTTCAGCAGTTCCTTCGGATGATTGCTTATTTGTATGGACAGCGTGTATCCAACGATTTCGCGATTGCCCTTACCAAGCGGTACGATGACTCGCATTCCTGGCTGAATGGCACTGCTCAGTTCGTCTGGAATTCGATAATCGAACGGACCAAAGGGAGCCTCTGGAAACGCAACAGCGACGCAGGGAGTTTCTGCGGCGGCGTCAATTTCCCACGGTGCAAGCTCGTTCGAAAACAGCTCGCCTTGTTGGTAGTCCATACGATTGCTTTAGGTCACCCGTTTGGTGATTTCGGAAACGCAGTCGTCGATGTTGATTCGCCATTGTTCCAAGGTGTCGCGATCGCGAATCGTGACGGTTCGGTCCGACAGGGTTTGCGTGTCGACTGTAATGCAGTAAGGCGTTCCGATTTCGTCCTGTCGACGGTAGCGTCGGCCGACTGCAGACTTTTCGTCGTAGAACACATTGAAGTGTTTCTTGAGAGCTGTGTAGATCTCTTTGGCGATTTCCGGCATTCCGTCTTTTTTGACCAGTGGCAAAATTGCAGCCTTGATCGGTGCAATTCTTGGATGCAAACGCAAAACCACGCGAGACTGCATTTTACCATCTTCGTCGGGTTGTTGGTCTTCGTGGTAGGCTTGGCACAGGAATGCCAAGGTTGCGCGGTCCGCACCTGCGGAAGGCTCGATAACGTGCGGGATAAATCGCTCGTTGGTTAAATCATCACGATACGAAAGGTCTTTGCCGCTACCGCGGTGTTTGGGTTGGCCATCTTCCGTTCGCTCCAGTTCGAGCGGCCGTTTCTTCGGGTCTAGCTTGCCTTCGGAATGCGATCTCAAATCGAAATCACCTCGATGGGCGATCCCTTCCAGTTCCCCGTACTCGCCCTCTGGCAAGAAAGGAAAGGCGTATTCGATATCAGCGGTACCACAGGAATAGTGGCTAAGTTCATCCTGTGCATGTTCGCGAAGACGCAATCGCTCGCTATCCAAGCCTAAGGAAAGATACCATTGCATCCGTCGATTGCGCCAATACTCGTACCATTTCGGCGACTCGTTTGGATTGCAGAAGAACTCGATTTCCATCTGTTCAAACTCACGAGAACGGAAGGTGAAGTTTCTTGGGGTGATTTCATTTCGGAAGCTCTTTCCCACTTGAGCAACTCCGAAAGGGACACGAATACGGGTACTGTCTACCACGTTCTTAAAGTTGACGAAAATTCCCTGGGCGGTTTCAGGTCGCAGAAATGCAGCTCCTTCTTCGCCGCTCAATGCACCCACGTACGTCTTGAACATCAGATTGAACTCGCGAGGATCCGTAAGCGAGCCGAGTTCGTTTGCGTCTGGTGCAAGAACCATGGATCTATCTGAGGCAGAGATCTTCTCAAGCGTCAGGAAAGAATCATCGAACGTCAATTGGCCGACATCTTTATTGCGCAAATTGAAGAACTTGAGGGCTCGTCGCGTGACCTCTTCTTGTTCGAGTTCCGCATCGGTCATAATCGTAACAAAGATTTTTTGCTCACCACGCGCAACCCATTTGCCTCGCACCTGATCGAAACGATATCGCTTTTTGGAGATGCGGCAATCGACCATATAGTCATGGAATAGATCGTAGTGGCCCGAGCATTTCCAGACTTGCGGGTGCATCAAGATCGTGCAATCCAGTCCGACCATTTCGTAGGTGCTGGGTGCTCCTTCTTGCTGAACCAGCTCGTTGTGCCCTTGGCACATGTCGCGCCACCACGCATCCTTGATGTTTCGCTTGAGCTCCACACCGAGAGGACCATAATCCCAGAAACCATTCAGGCCGCCATAGATTTCACTGGACTGAAACATGAAGCCGCGTCGCTTGCATAGCGACACAAGTTTTTCCATTTGCATGCTGAGAGTGTTTCCGGTTGAAGGGTTTTCCGAATGGAAGTTAAAGATAAATCAGTTAGTTCTAGGTTTTCGTTGAGCGACTACGAGACGTTTTAGACCGGCGAGATCTTTGACTAGGGAAGTGTTCTTCCAATGTGGGTCCGCCGAGAAACGTGTTAAAACAGCGTCGGCAATCATGGGTGATAACTCGCAAATGAACCAGCCCTCGTCGACAAGCTTGCTGGTCGCTTGAACGGCTAATCGTTCTATGATCTCCATGCCCGTTGGGCCACTGACCAGGGCAAGTTTGGGTTCGTAATCGCGAACCGTTTTCTCGAGCTTATCGAACTCGTCCTGGGAAATGTAGGGGGGGTTGGAAAGTACGAAATCGGCGGAGTTGTCTTCCATAGCAGAAAGCAAATCCGACGCTACGACTGACACTCGATCTTCCAACTGGTTTAGCTTCATGTTGGAATTGGCGACTGCGATGGCTTCGGGACTGACGTCGATTGCGGTTACCTTGCATTGTGGCAAGTGCTTTGCAACGCTTACTGCGATGCAACCACTGCCAGTGCAAACGTCCACAATGTTCAACCACTTCTCTGGTTGCTCCGACCGAATTTTTTTGGCTCGGTCCAAACACTCGATCACTACGTGTTCTGTTTCGCTTCGTGGGATCAAGCAATCCTTCGAAACTTGAAACGAGATCGAGTAAAACTCTTTCATGCCAACTAGGTACGCGACCGGTTCTCCGGCAGCCCGCCGCTTAATCAATTCGCGAAACTTTGCTTTGACGGGTTCTTCGGGTTCCTCTGCAAATGCCGTGTAAAGCTCAATTCTATTGCATCCGCGAGCATGGGCCAGCAAGACTTCTGCGTCCAGTCTGGGTGAGCTCGAACCGCACTTCTTGAGATGCTCAGTCGTCCATTGCAACAATCTCAAAATTGTCCAAGGCTCAGATTGCGTCGTGCTGGTGGAAGTCATCGCTTGCGTCCTTGGGGCCAAACAGTCAATTCCTATCGAACAGGGCAAACCAACTTGCCCACGTCGATTCCATTTCAAACAGCGGTATCGTCCCGTAATGTAGAACGTTCATACTCAATCAACGCATCTGAAACCGGCTGAAGATTGCCTGCTACGATTTGGTCAAGCTTATATAAAGTCAAATTGATCCGATGGTCTGTGAGCCGGTTTTGTGGGTAGTTGTAAGTTCGAATGCGTTCGCTGCGATCGCCGGACCCGATCAGCGACATTCTTTCGTTGGACTGTTGCTTGAGTTGAGCTTCGCGTTTTACTTCATAGATCCGGGTTTTCAGCACTCGAAGCGCCCTGGCTAAGTTCTTATGTTGGCTCTTCTCGTCTTGGCATTGTACTACGATATTGGTTTCGAAATGGGTTAGCCGAATCGCAGATTCTGTTTTGTTCACGTGCTGACCACCAGGCCCCGACGCACAAAACTTATCGATCCGATAATCTTCAGGCTTCAAATCGACTTCGATGTCCTCCGGTTCCGCCATCACTGCAACGGTTGCTGCAGAAGTGTGAATACGACCCTGAGCTTCCGTCTCGGGGACGCGTTGCACTCGATGCCCCCCGCTTTCGAATTGAAGTTCTCGGAAGGATCCTTCCCCTTCGATGCCGAGGATGATTTCTTTAAAGCCGCCTCGTTCGCTGACACTCGAATCCAGGATCTCAACCTTCCAGCCTTTTTGGTCCGCGTGGTGCTTGTACATCGTGTACAAATCACGGGCGAACAACGAGGCTTCCTCGCCACCCGTTCCTGCTCGAATTTCCAGAACGCATTGCGATCGCAATGCGTCTTCGCCGCCGATGCTCATGTCCAGGAGCTCGGTCCAGATCGCTTCTCTTTCGGCCCGCAATCGATTCGACTCTTCCTGAGCCATCGCCACTTCGTCTGGATCGGAAGATCCAAGCATGGAGGCCAATTCTTTGAGCTCTTCCCCCATATTCTTGTAGTTGCGGTACTTGGTGCCTACCTTCAGCAAGCTTCCGTGCTCTTTCATGATCTGAGCCATTTTGGATGAGTTCCCCGTCAGGATTTCGGGGTCCGACATCATCGCCTCCAGCTCGTTAAATCGAGCCAGGGTTTGATCGAGTTGTTCGCGAATCTTCATTGGAATACTTAGCTTGGTAAAAACAAAACCGTCGCAGGCCTAGGTTGGCAATCTGCGACGGTCTTTTGTTTCTGATTGCCAGAGCCATTTAATTCGAGAGCGAGACCCTTTCTGGGAGAGCGTCGCGAGTGTGGCTCGGGCAGCTATTTCTTCTTAGCGGCGGGCTTCTTTGGATTCTGAAGGCTAGCATAAGTGCCAGCAGCGAACTTGTTCTGGAACTTCTCAATCCGACCGGCGGTGTCCACGAACTTCAGCTTGCCAGTGTAGAAAGGATGGCAAACATTGCAAATGTCCACTCGAAGCTCCTTGCGGGTGCTGCGAGTTACGAAACTGTTCCCGCATCCGCAGGTAACTTGTGTTTCGATGTATTTTGGATGAATGCTATCTTTCATGACTTTGCAGTGCTCGAATTGGGAGCCAATGGACTCGAAAAGGAACTTAATAAACTGGGAGTGGGCGAAAAGGGACTCGAACCCCCGACATCCACTTTGTAAGAGTGGCGCTCTAACCAACTGAGCTATTCGCCCGATTTTATTCGGTTGAACTGTTTCGACTTTGCCAGCCAGTGTTTCCACTCTAGCGGGAAGACGACACCAATTCCAGTGTGTGGGATTTAAATCCCGAGAAGACGCATGCGTCTTGAGCGACGTTCGGCGCGTTGCTTGCTTCTGCGCTTGATTTCGCTTGGCTTTTCATAGAACTCGCGACGTCGCATTTCCTTTTTCAGCCCGCTTCTTTCGACCAACTTGCGGAAACGGCGAACCGCTTCTTGAATCGTTTCTCTATCGCGGACCAACAACCTGACCATGCAAAATCTCCACCGATTGTAATTATGTGACGAACTGTAATGCACCAACGATTCGAATTTTTTCGACCGATGGCTCAAACCGCCTGGCTGCTGACCCATTCCACACAGCCAGCTTATACCACCACTCCTCTTTTTCGGGTGGACAAGCATCACATCGGGAAGCTCACGACCAAGAATGCAGAAATATACCTACCTTATTCAAGTCGGTCCAGGGCGAATAGCGGCATGTGGCAGCAAAAACTTCTATGATCTTGTGGAGTCCTAACACTTTCCAAATAAATTTTTCACAAAAACCAACTTTTTACCTAGAGAATCCTAACAGCTAGGTTTGCGAACCGTGGAATAGAACGGCAATCCGAAGGGTTGAGGCTTATTCGGTTTTTAAAAAGCATTATCAGTCAGGGCCACTCGAACTTGCCCCACCACTGCTGTTGCCGCCGGCTCCGCCACTTCCTGAGTTCATTAGGCCAGGTCGGTCTGGACGCGATGATCCTCCGGAGCCTGGCGTGCTTGCTGGGCCTGCCGGCATGCTGGGCATTCCCGTTCCAGGGGCTCCCGAAAAACCTGGCTGACCACCTTGGAAACCGGACTGAGCCATTCCTCCGGGAGGGGCTCCGCCGCCCATACTCATTCCCATTTGTACCAAACCGACCAATTGCTGAATTGCCTCGTCGAACTCTTGCTGAGTCTCCGCCGCACTAACCGAACTCAGAATTCCATTGACGAATAGCAGCGCTTGACCAATCTGCTTGTGAATCTGTTTTGGATCCGCGGACTGCAGTCCCGTGGTCGCGTTTGCCATCGCGGAATCCCATGTCTGAACCAGTTCCGCCGGTAACCAACGGCCATCTGTGAAAGTAAATTTTTCAGGCACTCGGTTGGTTTGGCCAGGCGCTATCGCACTGATCATGGCTTCGTATTGAGTCGACGAGTCGACTTGGAAGTTGAAATTCAATTCGCGACCGACAGTCGATGATTTCAGTGGGCTGTCATCTGGAATCAGTCGGTTCAGCTCCTCCGACTTGGCCATAAGATTGTTGATGTACTTGCGAGCAATATCTCGCAATTCTGAATTTTGGAGTGTTGAAGCGGTTAGTAAATCCTCTGGTAAGGTTGCATCCAACAGGTCCACGATCCCGTCATAGCTGGTCTCCAATAGCTCCGCTTGTTCGGGTGGAATTGGAATGGCCTTACTATTCAATACGAATTCTTTCTTGGACCGTAATGCCCCAATCAGATCGTTTCGAAAACGTTTGATCAAATCGAGCGTGCGTTGCTCGACGCGAGTGGATGCAAGCCGCACGAGCTCTTGAACTTCGGATTGTTTCTTGGACGGGAGCAGGTCCCAAAACACCAATACATTCTGCTTTTTCAGCTCTTGATCCAGCACAGCGATAAACTGTTCGGCGGTTTGATTTTCTTCGAAAACAACCGGAGTTTCGCTCGCCCATTCCTTTGCGGATGAGCCGGTGTCGCCCAAAGAGCTTCCGGAGCCTGTGTCGGTTGAATCGCCATCCGCAGCTTTGGGGCGGCTTGGTGGAGCCTTTGCAAGTGCTCTCGCCTTGAGTCGGCTCTTATCGTCGAGCAAACTAAGAGGGACTGTGATTTCTTGACCATCAGGCTTTCTTAATATCAGCGAGACTCCATTGAGCCTGACAAAATCAGCTTCGATCTTCTTGCCTGAGTTGTTGGTCCAGGATTGAGTCTTTTCCTGGGAGAAAAGGGGCGAACCGTCCAGGATGCCGCAAGTGGAAAAAGCACCGGACGCCAAAACCAACGCGAGAGCCTTACGCCATTGCCATTTTTGGTTGCGTTTTGAATGAATTGATGTTGTTCGCAAGGTAATAGCACCTAAGGATTCAGGAGGATGCATTAAGGATTCGATGGACCCGGATTCCATTATCGTATCTGCAACGGCGCAGGATTGAAACGATCCTGTTTCAAGAAATTCCTCGTTCCGTTCCAGAAGTTACCAATAGCAAGGCCAGATGCTTCGGATGGCCCCCATCCTTAAAGCCAATACAAGAACTCGATCCGCTTCGTATCTTCCAACCCACTTTTCGGAGGATCGACGTATGGAAGAAGGTAAGAAAACCTAAGCAGGCCCAGTAGGGTTCGAACCTACGACCTACGGATTAGAAATCCGTTGCTCTATCCAACTGAGCTATGAGCCCGTTCACTCCATCCAGCTTTTCGGGGAAATCCGAACATGCTGAACTAAGTTTGCTTTTGGTTTGCTTGCCCATCGGGATTTGACAAAACGCCCAATGCCAAATCGCATGATATCCTGATCCGCTATCCTTGCAAACGGGAAATTGATGCGTTGCTGGGCGTCTTCGATGCCATCCCCGTGCTTTGGTGGTGGCTTAGCCGGTTTAGCCATTCGATATGCCGTTGTCGGAATGGAATTGCAGTTCCTGCCACCGGTGCCTCAGGGATCAAGGCGGCCACGATCGCTGATTGCAATTCTAGAGTGCCCTCCCCGGTCACAGAACTGGCTGAAACTTGCGCGTCGAAGTCAAGCGAGATAGGTGGGAATGAGGAAATTTTTAGATCCGATTTGGAGCGTACTAGGATTCGTTTGCCTTGGGTTTCTTGATAGATTCGGTCGTGAGAATCGGTCCAGCCTGAAGCGGGGTCTACCATCAATAGAACGCAATCTGCTTCTCGTGCTTTTTGAAGTGTAAGGTCTATTCCAGCGATTTCGATCGGGTCGGAGGCTTCGCTAGCGAGTCGCACACCCGCGCCATCTGTCAAATCGATCGGCCAACCGTCGAAGCTGGTTCGCTCCATCAATGAGTCGCGAGTGGTGCCGGCTTGTTCATGAACAATCGCGCGGTCGTAGCCGAGCATTCGATTGAGCAAGCTGCTTTTGCCAACATTCGGCGGGCCGGCCAGTACGACGCTCCAAGGATGGATCAAGTGCTTGCCTATTGCAAACCTCTGTCGCAATTGCAGAATGCTGTCGGCAGCTTCTTGTAGGTTCCCGGTCGCATTCAGCAGTTCAATTCTTTTCAGCTCTTCTGATAAAGCTCCACGCATTTGATCTAGCAGGATTGCTGTAGATCGGATGCTATTAGCATGGACAAGGTCTTCTATTGCTTCCTGTTCGATCGTATCGCGAGCCAGCAAACTGGGGTCTTGATTCCATGGGATCACCCTAGCCCCCAGGGAAGACAGTCTTTCCAAGATTTTCTCAGAGGCTTGTTTGCCACCATGGCAGTGCAACTCCACCCGATCATGGTCCGTACGGCACACGACGATAGACTCATTGCACCCGATACTTGGCTCGTTAATCTTTGCTGTGGTAAAGCCGAATCGGATGCGATTCGAATGCAGCACCGAAGTACCTTGGTTGGGTTGCCAGCATTTTGATACGAACTCGAGAGCCTTGGGGCCTTCGATCGCTAGAACTGCTATAGCCGCTGGTGCAAGAGATGTTAGGCGTGACACTGTCGTCGCGTTCATGGATGTATGTTTTGTGGATGATCCACGCTAGCGAATTTGCTGAGTTCGAGAAAAGGCAAGCAGGTCGTTTCCGTTATCTCGCCACCAACGTTCGGCTAGATTTTCGTTCCATGGAAGGAACGATGCAATCGATTCCAATCGTGTTCCAACTTCGCTCATGGACCGAGGGCGGTCGACCGGGTCTGGAGCCATGCAGCAGGCCAGCAACGCTACGAGACTGCTGAAATATTTGTCTGGGCAAAGATCGCGAAACCTGCCGAGTTGCAATTGCTGCAAAAGAGATTGGTGTGTTGCACCGAGAACAGGAACTTTGCCAGAAAGAAGGTACACCCCAAGAACTCCGAAGGCAAAGATATCGATTCTTGGATCCGCGATCCAAGGGGTTTCAAGACGCTCAGGGGCGATAAAGCCTGGTGTGCCGATCAGCACTCGGGTTGCGGTTACATCGCGTGAGACATTATCTGCCATTGTTTTTGCGAGGCCAAAGTCAACGACCTTGACGAGATCGCACAACTGACCCCGCTGGCAAACCATGATGTTCTGTGGCTTGATGTCGCGATGGATGAGTCCTGATTCATGGGCTTCTTCGATGGCTCCACATATCTGCCGCAAAAGCCAAATGCATCGGTCGGCGGAAATGGAAGGGTCGTAGCCAATGAAGTAGGCCAAATTGACTCCTTCGACTAATTCCATGGCGCAATAGGGCAACCCGTTGGTCGAAACGCCGAAGTCGTAAATGCTAACCGTGTTGGGATGGCTAAGCTTTGCTGCCAAACGTACCTCGCGCTCAAAACGACGCATGGCTCCAGCGTTGGCAAAGGGTTCCTTGATCAGCTTGATCGCAGCGGTTCGGCCAAGCAAAAGATGCTCTGCCTTGTAGACGATGCCAAGTCCACCTTCCCCAATTTTCTCTTTCAGCTTGTACGCTCCGATGGACTTATTAGTCAGGTCCATTTTGGTGAAGGATCGCCGAAGCGAAAGAAGCCCCAGAACAAGTGCAACCGCGAGCGGGATGCTATACACAATTCGAAAAGCTCGGTCGATAAACCCCAGCGTTCTATAGGCCGTTTCTTTTGGCAATTCCAGCACAAGCAAACGCTGGAGCGGTTCGATCCAATGCCAGGCGCCGACAACGTTTTTGCCGCGATAGTCGCGATACCCATCCATATCGCTTCCGTTTTTGGCCAGCGAAACGGTTTTGCCCGGTTTGGTCCAGGCCCATTCCTCCTGAGCAGCATCAGGAACAAAACCTGCAAGCAAGTCACCGCCAGGGTCACGAGCTTCCATCACATGAGCACCATGAACGATACGGTTTTCGGCGAAGACCGGAAGCTTTTTCAACTGGTCTAAATCACGAGCAAGGGTGGCAATCGAACCACGATCGTCCAGAAGGTAGCAGTTGCTGTCGCTGTGAACCGAAGCGCTAATCAGTGCTTGAAGATCGGCCAGAAACAACTCGCTCCGGACCATCATGACCGCCATCACTTCAGAAGGGTCCAGCGGAGAGAAGATGGGGACAAAGAACATCAGATACTGTTCATTCGCCTCCAACGGGTATTCTTTGGAGATCGTGTCGGCCGTTGGTCGCGGAAGCTCTACGGTCGTTTTCTGAGTGTCGAAAGCTTGCATCAGCAAGCTGGCACCAATCGGAGTCGCGATCCCCCCCAGATCCACATCGGGGTTTTCGTATTGCCAATCGGAAATCAAAATCATGGAGCGGTTCCAAATTGCGAATTTCAGATCGGATACCGCTGGCTCAGCCTGGTCGCTTTTATTTCTCGTTGCCACTGAGCGATTCTGAACGAGATTGTCAAGAAATCGTTTGATCGTTGCATGCTCCGATGCAGTTGCAAGCGATTCTTTTCGATCTTGCGGCTTATTGTTGGCGTCTTGGAGTCGCGTGTTTAAGCTTTGGACGCACTGTTGAAGCTCGCGTTGCTTTCCCCAATCATCCAATCGAAGCTCGTTTCCTCGAACCCATTGGATTAAAAGAACAGCTTTCTGTTCGGCCATCGATTCAAGACCAATTTTGGTTTCATCGCGCGTTTGCTTGTACAGTTCCCAGTGAAGATAGGCGCTGAAACCATAAAGCAAAAGGGTTGCTGCCAACGCCAATAAAATGGGAAGGGTGCCTCCCACCAAATTAGAACTGATTCGTCTAATTCCGATCGTAGAGATACTCTTGCTCTGAGTCGTTGTATCGGAAGCTTTGCCTGTTGCTCCTGAGAACAGCGTGCGACTGACATGCGATGCCAACAGGTCGCGCACGGTTCGAGCAAGTTCAGGTTGCTCTGCTTCTAAACCCTTGAGAGCTTTTTCGCGATCCTTGGGAGACTTCTCAACAAGCTCGATGAAAAGCGCTTTGGCTTTTGCGTATAACTCAGGATCCACTATGGAAATTGTCCTCTAGTTTTTTACGCAACCATGCTCGGCACATTTTCCATTCCCCTTCGATCGTTCTCGTTGAAAGTCCCAAGACTTCCGCAACTTCAGGTACGGTCATGCCACCGAAAAAACGCATTTCGACAATCTTCGCCTGTCGTGGGTCAAGCTTCTGCAGTTCTTGCAACGCTTCTTCCAGAGCCAAAACATCTCCATCTTTGGAAGAAGAAAGCGTGGTCTCTTCATCGAAGACAACTCGGACGCGATCTCCGCCCCGTTTGATTCGATTTCGGGCTCGAGCATGATCTACCAAGATTCGACGCATCATGGTAGCTGCAAGGGCCAAGAAATGCCCACGCCCTGTGAAGCTATCCTGAGATTGTTTCGATAGCTTCATGTAGGCTTCATGAACCAGTACGGTTGGACTGAGAGAAACCGTGGTCATTTCCATCTGCAAGAAGCTAGCTGCGAGACGCTTCATGTGCTCGTAGGTCTCATTTGCAAGTGCATCAGCACTCTGTGATTCGGACAAGAAGATCGCTCCTTTGGTGACGTTGGTGTCGGTCAACCACATATCATTCCAAGGCGACCGTCAAGATTTTAACACAGTGTCATCCGGCGGTAGGTATGCGGGAGCAAAAGTTGCCTCAAATAGATAAAAAAAGGCCTGATTCAACTCAGGCCTTCGCGAATTTTTTAGATTGAGAACGTTTTGGACGGAGTAATTTACTCCCGAGGGCGAATCGCGCCAGTAAGACCGCTGTAATCAACTCGATCATCGTTGTGCCACAATGGCTGACCAAGTTCTACCCTTTTGCGCAAGACTTCAATCTTTTCTTGCGAACCCGCTGGGGCATCTGTTGGGAGAAACTTGTTATCAACAACTGGATCGAAGTCTTCATCGTGTCCGTACTTCAAAATCGCTTCAAAAACGTTCTTGCAAAGATTACTCATTAATTCGTCGCCCTCCAATTTGTGAATTCCGTCGACTGGATGCCGCCACCAACATCCGCCCGAATCGGCTGGGTATAATCGCTGTCACGTCGGAAATCGGATCAGTAAAAATCGAGTGACTCAAACACCGCGACTTGCGGCCTGAAAACCCGCAATCCAAGAACCTGAACTGACTAGTGCACACGATTATTAGCACTTAGCAACCAAAGTCAAGAAAAATTAACAGAGATCCTTGTTTATCCCCCTTGCCTAAAGTTTAGAAAGGGGGCAGGCAAAACCCTGCTTGTTGTAGCGGTTGAGAGATCCCAATATTGTTGTCGTAAAAGTCTACTCAAACCCTTCCTGCCCAATCCAAATTGAAATACCACAGATCGGCCTGCAATGCGGATCATGCCGCCGTTAGTTGCTAGGCTGAGCCATTCTGAGTCAATCCAATCGTTCGTTCAATTCATTGCTGAAGTCGTCAGATCATTGAAGAAAGCATCTACTGCTATGCCAAAACAGATACAAAAATGCCTCAAAAGAATTCTTAGGCAGGCCGCGTTCGGGGCTTTCTTTTTACCAGGTCTTGCCTGGATTTCGAATGTTGACTTCGCAAGAGCTTCACCGTTGCAAGTTGGTCCACTGAGCGATACTGCCGAAGAGTCGTCGCTCAATCAGACCATTACGCCCGCTGGTGAGAAGATCGATCTACCGGGTATGCGGCCTCAAGTGTTAGCGATGTCACCGAACGACCGCTGGCTAGTGACCTCAGGGAAAACCAACAAGCTTGTGGTGATCGATGCTGAATCGTTGAAGGTTTCCCAAACGGTAGATTTCCCGTCCAAGGACCAATTGGCCGAGCCGGCCAACGTTTCGGAAAACAATTTGAAGCCCGATGCCGCAGCGTTGGTTAGCTTCACCGGGCTGGTTTTCTCGCCCGATTCCAAACAGATCTTCGTTAGCAACGTGAATGGTAGCATCAAAGTTTTTGCGATGGATGAAGCGGGGGCTGTTTCGCCTTCGCATACAATTCCGCTTCCTGATGCCAGCGCGCCGCGGCGAAAGCAAGAAATCCCTAGTGGCCTGGCAATCGACGAATCCTCGCAAAAGTTGTTGGTGTGTGGAAACCTCTCGAACACCCTTATTGAACTAGAGCTTCCCAGCGGAAAAGTCCTGCGTCAGTTTCCGGTCGGCGTTGCTCCTTATGACGTTGTGGTGCATGGTTCGAAAGCGTTTGTCAGCAATTGGGGCGGTCGCCGACCTTTGCAAGGAGACCTGACGGGGCCGGCAGGTCGGGGCACAACGGTTCGTGTCGATTCGGTTCGTCACATTGCTAACGAGGGCTCGGTCTCGATCGTGGATCTGTCGTCTGGGAGCGTTTCTGAAATCATGGTTGGTTTAAGCCCCAGCGATTTAGCCATTTCTCCCGATGGCAAGTACGTCGTCTGCGCTAACACCAACAGCGATCATTTATCGATCATTGAAATTGCGACCGAGCGTGTTGTGGATACCATTTGGGTCAATTCATCACCATCGGATCTTTACGGTGCTGCTCCCAACGCACTGGCATTCGATAAAACTGGCCGGACTTTATACGTCGCGAACGGTTCGCAAAATGCAATTGCGGTCATTCATTTTGACCCCGAGGAAAAAGGAGACTCCAAGCTTCAGGGCTTGATACCGGTGGGGTGGTATCCTGGTGCGGTCGCTTTTGATTCCGCTCGTAATCGAATTTGCTCTGCCAATTTGAAGGGGCTCCCAAAGATCCCTAAGAAGTCAGGAAAAGGAGAAGGCTTTAACAGCCATCAACATTATGGTTCGGTTAGCATTGTTCCGATTCCTGACGAAACGCAATTAGCCCTGCTGTCCGAGCAGGTATCGAAGAACATTCGGCGTGCCGCTATCCAGCAAGCTGCACTTCCCGCCCGACCCAATCAAGCGCCGAAAGCGATCCCCGAACGTATCGGAGAACCTAGTTTGATCGAACATGTGGTCTACTTCATCAAAGAAAATCGGACCTACGATCAAGTCCTGGGGGATATCGAACGAGGGAACGGCAACAGCGATCTATGTATTTTTGGTCGCGACATTACCCCCAATCATCATCGATTGGCGGAACAGTTCGTTCTGTTGGATAACACGTACTGCTGCGGAATCCTCAGTGCAGACGGACATCAATGGAGCACGTCCGCCATGAGCAACGCGTACCTGGAAAAGAGCTTCGCCGGTTTTCCTCGCAGTTACCCAGATGGGATGGGTGAGGATGAATCGGACGCGCTTGCGTATTCCCCCGCCGGTTTTCTCTGGGACAATGCAATTCTGCATCGAAAAACGCTGCGCAACTACGGCGAGTTCATGATGCCCAAGTTCCGATGGGCTGATCCCAATAAAAAAGGCAAGCCCGATTTCATGTCATGCTTTCGTACCTGGAAAGGTTCGGCCGAAGTCATTTTTGAAAGCGAGCCCGCCATTGAGAGTATTCGTCCCTATTCCCCTACGGGCTACGTCGGTTGGGGCATGGAAGTTCCCGATCAATTTCGAGCTGACTTTATCTTGAATGAACTTTCCGAGTTCGAAGCTCAAGGGTCGTTTCCCAATCTGACCATTATTTGTCTACCCAACGACCATACCAGTGGAACTTCACCAAGCTTCCCTTCGCCCGCATCGAGCATGGCGGATAATGATCTCGCCTTCGCACGAATCGTGGAAGGTTTAAGCAAATCAAAGTTCTGGCCCAAGATGGCGATCTTCGCCATTGAAGATGATCCGCAAGCAGGTTGGGATCACGTCAGTGGCTATCGGACCATCTCATTCTGTGCCAGCCCCTACGCCAAACGAGGCCAAACGGTTAGCACTCGATACAATACCAACAGCATCATCCGCACGATGGAACAGATTCTAGGCCTTCCTCCTATGAATCAATTTGACGCAGCTGCCTCGCCCATGACGGATTGCTTTACAGATACACCCGATTTGACTCCTTTCGAGGCAGTTCCCGTAACGATTCCGTTGGACCAGATCAATGCACCTGTGGCGCAGATTAAGAATCCCATCCGGCGTCAATTTGCAGAAGCATCAACCACTATCGACTTTAGCGTTGTCGACCGGGCACCTGAAGACTTGCTCAACAGAATTCTTTGGAATTCGATGCGAAGCGATGTGTCTTATCCAGAATGGGCCATCACCGTTTTTGAGGATGAAGATGAAGTTGACGAAGGACACGAACGCAATGAAGTGAGCGATGGAATCAAGTAAGGTGGTAACAAGGTCTCGAGTCTGGAACATTCCTGAGCTTTCAGAAAGCAGTTCCTTTGTTCGTATTTCGCCGGATACGAATGTGCCGGTGACAGACCGAGTCTTGCGATTGGTGGATACCAGCGGATTTCGGCGATTGTCGCGAATGAGCCAGCTCGGGCTAGTCTCCTATGTTTATCCGGGGGCAACGCACACTCGTTTCGAACATTCGTTAGGAGTTTTTCGCAATGCAATCGAATATGTCAATCGACTTGCGAGCGATAGCACTTTTTGCGAACTGATGACGGAGCGGCATGTTCGCTTATTGCTGGTATCCGCATTGCTCCATGACATTGGCCATTGGCCTTTTTGTCATGCGATTGAAGATATGCGTTTGGATGGGTTGCCTAGGCACGAAACGCTTGCCAAGCGGCTGATCGAGAGCGATGAAATTGCCAATTTATTGGTGAGCGACTGGCAGCTTGAACCGGCGGAGGTTGCGAGTGTTTTGTCGGGAACGATCGGCAAATCAGTTGTCGCAAATCCGTTGTCTGAAGAGGATCGGGCGATGGCCGTCCTTGTATCGATTTTGAGCGGCCCCATCGACATCGACAAAATCGATTATCTAGAACGGGATTCCTTGCATGCCGGCGTTCCCTATGGACGCAATTTCGATCGACATCGACTGATAAGTTCCCTGTGTATCGATTCCGCCCAACATCGGTTGGCCATCACGGACAAAGGCCGAACAGCCGCCGAGATGATGGTCTTCGCTCGATACATTATGTTCAGCGAGGTGTATTGGCACCACTCCGTGCGCAGTGCAACGGCGATGCTTCAGCACGCAGTTTATGAACTGGTTCAATCCGGCAGTACAACCGATCGCTGGTTGGATATGACCGAATCTCAAGTGATGGAGTCGGTGCGAAGCCAATGTAGCGGCCTACCGGTATCTCCTTGCGCAGAAGGCCTCTTTGGCCCTCATCGGCAGCTTTACAAACGGGTTGCTCAGTTTGATGTGATAAGCCACCCCGAGCAGCATCGCAAGTTATCGCGTCGACCGTTCGTAGAGATTGTCGCATTGTCGAAGGCGTTAGCTTCGATGATTCGGACGCGTTTCGGTATCGACGTGCACGAACACGATTTGCTGATCGACGCTCCGCCTGTCAAGTTGGAGGTCCAGTTTCAAATCGATGTTAGGCAGCGCGACGGTAGCCTGAAGTCGTTAGGCGAAATGTCGCCAGTCGTTCACACGTTGGCGACTCGTCAATTCGACGATATCGTCAAACGCGTTCGAATCTTTGTTCGACCAGGCTTGCGCGAACGGATGGCAAACATCGATTTTGCAGAGTTGGTTGCTGCGCTGGTCGATTGATCCCATACGACTTCCTACTAGCGATCCCTTTTGCGATCCCAGTAGCAAGCCGACTTAGCTTGCTGGACGTGGGCTCACGATTTCGCGGTTCGTGCGAGTGGTTGGGCCAGGCACGTACGATGGGCTAGTGTAAGGCGTCATCGAAGTCGTTGGTGAACCGATGGACATCGGCGTCGATTCGTACGAGTTGATGATTTGGCCGTCCGAGTATCCGCCGTAGTTGGAGCTAACTCCGTTACCGCAGGATTCGCAACCGGTTGCCATCGGGACTTCAGCGCCATGGCAGCCAGCATCGCATGGCTCACCTACGTTGTTGATGCCGTGAATTCGGTTATGCAACCGAGTGAAGAAGTTAGGCTTCCCGCTTTGCCCCATGGTGCATCCTGCGAAGGCCAACAACAAGCTAGCCGAGATCAGTGTCGTTCGTTTCATTTCCCATCTCTCCCCTATGAATTGATTGTGACCCTTGCATTGGTACACATTTCGCCGTCAAACTCTACGTCACCAATCCGGTTGTGCAAACGAACATCGGATATTTTTCCCAATTAGCAAAGATTTCCTAACGCTCGTTCTCATCTTTAGGTGTTACAGTTGTTCGGCAATGCAAGGAACTGTGTTGCTATGTGGTTGGGATGGTCCATGATCACAGGTTGTTAAGGATGACCGAAACTTCTAGGGTACATCCTTTCCTGCCTTTTGCTCTTGGTCCACTATGCAAGCATCTCTACGTTTCGTTCGTCTATGCCTAGTGAGTGCGATTTCCATCGTTTCGATTGCGAATGGGCAAGAAATCGCGTCTGGCGATTCGACCAACGAACCCGCCAAGGTCATTGCAGAGCAAGCAATGCCAGTGGAGCATGCATTGCCAGTGGAGCATGCGTTACCGGCGGAGCAAGCGTTACCAATCGTGGTAAATGCGAACGTCCAGCAATCCGAAATCTTTGAAGTGTCTACTCGTCATTTGCCTGAACGGTTTCGTTCGATCTCTTTTGATTGTCCGAACGTGGAAGTGAACCGCTGGGTAGGCAATCAATGGTGCCGAAGTTCCATCGACGATGCGTTGCCCCCATTCGACGATGGAATGTTAAGCATCCTCTATGTCCATGGCAATTTCATGGAACGCAACAACGCGTTAAACCGTGCTCGGATTGTCGATAGTTACCTTCGTTCGCAAACCAACCGTTCCTACAGGCTGATCATGCTGTCTTGGCCAAGTCAAAAGGACAGAAAACCTTTGCGCGATGTTGTCGTGAACAATCAGGTCGCGGAATGCGAATCGCTTTATGTTGCTTGGATGCTTGGCAGATTAAGGAACCATGCTCAAGTGAGTTTGCTTGGTTTCTCGTTCGGGGCTAAAGCGGTTACAGGCGGTTTGCATTTGGACGCGGGAGGAACTCTGCCAGGGTATGCTGCAATTCCTCATGAACCCAACACCGACACTCATTTGTATCGACTTGGATTGGTTGCGCCAGCCGTCGATCGACAATGGCTTCACCCGAATGGGCGGCATGGGCTTGCCTTCGCCAACGTCGATGGAGTGATGAACCTGTACAATTCCAGAGACCCGATCCTGCGTCGATTTCGGTTTTTGGACCGCTTGTCACAACCGATTGCGGCTGGATTCGCGGGGATCGAAACTGCGTTTACGCCTCGGGTGACATCGCCATTGGCTGGACAAACGGCCATCCGCCAATACGATTGCGGTTCCGTGATTGGTACAACTCATTCCGAGCGGAGCTACTACGGCGAATGCCCCTATTTTCGAGAGATGATTCGGCATTTGTTGTGGGAAGAATCCGGAGCGACAAAATCTAATGCCTGCGTTTCGCAATAGCCAAGCTCTTCGCTGGAATTCATCATTGCGACATTGGGAACCCATCGCGCTGGCTGAATGCGGTTGGTCGTTCCATGACGCTGGGGCTCTTTATGGTGCAATGGTTGTGGAACGTTTCCGAACGCTGGGTGGGCGTCTGTTCGATCTCCAGGATCGATGGGAACGATTCTCGTTGGGGCTGCAAGTCTTGGATGTCGATCTGGAGCTTTCGCAACCGAATTTCGAGGATGCGTTTCTTCGGCTCTTGGAGCTGAATCGTGACTTGGTCGCTGACGCAGGCGACGTGAGTCTGGTGGCCATTGCATCGCCTGGCGAATTGGGGGGCGATCGACCGGGGCCTACAGTCGTCTTGCACGTCAGTCCTTTGTCTTGGACCCGACTTGCGTCCTGGTATCGTTTTGGAACACCGCTTTTTCTGTCAAGTTACTCGGCTGTGCCAGACACTTGTTGGCCGACTCAAGTGAAGACTCGGAGTCGTCTGCCATACTATCTGAGCGACCTGGAGCTTGCGAAAAAACAACGCACGTCGATAGACTGTTCGTTGGTGGAGGCATTGCCATTGCTCAAGACCATTCAAGGTGCCATTGCTGATACGGCCTTGGCGAACATCGTGATCGTCGACAAGCATGGAGTGGTTCGATCGCCAGCAATTGAAAGTGCATTGGAAGGGTGTTCGCTCAAGTTAGCGACTCGCTTGCTCCGCAAAATCAAGATAGACTTGATTCGTTCGGATGTAACACTGCCCGATTTGCATGAAGCTCGTGAAGCGTGGCTTACAGGTTCTTCCGGATGTATTTGGCGAGCGAGTTCGCTGGATGGTCGAGAGCTTGGGACCGACAGGGCTTTCTCGCTTTATGAGCAGCTGAAAGCCGAATGGATCAGGCATGTTGGGCACGATTTTGAGCGGCAAGCCATCGAACAAATCGCCTAAGATGGCGGCGTTTCGTCCGATCGAAACATCTGGCTAATCGACTTGTTGGAATGGATGCGTCGAATCGCTTCGGCAAGCAGAGGAGCGACCGTAAGGACTTGGATGCTATCCAATCGCTTTTCGGGCGGCAAAGGAATCGTGTTGGTGATCACCAAGCTGTTGATGGGGGCCTCGCGAAGGTTGCGAATGGCTGGTTCACATAGAACACCATGAGTGGCAGCGAGATGAATTTCTTTCGCTCCCGCTTCATGGACAAGTCGAGCGGCACCGCAAATCGAGCCTGCGGTACTGATCATGTCGTCGAACATCAAGCATATTTTTCCCTCGACAGGCCCACCGATGATGTTCTTCTGCTGAGTCTTGAAGGCGTTGTCTCGGACTTTATCGACAATCGCTAGCTTGCCACCCAGACGTTTGGAATGCCCAATCGCTCGCTTGATGCTGCCTTCGTCCGGGCTGACCACAACAATGTCAGCAGGGTCAAAGGACTTGCTCAAAAAGTAGTTGGTTAGAACGGGCGCTGCGTACAGGTGATCCACAGGCACATCGAAAAATCCTTGGATCTGCGGGGCGTGCAAATCCATGGTCAAGACGCGATCGGCACCAGCACGTGTGATCACGTTGGCGACCAGTTTGGCGGTGATTGGCGTTCGCCCTTCGTCCTTGCGGTCCTGCCGAGCGTATCCAAAGTAGGGAATAACGGCCGTAATTCTCGCTGCGCTAGCACGCTTGCAAGAGTCGATCATAATCAGCAGTTCCATCAAATTGTCGTTGACGGGCGGGCATGTCGATTGAATCAAGTAGACGTCTCGACCACGCACGTCGTCCTCGACTTTGCAAAAATTTTCGCCGTCGGGAAACTTGCCAAGGGAAATGGAGCCAAGGTCCAGATGTAGCGACGAGCAAATGTCTTTTGCCAATTGCTGGTTGGCTCGCCCACTAAAAATCTTTAGTTCTTGCATGGATAGCCCATTTCTGTCATTTTCGCTTCTACCATCTTGAGTTCATCGATCGTGTTGATGCTTAGGGCTTCGCAGGGCTGCAAAACAGCTCGAGCGTCTACGTTCTTCCCGCTCTGCAAGAGAATTTCGGGACAGTCGGTCAGATAGTACTCCGCTTGCGAATTGGTATTTTTGAGTTTTTCCAGAGCCCAAAGCAAACTGCTGCGATCGAACAGGTAGGTGCTCATATTTACTTCTTGGACAAGCAACTGTTCGGGGCTGGCATCCTTGTGTTCGACGATCCGAAGGAATTTTCCATTGGAATCGCGGACAATTCTGCCAAGGCCTTTGGGATCGTCCTTGATGAGGGTTCCCATGAAACAAGCATATTCTTGTGCCGAGAATTGGCGAATCAGCTCCTTCACCGATTCCGCCTGGATCATCGGGGAGTCACCGGCCACGATCAGGACAGGAGAATCCCCTTTTTCTAGGTTTGGCCTGCACATTTGGACGGCGTGACCGGTTCCAAGTTGTTCGGATTGGACCGCAAATTCGACCTTACGGTTGGCAAGTTCTTGGCGAACAAGATCTTCACGGTAGCCCACCACGACGATCGTTTGAGTGACTCCAGCCGCTTCTAGAGCGTCAAGAACCCAATGAATCATGGCTCGACCAAGAACCGGAAAAAGAACCTTGGGAAGCTCGCTTTTCATTCGAGTTCCTTTTCCCGCAGCCAAAACAACCGCCGCAATCTCCGCCATACTTTACTCCTGTTTGCCCCTTCTTTGCCCCTTCGAACCAATTAATGCACATCTTGCCAAAGATCGCATCCTCTATCCAGGGTACACTGAAGAGTTCCCTGCAACATTGACGAATTTCTCTGACTTCGTTACCTTCCATGGTTTCCACGGCCCGTGGGAAGCCCAAATTGCCATTTTCACAACTCAAATTTGCATATCGCTAAGGATTACTATGGCTGGCACAGAAAGACAACGCGAACTTCGCCGTCGCAGACATCGCACCAAGAAGTTGGGACTGCTTCACAAGAAGAGCGAAAAGGCTTCGAAAGCGGACAAGGCAGTGATTGCTGGCAAGCTTCGCAAGCTGACTCCTGGTGCTGAGCAGTTGATCGCGGCATGGAAGCTTAGCTAGTCTCCAGCCTGTAGTTCAGTAATCAAGGGGCTCTCTAAACCATTCTGGTTTTCGCTACGCCCCTTATTTGAGTTTTCAGTTTTTGGCTCCGCCGAGTTTGAGCTCGACGGGAGCCGAAGCCTTCGATGTGGGCTAGCCCCTCATTCTGGTAAAGGCACGCCCATAGCTGGCGTTATGCGAACTCATGGAACCCGCTCTCCGTCGGTGGGTTGCAATGTGTGAATTCGCCGCAATTGTGGAACATCGTATTCCATTCCAACTTTCAGTCAGCTGTAACCTGGAGTGCCCCACCTTGGATTGCTTGATGATGATACGAAGAATTGGCGGAATGAATTCGAAACAAGCTCCAGTATTCAGCTGGAAAACGCGTGTGGGAACGTACGTTTTTTGTTGTCTTTTTCTTTCGTTGAGTGAGCTGACAGCTCAAGATTCAGTACCTGAATTAAGTTCCTTTGCTTTACCGTCGGTGCTTTCTTCCTTTGAGGGAAGCCGAGCGTTGATTGACATTACCGAGAATTAGAAATGGCACAAACTGCTGGATATCAATTCGTTGGACTTGGAAAAACTTCGAGATCTG
Organism: Planctomycetaceae bacterium; assembly: GCA_027487485.1. Classification (GTDB taxonomy): domain Bacteria; phylum Planctomycetota; class Planctomycetia; order Pirellulales; family Pirellulaceae; genus JBKCUI01. The sequence continues at coordinate 32,731 of JAIYDN010000010.1, read as the reverse complement.
CGTTCTGGCAAAGAAATAGATGAACTGATAAGGAAGGCTGGCCCCAAAGACGAACGCGAGCTCAAGAAACTGAAGGAACGACTTGTTAGCGAGAAACTTTCAGAGATTCTGGACCCTCGGCAATTAGATTTAAGGAGGGTTCATATTCTTAGAGAGAAGTACAGCTCTCCAATCGCACTATTCAATCGTAACGCAAGTCTTCTTTTGGAACTTGGAATGTCTCAAAAGCAATTCGACGAACTTAGGATCCCCGCCTTTTCCAAGAATAAAGAAATTCGAACAGCCGTGGACAATCAGATCATGGATTGCCTGCATTCAATAGCTCAGGAACTTTCGGAAGATAGCTCAAGTCGATTGTGGGCTATGTTTGGGAGGGACTTTGGATCATTGCCCCGTAGTGAGTTCTCGTGGGACCAAATCCAGGTATTGCCTAGAACAGGACCAAAGATGCAGCTTTCATTTGCGAATATGCTAGTTCTGGATGAAGACTTGAAGCTTTCGCATCCACAGCAAGTCGAAATTGCATCTCTGGAAGACAAAGAATTGCTGAGTCCAGTGGACAATGCAGCCAAGATTTCAAGCGAGCTCGATAGGATACTGTCGAAAGCGCAAAGGGCAGCGATTGTTCAGGGGCTGCAAAGGAGTCGGCTGGTAGAAGACATGAAGGTTTTGCTTAGTAATGAGGTGGTCAACTACTTGGGGCTAGATGGGGGCCAAGCAAAATCGATGTCGGAAATTGTTGAGCCAGCCGCGAAAAGGATTAGAGAATTTCGACTGGAGAAGCAAACGAGCTTGTTGCGAGAGTTGATTACAGTAATGCCGAAGGATTATCAAAATAGGTTGATGATTGTTGTTGAGGGTGTTTGGAATTAAGTGTTAGGCTACAGAAGATGCCACCTGGAAGTGTCTTACCTCAGCCCCCTTGCGCTTCTTGAAAAGAGTCTGTCGAAAAATGTGGGTCGAAAAATTTTAGAATCGTACTTCCGCTGACTATTTTTCGCCCCACATTATTCTCCAAAAAGGGACCCACTCTCCGTTGTTGTGTGGCACCGTTTGTAGTTTCTGTTTGTAGTTTGTAGTTGTGTGCGGCATCTGACGGATTGAGGGTCAATCGGGCAGGTTCGCGACCTGTCCGTCGCGTCGATTTCCAAGATTTCGGTGTACTGTTGCATCAATGGAAAAGTCAATGTGCCGTATTGAACCATCGCACAAACCGATCTGAAACCCGCTCGAGTGGGCGCTGCCAAACCGCAAAACTTCTGACGTCTCTCTACGGTCTTTCATGGGAGGTAGGTTCGTCCAGCGATGGACGTCAAGGTCATTTCCCATTATCAAGCTGTGATCGTCGCCGAAGTCAAATCCTGTCGTGTAATCGCTTGGATTGAGATACTTCTCGCCAACTAGGTAAGTCGAAGAGGTGCCATCTGTAATTTCAGCAAGTCGAACTTTACTTCGCTGGTGGCTGATTCCATTGCATCGGCTCATGTTATAGAATCCCAATCCTGCAAATCCATCGACAACCGTTGGCCCCTCAAGCCAATAAATGTCTGTATCGCCTGCGTTTACTGCATAGTCACTTCGATTCGTCGCATTCACCGGATCCGCATTCCAAGCATGCCCGCCGGGAATTGGGTTAACAAGTGATCGAGTAAAAAGTGTTGGTGCTCGCCTGGAGGGGCAAATAAAGCCCGGCATCGGCGTTTCGCACATTTTTGCAGTACTCGCCTTTTGCTGAGCCGTTATAATGTTGGGTTGGCCATCCGAAGCCATCATAAAGAGGTTCTGCTGCTCAATGAAAGGCAGAATTGAAAAAGCCCAACTTCCAGGCTGTTGTGCACCTGTTCCTCTATCAGAGTCTCCGGCCCAGTAGTATCCCCATCCGCCAGATGGAAAACTATTGAATGTGTCGTGATGGTTATGTAACGCTAATGCCAGTTGCTTAACATTGTTTGCACACTGAATTCTCCGAGCAGCCTCGCGAGCCGCTTGAACAGCAGGCAAAAGCAAGCCTACCAGCACTCCAATAATGGCAATAACTACTAACAACTCAACAAGCGTAAAGGCACGCAATCGTATTGTATTCATTCGATAACGAACGGTCATTCTTCAGTCCTTCCAATTTAGATTGGAGCAGGTTAGCAGTATTGGTCTGTCATTATCGAAGATGATTCTATTGTATGCCGAAAAACAGCGCTCGCAATAAGTCCAGCTGCGCGGACCATGGTATCGTTGGCTTTCGCAAAGTTTTTTACCCGAATCAAATCACTGCTTGCGGCAGTTCGGTTGATTGCAATATCAATCGGTGGGTATCAATCGGTGGGTGGCACCGTTCGGGAGACGGGTGGCACCGTTCGGGAGACGCTTGCTTTTTTGAAACACGGAGGCACAGAGGACACAGAGAAAAGACTTGCACAGACTCAGTCCCTCTGTGAATTCTGTGACTCTGTGTTTCAAAAATTGGGCCAATCAGTGGGGGGGCAATCAGTGGGTGGCACCGTTTGTAGTAGTTTGTAGTAGTTTGTAGTGACCGTCCCAATGTTTGATCTATGCAATATGGCTTGCGTCATGGTTTCGGTGGTTTCGACAAGCTATACTATCTCAGTGCCATCCTGTCCCCGTGTATGTGAAGATCAGGCTCAGACGAGAGAGATCAGATGACTACGTTGGATCAATTGCTTGAACCGATCCGGCATTCGCCGCTATTGCCTCGTATTCTCGAGGAATTGCAACAGCAGATAGCAATGGAGCAACAGATCCGAACTCGTTTCTACCAAGAAATGACCCCCGATCAAAAAGTCGAGTTCATTGACGGTGAAGTGATTTTTCACTCACCCGCCAAGAATAGGCATGTTATTGCGACTGGCTGCATTTTTCGCTCGATGAGTCTCTTTGTGGACGTGCATCGGCTTGGGACTGTGAAGTCGGAAAAGTGTTTGTGCTCATTTCCGCGAAATGACTATGAGCCTGACGTCGTCTTTTTTGGGCTGGAAAAGTCTTCGCAGATCCATCTGGATACTTTGCAATTCCCAGTCCCCGATTTGATCGTGGAGGTTCTGTCTGAATCGACCGAAGCGCGAGACCGAGGTACGAAGTTCATTGACTATTCCGCTCAAGGTGTCATGGAATACTGGATTATCGATACGGAACGTCGCGTGTTGGAGCAGTACCTACAAGAAGCCAATGGACTTGTGTTGAAAAAGAAGTCGGATTCGGGTGTCGTGGAGAGCCAAGCTATTCCAGGCTTTGCGATCGAGATAGCAGCGTTCTTTGACGAACAAAAGAACTTGGATGCGATCCGAAAATGGTTTGGCTAAGCCAAGGCTTCGGGCGCGAAGTGCTTGACATCTCCATGGGCTAGAGTTCGACGCCAAGGGACGTCCACCATTGCCTCAGTTTCCTTGCGCTTTTTGAAAAGAGTCTGTCGAAAAATGTGGGTCGAAAAATTTTAGAATCGTTCTTCCGCTAACTATTTTTCGACCCACATTTTTCGCCAGAAAGGGACCCACTCTCAGTCGTTGGGTGGGGCCCTTTGCAATCGCCCTGGGCTTTGATGTCGAACCTCGTTGTGGTTGATGCACCTTGCTCAAGTAGCTGCGAAGCAGTCGATCTGTTGACTAGCGTTGCACTCGGGCTGAGCCGCCCTTGGCGAGCTGTTCCACTTCTGGGAGCTTGGCCATGGTCGTATCGCCAGGGAAGGTCGTGATGAGTGCGCCGTGGGCCCAGCCGAGGCGCAATGCTTGTTCTGGTTCCTTGCCAGATAGCATGCCGTAGATCAGGCCGGAAGCAAATCCATCGCCGCCACCGATTCGATCGATCACGTCCAAATTGCATGTCGGGCTGACGTAGCGTTTGCCGTCGTACCACAATACAGCGGCCCATTCGTGACGATTGGTGGAGTGCACTTCTCGAAGAGTGGTGGCAACCATCTTGACGTTCGGAAACTTATCGACGGCTCGTTCGATCATTTTAAAGAACGAATCTGGGTCCAACGCTCCCTTGGATTCTACGTCTTGGCCTTCGATTCCAAGGCTCTTTTGCAAGTCTTCTTCATTGCCCACCAGCATATCGACGTTCTTGACGATCTTGCTGATCATCTCTTGTCCTTTTGCGGTTCCGCCGGCAGCTGCCCATAACTTCGCTCGGTAGTTCAAGTCGAACGAGGTGACAGCTCCCGAAGCTTTCGCCGCTTGCATTCCTTCGACAATTAGCTCGGAGGTTGTCGGGGAGAGAGCTGCGAAGATACCACCGGAATGAAACCAACGGACGCCTGCATCGAAAATCTTTTTCCAGTCAAAATCGCCTGGTTTGAGCATCCCGCCTGCTTCGTTGGCTCGATTGTAAAATACGACGGGCGGACGCACCCCTTGGCCTCGGTCGCTGTAAACTGTCGCGATGTTGGGGCCGCGAACGCCGTCATGTTCGAAGTGCTTGTAGAAAGGTTTCACACCCATTTCTCGCACTCGGCCTTGGACCAATTCACCAATACCATAATTGACCATGGCGGTTGCGACGCCAGTTTTAAGACCGAAGCAGTCCGCCAAGTTGGCCGCACAGTTGTACTCGCCACCCGACACATGGATATCAAATGACTTAGCCTTTCGGAATGGAATGATTCCTGGGTCGAGCCGATGAACCAATGCACCAAGAGCCAAGAAGTCGAGATCACACGCATCGGTACGAATGCTAAGCTGAGCCATTTTTTCTCCAAGAAGCCAGATAAACGAGAGGAAGGAAACAGAACCAAAAAAGAAAACAGAATTGCGAATTCGGGAATTGGTAAATCATCCAAGGCTAAGACTTGAATGTTTGAAAACAACCCACCGGCGAGGCTAGATTGTCGTCGAGGAGAATCCGCCGTCAACGACCAGATTGTGTCCCGTGATGAATGACGACGCGGAGGAGGATGCTAAAAAGACAATCGCTCCAGCAAGTTCATGAGCGTAGCCAAAGCGTCCTGTAGGGGTGTGGTCGATGATCTGTTGACCACGCGGTGAAAGGCCACCATCTTTGTTGTAAAGCAGGCCGCGATTTTGTTCGGCAGGGAAAAAACCTGGGCTGATGCAATTGACGCGAACACCTCGCGAAGCCCATTCGCGGGCCAAAAACTGAGTCAGGTTGATCACGGCGGCTTTCGCAGCGGAATACGCCACGACACGCGATAGAGGGACAATCCCTGACATGGACGCGATGTTGATGATGCTGCCCGTATTTCTCAGAAGCATTGTTTCTGCAAAGACTTGGCATGGCAGCACTGTCCCGCCAATCAAGTTTAAGTCGAATACTTTTTGCCAAGCGTCCAGAGGCAACTGGCAAAAATCATCGCCAGGTTGCAGCGTTGCTTCGGCTTGATTTCCGCCCGCTGCATTGATCAAAATTTCGACCGGCCCCAAGGAACGTTCGACCATGTCACGAGCTCGCATCAGCGATTCACGATCCAATGCGTCTGCAGATTGAAAAATGGCCTCGCCGCCATCGCGACGAATTTGTTCAGCACGGTGCATGCCTCGTTCGGCACTGCGTCCTAGAATGGCAATCCGAGCCCCAGCCGCCCCCAATGCCTCAGCCATGGCCCCACCTAGACTGCCCGTTCCGCCCAAGACAACAGCGGTCCTACCATTCAACTGAAAAAGGCTACTGCTCATGATTCTCTTGCTCTGAGTAATTCTCTTCATCCAATCCATCTGAGGCCTATTTGATGGAATCGAGCAATCACTTGCAAGAGCTAATATCTGCTTAGCTCAGTCTGCGAACAATCGCTTTATTGGGAATATCGATTAGCAACCACCAGCTAAAACTAACGAAAAACGTTCCGGCCGCGACAGGCAGAGCATAGCTTTGCCAAACAAACCAAAGGCTTTTCTTGGCCGAGCGCGCGGGGGTTCTGACAGAGGGAGCTTGAGTTGATACTGGCGAAGTGTTTTTGGGCGAACGCAGGTTTTCTGGCACAATTGGAACAGCATGGGCATATTCCCAACCGCGGGTAGTCCGCCGCCAGCCATCCTCCGATCGGGGTTCGTCCTTGGCAAATGATTGTGTGGTGAGAATTGCGAAAGCCAAAGGGCCGGCAAGCAGCAAGGCTAGAGTCCGATTTGGGTTGCTTCCAGTATTTGGGTTGCTTCCAATAGGAGTCAAAATCGATGCATTGGATTTCATGGGCTTCTCCTCGATACGGGACTCTAGGGTCGTTGTGATCGAAAAAATCTCATCGCACTTCACGTGCCGATCCGACGCATGTGGTCAGCATCATTCGCTTCCCTGAGAGCAAAACGCTGAAAGCAAACGCTTAGTCGTTTTGTATATGGTGGAGCCTGCTTTCCATGAAATCATTGGCGTGCTCGTACTCGAATTACGGTGCTCGATCCCTAGTAATGGCCGTACGAAGTACACTCACTTGTACGAGTGCAATCGTGAAAAGCCTGGCATTTATCGGGGGAATTGGCCTGACTCTCCCTCCGCAAGCGGCGTTTCGGGCTCCTTGGGGAAATCGCATGATGAGGCATGCGCCCGCCGCACCTAGCGACTCACGCGGCTAGCGCCCGCGGCTCATGGCGGATGACGCGGCTAGCGCCTGCGGCTCAACTAGGATCGCGATAGATCATTCTGGTAAGAGGCCCTTTGGTTGCAGAAACGCAACCCGACTTGATGCGTTTGCACCACCCATCATTTTCATGTTCGAAAATCGAATCATTGCAAAGGCGGAACAATCGCTACGATCAGCGTGGCTTATCCAGGAGACTGCAATGATATGGATAGTTTTTGATGTGTGAACGCGGACAGGCGCAATTCCAAGTCTTATGTTCTAGTGTTCCCTATCACGCGCTGAAGCTCCCACGGCGCAAATCGAAAATTGATGTATTCAATAAACTTCAATGTACTTTCCTGCAAGCATCCAACAACAATGCGATGATCTAACCCAGCTGCTGGGTTCAGAGTGCTTGCCTATTTGCTTCTCTGAGTCCTACGGTCCTTTCGGTGGGGCTTCCGAACATCAGTTTGCTGCCCTTGGGGTTGACATTACCGAGGCAACGGCAATGGTCGAACGTTGCCGAAAGCAGAAGAAATTTCAGCTTTCTGAATCTGCGTCGGATTCGATTTTCTTTGCGATTCCGCTGGTGCATCCTGAGGATGAAAACTGGTTTGCGATTGGCGTCATGCGGGACTTGCCGCGAAGTGCTGTTGAAAGACTGGTTTCGACCAGTTTTGCTGCTTCGAGAAGGCAGGTGCTGATCGAATCACAAGATCAGATTCTATTGGATGCAGAATCTGAATTGTTTCGAAGCAATTCTGAACGTCAATGGTTGCGACAGCTCAACTTTCAGCGGATCGACAGAAAGCGAGGGGCGCATCTTCCGAAGCAAGCGTTGGAAACGTTGCGAAACATCATTGATGCCGAAGCGATCGCCATATCGCTGTATCAAGATACGGAAACAGAACGCCATGGGCTTGAGTCGACCATTTCAGGTAGGCCCAATTGGCACTTGGATGATATCCGATTGTTGTTGCAACGGGTCGCCAAACCCAGTCTTGGCGATACGGTCATCTTGAATAGCCGAGAGACGCCGCTTCCATTGGCTCAGTTAAAATCTTGTATCATTGTGCCACTTGGGGTCCCCGAGCCAATCGGATTCATTGTCGCACTCAACCGACGCCGGCATGCGGGAGGAATTGCTTCCGCGTCCGCCCCTGAATTCAACTACCGCGATGGGCAGTTGCTGCATGATGCAGCGGGTTATTTGTTGGTCGATGGGCATAGCAATGTGTTGTTCCAAGAAAGCGAAAAGCTTGTACTGGGCATGCTGAGAACGATGAGCCATGCGATCGAAGCTCGAGACCCCTACACTTTCGGTCACAGCGAGCGAGTAGGACGCGTTGCATATGAAATTGCAGCCCGGCTTCAGTTGTCGGAAGTAGCTTGCCAAGAAATTTATGTTGCTGGGGTGTTGCATGACATTGGAAAGATTGGAATCCCTGACCAAGTATTGTTGAAAGCGGGCAAGCTCGATCCGGACGAACTTCGGATTATTCAGCAACACCCTGAAATTGGGCACAAGATCCTGGAAGAGTTCGACAAACTTAAGTTTGCGTTACCTGGCGTGCTCTACCACCACGAGCGGGTTGATGGCGGCGGCTACCCTCATGGGTTGAAGGGGGACAACATTCCCTTGATGGCTAGGATTTTAGCCGTGTCGGATGCATACGACGCAATGACTTCATCGCGTGTCTATCGCAATGCGATGGGGCAGGAGCGTGCAATTGAGATCTTGCAGAATGGCATTGGGACTCAATGGGACGAACGAGCTGTTCGAGCCTGCATCGAGTATGTGAACGAAGCGAATCTCGTCTTGGCCAGCGGAGGAGCTGAAACAGCCCATATCGGGGCTCAGGGCGAATGGCTACAGTTGTCGAATGCATTACGAATTCTTCAGCTTTAAGTTTCTTCAGCTTTAAGTCCGGAATGTAGATTGGGGCCTTACATGCTCCCTAGTTCGAGCGGTTGCTTTGTTCTAGCCACCGCTGGACGAAATTCCAAAGCGAAGGATACGATTGCAAACCGGATGGCGGGGTATTGGTCCGCGAATCGGATTCTTTCAATTCTTTCAGCGCGATCTGGGTGCGACGATCAAACAGATGATCGATCGCAAAGCGACATCCACTGTTCAAGGCACGTGTGAGATCCTCTAAAATTGCGTCCGGCGTTTTGCCTCGTACCAGCGCGATTTCACCGAGCCGATAGCCATGCTCGACCATCCGCACGGTCCATCGCCAGTCTTCCATCATGGGCGCAGTCCCTTCGCGTCCTTGGTTCGCATCGGTGACATTTGCTGTTGGCAATGCTTCCACAGATCGAACCGGCCGGTCATCCTCCGCGTGCGATGCTGCCCTTGTTGAAGTCGGTGAAGTTGGTAACTTCGGTGGGCTTGTTGGGATTGGCGAACTTGGTTGGGTTGTTGAGCTTATTGGTCTTGTTGGCGTCAAAACCTCTGAGTTGATTTCTGTTTTGGTATCAGGTTTTTTTTCAGCGGACTTCGGACGAAGCTGCGTTTCTTGCGATGCTGGAGCCTTCTGGGGCTCGTCACGCTTCTTCGGTCCCTTTTCCGAAGCTGCCATGCACTGGTGAACGAACTTCATCAAGGATTCGGGAATGGAGGCGGTTCCTTCCAGGCAAGCCTTTCCTTTCTCGGAGACGCAAACAGTGACCTTGTTCGCACGAAGTTCCGAAAGATCGAGCAATCCCAGGTCTAGGTTTTGGTCCAGAAAACTGGCTGAATGCGATTTCTTCCATTGAGACAGGATCCCGAACTCGGCGAGTCGTTGAAGTCGCAGGCCTTGAATGGCTTTGCTTTCCACGCCCTGCAAATGCTGAGTCAGGAGCGTCTTGCTGAGATATCCATGCGTTCGTTCGACCGCTCGGAGGATTGTGCAAATCAAATCGTAAGCAGCCTTACTCTCGGTCGGTAATAATGCTGGGCTGGTATCTGAGAGTCCAAGGGAAGGATCCTTCAAGCCATTCTTCGCGACCAAAGCACCCTTTGTAGAAGGCTTCTGTGAAACTGGCGCAGACTCCGGTTGCGCTGGCTTGAGATCGGGCGTTTTAGAAACTTCGGGTTTGGCTGGTAGTTCGGGCTTCTTGGGAAGTTCAGGCATTTTCGGCCATCCGGACTTTCCTTGGCAGCGATCGCAAATTCCGCAATTGGCCGCCGAACCATCGCCAAAGTATTCCAGAATGGTACGTTGTCGGCAGGCACGGCTTTGAGCGAAAGCGACCATTTGGTCCAGCTTTTCGTAGTCCGCTTTCTTTCGTGCCGCCAAGGTCTCGTGATCAATTTTTAGATCTGCGAATGGAACATCGCGTCGGCGGAAATGGATCGCACGCCCGCGAAATGGAGGAACGTACTCGAAGCTCTCAAGTTTGCTTAGTTCTCGAAGGTTTCGGTTCAATGCCTCGCGATCCATTTGCAATTGCTGCATCAACCATCGCGGGTGAATGTAGACTGCTTCGTCGCGTCGATCGCCGATCGCCTTCTCAACGGCCCGCAATACCGCGCGGCGTACGGTGGCTTCTTTAGGCAATAGGTCGATCAATGTTGGTAGCTTGCTGCTGATACGGAACATAGCCAGTCCGCCGGCCACTTCGAGCCGTTCCATGACTGCGGTGCGTCCAAGAATCTGCAAACAAGAATTGATGGCTTCGGTGGTCGCCGGCGCGTTCGAAAGTTCGCGAATCTCCTCGGCGGTGAGTTCGATCGGTACCTCTGTTCTTGTGACTAGAAAGTCATAAACCAGTTCGAGTAATTGACGAGGTGGGTTCGCGTTTTCGATAAAGAACTCTTGAACATAGCGGTCTTGCGAGCTGTACAGCAAGACGCATTGAGAAAGCAATCCATCGCGTCCCGCTCGGCCAGCCTCTTGGTAGTAAGCCTCCAGGGTTCCTGGCATGTTGTAGTGAATCACATAGCGCAGGTCGGATTTGTCGATTCCCATCCCAAAGGCGTTGGTCGCAACGATGACTTTCAGTTGGTCCCGCATGAACTGATCCTGAACCAGTTTGCGTTGGTCGGGCATCAGGCCGGCATGGTAGGCTCCGACGCTTACCTTGACCTCTTTGGCGATTTGTTCGACCAAGGCTTCGCAGCGTTTACGAGTCGCCGCGTAGATAATCCCGGTCCCTGATTGGTTTGCCAAAAACTCCATCAGCTGCTTATCTTTCTCCCGGTCCCCCATGCATTGAACCGAACCGAAGTACAAATTGTCGCGAGCGAATCCGGTGATGAAGTGCTTTGCGACTCGCAGCTTCAGTGAGTCGACGATGTCTTGCCGTACGCGAGGGGTTGCAGTCGCGGTTAGAGCGATCGTTTGAACATCCCCTAAGGCTTCGCGAAAGCGGCCCAGTCGATGGTAGTCAGGGCGGAAATCGTGCCCCCATTCGCTGATGCAATGAGCCTCGTCGACCGCTAGCAACTGTACAGGAGTCGAGCGAATGGCGTCGAGGAACTTGGGATTTCGTAATCGTTCTGGGGCGACATAGACCAGGGAATAATGTCCACCGGCCACGTGTTCAAGGCGTTGGTTTTGTTCAGCGGGGGATAAGGTACTGTTGATCAAGGTGGCTGAAATTCCACGCTTGACCAGCGCATCGACTTGGTCTTTCATCAACGCGATCAGCGGTGAAACGACGATGGTCAGGCCGCTCCGCACCAAGCTGGGCAATTGATAACATAGGCTTTTGCCGCCCCCCGTAGGCATCACGCACAAGCAGTCGTGGCCAGCAATCACATGGCTGATGACTTCTTGTTGTCCTTTACGGAATTCTTGTAGGCCGAAACGACCTAAAGCTTCCTGCAAGTCCACTTGTCCTACTGCGGCCATAAACAACCAATCCTCTTGCCGCTATCCTTGTTTTGGTACACACTTCGAAGGCGATCATTTTCGTAGGGATCGTTCCAGATGACAAGTACTGATGGAAGCCAAGCAAAGCTCTTTCCGAGGAAAGCGATCGAATATGGACTTGTTTGCTCATGCTGAAAAGGGAAATCGAGACAAAGCCTTGCCTTTGGCGGCTCGCATGCGCCCTCGTTCGCTAAAGGAATTTGTTGGCCAAACTCATATTCTCGCCCCTGGCAAATTGCTTCGGCGTTTGATTGAAGCCAAGCGGTTGCAATCGGTTCTGTTTTATGGACCGCCTGGAACGGGAAAGACAACGCTAGTGCATTTGATTGCCGCCGAGACGGGGGCACAGTTTCGTCAAATGAACGCGGTGACCAGCGGCATCAAAGAACTGCGTGAAGCCTTGCAATGGGCCAAAGACGAAGTCTCGATGGGGCAAGCTCGTCCGATCTTGTTTATCGATGAGATCCATCGCTTTAATCGTGCTCAGCAAGATGCCTTGTTGCCGGATGTCGAAAATGGGATCGTTGCCTTGGTCGGAGCCACCACCAGCAATCCCTTTTTCTCCGTGAATGGGGCCCTCTTGAGCCGCTCGCAGTTGTTTGAACTAAAGCCGCTCACCGAAGACGAGATCGTTCAGTTGTTGCAAAGTGCCATTGAAGACAAGTCGCGGGGGATGGGCATGTACCCGATCGAAGTTCAACCCGATGCCTTGGAATACTGCGCAACGATGGCTGAAGGAGACGCCCGGCGAGCGCTCGGAGCGATCGAGTTGGCTATTTTGTCATCGGATAGTTCGCCAATCGTACTAGATGTTGGCCTGGTGCGCGAAAGCATGCAAAAGAAGGTCCTTCAATTCGATGCAAGCGGAGATCAGCATTACGATATGGCAAGCGCGCTCATCAAGAGCATTCGCGGGTCAGATGTCGATGCCTCTCTCTATTGGTTATCGCGATGCATTGAGAGTGGCGAGGAAATTCGATTTCTCTGCCGTCGGCTCGTTATTCTCGCGAGTGAAGACATTGGAAATGCCGACCCGCATGCCTTGCCATTGGCGGTGGCGGCCATGCAAGCTTGTGAATTTGTCGGGCTACCCGAGTGTGAACTGACGTTGTCCCAAGCGACGATTTATCTGGCCTTGGCTCCCAAAAGCAATTCGGCAACTTTGGCGATTGGTGCTGCTAAAAAGGATGTCATGCTTGGGACAACCATTCCGGTCCCCATCCATTTGCGCGATGGGCACTATGCCGGTTCCCAGAGGTTAGGACATGGGCAAGGGTATGAATATTCGCACGAATCCGAAGGCGGGATCGCGCAGCAAGATTACTTGGGGGTCGATCGCGAGTATTACGTGCCGGTCTGTCGAGGGTTCGAGGCGGAGCTCGCAACCCGCTGGATTGAGATAAAGGCCAAGCTCAAGAAAAAGTGATTCTCTGGCTCATTCTCAGTGACTGAATTTCAGTGACTGAATCTCAGAGCCCTAGATGCGGCCCTGCATAGACTCTGGTACAACTCTCGGCTGAGTTTGCGAGATCAATCGTTTGCCCTTCGCTTCTTTCACTTTTTTGAATTTCACGATCATGTCAGCCCCCTCGAACGCAGTCAAGTATTTGCTTTTCGATGTTGAAAGTGTGGCGGATGGGGCAGCCATTTCTAAAACTCGATATGCCCATCGCGGGCTTTCGCCAGAGCACGCAATCAGCTTGTTTCGGCAAGAGCTGCTTATTGAGGGTGGACGCGACTTCATTCCCTACACTTACCACATACCAGTGGCGGTGGTTGCAGCCAAAGTTCGCGAAGACTTCAGCTTGATGGAGATCGTGTCGCTGGATGAGCCCCATTTTCGGCCGGCAACGATCACCAAGTTTTTCTGGACAGGCTGGGAGCGATACGGTCGTCCGACTTTAGTCACTTTCAACGGTCGATCCTTTGATGTGCCGCTGATGGAACTGTCCGCTTTTCGCTACGGGATTCCGATCGCTTCTTGGTTTAACATCCATGGTAAAACGTACGAGCAATACAGGAATCGATACAACTTGCAATCGCATGTCGACTTGCATGAGATACTCACCAATTTTGGCAGCACTTGGTTTCGAGGCGGGCTGAATCTGGCAGCAGGGTTGATCGACAAACCGGGGAAGCTTGATGTTCAAGGGAACATGGTCCAGGATCTTTACGCGGCTGGCAAACTGGCTGAAATCAGCGAGTACTGTCGATGCGATGTTTTGGACACTTATTTCGTGTTTTTAAGAGTGCAGCTTTTGATGGGGCGCGTGACGCCTGAACAAGAGAAGGAATTGGTCGATGCCGCTCGAAGATTGCTGGAAAGCCAAGCCAGCGATCATCCGGCGTACCGAGCATATCTCGATCAATGGGCACAGTGCGACCGCAACAGCTAACTTGTAAATTACCGGCCGTTTATCCTGCCTAGTAATACTGTTGATGTACTGGCTTGATCACCACTTCAGGCACGTGAACCCGTGCGGGCAAAGCAGCCAGGCCGATTACAACCTGAGCGATATCATCCGGTCTAAGAATGGAGTCTCGATGGTCTTGAGTCACAGGGGTTGGTCGGTGATCCAGGATCGGCGTGTCCACTTCGCCGGGGTAGACGTTGGTCACACGAATACCTTCTGCTCCGACCTCGTTGGCGACGCAGGTGCCAAGAGCCGTCATGGCGAACTTGCTGGCAGAATAAGCGACTCCACCTAGTGCCAAGGCTCGTTTTCCTGCGACGCTCGATATGTTGATGATCATGCCGGCTTTCCTGGCTCGCATCTGAGGCAAAACGGAATAGATGCAGTTGTAAGCGCCGGTTGCGTTGATCGCCATTACCTCGTCCCATTGACTGGGTGCCATTGCGCCGATCGATCGATCTTTAATGTTGACCCCCGCTGCGTTGACCAAAATGTCCACATGCTCCAGCGTCGTAGCAACCCATGCAAAGAAGGCTTCGACGCTTGCTCGCGAAGCGACATCCAGGGGCTTACCCGCGTGGATCTTTCCTGAGTTCTTAAGGGCTTCCTCCAGGGCTGTCTCACGTCTTGATCCAATGACGACTCGCGCGCCAGCTAGTGCGAATTGGTGGGCAATTGCAAAGCCGATGCCTGTGGCCCCCCCGGTGACAATAACATTTTTTCCAAGTAATGATTGCGATTCGTGCATCAGTGCAGTTCGTTGGTTAGGTATGCCATACAATAAAAGACTTCAAGAGTTCGATTGTTCCCTTTATCGTCAGGATGTTCAAGTGCCCATTGCAACGAAACCGCAAGTTGTCGTCATCGGGGGAGGATTCGCTGGAATGGCGTGCGTACGAGGTCTGCGCAGATCCAACGTCGAGATCAAGCTTATTGACCGCCGCAATTTTCACTTGTTCCAACCTTTGCTCTATCAGGTTGCGTCGGGGGGATTGTCCCCGGCAAATATCGCTGCACCGCTAAGAAGTATTTTTCGAAGACAAAAGAATGTGCAAGTGCTGATGGGGAATGTCGTGGGTTTTGATGTTCCCAATCGGAAAGTACTGCTGGAAGACTCAGCTTCCATACCGTTTGATTATTTGGTTGTCGCGGCTGGTTCGCACCATCACTATTTCGGACGCGATGCGGAATGGGAGCCATTGGCGCCAGGATTAAAGACGATCGAAGATGCCACGGAAATTCGACGAAGGATTCTGACAGCCTTCGAAGCAGCGGAACTAACCGACGATTGCGAACTGCGCAAAGCTTTGCTCACCTTTGTCATTGTGGGTGGGGGACCGACCGGGGTTGAAATGGCGGGTGCAATTTGTGAATTAGCCCGTCAGACGATGAAGCACGATTTTCGAGCCATCGACCCTGCGCTCGCTCGAGTCATCTTGGTGGAGAACAGCAAGTTGGTTTTGGAAAGATATCACGAAAGTCTTTCACATGCCGCAGCCCGGGATCTGAAAACGCTGGGAGCTGAGGTTTGGAACGAGACGCGGCTATTGGAGATGGCGAAGGACCATGTGATCGTCAAAAAGTCAGGCCAGGAGCTTCGCATCGACACTCATACGGTCATCTGGGCAGCAGGCGTTCAAGGTTCCAAGCTTGGGAAGTTGCTGAGCGATGCGTTGGGGGATCCAATGCTTCTGGACCGAGGTGGACGGGTCACGGTCGATTCTCAGTGCAGTCTGGTGTCACAGCCCAATATCTTTGTGGCGGGTGACTTGGCCGCATTTTCGACAGCGGACGGGAAAACTCTGCCGGGTGTTGCTCCGGTTGCTATCCAGCAAGGGGAGTTCCTGGGCAAGTTTCTGGCCAAGACCGTGGCTGGTTCGCGGCCCAGCAAGTCGTTTCAGTACTGGGACAAAGGCAACATGGCTACGATTGGCAGATCGCATGCGGTGGTGGAATCGGGCAATATTCGCTTGACGGGGAAGCTGGCGTGGTTGGCTTGGCTATTCATCCACGTTCTGTATTTAGCTCGTTTTGAAAACCGGATCCTGGTTCTGTTCCAGTGGTTCTGGAATTACGCGACTCGCAACCGGACCGCCAGGCTGATCACGCAAACGGAAAATCAAGAGCCGCCCCGAAGGCGATTTAGCTGATACACTCGCTCGAAGGCTCAGCCTTGGAACGAGTGAAATTGATTGCAAAATTGGGGATGGCATTGGTAGCCGGACTCGCCAGAGTTCGGTTTTACCCACATCTTTTTGATTTTGCTCCCCTCGCCCCTTTTAGGGGAGAGGGGCTGGGGGTGAGGGGTTTTGCCTGTCCTTTGATTGGGATTTTGGCTACGCTTGCAATTTCATGCTATGCCTAAAGGGTTTAAACAAATCACTGAGCCGGAGACTTGTTGCTAACAGTTCTACCCCTCACCCCCCGGCCCCCTCTCCCCGAAACGGGGCGAGGGGGAGGAAATCGCAGGGTTTTCGTTTGATTTCAAGGGGATTAGATTTCTAGATCGAGTCAACTTGTGGGTAAAGGTGAGCTCGCCAGAGTTCGGTTTTTCCGCGACGGACTGAAGTCTGGCGACTCCAGCTACCAAAGATCTAATCTGGACTGAGCACTAGGCCCCATTGACGTTGCAGCGTTCGGCTTTTCATTCTGCTGAAATCGATTGCAAATTGGGGATGCATTGGTAGCCGGACTCGCCAGAGTTCGGTTCTTCAGCGACGGACTGAAGTCTGGTGACTCCAGCTACCCGAAGATCGAATCTGGACAGAGCACTAGGCCCCATTGACGTTGCAGCGTTTGGCTTTCCATTCTGCTGAAATCTAGGGAACTGAATTGGCCCATGGGCACTCGAAAGGCATTTGCAATGGTTGTGTTTGGTCTAGAAAACGAGCCTGCTACCCCTGTTTTCCACCCTTTTTGCCTTAGAAAACAGGGACGGAATCGTTATTAGATTGAATGTTAATGTTTCCGTTCAGAAGCAAGTTGGTTTACAATGGGCACCAGGAATTTTGCTTTTTTTGCCCAGCGATCGAGCATCTAACGATCAAGATGTTCATCACTTTCGTCATTTTTTGGGTTTGTAATAAAGATGAAAAACGGACGTTTGCTATCTCGAAATCGTTCCAAATATCGCCGACTTTTGAAGTTGGAGAGCCTCGAGACTAGGTCTTTGATGGCCGCAGATTTTTTGGACTCTTCCAATTTGTCGATTCTTGCGGGTTCATCTTTGGTTGCAGAAGGTGAAAGCACATCTCCAGCCATCGGTTATATGCCGGCTGTTCCGGCGGATGTTGAGGCGCTTGCCAGACAGCAAATTGCAAATGGCGCAGGCAACTCTGGTGGGTTAGGTGCCGTAGAAAAAGCGATACCGCTAACCGACGTGTTTCGTCTCCATAGTCGACCTTCCGCAACGAAAACGGTTTATCTTGATTTCGACGGTTTCACGGCGGTGGGAACATCTTGGAACCGGTCCAACAACATTACTACCATTGTGTCCCCGGCATACGATCCCGATGGCAACGGCCCAGCGTTCACCGATGGGGAGCTAACTCAAGTGCGTGAAATATGGCAAATGGTTGCCGCGGATTTTGCGCCCTTTGATATTAACGTCACTACCGAAGACCCAGGCGAAAGTGACTTGGTCAATGAGGGCGGTACAGATGTTCGTTGGGGGATGCGGGTTGTTATGACCCTGGTCGATTTTGCGAATTCCGGCGCTGGCGGTTTCGCATTCATCGGAAGCTTCAACTGGGGTTATGAGACTCCAGGTGCGACCGACACGCCATGCTACGTTTTTAACGATCTGGCTTTCACGGTTGCTGCCGCTGTTTCTCACGAAGTGGGGCACTCGATAGGCTTGGCTCACGACGGTACAAACGCATCCAATCCAATTCAGCCAAATGCTGGCTATTACAATGGTCACGGAACCGGCGAGAATTCTTGGGGACCCATCATGGGTGTCGGCGGTTATTATCGAAACGTGACAACCTGGGATGACGGAACATACATTGGGGCAAACAATGGAGCCACGAATGCTAACTTTGGTTCTGGGCCATCGGACCTAGATGTGATCACGTCCCAGAATGGGTTTGGGTATATTCCAGATGATCATGCCAACGTTCGTAGTGGTGCTACTCAGTTGATCGGGACGGCACTTCCTGGTGGGCGGCAGTCGATTTCCAGTTTCGGTACGATTTCCGAAACTACTGATTTTGATTTCTTCCGATTTCAGACTGGAAGCGGTCCCATCGACATTACCATCGATCCGTACATCAACGAGTTGTACACAAGTGATGGAAATGGCGGCTTTGTTCGTACTCTTGAGGATTCGTTCCTGAACGCTACGTCTTGGAACCTGAACCAAGGTTCTAACTTGGATGTGGAAGCAACGATTTACGATTCGGCTGGGAACGTGGTCGCTGTTTCGAATCCAGATGGACTCCGCGCCAGCTTCACGAACCTTGTATTGAATGTTGGTACCTACTATTTACGAGTGGATGGGGCAGGTTTCGGTACTCCACAAGCCAATCCACCAACGGGATATTCTGAATACGGCAGCCTGGGGCAATATCAGATCACAGGTACTGTCGCGAGTTCGATCGATATTCAAGTTTTGAGTTCCGGGACATACACTGAGAACACTGCACCCGTGCGAGTGGCACCGGATGCGATCTTCAGTACGTTCAACATCACGACGTTTGCGGGCGGGACGCTTCGATTTAGCCTTACTAACGGTTATCAGGCAAGCGACCGATTGGATTTTGTTTCGACCGGTACTGCGGCAGGACAAGTTTCTTTCGTGGGTAACGATGTCAGCTACGGCGGGGTGCTAGTTGGGCGTGTCAGTCCAGGAGTGCAAACAAGAACGGTCACCTTCAATGCAGCAGCCACCGTTGCTTCGATTCAAGCAGTGATACGCTCGCTGACGTTTGAACACACCACCGACTCACCTTCGTCGGCCCCTCGCGATGTGACTCTGTTTCTCGATAACGGAAGCAATGGCGTCAGCAATTTGGCAGTAGCTCGCGTGGTCGTAGTGCCTGTCAACGATTCACCTGTGATGGATGACGTTTCGCTCACGGAAGTTCTTGAGGATACGCAAGATCCTCCTGGCGCTCGCATTTCTAGCGCTGTTGCTACCGGTTTTCTGGACGTGGACCAAAATGCCGTCTTGTCTGGTATCGCAGTGACTGCAAACCCGGCTCTTGCCTCGGAAGGGGTTTGGGAATATTCGACGGACAGAACGGTGTGGGTCCCCATCGGAACTGTTAGCCCGACAACCAGTCTGTTGCTTTCAAGAAACACATGGATTCGCTTCAGGCCTGCAAGTAATTTCGACGCAGTGCCTGCCCCGTTGAGTATCCGCGGAATCGATGAAACCTACTTAGGTACTTTTTCGACTCGTACCGTGCGCACCCGATTTGATGTTACCCAAGCGGTCGTCAACGGACCATTCTCGCTTTCGGACACGCTTCTCGATACCCGAGTGACACCAGTGAACGACGCTCCGGTAGCCCAAGTTGGTCCTAGATCGATCACTGTCGATGAAGACTCGCTGCTAACCTTTAACATCGATAGCACGTGGTTCACGGATGTCGATAACCCAAATGATATGTTGCTGTCCGTGGTGCAAAGCGATGGGCAAGAACTTCCCAATTGGCTAACGTTGAATGCCTTGACGGGCGTTTTGAGTGGAACACCCACGAATGACAACGTAGGCGTGTTCAATTTTGTTATTCGTTCGAGCGACCCGGCGGGACTGATGGCTGAAATTCCATTGTCCTTGACAGTCGTGAACGTGAATGACACTCCAACAGGTGTTGTCCTGGTCGGTAACAATGTTACCGAGAATACCGCTAATGTTTTTGTGGGAACGCTCTTTGGAAGTGATCCCGACAGCACCGATACCGTTTCGTTTTCGATCTCGGATTCGCGATTTCAAATTCGGGGCAACCAATTGTTCGTGGCTCCAGGGCAAGCCATCAACTTTGAACAAACTCCGTTTATCAATCTGAACGTTCGAGTTACCGACTCGGGTAGCCCTGCTTTGTTCTTGGACCAAAACATTCGGATCAATGTAATCGACGTTAATGAGTTTGCGCCAGCCCTAAGACCAACAACAATTCGAGTCCCTGAAAATCAGCCTGCGGCTTCGTCTGCTGGTACTTTGATTGCTCCCGATGGAGATTCTGCTCAACGTGTGCGATATCGATTCGTTGGAACGCCACCGACGATGTTCGTGATCAATCCCGAAACGGGCCTTGTTTCGCTGAAGACAGACGCAGCTCTCAACTTCGAGACTACCAACGAGTATCAGTTCTTCGTCGAAGCTTTCGATACCGGTGCCCCTCAACTGGCCACAACGGCGTCGGTCAACGTGGTAATTGAAGACGTGAACGAATACGATCCCGTGATCGTTTCGCAATCCATTGACCTTTCTGAATCTCAGCCGGCCGATGTTGTGTTCGCAACAATTCAGGCCACCGACCTGGATGTGCGGCAATCGTTGGTCTATTCGTTGGTTGCTCCAGAAACGCGATTTGCAATCAATCCATCCACAGGAGCGCTTAGTCTGATTCGCGGTGCATTGTTTGACTACGAACAAGCGACGACCACCACGTTGACTGTCCGAGTGACAGACCCAGGCGGGCGGTCCTCAGAACAAGTTGTGACTGTCAACATCGTGGATGCTAACGATCCTCCAACGGCAGCATCGATTCCAACCACGTCGCTGCTTGCGAATGTTACTGGAATCGACTTGGGCCTTGTCACCATCACCGATCAAGATGCTGGACAAGCATATTCGATTCAGTCTCTGGATGATCGATTCGTAGTACAGGACGGCCGATTGCTTCTAGCTCCCGGTAAATCCATTTCGGAATCCGATCCGGCCAATCTGGTGATTCCAATCATCGTGAGAGAGCTTGGAACGAACGGACTTTCCTACCCGTTGTCGATCAATATCAGCCGAATCTCCAATCCGACGCCTTGGCAAAATCCAACCAACCCGTTGAATGTGGACGGAATTGGTGGTGTTGATCCGCTGGACGTGCTCGCGTTGGTCAACGCCATCAATGGCAATCGCCAAGGTGCATTGCCATCGCCTCGGCCATCGTCCACGATGAACGAAAGCTATTATGATGTGGACGGTGATGGATCCTTGAATCCTCTTGATGTTTTGGCTGTCGTTAACTTCATTAACGGCGGTTCTAACGTTCCACCACCAGGTGGCGAAGGGGAAGGTGCTGATTTCGGAAGTCCAAGTGGTTTCTCCGTCGTTTTAGATGACAAGAGCGAGCAATTGGATGCCTCAGGCATTTGGCTCGCCGCTTTCAACCAGCTTGAAGAAGAACGACAAGGCACTCGCCGTCGACGTTCCTGAGCGAGCTAGCTCGGCTCTTCGCAACATTAGAACTCCAAGGCTGAGGACGTTGGGGCCAAGCCCCATCTTCCCGGAAGCATTCCTTTCCGGTTCAGGCTTGCCCCGACCGGACACCGCTTTGGCGTCCTACTCGGTAACGGCCTACTCGGCTACTCGCTACAGTAGAACTCCAAAGCTGAGGACGGTGGGGCCAAGCCCCATCCGCCCAGAAGCATTCCTGTCCGGTTCGGGCTTGACCCGACCGGACACCGCTTTGGCGTCCTACTCGGCTAGAGCTCCAACGTCTTGTTAGCCCACTCAGTGAGCTTTTCCCGAAATATCTTGGAGTTATGTCGAATGTCGGTGGGTAGCTTCTTCGGATATATCACAATCCGCTCGACATGCTTAGCGCGCTCGTTCGAATCCAGCAACTCACGCACCTGCTCAACGATCTGTTGTCTTGTCAACCGAGGTTGATTCGTTGTTCGAACCCATGGTTCTAAGATGATCGTCGCGGTCTTCTGGTCCGCCGGGCCAACACCCACCAAAGCAGATCGATAGATGGCCGGATGCGTGTTTGCAATAGCTTCGATCGTCTCGGTGTGCAATGTTCCGTGCTTGGTCATGACACGTTGGGATTTTCTTCCGCAAAACCAAAACCGATCCTGTTCGTCCAGATAGCCGACGTCCCCCATGCGATGCCATACGGTACCGGAATCGTCCACTTTATGCATCGCGTTTTGATCGGTGCGAGTCATGTACGTCTTGCTAATGACGTCGCCGCAGACCATCAACTCACCGATCTCACCTTCTGCAACAGGAATCGATTGTTCAATGCTTTGGATCGGTTCGTCTGTAATGCGTATCACCTTCCATCGAATACCCGAAAAGCGATTGCCCACACACGTTCCTGCACCCGTCGAGGTTAACGCAGATGTTTCTTCCAGGACCGTTCGCGATTCGATCGAAGCGATGGGAAGCGCCTCGGTAGCCCCATAGGGTGTGTGCACACAACCATCCGGATGGATTGCTGAACGAATCTGCCGAAGAACCCGAGCTGGTACGGGAGCTCCTGCTGATAGCACTAATCGGAGCGACGGCGCTGTTCGGCCGCTGGTCTGACAATAGCCACCCACTTTAGTCCATAAAGCTGGGGATCCAAACGACTGATTGATTTGCCATTGGTCAATCGCGTTGAGCAATCGAACTGGATCAACGTCAGCAGGTCGAATCGGGTTCATGTCGGGCAGAATGGTTGTCGTTCCCATCACGGCATTGAATAGGCCAAAAAGTGGGAAGCAGCCCAAGTCCTTTCCGCCAGGTTGGATCGCATAGTGCGAAGCCACTTGGTCTATTTGCGAGTTGAAGGTTCTGTGAGTGTAAAGCACCCCTTTGGGTGGGCCCGTGCTTCCCGTGGTGAAGATAATCGCTGCCGCATCATCCAGTTTCGTTTCTGGGGACCGAAAGGCAGAAGGCGAAAATCGCTCCAGATCCGCCAGCGAGGGAGCGGGCATACCGGGCCATCTTTTGCCAACAGTAACATTTAGCTTTGCGTTAGGAAAATGCGACCGAAAGATCCGCAATACGGCATGAGCCATTGGGATAGCGAGAAACCCATCGGGATCGGTTGCTGCCAAACATCGGATTAAGTTTCTGCGCCCCATTCCAGGATCGATCAACACCAACGTAGCACCTGTTTTTAGAACCGCAAAAACAAGCGCGATGAAGTCTTCGCCGAATCGAACCAGCAAACCAATGCGTTTGCCAGGGCCAATCCCAAGGCTTTGAAGGCCAGCTGCGATCGAGCTGGACCGATTGTCTAAGTCTCGCATCGAAATCGTTTGATAAGGTCGGTTGTCACGAATGCGATGCGAACCCATCGGGGAAGCAATCGCGATCGTGTCGGGAGAAAGAGATGCTTGACGGGATAGACGCAATCCAACATTTGCGTTACCGGGTAGTAGATCGTGCACGTAGATTTCTTTTGAGTGAGGCGATTTCTTCTAAGTAGGGCGTATTCAAGTCGGTTTAGCTTATTCTACTTGATTTGGATCTGGATCGATAACGGCTTTGCATCGGTGGAACTTGGATCGCTCGGCACTGGTACCTCGATGCTTGTTTCGCGATATTTAGGAGGCCCAAATCCTCGTTTAGGGTTGTTGGAAAAACCGTAGCGCTCCAATGGCATTCCCAAGGCATTTTTGTCTAATTTTTGGTTGCCATTCTGGTCATGGTAAGCGCTGACCGCTAGCGAAAACGAGTCCCCTGGATTGATTCTCTCTAGAGGTAGTTCCAGACTCGAATCCGACGTTGCGTGCCCATCAGCGATTGCAACGACCTCTTTGGCAATCGCAAAATCAGGATCATTAAAACGATCCGCTCCAAGAAAGATTGCGATTCGACAGTTCCCTTCTGCATTCTGGAA
Organism: Planctomycetaceae bacterium; assembly: GCA_027487485.1. Lineage (GTDB taxonomy): Bacteria > Planctomycetota > Planctomycetia > Pirellulales > Pirellulaceae > JBKCUI01. The sequence continues at coordinate 9,144 of JAIYDN010000010.1, read as the reverse complement.
ACCAGTCACTTCAATCGTGATCGGAATTAGAAATACAGACGGGGGCTCTACTGGCTTCGTTGATTCAATCGCGGATTCCGATTCCAAACTTTTTGGGGCCTGGTCGGCCGTGGCCGTTTGGTTTGAGGGCGTCTGATTTGAGGTTGGCTTTGTCTCACATCCAAGGTAAAGAATCGACGCACAACAAACCAACAACACGTTGACATTTCGCTTGGCGAAATCAAACATCAAAGATCCTTCAATTCAAATCCAAACCAAACTTACAAGAAGACGCGACGGTTGAATACAATCCACTCGACCACCAACATTGCCAATCCGACCAGCAAGATCCATCGCCACGTTTCTTGCCTGGCTTGTGCCGTGGCATTGGAAGCAGCGACTTTCTCATAGCCCATTTTGATGGTGGCTTCCGTCGCAAGATTGCTTTCTCTGGTCGAAAAAAGATTGACACAAAACGTCTCAATGGGTCTTTCCAATCCGTCTGCAAAAACAGCGTACGGTCCTGGTTGATCCGTCTGAGTGAACACGGAACGACTTTCGTCTCCCCGTACCAGTTCTGTTCTTGTTCCGTTAGGGAAGGCAATTTCAAAGTTCTTGAAGCGGCTGGACAGTTGCAAACCAATGGGCCAGCCAGGTTGAACGGTGGGAGCCGAAGATTCTGTAATGCCTCCCCCCAAGAACTCTATTGCGGAATAGACGAACACAGGGAAGCTACGTTTGATCCCCCAGTCAGTGTTGACGGCAATTCCCTGGTCCGTAGCTTGGACGATAGAAAAGCCTAAGACTGCATCTTGGAATGGACCTCGCGGTGCAATTCCAAACAGGGGACCAGCGTCGCCGATCATTAAGATGTCTCCTGATTCAGGGGGCTTTACGGTACGAGCTTCTACGATCCCAACCGATCCCATTTCTAAATACTGAGTCATTGGGTTGGATCGATTCACGTCCAAGACGATGACGGGCCCTTGCAACTCGCCAAAGACCCAATCGCTTTGCCGTTGGCTTGCGACTTCATCAGATGCTACAGGTTTAGCCTCGGCGGCAATCTCTTCGGTCGTTGCCGGTGCAGCCTTGGCAGCATTTGCGGGATCCCGAGGTGGCAAGCTTCCGATGAAAAGCGTGTTGGCTTGAGGCATCGTTGTGGGGGAGCATTGATCAAAAACGACCAAATCATAGACGGAGTTGTTTGCTGACTCGGAGTATTTCGAGTCTGTCAGGAATGACACGCCCTCTATCTGCAGCGTAGCAATTTGTTGGACTCTCGCTGTCTGTAATGCTGTTTCTAAGGCGCTGTTGCCAGGCGTTACCAGTAGGACATTGATAGGTCTGTCCGGGCGGATTGCGGCGTACGCGATATTATCGGCTGCTAGGCTATCAGCGTAGTCCAAGATCATTTTCAATTGTCCCTGTTCCAATTCGCTCAGTTCGAAAAGGAGCCCCGCTTCCGCATTGGGCTCAATCGTAACCGTGGATGCATCCAGTAGCTTTCCATCCAATTCCAGCGAGGCGGTAAAACTGACTTGGCTGGTCCCGTGATTCATGATTCGAGCAAACGCTTCGAGCTGATTCTCTTTGTCTTCGCTCCGTTGAACGGCAAAGCTAACGATTCCAACGTTAGCGGTTGTCGGTTCGCCGATGGGGATGTATTCGATTTGCAGTTTCCCGATATCAAAATCTCCCAAGTCTCCAAACCCACCATCGCTTAGCAGGTAAACCGTAGCGGGGACCGCGTCTGCCACTTGGATGTCGGTGAGATCTTCGAAGCTGGAGCGGCCAGGATTAGCAAGTCCGGCGGCCGCCCGTAAAGCTTCCGTTAGATCGGTGTTGTGCATGGTCGGCTGAATGGAATCTAAGGAGCTGAGCAATTTGTTTCGCTCCTTGGTGAACCCTTGCCGTACGTCAGCACGGTCGGAAAAAGCGATCACCATACCGACATCGTCAGAGGATGTCTCTTCGATAAGTTCACGGACTCTTTTTTTTGCCGCATCCAACCGAGTGGGATCCACATCGGTTGCTTGCATGCTGGCGGAGTTGTCGATGATATAAATACGGCGCTCGCCAATGCGATTCTGGCCGCTCCAGCCAGGACGCAAACATGCAAGAATCAGCAGAGCTAGAAACAACAATTGCAGCAACAACAAGAGATTCTTTCGCAGCCGTTGCCAAATGCTGTTCACATGCACATCCTCGACCGCTTTTCTCCAAAGCATGGTGCTTGGAACGGCGAGTTGCTTGCGTTTCAGTTTCAGAAAATACAGACTGAGAACAGCTGGTGGAATGGCCAGTAAAATCGCCCACTGCCAAGGGCTGAGCATGCTGATCCAGTTCATCGTACCAGTCCTCGGCCACGCAGATATTCGTTCACCAGATTTTCCGCCGGTTCATCGCTTCGAGCTGGTACGTAGGCTATGGCTCGTTTGTTACAAAAGGACTTTGCATTCTCAATAAAACCAGCGAGAGCTTGCTGGTAACGGTTTAAAAGGGAGGCGGAAATAGAAACTTCCCGTTGGTCGCCATCTTCGCAGTCGATCAGCTTCAGGTCCCCTTGAACATTGGGTTCCAGTTCTTCGGGGCTCAAAACGTGAATCAAAAAAACATCCATCTCCCTTGCAACCAGCATTCGCATGGCCGTTTCATAACCGGACTTGCTCATCAGGTCGGTGATGACGACCACGATACCTTTACCCGTGTTCTTAAGGCAAAACTTTCGCATCGCTTCCTCCATGGTGGGAGACTGATCCACGCAAGGAAGAGATCCTAGATGATTCAGCAATCGGTAGGCGGACGTTTTGCCTCGCAGAACAACAGGACTTCCACAAGTTGCAAAACTGGATACGGACACTCGGTCGCCGCGGCACAAGCCAATGTAAGCCAGGCTCGCTGCGATTTGCTTGGCGACAAAAAACTTGGTGGGGGATCCGAAGTCCATCGAAATAGAATCATCCACAATGGTAAAAAAATGGAGATCTTCTTCTTCCAAAAATATCTTTAGATACAGACGATCCATTCGAGCAAAAAGATTCCAGTCGATGAACCGCAAGTCGTCGCCGTTAACATAGTTCCTGAAGTCCGCAAACTCGACGCTTTGCCCTTTGCGTTTGCTGCGTCGCTCCCCTTTCATGCGTCCACGGAAAATTTTACGGCTTACCAGCTCCATTCGTTCCAGCTTGCTCATCATTTCAGCCGTCAGAAGCGGCGACGAGTTCGTGTCGACAACAGCGCTTGAACGATCGATCATGGGGCTATGCGTAAAGGAGAAGGGCGTCGGATGGATTCGTAACGTTCAGGACGGTTCGCTCGCTGAAGTCCCTTTCAGCAGGTGCGACTACCCGCTGATTGTAACCTTGGTTCGCCTTCGCCGGGTACTGCTTCGCGGAAGCATCCAGCGCTTTCCTAAAACAATTCCTTGATTTCGCGAAACCCGAAATCAACCAGCGGGAAGGGGCGACCAGCCGGTCCCGGCAAATGGCTTTCTAGGTTCAGGCCAAGCGAATGAAAGATGGTTGCGACGATATCGGGTGGCTCGGTCGGACGATCGACGGGAACGGCACCGATTGGGTCGCTGGCACCTACAATTCTTCCCCCTTGGACGCCCCCCCCAGCAAAGCACACTGAAAAACACTGAGGCCAATGATCGCGGCCACCTGCCGGGTTAACTTTGGGGGTTCGCCCAAATTCGGCAAGATTGCAAACCATCGTATCGTCCAGCATGCCGCGTTGGCTCAGGTCTTCAATCAATGCGGAATAGCCTTGGTCGTACATAGGGGCGACAACATTTTTCATCCCTTCGATGGAAGTGAAGGGCTTGCTGCCGTGGATGTCCCAGCTAATCTCATCAAAAACGGTAAGGAAGGTGTTGATGGTCACGAAACGGACACCCGCTTCTACGAGCCTTCTCGCGAGCAAACAACATTGGCCAAATCGGTGCATACCGTACCGCTCGCGAACCGAAATAGGTTCTTGATTCAGATCGAATGCAAGCCTGGCTTCGGAGCTGGTCATCAGTCGATAGGCGGAATGAAAACTGTCGTCCATCATTTTGGCGGATTCGCTGGCTTCAAAGTTCTTCACGGTGGAATCGACAATGTCTCGCATTCTTCGTCGTCGATCGATTCGAGCCGTTCCGATGGAATCAGGAGGGAGCAAGTCGGGTACTTTGAAATCTTTTTGGGACGGGTCTGCCATCAAAGCAAATGGGTCATGGGCTTTGCCCAAGAATCCGCCAGCTTGTCCGTTGGGTAGGTTGCCACCCCCGCGTCCCATAGTCTCGGGAAGCACCACGTGAGCTGGTAAATCGGTTCGTCTGCCGAGAAGATAGCTTGCGACGGAGCCTGCATGAGGCGTGTTCACACCGCCAGCAAACTGACGTCCCGTTTGCATGATCTGCCAACCGGCATCGTGGACCGCCGCCCCACGGTGAAAACAAGAACGGACAATAGAAAACTTATCTGCAATTTTAGCGTGAAGGGGCAGTATTTCGGAGATCTGGACCCCAGACGCGTTTGTAGGGATCGGTTGAAAGGGACCACGTATTTCTGCGGGAGCATCCGGCTTCATGTCGAACGTATCCAGCTGGCTCGGGGCGCCCAAGTTAAAAATCATGATGGCCGACCGTTTGCTTTTGCTCGGATCCACTTGGCCAGCTTTTGCCGCAGCAAGGTATTGAGGCAATCCAAAGCCGATGCTTCCTAAGACTCCGGCCTGTAGGAAATCACGCCGAGTTACTCCATTGCAAGTTTGTGCGGAACCCCGCCCTTCAAATGTGATCATGACGTAATTTCCTAGTTAAGCTGCGTTGGATTGGAGAGAACCACTTTTTCGCATTCGAAGAGAAATTCGATTCGACTTGCGAATCGAAAGCTCCGCTTCATTCTACACAAATATCAAGTTTGATGATCGCGTTGAAAGTTAAAAGTCAGGCGCCGCTCTCTGTCCGGTTCGGGCTTGACCCGACCGGACGCCGCTTTGGAGTTCTAGCACCGCAAGATTAGGCAAAGACAAGGATGTCTGCGCGTCGGCTTTCTAGAGCTCCAAAGCTGCGGACGGTGGGGGCGAGCCCCGGCCGTCCTGCTAGACTCGTGCACAACGAAATTGGTAACGGAACAAAACCGCTATCTTTCAAAACCATGCCAATTCCGAACTCTTAACAGGCCACTATAGCTCTCTCGGTGAATTGATGCATGCATGTCGATAGTAGATTGCATTGAGCTAGCGCCCACGGCTCAAGCTGGATGCAATTCCGCCAGCATTTTCTCTAACATTTCCATGGGTAGGCCAACCACGTTGGTGGCCGAGCCTTGATCCAAGCGGATCCAGTCAGGGCCATCCTGAAATCCAAACGCCCCTGCTTTTCCTATCCACTGGTCCGTATCTAAGTAAGCCTCCAGCTGGCTGTCGGAAATGGGTTCCATCCACAGCCGCGACACATCGACTCGAACATGTCGCTGCGCCGAAGCCTTTTCCCACAAACAAACCCCGCTATACACCGAATGGCTTCGGCCTCGCAGACGTTCGAGCATTTGCTTGGCGTGGTCGCGGTCTTCGGGCTTGCCTAAGATGATCGCCACGCATTCTGCGACGGTGTCGCATGCCAGCACCAGGCCGCTGTCAATTTTTTCGATGACGTTGGCAGCTTTTTGGTAGGCCAGTCTCGCAACCAGCTCTGGTGGAGTTTCACGCGAACAAATTCCACACTCGGCACTGGGATCCGGCTCAACCACTCGAAAGCGATATCCAAATCTCTCCAGCAGCTCTTTCCTTCTGGGGGAAGAGCTCGCCAAAATGATCTCACGCGAGTCCGCTTGAAAGTTTTCTGCGGGGTGCATTGATACGTTGTGCATGCCACTAAATCCTGAGCTAGGGCTTATCCATGATTTCGTGGCGGCTGGGGTGGCTGCGGTGGGAATGGCTGATTTAACCGAGGGCGAAGCTGCTCCCAAGACGCTCGCAGCGATTCAAGCAACCGATGAATGTGTCCCGAAGCTAGGTAGACTCGGCAGCTGACGGCGGATTGAGGATAAAAATTCGTGATGAAATCAAAACTGAATTCGTACGGACCATGACCAATCATGACAGCATTCGCATAAGCTCCACTAAGAATCTCATCGCGAAGTTTCAAGTCGTCGTACACCTCTTGAGGGTTTTGACGCTTGAGCAAGTTCGGATTGGTGCCGCCAGTGGATTGTCCGTCGCCGCTACCATTCGGTGAGCTGCTGTTCGGTGTACCACTGCTAGGCAGGCCACTGTTAGGAGTATTGCTGGGGGCTGAAGGCATGTTGGTTGCATTGGCTGGGGGCTGTGTCGAGCCAGAAACGCCAGCAGAGCCCATTCCTGGTTGTGGATCCGATGCAGGCTGTACCGAAGGCAATCCATGCAAAATGTCAACGGAATTCATATCCGAAGAGTTCGGTGCCGCAGGAGCGTTCGAAGGCGGAAAAGGAGCTACAGCAGGCGGTAAAGGTGCACCGGGAAGTTCGCCATAACGGTTACGAAACAATTCTACATTCGCGGCCAATGCATCAATGAACTGAGGCATTACCATGTGAGGCAAAACCACTCTCGCCACGATTGTGTTCGGGCGAGGAAGGTTGCGAACGAAATCGAGCACGTATTCCGTCCCGCCTGTTACGACGATCACTCCCGTACTGATTTCGCCTCTTGCTATGTGGTCGGGAATACGAGCCCTCATCGCGGGCATGTTTTCGCTTGGATCAGGACGTTCTTCAGAAGGAAACGGCATCTTGCAATTCCAATGAGGGATTTTCAAAAACAACACAAGGCTTTGACTGGTGATGGATTGTGGACCATCCCAGCAATATTGGCGGGCCAAGGCAACCAAAGAATAGCAGATTCTTCAGGAATTGTCCGTATGGTAGGACTGCACTTTTTCCCGATAACCTGCGGATCGCACAGAAGATACGATTCCAGAACCCAAGGAATCTAGTATAACGAAGCACTCTAATCTTTCTCGTCGTTACATTTTCGCTTGTCCAAGAACAAAAAGTATGCTCCGGTACGTAGTCCGATGCGGCGTGATGCGCTCGCTTTTTGTCATGAATGCTAGGTCGGAACACCGACGTGGTCAGTTTGTAATCGCTCGTACCAATCGTGGACTAGAACGAGGCGAAGTGCTTTGCGAGGCGACCGATCATGTTGTCGGGCAAATGAAAGACCCACCCTCTGGGAACATTCAGCGCGAGTCCTCGGCGGAAGATGAGAACGATCACAAGCAACTGTTGGTTCGGCAAAAGCGTGAATTCGAGAACTGCAAACACATGATTCGCGAATCGGGGTTGCCGATGTCTCTGGTGGATGTTGAACTGATTTTCGGTGGCGAGCAGGTCATCGTCTATTACTGTTCTGAAGATCGTGTGGATTTTCGGGAACTGGTGAAGAAGCTTTCGTCACAATATCAAACTCGTATCGAAATGCGTCAAATCGGGGCCCGTGACGAAGCCAAAATGCTGGCCGACTACGGCGACTGTGGCAAACCTGTTTGCTGCAATACTCACTTATCCGAGATGCCACCGGTGTCGATGAGAATGGCAAAGCTTCAGAAAGCAACGCTGGATCCTAACAAGATTTCGGGCCGATGCGGACGGCTCAAGTGTTGCCTTCGCTACGAAAATGATCACTATGAAGAGGTTGCCGCCGATCTTCCAACGCCGGGAAGTGACATTGTGACCACCCAAGGAAAAGGTAAAGTGATTGCTGTCGAGCTACTAGCTCAGCAGTTGCTGGTCCAAACCGAAGACAACCGGCGAATCATGATCCCTGCGAGCGAATGCCTAACTGTCCTGAAACGAGCTGCTGAAAGATAATCATGCACGAACACGTTCTCGCTATTGTCGAACTGCTGCAACAAGATCAGCGATACCATCTGGAAGGCTACCAGTTCGTTCGCGAATCGCTCGCGTACGCTCAAAAGATCATGAAGCTGCCAGCAACCAACGATGAAGACAGCCAAGAAAAACAAGATCACCACCTGACCGGTCAGCAACTGTGTCAAGCCATTCGCGAATTTGCTCTGGAGCAATATGGATTCATGGCCAAAACCGTGCTCAACAGCTGGGGCATTCACACTACAGGTGATTTCGGTGAAATCGTTTACAACTTGATCCGCATCAAGGAAATGCGAAAGAGCAAAACAGATCGACGCGAAGACTTTGACGATCAGTACTCGTTCGATGTCGCTTTCGAGCCTCGCTTCGAACTGGCTCAAGAAGCTGACTAGCCCGGAATGTCGATGGCGTTCCGGTTGAGCCGCAGACGCTAGCCCAATGGCATCTACTTTCACGCTGCTTTGAATGTCGAACACCGAATAAGGAATGACGAAGTGGCGTTCGTATGCCTTGGGATTTCGACATTCCTCGTTCGAAACTCGATATTGATTTTGATCTAAGCACGACGGCCTGTGTCTTACCGACTAATTGGGCTTTAGCCAAATGTGAACGACGCAAGTAGGACGATTGGGGCTTGTCCCCGCCGTCCGCAGCTTTGGCGTTCTAAAATAGACTCAGCACTGACATCCTACTTTGCCAAACCTTGCACCGCCTCCGGCGGTGCAAGGTTCGGCAAAGTAGGAGCTGCGAATCATTGCGGTGCTAGAACACCAAAGCGGTGTCCGGTCGGGTCGAGCCCGAACCGGACAGCACTGGATGGGTCGGATCCAGACAATCTAGTGGTAGCAAACAATGACAACGGGAACAAAAGTTGCGTGATAAAAAGGGACCTAACACCAGTTTTACAAACTCCAGCGTTAGCCCCGGTTTTCTAGTATGCTCGACATTGATTGAGAGTCTCGACTAACGCATTACAGCTAATGGTTAATTTCACGCAAAGACTTGTGCCGACGTGCTTAGCAATAACCAAGTAGGTACCGTGACGCGGCTAGCGCCCGCGGCTCAGTAATTCGCTTCTTTAGAAAATCTCCTCAACTTGCATCAACCGACATACTCTGTGCAGTCGGCAGACTTTTTCCAGGTCCTTCAAGTTTCCTAGTCGCTTCGGTTTGGTTCCACGTTCCGACGATCGATGGTAGCGATAAGAGTCCGACTGCATTTGCCGGAAAGCTCGGATGCCCCTGCGCGTCGACTCTTGGATGGCGAGTCCGATTGACGAATCGGATCTCGATTGAAGGCAGAG
>JAIYDN010000012.1 GCA_027487485.1 Planctomycetaceae bacterium | reverse complement strand
TCGAGACACCGACGGGAATGCGGGGATGTGGGACTTCGAGATTCCTGCTGACGCAGCGGGCAAGACGCTGCTGCTGTTTCCAAAAGATCAAGCGACTCTTTCGAAGCCGAACGAAACGGACCAAGGCAAGGCGGCACCAGTCTTGAGCAAGATCATGCAAGTCCAATTCAGCGGCCTAGGAGATTGGTCTGTGGGAGTGCCTGCTGACGTCGATTTGATTCACATCGGCGTGTATCCAGATTCCTCGAATCGCTAGCCCATAACGGCTTCACCCAACGCCTTGGCGATTAAATCCAGGGAGATCTCCGAGTGCTCAAATCAGGCCTCAACAAAGCCGAATTTACTGAACAAACGAAATACGAGACAATCGTTTGCGCCTCACTTTAATTCCACCTGCCAATGTCGACCCGCCATAATCCTTTGCAAGGCGCATTAGCGTGTCATGGAAACCAAAGTTCGGAAACGCCGTTTCGATATCGGCAATCGCAACCTTACTCAAACCCTTTCTTAGCATGCCTTTCATGCCTTTTGTGGCGTCGATCCAATCTGCTTTTCGGCAAGCTTCAATGACGGTCTGATTCGGCCCTTTGTAATCAAAAATCTTGTGGTGCGAATGAATCGCACCGCGAAGCGAGTCTGGGTCTAAAACCCAGCCAAGCTTTTGGTTGTCAGCGATCGCCAGTGCTTCGGATGGTTCCAGATAAGCTAACTCATAATCAGTCCAAAGGCCAATGTAATGATAAACAAACACCGTTTCGACCAACTGCTCCTGCACGATGGAGTTTTCAAGGAAATGCATACGTTATGGTTCGAAACACGTGATTGCGATAGCCGGGAAAATCCTTTCTGATCACCTCTTCATACGGTGCGAACAACTCCACAACGCGACGACGCTCTCGTTGAATCACGATTTTAGTCATAAGATGCCGCGTCTCCCCTTCTCCTCCTCGGGAGGAGAAGCAACGATCTAGCTCGTCATTCTCGCCCGCAATCGCAGTCGCGGTTTGCCAATAGCTGGGCTCCACCGGTAATGAAGCCCAGAGGTGCTTGCCACCGATTAACTGTTGGCAAATGACTCCTAGTCTCTTCACAAGTAGACTTTCGTAACGAGCTTTTTCAAGTCGACTTCCATGGCAACTTCTGCCCATTGACGACCTTCCAAGAAAATCTTTGCGAAATTCTGACTGTCCGTTGCTGAGCCGTGCTTCGTTTCGCGACTAGTTGTTAGCGGGAATACCGCTCGAACCGTATTGGTTCTCCCCATCCCGAAACGTCTGAACAGGTAAGGACTCTGGCGAGTATGACTACAACTAACGATGATACTTACGATTTCTCCCAAACCAGCCGCGAGGAGTTCCTTGAGCTTTTTGAATTCGCAAGCAAATGCGATGCGACTAAATCTGCTGCGAACATCAAACCGGCTGAATTCGCGTTCATCACCATTCTAGTGGGAACTCTGAAGCAATGGCGACCGCATGCTGGCTTTGAATCGAACGTTATCTCAAGCGTCAAATATGCACTTGGAATTCACCAAATCCGATTGGAATTGACGGACGTTCTGTTCAAACACGGGTCGCCAACAATGAGCCAATTGGAAACTGTTTTCCGTTTGTTGTTTCAAGTCGCCTACATTCGACAGCAGCTTGTCACTAAAGCAGAATCGAAAGCTCCCAGCCTCACAAAGCTTTACGTATAGAAGCGACACATCTGTCGCATTCGTTCCGATTGGTAGTCTCCAATTTTGAACAGCTAAGCGCATGTCAAGAACAAGCCGTTCGCGAAACGCTTTGGATTCTCCAACGAAATATCAAATCGACCGAACCGGGAGCGAACGGCAATCACTTTGACCATGGAAATATCGTGTACGCGTCATTCTCTCACTGCACAATCAACAATCGAGATCCGGACCTTCATTCGCACGTGGTTATTCCGAACATCGCCGCCAGCGATTCCGGCAAGATTTGCGAGCTCAACGTAAATGAAATGCTCAAGTGGTCGGAGACGTTGCAACCGCTTTTCCGCAATTCGCTCCATTGCATCCTGGCCCAGCGATTACAAGTTGAGGCTTACCAACCCGTAGTCGATGGGAAATTGTCGAGTACGTTTGGCCTCCGCGGAATGCCAACCGCACTGCGCGAGAAAGCTTCTTGGCGAACCGGAGAGGTGTCACAAAATGAACAACCGCTGGAGAATTCAAATGCTTTCGAGATCGTGGGGCCAAATCGGATAGAGCTGCATGAGAAATGGACATCTGAGGCAAAGAATCTTGGACTTACGGCAGACTCGTTTGCAGAAGCGGTTGGACGCACGACGAAACTTGAAGTTGGCGACCGCTTTTCGGATGCGATAAAGAGCTCCATCCTTGATTTGACCAGCAACAACAAATCCTTCGAACGACCTGAGCTGATCAAAGCGGTTTCCGAAAAGTTACAAGACTTTCCGATAGCTGGGGGCGGCGTTGTTGCGGTTGTTGATAGGCACTTACAAGAATCGCCTGACCTGCGGACGTTTGAACGTGAAGGTAAAACCCTGGTCTTCGACTCCAATTCCGTTGCAAAGATGGAACTAGAAGTCGGCAAGATTGTCGATCGCCTAATCAGCACTCCCGGTTTGCGTTTGGACAAAGCTATTGTCAACAGGGCAATTGAATCGAGGCCTCAACTTGCGTTTGAACAAAAAGCGGCGGTCCGTCACGTCTTGCATTCGGGCAATTCCCTCGTCTGTATCGACGGCAAACCTGGCGAAGGCATTGCAGATTCGATGAAGGCGGTTTGCGATTCCTACAAGTCGCAGGGGGCCAAAGTCTTTGGTGTCGCGACATCCACACAGGCAGCCCAAGAATTGAAAACTAACCTCGGCGTAGAGTGTCATTCGATCGAAGGTTTCGCAAAAAATGCGAACAAATTAGATGGAATTGGCCCCGAAGCCACGTCCAGAATGTACGACACAATTGCGATGGTGCCAGCGGATTTTAAAAAACCAATGCTTACGATCGACAAAAAAAGCGTCGTGATACTTGGCGAAGCCGAGATGCTTGATACAGAACAAGCGCAACGCATTTTGAAACTGATCGATAGTTCAGGTGCAAAAATCGTCGCTTGCGGGAATTGTGAGCAAAAAACCATTTCAGGGAAGGGCTTCGCATTTCATTTAATGGCAGAACAAGCGGGAGCTGTTCACATTTCACGGGAATCACCGCAGGACAAGCTAAACGAGTGTTTCGAACGACTCGCCAAAAAGGGTGACGTTAAATTCTTTGCCGACCAATCCGACGCTACCAAAGCCATGATCGACGACTGGTCCAAGGAGGGCGGAATAAATCGCCCTCAAGGATCAACCATTGTGGCTCAAACTCGCGAAGAAGCGGATCGGATCAATGTAACATGCCAGTCAGAACGGATGCAAAAGGGCGCAATCTCGCAACAAGCGATTCGCTTTGGAGAGATAAACTTGCACATCAATGATCGACTACTTTTTACCAAAGACATCCCGAGGCAAGGTATACGTAGCGGAGATACGGGCAACATGGTCGCGGTGAACGATAGCAGAACCATCGATGTGCAGTTGGACAAACAATCCGCAAAAGTAACCCTCGATTTGGCAACCCTATCCGATCGGGACATTACCCTTGGATACAGCACGACGGCTAGCCAGATTAAGGTCCAAAGCCTCGGAAAAGTATACATCCAAGCTTGCGACAAGATCGTGAGTCAACATTCCGAATACGTCGCCATCACCCGACAAGCTCCAAAAGTAAAGGTCTACCAGAATGTTGCTAGCGCAGACGCAAAGCGGTTGGCGGTGGCTGAATCGAAGGAGAAGAAACTACAACAAACGACAGATCAGAATCAATCGCATTCAAACCGCCTATCCATCAGTCGCCGCGATTGCTAACTCAAGAAGGATCCCATCAACGATTTTCGACCCCAAACCGAGATTCCGAGACCGGGATCGCAAGGCTTGCCGATCGAATCTCGTTTGGAGGAGGGGGCAGCTTTTGGGGAACTACGCTCGCGTGCTTTATAGAACCCGCTTAGCCCCAGTGACGCATCCCTGATGACTCAGGACGGTTCGTCCTGGGTCATGAACGCCGACCGCAGTCGGGCCTGGTTTCAACTCTTCTGCGAAGCCAAAATGATATACGCCGAAGGACTGCGTTCCTGACCTAAGCGCGAAAATCGAATCCGATTCGGCGCTCCGGCGTGCCAAACCGGAGCGAGGTGGTATCCGAGCTTGCTTTGCCGAAACGCGATACGATGCCAGAAAACGGTCGTGTTGGGGAAGTACCCTCAAACGGGTATTCTTACCCGATTTCGTCGCTCGATGCATGAAATCCAGTTTTCGCCGTTACCTCTGGATTTCCATTTCCATTTGCCATCGACCTTCTCGTAGATGCTAGTCATTACACCTCCGCCCATCGGACAACACCAAACGCCGTCCTCGATTTCGACCTCGGTATCCGATATCCTTCGTTTGATTGTGATCCATCTCATCCACGCCTTTTTGTTGGTGCCACGCTGAAACACGCTACCCTCTTTCAGGAAAGCACCGGATGCGGGTCTGTACTTATTGCCGTTCGAAGAGGCAAAGTCAATAAGAATCTGGGGAGGGTCAGACCACTCACCGACTTCACCCCAATCGAACATCGGCGTAACCGTAAGAAAGTAGATCCTATCTTTCGGATTGCTTGAGTCGGATTCCAGTACGTACTGAATGATTTCGACATCACGCTCATCAAGAGAAGCAACACGGCTTGTGTCGACAGCCATGTTGTTGCCTTCGTTCGGTTGATCACACGAAGTTGCCGCTAACAACAAAGCCAGAAGACAAATCGTCAAGGTTGATCGCATTCCGACTCCATTATCGATGAACTAGTAATACTCCCGCGCGACACCGGCAAACACTTTCGTAATGTACTCCATCTGCGGATTGAATGGGCAGGCGCGCCGATTGGAAGTCGAATGTTTGGCTGGTAGCCGAGCAAACACCGCCGCTCCGGCGTGTCAAACCGGTGCGAGTTGGCGGTTCGGCAAATTCACCTCCGCTTGTTGCATCCCTGATCCGAGCTTGCTTCCCAGTGCTCAAGCGTATGCCAACAAGCTGGAGTTCGGTGAAATCTGGGCTATGTGCCGATTTTTGTTCCGCCATCTTATGAACCGGCAAGTCAAATCATACAGTCGGGAAAATCCTCGTCGATAATACACTTTGAAGCGTAGTTGCGAAATGCATCAATGAAGTGCTGGATAGATTTCCATTGCTCTGGCGCATCACACCAGTACTTGATTGATATCACCGAACTAAGGTCTCCAAAGATAGCCAATTGAAATGTCTCCCCGTCACAACCAGCACAATCACTGAGATCAGGGGCAAAGGGAACGCTGAGCTTGCACGCTTTTGTAAACCAACTGTTGAGTTCACCCGCATCCGCTACTAGTCGGTCGTATCCAAAAAGATGTGCGTGGCTACCTTCAATCCGAATTGTAGACCGGTACAGATGCCAAGCCTTGGCCGTTTGACGAATGTCCCAAGCATATCCGACGACGAATGACGGCTCGTGGATCAATTGAAGGCGTCGTCTGCCGATTCCTCGTACGAAGACGTCTTCATCCAATCGGCGCGCGTCATCTCGCATGCGTCGGAGGTCTTCTAGGTGCTGCATCTCAAGCTGATGTTGACGACTCTTGCTGCTCATTGTCCCTTCCAGGCAGAACTAGTGATACTATGGCGTGGCGCCAGTAAAGACGTCCCAATGTAACCCATCTGGCTTATTGAGTGGGCCAGCGAGCTACTTGGAAGTGTGCGTCTTGTTTGGAGCCAAGCAAACAACCTCGCACCGGCGTGTCAAACCGGTGCGACTTGGCGGACAACAGCCAAGCTGTCACGGACGGGGCTCCCTAGCGAATCAAGAACTGCCGTGCCACAAAACAGAGATCGGGCAAGCGACCGCAGCCCAGCCAAGGTACGTCCCTAGGATATGGGCCTTAGATTAGCATTTCGTTGGATATTGACGACTTGAGGCATTCGAGGATGGTTTGTGTGATAGATTCGAAGTCGCGAAGTATCATTGCCTCCTCTAGCTTGATCCCTTCTATTGGATAGAGTACCTTGGCGCGGATGACACTGCCCGCACCAATTCATTTGAGGATCAAGCACTTTACGGGTTTAGAGTCCCAGATATTCCAGACTTGGAGTTGAGGCTAAATCTTGACCTAAACGGGGATGGCCAAATCACGAGAGACACTGGCGACACGAGTTCACTTGTCAACAATCAGATTACAGTTAGTCGACAAGTAATTGGAAACGAATCCACAGTTTCAAGATCGTTAGGTCGGTCCTAGAATGAAAAACCTACTTTTGTCCTGGCTCATTGTTCTTTCGGTGCTCTTCGGATCGTCACAGGGCTTCCAAGACCCGGGAAGTCCTTTGACCTTCCATGTCTTTCTGGGTGCACAAGGTGACAATTCGAGACCACAGGACGATGTGTTTGTCTGCATCCTTCCTACAGACCACATTCGTGGTGACGCCGCCGCCGTCGCGGCCCTCGTCGCGTGGCTGCGAAAGAACGCCAAGCCGCCTAGCCCCAAAGTTCACCGGTTTTCGATCGTCGACGGAAAGTTGATGCCAAAAAGGTCCATTGTCTTTGTTGGTGATTCACTTCATAGAAAGGTGGATGACGTGTTCCCTTTGGTCATCTACCCATTCTTCAATTCAGAGGTTGGAGGCTTCGATCCAGACTACAAGCTGGAAAGATCGGAGCGAAGTGAGATGGCCTTACGAGTTGACGCGCCGGGACAGCCGACGGGTGCAACGGTTCTTGTCACAGACCATACCGTCAATGGAATCACCGATAAGAACGGCAAGGTTGAATTCGCGTCCCTCCCGCGACAAGAAAAACTGACTTTCTTTATTATCACTTTTCCTGAAGACCGCAGCTTGCGATTCCAATACTCTTGTCCGACGATAGCGATGGAAGGGAAGGGACGAATTACTATCGACAGTCGAGTACCGAGTCAGGAGCATTTCATTTACCTCAAAGCGATTCCAAAGTAGATTTCGCAACAAGGGAATAATCATGACAAAGTGGTTGCTTGTTAGTCTGATAATGTGGTTATCGATTCATGCTGTCCTCAGGGGAGATACCTACAACCCAGTTGTGAAACTGGGACCCTTTGTTGGGGACTTGAAGTTCAATCGCAACATGATTGCGACAGGACATAGACTTTGGGGATGTGAAATTGTTGGACAGGACCTTCGTGACGCATCGTTCGACAATTGTGACCTCTTTGGAGTTGCATTCCGTCAGTGCGATCTGCGTGGCGCAACATTTCGAAATGCCGTACTCACTGGCATGATCGTTGATGATTGCACTTGGGAAAACAACGACTTCACAAATGCAGTGATCAATGGCATCGTTCGCCAATTTGACAATGATTCCACAGGCGTGACGAAAGAAAGCCTGCTGACAACGTGGTCGTTCAAGAACAAGGATCTTTCGAAATGCTATATCCCATCGGATGGTGGGACGGGATTTGACTTCAGCCAGTTCGATCTTTCCGACGCTTACGTGGACAATATTAAGAAAGCATTGTTGTTGAAATGCAAACTCCATCGAACAGTGCTAAAACGTTGTGACCTAACAGAATGCGATTTCTCCGGGGCAAACATGCAGAATTGTTCGTTGCTCAGTTGCAAACTGGACTACCAGCGACTCAAGTCAAATTGCCTCTTCCTATCGTCTATTTCGATTAATGGTGGGGAGTTTACTGAATTGGATCTTTCCGGGATGACTTTCGGAGCGCCATCTTTGGTTGCGCAGAATTCTGAGGCTGTAAACCTGAAAAACACGGATATCTCTGGAGTGACGACAAACTTGTTAAACGCAAGGAACCTTGTTACGACCAAAAATCACAAAATAGGCAACATGGTCAATATCACACTGATACGATGCGATTTATCGGGCGCAGATTTTTCGCGACAGGTCCTTGTGAACACTGAGTTTGAGGAATGCAATTTGACAGGTGCCAACTTTGAAGACGCTGTTATCACCAACACTACGTTTTGGGAGTGCACCGGCTTAACGCGAGAGCAAATTTTCTCGACTTGGAATTCCAAAGCGTGCAGGATGAACGGAATAGTGCTCCCGAAGGAGTAAAACGATTCAAACCTTGGTCCAATTGCGAAAGTGGCCTGGGTCGCGAATGTACGCATGCGTTGGAGGTCGGCTGGTTCACAGGCACGAATCAAAAATTCGAGTTAGCATCTTTCGTTGGTTCCGTGCTAACCTACGAAAATCGATAGCCTACACAGTAAAAAGTGACCACAACGACCACGAAACACAGCAAACGCATTGTTGTCCTAATGTCTAGCTGGTGTTGGGCGACCGTCTATTTCGTTACGACCGCAAGCTCCTGACTAGAGATGGAAGAGGCGACTTGCCATCTCGTGGGCTTTCTCGGAAGGATGAACTCGTAATTCTCCGGCGCGGCGCAGGTAAAAACAAACTCTAAATTTAACCCTGCTGACTTGGATTTACCTTTTACTGAACTCGCTCCGGTCACCCAAACCGGTGCGACTTTGATAACAACGCAACCTGCGGAGATTGGACAAGCGACGCGCTTTTAACTCAACACCCCTGCTATCAAGGAACCCGACGTACCATGCGGTTGATTTGACAACAGCTGCCACAGCGCCAACGCGCACAGGAGGGCGTGTCCTTAGCACGCAAGCGGTCACCGACTGGACAGGATGAGAATCGTGCAGCTCGCCGAAGTGCTTAACTCTGTTGCTTCGAACCGAGGAGCGAAGGGATTTTCTTTATCCGCCAATTCGCTCCGGTTTGACACGCGTTTGAAACGCCGGAGCAGCGAATTCAATTCAACGCGTATTAGTGGCGGTCGTGTCTTTTGGAGGAGTTGGAGTGGCGGATGGCGCGGGGGAAGCATTTCTAGCTTGCTTCCTTAGAAAATCATGATTCTGGGCCAAGTGGGAATAGACTTCAGATACCATCGATGGCGATTTGTGTCCCATCAAATGGCTGACGGAAATAGCATCAACCCCGTTTAGCAACGCGTTAGTCGCGTAACCATGGCGAGCGCCATAAGCGATTACCCTGAAACCGACCCTCTTGCTGATTCGTGTTAGGACGCACTTCACGGAGTCTTTTGTCCATGCCCGACCAAGGCGGTTGCGGAATAGGGGACCTGTTGGGTACTTGGCTGCAAGTCTCTCAACGATGGCTTGCGATTCAGCAGTTAAGAACAGGACTCGCTGATACTTTTCGCCTTTGCTTTCGTCGATCGCGAAAATGACTAAATCGTCATTTACATGGCGGGCCTCGAGTGTTCGTGCTTCTTGTGGACGGCAGCCGGTAGACCAGAGGAAGTCGAGGAAATCGACGATCGGGCCTTTTGCGGCGCATCGAATCTTTTCCCATTGGTCGGCAGTGTAGAAGATGTCACGGCGTTTGGCGGGAGGCTTCCGAACTTTGGCGATTGGGTTGTAAGTGAAATAGCCTTCCTCCATTGCCCAATTGAATGCCCTTTTCACAACACCCATTGCATCGTTCTTCGTGGTCGAACTCCAGGACTTGTCTTCGAACCACTTGGTCAGGTGGAGTTTTCGTACTTGCCCGACTCTGAGCCTTTTGCCGGTTGATTCGACAAACGACTTTAGGTAGTAGAGATGCTTGGTGTAGGTGCTCGGCTTTTTGTTCTTTTGGCACCAGTCCAAATAGGTCTGAGTTAGGTCGTAGACCGTCGACGAATCGGTCTGCAGGTCTGCTTTTCGACCCATCAACTCATAGAATTTGGCTAAGGCATCAGCCTTGTTCTTTCCGAGTGGAATTTGCTTTCCGTTGATAGAGCAATACCAGCTTTTGGTCTGCTCTCGGAAAAACGGTTTACTCTCCCGTGACATGGTTTACTCCGCGATACGTGCATTGATTCGTGCATTTGCCCAAATCAATAGTCGCGGACCAGGTCCAAAAGAGTAGTTTTCCCTGGAAAAAATAAAATCGGGCCGGCGGGATTCGAACCCACGACCTCTACCACCCCAAGGTAGCGCGCTAGCCAGGCTGCGCTACGGCCCGATTTTGCTCAAAACGGCCTCCGACTGGAAGTCTTCAACCATCTCAAGTTCGCAGAGTTTAGCCGAAAAGATTCCGTTAGCCAAGGTTCAACCGCGGAAGGTTCATGCGAATACCGGCACTTACGCACTCCTGAAACGACAAACGCACTTTGGCAACGACAATTCAGACACAGCCGGCAAAAGTAGCTGGCACGCTCCTCAGTGCCGTTCGCAATCCAGCTTTTGCTGGTTCTCCGGGTGAACGGCACATGGAATGTGCCTACTACTTTGACTTTTGTCGGCTGTGTCAATTCAACCAAAATCACGCTCGCAATTTGGCTACAATAAGTAGCCCTGCTTAGCCGTTGTCCGTTGCAAGGCCAGACCATGACCATCGATGAATCCTTTGACGAGCTTTACAAACTTCTGCGAGGCTCGCGCTGTGCTGCACCCCTTTTGCAGGCCCGAACATCCTTCGATGCCGGTGACGTGAACCAAACACTCGTCGAACTTCAAAAAATCCGACAAACGTACATCGATAGTCGTAAATCACTGCTTGATGGGGAAGCAAACATCGATCTCGCAAATGTTCGCGATTCGCAACAACGAAAGCGACTGACGAAAGCCTCTGACGCCGTTGAACATTTCGACGAACTGATCTCTTTGTTGACGATTCAGTCGAAAAAAACAAAACCAAGTGCGCCGGCAACAAACATCTCTTTGCCCAAGCCAGAGTACTCCCCCAAGCCAGAGTCCGCAGCTGCGAGCGCCCCAAGTGTTTCGCAAGCCGAGAAGTTTGAAAATCGATTGCGAAAAGAACTTGCCTCGATCTCTATCGAGCAAGAAGTTCGCAAAATTCTCGAGCCGCATTTCGAATTTGTTCCGGTCGATGCTGAACATCAACTTGCAAGCGGCGAGCGGATGGTTCTGTTTTCAAACGGTTTAGGGTATGTGATCCAAATCGATGATCCACCTTTCATCGATAGCTCGGTTCGAGTTATGACTTGGCTCGATCAAAAGCATATGCTCCCAATACCGACAGACAAGTTCTACAAGTCAGCCGCCAAGGGACGTATTCTTCGACTTGTGCCGCATAAGCTAGACGGGAGCAAGTCGGTTGGCCAGGTAAGCAGTACACCCGAGTCCGATTCTAAGGACGAAAACAAACTGGTGTCCGAGACTGCCGAACGCGACAAAATCCTAGACATGGGAGCCTTCACTCAGTTGCTCGACGCGGCGCAGCGAAGCGGTATCGTTCCCGGGTCCAACATCATTATCCAGGTTCGCGATTGCGAATATCGACTCGGAAAATACAACAAAGCCCTGCAAATGATGGAAACTCTATACACCACTTTTCTTGGATCTGAATCACAGCGGAATCAGAGATTGCAACGCGAAGAGATGGAGATCGCAAGCGGCCGCAAGAAGATGTCGCCTCGCGAACTTCAGTTGAAACGATCGCAAGACAATCAAGCAACTCAAGCGGTCGATCGCACCAAGGTTCGCTTCCAACGGGTGCTCGAAGGGTTGCGAGGCCTGTTGCATCTGGAGAACACCGCGACTGCTCAAGATTAGTTGTCGCGCGATCGTACGGTACGTAACGATCGATCCACGTGTCCGCATTGCGCCCAAGGTTCCGTAAACGTCTAGGCTTATCAATCCGTTACATCTTTACATGACAGGGCGCCGATAACTTGGGTGTCCGGGGAGAATCCGCTGCAAGGATGCAACGTGCGTTTTCGATCGCTATCCCCTCGTTACAGGAAGGAGCCTGAAGCACTGCATTTTTGAGATACCTACGGAGCTGAGTCATGGCAAAAAAAGATGTTTTCCGAGTCGTTACACGAGCTCAAGATGGCTCACTCAAGATCCGTGATTTTCATAGTGCGGAAGTCATCCTCAACACTCATTCCCAAACCGGAATCGATGATAGCAGTACCGATCTCGATCTTCGCGGAATGCCAATATTCAAAGGCCTGATTGGCCCTATTCCTGAAGGAAAGAATATTGTTCGGTACGAAAGCCCAGAAGTCTTTGAGGCAATGACCAAAGAATGGGCCACCAATAAGCCACGCCGCCGCCGACGCGCCAAGGCGCCCGTGGATGCACCGGCAGTGAGTGAATGGGTTGTTCCAACGCAAACAAGCTGAGCCGTTCCAAACCCCTCCGAGCGATTCACCGCGAACAGTGTCGGCGTCTTCCATCGTCATCAGATGCAAAACGCCGAGCCATAACTTAGCGAAATTGAATCGCCTTCGAGCTAGTCCGAACCGCAGCCTTTGGCTAGAGTAGAGTCTACCCCAACCAACCTCTACCCATACCGTTGCTTCATGCCTGACTTGATTGCACAAGGACCAACCCCTTCCGATCGTTGGCGCCGACCACTTCCCAAAGAGAGCATTCCCCCCAAGTCTGTCGTACTTGGCCGGACCGCTACGGGATGGTCGGTGCCTTGGGATGATCGCATCTCTCGCAGCCATGCCTCTTTGACTTGGAATGGGGCCCGACTACAAGTCGTTCGCACGTTGGATGCTCGAAATCCAATTTTCTACAAAGGCCTCCGACAAGATGAATTCGCGATCGGAATCGGCGATCACTTTGTCATAGGGCAAACGACCTTCAGCTTGGTCGATCAGCGGGTCCGCGTCATGGCTCAGCAGGAAGACGCACCTGCCCTGACCGAGCACACGTACGCTTCGACTCAATTGCGTCAAGCTCGTTATCGCGATGCCGACCGCCGCATTGAAGTACTAAGCCGAGTTCCCGAAATCATCTCCAGCAGCGCCAGCGATGAGGAAATGTGCGTTCGGGTCGTGAACGTTCTTATGCAAGGCATCCAACAAGCAAACTTCGTTGCCATCGTGGCGGACCAACGAAGCGATGCGACAACCGCCCCCTCGTTGAACTTGAACAAACCAGCAAAAGGTAAATCTCTCAGCGAAAACAATCCGTTCGGAATTCGGTTACTGCACTGGGACTCCAGGAATCTTGGCGGGCACCAATTCTCTCCCTCGGCCCAGCTTATTCACCAAGCCACCTCGAGCCTCGAGAGCGTGCTTCACGTGTGGAGCCGCGCCATCGAAGCAACGCAGGCATCGTACACTCAGAGCGAAAATGTGGATTGGGCGTTTTGTACCCCGATCAATAGCGAGTCGTGTCCGGGATGGGCGATTTATGTTGCCGGAGATTTTTCCAACCTGCTTCCTCAAAATGCACGCGACGCTACCTCGGCCATTGCCGTTGATTTGCAAGACGACCTGAAGTTTGCAGAACTGACAGCCACCACCTTGGGTTCGTTACGGCAGACACGAATGCTGCAGCGCCGCCAAGATTCGCTTCGACCGTTCTTTGCTCCGGTTGTTCAACAGGCGCTGGCGACTCGTGACCCAGATGAAGTGCTGGCCCCGCGGGAAGCCAATGTATCTGTCCTGTTTTGCGACCTGCGAGGATTCTCACGCCAGAGCGAGGAGTCCGGTGACAAGCTCTTGGAGCTGCTTCGTCGTGTTAGCGATGCTCTGGGGGTGATGACCCACCACATCCTAGATCGGAACGGAGTTGTCGGCGATTTCCATGGGGACGCGGCGATGGGTTTTTGGGGCTGGCCATTAGAACAGAAAAGCTCGGTTTTGCAGGCAGCTCAAGCGGCGCTTGCGATTCGTGCAGAATTTGAAGCGTCCGCCATTATTGATAATCATCCACTGGCCGGATTTCGTGCGGGGCTGGGTATTGCAACAGGCAAGGCAGTCGCAGGTCGGATTGGAACAGTCGACCAAGTGAAGGTGACCGTGTTTGGTCCCGTGGTAAACCTTGCCTCGCGTTTGGAGAGCATGACCAAGCAATTGCGAGCCCCGATCTTGATGGACGAGGCTACTGCAAGTCGCGTTCGAAGCGAAGTGGATCCCAGTATCGCACGCACTCGTCGAGTCGCTCGCGTATTGCCGGTCGGAATGTCGACTCCGCTGATGGTCAGTGAATTGCTTCCCCCCGAGGGTCCGAACGAGCTGCTGAGCAATGCTCATATCACAGCTTACGAAAAAGCCTTAGATGGACTGCAAGATGGAAACTGGAGCGAAGCATTTCGAATGCTCCATCAGGTTCCCGCCGAAGACAGAGTCAAGGACTTCTTGACCGTCTTCATCGCGCAGCATGGCCGGTCGGCACCCACGGACTGGCAAGGTTTTATAAGGCTGCCTGAGAAATGACCCGATCTGATTTGATCATTCAAAAAAGCTCAGCCCCTTGGAGCGATTGGTGGAAGACTTCGTTTCAAATTGCCTCCTGCTTTCTTGTCCTTCCATTGATGGCGACGGCAACGATCAGTGGTAAAAGTTCTGCCGAAAAGCTTTTAACTCTTTTTGTCCAACCTTACTTTGTTTTACTGATGGTTGTTCTTTGGGTTGGTTTGGTTTCGTTGCGAAGAGGTCAGAAAGGAGCGGGTTGGCTTTTGATCGGCTTGGTTGCATTACTATGGATCGCTAGTACTTCGATGGTAGCATCCGCTGTTGTTCGCTATTGGGAAAGTTTGGTTTCCACGAACATACCGACATCGGATAAGCCGTTCGACTACGTGGTCGTGTTGGGTGGCGGAACCGGAAAAACTCCGGATGGTCGTGCCCAATTGAACAATGCGGGTGATCGAGTCGTGTATGCAGCCATGCTATTCTTGCAAGGCAAAACCAAGAATCTCATTACCACCGGAGATTCCATGGCGATTCGAGGATCTCTTTCAGGCAGCTTTGAACCGGGGAGCGACCCCAGCGAGCAAACGCGGATCATTTGGCATGGTTTAGGTATTCCTGACGAAAACATTTTTGAAGTCGCAGGGCAAAACACATTTTCAGAGCTTGCGTCCTTACGAGACCACCCTGAATGGTGGAAGGACAGCCGTTGTGGCCTGATTACGAGTGCTTTCCACTTACCTAGAGCGATGAAACTCGCCGAACAAGCCGGGGTAAAGGTGGAGCCTTTGGCGGCTGATTATCGAAGCAGTTCGGGCCCGTTGCTTGTTCAAAACTTCTTCCCGCAGGTGGGTGAACTAGAAAAGTTGAGCATGATTCTCAAGGAATGGATCGCGATTCGGATCCGGCGGTAATCATTTATGCTTGTAGGTCCCATAGCCTAGCGGCTACAATGTTGGCACGAACGTAATCTGGTGGGAGAGATTTTGATCAAGTCGGTCACGACATGACTCAAAACGCCGAAGGCGCAAGGGGCCCTGAACCGCTCAGGCAAAAGAACCGCCAGCACTTCTTCGTCTCTGGAGAGCGATTCCGTAGTTGACGCAACTGCGAGGAATCCACCGAAGGGGAAAGGCACTCGTGCCGAGATCTCTCAGGTAAACGGACAGAGGGGCGAGTTGGATACCGAAGCTCCATGGGGAGCAAACGGTGTTCGTTGATGCGCATTTTCGGCTGGCTAAGCTAGCTTGCAAATGGGATCAACCTGATCGTCCCAAACCGTTCTCTATCCCCGTTTTCATGAGGCAAGTTCATGGCTCTGTCGAACGCACACTCTTTGGTTTCGCCCTTTGTAAGTCGCCATATCGGTCCACGTGAGCATGAAATCGAATCCATGCTCCATGAATTGGGATACAGCTCGCTGGACGAGCTAACTTCGGCAGTGATACCATCCAACATCGCAGACAACACCCGCATGCAGCTGCAAGCCGGCGTCACGGAAGAGCAAGCGTTGGAAGAACTGCGATCGATTGCGAACAAGAACCGAGTTCTTAAGAGCTTTATTGGGCTCGGTTATTATGGGACGTTTACCCCCAAGGTTATCCAACGCAACGTGCTGGAGAATCCAGCATGGTATACGGCCTACACACCTTACCAACCCGAAATATCCCAGGGTCGTCTTGAAATCCTGTTCTATTTCCAAACGATGATTTGTGAATTGACAGGCATGGATATCTCCGGCGCATCGTTGCTGGACGAAGGGACTGCAGCCGCGGAAGCCATGGCTCTTTGTCATCGATCGAGCAAGCAGTCCAGCGCTACCTGCTTTTTGGTTTCCACCGGATGTCACCCTCAAACCATCGATCTGATTCGCACGCGAGCCGAACCCTTAGGAATTCAGGTTCAACTTTTCGATCAAACGAAGCCAGTCTCCGATTGGACCAATGTATTCGGAACTTTGGTTCAGTACCCCGCAACCGATGGGTCGGTGGGTGATTTCTCAGAACATATCGCCGCAGCCCACCAAAATCGTGCCATGGTGGTAATGGCATCGGATGTATTGGCTTTAACTTTGCTCAAATCACCTGGAGAACTAGGGGCGGATGTTGTTGTCGGCAATACGCAACGCTTTGGAGTACCGTTTGGTTTTGGTGGCCCACACGCAGCATTTCTTGCGACCAAGGATGCGTTCAAGCGAACGTTACCTGGGCGGCTGGTTGGGCAATCGATCGACGCACATGGCAAGCCTGCATTCAGGCTAGCACTGCAAACGCGAGAGCAGCATATACGTCGCGAAAAAGCCACTTCCAACATTTGTACCGCTCAAGCCTTGTTGGCCATCATGGCAACTCTCTATGCTTGCTACCACGGGCCGGAAGGACTGCGAGCGATCGCGACGCGAGTGCACGGGTTGACTATGCGTCTCGCGAGGTCCCTGCGAAAGCTCCAAGTAAATATCGTGTGTGACCAAGTATTCGACACACTCACCATCGAAACGGGTACGTCCACGGATTCTATTTTGAAGTCGGCCTGCGACGCTGGTTTCAATCTACGAAAATACGATGCATCGCACATCAGTATTTCGCTCGATGAAACCACTTCGGAGCAAGATCTTGTTACGATTTTGGGATTCTTTGGCGGAACCGAACTCGAAGCAAACGACCAATCCGTTTTGCCGAATGAGGTTTTTCGAGACGATGAATACTTGACGCAATCCGTGTTTCATCAGTATCGCAGCGAAACCGAAATGATGAGATACCTTCGACGTTTGTCGGAGATGGATATCGCTTTGGATCGAGCCATGATTCCGCTTGGTTCTTGCACGATGAAGCTGAATGCAGCCACCGAAATGACGCCGGTGACATGGCCTGAATTCAACTCGATCCACCCCTTCGCACCAGCGGATCAATGGACCGGTTATCGCGAAATGATCGATCAACTGGAGTCGATGCTGTGTGCAGTGACGGGTTACGACGCGATCTCGCTTCAGCCCAATGCGGGCTCGCAGGGGGAATATGCGGGGTTGCTTGCAATCAAGCAGTATCACGAATCGCGTGGAGACACCCATCGAAACATTTGCCTGATCCCAAGCAGCGCCCACGGCACGAATCCTGCCAGTGCACAGATGGTCAACATGCAAGTGGTGGTCATCAAGTGCGATGAACAAGGCAACGTCGACTTGGCGGATTTGGATGCAAAGATTGCAGCGTATCCAGGGCGAGTTGCTGCGATCATGATCACTTACCCATCGACCCATGGTGTTTTCGAAGAAGTAGTGACAGAGGTATGTGCGAAAGTCCACGATGCAGGTGGGCAAGTCTACATTGATGGAGCGAATTTGAATGCGTTGGTCGGAGTTGCCAAGCCCGGCAAGTTTGGCGGCGACGTTTCTCACTTGAACCTCCACAAGACGTTTTGTATCCCGCATGGTGGTGGCGGGCCGGGAGTAGGGCCTGTTGGTGTACGAGCGCACTTGGCACCGTTCCTTCCCAAAGATGGCGCACATCACAGTCGACTCGGACCCGTCGTCAGTTCGGCACCCTTCGGCAGCGGTAGCATTCTGCCGATCTCTTGGATGTATATTCGGATGATGGGTGCAGAAGGATTGCGACGAGCAACCCAAGTCGCGATCCTAAATGCCAATTATATCGCGCACCATTTGAAGGCGAATTACAAGATTCTGTATACGGGCAATCATGGCTTGATCGCTCATGAGTGCATCTTGGATACACGCGTCATGAATGACGAGGGGCATGTCTCCGTGGACGATATCGCCAAGCGTTTGATCGACTTTGGTTTCCATGCACCTACCATGTCATTCCCAGTCGCTGGAACTTTAATGATCGAGCCTACCGAAAGCGAATCGCTCAGCGAGATCAATCGATTCTGTCGCGCCATGAATCTGATCTTTTCTGAATACGAGAAGGTACGCGATGGGGTTTGGCCAGCGAACGACAACCCGCTTTGCAATGCTCCCCATACGTTAGATTTCGTACTCGACGAACAAGGCATGCGGAACTACTCGCGTCGCGAAGCGATTTGCCCAGATCCAGATCACGATTATCGAGTCAAGTACTGGCCACCCGTTGGCCGTGTGGACAATGTATACGGGGATAGAAACCTGGTTTGTTCATGCCCACCCATGGAGACCTATTGCGAAAACTCGAGCCCTGAATTGGTATTAAGTTCTAGCGAATCGAAGTAGCTTAGGCCGCACGTCGATCGTCTTGCTGCATTCGCTTGAGACGTTTCCGTTCAGCTTTGCTTAAAGGGCGACCGTTCGAAGTGTCGTCATCGTAGTCATCGTCCTCCTCAACATGGGATTGAGTGGACGGTAGGGCTTGGCTTGGTTTCACGGGGACAGGGCCGCTGGCTACCGATTTCGTAGTTGGCTTTGGATCTTGGCGATCTTCTTCACCCGGCGGCTTCAACTTGAGGCCGTCAAGTAGTCCAAACAACCTACGTTTTATAGGCTTGTCCTGGTCCGATTCAGATTGTTTCTTGGTAACGCGTGGTGCTGCTGGTTGTTCGCTATCAGTGGCTTTGGCTTTGCGGGATGCAAAAGATAGCCACGAAGATTTTTGACTTGGATCCTTTGCCTTCTTGGCAACACTTGGTTCGGCTTGTTTTGAGGATTGCGTTGTTTCGGATGCATCCTGTTCGCGGATGGTGCGGCTTCGACCTATTTGGGGCAGCCAACCTCGTTTGGATTTTTGACCAGCTTCAGCGATTTCCGATTTTGCTTTCGGAGCTGATTGCTTTTGGCGTCGAAGTCGAGACCACATCGATTTTTTGGCAATATCGGAATCGCCTTGCGAATCATCATCGGCCTTGGCGACGGCCGCCACGGAAGAAGAGCTAGCGCGGCGTGATTGGGAGTCGGACGATGGAACAGTGCGTTCGGCGCCGTTACGTTCAACGCTGCTACGTTCAGCCGCTGAGCGATTACCACCAATTCCAAACCAGCCCGGCTTCTTCGTTAATCCGTTGTCAACTTCTGGGCCTTCGTCGACGCGGATAGGTTGTTCTTCCAGGCGTTCGTTTTGTTCCGAGCGATTTGGAATCAGTCCGAACAATCGCGACTTAGGTTTCGCCGTTCGAGTCTCCTGATCCTCAGCGGGCGCCGATTTCGATTTTGCTTTGGTCGAGGTAGAGCGATTTTCCGATGGGTCTACGTCTTCATCATCTTGGGAAATATCATTAGATCGGCGGCCCCAAGGCATTTTCCAACCTTGTTTGGCAGGCGTCTCGTCCAGCTTGTCTTTGCGTGATTTACGATCAGGTGTTCCCTGTTCGTTTTCGTCCTGATCGTTTTTCTTTCGTTGGAACGGCAGTTTGAGCTGAGGGGCCTTGAAGCGAATGGGCTGAAGGTTCATTCCGTTGCGTTCGAGGAATCGCTTTTGGGCAGCAATGTATGTTTGTCTTAGATAAACGCCAGCAGCTTGAAACACCAGCAGAATGCCACCTAACCAACACGATCCCACGATCAAATCCACGGTGGCAGGGTTCCAAGATGTCTTCAGCAATCCCGTACCCAACAAGGCCGACGCGGCCCAAGCCATTAAACCGGTCAACCAAAACACAACACTTCCCGGCACTGTTCTCAATTCATTGCACAGACGAATCCCGAGAATTCCAATCAGTGATGCGAACGTAGCCAGAACCAGTGGCCAACCGCCGTATCCAATTTCGCTTCGCGTCCATCCGTCGACGCTCATTCCAAGCAGATATAAAAAGGAACTGGAGGCATCGAAGCTGGAAAAGAGAGCAGCACAAGCCAGTACAGCCCAAATACGATAGCGTGCGCGGTAGTCATCTAATTTGTGACGTCGAAGCTGAAAGTTCATCCATGCAGCTAGAGCAGTCAACATCCACAGCTGGCATGTAAGCCAATGTGCGATACTGTTGGAAGAGCGTAGATTAAACAGCTCGAAAATAGGTAGCTTGGGAGCCACGCTAGCAGCTGCCGTGGCTGGCACCGTCGCAGAAGCAGTCGACACCGCAGCCCCGGTTGCTGATGCAATCGAAGCGGCTGGAATATGAAGCCAATAATGAGCCAAAACTAGCCCGGCCCAAGTCATCCACATTCCAACAAGAACTACCGTGAGGGTTCCTCGGCGAATAGGGATTAGTTGCACCATCCGTTGTTGGCAAGTACGGCGAACGGCTTGGCTGTAGCCGGGGTCACGGTATTTTGTGACGCCGAACGAATCGTCTAACGAATCTTGCTTTTCACGTCCTAGAGAACGCTTTTTCGCGCGAACACTCTCTACCGCATACTCCGCATCCGCAGCGACGGCATCCAGCATCACGCGACGCCTTCGATCGATTCGACTGGTTCTGGAGAATGCCATACTAGAATTCGTGCACGAAAAGCGACCAATGGAAACACCAAACTCCAGGGAATCGCAAATTGACGAACGCAGGTCAAGATCAAAAGGACCAGAAAGTCGGCCCTGCTAGATTCCGGCTCGTTTCGAACTGCTGACTGAATTCAATGAAATATTCAGTGGCATTTAGTCCTGGAGCGACAGGAAGGTTCTGATTATCGTCGGAAGACCGTTGAAACGATTCATCTCTTGGAAACATCACCATGCGCGTTCTGAAGCCCCTGTTTTTTCTTGGCCTTGCTGTCACTATGGCGTTGGCCCCTAGCCTAGCGACGGCTCAAGTAAAACCGAACGCTGGAATGATGCGGTTCCCCGACGTCAGTGCGGATCGAATCGTGTTTATCTATGGTGAAGATGTTTGGATTGCCCCTAGGTCCGGGGGGATGGCATCCCCGCTTGCATCGCCCGCGGGTGAAGAATCGCTTCCTCGATTTAGCCCCGACGGGGCCACCGTTGCCTTTGTGGCGAGCTATGACGGAAACGAGGACATCTATACGATTGCAACGGAAGGTGGGCCAGCAAAACGGGTCACCTACCATCCCAGTGCGGAGCTTCTTTGCGATTGGACCAAAGACGGCAAGTTGATCTACTCCTCGGACGCGTTGGCGGGGCTTGGGCGTCAAGCTCAGCTCTTTGTTCGCGGAGTCGACGAACCCATCCCGACTCAGTTGCCTGTCCCTTACGGAACCAATGGGGCGATCGATGCGAGCGGGACTTGGCTAGCCTACACACCTTACAGCCACGACTATCGGACCTGGAAACGCTATCGTGGCGGGCTTGCTTCCGACATCTGGCTGTTCAATCTACAAACGAAAGAATCCAAACGGATCACCGACTTCGAGGGTACAGACAGCCTTCCCATGTGGCATGAATCGACAGTCTATTATCTGACCGATGCTGGCCCAGAACATCGCTTGAATATTTGGGCCTACAACACTCAGACCAGCGAACGCTACCAAGTCACAAAGTTCGCGGACGATGATTGCAAGTTTCCAGCGATAGGCCCAGGGCCAGATGGAAAGGGTGAAATCATTGTCCAAAATGGATCAGGGCTGCACCTTGTCAGTATTCCATCCGGAGCGATCACTTCGGTGAGCATTACTGTCCCGGGCGATCGCCCCAAGATTCGACCTCGCAACATTGATGCTGCCAGTTTCATTACCAGCGTCAGTCCTTCGCCGAACGCAAAACGTATCGTGGCTCAAGCCCGCGGGGATCTATGGACTGTACCTGTAAAGAACGGTACCCCGCGCAATTTAACTCGGACAAGCGGGGTCGCAGAACGGTATCCTACTTGGAGTCCCGATGGACGTTGGATCGCTTTCTTTTCAGATGCAACCGGCGAGTACGAGTTGTATACCATGCAGTCGGATGGCTCCGGCGAAGTTAAGCAATTGACTCGGGATGGAAAACACTTTCGATTCAATCCAACTTGGTCGCCCGATTCCAAGTGGATTTACTTCACCGACAAAGCTGGCGGAATGTATCTCCATTCTCTTGAAACCAACGAGACCAAAAGCTTTGATCGGGACCCACGAGCTTCCCAAATTGCTGTTAGTTGGTCGCACAATAGCGAGTGGGTCACGTACGCTCGAGATGAGGATCTACGCGTATCGAAAAGTGCGATTTGGATCTACAACGTTTTGAACGGGACCAAGAGAAAACTGACCAGCGGCTTTTTCAACGACAGTCAACCGACGTTTGATCGCAAAGGAGATTTCATCTATTTTGCAAGCTCGCGAGCCTTCAATGCGCCGAAGTACGAAGATGTCGGGACCACGTTTATCTATTCGGGAACTGAAATCCTGATGGCATTGCCTCTGCGGCCAGATGTGAAGTCACCCTTGCTAAGCAAAAGCGACGAAGAAGAATGGAGCAAAGTGGAAGGAGATAAGAAACCTGATGAAGACAAAAAATCCGAAGAGAAGAAACCAGAGCCGAATGCAAAGCCTGAGTTCAAAGCCATTGAAATCGTCGCGGATGGAATTGAATCGCGCTCGTTCAAGTTACCAGCTGGACAAGGGGCGTTTGCCAAATTGGAAGTGAACGATAAAGGTCAATTGATTTACACCAAGAACTCTACATCAGAGGATTCTGAAAACCCCAATGATGGAACATCCATTCGCTTACTCGATTTGACCGAAGAAGATCCTAAAGACAAAACTGTGGTTGCCGGAAAATCGCAATTTAGTATCACCAGCGACGGCAAGAAGTTGCTGGTAACCGATGGAGCCAAGTCGGCTTGGATGGTGGATGCCGCGCCCGAGCAAAAATTGGATAAGCCGATTTCCATGGACGCGATGAACATGTCTGTGGAACCACGATCCGAATGGAAACAAGTCCTTCGCGACGCTTGGCGAATCGAACGTGATTTCTTCTACGATCCCAACATGCACGGAGTCAATTGGGAAGGCGTGTATCAACATTATGCAGCGATGCTGGAAGATTGCGTCTCGCGTCGCGATGTTAGCTTTCTAATTCGCGAGATGATCTCGGAATTGAATGTCGGGCATGCATACTATAACGAAGGAGATGTCGAACAGGCCCCTAAAGCCAACGTGGGGCTCTTAGGAGCCAAACTTGAATTGCAAGACAATGCGTTTCGATTGGCAAAAATCTTTCAAGGATCCGAATGGGACTACGATGCTCGAAGCCCTCTTATTGCAGCCGGGGTGAAAGAAGGGGAGTTCCTGTTGGCTGTCAATGCAATCCCCATCGATCCCAAGCAAGATCCCTACTCCAATTTTAGACAACTTGCTAACAAAGTAGTGACCCTGACCATCAGTGCCGATGCTACCCTGGATGAATCCGACCGTAAGGTTGCGATCCGTCTACTTGCCAGCGATAGTGATTTGCGATTCCGGAGTTGGATCGAATCGAAACGCAAAATTGTTGAAGAGAAGTCGCAAGGAAAAGTAGGGTACATTTACGTCGTCAATACAGGAGTCCCCGGGCAAAACGATTTGTTCCGACAGTTCTACGGGCAAATCAATAAAGAGGCCCTGATCATTGACGACCGTTGGAATGGTGGCGGGCAAATTCCTACGCGTTTTATCGAATTGCTTAACCGACCAGTAACCAATTACTGGGCACGACGAGATGGAAAGGACTGGACTTGGGCCCCCGATTCGCACCAAGGTCCAAAGTGCATGTTGATCAACGGCCCTGCGGGTTCCGGGGGCGACATGTTCCCCTCCCTTTTTAAGCAGAACAAGCTTGGTAAGTTAATCGGAACGCGCACCTGGGGCGGATTGGTTGGCATCACCAGCTACCCAGGCTTAATCGACGGTTCCAGCGTAACAGCTCCGTCATTCGCCTACTACGATCTTGATGGAACCTGGGGGATCGAGGGGCACGGGGTCGATCCAGACATCCAAGTCATCGACGATCCGGCTTTGATGACCCAAGGTGGCGATCCGCAATTAGATGTCGCCATTGAGCAAATGCTAACCGAAATTCAGAGCAACGGATTCAAGCAGCCCAATCGGCCTGCCTACCCCGACCGCAAAGGCTTCGGAATAAAAAACGAAGACAAATAGCTGGCCTAGATAGATAGGCATGTTCCCATCGTGTTCGTTCCAACAGAGTAAGCCGGACTAGCCGGTCCGGCATGGTCAAAGACGTTCACGTTCATTGCGTGCAACTGCCCCCTTGCGCCTTTCCGCAAACAACTTCATGGGCAGAATAGGGGTTTCCCCTCATCCAAAACGTTCTTACTGACGTGTAGGAAGAGGTATAATTCAGCGTTCATCTTTTGCCTTATGTTTCTGCACTACTGGTTTCCCCGAAACACTTTTGGCAACCGAAGTCGGCCGCCAAGGCGGCATTGGTAGTAGAGGCTTCGCAAGCTGTAAGCATGTTGTTTTGTTAAACATAATTTTCGCATGTACCTCAAGGTTGCCGATTTGCAGACCGAAAACAGGATACAATTGAAAGCTGATTTTCTAAATGTAGCCCCCCTGCATCTGAGAATTCGACTTGGGCAACGGAGAGGCTAAAACGATGACGCAAAAAAGCAAGACATGGACAATTGACACCTCGGACCTTTCGATTGGTACGACTCTGAGTTTTGATTTAACCGATTCCGAGGGGAACGTTCTTCATCGCTCCGGGATGCCTATTACGGAGCGTCTGCTTGAGCGATTGGCTGCGAAGAACATCGTGGCACTAACTGTTCGACAGGCGGAACAAGAAACGGAAAAGTCTCCGGAGAATCTCTTGCTGGATTCGTTTCCTTCGGAATTGATTCAGTCCGTGGAATCCGCAGCATCGAAGGTGGAAGACTGTCTGTCCGACTCTTTTGATGCGATTGGAAAAAATGAACCGATCGAAATGGACAGGTTCGAGGATTCTGTACTTGGCTTCATTCGGCAGGCGGAGCAAGAGGTTTCAGCAACGCTTGCCGTTTTGACAATTCGACTTTCTGCAGTTTTGAATCCGACACTCCACGATCAGACCAACCAGTATTGGATCGCTCGTTCCTCTTCCATGTCGATGTTAGCAGTAGCCGTCTGCTCGATCTTAGAGCCCGGCCAAAACGACACTTTGGAGGTTGGCGTCGCGGCTGCCTTCCATGACTGCTCTCTTTTTATTCACCCGGAATGGTTCGATTCCAATGGATTGCTTCGAGGCGATCAAGTGTCTCTCTTAGCGTATCGTAAGCATCCCTTGGAATCTGCGGAACTGATGAAAAAAGCGGCGGGGGTGAACGAGCGAATCTGCACCATGATTCGGCAAGTTCACGAGCAATGTGACGGCTCGGGATTTCCGAATAGTCTCAAGCGAAAAGACATTCTCGTGGCATCGCGCGTCTTGAACATTTCCGATGCGTATATCAGCTTGGTGCAATCCCCATTCCGCGCTCAACCGTATGTTGCTTCGGACGCGATCGCATATCTTTGTCACCAATCGACTTTGCAACGCTTCGACCCGCATGTATTCTTCGCTTTTGTTCGAGGCCTATCCATGTATCCCATTGGATCCGCGGTGGAATTAGATGACCAGTCGATTGCGGTTGTCATTAAAGGGAACTCGGTGAATCCGCTGGAGCCAACAGTCCGCATCTTAGGTGGCAGCAACAATGTGGTCGACCTAAGTGATTCCGAACGGTTTATTATGGGAGCATCTCAAAAACACAACGACTCGTTTGGACGCATTGAGAAGTTGATGATGGATGAAGTTTTGTGGCGCGATGATTTACTGGCCGAAGCGAAAAACGCCCCCGAGAATGCCTAAACGACGTTTACGCAAGAATATCACGGATGACTTGGCCGTGATCAATGTCCAGCCGCTTTCGACCAGGTATTTCTAGTTTGCGGGAATCTAGCCCCAACTGATGTAAAATCGTAGCGTGGATATCGGTGACATAATGCCGATTTTCAACTGCATGAAAACCAATTTCGTCCGTGGCTCCATGGACGATTCCTCCCCGAATTCCCCCTCCTGCCATCCACACGCTGAAACCATAAATATGATGGTCACGACCGTCAGCACCTTGAGTCCCTGGCGTTCGCCCAAACTCGCTGGCGAACAGGACGATTGTGGAATCGAGTAAGCCACGTTGCTTCAAATCTTTGAGCAGGCCAGCGATGGGCTTATCCACGGCTTTAAAGTTCTTTTCGTGATTTGCTTTCAGACCTCCGTGAGCATCCCATACACCTGCCCCTCCCGCACCATGCTGAACTTGAATAAACCGAACGCCCTGCTCCAGGAATCGTCGTGTCGCCAGCATCTGCATCCCAAATTCCCGTGTCTCTGGTTCATCGATTCCATACATCGATTGAGTCTCGGCCGTTTCGGCGTTCAGGTTCAAAACATCTGGAACCGAAGTTTGCATTC
Source organism: Planctomycetaceae bacterium (assembly GCA_027487485.1). GTDB lineage: Bacteria > Planctomycetota > Planctomycetia > Pirellulales > Pirellulaceae > JBKCUI01. Next base: position 361,097 of record JAIYDN010000012.1, on the reverse strand, counting down.
GAAACGCCAACTCATACGATTTGATACGTGCAGCCAGTGACGCATCATCGGGATACTCAACGCCTTTGTGGCGATTCAGTTCCAAGGCGAGATCGAATCCAATTCGTTGCTCTTCTTCGGACATTCCATTCATTGGCTTTGCGAAATCTAATGGGTTGTTGGGATCAACCCGAATAGGAATCGCATCGTGGGCTGGCCCAAGATAGTGCCCATCTTTGACGTTCCAATACTCGCGGTTACCGATCGATATAAACTGAGGTAAATTTTCATTCAGGCTTCCAAGACCGTAATGAACCCAGGCTCCCAAGGTTGGGAATTCGCCGTCAAGCATGTGCCGTCCGGAATGAAATTGCGTTTGGGCGCCGTGATTGTCATCCGTTGTCCACATCGATCGAATGACCGCAATATCATCGACACAGCTACCCACGTGAGGAACCCAATCGCTGAGCTCGATTCCAGATTGACCATACTTTTTGTAACCAACTTGCAAAGGGTAAAGTGTATTGCGTTGTTGACCATTCGCGTCGTTGATCACAGTAACCCGCGCGAGCTTCAGCTTCTCCGGATTTTGAGCATCACTGTAGGGAGATTCCGCAATGGTTTTGCCCGCATGCTTGGTCAGCTCCGGCTTGGGGTCGAAGCTCTCCATGTGCGACACGCCACCATTCATGAACAACCAAACCACATTCTTTGCTTTCGGAGCAAAGTGAGGTAACCCGTTTGGTGGCTGCCACGCGTTGGTATCCTCGGAACCATACACTCCGTCTTTCGCGAGCATGGCACCCAGCGCCAGTCCAGTAAATCCCATACCAACATCGGATAGAAATGATCGTCGATGCGACTTGCAATGGACAGAATGAACGGGATTCATTTCATTTTTACCTTATGGTGATAAAGTCGTTGTGATTGATCAGTGCATGGATCAAGTTAACGCGAGCCAAGTTCTCAGGAGTTGCTTTTCCCAACTGAGTAGCAACTTGAGTCCATCGACTCAGCCCACGTAAAGAGGCTTCCATTTCGGCGGAACTGGGATAGGTCGCTAGGACTAGCTGAAATGCAGCACGCACAAAAGACTCATCAGGAACCAATCCATCCGTACCCTGGGACATTGCTACAATCCGGTCAGTAATCTTCTGACTGCAATCCAAAGCCAGCTGACTATTCTCCAATGCCAGCGCTTGCTGTGGAACAATGCTTTGGGCTCTTCGATAACAGTCCAATACGCTCGCATCATCAAACATCGACAGGAATTTGTTATGCTCGTTGTGAGAATGAAAATAATACAGGCTGCGTCGAAACGATTGATCTTGAGCTGCAGGAATCGAAGGCCCGCCTAAACGGAGGTCCAGAACGTTCGCAAGATGCAAAAGGGAATCACGAAGCATCTGCGATTCCATCCGCCCTGTGTTGGCTCGCCAATAAAATCGATTCTCTGGATCTTTGCGAACGGTTTCTGCGTCCGCGTTCAAAGCGCTGGAGGACATCCGGTAGGCTTGGGAGGTTACCATCAGTCGATGCATGTGTTTCATGCTCCATCCGCTGTCGATTAGCTCCATCGCCAACCAGTCCAATAGCGCCTGGTTGGTGGGCGGTTTCCCTTTGCGACCGAAATCAAATACGGTTGGAACCAGTGGGCTTCCCATGTGCCTGGCCCAAAGATGATTGACAGCCACACGAGCTGTCAACGGATTGCTCCGATGAGTTAACCACTGCGCCAGCGCGGTTCGTCGCCCAGTGCTGGTCGTGGGAAATGGCTTTCGACGTGACTCTTCCGTTTCCAAGTTGGACTCCCGCGTTTTGATCGATCCCACAAGAGGCGTAAACTGATCACTGACAAGCTCAATGGATTTCAAAGCACTATCGCGGGCTTCGGTCGCTGCAGCGACCTTCTTTTTCGCTTCGTCCAATTTGTCAGCCGCCGCTTGAGCCTCTTCCAGTTGCAGCAGTTCCCATTGTGCCTGTTCGAAGCTCTGGTCTGCCGTTGCAGAAGCTGCGATTCGCTCCAGTCGGGAAGCGTTGCGGGCAGCTTCAAGATATTCTTCGGAATCAGGTGACTTGTGCTTGGCTTGTTGAGCGGCCGATCTTGCAAGAATCGCCTGCTTGTTCGCATTCAAAGCAGCTAGTGCTTTGGCGGCAACCACGCGTTCCTGCTGGACCGCTTTGGAAACGATTGCGGTTTCCGTTGTAGAACTTGTTTCCGTCGCACCGATCTTGGTGTCCAATTCTGAGAGTTTCTTGGCCGCTGCCTCAATCTGAAGATCGACGGAACGGACATAGCTCTCGACAATAAAGCTTCGGGAACCTGGATCGTAGGCTTCATGCGGAAGCGTTACGGAAGAGGGTACAAAGGGAACAGGAGCATTCGGAGAGGGATCAGAAGAAGAACTTGCCAACAAGAAAGCAGGCACCGACGGCTCCATTTTCTTCGTGGTATCGGGGGTGCGATCGTCGCCCCGAACGTGCACGTAGGTGGGTGAATCCAGATTGCAATCGAATGCGCGCGGGATGCCATCCTGCTCAGGATCGATTTGGCCGGGAAGAAGATCGATGCGTACTTGATAGGGCTCGAATATCGCTCGAAGGCGATAATAGTCCTCTTGAAGAATGGGGTCGTACTTGTGGTCATGGCATTTTGAGCAATTCATCGTCAGGCCCATCATGGCTTTCGACGTATGCTCGACCGTCTCATCTAACCAGCTCGTACGATTGAATAGAAAGTATTGCCTGGCCAAAAAGCCTGATGCACGCAGCTTGTTTAAATCATTGGGATACAGTTCGTCAGCAGCCAGCATCTCGCGAATCATTTGATCGTACCCTTTGTCTTCGTTCATCGATTCGACGATCCAATCACGCCAATGCCATACGTGCTTTTGCGAGTTACGAACTTCAGCGCCCAAGCCCCACCAGTCGCTATATCGCCAAACATCCATCCAGTGCCTTCCCCATCGTTCGCCATACTGAGGGCTTTCTAGCAGTCTGGTTGCGACTCGTTCATAGGCATCCTCCGATTCATCAGCAAGAAAAGCCGATTGTTCTTCTGCGGTCGGTGGTAACCCAATAAGATCCAGCGAAATACGTCGAAGCCACAATCGACGGTCGGTCGACGGTTGAGCCACCAGTCCGTTCGATCGCCGCGCTTGTTCAAGAAATGCATCAATGGGATTTGAGAAAGCGGATGAACCCACCAAAGGTTCCAAATCTGGAATCGTCGGCTTCACTGGCGACAGAAAGGCCCAATGCTCCAAAGGTGACTTTTCAGCTTGTTCATTTTCCGGAGCCACTGCACCTTGAGCAATCCATTGGGAGAGACCTTCGATTTGCTCTGCCTTCAATGGTTCGCCCTCCGGTGGCATCCGGATCGACAGGTCCTGTGATGTGACTCGCGTTAAAATTAAACTGCTTTGAGTGTCCGAAGGAGTGATGGCGGCTCCGGAGTCTCCCCCCGCAATGGCAAACCTTGCGGTATCTAGACGGAGTCGGGCTTCTTGCTTCAACGCACCATGACAGGCAATGCAGCGTTCAGTAAACACCAGTTTGACAGATCGCTCGTAAATGACGGAGGAACTGTCTGGCGAAGTAACATCGGACGGTGGGGCTGTCTGCCCGGAAGATCCACAACAGATACACCAAACCACGATGACGCACCACCATCGCCAATGCGATGGGGGTACAAAACAAAACGCGGCGACATTCAATTGCATGGCGATATCCGCAGACGGGGAGGGGATTTAGGTTGGGATCAGGCGGGGATGCGAGGAAACTTTGCATTCACAGTGTCTCGTTGCCTCAATTCTAATCGAAAGCTATCCCACCATGGGAGCCAGCCATCGCACATTTGCAGTTGTTCGATTAAGCTTTAAGGTTCGACTTTGGTTTTCGAGAGCCCGATTTACTCCGATACGGGTGATTCTTGCGGACCTGTTGGGTGGACCGCACCTCATTTCCCCTCGGATCTTCAAGATGAGATCCGCTACTACGTTTGCTAGACACTGTATCTCAAGATGAAGCTAAAGAGCATGCCCGAGGACTTTCGGGTAGAAGAACTAACCCATATCAAGCCCAGCAGCGGTCCTTTCGGTCTATATCGATTGGATAAATGTGGACTGGGTACGCCCGAGGCCATGCAGGCAATCTTACATAAGTGGCAGATCTCTCGTAAAGATATCAGTTACGGCGGGATGAAGGACAGGCACGCCGATACCACACAATACCTGACCATTTTCCGCGGCCCTCACTCTGGGCTAACGGACCGCTCGTTCCAGCTGGAATATTTAGGTCAGTGCCCGCAACCGTTTCATGCAAAAGACATTGCTGCGAATCGATTCGACATCTACCTTCGACGGATCGCGACGGAAGACAAGGAAGCTCTATCGGAACGATGCAAGCTTATTCAAGAAACGGGTGTCGCCAACTACTTTGACGACCAACGCTTCGGATCCATCGGATACTGTGGGGAGATCATCGGTGTTCCATGGTGTTTGGGAAATTACGAACGCACCATGTACCTGGCCATGGCCGAACCGAATCAACACGACCGTCCACGCGAAAAGGAACAGAAAGAGATCCTGCGTGAATACTGGGGTGATTGGATCAAGTGCAAGGCCATGCTGGAAAGATCGCACCGACGAAGTGTCGTCACCTACCTTTGCGACCACCCAACGGATTTCAAACGAGCCGTCTCGCTGATTCGAATCGATCTTCGCAGCATCTATATTGCCGCTTTTCAAAGTTGGGTTTGGAATCGTTGGCTATCCAAACTGATCGTCGACGGAACTGGCGAATCCAATGTGGAGTACCTCAGTTCAGCTTGCGGTCCGATTGCGATTCCATTGCTGAAACCTACTTTTGAAATTGCTGGCAGCTCCTTGCAGCAGCTCAAACTGCCGCTTCCTTCGGCTCGACAGCACGAATGGCCTTCCGGAACATTCGAATCGCTGGAGCAAGTCTTGGCGCCTCTGCAGATGGATGTTCGGCAGATGCGGCTGAAATATCCCCGGGATACCTTTTTTTCCCGAGGTGATCGGGCTGCTTGGTTAATGCCACAAGAAATGAGTTTTGGCTGGGGCGACGATTCATACAACTCAGGTTTTCAATGCTTGAGGCTTACTTTTGTTTTGCCTCGAGGTGCATACGCCACCATGGTTGTACGCTATCTGTTCAACGAGCCGATCCAAGAAATAGACGATGAATCCGCTCAAGAAAGTGCTTTCGATTAAGGCGCCCCATGAGCAAAGCGGAACACGTTTCTGCACCCGAGAGCAATTCCAACTGCTTTACTTTTTGGCCTTAGATTGTGACTGTTTGCTCAGACGCGTTAGCGCTTCCTTGGCTTCCGCATTGGAAGGGTCCAGCCCTAACGCAGCTAGATACCAAGTTCTTGCAATTCCGATTTTTTGGAGTTCCTCCGCAAGCTTACCAATCTCAATCCTCAATGGGGCGTCCTCAGGTCGATTGACGGCCGAGGCGTTGAGCTCCGAGAACTTCAAAAACGTGTCTTTGATTTTCTTGGACTCGGTCAGCCATTTCTTTCCTTCTTCTTCTTTGCCCGAGCTGATCAAGGCTCGCCCCAGAAGAAACATCGGCTCGTGTTCAGCGGGATACTTTGCGACCATTGGTTGAAGGCATTCAATGCTCTGATCCCATTGACGGTTGCCATTGTAGAGCCTGCCCAACACCAAACGACCTCGCAAGTGATTCGTATCCATTTCAAGAGCTTCTTTCGCAGCGGCCATCGCTTCGTCCACTTTGCCCTCAGTCTCCAAGGACTCCGCAAGCAAGGCAGAACGCAAAGCTGATTTTGAAGCAACGCCCGCCAACGTTTCTTGCACTTCTTCCAGTTTGCGCAGCTTGAGTAACGACTCTGCCAATTCCAGCCGAATTTCGTCGGCTACTTTCGCCGTTGGATTTCTTTTCAAGGCATTCTGGTAATCCGTTACCGAGTCCTCGAATTTTTCATACTCGCGATGAATCATCCCCGCAAACCGCAACGAGCGCAAGTCGGCAGGATCAAGGCTTGCAACGATTCGAAGATGTTCCGTCGCCTTATTCATGGCCCCTGTGTCATGATAGACAACCGCTAGCCATCGATGCGCTCGGACATTTGATGGATCCTTTTTTGTGGCATTCGTGAACGCATCCAAAGCAGCCAAATACTGAAGTCGCTTCGTAAAAACCTCGCCTGCAATCAAATAGCATTCGGCTTGCAAAACGGGAATTTCAGAGAGCCTTTCCGCCAACGACATCGCATCATCCAGTTTACCACTACGGACCAGAAGAAAGCCTTCCAACGCTTGGCCTAAAGGAGCGTAGTCTTTAGATTGCAGCAGTTCATCGGCTATCTCACGCACTTTGGCAAGATCGTTGGCATCGAGAGCTTGGGTGCCTGCTCGATAGCGTTTTCCTTCTGGCAACTCATCGATTGGATGTTGTGCTACTTTCTGCGGCTCCTTGGAATCGGCGACGGGAGTCGATTGCTCTTTGGATGCTTGGACTTGAACTGGCTCTGTTACAACAGGCGGAGGGGCAGAGGCGGGTTCGCACCCCAGCATCAACATCCAGCAAAGTCCAAGTGCAAAAAAATGCTTAGGCGACAGGACGTTTAAGACGTCTTGTTTAACGTTCTGCATGAGACTGTCCTTCGATCCAAACTAAATTTATCCTATCGGATTGGTTGCTGGCAGGATCCAACCAAAATTCTTCGATGGAGCCACTTGGCCACTTTACTGTTGCCTTTGACTTACCGTCTGCAAGTGAAAACGCGATGCGATTGTCGCTGGTCGAAAGGTAACTACCACCACCATTCACTCCTATCGACCGAGCCCCATGTCGTGTCGGCAGTTCCACGGTTGCACCAATCGCATCTCGATTCGAGCTCGTACCTACCAATCGAATAGAGCAACGCGGTTGCTTGTTTTGGTTGGTCCCTCGAAGAATGGTAACAGGTTCCTCCAAATGCGAAAAAACCAGATCGCAGCAGCCGTCATTGTTAAAATCTGCAGTTACAACACCTCGACCCGAATGCAGTTCTGCAAAGTAGGCATCGTCCTTTTGACGGGTAAACCGTCCCTTCCCGTCGTTTTGAAGAAGCAATGGCACTTGTTTGAAAGTGGAATTTTTTGAATTGTAGGACACATGTCCATTGGCCACCACAAGATCGTTGTCTCCGTCTTGATCCATATCGACGCTGACCGTGCCAAACCCCACGTACAAGCCCCCCAACGCTGCCAAACCCGCATTTCGACTAACATGGGTGTACAACCCGTTGCCTTCATTCCGGTATAAAGCGAATAGTTCGCGTTCAAAATTGGTGACCCAAATGTCAGGCAACGTGTCCCCAGTAAATTCGCCAACAGCAATGCCCATGCTGCCAGTGCTGACCCCGAACTCGTCCCCCGCCACGCCCGCGATCACCGCATTGTCGACAAACTTACCCGTGCCATCATTAAGATAGAAGAAGTTGTCGACGGTATCATTGGCAACATAGATATCCACATCGCCATCGAGATCGAAGTCGCTCGCGACGACGCCAAGCCCCTTACCGTTAGGCAACAGCCCAATATCCGCGGACTTGGGATGGAATCCTCCTTGGGCATCGCCAAACAACAGGACATCGTCAAGACCTTCAAAATCTTTGGGCGCGCAGACTTCACGCGAATCGCTGTTCACAAAACAAACTGGGTGTTTGGAAAAGCTCCAGTCAACATAATGTGTCACATACAAGTCCAGCACGCCATCGCGATTGAAGTCGGCCCACGCAAGACTGGAGCTCCAAGGAATTTCAGGATGGCTTCGTAGCACTTCCTGGAAGTCAAAGGTTCCATCCCCTTGGTTGTGATACAACTGGATGCCGCCATAGCCACTGATCGCCATATCGACGAAGCCGTCGCCATCGTAGTCGCCCGGAAAGATACCGTGGTTATAAAAACGATCCGAGGCAAGGTTAGTTTGAGTTGTCACCTCGACAAACTGAAAGTCTCCCTGGTTTCGAAAGACCTTGCATGGCAACGGGGAAACCGTCTTGTTGTCCAGCTTTCCACCGCCAGCCAGCATCACATCGATCAACCCGTCGTTATCCAAATCGAAAACGCCAACGCCTCCCCCAAGAGATTCCAAAATCGCGTACTCACCCGCTTCGCGCCCCGCATGATAATGAAAGTTGATACCTGCTTGCTGGCTGACATTTTCAAAGAACGCCGACGGTTTCGATACGTCGGGCGATTTGGCGGCCTCGGCCACAGGGGCATTGGGTGGTGCATCCGAAGGGGCGACGGACGAGATCGCAGATGGATTCTGGTTTGCCGAACGGTTGCATCCCTGTCCAAACCAGCAGGAAAGCAACATCATCCAGTAAATCGGAGCGGATCTCGTCATAGTACGAAAGCGATGTCGAATGAAATGTTATTTCTGTTTCGGCGCAACAATTTGAATATTGGTAGTCAAGTGAGTCGGAATAGCTGGAAAGAAATCAAAAGTCCAGTCGCCGAAAGCAGCAACGAATTCATTCCCCGTTTCGATCGAATAAGTGCACTCGAGCTTGTTGGTTCGCTCCATTTCGACAGGGATCCATTCGCTATCTCGAAAATCGCGTGTCGCTGACTTGGCAACCCAAAGTTCGGACGTAGCGAATTCGACATCGCTGGTCATATTCAGCGTTAGCTTTCCGTCGGTCTCTTCAAACTTCCAGTCGAGCTTCGGCAGTTGCCCCAAACCTGTTCGGCTGCGGTGCAGAGCAACCAGACCACCGAGAAGTCTTGGGTAATCCGTGATTCCATGGGGTTGGTTAGGGCAGTAGAGCAGGTACTTTGAGGATTCGAGCTCGTTCCAATACAAATTGCATGCATCCAACGGCCAATAGCGATCGTTGGTCCCGAAAATCAAAAGCTTGGGTTGTGTGACTGCTTTGCGATAACGGTACGGATCCACAATGCGCTGCAATGCTTGCCCTGGGGGAGTTGCGAGGTACTTGGGCAAATCCAGTTGGGTGTAATCCGCGATCTCTTCCGAGTACTTGCCCCAAGTGGCTAATTGATGCTTCATTTGTACAGGCATGTTCAGCATGTCGATCACCATGGGAGCCAACGCATCAACGCGTTTATCGACAGCGGAGGTCAGCCACGTTGTCCATCCTCGTTTGCTTGCTCCGGTGACAGTGAAACGGCGAACCGGATGCTTCCATTCCGATTCGATCACCGATTGAGCAGCATCCATGGCTCGCGAGGCGGCTTTCACCATCGGCATCAGTAACGGCCAATCCGTCCCTTCGCCCGACAAATATCTCTTGAACGTTTCCGCAATCAATGCATCCTCAAACTTGTCACCCATCATCGGTTGAAATGGAATTTGCGAAACAACTAATGCTGGACTGTTCGATGCTTCCGCAGCGGCGGCCATGATACGCAATTCGCCTTTCACTTCCATCTTTTCAGGCGGTGCTTCTCCCCATGCTGCAGGCCACGACCCGCCGGAGATCAACATCAATGCCGAGTCCGATAGAACAGGTTTGCTGGAAGCATTCTCCTTGGTCGATTCGGGAATTGTCCCCTGGATCCAAGAATCCGGGGCCAGAATCCACATGGTGTGTTTCCAGTTAACATCATGCCATTTTTGAGAGACCAAATGCACTCGCAGCCATTTGCATTTGCCGATAGACCCACGTTCCATGACCTCGAAGCGAAAAGCGTCATCCGGCAGGGCAACGTAATCCTTCAATGCAGCGCTTGCTAATTCTGGCTGTTCCCCACGCAGGTCGCTGACAGCGGCCGCAAACAGCATCACGAAACCGAACCAAACCATTTTCGCTCTTCTATAAACCGCCATGCCATCCAGCTCCCGTTTTTGTACTTAACTTACTCGGTCTTACACTTACGCGATGCTTACTCTGTCTTACTCGGTGACTTTTCTAACAACTCGTTCGCGTGCACAATCAATTGATCGAATTCTTCCTGGTCCAGCCATACGTACGATCCCGCTAAATCCCCTTCTGCATTGACTAAGCAAAAGCGATCAGGGTGCCCGCGTTTTTCTACTCCGGCCAGGAAAAACTTTTCTGTGCCAACTCGAACAACGTATTCGATCGGACTGGTCAAGAACAGCCAACGATTGGGGTCGGCTTGAAACTTCTCCGCATATTCTTGCAATACTGCAGGAGTGTCGCTTTCCGGATCAACCGAAATACTCACAAACTTAATAGGCTTGCCCTTGAACTTGTTTTGCAGCAGCTGCATCTTATTGCTTTGCCTGGTGCAAGTTCCGGGGCAGGTCGAGAAAAAGAAACAGGCGATGTAGGGTTCGCCGCGCAATTCCTTGGAGCCAACCAAACGTCCACTTCGCTCGGTCATTTCAAATTCGGTGAGCCATTCAGGTTGGTTTTTTGCGGCGGCAACAAGCTCCAAAATAGTGCTGCGGCGTCCTGGATCCGGTGCCTGAACTCGTTCGGATTCCGAATCCACATCGACCTCAATCGTCGCGACGTTCGAACCGTGATTCGCATCGACGGAAATAGGCTTTCCTCGGATGGGACCTCGCATCAAAATCGCGAAGATTGTCCCGGCAAGGATTCCAGCGGCGATTCCCAATATTCGCGGCATCGATCTCATGAAAGTTCCCCTCTCTGCTTACGATGAACTAACCATACGGCAGCCATGGTGACGATGGCCGCAAACGCAAATGTAACCCAGACACTCGTCCACAACGACGGAACCCAGTATCGATCCTGGGCTTCTACGTGAAACATCAAATGCCGAAACCCTGAAACCGCATAGGTCATGGGATTGCAACGCATGACCCAATGCAACGCAACTTGGCCCCAAGCATCTTCAGTTCCAACGGCCGGGATAGGAAAGAAAGCCCCGCTCAGCAACCACATCGGCATCAACACCAAGTTCATGACGGAATGAAACTCCTGAGTGCTGTTCATGGGCCATGCACAGCAGACCCCTAGGCTGGAAACGGCTACTGCTACCAACACCATAAAGCACGCTAGCAAAATCGTCCCAGTGCCAAGCTCCAAGTATCCCAAGCCGATCGCCATCAGAACATAAACAAGTGCCTGCACCCAAGCAATCGCAGCGCTACCAAGTGCTTTCCCTACCGCGATAGCCCAACGAGGTGTTGCGGCTACGAGAACGCTTTGGAGAAAGCCTTCCCGCCTATCTTCAATAATCGTGATTGTGGAAAAGATAGAGGTAAACAACAGGATCATCGCCACCGTTCCGGGCATAAAATAGGTCATGAAGTCAGCCGACTGACTGTCACCACGAAAGGAACTGTGCATCCCGGTTCCAAACAACACCCAGAAAAGAATCGGTTGAAGCAGTGCGGCAGCCACACGAAATGGTTGTCTGAAGAAACGAATCCATTCACGCCAAGCGAGCATGAAAACGACTTGAGAGGATTGAACCCAAGAGCGCTGAGGACCGGAAATCGCAGGTTGGGAGTTTCCTGCGGTTGGAAATCGCGGTTGCTCCGGAATCGTGACCGAATGTTGGATGTTCATCCCTTAGAGGATACCTGAATTAGGTACATTAGCAATTCAGTTTGTTCTTCGCAGACTATCCAGGAAAATTGCCAAGAGACGGTTTCGCTCCCGAAAATAGCTGCCAATCGGCCAAGTCTTGCTCCAGTTCTTGCAAGGCCGTCGGCATCCAGGCAAATGGCGAGACTTGGGCTGCACCGTAACTGAGCACTGAACCATAGCGATCCTTGGTTTCGATCGTTTCGACTGGCCTACGTTGTGCAAGAAACGAATCCACGGACAGGGTGTCGATTCCTGCTTGAAATAGCCCCACCATTTGCTGAGCCGAAGTGGTATTCACCGAAACGGAAAGTTTGACGTTGGTCCCTGAATCGCGAAGGCCTTTCAGTGCCTGTTCGAGATGGACATCCATCACCCCTAGTTCTATTCCGGATCCAGTGGACCATTCCGCCAAAACGTCGATCAGCAAACAAACATAATCCACGCCACAGTCGGCCATGGAGCGAACGTCTTCATAGACCGAGGCGGGGCTGATGGCAGCCCCAATTCGACAACGCCCGTTCACCATTGTCCTGACCGTGCTGATCTTTTTGGCCATTTGATCGACGTTCGTTATTTCAATCGGCATACAAGGTGTCCATCTTGCAATGCGACTCGATGGCAACGCCTGAAATGGAATTCCGAACATCTGAAATTCGATGGTGGTAGCCGCCGCAAGGGACTCGGCATCGATCGGCTCATCCGGATAAAGAGCAAGGATGCAATGCTTCGAATACGGGGCAGGGGCATGCCCTTGCCCAGGAGCTGATCCAGTGGAATTCGCGAGCATCGGTTTTTGCCGTTCTAAAACCCCAAGCCCCAACTTATCGAGCTCCATCCGTATCGCGTTCTTTTGCTGAACACTGAGATTGATGTCGCAAAGACAACGAGTGAATAAGCGATCGCTCCAGTTCTTATCCTTGGGGACTCTCGTTGCATCCAGCGAGACAGGTTCATTCCAAAGACCAACCCGCGACAGCAGAGTCTCGGATTGAATCGGCTTTTTCTGAGTGCTTGGAAGAGTCGACTTCGAATTCATGATGGCATCGTTATAGGTTTCGCAGAGGCGGGTGTGCAGTGCTTGGGCTAATTGGATTCGTCGTGGACCGATCGATACATCCGAAATTCTTTGCCGGCGGATTTGATACCGGCCTTGATCATCAGCAATCCAATTTTCAATCGGTCTGGCTCTCGGACGCGGATCTCTTCGATGTCTGGACTCACGGACTGAGCGTCGCCACGAAGGTAAATGGTCCCCCCTCGCATCCCTTTGCCCAGCTCACGACCAGCGTTACCGCCTATCACGACACAGCCGTCTTGCATCCCTAAGCAAGCCAGGTCGCCCGCGGATCCTCGCACAACCATCTCAGCCCCTTGCAAGCCAACCGCCAATCGATCGCCAGCGTTGCCGTAGATTGCCAAGAAACCACCTGCGCCCAAGGCGCACAACGAATTCTTGGCGTGCCCTTTTAAGATCACGAGCCCAGACTTTAACGAATGGCAAAAGAAATCACCCGCGTTTCCATCGACTCGACATTCGCAGTCATGCAAGGAACATAAACCAAAATCGCCGAACTCCCCTTGAATGTCTAGCGAAGCGATACCATGAAGCCCAGCCCCCAACGCATCCAGTTTTGCGACCCCTTCAATTCGAATCGCAAGATCAGGCGATTCGTTAGCAATCGAGCCACGAAGTTCTTCAATTTCAAGCAAAATCGAACTGGCGGTACGATCCGCAGCCTGGATGACAAATGGAGTATTCATTCGATCAAGAATGCCCTGCAATCATTCCATTTTGTTCTGCCAGCCAAATCAGCAGGCCTTTTTGAAGATGCATGCGATTACCGGCTTGCTGAAAAACAATACTGCTTTTCGAGTCGATGACTTCGTCGGTGATCTCCAGCCCGCGTCGAGCGGGAAGACAATGTAAAACCTGACAATGAGAAGGCGCGAGCTTCATCAGGGACGCGTTGATTTGGTAAGGAGCGAACAGAACTGAACGCTCTTTGGCCTCCGCTTCTTGACCCATGCTTGTCCACACATCGGTGTAAACAAAGTCCGATTCGCGAACCATCGATGCGATATCTTCGCTCTGCTGGAAGTCTAGACTACCGAAGTGATTCTTCACTTGATTTGCCAACTCGCCGCTCAAATGAAACTTGGACGGTCCGGCTAACCGAAACTTCATTCCGCAAATGGCGGCCGCCTTCAGAAGCGATCTCGCGACGTTATTACCGTCACCGACAAAGGTGAGTTGTTTGCCCTTTAAATCCCCCGCCGCGTGTTCGCGCATGGTCATGATGTCCGCCATGGCTTGGCAAGGATGGGATTGATCGGTTAGCCCATTGATCACCGGAAGCGCATTGTGGGCAGCAAGCTCATCCACCGTGGACTGGGAAATGGCTCGGCAAACAACAAAATCGCAATACTCGGCCAAAACATGAACGAAGTCTGAGATGGTCTCGCGTTCCCGCCAGCCGACGTCATTGGTGAGATAGATGGCGGATCCACCCATTTGGATCATCCCCGCTTCAAAGCTCACCCGAGTCCGCAAGCTTGCCTTTTCAAAGAGAAGCGCCAGTGTTCGATTCTTTAACAAGTCTGGACGCTCGTTGTTCCCAAGATTCTTCTTGAGTGAATCGGCGATGTGAATGATGTTATGAAATTCGTCAATACGAAGATCGAACAGGGAACGCAAGTGCTTCATGTTATGTTGGATTTATCCGAAGGGCTGCCGATTCTCGACTTTGAACGATCTCTGTTCCTACCCCGGCGGTGGTGTAAATTTCTAGTAATAACGAGTGCCTTAACTGGCCGTCGATGATGTGTACTTTGCCAACTCCTCGATCAAGAGTGGATAGACAAGCTTCCACCTTAGGGATCATTCCTCCAGCAATTACGCCATCTTGAATTAGTTGACGCGCTTCGTTGGCTGTCAGCGAATGAATCACGCTGGCTGGGTCATTTTTATCGCGGCGAACACCATTGACGTCACTGATGAAGATCAGCTTTTCTGCACCCAGAGCTTCCGCCACTGCCATCGCGGCCGTGTCTGCATTGACATTGTATTTTTGCCCCGATTCATCAATGCACATCGAGGGAATGATAGGAATCTGTTCGGTGTACGTCAGGCTTTCGATCGACCGACGATCAACCCGAGTTACTTGCCCTACAAACCCCAGGTCCAAGGGTTCCGACCCAGGCTCATCCAGCAACAGCTTTTCACCGAACAAAACGTTGGTCGTTCGGAAATTCAAGTTCATGGCCCGTCCACCCAACCGTTCAACCTCGTTCGTCAAATGCTCGTTGAGTTCATATCCAAGAACATTTTCGACAATCTCAAGCGTGCGTGCATCAGTCCATCGACGCCCCTTCACCCATATCGGTTCAATGGCCGCAGCTTCCATAGCCTTATTGATGGAAGGTCCACCACCGTGAACAACCACCGGACGCATGCCAACCGATTCCATAAAAATGATGTCTAGAAGCGTATGCCGCATGGCATCTGGGTTTCCCATCAGCGATCCACCCAGCTTGATGACCGTCGTTTTGCCGCGGAATCGCCGTATCCATCCCATCGCTTCGATGAGCGTATCCGCTTTGGCAATGGCTTCCTTTTGTTCTTGCACGTTCACTGGTCTGAGGTTCCTGGGCGAGTGTGTTTTCAAAGGCCAATAAATCAAGAACGCCGACGCGATTTAACTCGAGCCGGCGGTCTGGTGAATCTGATAAATGAGTGCATTGCACCCGAAAATAGGACGGGACCCGTCTTGTGGAAACCTAAGATTGTAGCTGTTTCCGCCCCGGCA
The DNA here is from genome assembly GCA_027487485.1 of Planctomycetaceae bacterium. Lineage (GTDB taxonomy): Bacteria > Planctomycetota > Planctomycetia > Pirellulales > Pirellulaceae > JBKCUI01. The sequence goes on along the minus strand of JAIYDN010000012.1, from coordinate 345,776 downwards.
TGTCAACGTTTCAAGCCCTTTGCGACGGGAATCCCCCCCTCGAAGCTGGAAGTCCGCTGCCCTTTTCCACAAAAACCCTTGTCTACCCCGAACCGACATAGCTGGTTTGGTCCGCCGACAGTTCGGAATACGATCGTCCCACTGTTGATTAGGTTCACCTTCACTGTCTATACTAGTGATATGAGTTTATCTGATCCAACCCTTATCAACGAAATGCAAATTGGCCAGCCAGCTTGGAGAATGGCATTGCTCTTTCCCCCCCAAGGCAGTTGGACGGAACAGGAATATCTAGCGATCGATGCAGGACGCCAAATCGAATTTGATCGCGGTTGCGTAGAGGTATTAGATTTGCCAACCAAGGAACATCAACGCCTCGTTCGATTCCTGTTTTTGTTGATCGAGTCCTTTGTCTCTACCCGTACCCTTGGTGAAGTTTTTTTCGCACCGATTCCAATTCGCTTGTGGGACCAAAAGTACCGTGAGCCTGACCTAGTTTTCATCCGGCAAGGTCGTGAAAACATCGGACGGTATCCAGACGGAGCTGATCTTGTCGTCGAAGTACTAAGCGAATCCCCCAGCGATCGGAAACGGGATTTGGAAACGAAAGTCGACGAATACGCACAAGCCGGAATCCAAGAATACTGGATCGTTGATCCGTCGATGTCTACCGTAATGATCTTGTCCTTGGTCGACGCCAAATATACCGCCGAAACGTTTGCCAGCGGCGATATTGCAAGTTCCAAGGTTTTAAGCGGTATTTCGTTGGATGTTAAGGCTTTGTTTGATTCTGCTCGAGGGTGACTGAAGCCACAGGCGATAGCTACCGTATTCGATGCTGACGATCCGTGGGCGTCTTTCGTGGGCCCGTTCAAGCCAGTCTCATGAAAATGACCTGGGAGATTGATAAGCCGGGTTCTGTTCGCCGAAGCGCTGCAATCATTTATCTAGCACCGCAGTTGCCCGCGGCGTCAAGCGAACAACCCGAACGCACGAGGCCGCGAGCCGCTTCCCACTTGATGGGCAGCTAGGCTACTCATCAAGATGGCGTTCTGTTTGTTCTTGCTCCAGGTGGGGTTTACCTAGCAACGCAAGTCACCCTGCGTTCTGGTGGGCTCTTACCCCACCGTTTCACCCTTACTAAGCTGGTGCTTAGCGGTTTGCTTTCTGTTGCACTTTCCCTAGCCTTACGACCGGTCGACGTTATCGACCACCTTGCTCTATGGAGCCCGGACTTTCCTCTCGGCATTGCTGCCCAGCGATTGCATTAATCTCCCAGGTCAAGTCGACCAGTATAGTGTTGTTTTTGTGGCGTGTTAGCTACTTAAAAGGGAATCTTTCTTGGAGTCGAGAACGCTAATTTTGGAGTTTCTTGCCCTCTGCCAAGCCTGCCCGCGTAAACGTTTGAAAATGAGTTCTTTCGAAAAAACAATTGGATCGACGACAAAGAGGGCGTTTTCGTGGGTGGACCGCTAGGCAATTTGATAAACTCAATGCCGACTTTCGTTGGACAAGCTCTCGATACATCTTACGTCTCACCATCACGGTCATCGCATGAACATTACCCTATTCTACCGAATAGACTCAGCAGCTATCTCGTCTCGATTCGTCCTCTTTTTCTTGGCAGTCATGCTTTTTCAGGGTGCTGCTTTACAGGGCCAAGACTCGCGAATCTCGGAACTCGAACAACAGCTGAAAGACTTCAAGCTAAAGCGATCGGGCGCCAACCTCATTTCAGATGGAGAACTGGAACTCAGGAAACTCCTCGACGAAGAAAAAGCGATCCGCTTTGAAATGAAAAAGAAATACCCAACATTTAAACTGATCGAAGATGAGGACAACAAGCGGTCCGCAAACATTCAAGCTGCTGTGCGTCGATATGCCGAAATCCAAAGAACGTTGGCTCAGCAGAATCTAAACGTGTTACAGCACAATCAGCTGGTCAAGGAAAACAATGCCATCGTCGCTTCGCTCAACGAAGCCGATGTTGACAAAGCATGGCCTGCGCGGGTGAAGGCTGCTCGAAGTGAATTCAACGAAATCCGGGAACGCTACGTTTCGAACTTGCTGAATGCTCGAAAAGCCGCTGACGAAGCTGAAAAGGCCTGGGAAGAATTAAAAGCGAACGAAAGCCTGAAGAAACTCGTCGAGGAAATTGCGAAAGAGACCAAGCAAACAATTCCCCTAGCCCCATCAAAAGGTTTTCGTAGCACCATCAACGATCTTAAGAAACTGGAGGGGCAGGTGCTGAGCGAACAAATCCCACTTCAAAGCGATGGTGGCAACACCTTCATGATCTCAGTCGTGGTTCAAGGGCAAGCGCCTGTCGATATGGTGTTAGATAGTGGAGCTGGTGTGATCTCGCTTCCTTTCAAAACCGCTGCGACGCTCGGGCTGACTCCAACAGCCTACGATCCCGATGTGACTCTCGTGTTGGCAGATGGCCGACAAGTAACTGCCAAACGTATCATTATCCCAACGGTTCGAGTTGGCAAGTTCGAAGCCAGCCAAGTCGAAGCAGCAGTCCTCCCTCCCGAATTGACTCAGGCGGAACCACTTCTAGGGATGAGCTTCCTGAAGAACTTTCAATTCAAAGTCGACTCGAGCCAACAAATGCTAACCATGGCCAAGGTCGGAATGGGTGATGAGGAAAACAAGAAGTCAAAATCAGGGTCGAAGAAAAAACCACCCAAGTAAGGATTCGAAAAACTTCGAAGTTACACGTATCCAACAAGGAACACGGGTCAATTCGTGAATGGGCCAGTTCGTGAACGGGCCTCCTAGAACAGCTTCACGATCACTTGCCTTTGGAGAACCAAAGCTTCTTGACCATTACCACTACAGCCAAAACAACCGAACCGGCAGCAATTCCAACGGCTCCATCCAACGCCATCTTGGTTACTGTTTCGAGAACCCCACCGATGACCGGAACTTCGGCAGCCACGTGCTGTGCATGCTCGATCCAGTGGTGCAACGTTTCGGACTTGTGAACAAGAATCCCGCCGCCCACGAAGAACATGGCTGCGGTTCCCGCGATCGACAAGAATTTCATCAGGTACGGCGCTGCCCCCAAAAGGAACCGTCCAATTTGCTTGGCGGCTCCTGATTTCTTCACAAGGTATTCCCCCAGGTCATCGATTTTGACAATCGCCGCCACCAAACCGTAAACACCGACGGTCATGAGAACCCCAACCCCTGTCAACACGATAAAGCGAGTTACTAGAGGTTCCTTTTCGACGATATCCAATGCGATAACAACAATTTCTGCCGACAGAATAAAGTCGGTTCGAATCGCGCCGGCAATCTTCGTTTTTTCCGCTTGCGCCACATCCACTTCGGCGGTGGTTAACACTTCCAAGTGCTGTGCATGATGAGCCTGGTCGTCATGCTTGGAATGAAACAACTTGTGTGCGATCTTTTCGCAACCTTCAAAACACAAAAACGATCCGCCAGCTACCATTAACGGCCCAATTGCCCAAGGCGTCGCCCAACTCAGCATCAACGCACCGGGGATCAATAGGGCTTTGTTAAAAGCAGAGCCCTTTGCGACAGCCCACACGATCGGTAGTTCACGACTTGCAGTAACGCCAGAGACTTGCTGTGCGTTTAAAGCAAGATCATCTCCAAGCACACCTGCTGTCTTGGATACGGTTGTCTTGGTTAAGACCGCGACATCGTCCATGATCGACGCGATGTCGTCCAACAATAACAGTAAACCGGACGCCATAAACTGGGGCTTTCGTAAACAACAAAACGATGATGGGTAGATGCAAACGACTTAGTGAACCGGTGGAATCGCCTCGCCCCGAATCAGGTCTTCAAATGTTTCGCGTGCACGGATGCAGTGCATGTTTCCGTTCTCAAGAAGAACTTCGGGAACGCGATAACGACCGTTGTAGTTACTGGCCATCACGAATCCATAGGCACCTGCAACTTCCAGAATCAAATAGTCGCCGACGGAGGCAACGGGCAGCTCCCGCTTCGCCACAAAGCCACCTTCTTCCTGAGTAAAAATGTCCCCCGACTCGCATAAAGGACCTCCCACAACGACTTCTGCCGTTTGTTTGGAAATGCGCCCATCGCGATGGGCGATCGAAATGGGATGGTATGCGCCATAGAGAATTGGACGAGCCAAATCATTGAAACCGGCATCTAAAAGGTAGAACATGTTCTCCCCCATCTTTTTGATCGCGCGAATTTCTGCGATCAAAAACCCGCTTTCCGCGACCAAGTAACGTCCAGGCTCGATTTCCAAACTCAAAGGATGCCCAAAGCTAGCTTCCAATCGTTTGCGAGTCGCATCCCACAGCGAATAGTACTGGTCCAGATCAACGTAGGTTTGACCCTGTCGATACGGAACGGGCAACCCTCCGCCGGCACTGATGGTGGTAAGAGTTCTACCGACTAGGAGTGCGATTTTCTCTAGCGATTCGCAGACTTGCGACAAATGCTCCAAATCGGTCCCGGATCCGATATGCATATGAAGCCCGGTCACGATAACATTGTGCAGGTCCGCCATTCGCAAACACTCCACCACGTCTTCATGCCAAATCCCGTGCTTGGATTGGGGGCCACCTGTATTCGTCTTTTGGCTATGACCGTGGCCGAAACCTGGATTGATACGAAGCGTCACGCTGGAACCTGGAATTGCCTTTCCAAGTTGTTGGATCATGTCAGGCGAACCACAGTTCACATGCAATCCGTATTCCTTGACCACCGACAGAGCTTCGTGATCAAAAACATCCGCAGTGAATACAATGCAATGCGGATCGGCTTTCGGATTGAAGCCCGCTGCGATCGCTCGCTTGACTTCACCCGCGCTGACTGCATCCACAACCACCCCGAGCCTTCGCAGGCGATCCAGGATTGCAATATTGGAGCATGCTTTTTGGGCATACCTTACGACATCAAACGCGGATAAATCACGAACGCGCTCTTCAATCTTTGCCATGTCGTAAACATAAGCGGGCGTCCCATAATTCTTTACGATGTCTGCGATTTTGAAGCCCGCGATTTCGGACCTCTGAGTTTCAAATGTCTGTGCTGCTATCGGCATATTCAATAAAGGCTCGTGCTAAAAGTGTTTAATCAAGCTTTTGTTTTGCGCGTACTTCGCGCGAATAACGTTCTAGAAATTTACGTTCACGGGATGTCAAGGAATCTTGGCCTTTCTCATGAATCTTAGCAAGGACGCGATCCGCTTCCTCCGAATCGCTTTGCTTGCTCTCTTGAAAATCGGAATGCACTTTTAGCTTCGGACCGGTCAAGCGACGCCATGTTCGTCGCCATGCACTGCGCATGTCGTCCAAAGAACGAAAGCTCAATCCCAAGAAGAAGTAGGCCGCAGCCACCAGGATTCCGACCATGTGAACGTCGTATGCAATCCCGGTGGATGGAGTGGAAACAAAGTTGGTCAGCACCAAAATGATCCCGAGAACCCAAGCGGGCACCGGAAAGACAAACAGAAATATTCGCTGAGTTGGAAAGTTGAAAACGAATAACATCTCAATGCATAAGACGGCTCCAGAAGCACCCAGCATCCGATTGTCGTCCGTGCCCAAAGCGTATTGTTTCAGAAGCCAAAATGCTCCACAAACAAACAAAGCGAAAAAGTAGATTCGCAAAAATTCGTTGCGACCGTATCTCTCTTCGACTGCTCGGCCGAGAAAATAAAGTCCTAGCATGTTGAAAAGTAAATGGAACGGAGAAACCGCGTCATGCGCGAACCCGTAGGTGATGGTTCGCCACCAATAGAGTGGCGATAACCGATCTTCCGAAGACAGAAGCAGAAATTCGTTAACTACCCCTTGAAACCCGGGGGTGAATCTCTGTGCCTGGCTTAGAACCAAATTGGCAACCCAAACGACCACATTGACAATAATCAACGTGCTCACGGCAGACCGCTGATTCCAGCTGGGCGCGAGATTTAAGTCGGATTCTTCCCGGTAATAATTTCGATCGTAGATTCCCATCTACAGCAACGTATACGAAATTCCTAGTTTTGAGAATCTGGATTTTCCAAAGTGGGAGGACGAGCCGACGCCTCCTGCACCTTTTCTTCCGACGTGGAAGCCTGTGACGGCGAAGCCTCTGGAGAATCCTTGGCTTTTTCCATTTCACCTTCCGCAGGAACAGCAGCCGCGGCGGCTGCCTCCTCAGCAGCTGCCGGAGCGTCAGCGGTTGGAGGCTCAGCAGTCGGAGCAACGGCTGCCGGAGCTTCACTTGCATTGGAAGCTGGTTGTTCTTTGCCCTGCGAAGGAACATAAACAGGTGGAGTGTCCGGCAACTCGCCAACCTTCCTCTGAATCTCCTCGATCAACCTGGTCGCTTCCGCACTGAAAGCATCACTATTATGAAACCGACGAATCTCTAAGAATCGGTTCAGCGGGAAGCTTTCGGACACCTCTTCATCGACCAATTTTCCGTATCGAGCCAAAGCCCTCTGAACGTCATCTCCCATTTCTTCAATCATCATGCTTGGGTAACGATTGAAAATCCAATCCCAATAGACCCAAGCTTCGTCATAAAGATCCACTGCACCCTTCACATCCGCCTCGTCAATAAGCTTGTCGGCATCGTAAATAAGTCGTCTAGCTTTGATCGCTTCATCCTTCTGTTCCAATTTGGCTCGAAGCTCCCAATAGTCGTAATTAACTTGGCTTCTGTATGACTTGACCTGTTTCAAGAACTCTTCCGAAGTCGACATCTGGGTCGCGATTTTTACCAGCTTTGGCTGTTGCTCTGGCGGAAGTTTCGCAGCGATCTGTTGAAACGTTGGAGTCAATCGATTCATGACCGAAGTGTACAAAGCATAGTTTTCTTGAGTTCGTTCTGATTCCGGCAAGTCGTAGACCTTCAAGTCTTCTGGGTCGATCTCCTTTCGCAGGTCTGCAATAGCGGCTGGTCGTGCCTCTTTGGAAATTTCGTCAAACTGAGCCTTCTGCTCAGCCAGTTCATTGTTAATTTCCTGAATACCCAAAAGCGTTACATCACGACCTTGGCCGAATTGATACAGGGATCGTGAACCGAACTGAGCCCATTCTTCGCCACCCAACTTCCAAGCCAAACTCGCACTGGCATCCAATACTCCCTCGGACTCGATCGCTTCTGCATAGTACATCCGCCAAGCAGGTGAATAGGAGTACAGCAAATGAGGTACTTTCTTAATAAGAGCCCCAGATTGATACAAGTCTGTGGCCTGGTTCAGCCACAACTTTCCAGTCAACCAATTGTCTGGCTTTTGATCGAAACCACGAGCCGTAGTGTCGATACCAACCAAACCTTGGTCTTTCAAGTAGCTATGAAATTCATCGTCGTTCCGATATAGGTTTCGGTACTGAACTTTTTCGTCAGCCTTACCCATCTTGTGACCGAAATACTGCTGCCCTAAATCGTACTGCAGAATGGGTTTTCGATCGTTGAACTTGGTGCCACGCACCATATAGTCAATTCCCTTTTTGACCCACTCGTACCGTTGACGATAATCCTCGAACTCGGGCGAAACGTTGTATCCCAAATTGTGTGCTTGGAATTGCCAAACGCTGACGAAGTGCGGCTGCAACAAACTGATTTGATTCAATGTTGCTGAAAACCTGTCAAAGTACTTTTCTTCCTTGTAATAATCGGCTCGCCCCCAAAGGATTGTGGCCGCGACCCCTTTCATCCCCAAGGTAGCCAGTCGCATGCTTTCGCTGGTTGGATCTAGTTTGCCTAAATTAGCCTGTCCGATGCGATGCTTCGTGCGCAGCTGACCAATCAAGCCTGTGCCAGGTTTGCCCAAAGCAAATAGCGGCAGTAGAAGCAGGACGATGGCGACAATGTATGCAATCTTGCGAAATAAACTTTTCTTGTTCATGCCGCCATCTCTCGCGTCTTGAGGAAGAAGTAACTGATCAAACTGGTCATTAAGAAATATCCAAAACAGATGGTGAGATGCCTTGCCAAGAGACCAGATGACAAATCAACACCATAGGCAACAAAGTCTGATGTCCCCAGCTGATTGAAATTAGGAATGGCATCTTTGAGTGTTTTTACGCAGGTCAACAACCCACGATCCGAACTGCGAATCACGTTTTCCAACACGGGGCTTCCCAGGTCGAGGTCAATCGTAGCACTTGCTCCGAGCGGAATCTTGATCAACGATTCTATCGGACCGCCCCCTTCAATCTTCTTGGACAGCACGTTATCAACAAACGACCCAAAGAAACCAAGCACCAAAAAGGAAACCGTTGCGATCAAAGCAACTTGCCCCGACAAGAAACAGGAGAACATTACCCCAAAACAAATCACAATGACCATTTGTAACCAAATACTGATGTAACCCTTTACGAAGTTTTGCCAAAAAGACTTCGTGTCCCGTCGGAGATAAACGTCGGCAGCTGCCATTCCAAGATACTGGTTTCGGTCCAAGCATCGGACCATGATTTCAAAGGAGCCGTCTGGAGCAATGTCTTTGAAAAAGTCCAAATCGGTGGGCTCGCCGTTTCGAAATCCCTTTAGCTTGAGCGGGATGGATCGCTGATCGATTTGAAATTCCTTGACCTTAAAAGAAAACCGTTCGCTCTCAACAGTTCCATCGGTGCTGCGAAAAACGACAACCCCGCCAACCGGTGTAACGATATCCCCCTTGTACGTACGGAATGCTGACAACGTGATGTCATAATTCAGAGCGGTTTGATCCGAAGAACCCGGGCGAACGTCTTTGAATTTCCAGATCGCACTAGAAAGAGTATCTCCTTCGATGTACTTCTGATACTCGGACATGTAACCAACGTTGTATCCTTCGCTTTCCTCTCCATCGCGACCGGTGAAACGAAGTCTTCCGTACACGGGAACACGGGCGGTCAGGTCATCTACGGGCGGTCCAAGTACAATCTTGTCCCCTTGCTTCAACACTTCGTGTCGATGCCCTTTCACTACATTAGTCGCACCCGTTCCATTTTCTTCGATCGAAAATGAGTGCTGGTGAAATCGTTCCGTCGTCGTAGACCCCGAAATGCCATTGGGCGCCAATTCTTCAATCTCGTGCGTATGATTCAGACCACGCACCACAAACAAGTAGCTCATCGAGCCTAGCATTAAAAGGATGATGGTTCCAACCGCCACGAATCCAAAGACCCTACCAAAAAACAACTCAGTCGCTCGAACCGGCTTGGTCACAATGGTGTAAATCGTTCGACTTTTGATATCCGCTGGCAAGCTAAAACAACTGACGAATAGACCAAGAATCAGCATCAGGATGTTCGTCCAAAACATCACGAATGAAATATAAAGCTGTGCCGGGTTGTCAGACTTTGGATCCAGATACCAACCTGCAAACATGATTGCGATGACGAAAACGGCAACGACCACCAAAATCTTTTTTCGGATAGCCTCCTTCACAGCGAGGCTTGCAATTGCGTAGACCCGTCTCACCGAAGTCTTGGGCAGGTCGACCGCGAACAATTCACGAATGATCTTCGCGACATGCAAAAACCCTTCACCCGGGCCCCGCTTTATCATCGACACGACGAAACCAACCAAAAACCCAATCACGGCCAAGACGATAACCAACAGCAACCCCGTAAGGAGCCCCCAGTTATCAAAGAGCCATTCAGAATAAGTCCAAAATTGTTCTGGAGTTAAACGCATCTCAGTTACCAACTACCCTTTCAACGATCGCGAGGTTCTGTAAATATTCAAATCAGGGCCTATTAAGAAGCCCCACCTCGTCGACCTGGTCTTTGCTCACTTTCGCGAACAATATCCAAGAAGAGCTCTTCCATGGTTGTGGTTGGATTATCCATCTGCAGCAACTCACCATTGGAACGAGCAATCAAATCTTTGATCTCTTGTTTTGTCTTTTCATCCAGCCCTCTCGCATGGATCTCTGTGACGTCTTGAACCTTCAGCAAATCTTGGACTCGCCCCAGTTCCTTCAAATCCCCTTGATGCAAAATGGCAACGCGATCGCAAACGTCTTGAACGTCAGCAAGTTGGTGCGAACACATCAAAATGGTCTTCCCTTGTTCACGCAAACGGAGGATCAAATCCTTCATTTCTCGCGTCCCAATCGGATCCAATCCCGTCGTTGGTTCGTCGAGAACAAGGAACTCTGGTTCATTGATCAAAGCCTGAGCCAAACCAATCCGACGAGTCATCCCCTTGGAATACTCCTTCAGTTGGCGGCGTCGCGCTCGTTGAAGCCCAACCATTTGAATCAATTGTTCAGTGCGCTCTCGCCGAACTTCGGCTGGCATGTCGAAAAGGCGACCGTAAAAGTCCAGCGTTTCCTCTGCGTTCAAAAATTTGTACAGGTACGATTCTTCAGGCAAATACCCGATTCGTTCGTTCTTCGACACATCGGTTGCGTCTTTTCCGAAGACAAAAGCACGACCGGAAGTTGGGAACAGCAACCCCAACATCAACTTGATCGTCGTCGATTTGCCCGACCCGTTCGGCCCAAGGAGTCCAAAAATCTCGCCGCGCCGCACTTCGATATCGAGCGACTTCAATGCGTGGACTTTTTTTCGACCCCAGAAATCTCGGTAAATCTTCCCAAGGTTTCGTGTTTCAACAATAACATTCGTGGGGTCGGTCGAAGCGCCTGTGGCGGGAGGGGTAGCCGTTGATGTTGACATGAAATAGCTTGGGAAAAGTAGGATCGGACCGAAATGCGAGGGGAAAGCACGCTTCTTGATTCAGTGCTATTTTGGGGGAATTGTCTTTCGACTTCCGCCCTTTACGTGTTGAATTGCAACCCGGTTCAGCGATACGACACAGCGAAACCGGCCACGGATTGGAATACCGATCCTGGCCACTATTCGATTGTACCTATGCATAACCTTGGGCTACGAATCACCAAGCAAGCACTATAAATCCCAAACATTCGGACGACAAGCGACTTCCCCCCTCACACAACTCACTTGAATCCAAATAAACTGTGACGTCCCCGCGTAACCGAATCTTCCCCGAAAACCTCCGAATGGCCCCGATGGATCGGATTGACCCCAGATATACCGACGCAGTCCGTTACCTATACGAACGCATCAACTATGAGAAATCGTCCGACCGCCCCTACAATCGGCAGACCTTTCGGCTTAGTAGGATGGAGCATGTTCTAGACGAACTCGGCTCAACCCATTTGCGAGCCCCCGTAATTCATGTCGCGGGAACCAAAGGAAAGGGGTCGGTCTCATGGCTCTTGGCGGAGGCTTTGCGGCGTTCTGGCATGCGTGTCGGATTGTACACCTCACCCCATTTAATGCACCTTGAAGAGCGTTTTGTGGTCGACGGAGTTCCCTGCAGCCCCCAGGAATTAGTCGCCCAAATCGATGCCCTTCAACAAGCAGATCGGAAAACGACCCAATCCGAGCACGGCCAGCCTACTTTTTTTGAAATGACTACCGCTTTGGCTTGGTCCCTTTTTGCTGCCCGCGAAACAGACGTGAACGTGATCGAAGTCGGACTTGGTGGACGACTGGACAGCACCAACGTCTGCCAGAGCTCGCTTGCAATCATCACCTCCATCAGCTTTGATCATCAACAACAATTGGGAAACACGATCGCTTTGATTGCCAGCGAAAAGGCCGGAATCATCAAGAAAAACGTTCCCGTTATCAGCGGAGCACGACACCCAGATGCTGCGGAAGTGATCAGGGCAACCACCCAAAAGCATGGATGCCAACTTTGGCAAATCGGACAAGATTTCGATTCGACTCGCCAAAACAAAGCACTTCCCAACAACTTCCATTCCCAGCCCGTCCCCTGCCAGCTTAGCTTCCAAGCCCTCAATCGGGAACTTTCCGAAACTGGCTTTTCAGAAATCCCTCTGCGAATGGCCGGCAAACATCAAGGTGAAAATGCAGCCATCGCCATCGCCGCTTGGCAACGACTACAAAAACTAGGTTGGAAGCTCGACAACAAGGCGATCATTGATTCTTTGGCAGAAACACAAATTAGTTGCCGAATCGAACAAGTTGCCAGTCATCCTACTGTCGTGATCGACACCGCCCATAACGTGGCATCGATCGAAGCTCTGATCAACGCCCTCGATGAACATTACTCTCCAGCAAAACGAACCATTGTCTTCGCATGCTCTAAAGACAAAGAAGTTACCAAAATGATTTTGCAACTGATGCCAGCCTTCGACCGAATCATCTTGACTCAGTTCCAGAACAACCCTCGAGTTGTCCCGCTTGAAAACCTAGAAGCTATCGCCAAAGGACATCAATCGCATTTCCCAAAAGTTGAGATATTGTCAGCCCCTTCCAGCGACGTTGCATTACGCCACGCGATAGAATCAGCCGTTGACCAGGAATTGATCTGCGTTGCAGGCTCCTTCTTCCTCGCCGCAGAAATTCGTCCGCTGTTCTGAAAGCAAAGCGTTGAGCTTTAAGCCATAAGGTATAAGCCAGACTTACCCCTTACCCCTTACCCCTTACCCCTTACACCTTACACCTTACACCTTACCAAAATGCCTGTTACTGATCGTCCGAATGTTTATCGCTTGAGCCGCGACGTATGGAGCCATATCGTGGTCGTCGATCAAGACGGACGCGAGTATCGCGACGTAACGGTGGTTCCGTTATTCCCCATCTCGGCGACAAAACAATGGATCTCCTTGGTCAGCAGCGACGGCGATGAAATCGTCTGCTTCAAGTCCCTCGAAGGGCTTGAGGCGGAAACGATTCGATTGTTGGACGAGGAACTCGCCTTGCGCGAATTTGTACCGGTCATCCAAAAGGTCATCGAAGTCTCGGGGACTCAGGAGCCTTGTGAATGGACTGTCGATACCGATCACGGCCGGACAAGTTTCGTTATCAATGCAGAAGAAGATGTTCGTCGCGTATCTGCCAAGTCCGTTGTTTTTACCGACGCCAATGGTATACGCTTTCGAGTTGACGATCTGAGATTGCTCGATCGTCGTTCCCGCGCTTTCGTAGAATGGTATGTTTGATGCCCGATCGATTCCCCTCGTCCATGCTTTCGCAACCTTGGCCACAAATCGTTTCACGATATCTCGTTCCGATTGAGCCCAAGCGATGTGGGCACTTCTTTACCGATGTATTAATCATCGGCGGTGGTTTGGCGGGACTCCGAGCTGCCCACGAAATTGACCCTTCCTTGCAAACGATGATCTTGACGAAAGACAAGCTGGAGGAATCCAACAGCGTCTATGCTCAAGGTGGAATTGCAAGCGTCTGGGATCCCGAAGATCGGTTCGACAACCATGTTCAAGACACCTTGGTTGCTGGCGGCGACCTGTGCGATCCGACGGTCGTCGACATGGTGGTCCGCGAAGCACCGGAACGCGTTGCCGAACTCATTCAATGGGGAACGCGATTCGACCAGAACGGAGACCAGTTGGCCCTAGGTCGCGAAGGAGGGCACTCGCACCAACGCATTATCCACGCCCTAGGTGACGCGACTGGCAAGGAGATCATGCGGGCAATGATCGAGCACACGCGTCGACGTCCCAACATCGAGATCTCCGAAGAAACGTTCACGATCGATTTGTTAACTCACGAAGATCGCTGCCAAGGTGCCATCGCATCCATTCGTGGCGGCAAGCCTATCTTGATTTGGGCCAAAGAAACCATCCTATGCACCGGAGGTTGCGGCCAAGTCTTCCGGGAATCCACCAACCCACGTGTCGCGACGGGGGATGGGCATGCAATCGCTTTTCGCGCAGGGGCCGTGATGCGCGATATGGAATTCATGCAATTCCATCCAACGGTGCTGTACATCGCGGGTAGCTCCAGAACACTTATTACGGAAGCTGTTCGCGGTGACGGTGCACATTTGGTGGATGCCTCTGGCTACCGATTCATGGGCGAATACGACCAACGACTGGAACTGGCACCTCGCGATGTCGTTAGCAAAGCGATCGTCAATCAAATGGAAAAGACTCAGGCGCCCTGTGTCTATCTGACCATGAAGCACTTGGATGCAACCAAAGTTCGAAATCGGTTCCCTGGAATAGCTAAAGTATGCGCGGGGTTTGGATTGGATATCGCGGTCGACCCAATCCCAGTTCGCCCGGGCGCACATTACATGATCGGAGGTTGCACCGTCGACGAAAACGCAGCCACTTCGTTGCCAGGACTTTGGGCAGCCGGCGAAGTCACCAGCACTGGCTTGCATGGTGCGAACCGACTGGCTTCGAACAGCCTGTTGGAGGGACTGGTCTACGGTGCCATCGCAGGTCGCAGCGCATCCCAATCCGCCATAAAAAAAAGTGGTACCGAACTTCGTGTCCTTCCTATCAGTAGCCCCGCAAAGGGTGCCTCTAGCCAACCGATCGATTTGGCGGATATTCGCAACGCAGTTCGCGCGCTGATGTGGCGAAACGTTGGTGTTCAACGCCGCGAAGATCGTCTTCTGGAAGCGTTCCACGCCATCCAACAATACTGTCGCTACGTCCTCGCTCAAGATCTCAATAGCACGGACGGCTGGGAATTGCAGAACATCTTAACCGTGAGCCTTCAAATGGCATGCGCAGCAACGGCAAGAAGCGAATCGCGAGGGGTTCACTTCCGAACCGACTTTCCCAAAATGGATAACGTACACTGGCGTAAACATCTCGAACTGCGAAGAGAAAATTAACACAAAGGAATCATCCCGTGATCGCCGTGCCATTCAATACACCGCTGTGCTTCATTCTCGTTTTCGTCACGTGCGCAGTTGCGCCCGAAGCCAACGCTCAAGGGAAATTGGGACTGGCGAAGGAGTTGGTCGAATCGCTAGGCGTTCGCTTTAGTAAAGAGGTCGCAGAAGAAGGCGCCGAGATTCTGACGCGAAAGGTAGAAACCTTCCTTGTGAAATATGGGGACGATGGTGCCGATGCATTGCGCAAAGTGGGGCCGTACGCAATCCAATTGGTTGACGATGCCGCCGCCGATGGCGTTCAAGCCACACGATGGCTTGCCAAGTTTGGTGACGAGGCAACATCGGTCGTCCGCAACGAAACACGTCGAAATCTTGCGACCAAAATAGGAGACGAAGCTGCCGAAGCCATGATCAAGCATGGCGAAATTGCCGAACCTATTCTGGAACTTGCAGGGAAGCCTGCCGCGAACGCTCTTCGCGCCGTTTCCGAACAAAATGCTCGACGTATCGGCATGATGGTCAAGTCCGGCGAGCTCGATAAAATCGGAAGAACAAGCGAGCTGATGGATACCGTCGGCAAGTTTGGCGATCGAGGAATGGACTTTGTCTGGAAGAACAAAGGCGCTTTGGCTGTCAGTGGAGCTCTCGTTGCATTCCTTGCGGACCCCGAGCCGTTTATCGAAGGAACTCAAGAGCTTGCGAACGTGGTCGCTCAATCTGCCATCGAACCTATCGCCAAAGAAGTTGGTAACAAAACCAACTGGACTGTCACAATCATTACGCTGGCTCTTTGCGCCGTAGGATACCTTTCCTTCAAAACATGGATTCGTCAGCGGACAAAACGCGGTGCGCGATAATCTGATGTCGAATCCTTCCCACATCTCAACGCCCGCAGCCTCCCATTGGCTCGAGTTTGCTAGGGATGCAATGGCTTGCCGCTTTGAGATTCTGCTTCACCCAGGACAGCCGAGCCACGGGGGCGAAGCTGCTTGCGAAGCGTTGGAAACCATAACCTACTTAGAACAAGTCTTGAGCGTCTATGTTCCATCCAGTGACTTGAGCCGACTTAATGCGAATGACGTGGGTACTTGGTTGGATGTCTCCGAATCAACCTTCCAACTTCTTAAGCTTGGAAAAGAGATTCACGAAGCAACCAACGGCGCATTTGACATGACGGCCGCAAAGCTATCAAAAATCTGGGGCTTCCATCAACGCCAAGGAAAAATGCCAACCGAGCTGGAAATCGCTTCGGCCTTAGAAAACATCGGAACGGAGTATATCGAATTGGATGAAGCCGCGCGACGTGTTCGATTCCAACAATCGATTGAAGTCAATCCAGGCGGAATCGGTAAAGGGTTCGCCATCGATTGCGCAGCTGGCTCTCTTCACAAACGCGGGGTGCAGCATTTTGCTTTCCATGGTGGAAAAAGTAGCGTCCTATGCCATGGAGGTCAGTCCTGGGACGCACCCGACCAAGGCTGGAAAATCGCTGTTCGCCATCCTGAGCAATCGGAAAGAATTTTAGGCACGCTTACCTTAATGAATCAGGCGCTAGGTACGAGCGGACCCGCAAACCAATTCTTTTACTTTCGTGGGAAACGCTACGGGCATATCATCGATCCTCGATCCGGTTGGCCATCCGAAGGACTCCTTAGCATCACCGTACTGCATCCATCCGCTGGTTGGGCAGATGCACTTGCAACGGGGCTGTTTGTCATGGGACTCGAACGCGCCATCGAGTATTGCGAACGCAATCCTGATGTTTGCATGCTTGCATTAGCGGCTACCGAACGAGCGGGGACTTGCGAAGTCATCACATGCAACATGAAGCCTGACCAATGGCTTCGATCGTAAACCAGTTCCGCTTCGATTATTTCCTCACCAAGCCTGTTTTCTCAGGCTGCCTCAGAAATAACCCGCTGATACCCATAAGGGTGTTTGGTTTCGGAATGAAGACAAGTGGTTGATGTCGAAAGATGGGGGGCGAAAAATAGCGGGGCGGAAGCCGGGTTCGAAAATTTTTCGCCCCTCATTTTTCGACAGACTCATGTCGGCAACGTGCATTAACGCATCGAACCTATTGCGAGCGAGTAACACAAGGCTCACTTTCGTGCGTGACTCAAGTGATTCAATTGCGAATCTTCATTCTCCAAAAAGGCTTGGAATCACTTCGCACGCAGTACCAAGCCGAATCTCGTCGAATAGTCTCGCATTATTGGGAGCTTCGGGCCCAACGTATAGGGAACGAACGTTCGAGCCGCGATTTCGTCGGTGAGCAATCACGCTTACCAAACCCGCAGCCGGATAGACGGATCCGGAAGAACCAATCACGATAAAGTAATCGCATTGTTGGATGGCTTGCTCGATATCCGGCACGTAAAACGGTTGTTCACCGAACCATACGATGTGTGGCCGGACAACAGCCCCGCAGGCACAAGAAGCAAAAGAAGCTTTCGATTCGTACAATTGTTCGTCAACGAACGGTAATGAATCACATTCAGGATCTTCACATCGGCTCATGTTCAGCTGACCGTGCATGTGCATTACCGAGCGCGAACCCGCTCGCTCGTGCAAATCATCGACGTTCTGTGTCACCAAGAAGAGCCGATCTCCGATCGCCGTTTCCAGTGCCGCAATTGCAAAATGAGCCGCATTGGGTTGGCACAGTCTAGCCTGAGCTCGGCGTTGGGATTAAAAACGCCAAACGAGCTCTGGATTGTTTTGCCAACCTTCGGGCGAAGCAACCTCTTCCACGCGATGCGATTCCCATAGGCCGCCCGAGTCTCGGAAGGTCTTGAGTCCACTTTCGGCACTGATACCTGCCCCTGTTAATACAAAAACACGATGGTGGGACGATAACAAAACGGGCGATGAGTGCAAATGCATACTCCTTGATGAATAGAATTCCCGAAAGCAGCACGGGCAACTCCGTAGGGGCAACTCCGTGGGACCTGATTTAGCGAGATTTGCGGGGCGAGACATCGAAGCCTTGTCCACAATGGGGGAGTCGTCTTGCTGCCGACGCGAATACTTGCTAATACCCAGTCATGCGCAGTGTAGATTCCAGGCTAAACAACAAATCCTTCCACTTGACTCGACTTTATTGGCCGGGGCAGATGGTGCTGTGCGCTTGGAAATCTTATCACAAATTCACTAACAAGGCATTTCTGGGGCGGATACTTCCTGTTTGGACCGCGTTGGTTTGTGCTTTCATGTTCGCAATCGGAAGTGGTTGCAATCGCAGTAACCCCTACTTAACGGCAACACCGTCGGGATTTCTTGGTCCTACGGGAGCTCCTGTCGCATCGCCGGACGTGACGGCGCAAATCGCGGAACTGGAAAGACGAGCCAGACTTCTCGACGAAAACAATCGGCAATTGACAACTCAGCTGGCTCAATCGCAACAGCAAATGCAACTTTTTCGGGAGCGTTCCGAGCTGATGCAGCGTCAAGTACAAGACGTTGGCAATCAATTACAACAATCTCGGATAGCTAACGCCCAATCCAGCCAGCAGCTTCGTGGCCTTTCCGACCAAGTGCAAAGTGTGCAATCGAACCAGTCTCGAAAAGGGGGAGCGAAGCTGACCGCGAACACAAGCAACCGTGTCGCTGGTGAACCGCTGCGGGATCTTGGCTATCCCGTTGAAGATGAAGGTGGAGTCATTCGCCTTCGTGTTCCCGCAGACCAATTATTCCAACCCGGTTCCGCACAGTTAACACCGTCCGCCGCCAGTATTTTGGACCGGATTGCCGAATCGCTTCGACGATCTTACCCCAAGCAACGCATTGCTATCGAAGGCCATACCGACAATTCGACTTTGTATGGCGGGGCATTTGCATCCAATCATCAACTTGCAGCAGCGCAAAGCAACGCCGTGCTCGATCATTTCACCAAACGCAATCAAATGCCAAGCAGCCAGCTCTTCACCTTGGCTCACGGCGAAAATTATCCCTTGGGCGACAACCAAAGCCCGACTTCCCGCGCAAGCAACCGCCGCATCGAATTCGTTATCTATAGCGAATCGTTCTGAACTCGCATTTCGCACTTGCCCCCGCGATTGCCAGCATTGATTTAGCCAGAATGCTAATCTTCGCATGGATAGAATTTCCGCCTTGCATGCAACGCAACAAAAATCGTATTACTCAGTGAAGTGTTTGAGTTGCGTCGTATTGGACTGACGTACCGCAAGGCACTCTTAGCTAACTGAGTGGATGAGGCTCATGAAAAACAAAGCGTTGCGAACAGCCGGAATCAACTTACGCAAATCGACCTTGGTGGTTGCCATGATTGCAACGACTTCCTTGGTTGGCTGCAAGTCAACGGGTTTAACTTTCCCTACTTCTTTGGGTGGGAATAATAATCCAACACGAGTGCCCGCCCCTGCAACTGGAAGTTTTCAAGTCCCTGGAAGCTATTCAGGTGCTGCAGGTAGTCCGCCGTCGACCGGCCTTGGTGGTTCCAGCTTTTCGCCAGCCTCAACCGGGCCGGTTACGAGCCAAACCATGCAGCCGGTTTCGAACTTGCTAAGCGGTCTACAGAACGCTCAATCTCAGTTTCGAACGGCAACCAATCAAGCGTTTGATCGCGTCAATCGAGCGTCCGAATCGGCTCAAGGCCAAGTCGAACAAGCAAGCGCCCGCATCGATCGCATCAGCGAAGGTGTTTCGCAAGCGTCCACGATTGTTTCTGATTCGCTAACGGCACCGATTGAAAATGGTGTTTACCTACCACCCAACCCAAGCCTACCAAGCTCCAATCCACCTAGCCTAGGAACGACTGGCAGCTCTGGAAAAATTGGTGACAGTTTGCCATCCACCGCACCGGCATGGCGTGCGCCGAGCACTTCGCCAGGAAATTGATTGGCTTGTTAGCTTGGCTGAAACCCTAGTTCGCTTTTGCCAGCAGGTCTGCGATGTGGCTGGCTGTTACCCAGTTGCCTAAGCTAACTTCATGAATTCGCAGCAACTTGTCCAGCGTCGCCCACGATGGTGAACCTTCACTTGGCTTCGATAGCCGTTCACTTGGTTCTACCGGCAAATTGCACATTGCACGGCAAAGCAGCAGCCACTGGTATGGGCTGCAATCACCTTTAACTTCGACATAGGCCAATCGCCCATCGCGATCATAGACCATGGCGTCCATTTGCTTGGCGGGGTTGGATGCATGATCGACCCAAACGAACGAGCCGTCCATTTCGAAATACATACCGGGCAGCCCTTGCATGGCTTCGACCAACCCTTCGAAGGATTGGGGACAAGGTACGTCGGGCTGAGGGTAGATTTGCACGAACAAGTTCATTGGATTCTAGAGCTGTCTCAACTTTTCAATCGCTTGCTCGGCTACAGAACGTTGGGCAATCAATTCCTCCAATGCCTGGCGTTCTTTCGCAATGATATCTGCCGGTGCTTTGCTTACGAACGATTCATTGGACAGTCTGCCTTCTTTACCTTGAATCTGTTTCATCAGATTGCTCAACAGTTTTTCGTTTCTCGAGATCTCTGCCGCGACATCAATGAATTGTGTCAAATCGACGAAGACATCCATCTGATCGATAGCAACGTGCGCGTTGATCGATGGCAGAGTAGGATTTTGGCTCCATTGGGTAGCGTGAGCGCCAGCCATGCTGGACAAAAAGCTTGACATCGGCGCAAGCAGTTGTTCCATTTCTGGTTCGCAGCGTACGCAGAAAGGAACTTGGTCTTTGGGGCCAAGGTTTTGTCTTGAACGAATTTCGCGAATGGCTCCCACTAAGTCGACAAAGTGAGCAAACTGCTTTTCGACGGATGGACGAATGTGCGCTTCGTTCACGGTTGGCCAGCTTGCCTGGATAATCCATTTCGAAGGGGGAGCTGTTGATTGCAGATCTCGACTTGGAGCGAAACGAGCGAGCTCTTGCCAAATGGCTTCCGTCACAAACGGGGTAATTGGATGGAGCAATCGCAACATCGAGTCCAAGCAATGCGCCAATATCTGTTGAACCAATGGTCGAGCCGCAGGATCTTGCAACCGGGGTTTGGCCATCTCGACATAGAGAGAACAGAAATGGTCCCAAGCAAAGTCATAAACAACTCGGGCTGCTTCTGCGTAGTGATAGCGTTTCAGTTCCGTCTGAGTCGCCTTGGTCACGGTGGCTAATCGAGACAGAATCCACTGGTCTTCCAGCGGTAGCTTTTCAAAGTCCACGGCTTGAGGTTGAAAGCCCTCCAGATTCATCATGACAAACCGGGACGCGTTCCAAAGTTTATTGACGAAGTTCCGAGCCACCTCGAATCGCTCGCTCACCACCGGGGCTTTTGGATGCGCCTTGTCGGATTCAGCTTCGGCCCATTGCGTTGAAAATGTTTTGCCGCATTTGTCGCAAACGACTGTCGGCTGAGCTCGATTTTCTTTGGTTTGATTCACGAGCGCTTCGCAGTGCGGGCACTCGAACTGGACCGGCATTCGCACATCTTGCGTTTCCGTGCACAGCCATACCAATCCGAAGCGAAGAGCGTCGGGGCCAAACTTGTTGATGACATCCAGCGGGTCAACACCGTTGCCCTTGCTCTTGGACATGGTCTCGCCATAACCGTCCAGAATTTTTGGATGGATGAAAACTTCTTGGAAAGGAACTTTACCGACATTGTTCAGCCCCATCAGAACCATACGGGCGACCCAAAGCGTGATGATGTCGCGCGATGTGATCAACGTACTGGTGGGATAAAAGTATTCTAAATCGGCGGTTTGATCGGGCCAGCCCAGGGTCGAATGCGGCCACAGGGCGGAGGAGAACCACGTGTCAAGAACGTCCGCTTGCCGTTCGAGCCCTAGCGACTGGAGCTTTGCTTCTAATCCAGGGTCTTCATCGCGAATGCAAACATGCAATGTCGTGGGCTCTTCCAAAGAAACACTCAGCAGTCCCGATGCACGTTCGGGCATCGCATCGATCTTGAACTTCAACGATTGTGCATCGCTAACATTTTCAAACGATTTGCTCCAAATAGGAATTTGATGTCCCCACCACAACTGTCTCCCCACGGGCCAATCACGCTTCTCACCCAGCCAATCCATGTACCCATTGGCATAGCGAGCTGGATAGATTTTGACGTCACCATTCGAAACGGCGTCCATGGCCGATTGAGCCAATTGCTCCATGCGTACGAACCACTGGTCAGCCAAGTACGGTTCGATGGGAGTCTTGCTTCGATCGCTATGCTTCAGTTCAATCTCTCGATCTTCTGTCTTTTCTAGGAATCCAAGATAGTCCATGGCAGCGACGACTTTGTTCCGTGCTTTGGGCATGGTTAGGCCTGCATAAGGGCCACCATTCTCGTTGACGGTTCCATCCGGATTCATGATGTTCAGCATTGGCAAAGAACACCGCAGCGCAACCTCGTAGTCGTTCGGGTCGTGAGCCGGCGTAATCTTGACGCATCCGCTGCCCAGTTCCGGTTTCGCCCAAGCATCCACCACCAGCGGTATCTCCCGCTCCACAAGCGGCAGACGCAGCTTCCGGCCATCTCTGGCCATATTGGCCAACAGAATCAATTGAGGTAACAATTCCTGTCGACGGACCGACAGGTCATCCAGTTGAGCTTGAATGCCGGGTTGGTCTTTTGCATTTGCCCCTTCCAGCTTTTCCTTGAGAGTCGCTTCGTACTTGTTCAGCGCTTCCTCGGGATCAGGATGGACTGCGACTGCGGTGTCCCCCAACATGGTTTCCGGCCGAGTTGTCGCGATGGTTACGTAGGTAGGTTCGCCTGGTTTGGCATCGACGATAGGGTAGCGCAAGTGCCAGAAATGCCCCTTGACCGTTTCAGGATTGACTTCATCGTCGCTTACAGCAGTTTGCAAAAACGTGTCCCAGTTAACCAGTCTTTTCCCGCGATAGATAAGCCCCTTGGAAAAGAGATCAAAGAAAGTGGAGCGAACGGCGCGCGCGCACATCGGGTCCAGCGTAAATCGAGTGCGTCGCCAATCGCACGAACAGCCCACTTGTTGGAGCTGGCCCAGAATTCGCTTTTCATACTGCTCCTTCCATTGCCAAATTCGTTCGACTAGTTTTTCGCGTCCCAAGTCGTGCCGCGTCTTGTTCTCGGTTTCTTTCAATCGCTTTTCAACGATGGCTTGGGTGGCGATTCCCGCGTGATCCGTTCCAGGCATCCAAAGGGCCGAAAATCCTTGCATTCGATGCATCCGAATTTGGATATCTTGAAGCGTGTTGTTCAAGGCATGTCCCAGGTGCAATGCGCCGGTAACATTCGGCGGGGGGATCACGATCGTAAAAGGCTTTTTGGATGGGTCCACGTCCGCGTTGAAGCACCCTTTGTCCAACCATTGTTGGTAGATCTCGGGGGCAGCCGAAGCGAAATCAAATCGGTTGGGAATTTCTTTGGTTTCTGGGTTCATCGTGAATCGAATTTCCGTCGTTGAATGACCGTTGACTGATGGACTGGAGTGTGATGGACTGGAACTTGATGAAAGTTGCTAACTCATTGGAGAGCATCTTTTTTTGGGAAGCTCTCCAAAATTTGGGTTGATTGTCGCAGGCGATGAAGCCATGACAATCCCGTCTAACTAGTTGGCCGCTGCGCGAGTTTGGTTGAGTCGAAATTCGACGGCATCGACCAACGCATGCCAGCTAGCCTCTATGATGTTTTCGCTGACACCGATGGTTCGCCAAGTATCATGGCCATCGGTGCTTTCGATGTTGACGCGAATGCGTGCGGCGGTGCCTGCTTGTCCGTTCACAACGCGTACCTTGAAGTCCGTGAGCTGCATGGAATCCAACGCGGGGTAGAAGGGCAACAACACCTTGCGCAAGGCTGCATCCATGGCATTGACTGGTCCGTGTCCTTCGGCCGCTTCGACGCGAACTTGGCCATCCACTTGAATCTTGAGGATCGCTTCGGCGAAGGTTTGGTTTCGCGTGGTATCGAGATCACCAGATAGGATTTGGTACTTGATCGTCTGAAAATGTTCAACGTAGGAACCGATGCATCGTTTCACAAGAAGGTCGAACGAACCTTCGGCCGCTTCGTACTGGTACCCTTGATTCTCTTTAGCAACAACCTCGCCTAGGATTTTATCCAGAACGGCTCGATCGTTCGGTAGTTTATGGTCCGCAGTCAAGGCTGCGATATTGGATCGGCCAGACAATTCGCTTACGAGAATTCTGCGTTCATTGCCGATTAAGGCCGGATCCATATGTTCATAGGTATGAGCGAACTTGTTGACGGCATGGACGTGCATTCCTCCTTTATGAGCGAACGCGCTGCGACCGACGAAGGGTTGCCCGCTGCGCAGTTGCAAATTCGCTGTTTCGTAAACGTATCGCGAAAGCTCGGTGAGGTGTTCTAAAGATCGCCCCCCAAGAACGCTGTAGCCCTTTTTCTTGAATTGCAAATTGGCCAGAACCGTCACCAAATCTGCATTGCCACAACGTTCGCCAATTCCGTTGATGGTGCCCTGGACTTGCTCGCAGCCAGCGTCGATCGCCGATAGGGAGTTGGCTGTCGCCAGATCCCCGTCGTTGTGACAGTGAATTCCAAGCCGCACGCCGGTTCCCTCTAGGCTAGACCTTGCATCAGTAACAATCGCCGCGACTTCCTCGGGAAGAGTCCCGCCATTGGTGTCGCAAAAAACAATCCATTTCGCCCCAGAGGTTGCGGCAGCCCGAATCGCTTGCAACGCGTATTGGCGATTGGCTTTGTATCCATCAAAAAAATGTTCGGCGTCATAGACCACTTGCGAGTACTTGGCCAAGTGTGCCACGCTTTCCCCAATCATGTCAAGGTTTTCTTGCAGAGTGACGCCAAGCACTTCCGTTGCATGAAAATCCCAAGACTTTCCGACCACGGTAATCACGGGAGTTTGCGCAGCGATCAGAGCCTTCATGCCTGGATCTTCTTGCACGGTAACGCCGCGTCGCCGAGTCATACCGAAAGCGCAAACCAAGCTATTTCCCATGGGCAGCGAACGAATGCGCTGAAAAAACATGGTGTCCTTTTCATTGGACAATGGGTAGCCCCCTTCGATCATGTCGATCCCCATTTCGGCCAGCCGAACTGCAATATTCAATTTATCCTGCAGGGACAGGCTAACCCCTTCGCCCTGAGTTCCGTCGCGAAGCGTGGTATCGTACGTGTGGATGGATCGAGTCGACATGATGATTCTGTTGGTGGATTGCGTTCGACTAAAGTTGAAATGAAAAAACCCCTGGAGCCTTTAAGTTAGGCTTCAGGGGTTTGGATTTGTGTTTCGCAAGTTCATCTTGCAGTGCCAGCGAATCCCCGAGCCTAATTGTGGACGGGAATAATAATGACGTTGCAATGGCTGTACGACGGGAACATCGATAGGTTTTCCGTTGGTGAATTTCTCAGACCCGCTAAGCTTACGTGACAAAGCCACTTTTTGCGAGGGGTTCTGACCGATTTGTTGACAGCGGAAAACTCTCAGGCGTGCCACCACCGGCATCCAGACTCTTAGCCGGCGGCCCTTAGCTAGCGGCTCGTAGAATCTGCTCGCCAATGGCTAACATTTCTTGGCAATCAAGAAATTGGTTGTTCGAATGGAAAAGAGCCGCGAGAGAAGCCTTGTGAATTTTCATTTTCAACCCTCCGACACCCAAGGCACCGTAATCAAAACGTTCGCCTCGTTGCTTGCCTTTGTCCATAATCGCAATTCCCGCAATTCCCGATGGGGGCACCGCATTGAGATCGATGGCAACCTTCAGATTGGTGGCCTTACTGAGTTGCGATTCGTTCAGAAGACCAGCACCAGCAGCGCCGCACCCGAAGACCATTTGGACTGAGCTGAGAACTTGGGTCAGTTCCACGTCATCGGAGGAAGCGAGTGGCTTCAGATACTTTTCATTGGCTCCGCCGGCAACCAATAGCCGAATGCATTCTTGGGAGCGTTCCAGTGATCGGGACGCAACGTACGTAAAGCACTTTTCGTTGGCAAGGATTTGGCAAACTCGCTGACCAACGGACCCAGTTGCTGCCATGACCAAAGCGCTGGCCCGTTCTAGCTTCAAATGTCTAGTTGCACAAAGAACCGTCGCAGCAGCCGTGCTGTTCGCACCGTTGCTGTCTAACATGATGGAAACGCGGAATGGATCGAGAAACGATTCCAAAGCAACCGCAGCAATCGCCTCTCCGTCGTTGACGTTCGTACCGCCAATAAAGATCGCAGTGTTCTTCAGGTCGCTTGGCCCACGCGTGTACATCGCACCATGGACCAGCGAACGAACGTTATCAACGGTTACGCCCGAGTGCTGAAGCAAGTGATCTACTCCCGCATCAATCGCTACAACAGCGTCAAACACGCTGGCCTGTGAGTCAGAATCA
Organism: Planctomycetaceae bacterium; assembly: GCA_027487485.1. Classification (GTDB taxonomy): domain Bacteria; phylum Planctomycetota; class Planctomycetia; order Pirellulales; family Pirellulaceae; genus JBKCUI01. The sequence goes on along the minus strand of JAIYDN010000012.1, from coordinate 319,859 downwards.
AGCTGGATTAAGATTTTTTGTTTGCTCATCCCTTTATTGAACCTTGATGTACCCAATTCGTCAAGAAGTGCGTAAAAACGCATGAGCCTTTGGTATACTCTTGTTTCTACAGTTTTTACCTATTCTTTTCGTTTGCCCCTGAAATTGGGTCGCTACCCCAGAATTTTTGAACATGGCCAAGAAAGCCGTCAACCTACAAGAATTGAATTCGGACAGCAGCTCCGTGGAGATCTCCGCTGCGGAAGAGGTCGCAGGAAACGGCAAGTACACCGTTGTCGCGCGTCGATACCGTCCAAAAACGTTTGAAGAACTTGTTGGGCAATCTACGGTTTCGCAAGCTCTGATGAATGCCATCCAGAGCAATCGCGTCGGTCATGCCTATCTATTCACAGGTGCCCGGGGGGTGGGAAAAACAAGCACTGCGCGCATCTTTGCGAAGGCATTGAATGCTTCCGCAGAAACCAACGGCAAGTTTGATCCCGCATCCGATATCGCCTTGGCTATCGATTCGGGCGAAGACATGGATGTGATCGAAATCGACGGTGCAAGCAATCGCGGGATTGATGAGATTCGACAGTTGCGGGCCAACGCAGCAGTTCGCCCCAGTCGATCGCGGTATAAGATCTATATCATCGACGAAGTGCACATGCTGACAACGCAGGCCTTCAACGCATTGCTGAAGACTTTGGAAGAGCCACCGGGGCACGTGAAGTTTATCTTCTGTACGACCGACCCTGAAAAGATGCCGATCACGGTTCTATCGCGTTGCCAACGATTCGACTTCCCGCCCGTTCAATCCGACCAAATCTATGAGCGGTTGAAATTCATCTGCCAAAACGAAGGCACCAAAGCAGACGAAGCAGCCCTTCGATTGATCGCTCGTCGTGCTGCCGGATCCATGCGCGATAGCCAATCGTTGCTAGAACAGTTGCTCAGCTTTAGCGGCAACGAGATTACCGCCGAGGTTGTTCATGCGATGCTTGGGACCGCCGATGAAACAAGGCTCGCGTCCTTTGCGCTTCGTCTTATTGAAAGGGACTCCGCCGGCGCGCTTCGTGAACTGGATACCGCGATTGCCGAAGGAGTGGACGTTGGTCAAATCGCAGAACAGCTGCTTGGGTATCTGCGCGATATGATGGCCATGAGTGTTGGCAGCCATCCCGATCTGATGCGAACCGCAAACCCCAACAGCGCCGGTCAGATTGCGGAATGGGGTAAGTCTTGGGGAACCATGACTCTGCTTTCCGCGTTGCAACTCTTGGATGACACCATCGTTAAAATGCGGCACAGTGTCCAAAGCCGAATTTTGCTGGAAGTGGCTTTGGTTCAAATCTGTAACCTACAAGACCTGCAGTCGCTTTCCGACTTGGTGCGTGCCTTTGCAACCGGCCAATCTGCCATGCCAGCTCGGCCTGCGATCGCAAGACCTGCCGTTCCGACGAATCCGCCAGGCGCCAATGCTCCAAGCACGACCCAACCAAGCACGACCCAACCAAGCACGACCCAGCAAAGCACTGCTGCGGAAGCAAAAAAAAAAGATGAGCTAGCCCCTGCGAAATCCGTGGAAGCAGCCTCTGTCGCTCCAGTGATTCTTCCTGTGTCTGCTCCACCCGTGTCTGCTCCACATGTGTCTGCTCCACCTGTGTCTGCTGGGGAGCAAAACAAACCGCTCCCTGCAGAGGCTCGTGCAGAACCCGAAAGCACAGGCACTCCTGTTGCGTCGTATGTGGCTCCGTCCACTGATCAGCTCACCCCGAACGCGAAGCTGTCCGTATCCGAAAGCAATGCCGCACAAGTATCCAAGGACACTTCCGATTCGGAGGTCCCCAGCGACAACGCAAGTCAATTCCGACACGTCGCACAAAAACTAGGTGGGTTTGCTGGGCAATGTGCAGCCATGACAATTCGTGTCGAAAGCATTTCAGAAAACCAGTGGCAAATTTGTCTTGGTCGCGATGGGTTAGCGGTCCAAGAGTATTTCCAAACCGGTGACAATTGCAAACGACTGACGCAGGCTATCAAGAAACAGATCGGTCGCGATATCCACCTTTCGTTTCTTGTAACCAACGAACTTAGCCCCGCATCCAGTGCAAGCGAACCATCGAATGCCAAGGAAGCGGTGGCAGAATCCCTACCGGAAGTCACCGGGCCGTCGGTTCCTCAAGCGGTATTGATTCGAAATGCCATGAACAACGCACTGGTGAAGCAGTTCATGGATGCTTTTGACGGACAAATTGTCCGAGTCGACGCCAAGCGGACTGCTGTTCCAAAGCCCCATTCGGTCGCACAAGAATTAAGTTCCGTTTCGCAAGAGGCTAGCTAGCGTCGAGCGAACTCGCCAAGAGTTTCCCTTGACTGCTTCAGATCTGCTTACTTGTGGACATGCAACCGAATGCGAATATAGCTACCGACTTGGTCTTGTACTTGTTTCGCCATCGATTTATCCACAGCTGCGGCTGCTTCTGCATCCGGGGTTTGGTATTGCCAAACTAAGACCACTTCGCCTGCTTGAGCCTCGCTTGCAAGAACCTCTGTTGCAAGTGCGATTGGTTCTGCCGTTTCGGCTACGATAGCTTCGGAATTGAGATTGAAATCGCGGTCGGAAGCGGGAGTTTTATCTGCGGGGGGGGAACGAAGCTCGAACGATGCGGAGGGATTTTCTTGTCGCACATCCAGGCGATTCGATTGTGTTGCGTCCTTGATTGAGGGTGGAAGAAAGTTGTATTCTATAAGCTCAGTGCTCGGAATCTGAATCGAAACAGGGACGCCAAGTTGAATCAAACGCTTGGCACCTTCTTCCCAATTGTCTTTGGGGATCCGCAATTCGATCACCATTGCGTCTATTTCAGTGCTTACTTCAGAAATCACTTCGGTTTCTTTGGCTGGGCTGTCCGCCAATGCTGTTTCAGCTTGGGCGGATTGTATTGGAATAAAATCGGGAAGGGCCTGTTGCATGTTCGCCTGCATTGCAATCGCCTGAGCCGAGAAAGGCTGGGCGGTGGACAGCTGAACCTGGGCCAATCCGCTTTCTAACGCTTTTTGAATGGCAGCGCCAAGGGCTTGGTCGTTGCCGAGTTCTTTCCCAAGCTTGTCCTGAAGATTCAAGGTAACATTCTGACGAAGTGCTGGAACCGGTTCATCGCTTGCTGCAGCCAACATCGGTTCAGCAGCCATGGGGGCCGCAGGCTGTTGCATCGGATCCGTGGGTGCGAGGCCCGCGCTCGCTTGGCCCGATGAAGCCTTCAGTTCCTTGAATGCGTCTGCATTCGCAGAGCTTTCCGCGTGGGACTCGGTCGATTGTGAAATGCTATTTTGCTTATCGAATCCCCGGCCGTTCCATAGATAACCGGTCGTTAGCAACACCAGGATCAATGCTGCAAGACTCGCAACCCATCGCACGTTCGTCCACATCCATGGTGCTTGTTGCGGCGATTGCGGCATGGGGGTTGGCCATGGCTTTGGCAATTGTGCATGCAAGCCGGAGGAATCTAAGCTGGACGAGTTCCATGGTCCATTCCAATTCGTGACGGTCGTTGTTTCACGACTTGTTTCGGCAACCCAAGTACGGATGCTAACGAGCTCACTGAGCAACTGTCGCACCGATGCATCGGATGCAAGTTTTGTTTCTACCAACAACCGCTCCGCGTCGGACAATTCGTTATCCAAATAAGCACTCAAAAGGGATTCGTCAAAAGGCTCGTTCGAGTGGTTCATTCCGTGTCTCCTTGCGAGTGCATGACACCAGCTGCTTGAAGGATGTCGCGAAGCTCCATTCTTGCGCGGTGCAATCGGCTGCGAACCGTTCCAATCGGGATGTCCAAAACCTCTGCAATCTGGGCATAGTCCAGCCCATCGATATCGCGAAGCACAATCAAATTCTTGCGTTCCGCATCGAGCCGCTGAAGCGCCGAGTTGACCTTCGTTGCCATTTCCTTGTTCATGGCAACCGACTCTGGCGTCAAATCATCGCTTGCAATCTGAAGACTAGATTCAGATATGTCGTCGCTCAGGTGTTTTTTGGTAGTTCTTGATTTGCGACGTTGAAGGTCGATGGCAAGATGAAAAGCAATTCGATGCAACCATGTATAAAATGAAGACCGATTTTCGAAATGGTCTAACTTTCTAAAGGCAGTCAAGAACGCCTCCTGAGTCAGGTCTTCGGCATCCTGGCGATTCCCGATCATCGCAAACATGGATGCAAAGATTCTCGGCTGAAATCGTTCGACGAGGACTGCGTATTTTGGGGCGTTGCCATGAACGATTGCGTAGATCAAGGACCTCTCCTCCTCGGGATTGTGTTCTGTTTCTACGGACGATGGCATAGCCTTTTCAGTTCCCGATTTTCTGAGGAAGCGGTAGCCGCGGCAACTTATAGGGGTTGAGGATCTCTAGGAAACGATCGAATTCTGCGCCTCGGGTTGCGGTGATCGTATGAAGTTCGCCCGTGAAAGGGTGTCGAAAATCAAGACGCATTGCGGTCAGGAGCATCCTGTAAACTCCGGTTCGGGCATAAACCATCTGGTTGTATCGATGGTCACCATGCCGATGGTCACCCAGAACCGGATGTGCAATATGGTTCAAATGCCGCCGGATTTGATGCCACCGCCCTGTTAGGGGCATAATCTCCAGCAGGGCGTATCGGCTCTCTTCGAACCCGCTCATAGGCCAAGGGGGCTGGAAACGATCTAGGACATCGTAACGAGTCACCGCTTCTTGAGTCGGGTGGTCGTCCGTGCTTCCTGGATCGAATTCCTCCCCGAACTTTTCACGAAGCGGCTTGTCGACGATTCCTGTTTCGGGCGGGAATCCTCGAACGAGCGCCTGGTAATACTTTGCGACTTGGCGTGTGGTAAACAGATCGACCATTTTGGCGGCATCTTGGCCAGTCAAACCAAAGAGGATTAAACCTGCCGTTGGACGATCGAGTCGGTGGACAGGATAGACAAATCGATTGAGCTGGTCACGCAATGTCTGAAGCAAAACCGGTTCGTCAGGGCGAGTCATCTTGCTGCGGTGAACGACCAGACCAGCGGGTTTAAAGACGGCGACGTAATGGTCGTCCTGGTACAAAATCTTTAACGGCTTTGACAATGTCTCATCGATAAAGTCATCGGTTTCGGGCAAATCCAGTTCGGTCAACTTATTGGTCCTAGATGGTGCAATGCAAAGAATCAAAGACTCGAATTCTTGACATAGACAGATGCATCACTCTCAATCAGCTGATATATCTTGTCTTCTTCCGGAAGCTCGAAATTCTGAACAACCCCACTTGGCCAACGGACTTCAACGGAGTTCAGTTTTTCAGATGGCGGCAAACCAAGGTGGATTCGATAAGTGGACTGCGACAGATAACTGCCGCCCCCCACGACATTTCGGAGCAGCTTTCTTTTGTCCGTTTGAAAGATGACTTTGGCACCAATTGCGTCTCGATTTGATTTTGTGCCGATCAATTCCAACATGAACCAACGCCCTTCCGTCTCGGACTTGTTCTCGAGTACTGCCGACGGTTGATTCACGTGCGAAAATGCCAGATCCATGTCACCGTCCGAATCAAAGTCAAAATGAACTGCACCTCTTCCACGCCAGGATTGGCCGAAGTAGTTCGTTTTCGCGAACACTTTTCGAACTAGCTTTCCTTTGCCGTCGTTGACCAGCACCAAAGGTTCTTGAGCACAAGGTCCATTTTCCGGAAACTGGTCGACATGCCCATTGGAAACAACAATATCCTCGTCGCCATCCAGATCAAAATCAGCAGCAAGTGTACCAAACGCGACATACGAAAGCCCAAGGCTCAGCAACCCAGCACTTGGCGTATAGTACTTGAAGTTGCTGCTTCCATCGTTTCGGTAAAGTGCAAACGCTTGCGACTCATAATTGCAAACCCAGATGTCGGGTAGCAAATCACCGTTAAAGTCGAGCGTGCACACCCCCATGCTACCTTCAGGCAATCCATTGGAATCGGTTGCTGTTCCGCTGAGGGTGCCAATTTCCTGGAAGCGACCTTTGCCTAGATTTTCGTAAAAATGATTGTTCGTAGTGTCATTAGCAATATAGACATCGACTTGGTCGTCTTGCGTAAAATCAGCAACCATGATTCCTAGGCCTCGACCAACTTCGCCCAAACCAGAATCTTTTTCGCGTTTCAGAAACGAACCTTGCCCATCGCTGAAGTAAACGCTCCCTGCTGTCGGCCCAAAAGCTCCTGGATCGCAAACCTTCGGTCGTTCGGCTGTCCCGCACAGTGGATGATTATCCCAAGACCAGTCGACGTAATTCACGATGTAAACATCGAGATTGCCATCGTTGTCGAAATCCCCAAACGCAACGCTGGTGCTCCATATGGATTCTACGATTCCAGCATTCATCGTAATTTCGACGAAAGTCCCATCCCCTTGGTTCTTGAACAGCTGAATGCCTCCGTAGCCACTTACGATAAGATCCAGGAACCCGTCATTGTCGATGTCGCCATGGGATACGCCTTGAGTATAGAAACGAGATGCAGATACTCCGGCTGGCAGCGTAACGTTAGCAAAGTCCCCCTGGCGATTTCTCCAGAGCGAACTCGTAACCCCTTGCAATTGCCTATTCTGGATGTCGCCTCCTCCCGTAATGAAAAGATCATCGCGGCCGTCGCGGTCAAAATCGAAGCTCGCCAGCCCACTTCCCATGGACTCCAAGATCGAAAAGTGCTTGGACTCTTCACCGTTTCGAACAGTATGCTGAATGCCCAGCTTGAGAGTGACGTCCTCGAAAACAAAAAGCTTATCCGAACTCACAGACGGATTGCTAGGTTTTGGCGTTTCCGCTTTCTTGGATGGGGTTGGACACCCCATGGATTGGAGCAGGCACAGAACCAAAAGCAAACGTACGCAATCATTCCTTCGCAGCGAACCGACGACAGATGCCATTTGCCAGAATCCCACCCAGAACAGAGTTAGTCTTTTTCTTTGACGATTTTATTCAGTTGATCGCGGTACAAGGTAGCGAGTTTCTGCATGGAGCTATTTTCGAGCGTGTCTTTGGCCGATGAGGCTTTTCGAAGATAATAATCCGACAGGCATCGTAGAGCATTTTCATGATTCGGATCGTGAACGAGAACCCCTTTGATCCAATAAATGCCGACATCCTCCGACTCCGTTTCCATTAGAAGCTTACCCAATTCGAATCGAGCCTCGACATCTTTCTCGCTTCTCTTGACCTTCGATCTGAGCATCGTAATCTTCTCGAAAGCCTCTTGCTCCAGCCGGTTCTTTTCGGATTCTGTTTCTGCTTCTTCTTTTCTTCCTAGCCTTTTCAGAACTTGAACGTAGGTCATTCTCGCACTGTAATCGTTCGAGCATGTTTGCAATGCGGATTCGATGTGGATTAATGACGCATCCAAATCGCCCAAGTCCAAGTCAATCTTTCCAAGTTCAGCGGCAGCGATAAATCTACCGGCGGGCGATTCATCCACGGATCGAAAGGAATCGTTACACGCTTCGAAGCCAGCTTCATAGACGGTTCGCAACAGCTGTCTGCTCGCCTCCAGATCACCCATCATCCGCAGACTTTTAGCTGCCCCAAGTCTTGCCGCGAGCTCCGCTTTCCCATGATAGAGCTTTTCGTAAATCGCGAGCGCTTCCGGAAAATGATTGTCGTGGGATTCAATTCTGGCCATGGCAAAAGCCGCAGGTGCGAATTCGGGATCTGCTTGAAGCGACTTTCGATAATGCTCTCCCGCAACTTCATAACGTTCAAAATGCTCGTCGATCCTGCCTAGTCGATAATGAGGCATTGGGTCCGACGGGAAGTCTTGCCGGTAGAGCTCTAGAAGCTCAGTAGCATCTTCATACCTAGATTGAGTCACCAGTCCGTTGGCATAGGAACGCACCAAATCACTGATGTCAGGAGGCGTTTCGCGAATCCACGCGAGCATGCGTTCCTCGGAAGCCGGATCGGGTGTGCCGATACTGACTAAACCAATTGTCTGTTGCCTTTCCATGGCCACTTTGTCAAAGCCAAGCTCCATGGCCTTCCTTAAATAGGATGCCATCTGGTCTAGGTCGCCCTGGATTCGAGAGCAGCGAGCTCGCTCGAAGAACGATTGCCCCGTGGGGGACGAAAACCGCTCGACAAAATCAAGCCAGGACTTCGCCTTCTCCAACTTACCAGCGTTGATGGCATTGCTTGCCATCGCATTTCCGAATCGCGAAAAGCCACCAAAAAAGAAAATCGAGAGGCATAAAACAACCAGGAAAAAAAGCAAAAAACCAGCTCGGGAACGAGCCGGTTTTTGCTGTTTGACTGACTGTGAGATCAATCTCTTTTTTTTCATTGCTCTTGGATCTAAAGCATTTTAAGGATTTCGTTCGCCTTCTCTTTGATCTTCGGAGCGTCCTTCAAATTGACCAGTTCGTCAATGGCTTTCAGCACTGCATCGCCTTTAGCCGGATCCGTTTTCTGGAGATCTCGTCCAAGGGAACGAAGGGAATTCATCCCGCTTCCAACACGAGCACCGCTCTTGGCAAAGCTTTCCATTTCTTTCTTCAGGGCGTCAGAGGCATTGAAGTCTACTTTGATCGAATCTTCAACTGGCCCACTGCATCCAATGAATCCGAAACCGCAAAATGCACAAACCAAACTCAAAATCAATTTCTTCATCATATCTCCAGTTGCAAAAAAGTTCCCGAGAAACTCGGGAACTTGAACCTTAAACGTCTTGAATACTAGTTATCAACCGTCGCAATGTCACCGCCCACAGCCGAGCCCAGACGCTGATACGTTACGACGTCGACAGTGCTAGGTACAAACTGCACGGAGCCGTCGCCCATCGCATGCATTGTTCCGCCACTGTGACGGCTTCTCGATGGGAAGACCCCGTTTGCATCCCCTTCGCCGCATCCGCCGCACTCCATACCTGAACGGAATTGCCAGTTTGGTGGAGCCAAAGTGTTGATTGCGGTATTGTACATCCCCGGTGCAGTCCAGCGATAGCCTGCATAGGAGCGGTGAGATCCCGAAGCGTTTGTGGCCGCGCCGTACGTTGCAAGTTGAGCTGGCGTCCAGTTTGTCTGTGGATAACCGGCCAAACTAACTCCGTTAGCAAAGTCACCCATGGTCGTGTAAACAGAGCCAGTTGTGTCTCCGAGAACGAACTCAGCGATCATGATGGTGTTGGAAAGTCCGTCGGTGATGTCCGAGAACTTAGTGTCACCTTCTCGTCGCCAGAAACCATTGTTGCTACCTGGATCAACGTACCAGCCTAAATTTGGACCAGCGCTGAAACCGTAGCTGCTGTTCCCAGTCCAGTAAGTATCCGGAAAGGACTTCTCCGACGGACAGATGTAACCGGGAATACGTGAACGACCAATGTTTTCAACGGAAATAGTCTTTCCTGCTGGAGTCTGTTGCCCAACATAGTGCGGGAACTGAGCCAGGTTGAAGTCAATTTGATCAAACAATCCTTGCTGCTCAACGTAGGGAAGGATTGCAGTCTGAGGCGAGTATCCAGCCCAGTTGGAACCTACTCCCCATGGCGTAGGATTGCCGTGACTAGCGAGACGCATTGTCCGCTTGTAAGCAGATTCGTAGTTATGGACAGCCAAGCCCAACTGCTTCATGTTGTTGCTGCAGCTCATTCTACGAGCAGCCTCACGGGCAGCTTGTACAGCGGGAAGCAACAGCCCCACCAAAATTCCGATGATGGCGATAACCACCAAGAGCTCAACAAGCGTGAACCCCTTTCTCAACGACTTTTGCATAAATACCTCGTTCGAATAAAAAAGAAAAAACCTGAAACGTTGTGGAAATGCTACTTCAAGCGAGATCCGTCGGTTGTACCGATGACCGGACTGCGGATGATGCGTACGAGCGAAGGAACCAGATGCTTGAATTCTCGGTTTTGCCGATTTTGATAAAAAAACCGCTCTAATTCCCCCAAACTTAATCTTACGCGCATTACGACACCGTTGTCAAAGCGATTATTGGCTTTATGGCGGAGTTTCTTCAGAAATTGCCTCCGAATGCACGTTAACTTATCCGTAAGACAGGCTTAGCGGGTACGGAACCTACATAATTCAACCAGCTGTTGGTCTCGGGGCTGCATGACGTTCTCTGCCATTCGCCTTCTCTGTACCGGGGTTTTTCATGGCGTTTTGAAAAGTTTTTTGCGAAATTTTAACGTACGGCTATTCTAAAGGTAGCGAAACTTCCGTAATATGTGCATAACGGCTGCGCCTACGCCGTGAGGAAACCTGGAGAGGCTGGTGTTTTCTTCGCTCGTGGGCAGGAGCTCTCGTTTTCGTGCACTGTTTCGGTGCGTTTTTATTCAATTTTGCTTGTAGAGGTACATATGCAAAAAACAAGAAGAGGGTTCACGCTCGTTGAACTCCTGGTGGTTATCGCCATCATTGGTATTTTGGTGGGCTTGTTGCTCCCCGCCGTTCAAGCTGCTCGTGAAGCCGCTCGAAGAATGAGTTGCAGCAACAACATGAAGCAAATGGGCTTGGCGATTCACAATTACGAATCGGCCTACAAACGCGCTGGACGTTTGGCGACCCGCGGTGTTACTAGCTGGGGACAAGATTCGAGCTGGAATGGCTTCTCCCCTCATTGCCAGATGTTGCCGTACATCGAGCAAGGTGCTTTGTTTGAACAAATCTATTTTCAAGACACGTTCAACAACGAAAACGCGAACTTCCCGCACTTTGCTTACCGCCCACCAACCTGGAACGGCGGACATGCCAGAACCGCTCCGGGCAAAACCATGAGGAACGGTCAAATCGGTGGAGCCAGAATTTCGGCATTCCTTTGCCCTTCGGACCGGGATTTCCCCTTTGCCGATTGGAGTGGACAGAACAACTACGGGTTCTCGGCAGGTTCTTGCCTTGGCTGGAACAACGAGCGCGACTTGAACGGTTTCTACACTCGATTCCGTGACGCTAAGTTCTCCGACGTGATCGATGGCTTGTCCAATACCATCATGTTGGCAGAATTCGTGAAGGGGGATGGAACTGGAGCAACCTTCTCGCGAGCAGGTGACTTCGCGACGATCGCAAACCCAGGCTTTCCTGTCCGAAATTGGACTGCCGCTCAACTTGCAACCTATGCAGCAGCGACTGCATCGGGCGCAGGACAGAACTCAGAAGCTGGAAACTTCTGGATGGCTCCTGGATTTTACAACACGGCCATCAACACCATGGCACAACCGAACTGGCAAGGGAACTCGGCCAGCATCGACACCGGATGCATGGGCTGCCAGGGCGATCACGATGGGATCTTCCCGTCGAGAAGCCGCCATGCGGGTGGAACCATGCACACGATGGGTGATGGTTCTGTTCAGTTCATTGCTTCTACAATCGACGTAGTAACTTACCAAGGGCTTGGATCCGCTATCGGCGGTGATGTTTCTTCAGTTCAAGACTAGTTCGTAAAGTCAGTATCAGCCCTCTTGAATGACTATTCGAGAGGGCTTTTTTTTTAACGAGGAGTAATCATGAAGTTTTGTGCTGGTTTGTTGATTTGCATGTGCACCTTTACGTGCGTTGGGTGTGGTGGAGGAGCTGATAACGACGTCGTTGTCAAAATGGATTACGATCCATCGGCAATGATTAAGGAATCGCTCGCCGGGGTGAAGGCCTCTGGGCGACTTGGGAGTAATTTTGGTGGCGTCATGGCTGCTGTTCAGGACATGAAGAAAACAGATCCAGCCAAAGGTGAAGCTATCGAAAAGGCTTTAAACGAAATGACAAGCCTGAATGATGCTGCCAAAATGAAAGCCAAAGCTGAAGAGATTATCAAGCAGTTATAGCCTGCGTATCAAAAAGTTTTGTTTGGAATGAAACGTAAGAAAAAACCAACTCAAGCTGCAAACCAATCGGCAAGGCGATCGAAACGCATTTACGTTTTGACCGCCTTGTTCGTTTTGCTATTTTGCGTCTTTCTGTTTTTGGGAGGTTTCGCGGGGGTAGCGAGATCGATGGCCAAAAATGCGTTGGTCTTGAATGACGTAAGGCGTGCCTCGCCTTGGCTGGACATTGCGACGAAGCTTGCTCCGGATGCTTCGGAACTGCATTATCTGATCGCTCGTTCCGCACGTCTTAAACTAGACTACAGCAAAATGGCAAAGCACCTGCGCCTAGCCAACCTCGGAGGCTACGATCGTGAAGCGATCGATAAAGAACAATGCTTAGCTTTTGCGTGCTTGGGTGAACTCAATTCTGCCAACGAAGCCAAGGTTAAAAAATGGATCGCACAGTGCGGGCCAGATGTTGCAGACTTTGTTGACGCCTATGCGAATGGGCTTGCTGCTACGTCTAAATTCGAGGAAGCAACCAGGGTCCTTGAAGATTATGAGGCGATGTTTCCTCAAGATCCATTAGTCAATTACCGCTTTGGCTTGATGAACGAACACACCAAATCAAATGAACTGGCCGAAAAAGAGTATGCAGCGGCAATGCTAAAAGACCCCAGTCATGCCAAGTCAGCTTGGCGATATGCCCGATTGTTATGCGGGCGTAATCGCCCAGAGGAGGCGCTGAAGACTCTTGCATTATTCCAAAAAGGTCCGCAGGAGATTGCCGTAAAAACGTTCATGGCAAGTTGCTATTTTCAAATGGGGGATCTTGAAACAAGTCGCGATTTGTTCAAGAAGATTGTCGTGATGGACAAGCAACAGGTATTGGATTCTTACCTGAGCCTCGATGAGTGGCCTGAACGCAATTTAGCCGCTTCGGAGTTGGGAGTTATTGAGTCCAATTTGGGCATTTTTGACGAATCAAAAAAGCATTTGGAAATCGCGTTAGAGGATAATCCTAGAGACTTTATCGCTCGCAGTGCATACGCTTTGGTTTTGAGACGTTTGGGAGATAAAGATCGAGCTGATCTCGAACTAGCTCGCGTAACGGCGGAACGTGCGGAGTTTGATAAACTGACTGTGCTTCGGGACCAAGTAAAACAAAATCCGGATGATGCAAAGTCCAAGTTTGCAATGGGCGAAATCCTCTTTAAGTACGAATCCGAACGTTTCGGTTTGTTCTGGATTCGGTCAGCCCTAACGAGCGATCCTAGCTGCAAGGAAGCACACGCATTTTTAGCAAGTTATTACGAACAGAAAATGTCAGAAAACGAAGCGTTTCGAGGCAAAGCAAGTTACCATCGGGAACGACTCGTCCAGTTGGAAAAGCTCGATCCGAAAAAACCAGACTAAGCATATCGCTAAAGATCGCTGGCGGGTTCGACCCACGTTATTCGACTCGACTGAGTTGGTATATCCTGAATCGTTTGGCGATGTCCACTTGGCCACAAGATCTCAATTTTCTCGATGGCTTCTTCAGGAGCTGTCGCAAAGTGCAAGTAGTTTGGCCCTTGGGAAAGATAGCTACCCCCGCCAACCACCAATCGAAGGTGAGCCTGTAAGTTTGTTTTGATGTGAACCGTAGCCCCAATCGCATCACGATTGGAAACGGTTCCCACCAATTGTGCAATAAACCAATTTCCTTTGGAACTCGACTCGTTTCGAAGAACAGCAGATGGTTCGTTGATATTCGAGAATCCTAAATCTAGGGCTCCGTCGCGGTCGAAATCGAATGCGACCACGCCGCGTCCTCGATGCGTTTGGCCAAAGTAGTTCTCGCCTGGAAAGGACTCTTTGACGAACTTCTTTTTCCCGGTATTGCGCAAGTAGATCTGGGCTTGTGCCGGACTCCCTGTCGTCGTGTGTCGCATCACGTGTCCGTTCGCAACCACGACGTCCTCATGACCGTCCAGGTCGAAATCTCCAGAGGCAGTTCCGAATGCTACATAGGTTGTTCCCAACGCCAAGAGCCCAGTCGAAGCAGTCGCATAGCGAAAAAAATTAGCCCCATCGTTTTGATAAAGGGCGAAAGCTTGGTTCTCGTAATTGCAGACCCAAATGTCCGGGCGAAGATCATGGTCAAAATCAAATGTGCACAGCCCCATACTTCCTTGCGGTGTTCCCATGTCGTCGGTTGCGATTCCGCTTTCGACGGCGCATTCACGGAACTTGCCGTTACCGAGATTGACGTAGTAAAAGTTATTGGTCGTGTCGTTGGCAACATAGATGTCGGTTTTGCTGTCACCGTCGAAATCGGCTGCAATTACGCCCAACCCTTTTCCTCCTTCACTAAGCCCACATTCTTGAGCTTTCGCTGAAAATGTACCGTTGCCGTTATTGAAGTAAATGACGTCGGACAGTGCTTCGAAAATACCAGGCGCGCAGACGTCCGGGATCCCTCTGGATGTGCAAGCTGGATTGTTTTCAAGCGACCAATTCACATAATGAGCGACGTACACGTCGGAGAAGCCATTTCCGTCAAAATCACCCGAAGCTGCGCTGGTGCTCCACTGTTTGTCATCGAGTCCCCATTTTTCTGCACTCTCCTTGAACGAGCCATCTCCTTGATTCATGAACAGTTGGAGTCCGCTGTAGCCAGTGGTGAGGATGTCCGCAAATCCATCCGAATTCCAATCGCAAGCGATCGCGCCATGAGAATACCCAAGAACATCCTGGACGTTCGCGAGTTCAGTTATTTTCCTTAGGGACTTTGCGTTGCGGTTCCACCACAAATCACCATGAATCCCCGTCACTTTTTTATCTGCTAGCTGGCCGCCCCCAGGGAAAAAAAGATCATCAAAACCGTCTCGATCGAAGTCAAGTACTGCAATGCCCCCACCGATCGTTTCGATGATTCCTCGTACATCGGCAGATTCACCGTTTTCGTAAATCTGAGAAAGCCCCAAGTCGGCTGAAATGTTCTTGAAGTCAACCTTATTCGCAACCTTGGCCTCTGTCGGAGCGACTTCAATTGCAGCAGGTGGAGTGGAATTCTTGCATCCTGCAAAAACGATGGACAACAGTAACAACAGCGGCGCTTGGAATGTAGATCCAGCTGCGTTGGATGTTTGCGAGTAGGGCATTTTCCTTAGTTCTCGACTGATAGGATCGTTTTCGCTCATGTATGCATTTGTCGTCGGGGTTGGTGCCCAGATAAGAGTCGGCTCAATTCGCTGCTTCGTCTTGCGGTTTGGCGCGATTCCAAAAAACCCTGAATGAGCCCTTGGCGTTCCTGTCGGCCCATTCGCCCACAACAAGATCAGTGCGTCCGTCCTGGTCTATGTCGGCGGCAGTACAGGTACCATGCAAGCAGTGATCGCGTTCGATCGAGTGCCGTACGAACTCAAGATTCTCTTTCTGCTCCCACCAACACACCGAATCATACGAGCAGTTTTGTGAAATGGTTTCCGAATCAGGAAACAACCCCACAGCAGCAATGTCTAGATCTCCGTCGCCATCAAAGTCAGCAACTGCAGGCTGCATCGCTCCTATCATCATTCCTAGTTCTCGCAGTTCCCATTGATCGTTTCCTAAGTTTCGAATCCAACGAAGCCCGTGAAATGGTTTGGGAATAAAGCTGTCGAAGATGTCCCCGCACGTATGAACAATGTCAAGTTTTCCATCCTGATCCAAATCCGAAATCATGATGGCGCTCGAGTTGTAGGACGGTTCAGGCATACGAGCGATTTGTTTGCGTTCGTAAGTTCCAGGAGATCGATTGTACAGCACTTCTACAGTCTCGTACTCTTGGCCGTAAGCGGTTACGATGTCCATGCGAGAATCATTGTCCATGTCGGCAATTCGAATGGCTAAGATTCCATGGCGTGGATCCAGGATTTCTTCCTCGAATTTCAAAGCCTCTACAGGCGTGCCTGCTGGTGTTTGGTTTCGCAACAATCGGAACCCCCCCGAGATATTCCATCCGAACTCAGCGACAAGCACGTCGACATCTCCGTCCTCGTCATAGTCAAAAGGAACTGCTTCTACCGATCGAGCTAATTTGTCTGCGATGACTTGGCGAACCAAACTGCCATCAGGCTGCCCCACCATCAACGAAACGCATCCGAGTTTTAAGTCACTGATGATCGTGGAGCCAATTTCCCCAACCAAATAGTCCTGCAGACCATCTTGGTTCCAATCGCAAGGTGTAATTCGACATGGGCTCTTCCCCTCCGCGATGACCGCGTCAGGGCTCAGTAAGATTTTGTCGTCTCCCGGCAACATGTTGAAATTCGAGACCGACGAGGGGTTCCATCTTCGTACCTTGCTGCTCGACATATCCGAAATCAATAATGACTGAGAAGCTTCTTCCCAGATAATATGAGATGTGAGCGAAGTTGTGTCGTCGATAGTCATCAATGGGCTTGGCACAAAGCGGACACTTGACGGAGAAACCGGGAAGGTTTCAGCGCTTGTAATGTCCAGCTTTTCTGGAGCGCTACCTTGGAAATAACGAATAGTGTCATTCACAACCGGCTCCTTCAAATCAGTCCTGCCCGACTGCCGGTAAAAACCATATCCACGATCCACCTCAGCCGGCCAATTCGCACGCGGGAATGACGATGGAGAGGGGAGCGGATGGCATTCGCTGCAAAATCGTTGCACGGTCGCAATCGCTTCCGGATCAGCCAATTGCCGGATTTGCGAGGGCAAACGGACTTCTGGTTCTGTTCTTTCGCAGCCAAGAACAAGAACGACAAAAATTATCCCTGTAATTCGAACGGGGAAACAAGCTGGGTTATTTTCGTTTCGTAGTATCGATGCTTTGACTTTTGCGGGCACAAAAAAATCTCCGAGGGAGGATGTATTTACTCTGGCATTTTACACTTCCGTCAAGGAAGAAGTAGATGGAAACCCACCAAAGCAAAAACCCGTCTGAAGAAACGCCCGTTCGATCTACCCTCGCTTTGCTTTTTTACCCGTTTGCTTCTCGAATGCTTTGATCACGGCCTCGCGGTCGGTTTCTTCTTTTTCACGAGCTAGACAGGCGAGGTTCCATGCGGCTTTCTTTCCGTATCTCTTCCATGCAAAGCTAAGCTTTTGTCGTTGCCCATCCTGAGTGATCCAAGACGCACAGTAGGCGAACGATTCTGCATTGGCCCAACGCGAATCCACATTGCGTACCAAATGAACCCCAACTTTGCCGGATGAATTTCGCACAGTCTTGCGATTTCGAGTGGTTACCACAGGGCCGGCTTCTTCGAGCCAACCTGCGTAGCACGCCTTGGCTGCGGCGAGCGACTTGGTTTTCGAGCCATAGGACTTGTCGTTAAAAAACTGCTGCTTTCTTTTGCCAGCTCGTGTAATACGAACCATCCAACCCCGTGTAGTCACGTTGTCGTATTCAATCCGCGTGACGCCCTTAATTGCTTTCGCCATATCCCCGCTCATCTTTCATGAAAAAACCAAACGCTGCACCCAAGTTTAACATGCTGGAATGCAAAGGTCTACGCGTTGGACTAATAAAAAAGCAAGACACCTCTCGCAGATCGCCACAGTTTTCACCCTCTCCAAACTGCGTTTGGGGAGGGTCAGCCCGCGATAGCGTGGCTGGGGAGGGGCGACCGCGCAACGATATTCCAACGGTGCGGTCCGCCCTCCCCGGAAATCTCGCTAAAGGCTCAATTTCCGACCCTCCCAGCGTCGCTGGGAGGGTGTTGCAAGTGGAGGTGTTAAAAACAATAACAAGTCGGCTGTCCGCGACTCACGGTGGCGGATGGATAGCCGTGGCTAGTCATTGGCAGAAATAATGTCAGGCCCCTGCCCTGCTCTTTTCTCGTACATTCCATCCCCCATTTTGACATACTTAGTGAAGCCTTTAGCGTCCAAATTCTTGTCGCTGAGACTGGTGTTGGTTTTCATGTCGGACCACATTCCAGCCGCAGACGGGAGTGAAATGCACCTACGAACTGGTTTTCCGTTTTCGGGATGATGGGTTAATGGCGGTTCGCTCATTCCTTGAAGCACTTCAAAGGTTTCGCCATCCTTGCCATCAGTCTCAATGATTTCGTAAACGTAAATTGGCATCGGGGTTGGATATCTTTTAGGGCGGTTCGGAATTCTGGCCAGGTGGTGGCAAGTTGCTGCAATCTTGAACGCTAAGTGAGAGCAGTCAACCGAGTCCACGCAAAACACCACTAATTTTTTGCTTGGGACGGATACCTTATCATTCCTCAATCTTCCTCGAAACACAAGGGTGACGGTTCCCCCATGCAACAAACGCCTGGCGAATACCTAAACTTAACGATGCAACGTCTCGCTACTGCGTACCTCGCTATAACGAAACTCGGAAGGCGTTTTTCCTGATTCACGTTTGAAAGCTGCAGCAAGATACTCGGAATACTCGAAGCCCGTGCGGACGGCTATTTCACCGATAGGTAGATCGGTTTCTCGCAGCAACACTTTGACACGTTCCATTCGAATGCGAGCGATCTCCTGGTGCGGCGTATGACCCACGATTTGGGAAAAGCGGCTCTCCAAGGCGCGACGCGAAAGTGGCACGTGATCAAGAATGTCTTTCACACCAATGTTGGTCAATGCATTCCTGCGTATATAACTAAGAGCCGCCGCGATTTGAACGTCTTCGATCGCTAAAGTATCCGTGGATTGACGCACTTGAATGCCAAGGGGTTGCGTGATGAGCGGCAGATCGGAAGCGATTGTTTCACCAGCCATCATTCGATCCAATTGCTCTGCCGCCTCGTACCCTGTTCGCTTGGTGTCTGGAATGATACTTGATAAACTTGGCTCGCTTAGCTCGCAAATCAGGTGATCGTTGTCGACTCCGAGCACGGCAATTTCCTCGGGAACCGCAATGGCCAACTCGCGGCAAACATCGAGTACCTGTTGCGCTTGGAAGTCGTAGCAGCCCATGATCGCAACGGGACGCGGAAGTTGTCGCAGCCAATTCGCCATGCGATTCTTTTCGTCATCCCATCGGAAGCTAGGGTCATAGCGATGCGTTACATGGTGTTCGAAAAACTGCCATTCCCGTTGGTGTGCCATTCGCCGAAAACACCCGCACCGCGCATTGGACCAAGCAAAACCAGGGTCTCCGCAATAAGCCACGTTGCGAAAGCCACGCTCCGCAAAATGTTCGATCGCCAACCGAGAAATAGCTTCATCGTCGGTGTCGGCCCACGGGATACCTTTCAAGTGCCGAGCTGCACTCAAATCGACTTTTGGAAACGGCAGCTTCTTCAGTTCCGCAGCGATGGTTGCAGTCTCGATTCGGGCAATAATACCGTCGCCTCGCCAGGACTTGAGCCATAGCGGGGGAGCGGCCCCACGCTCTTGTTCTCTTAAATGGATCGACCAGTTCGCGTGATGTTTCGCGTACGCAATGATCCCTTCCAACAGGCCGCGGCAGTAGCCATTCGAGGTTTCAATGAGAAGCGCAACAGACTTTCGTGACATAGGTAAAATATCTATGATCGAGTGCCAAAAGTCTACTTGAATTCAAAGAATGTTGCGAGAAAATACACAGTACGTGGCTTTTGCTGCCGCGTCCTGTCCCCTCCATGGTCTTCCCTTTGGGCTAAAGGGTAAGATCTTCCCAACCTACGAATTGATAAGGATGAATCCATCGTGAGTGCTTTTCCTGAAGTGACTAAGATCAAATACGAAGGACCCAAGTCGGACAATCCGCTCGCCTTCCGTTGGTACAATCCCGACGAAGTGGTGGCCGGAAAGACGATGAAGGAACACCTGCGTTTCACCGTGGTTTATTGGCACACCTTTCGTGGCTCAGGCAGCGATCCCTTTGGTGGCGGAACCATGGATCGCCCTTGGGAAGATGGTACCGATTCCGTTCAGAATGCTTGCAACCGAGCCAGGGTTGCATTCGAATTTTTTGAAAAGCTAGACGCTCCGTTCTATGCGTTTCATGATCGAGATGTTGCACCGGAGGGAGCAACCTTGGCCGAGTCGAATGCGAACCTCGATGCCGTCGCCAAAGTCCTCAAAGAAGAGCAACAGCGGACTGGCGTGAAGTTGCTGTGGGGAACTGCGAACATGTTCAGCAATCCTCGGTTCATGCACGGGGCTGCAACAACGTGTAACGTCGAGGTGTATGCTTATGCTGCAGCTCAAGTGAAGAAAGCCATGGAGGTCACGAAAGAGCTTGGCGGAGAAAACTATGTTTTCTGGGGTGGTCGCGAAGGGTATCAGTGCCTTTACAACACCGACATGAAGCGAGAACTAGACCATTTGGGTCGATTCTTCCACATGGCGGTCGATTATGCAAAAGAGATCGACTTCAAGGGACAGTTCCTCATTGAGCCCAAGCCCAAAGAGCCAACCAAGCATCAATATGATTCGGACGCCGCTGCTTGCTTGAACTTCTTGCGAACCTACGGATTGACCGACTATTTCAAGCTCAACATCGAAACCAACCACGCGACCTTAGCGGGTCATGAGATGATGCACGAATTGGAGTATGCAGGCATGCAAGGTGCACTCGGTTCGATCGATGCGAACACGGGCGATTTGTTGTTGGGCTGGGACACCGATCAGTTTGCAACCAACTATTACTTGACCACCCAAATCATGTTGGTGCTTCTGAAGTACGGCTTGTCGCCAGGCGGAGTTAATTTCGACGCCAAGGTGCGACGTGAAAGCTTCGAACCAATCGACCTGTTTTACGCACATATCGGTAGCATGGACGCATTCGCTCGCGGCTTAAAGGTAGCTGCAGCCATTATTGAAGATGGTGCATTAAGCTCACTCTTGTCGAAACGCTACAGCAGCTGGGATAGCGAACTCGGACGCAACATCGAGTCCGGAAAGTCCTCGTTCCGAGATCTTGAAGCTTTCATTATGCCGAAGGGCGAGGCCGCACGTAACCAAAGCGGCCGTCAAGAGTTGCTCGAGAATATTGTGAATCGTTACCTAGATCGATAGGTTTCGAATAGCGGATGAAACATTGTAGAGCAGTTGTCCTCAACTGCTTGGAACTGCCAACCGGGCATCCATCCCGAAAATCTAATGAGAAAGCAACGTTTCCATTGCATTTTCGAACATTCAGTCATTCGTCTAGTGCGTCCTGCCGTGATGGCAATATAGAGCACCAGAGCAAGCTTCAAGACGAATTATTGATGACCACAGAACACACCGAACACACGGAAAAGGAGCCTGATTGCCTTGTGTCTTCCTTCCGTGTATTCAGTGTGTTCCGTGGTTCCCTAATCGGTTTTTGTACCGACCGAATGGCCTGTGTGTAGTGCCGGTGTGTATGGCTTGAGTTGGAACGTCGTTGCAAGCTTCATGAACAGTTGAGGACAACTGTTCTACAATGGTGAGCCGTTGTCCTCAACTGCTCGGAATTGCAAGATGACTCCAGGCAGTGCTGAAGAAATTGATTTCTAGCGGCTGCCTACAAGGTCCGAATGCGCGTGGTCGCCTTGGATGTTGCCAAGATACTGCGAACGAACTTCCGGGTGCTGCTTCACTTCCTCCGGAGTTCCTTCGAATAGAACGGTCCCTTTGTTGATCACATAACAACGATCGACCGCCGACAGGATCTCTAAAGCCGCGTGGTCGGTAATCAGGATGGAGATGCCCGTGCTGCGAAGATCGAAGATGGTTTGCTGAATGCTTTGAACGGTGACGGGATCGATGCCAGCAAAGGGCTCGTCGAGCATGATAATGCGAGGATTCGATACCAAGCAGCGTGCAATTTCTAATCGGCGCCTTTCTCCCCCAGATAGCTTGGAGGCCTTGGATCGACGTATGTGAGTGATGTCAAACTGAGCCAAGAGCTCTTCGGTTCGCTTGCGCCGATCCGCTCGATTAAAGCCCAGCAATTCCAGCATCGCTAATATGTTTTGCTCGACCGTCAGCTTCCGAAAAACGCTGGATTCTTGCGCCAAGTAGCCCATGCCACCGTCTCTCGCTCGACGGAACATAGGCCAATAGGTTACCTCTTCGCCACCCAAAAAAACTTGGCCTCGGTCTGGCATGACCAGCCCACAAGTCATGCGGAAACTGGTCGACTTGCCGGCGCCGTTGGGGCCCAGCAGGCCCACGATTTCCGCCTTGCCAACTCGCATGCTAACGCCATTGACGACCTTGCGTCGTCCATATGTTTTTTCGAGTCCAACTACACTCAGAACGTCCATGTTCTCGTTTCCTTCCATTTGGGTTTTTCTGAGCTAGCGGATCAAGCCCATGCGTTGCACGTTGGGCACAAACGGGACCGGTGCATTCCAATAATGAGGCCAAAAGACCATCACGGCTCGACCGATCATCAGTCGCTCTGGAGTGTGGCCCCATGACCGCGCGTCCGCGCTTGCGCTGGAGTTATCACCCATTGGAAAGTACCAGTCATCTTGCATTGGAAAATCAACCACTTGGCGATTGCAAGCGAACGGGCTTTGGGCCCATAGCGTTGGGTTGCTTAGGATGGCATTTCGAAGCAATCCTTCTTGAGACATTTGCTTCACGAGATCGCCGGCCGACATGTTATGAACCTCTCTCGCATAGCGTTCGTTGTTGGCTGGCGAAGAAGAGTCGCGTAGAGTGGTCGAAATCTCGCGATAGTCGTATAGGCTTTGGTTTTGATTTCCTTGCGCGATGTAATAAATGTCGCGATAAACCTGCACGCGAGTCAACTCGGCACTGCCGGCTTCGACTCCAATTCCAACAGGTGCAGCATCAAGAGGATCCGTAGGTGTTGATTTAGGTACGCGAGCCGTTAAAGGAAGATACGCTAACGTCATCATATTCCCCTTCCAAGCGAGATGCTTTCCATCAATCCAAAGAATGAGCGTATCATCGACGTTCGCAAACTTCAGACGGTGCCGCGAACCAGCGCGTACTGAGGTTGCAACGCTTGCTGTTGCAGCAAGCTTTCCATCGCCCGCATCGAAGGCATCGACCGATTTGCCATCCAACGTCACCGTTGCAGTCGCTTGCCCGCTTGTGAGATCGATTCGGCATTCATGCTGTACCCCTGCTTCGATCAAAAGGAGCGCGATGGACTTCGCGTCTTTACCAAGAACAGCATCCACTTCGACAGCCAAATCGCCGGTCCAGTGAATTCCGTCGTTTTCAATCTGCTGATTGGCTGGACTCCAATTCCGAGTGCTGTTGGAGATGGTGTCTGCTGCAAATTGTGAAAAGGGCTCGTTCTGTTCTTTAGGCATGAACCGGCTGTAGCTGGCGTTGTAAGCCGTGAAGTCCGTGATCAGTCGCGACGACTGCGGAGCCACGGGTGCATCTAATTTTTGATTGACGACAATTTTTTCCCAAGAGAGTGGATCGATCACGCGATGAAAGTAGCGGATCCATTGGGTAGTGCCCGATGAAGCGTTGGAGACCGATGCCTGCCACTTGCCAACGGATTGGTCGATTTTCCATGCCGAATTGCCTGCCGAGCCTTCAGGGGCTGAAGCGGAAGGAAGGGGTTGCCACGCGTTGGGAACACCAACCTCGACCAGAGACTTCGAGACATGTTTCGAATCGAACAACTTTTGAAGCATTGCTTCGACGACATGCGGTGGTTTCCTGGCGATCGCGAACGAGCTAGTTGCCCCGGCGTTCTGAGCCTGCTTCTGCTCGGCGAGCCCCGAGTTTTCTTGGATGTAAATGTCTCCCTCGCGAATGCGGACTGTTTCATTGGGGAGGCCAATGCATCGCTTGATATAGTTGAGTCTCGCGTCCAGAATGTATTTGAAAACGATCACATCCCAACGCTTCGGAGCAGCGAAAACGTAAGCCAACTTGCTTACCAGGATGCGGTCCCCTGAAAACGTAACATGATTGGAATCCTGGCTCGGGTCCGCAATCTGCGGCTTTCGACATAGTGGGCACGTGGTGGCGACCACCGTCCGGTCGTTGCGAGCACCCGTCTCCGTAAACTCATTGCTGGCTCCGCATTGGTACTGGTACCCACAGTCCTCACAGCGGATGTCTTTGTGAGCTCCCATCAGAGTTGGAGCCATCGAACCCGTTGGAATAACAAAAGCTTCCGCGACGAACGCCTTGAACAAAAGCGCCAGAACAAAAGCAACCGCAAGACTCTCTATCGTCTCGCGCACAACCTGGACGCTAGTCGCTGGAGCAATCGGAGCTTCGGAAGGGGGGGCGGTCGGAGTTGTCATTCGGGTTTCGCTTGGGGAAGCGATCAAAGGGTGAGTGCGGTATTTCGAGGCTCTTTAGTATAAACGAATTAGTCACTTCGCGGCTGCGCTGGAATTCTGGTTCCTCGGCGATCCAGAATTCGCCTCTATTTTCTTGTTGAGCCCTGGGCGCTAGCCGCGATACGGATTTCCTCCAAAAACAAATAAAGCCTGTTTACTCCCGCAAGCAAACACCCAAAATAAGAAAATCTAATCACTAGAGGCCTTTGTGATTGACCGTTTCCGATTTGTTCGCTTCCAACAAGAAAAACCCACATGCGATTCGCTAGATTGGGCAACCAAATTGCGGCAGTTGGGTCCCCCTAAATCACGCTGAAGGCGCAACATGGCGTCCGTAATGGTGGAAATTCGCACTGAACTACGCAATCAAATGGGAAGGAATGCAGGTTGCATCTTTACGCCTGACTTCAATTTAGCCACAATCTAGCGGTTTGCGATTATCGTTAGGGCTTCGCTGCGGATTAACAAGTGAGCCGCGTGCGAACAAGCTGTCCTGAATTTAATGATTGAGAAAGAACGTACCCAATGGCAGATGCGAAACTCTTAGGTGAAGTAGATCCTGCGGTGATGGCCGCATCAGGCCAAGTTGAAGCGCAGGTGGATGTTGATCCAGCGGAGACCAGTGAATGGCTTGGTTCATTGGACTATGTTCACAAGAGCAAAGGCGCAGACCGTGTTCGCTATCTAGTGAAAGCACTTGAGAATCGAGCTCGACGCGACGGGGTGGATATCCCCATCGAAACAAACACTCCTTACATCAACACAATCCCACCCTCGAAGCAACCTGCGTTCCCTGGTAATCGTGAGATTGAGCGGCGGATCAAGAGCATTATCCGATGGAACGCAATGGCCATGGTGGTGCGGGCGAACAAGAAAACGGATGGTCACGGTGGACTGCTAGGTGGCGGTGTGGGCGGACACATCAGCACATTCGCAAGTAGCGCGACACTCTATGAAGTCGCCTTCAATCACTTTTTCCGAGGCCGCGGTGAGTCCGGCTACGACGGAGACATCATTTACTTCCAAGGGCACGCTTCGCCCGGAATGTATTCACGAGCGTTCTTGGAAGGTCGATTGCCTCAAGAAAAGCTTGAGAACTTTCGACAAGAACTGCAGCCTGAAGGTGGCCTCAGCAGCTACCCACACCCTTGGTTGATGCCTAACTTCTGGGAGTATCCAACGGTTTCGATGGGTCTTGGTCCAATCATGGCCATCTATCAAGCCAGGTTCAATGAGTATCTGAAGGACCGTGGCTTCAAAGATACGTCGGGCCAAAAAGTTTGGGCGTTCCTTGGTGACGGTGAATGCGACGAGCCGGAAACTCTTGGTGCCATTACTTTGGCTTCTCGCGAGAAACTAGACAATTTGATTTTTGTAGTGAACTGCAACCTGCAAAGACTGGACGGGCCTGTTCGCGGCAACGGCAAGATTATTCAAGAGCTCGAAGCGATCTTCCGCGGTGCTGGCTGGAATGTCATCAAGGTGGTTTGGAGCAGCGATTGGGACGCCTTGCTAGAGAAAGACGAATCGGGCCTGCTCGCTCAACGGATGACGGAAGTGGTTGACGGTCAGTACCAGAAGTATGTTGGTATGAACGGTGCCTACATCCGGGAGCACTTCTTTGGCAAGTACCCAGAACTGCTGAAGTTGGTCGAGAACTATTCCGACGAACGCCTCGAGAAAATGAAGCGTGGCGGGCACGATCCCGAGAAGGTTTACGCAGCTTACAAGGCCGCAGTCGAGCACAAGGGGCAGCCGACAGTTATCTTGGCTAAAACCATCAAAGGCTATGGACTGGGTGAAGCCGGCGAAGGCCGCAACATAGCTCACAACCAAAAGAAAATGAACGAGAAGGAACTGCTCGAGTTCCGAAGCCGGTTCGGTATCCCCATCTCCGATGAAGAGGTTGGGAATGCTCCGTTTTACAAGCCGCCAGCATCCAGCAATGAAATCAAGTACTTGCAGGATCGTAGAACCGCCTTGGGTGGGTCTGTTCCAAGTCGACCAACCGAGCATCCGAAACTGGAAGTGCCGACTTTGGACGACTATCGAAAGTTCATGTCGACTCAGTACGACGGCAAATCGATCAGCACCACCAACGGCTTTGTGCGATTGCTTGGACGCTTGGTGAAGGATAAAAAGATTGGGGCTAACATCGTCCCAATCGTTCCTGACGAATCGCGCACGTTCGGGATGGAAGGCCTGTTCCGTGAAATCGGGATTTATGCGCACGCCGGCCAGTTGTACGAACCAATCGACTCGGACCAAATCTCCTACTACAAAGAAGCCAAAGATGGCCAGATTTTAGAGGAAGGGATTACCGAGGCTGGCTCGATGAGCAGCTTCAATGCCGCGGGCACAGCCTACTCCGCACATGGGATCAACATGATCCCGTTCTATATTTACTACTCCATGTTCGGATTCCAACGAGTTGGTGATTCGATTTGGGCTGCTGCAGACATGCGGGCGAAAGGCTTCTTGATTGGTGGTACCGCCGGTCGAACAACACTGAACGGCGAAGGGCTACAGCACCAAGACGGTCACAGCCACTTGAACGCAATGGCGTTTCCAACGGTTCGTGCCTACGACCCAGCTTGGGCGTATGAGACAGCAGTCATCGTTCTTGATGGTATGAAACGGTTGTACCAAGAAGATGAAACCGCCATCTATTATATTACTGTTCACAACGAAGATTATGAAATGCCAGCGATGCCTGAGGGTGTCGAAGATGGAATCATCAAGGGCATCTACAAGTATTCTTCGCGTGAAGTCGATGGTGCTAAAGGCCGAGTGCAGCTGTTCGGTAGTGGTTCGATCCTTCGCAATGTTCTAGAGTCGCAAAAGATTCTTGCTGAGAAGTATGGTGTCGCGAGCGATGTGTGGAGCGTGACAAGCTACACGCAACTTCGACGGGACGCACAATCCTGCGAACGTTGGAACATGTTGCATCCGGATCAAACACCGCGCAAGAGCTACATCGAAACGGTTCTTGCCGGCGTGAAGGGGCCGATTGTCTCCTCCAGCGACAATGTTCGAGCTGTTGCGGAACAACTGCTCCCGTACATGACGGAAGACTACTACGTTCTAGGGACCGATGGTCTAGGACGAAGCGAGACTCGAACGGCCTTGCGACGTCACTTCGAAGTCGACGCAGCGTCCATCACAATCGCTGCCCTGTATCGATTGAGCAAGCAAGGGGTGTTCCCAACCAGCACCGTTGCAGCGGCCATCAAGGAACTAGGGTTTGATCCCGAAAAACCAAACCCGCTGTACACTTAGCACCAATTCGCAGGGCTCATTGGGACCTGCGACGATTTCTCCGTTACCAGTCACTTCTACTCTTGATCACAACAGCCAACGCAATGTCAACAGAAATCAAACTTCCATCCTTGGGCGAAGGTATCGAATCCGGCGATGTCCTGGAAATCTTGGTCAGCGTCGGCGACATGGTCAAGAAAGAACAGTCTCTGCTGGAAATGGAAACGGACAAGGCGACGGTCTCCGTGCCAAGTCCTATCGCAGGAAAAGTTCTTAGCATTGCGGTGAAGGAAGGGCAAACCGTTCCAGTCGGTTCGGTCATTGTGACTCTTGAAGCCGTGGGAGCACCTGCGGCTCCAGCGCCGTCTGCTCCAGCTGCGCCCGCCGCACCAGCAGTATCCACACCTGCACCTGCTGTGGAGCCAGCACCCGCTGCTCCAGCGTCTACCACGCCAGCGCCTGTTGCACCAGCGCCGGTCGCTCCGGTACCAGCCGCTGTGGCTGCGGTCGCTCCACCAAGACAGATTCCTGTTGCAGCACCTATTTCAGTACCCCCAGCAGCAGCAGCTCCTTTTGCCCCGGCCGTATCGGCTGGTTCTGGAACTCCTTTCGCTGACGATGTGATTCCCGCCGGGCCCGCGATTCGTCGCTTTGCTCGTGAAGTGGGCGTCGATTTGTCAGAAGTGCAAGGATCGGGTGACGGCGGACGTATCACGCGTGACGACGTCTTGACCGTCGTTCGCCATGCAAACCAAAGTGCAAAAGCAACGCCAGCCGCAACTGCCCCAACAGCCAGCGTCGCTGCACCATCGGCTGCCGAACAATCCACTTCGCCGAAGAGTGCCTCGAAAACATCATTGCCAGGAACCGCAGCAACCGACGATTACGGCCCGATCCGAGTGGACCGCATGACGAAGATCCGCAAGACCATTGCGGCTCAAATGCACAAGTCCTGGTCGACCGTGCCTCGCGTTGTCAATTTCGATGATGCAGACGTAACCGAGCTTGAAGCCTTTCGTCAAACCAGCAAGGACGATTATGCATCTCGAGGCATCAAACTGACCACCATGCCGTTCTTGATCAAAGCCGTTGCTACCGCTTTGAAACATCATCCGTCCCTGAACGCGATGCTGGACATGGAAAACGATCAGATCATCTACAAGGATTACGTCAACCTCGGAATTGCTGTGGACAGCGATCGCGGTTTGGTAGTGCCCACCTTGAAAAATGCCGACAAGATGTCGATTCCTGATATTGCGTACAGTTTGTCCACTCTCGCTGCTCGCGTGAAGAACAATGATTTCGCCGTGAGCGATCTCCGTGGTGGAACCTTTACCATTAGCAACTTGGGCGCGATCGGCGGTACGTATTCGACCCCCATCGTGAACGTTCCTGAAGTTGCCATCTTGTTGGTCGGTCGTTCCCGTAAAATGCCGATCGTGATGGATGACGATTCGATTAAGGCTCGGTTGATGATGCCTCTGAGTCTTGCGTATGACCATCGATTGGTAGACGGTGCGACCGCAGCACGCTTCCTAAACGATATCATCGCTTACCTGGAAGCACCAAGCCGACTGTTGCTGGCTATCTAAGAAGCGGTTTTCACCGCGAATTTCAGGCAGAACTCTTCGAACAAAACGATTCAACGCGGATGGTCAAGTCAGACCGATGTCCATCCGATGAATTGCGAAGGCATGTGCTTGTTTCTTAAGTTGCGTCGACTGACGATCGTTGTGGCAACTTGTTTATGTTTGGGCTCTAGGTTTAATCACCAGTGTGGTGTCCTGAACTTCGACCACTTCGATAGGCGATTCTTCGTCGATCCAATCGCCCAGGCTAGTGACTTGGAAAACACGATCGCCGACTGAGGCTTTCCCAGAGGGATTGCAGCGCGAGATGGTAACTCCATTCCATCCGATGAACGTTCTTAGATCTTCTTTTGTTTGTTCCAGTAGAATCAGCTCCCGATCTTCCATCGGGGGTTGAAGCGAGAACCACCTTATCATCGGTAGCTTTGCAAGCTGCTTTCGGAACAGCACCGCCAACCCCATCAACGTGATCGTGATGAAGCCGAGTTGTCCAATCCCTTGCGCCGTCCGTTGCCATTGGTAGTTGTTAGTGGGGATGACAAATGTCTGACCGGCCAGGAGAAGTCCCACGCCCAGCATGATCAGCCCAGCGATTCCAAACACTCCAAAACCGGGCAAGACAAACATCTCAATGCCCAAACAGACAACCCCGCCCAGAATCAAAAGGATTTCGAGCCACTCCACGGTCCCTTGAAACAAATGGATCCAAAAGAACAGCAGAAAACAAATGCCCGATAGGACTCCGGCCACACCAATTCCTGGTGTACTGAGTTCCGCGCTTAAGCAAATGATACCGACCGTGAAAAGCAACATGGATAACCATACTTGGCCAGCCAGCCATTCAATAAACTGCTCGGTTCGGTTCGTGCGTATTTCGTCAGGAAGCGTCTCGATCCCGAATCGTTTGCCGACAGCATCGAGCGACGATATCGATTCGGATGCGAGTCCCAATTCGTTTGCTTTCTCAAACCCAACCCCTTCAGGAAAGGTAACTCGTTCTCCCTGAACCCATTGCGGTACGATCGGGTCATCGATCAACCAATCGGGATTGGCTAGTTGCTTTCGCCCGTCGAAGGAATTGTATTCAAAGATAGGTATGTCTTGGCAAATCAGACTTAGCAGTTCGCCCTCGGACCTAGCCGCTGTTCTTGCGAGCAACTGGAGCTGTTCCCGGTAGTCTCGGCAGACGGCTTGCGAAATGGTAGCTTCGCCCGCTCCCCCAAGCATGGCCTTCGGTTGCATGAGAATGGTGTCGCAGGCGAGCGGAATGAGAGCGGCGTCACCCAAGGCAGAACCGCTGATGAAACAAACCACCTCGGCCCGTTCCGCAGGGATCTCTGCCAAGTACTGAGCGAGCCGCAGACTCTCCACCAAGTTACCGCCCGACGAATCGATCTCCAGCAAGATCAAATTGACTTCGGCGCGAGTCAGCCCTTCTTCGATAGCGCGAATGCTTCGATTGACCTGCCTGCCCGACATGATCCCCGTTAGGTGCGTGCGAATTGCGACTCGCTCTCCTTCGAACAAGGCTTGGTTGACCATCGGCTTAGTCAGCTTTAGCGATTGTTCGAGTTGATCCTTGTCGTTTGCCGTGTGAGCGATCCAACGCCAGTTCCGAAGCTCTTGTCCGCTAAAAAAAGCCATCTGGTTGGTCGGCACCATTTGGATTTCGTCAGCCGTATCTTCGGTTCGCTCTTGCTTAGCGATCCGTTCGGTCAGTTGGGTGAGTGTGATGTACTCAACAGGTTTGTTTTTGTCGGTAAACTCCACACGAACCAGGGACTCCGTGGAATCCAAAAGCGAAAGCACGGCTGCGGGTGGAAATGCACCGCGACGGGCAGCGACATCCAGGTAGGCCTGTCGAATAGTCGTGTCTTGCAACGGCTCGTCAATTCCAGCTTTACCGATCTCCGCATCGGATGCGATTGCGATCTCCTCGCAGCTGAGTGCGACAAGCACTGCATGCCCGCAAATGGTCTTTGGCAAATAGGCGACACTTCGAATTCGGCTTCCACGCGGTCCGCTCAGCCAGCGAGCAATGCCAAGCGCGCGTTCGAAGGGTGTGTTGCGACCGATTTCCGACGCTTCCAATTCTGCCTGCTTACTCTTGGTGAATTCAAGCACCACCAATGGGCGATCCAAACCATTCGCCGTGATGGCAATCCGTTCCAGTGATTCGGTCAGTCTCATCTCGGCTGCCGAGCTCAACGGAAACTCGATGGGAATAATGGTCGACGGAACAATCGGGCCGGTGGGTTGTTTCCCAAAGCTCGCTTGGTTGCAGGATGCGGTTAGCACCAAACCCAGCGTCACGAGAACAGGGAATCTCACCCAACTGAGGCACAAGGCATAGCAACACATGGTTTCAACGCTTCTTTGGTTAATCAATCAGAATTCTCATCATACGTCGCAGGGGCTCGGCGGCCCCCCACAAAAGCTGATCTCCAACTGTAAAAGCCGAAAGATACTTGCCTTGCTGTGTCGAATCCAAATCCATTTTTCGCAATCGGCCAACCGGACAGACCATTCCGCCTGTAACAGCAGCCGGAGTCAACGCTTTTACGGACGCAGCTCTTTCGTTGGGTATCACTTTGGACCAGGGATTTGCTTGATCCAGCATCTCAACGATTTCATCCAGTGGCACATCCTTCGTGAGTTTGATAGTAAGGGCTTGGCTATGGCAACGCATCGCACCGATTCGAACGCAGATGCCATCGATCGGAATGGTATTCGGTGCAAGTCCCAAAATCTTGTTGGTTTCCGCTCTGCCTTTCCATTCTTCCTTGCTTTGGCCGTCCCCCATTTCTTTGTCAATCCAAGGAATCAGGCTGCCCGCCAGCGGTGCTCCGAAGTTTGCCGTGGGGAAATCTTCAGAACGAAGGGTGGCTGCCACCTTGCGATCAATCTCCAAAATGGCGGAGGCTGGGTCAAGTAGCTCTTTCTCGGCGCTTGCGTGAGCGACTCCCATTTGCGAAAGAAGTTCACGCATGTTCTGCGCGCCCGCTCCGGAGGCAGCTTGGTAGGTCATGCTGGTCATCCATTCGACCAAATGATTTTGGAAAAGCCCGTGCAATGCCATCAACATCAGGGAAACGGTACAGTTGCCCCCGACATAGGTGCGAATCCCTCGTGCAACTCCCTCCCGAATCACTCGATCGTTCACGGGATCCAAAATGATGATCGCGTCCTCTTTCATTCTCAGTGAGGAAGCAGCGTCAATCCAGTATCCATTCCATCCTTGAGCGCGAAGCTTGGGATAAATCTCCCCTGTGTAATCGCCTCCTTGGCAAGAGATCAGTATGTCCATTTTGCTGAGAGCGGTCAAATCCGATGCAGACGCAAGTGCTCCCGATTCCTTCCCGCCAACGACTGGCCCCTTTCCACCTGCGTTGGAGGTCGAAAAAAATTGCGGTTCGCAGCAGGCAAAATCGTTCTCTTCCTCCATCCGCTTCAGGAGAACAGATCCGACCATTCCACGCCAACCAATCAGTCCTACCTTCTTCACGGTACTTCGTTTCTTTTTTGTTAGGGTCAATCCACGTAAGTTCTAAATGCCGAAAACCGTTTCGACGTTTCCTCGTAAAATTTGTTTGCCGAGCTCGATCGCGCGGTCCTCCGACCATTTTTTCGCTTGGCAGAAATCGCTGGCTAAAACTTCGGCCAGGATTTGTTTGTACATTTTGAATTTTGGCAGAATAAACTCCAGCTTGTAGGCATCGCTGTAATATCCAAGTTGTTTGTTTCTGGGTATCGCTTCCAGTCGCCCTCGCAAATCGTGTCGAATGTAATTGGGCGTGTTGCTGTACCACCAATGGCCATGAGTTAGCACGTTCGGGAAAATCCAAGCGTAGTCGACGAGCTCTTGATTCGTTACCGAGGCAAGTACGGAAATCGGGAATTTTAACTTCGGGAATGCATTGAACAGGCCTGCATATTGAATCAGTGACAACCTGGAGTCGTACAAGTCTTGCCCTTGATAAACGCCCGATGGATAAACCTTTCGGTTGACACCAATCATCAAATCAAAGGGAAGGTTGTTGGCGTCCGCAAGCTCAGCGATGCTCCAAAACATCCATTCTGCGATGAGTTGCTTGTGATCTTCCGACGCACCCACGCCACGTTGCAGCAAATCATCCAAGGCAATTTGAACGGAACTGTTATGCGACACATGGGATTTTGGAACAAATCCCGGTGGAAGTGAGATTGCGCATGCACGCGCGCCTCGCTGAATGAAACGTTCGAAAAGGACTTCCAAAGATTGGCGAACGCTCGCTGAGGTTCCAAGGGAACAGCCCGTCGCTTTTTGAAGTCTCGATTGAACGCTTGTCTGAGCGAGGTGGAAAACCAAATCGTCGGTTCGAAGGCAAGGAACATACAAATTGGTATCGAACCCTTCCAAAGGATCGTCAAAATCGTTCGTCAAGAAAACCTTCTCGATTCTGCTCGTCGACAACACTTGAGCATCCCATTTCGGTTCATTCATCTTCGACTCGGCCAAGTCGTACACCGTCTCCCAATTCGATTTGTCGATCCTATCCCCTTGGAACCCAAACAGAGACTGTGCAAGCTCGATGAACCACGACCACTGGACGGTGTTGTCGATGTTTCCCAAACTGTCGAATAAACGTTCGACTTTTTCTCGAGGCGAAATCCCGGGCTCTTCGATGCGATGCTTTGGCATTCCAGAAGAATGAGCCAGTTCTGTGTAATAGTGGTACCCAAGCAGGTCGGCTAACGAACAGGAAGCTGGGGAATGCGGATTGATGTGCGAATGCGAGTCAATCAAAACAAGCGAATCGATCGAGTCAAAAATTCGTTGTGTGACAGATTGGAGCATGGCAAAAATGTTTCTTGGTTTCAAAGATTGAAAGAATACGGTTAACCTTGGACTAACCACCGCTCACGGGTGGAATCAATGCAATGACCATTAGACCATTTTGCTCAAGGGGAATGACCGTATCCTCCGAGGCAAAATCATTGTTGATCGCAATTCGTCCAAAGGAAACAAATGAAACCAAGGATTCATGTTGCTCGATGATTGCACGCTTCAAGTCTCGCACGTTGGCAGGTAAGGTCAAGACTACCTCGATATGGTCTTGGTTCATCAATTCGCGAGCACCAGCGAACAATCGGACGGCTAGGGTGTGGATCTGGATATTCCCTTCAAAATCGGATGAATGGTTGAACTTCAATATTTTTACTTGTCTTTTAGAATCTTCAAGCCAACGACGAATCTCTGACTAACCGGTACAATACACTTCGGATACCGCTCGATATACCACATTTTTTTAGAATACGAAGCGCGATGAATCAACCAACTCCCTCCACAAGCGAATCCAACAATCCCGTTGAACCCGTCTCCAAGCGTTCGACCCCAGCATTCGTTCCTCTGATGGCAGCTGGGTTGTTCATGATTTCAGGGCTCTGTGGACTTCTTTTCATTGGTCGTGAGAAAGCAAGAATCATCGGACAGACAGTGTCGGAATTGGATATTCAGCCGCTCTTGTATTCCGACAAACCGATCTCGCGAGAGGAAATGATGGGAAAGGTCACGGTTCTCCATTTCTGGGGGGCATGGTGCCCACCGTGTAGAGAAGAGTATCCCGACATTGTTTCAATCCAAGAAAAATATTCGCAAGATCCCTCGGTGATCATCGCAAGCATTGCATGCAGCGACAAATCCGACGACACCAAAGATACTCTCGCGTTTTATACGAAACAGTTCCTGAATAAAACGGATGTCCCCGACCTGCCTGTTTACCACGATCCCGCGGAATACACCCGCTCCGAAATCAGCAAGATGATGACCACCGGTGGATTCTCCTATCCAACGACTCTGGTGGTGGATTCCCAGGGCCAAGTCGCCAATGTTTGGCGCGATAAAGTTACCAAAAAAGTCTTGGAACAGGCGATCGAGCAAGCCAAGAAGTCGGTCCCGAAGTCCTAATGCGGAACCCGATACAAAACGTGCAAGCAAGAACGTCTACAGGTGCGAAACCAAGAATCGCGATAACCTTGGGGGACCCGACTGGAATCGGTCCGGAAATCATTGTCAAAGCGATCGCGAGTGGGAAGCTTGATTCCCACTGCGATCTCCTGGTTGTTGGACGCCCCTCCATATTGCGATTAGCTGCGGAATCCTCGCATCTAAAGATAGATGTCAAAGCACTGAAGTCGATCGATGAATGGATGCCTGAAGATCCTTGCTTCCAAAGGAACGACCGGGTTGCCATCGCTTGCTTGGTAACCGGATCCGAGGAAGCAGACCAAGCCGTTGTACCGAGGATTGACCGACGCGGCGGGCAGCTCGCCTTTGATTGCCTATGCACGGCCGCGCAATTGGCAATCGCTGGCCATGTGTCGGCCTTGGTAACGGCTCCACTTCACAAAGTCGCGTTGCTCGAGGCTGGGCACGATTGGCCCGGCCACACCGAACTGTTGGCCTCGCTTTGCGGAGTTGATGATTATGCGATGATGTTGTACCTTCCGCCTCGCGATGGAGATGATTCGGTCGATGGTCAACTGGGGGCTCGGCATCGTGGTGGAATAGCAGGATTGGGGGTCGTGCATGTCACGCTGCACATGGCGTTAAGGGATGTGTTTTCCCACCTGACCACTTCCGCTATTGAAGACAAGATTCATCTGGCTCAAAACGCCTTTTTGCGAATACGTACCGCGATGGGGAATTCTGATATGCCACGAATCGCAGTTGCTGCGTTGAATCCTCATGGAGGCGAAGGTGGACGATTCGGGGATGAAGAACAAACGTTGATTGCACCGGCGGTCCGCAACGCCGTCGCCGCTGGTATCCATGCTGTTGGGCCGTTGCCCGTGGATACTCTAATGCCGAAGGCTGCAGCGGGCGCATTCGATGCCGTGGTTGCCATGTACCACGATCAAGGCCATATCGCCCTGAAGCTCTTGGACATGTTCGACGCAGTCAATATCACCCTGGGCCTGCCAATTCTGCGAACAAGTGTTGCGCATGGAACAGCCCATGACATTGCTTGGCAAAACAAAGCAGAAGCCTCAGGGATGGTGCAGGCCATTTTGACGGCCGCCCGTCTCAGTCATACTGAGCCGCAGGCGCTAGCCGCGAAGCATATCCCCTCCAAAGCGTGACTCGCAGCGGACGTTATCGATTCCCTTTCACCGTCGTGAACATTCTAATCTATGGCAATCGGATATCGATCCAAACCAGTCGATGGTCCGAAGCTTCAATCAGTTCACGATCAACGTCGCTCAAGTCTGAAACGGTTGGCCAAAACACTCCGGAATTGATCACCGTACAATCGCTCGACGGAAGCGCGAAATCGACACGCAGGTTTCCAGTCGATTTGTCATTGAAATCGGCTGTGTCATGTTCTGGCTTCCCTTTTTGTTTCAGGTTCGCTTGCCCTTGTTTCGCGTCGGCTTCGACCGCCCCTTGGCTTGAAGGAGTCGTATTCGAAGCAATTCGTTTGGACGCGAGCAGATCGACGATGCCTTGCGAGATACCGCTTCCGTCAGCAGGGTCTGCATTCAGATCGCCCAAGATCACAAAGCTAGATGATTGGCTCAGAGGTCCAGCTTTGCCGTTGTCGTCTACGATGTACTTGGCGTTTGAATCCCCTTCGACATAATCCTTGATGAGTCGAATTTCGTCATGGTTGCGACAGCCGTTGCGATCTTCCAGTCCGTCGAAAACGGGTGGAGTGGGATGGGACGCAATCACATGCAAGATGGAGCTGCCAATTTGGATGGGCACGTCCCAATGAGACTTCGAGCTCAGACGCAATTCTTGCCATAACGCGTCGGAGTGAAAAAACGACTTCTCGCCCGTAGTCTTGTCGGTGACAAATGGCCGTTTCGCCTGTGGCATCGCGGACCATTTGAGCATTTGGAAGGTGCGAATGGCATCCGTTTGGATAGGTTGTTTTGAAAAGACAGCCATTCCATACTGGCCAGGGAAAGCGCCGTACCCCCAGCCATCATCCGCATCGTTCGATCTTCCGTTCAGATTCAGATCTTGCCCTGACGGAACACCTGTATTCACGCTAGAGGTATAGTAGTACTTGAACAGATCTTTTTCTGGAGCAAGCTTCGGCGCTTGTGGCTTATTCAAATAGTCTTCGAACAAAATCTTAGCAGCGTCGCCATTGGAATAGTCCACTTCATTCAAAAGCAGAATGTCTGGCGCTACTAACTGAACAATAGTCGCGATCCGTTTGGCCTGTTCATCGCCCGCTCGAAGATCTTTTACCAATTGCCCATCCGATTTGCGATTGAGAGCTGCGTTGAACGTGGCGATACGAATGGCTCCTTTCGCCACTGGGGGCAATGCAATGCTGGAAGCGGTTTGAGCTGAGATGGGCGAAGAAAAGAAAGAACTGGACAAGGAAACGATGGACGCGATGACTGCGAAGAGACTATGAATTTTTGGCATGTTAATAATACGGTGATCTACTAGGCTCGGACGGAACAGGACATCGAAACGCTTCCGAAGATGGCGCAAGGTTGAGGCCTATCTTAGGTAATGGATGAGCTTTAGACAAACATTTGCCGTCGAATTCATCAAAAGGTGCCACCCACCTACTTGCAATGATTGGGTTCGTAGGATAGGATATAGATACCAGGAGATTCGCAGATGCCGAGACCGTTACGTTCAGCCATTTATCGTCCTCAAGAGATTGCTATCCTTCATTGCACTCAGCGATGCGTGCGACGTGCTTTCTTGAGCGGCGTTGATTCCGTTTCCGGTGTCGACTATTCCTACCGGAAGGAATGGATTCGCCAGCGGATCGAGAAGTTGGCGTCGGTGTTCGGCTTAGATATTTTGGCTTATGCAATTTTATCCAATCACCTACATGTGGTTCTCCGGAGCAGGCCTGATGTGGTTGCCGCTTGGTCTGATCGGCAGGTGGCTCTTCGGTGGTTGCAGATTTTTCCTGGGAAACGGATTGATGAGCAACTAGGGGATCCTACCACACATGACGTAGATACGCTCGTTAACGACTCGGAACGGATAGCCTTGGTTCGTAAGCGGTTGTCGGATGTTTCTTGGTTCATGCGTGCGCTTTCTGAGCCAATTGCTAGGCTTGCAAACCGGCAGGATGAGTGCACTGGTAGCTTCTGGGAGGGCCGCTTTAAAGCTCAGCGACTTCTGGACGAAGCGGCGTTACTGGCTTGCTGCATGTATGTGGATTTGAATCCTATTCGGGCTGCCATAGCTGAATCGCCGGCGGATTCTAAGTTCACGTCGGCTTACGATCGTATCCAAGCGGAAGCCGGTGAGACGATCGAGTCGGCAGCAGCACCCATGCAAACCATTAATCGAGATGAGGCTGCGAAAATCCTAAAGAATAGCACGTCGGAGCAGTTAGCCAAGCGTCGCAGCGATGCTAACAAGCGACGCGGGACGCGAACCGCTCGGGATGCATGGCTGGCTCCGTTGACTTTGAATCCGCGGGCTACGGGGCCCGTTCTGAACAAAGACGGAGTTCGGGCGAGCGACAAGGGTTTTTTGGATATGAGCTTGGCGAATTACTTGGCTCTTTTGTATTGGACAGGTAGCCAGGGACGGGCGGACAAGACTGGGAAGATTGCTGCAGATTGCGGGATGGATTACGCTCCGGTGCTAGCGAAGCTGGGAATCGCCGATGGTATGTGGTGTGACTTGGTGTGGAATTTTAAGAAGTACTTTGGCAAGAGTCGTGGGCCGGGTTCACCAGATCGGATGCAAGAAGAGGCAATCTTGGGGACTCGCAAGTTCCAGCCGGGGCAGAGGAAGGTTCGTAAGTGCTTTGCGAGAAATGCTTCTTCTAAGTAGCTTCGTCAGCTAGGCCTTATGATTCCACAACATGGTCGCCTGCTTTGATCTTCAAAATTCAGATAGTGTTGCTGTTGCCAGCGCCTAGTGGCTTGTAAGCGATTTATTCGTCTGCGATGGTGATCGAACATCTTTGATTCGTGCTCGCTCTGCACGATGCCTTCGGCGAACCGTCTCGGGCAGATTCCGTGTTGCATTAATTTGTGGATGATATCGTTGAACTTTATTCGCGATGGTGGTCGTTTGGTGGGTGGCACTGAGTGCTATTACTGAAATCGCGAAACCAGTAGGCACTTCGTTCCCGTCGGCGGTAGAGAAACCACCGATCCCGGTTGTCCGCTATGTCATCGAGTACTGACAATCAGAACGACTCGATTCAGCCAGCCCGAGGAAGTGACTCTACGCAAGTCAGACCGCCTGATCGAGGGCTTGGTTGCAATCGTTTGTTCTCTGATTTCAGTACGGTGATATGTCCTTGAGTGTAATGGGTTGGTCGCAGTGTGGACAGCCTAACTCACCTGAGTGCCAAGTTGCCAATAGGCCATATGCCTCAACGTTTTCATCAAACGCTGCCAATGTGGCCAGAAAATCGAACTCTTCAGACAATTCGACCGCCGGTCTATTCTTGTAGATTTCAGCAGCGACGGCACGTCCTATGCGTACATATTCTCTGAATGGAGAAGTGATTGACGATGGGAGGTCTCGGAACCACTTATTCTTTTGAAGTGCAAGTACCAATATCCATCCAGCCAAGTTTATCGCAAGAACGCCCTTGTTTCTCTCCAGATTTTTAGACGCTATAAGCACAAAATGTGGGAACGCAGCGATCGCGGCGTCACTCACACAACATTGATGGACGAGTCTGTTTGACAATTCGTGCCAAAAATCAAGATTGTCGTTACTCTCCGCCGTTCGAATCATCGAAGGTACATCTGTTGCCACGCCATACGAGTGTTGAAGATCGCTCCAAATTGGATCGTCGAGTTCAATCATATCTTCTAATGCCACTTTCAGAGAACGTTCCGATTCACCGATGTCGCGGCAAGTTAATCAACCATTTCGATAACCTGTGGCCGCGACTTCAGTGCAATCGATTGTTATCCTTCGCTTGCGACACACGGAGCGGCTATCGACCATGGGATTTGCTCGATCAATTGTGCCTTGTCGCTAGTAGCGACGAAAGCATACATCACTGAACCTTGATCTGATTTCGCACCATCCACGGGATTCAAGGTAACGTCGAACAGATAACAATTTGCCATCCCGCAATACGATTCGGGGATGAGTCTGCGTCTATAGGGTTTATATCCATCGTCTCTCAAGATTGCTTCAATTTCTGGGTTTTTTTGGTACTGCGAGCCAGATCTGTAGATCTCGCCCAATTGAATTGCCACAGATGCCAAACGATTGTGGTCGACCGCCGGATTAAGTGAACCAAGTACGGCGGCGAGATTGTTACGCGGATTTGTTATAACGCCATGACAGATCAATGAAGATAGTAAATCAGGTTTTGTGCGAGCTTGAGACTTACAGCTTCTAACAGCCTCAAGAGTCAACGCGGAGTACAGGTATCTGCAACCTTCCCGCGACCAAATGATGGAAACAAGCATGACAATGCCAAATGTGAAAGTCACTCCCGATAGAATAAAGCCAGCCCAAATCGGCGTCTCCAGTTCAGCCCAGATCCTTTCACTCTGTGGTGTCTTCATAAACGAGGCGACACGATTGGCAAATTGCTTCTGATCAACACGCACAGCGCGGCCCCTTGATGAATGGAATTCTTAATGGATAACTACGATGTTGACCGAGTGCGAGCATAAAAGTCTCCATCAAATTAACGTTGATCGAGCATGTCGTTCCAACATTTTGTTCTGACTTTCATTGATTCTCTCGATTTGCATGAAATTTCATTGCTATCCTGGTCGGTTGCGAGTCTGGATGCCCCGATGCGACCGTAGCGATGATCGAACGCGCTGCTGAAGTGTCGAAACTCTGTAAAAGCGCAAGCGACCTTACAATTCGGGTCCATTCAGGCTTAGGATTACCGAATCTATCATTCAAGCGATCGATTCGATGCTCGGCCCACCACGAGGAAAGACAAGAGTTTTCGTCATCGCCTCCGCGAAAGTTATATCCTTCATCGCCCATCTCGTAAAGATTTACAAACTGGAATGCGCGAGTTGTCGCGGAATATGGCGCATCAATCTGTCTGCCGGACAATACGTCTACCAAGCGGTGACGGGCGGGAAAAGTCTGAACGGACTTGAGGGAAAGCAATTCTTGCAATCCCATCGAAAGTCGAGGATCGAAATACTCTAGTTTTCTGAATGCTTCCTTCCACTCATCTTCTTTGTTACTGCCAAGACCCTCGATGTACTTGATTAGCTGATCTCGCGACAACCTCAGCGGCACAAGCTTCGCCTCTAGAAATCGCGTTACTTCTGTTGAGTGCTTCGACATCGCAAGCAGTGCTTGAGTCGCAGTCGGCTCATCTTCAAGCAGGTCTGACCATAACTCATCAAGCGTCTTGGGCGATTTCATTAAATACTCTCCGAGCAGGTCAGAACGTCTGCGATTACCCATGTCGCCGTCAAAATACTATGATTCAAGTTCACGGCAGCCCGGCGACTTGGATGCATCGCTTTGTTCTGTCTACCCGTCACTACCGCTTGTGGTCATTGGCTGATATTCGTCTCGCTGTTTGTACGAGCTCTTCTGTCTCAGATTTGTTGGCCGGGCGAAGCTCGACACCGATTGCCCGATACTTATTGTCAAAGCGCATTCCTATGCGTTGCAGCTTCTCCTTCGTTGACGTAACGATAAGGCACTGGCTTGTTCTGTCAAATGTCACGTTGCTTCGTGCATCATCACCAATGATCTCACGGGCAAGCTCCATCACGGGAGTCGGATCCACCTCGAATCGATCGTTCCCAAGATTTCTATAGATGGCAAGATTCGAGAATAAAAAATGACCAGTCAATGTAGAAGCCGTTACTTTCGTCGCATTTGATATGCAAAAGATGCCAATACAAATCGCACAGGCAACGAAAAAAGCGGTCAATACCGGACGACATCTGCAAAAATGAATGAACATTGATGAACTCCGTTTACATCGTGCGCCTTTGCGCCAAATCGATTGAATCGTACTTCTAAACGCAATAAACCTAGAATAACCGTCAACCAGGTGTCAATACTGTTCCGGACAGAACGGCAGCGGTAACGGGGCCGCCGCCAGAACACCTATGATTTCAAAACCCGCGTCACCGGCGGCTCCCGTTGACCGCATTGTTCGGCGTCCGTGCGGTGCCGCGATGCCCCGAAAATTGTCGTCATCTTAGTTTCCTTCGGAGGAAATTGTTCGTCAGAGCCGCCATCGGACCGGCCATGCCAATTGCGACTGCAATGTTGCTGGATGCGAGCCATACGGCCCACCCAATGCCGGATCCTACGATCGCGCTCACAATCACCGCGATGGCCTCAGAACGTATCGATGGTTTGTTATTTGGCTCTTGTTCCACCGTGTGTGTTCCTTCGATTTGTTGAGACGACGAACGCTCGAGGTAACCGGGCGGCGGCCACGGGCCTAGAATACAGAATACGAGGCAACCGCCGCTCCGGTTGACCGCCTTGTTCGGCGATAGCGTAGCCGAGGCCGACGGTTGTCACGCAACAGCCCAGCAGCGCCTTGTTCGGCGTCTGCACCGACTCCGCCACGCTCTTCTTCGCGGGGTTCCAGCTAACCACTTCCCACTCAAATCAATGCCCCAATAGCTTTGTAACGAGCCAGACGACCAACAGCAGCACAGTAAGCCCGATGCTCGCGATGATGTAGCCCTTGCGGTTTGTCGGCTGGGGCTCCAGGCATGTCGGGCAAAACCGCTTCCTGGCCGGGACTTCACAACCACATCCAAGGCATCGAACTTTCGAAGACATTGTAAAAATCCTGAATTGGCCCAAAGGCTCAAGCAAATTGGCCGCAACCAGCCCACGTTTTGCCGATGTCTACACCGACCGTCGATGCATTTTCTACCGCCGAACGGCGGCGATCACCCATGTCGCCGCCAAAAAACTATGATTCAAATTCGCGGTCGACCGGCGACTTGGGTGGATCGCTTGGTTCGTCCGTTGGCTTCTAGTCGGGGCCCATTAGTTTTCAGCGATGCAAAGGACATGCCGAGCATAACGACGTAGACATTACACGAAA
This sequence comes from Planctomycetaceae bacterium, assembly GCA_027487485.1. Taxonomy (GTDB): domain Bacteria; phylum Planctomycetota; class Planctomycetia; order Pirellulales; family Pirellulaceae; genus JBKCUI01. The sequence continues at coordinate 277,027 of JAIYDN010000012.1, read as the reverse complement.
AAAAACCGGTAGTTGCCAATTCCCAGTATGTTCTAGGCATCCTTTTCAAAGTAGAGATAGATATATACGGCCATCCCAAAATCTGTTGCATCGGTCGAAACAAGTCGCCAGCCATCTGCGGAGTACTGATCGAGTTTCTCCTGAATGTCTTTGGAAGAACTCGTTACGATGTGCTCTTTGTCGGCGAAAAGCTTTGTGTAATAGATCAAAGATTCAAGCTTGTATTTTTTCATTTGTTTCTTTCTGACAGTTAGGACGAACGACCGGCATCACCGAGCACGGGGAGTTAGCTTAACGCAAGCCAAAAACGGCTGACCGAGTGCTTCGTGTGCATGCCATGGTTATCTCAGGTTTTTTGGGAATTCGCCAGTATACAACCATCGCTCAAGTTTTTCTAAACCATCAACACGGGTGGCGAGTTCACGCAGGGTGAATTCTGTATGGTGCCCACCATCTATGTAGAAATCCAATATGTCGTCTGAATCAGGCCCGTTCCTATACCATGTGAAGGGCAGTGGTTCCCTACGCATCATTAGCGAGTAATCTGTACTCAATGCAAACTCAACGACACCACCGAACGCATTATGCAACTCACAAGTGAAACCACCAATGTTCACATAGTTGTTTCTGTCGGCAAGTCCTCTTGCAATAGCGTCCGCGATCTGAGTCAATTGCTGATCCCGCACCGCTTGCAGGTGAGCAACAACTTCAGCGAAGCTGCGAAGGTCGACAAGTTGTGTTCTCGTTTCAGATGTATCGCCGTCAGGCGTATTCACTGTCACGGTCGTTTCGACAACCGCGGAACAGTACCTATTGGCGGGCATTTGTTTTGGATTTTCTAAGAGATAACGCTTGCCATCACCCGGCACGCGCGAGCAGGGCTTCCATGTCAAAAACGGCCGACCGCGTGCTCGGCGTGCATGGCTTTGTTATCGCGATTGTCGTTTGGCGTGGCGTTCGAGCACAGCGTCCGCCATGAGCTCCGGGGTAAGTTCTCGCTGATTATTGCCGTCACCGAAGTATTCGCCCGGCCAAAACACCAAATCGGAGATCTGCGTGTCACCAAACGTCTTCTTGATTGTAGAAAACACGTATTGTAGATAAGCGTCGTCGCATGGGTCGGCAAGCACCTTTGCAAACATTGTCGTCAGTCCCTCGCGATCCAAGCCTGGCGAAGCTTCTGTTGCCCCATCAGTCAACACGCGACGGACATAGTCAATGTGTTCTTCCGCGCCATAGATTCCCTGGAATTCCGAGAACGGGATGTCCGTGCCAGCCAATTGATTGAACTCGGCAACGAGCGAAGCGTCGGCAAGCTCGTCGCCACCATCTAGGCGTGCCGCTATTGTCGCCAAACGTTGCACCAAGTCTTCATCGAGTTTCGGTTGCGGCATGATTCGAGGATTTGAAAGCGATAACGACCGCGATGATCTAGTCGCGGACTGTTTGTTTCCATCAGGTGACGGCGGACCCGCGACTTAGATCCATCGCTTTGTTCTGATTTCTTCTTGGTTTGTTAGCTCTGAATCGATCTTGTATTGGTCGATCAGGATGTCAGTACGACGAGTACTTTTGTCGTTCATTGTATGGGTTAGGTTGTCTCGCTGCAACACAACGACAGGCTAGCTCTGCGTGGATGCATGACAATGCAATCCACGACTTTGCTCTGGCGTGTTGAAGTGAATTGCTGTCTCCATCAAACGGTCCTGCAGTTAAAACGAACCTGGCGAATTGGGAAAGTTATTGTGTTTGGCTTTAATCCAATCGCAACAACTTGAAGGCACTTCGTTCTCGTCGGTGGCAAGCAAACCATCGATCTAATCATGCCGCTGAAGTCATCGAGCATTGAAAATCAGAACGCCCGCGATCACCGATGTCGCGGCCAAAAAAATCACCATCAGGAAACGTCCGATCCGCGACTTCGGTGCATCGCATTGTTATCGCATTCCTGTCTCGCGAATGGCGATCAATCCTAGACCAGCGGACTGGTCGACGAATTGCGTAGCTGTTTCCGGCGAGTCGAAATCGATTGTCGGTTGTAATCCATCAATACAATTTTCAAGATAGCGTTTTGCGTCAGCAAGCGAAAGTCGTCCAAGATCGCGGATGAGCAATACGACGTCAATTCTACGAGAATCATCAGTCAGACGTTTGAGGATTGCAGTTCGGCCAGGGAGTGAATTTGGATCGCCCATATTCCGAAGATTGTCGAGATACGTCGACAAAGGGTAGGCCGTTCCGGTCGTGAAAATTGAGCCATTACTTCGGTCAACGATTATCGGCCCATTTCCTGACACGGGATTTTCAGGATCGGAGCTGCCGTAAAAGAAGACCCAGCCAAAGTCATGCGCTTCAAGGGCGTCACGAAACAACTTCAAAGAGATGCCTGATTCCAACGCAAGCGATTGTACGTATTTCTCAGCGATCTTGACAGCATCGTCTTCGGTCACCATCAATCTTTCTGCGATAACTTGTTTTTATCCCAGATGGGGCTAATTATTCCTGGATTCGGAGGAGTTATCCCTGATTTGCCAAATTAAATATCCCGGTTTGCGACCAAATGTCCCGGTTCGACGATGGCAACGATTTAAAGCAAACAAACACGAATATCTGAATATCCCTGATTGCGTGGCTTAGTTTCGCAGCGTGTGGTCAATACGTAAAAAGTCAGGCTCTTGCCCAAAAACTTTGACCCCTTATTGACGATCGCTTTTTGCAGGAGTTACACCTCAAGGTCTTGGAAACGTTTCGACAGGTGAAACCTGGATTGAGTTACGCGACGACAAAGCGAGAATTGCCATGGCCCAAGAACGGAGTTTAAGTAACCAGGAAAACGACGAGAAGTTCGGGTGTCTTTGGTTCGCGTCACTGGCAAAATTCCATCGGGTTAGCGACCCCACAACTTGGGATTTTGACGAACAACATGTTATTGCATTTCTGCGATCCAAAGTCAAAGAGAAGGTCCCTGCTTGGAAACGACTTAAGATTGTCCAAGGTGTGATTTGTTATCGAAACCACGTTCGGAGATCAAGGACGCCAGATCTCGAACACATTCGTTCGAACTTAGGGACATAGCAGCTCAAGAACGCGAGCGCGTGATGGCGACAGGCTTAAGGCCGTTGCTCCCGCCCGGATAAACCGAGACGGAGAACGGGGGAAGTTGCGTGCTCTTTATGTAGCCGTCAGTTGTGGTCCCGCCGGCGTGAAGCCAACGGAAACCTTCATGGTTCCAAAACGTGCTCAAACGCCATCGTCATCATATGCATAGCGATACATTCCCTGTGCATTTGAGGGAGGCTATTGCGAAGGCCAAATTCAACAAATCGGAAGGATCTCCAAGCTTTTGCATCGAAGTTACCCCCAAAAAACCGGGACGTCTCGTCAAGTAAGCGGATAATGGAATAAGTTCCTGCTGAACGTCACCGGATAGAGTCAATTGAAAAGTGGGGAGCACCAACCGAAGGACCTTCGAGTACGAGCAGACGACGTGCTCGTGCTCAGTGAAACGGTGCTCGTGCTCGTAATCGAATCGAGGCTGCTGTGACGGGGCGGCGAGCACGAGAACGAGCACCGCGATGCTTAGCACGAGCACGATGAAACCCTGCCTTGAGTAGCTTTCAGTTGTGCGCTCCGCCGAGATAAACTCGACGGAAGCGAGAGCTGCCCCAGTTCCGGTAGCACGCCAAACCTGTTGCGGAATCTGGGCTCGAGGCCCAATTTCGCTTTTGCGCGAGTGGGGAACTCGCTTCAACTTCAACTTCAACTTCAACTTCAACTTCAAACAAAAACAAAAACAAAAACAAAAACAAAAACAAAACAGCCGGGCCTCGTTGCCTCGTCCACTACAAAACAGCCTGGCCTCGTCGCCTCGTCCACTACAAAACAGCCTGGCCTCGTCGCCTCGTCCACTACAAGACAGGGACTCGTTGCCTCGTCCACTACGAAGATGGGGCCTCGTACTCAGCACCTGCGGTACTCGTACTCGATCTGCTTGTTTCGAGTACGAGTACCATTTCATTGAGTACCATTTCATTGAGTACCATTTCATTGAGTACCATTTCATTGAGTACGAGTACGATGGAAAGCAAAAATGCTCGACATCGAAAGTCGCACGCGCGCGGTTCAGCTAGAACGGTTTGCTAGGTAATGCCATAAGCGAGTGCTGGCTCGGATCCCTCGATAGTAATCTTCCAAACAGAACTTTTCGTTGGGGCTGTGGGCTCCGTCGTCGTCCAATCCCCAACCTAGCAACAATACGTCTGCTCCGGTTGCTTCCACCATTTGAGCGACGATCGGGATGGAGCCCCCTTCACGGATTAGCACTGGCTTTGTTTCAAAGCCCTCTTGGACCGCCTGCATGGCTCCTTGCATGAACTTCGAATGAGGGTTTGCCATGACGCCGCGACCGCCATGAAGATCGATCAATTCCACTCGAACGCCCGGCGGCGTGTGCTCGGACAAGAACTGCTGAAGCTGCAACGTAACTTGCTTTGGGTCCTGGTTCGGTACAAGCCGGAAGCTAATTTTGGCACCCATCCAGGATGGAATGATGGTCTTTCCCCCTTCACCTTGATAACCGCCAAGCAGCCCATGCACATCCAATGTCGGCCTCGCCCAGCGACGCTCCAACGTGCTGTAACCCACCTCCCCGGTCAACTCCGAAACGCCCAGCTGGGTTGCAAACTGTTCATCGGAAAAGTTTAAGCCCTTCCACATCGCACGTTCAGATTCATCGATCTCCACCACGGAATCATAAAAGCCGGGCAGCTGTATCTTGCCATCAGGCGTTTTCATCTCCGTCAAAATTCGAGCCAGTGCCAAACCAGGGTTGGTGACGGCGCCGCCGAAGGAACCGGAATGCAAGTCGGCCTTTGGTCCATGGACGCGAATCTCGTAATAGGCGATCCCCCGCAATCCATAGGTAATAGCGGGCTGGCCCGGAGCGTACTGGGAGGAATCCGAAATGGCAATCACATCGCACGCAAGCTTGGATTGAATGGCGGCTAGCTTTTCCTGCAACACCTGGCTCCCATTCTCTTCCTGCCCTTCGATCAAGAACTTGACCTGCAAAGGCAGTGCTTTTTCGACCTGAAGCCATGCCAGGACGCTTTGCACGTGCGTCAGCATTTGCCCTTTGTCGTCGGTTGAACCGCGGGCGACAATGTTGCCACCTCGCACGACGGGTTCAAACGGTGGGGTGTTCCAAAGCTCGAGCGGATCCGCGGGTTGCACATCGTAATGCCCGTAAACCAAGACAACCGGTTGTCCGGGAACCGCTTTGGTTTCTGCATAAACCAAAGGAGGCCCATCCCCCGGGATCAATTCGGTATGCAATCCACCTGCTGCCAGTTTGTCCTTTACCCATTTTGCTGCCATTTCCAGTTCCGCTTTTTTGGAACTGTCGGCCGAGATGCTTGGGATTCTCAGCAATTCAAAGAGCTGCTCCAGGTGACTTTGCCGATTGTCCTGAAGGTGACGATCGAGTGCTGAAAAATCTGTCATGTTGGATTATAAGTTTTATGCGTTTTGTTCTTGCCAAGACCACCCTGTCTACCTTTACAATATAGCACAGTGGTTTTGATTTTGAGGATCGCTCCAGTTGTTTCGCGCAGGATAGAAAAGTCATGATGGATTCCAACGTCGCCGTCGAGGAACCCGTAGTTCGCCCCACCTCCCAAAAACCAAAAAACAAAAAGCAGCCACGGTATCACGTGATCCTTTGGGATGATCCCGAGCATACATTCGAATACGTGATCGAAATGATGCAGAACTTGTTCTACCTTCAGCCTGCCGCAGGGAAGAAGATCGCTGATGAAGTGGATCGCACCGGCCGAGCTATATGCCTGACTACGACTCGCGAGCACGCTGAACTCAAGAGGGATCAGATCCGTGGTTTCGGTCGTGATCCTTACAGTACCAAATCAACAGGCAGTATGGCGGCATCTATCGAACCAGAAGTTTAGCACGAGTGCTGGTAACTGAAGCAAAGTAGCAAGCATGCTTCGGCGTGCCGGTTGGGAGTCTAAGCACTCAGGCACAAATGATTGAGCGAGCGGAAGCAATGCTTAATCGCAGGGTACTAGCCGCGATTTGCTGCGAAGATCGAGCTACTAGAAAACCGGAGCTACCCAAACACGCCCATCGCAAAACCCCTCACCCCCAGCCCCTCTCCCCTAAAAGGGGCGAGGGGAGCGAAGAAAAAGGTGTGGGGCGTATCAAGACTAAGGCCCAATGGCTAATTTGCCGGCAAAACAATTGGCGACTTGCTTAGGCCCAATACCGTTCAGAAAGTACCAGCCACACTCCGTGTGCCGTCCGCCGAGCCTCAAAAAGCTCTGCTTGTTGAGGGTTACGGCACATGGAATGTGCCTACTACTTTGATTTTTGTCGGCTATGCCGATTTCTAGATTTTCAAATTTACTTCTTGATCTTGGAAGCGGCTTGCACGATGGCCAAGAATGAGTCTGCTTTCAAGGACGCTCCGCCGACTAATGCTCCGTCGATGTTGGGCTGCCCCAACAGATCCATCGCGTTGTCGGCTTTCACACTGCCGCCGTACTGAATGACGACCGACTGGGCGACCGTCTCGTTAAACAGAGTGGTCAGCAGTTGCCGAATGTCGGCGTGCACTTCTTCTGCTTGCGCTGGTGTTGCCGTCTTGCCAGTTCCAATCGCCCAAACGGGTTCGTAGGCTAGCACCGTACGGCTCATTTGTTCTGCCGACAATCCAGCAAGCGAATGAGTGCATTGGCTACGAACAACCTGTTGTGTTTGATTCGCTTCGCGTTGTTCGAGTGTCTCGCCGATGCAAACGATGGGGATTAGGCCGGCTTTCAAGACGGCGTGAAGCTTGGTGTTTACGTCCTTGTCCGTTTCACCAAAGATGGCTCGTCGTTCGCTGTGGCCAAGAATAACGTACTTGCAACCCAAGTCATTCAGCATGCCGCAGCTGATTTCTCCAGTGAAAGCGCCCTCGGCTGCATGGTAGACATTCTGAGCTCCCACATGCAGCGTGCTGCCTCGGAGAGCTGCGCCCACGTCATGCAAATAAACACTCGGGGGGCAAACGGCGACATCGACATTGGTATTTGCTTGCAAATGGTCCATCAATTGATGAACCAGGGCTACCGACGAATCTCGAAGAAGATTCATTTTCCAATTGCCAGCAATAAAAAACTTTCTCACGTGAACGACCTTTTGAAGCAGAAGTGCAATTGTACCGGCTCCTGTTCCAGCAGCCGGCGCTGAAGCGATTCGGCTGAGGAATTCCAAGATCCGGTTGAATTTTGGATGAATGGACGAATGGAAAGGATGTGCGAATTCGCAGAAATGTCAACCTCCAAGAAGGTTTGACCTGGATTCCGCAGGGCGGAGTTTGCTACCGTCGAGAAAAATCTGTCGATCTCATTCCGCTAGGCAGATTCCGAAGATCCTACCCAGAACAAGGGAAATCATGATGCGAAAGATCGCAGTTCTCAACCAAAAAGGTGGCGTTGGTAAGACGACCACGGCCGTGAATTTAGCTGCTGGACTAGCCCAATGCGGCAAAAAAGTGTGTGTCTTGGATCTCGATCCTCAAGCCCACGCCTCGCTGCATTTGGGGCTGACGCTGGGTGAGAATGAAACCAGCATTTACGATCTGCTGTGCGGGGATGCCTTGCTGTCGGATGTGCGACGCTGGGTGCTTCCTAATTTGGCGATAGTGCCTGCCAGCCTGGACTTGGCAGCTGCCGAAATGGAGCTTGCTGGCGAGGTCGGTCGCGAAGTCATTCTCAAGGACCGAATTGAAATGGATTCGTCGGACTTTGATTTTATGATTCTGGATTGCCCACCCTCCTTGGGCGTCTTGACGTTGAACGCATTGACGGCGGTGGATGAAGTTTTTCTGCCATTGCAACCGCACTTTCTTGCACTGCATGGTCTGAGCAAATTGCTTCGAACCATCGAGCTTGTTGCGAAACGTCTCAATCCACAGCTTCGTTTGGAAGGGATTGTCTTGTGCATGTACGAGTCGGGGACAAGGCTCGCGGCAGAAGTGAGTCGCGATGTCGAGGAGTTTCTCAAGGTCAGTACAGCTCAAAGTCCTGTCTGGGCTCAGGCAAAGTTTTTCCAAACCAAGATCCGACGCAACATCCGACTTGCAGAAGCACCCAGCTTTGGTCAGTCCATTTTCGCTTATGCCCCCAATAGTCACGGATCGGAAGACTACATGTCGCTTGCCTACGAAGTGCTAGCCTCCAATCCTGCCGAAGCAAACGACCTGATTGAAGCAGTAGCAAGCCGATAGTCATCAATGGAGCGAGTCCGAACATGTCAACGAAGAATTGCGGTCAGCCCTGGTTGTTGCGAAAATCCAACAGGAACATAGCCAGCGACAGAACCATCGAAAGTCTACGGCTTTTAAGCTGTGGATGGATTGTTGTTGGTGCTTTGTTGTCGCAAGGATGCCAAGGGCTCGGTCTGCGATCTCAGGATGACATGGCGTTTTTGAACGAAGAAGAGGACGATTGGTACTACCCGAATCAGTCCTCCAGCAAAGTCCCCCGACCAAGCCTGGCGGACCTAGGTTCGAAAGCGGGTAAGGATGGGCGAAGTCGCTACAACCAGAAATCAGGACCGATCAAGTCGCGTTACGCTCAACAAGAATCAGACCCATCTGCGTTAGCCGCAAATAGCTCGGCATCGGATCGCGAACCTGGCTTAGTTGCCTACGGCCCAAGCTCAGACAACTCAAACGAAGGTAATCTAACAGCCAATCCCACCCTATTGGACACTCATCAGTCCGAAGTGGATGTGGAAGGAGCGCTGGAGTCGTTGCCACCCGCGTATCGAGATATTCTTCGGAAGCAACTTGCGGTGGTTCAGTCCGGATCTATGAAGAATCGCCCTGAAGAAGCGATTGCGAAAGCCGCATCGGCTGAGAAACCGGCCGTGGAGCAAGCCCCCTCGTCACCAATTGAACTTCTTCCGAAAACGGAAATTGCATCGAGCCCAGAAGCGGCAGTTCGCGGTAACGGCGCTCCGATTGTCGATTCCAAAACCGTAGTTGCAGCAACCGATTCGTCACTAAAAAAAGGCGTATCGATTCGAATGAATGATGCCGAACCTGCGTCTGCTCAATCTTCGCAATCTTCCCCGCTCGAACAGCAATTGGCGGATGCGGCCAAAGCCGAAGGCAAAGTGGTGCAAGCATCGACCGCAAGCGCAGACGCATCTTCGGCCAATGTCGCTTTGGCATCCGTCACTAGTCCTTCCGTTCCACCACCAGCAGCCACGTCGTGGAAGCAAGGTGTTGGGCAAGCGATCGAGCTGCTCGAGAAGCAAATCAAAGAAACACCCTCCAGCGATGAAAGTTTGTTGCTTAGCCAAGAGATGACACTGAGGATGCTGTATGTGTCCCAGCGGCGACTGGACGATGCGTTGCGCCCGATTCCTCTGTTGAATGGGAACGAAAGCGAGCAGCAGTTTGTGCACCATCAGATGCTTGCCTTATACGAAGCCAGCAACCCTGACGCGATGCCTGTCCGTTCGCGACATTGGTCGATCGTGATGAATTCTCAGCGAGAAGCGACCAATCATTTGGCAGCGGCCAGCAATTTGGAAGTCAAATCTCTTGCGTTTTGTACTGAGGTAGAACGCTACGGGGTTGTCACGAAGTTCCCGAAGACTCAATTTCAGGCGGACCAAGAAGTCTTGCTGTACTGTGAAATTGAGAATGTGGCAGCCGAAAAAGTTCGCAATGGATTTGAAACACAGCTTCAAGGAAGTTACGAGATTATGGATTCGCAAGGGCGAAAGATTGCTGACCAGCTGCTGCCGATGGAGCCTGAGCTGTGTCAGAACCATCGACGCGATTACTTTATCGTTTACAAGATTTACATGCCTCCGCAGATCGCAATTGGCAACTATCAAATGCGACTGACGATTGAAGACATGAAGGCCCGTAAGTTCGGGCAAAGCCAACTTGAATTTTCCATCAAGAAATAGTTGCATCTACCCCTGAATAAGCCAGAATGCTTTTTCGAGGGGTCGAGCGACAAAAGTTGGGGGGACGTTCCGTCTCATTCTCCAAGCCTCTAGGCCGTCGTTCTCGCTTCTCAACGGCTTTATTCCTACGGCGTCACCTAGCGCTTACTCGTTCTTTGGAACCATCGCATTATGCAAGATGAATCGATTGACAAAGGTTGGCTTCTTCATTCGCCCGAACGTTCGTTATCGTGGGGCCGCAATGCAGACCGCAACCCAATCGCTGCTGCAACCCTGCGTCAATACATCTACATGCAGATGGCCGCTTCGGACTTGGTTTTGGACGAAGAAGCCAAAAGTCGCGTCGACTTGCCTGATGGGCTTCTTGCAAACCTGGAAGAAAAGAACCGTCTTCTTTCCCAGTTACGTGCTCCGATCGATCATCGGATCGAAGAATTTCTTCAACGCTACTTTGCAGATTGTTCGCTTGAAACCGCTCTCCAGTTGCCGCACTCGACGCTCGTGCTTGACCACCACGGGCTCGCGAGGCAGTTGAGCTTGCCCGATGGAGGAGAGCGATTCCAGAATGATCTTCTCAATTCCTACCGGGTTGCCAACGGGGTGCTACACAACCCTCGGACGGATCGCCGAACGACCCAAGGGACGTTTCACGTTACCGAAGGTGGCTTGCCGATTGCGGGAGACAAGCGCGCCGTGCCGAAATCTGCTTTTGCGAAGATGTTTCAGGCCGCGATGCAGCCTCCTGATACGCTGATGGATCTGCCCTTCACCCAGTCCAATTCGATGCCGGCCAAGACATTTGTATCCTTGCTAATTCGACCGTTGGTGTGTCCGGAGGTTGCTGGTTATTGCCCTCATAAATCGATGGAGATTCGGTTCTTTGCTCCGGGTGGGTTGGTGAGCAATCTTGATTTCGTCGAATCGATTTTTGGAAATTCTGGCGATCCGCTTGTTCCTGAAAATGATGCAGCGCTCGACTGCGCGCATTGGTCCGGTCACACGGGATGTGTCATCTTGGCTCCCCATCTGACCGAACTGACCAAGAAGGAATTGGGTTTGCCGCGCGTCCAAGACGCAACCGAGCGTCAAAAGCGTGATCGAATGTGTTGGGAAGATCCTTCCGAAAAGTACAATGATGGACAAGCCTTTAAGATTACTTGCCGAGATTCCACCGGAGTGATTGTTACTCTGATTGCAGACAACTATTACGGTTATTGCAAGAAGGAAGTGAAGACGCAGATCAGTTATGCGGCGAACCTTCTGGGGAATGTAGAAGAGGAGCATGCGGGGGGAACTCTCGCCTTTGTCTCGCACAATCTGGGGGAGGAATTCCAGTGGGATTCACGCCGGTACAATGGCCGAACCTTCATGGACGTGGCAAAAGACTATTCTGGTTTTATCGACGTGCATCCTGAAGGATACGGAATCGATCGCCAATATCCTAATCTAGTCTATGTTCGTGAAGATGCTTTCGCTTCGTTGTACGACCGAACCATTCGATGGTCGATCGATGGTAAAAACTATTCCATCGCGTTGGAACAAAACAAAATTTACATGGCCCCAAGTGGCTACAAAGTTCAGATGGAAAAGCATCCCTGTGCGCCGTCGTGGCGATTGATCGGAACGGGGGGCGAAGGAACGGTTTGCCATAAACCATGTACAGTCAGTGGCGGTGGCAAAAGCGAAATTAGCAAATCGCTTCGTGACTACATGCAAGGCGGGCCCATCTTTGTTTCCGACATAGACAGCGATTTCGATCAGCTTCAAGCCTTGTTTGAGCATGATTACTCCGATCGATGGCGCGAGGATTCCACGGAAAAACCAGACTACGGCCAACGCGACAGCCGAAAGGTGTTGGACCCCGATCGCACTCTGGGAAGTGTCATTAAGCTGCTCACTCCATCCCGCGAGTACACGGATGCGTACAACACTTGGCTCAAGAGCATCCCGACTCATTTGTATGCCATGGCCTTTATCATCAAACGCTTCTGCAAGCCGGAATGGAACGGCAATTGGCGACAGCATTTCGGTGTGGATGTGGTCAATGGCGACAATGGACACGAGCTCAAATTTGGGAACCGAAAGCTTGTCGGCATGTATCTACGAGTGGGTCTTGATCCACTTGGACGCTGGCGGATGTACAAGCTTCGACAGGACTTTGCCGCCGCCGCCAAGATTCAGTTGGAGGACGATATCACCGCTAGCGTAGTGGTTCCCAAACGCTTTCTTCCGACGTTGCCGGAAGGTCAGGACTTTCCGGCGGAGCGAAGTTACAAGTTTGTCGCCAATTGTGAGTATCGCTTGTTTCAACGCCCCGACGATGCTGTCCACCGTGGATTGGACAAGCAAACGGAAAAGGATATTGCGGATGTCGGTAACTTCTTCTGCAATTTTGAGCCTTTGGCGCGCAAGACCATCGAACAAGAGATTTCGAACATTATCGATTTTGAACAATACTCTGCACCGATGCGCGATCGGCTTACGAGCTTTATGGCGAGCAAGCAAGAATTTGTTGTTTCGTCAGCTCAGCCGCGTTGGGTGGATGGCAAGCCTTCGAAAAATCCTCGTTATCTTCAAGACCGCCCCGATTTGCTCGATCCGTTCGACCGCTACGTTGCGTTTCGTGGTATCCAACTGTACCGTGCAACGCCTGCGAATGCTCCGGTTCCGATTCCTGTCGGATCGATTTTGTCTGGGCGACGCAACAATCCGCCGGAACTGAAGGTAGGGATTCGGTCTCTGGCAGTGTTTGGACCGATTCATTATCAAGAGCTACCGGAATTGGTGATGGATTACGTCTGTTCGCTCACAGGCAAGAGCCCGTCGACAACTGGGGCTGGCAGTGAAGGTGCACTTACCAAAGGTCCCTTTAATGCGCTGAACATGTGCTACGACCTGAACACGTCGATCGTCAGTATGATTCTGACCGGTTTAGGTGGATACAGTACCGCTGCCGGTCATATCGGCCCCGAGATTGAAGTCGGACACGACATCAGTATGTTTGTGCCTGAAATTTGGTGTCGGTTGCGTCCTGAAGAACGTGAGCCCGATTTTTTGATCCGCAGTGGGTTGCTCGAAAAACTAGAGGACTTCGAACATGAAGGGGTTCTCATACCCGCTAGCCGGCTGGGATATCGAATCACTTCTCGATTCGTCCGACGTTACTTCGGTCGCGTCTTTGATAATCCTAGCAAGGTGTTCGACGAACGAATTCTCTGTCCTGAGAAGCAAGATATGGATTCGTACGCCGACGGGATCTTGCATATCGCGGAAGCTCAAAAGAGAGTGGCCGAAGTGTATTTGCAGGATGGAAGCTTCGAATTAGCATGCCCACCGTTGAAAGCCATTCTCAAAATCATGGCCGAAGGGACTTGGAACGGGCTGACCTTGAGCTCTCCTGAAGTACGATCACTATTTACCCGGGAGAATTTGATGCAAAGCGATTGGTACCGATCCCGATTGCAATGCAAACAACGAGTGGACATAGCATTGTGGACTCGCCATGTGGCCTACTTGGAAGAGTACTGCAGTCGGCCAACCCACAGAGCCGTCACCCAACGTCTTGGTTTGCAGAAGCAACTGCAATTGGCCAAGGCTCAGCTTCAGGCATGTTCCCAGCCGACATACCTTGATTCGCTGGTTGGATGTTTGGGGGTGGATCCCGCCACACAGTTTATTGTGAGTCAAACGCGATAGTCAACGAGGCGTTTGGCACAAACGTTGCACATGTGCTTCCTAGGGCTCAGCTCCCATGGAAGCTCATTCTCGCATCGAAGGAAAAACAACGTGAGTGCCGAAACTCAACTTTACAAAAAAGTCCTGGTGGCATGCGATTTTTCTCGTCATGCTCGAATTGCTTTTGCAAGGGCAGTTGAAATTGCGAAGGCATCCAACGCAAAATTGCTTGTCGCCCATTGTGTTTCCGACCTAGCAATCATGCCAACCGCATCCGAGCTTGGCGGCCCCTTCTACGATTACGCCGTCATGCAAGAGGAGTTGCGGCAAGATGCTATTATCAACTTGGAAAAGCTGATTCATGACACCGGAACGGACGGACTGAAAGTCGAGGCCCGAGTCGCTGTAGGATCGCCGCATATCGCCATCTCAGATCTGGTAGAGCAAGAAAAAATCGATCTCGTTGTTACTGGGCGAAGCGGGCATTCTGGCTGGGAACAGTTTCTCTTGGGGAGCACTTCTCGAGGGCTGATCACTCGATGCACTTGCTCTGTCCTGGCCACAAGTGATGAAATGCCAAGGAAACCAAAGTCGATTTTGCTGTGTACCGACTTTTCGGAATCCTCTCTCGTCGCTGCGCAAGAAGGACTTTCTTTAGCGAAACAGTTGGGGGCGGACGTTCACCTTTTGCACGTGATCGACGATGGGGACATCCCAAAGGTCATGTCCTTTCCAAAATCCGATGCCGAAATCATGCGAAACGCGGTGCGCGAACAAGCCGAACAAAATCTTAAGCAGTTCATTGCAACCCTAGCCCCAGGCGAACATGCCATTTTTTCGCATGTTCGCAATGGGATTGCTTGGAAAGAGATTTGCCAATGCGCGAAAGATACCAAGGTTGACCTGGTCGTGATCGGCAATGTAGGTCGCAACGGACTTTCGGGTTTAGTGCTGGGCAACACCGCAGATCGAGTGCTGAGTCATTCGAAGCTCAGTATTCTTGCTGTGAAACATTCTCGATAACGTTGCGAAGCATATGGCTACAATTAGACCTTGCTAGTCAGTTGTTTGGATGCGAGTTGACTGGCAATGTTTTCGTCCATAGTAGCCGGACTCGCCAGAGTTCGGTTTCCCTGCGACGCACTGAAGTCTGGCGACACCAGCTACCCAAAATCTAATCCGAATAGAGTCCTAACTTGAGCCGCAGGCGCTAGCCGCGACCTCGTATCTAGCGCAATGGAACTCAACGCGGCTAGCGCCCGCGGCTCAACAAAGCGACAAGCTAATTTCCTATCGAAGCAACGAACATTGCGCATGTGCAGATCAACCTGCCACACCAAGCGCGTCGCCTTGGCACACTTGGCACATGTGCCTACAACGAGGTCCCTTCTAAGAACGCCTCTTGGCGATGGAATCGCAAAAGATTTTCGACGGTCACTCGTGCGATTTCTGAGAGCGCCTCTTGAGTTAAGAACGCCTGATGCGAGGTAATCAAGACGTTAGGAAAAATCAGTAACTGTGAGAGCTCTTGATCCTGAGGGACAATCCCCGAAAGATCGTGAAAGAAGACTCCTTCTTCTTCTTCGTAAACATCCAAAGCAACCCCGCCCACTTGCCCGGTCTTGATGGCTGCAATTAAGGCTGTCGTTTCAATCAACTTGCCTCGGCTGGTGTTGATTAAGTAGACTCCTCGCTTGGTTCGAGCCAAAGTGGTCGAGTTGATCAAGTGCTTGGTTTCCGGTGTCAGCGGTAAATGCAAGGACAGCACGTCGGATTGGCTAAAAAGGTCATCCAGGGAGGTATACCGTACTCCATGGTCGTTTGCCCAAGCCGAATTCGGAAATGGATCGTATGCGATTACGTTTGCACCAAAGCCCCGAAAGATCTGAGCTGTAATCTGTCCTATCTTGCCCGTTCCAATGATCCCAATCGTCTTGCCAAAAATATCGAACCCAACCAAGCCGTTGATGGAAAAATTTAGCTCGCGAACACGATTGTAGGCGCGGTGGATTTTCCGGTTCAATGTCATCAGCAAACCGACGGCATGCTCCGCAACGGCATGCGGCGAGTACGCAGGCACTCTTACGATTGAAATTCCGAATTCTTTTGCCGCAGCTAAGTCGACGTTGTTGAAACCGGCACAACGCAAGGCAACTAATCGAACGCCCTGTTGAGCCAATGTTTGCAAGGTCAGTCGGTCGGCCAAATCATTCACGAAGATGCAAACGGCTTGGGCCCCTTCTGCAATCTTGGCTGTTTCCGGTGTTAACCGAGACTCCTGGAAATTCCAGTCGACTTGCGATGAACCAACAGCCGATTGCAGGTATTCGCGGTCGTAAGGCTTGCTGTCAAATACGATCGTTTTCATTAGCGTAGCGCCACTGTGACTTCGCAAGAGTAAACGGAACTTCGATCGCCGCGTTCGCTCAAGGTCTTTTTAATACACTCGAGAGATCGTTCTACTTTTCCTTCGAACAGTACTTTCTCGCCCGAGGTTACCTTGATCGGTTGGTCGAAATCAATCATGGAATCGTTGAATCGCAATGTAATCTTGTCGACGTCTTGCGACTGGATATCGAACGTCTGACCATCGCGGTTCGCAATCACCAATGCACGTTCGCGAATGTCGGTGGGTTCCACTGCGAGCCAGTAAAATCGTTTTTGGACAACGTCGTCTTGCTTCCAGACAATACGGCTTGGAAACGGATCGCGAGTGTACTTTGCCATCCATGGGATCGCTTGAGCATCTTTTCGATCCATCCAATGTCCTTTGCCCTCGTGAATTTTGACGAAATGCACATAACCCTTTGGATCTTGCTTTTGCAAGTCCTCGAGCTTCACGGCCCATTCGGCAGCAATCTTGTTACGGTTGTAGGCCTTGTCGTTACCGCCCATGTGAAGCGTGAACGGCAAATTTCGTAGGCCTAAGGGAGAAGTTTCATTAGGATGCCCCGCCATCATGGAAGCAGCAGCAAGTCGGTCGGCCATTCGCGGCGCTAACTGATAGACGCCATCCCCGCCTGCGGAATAACCCATGATGTAGACTCGGTTCGGATCGACGTCTTCGAATACGATACAATTCTCGATCAGGCGGTCAAAGAACAGGTCGATGTGAGACTGATGCCACAGGTCCCATGTGTCTGTTGGTGCTCGGGGCACCACGTACACCCCCTCTTCGAGTTTGTAGAGCTTTTTCTGGTTGTCCCATTGCTGATTGTTCACTTGGGAAGGTGCGCCACCGCCGCCATGCATGGAAATGTACATGCTGCGTCCTGTTTCAGGCTTCTCGCCGAACACTTCTGTCGAAAACGGCATCTTCAGCTTATTCATCACGATCTCTTGCGATTTCATTTCATCGGCTCGCGATTCGCGAATGCTTGCAACGTGTTCTTGCCACAGCTTCTGCAAGGCTTCTTCTGCTTCCGCTTTCGTCAACGACTCCGTCGCAGTAGCGCTCGTAGAGACAAACCGAATTGCCGAAGACATTGCAGCGACTTTCGGAGGAAGTTCCAAGGTGATCGTTTTCCCAGAAGCCGGGCTAGGAAACGTCTGCTTGATGACTCTGCCCCCTTCGGAAGCTTCGATCGAAAATTCTTGATCGATAGGAACATAGAATTGCAAATGATCGTTTGCATCGAATCGCTCATCTTTGGACAGACCTGCAGAAAGTTCTTTCCCGGTTTGGTCGAGAATCCGAATCTGCGCGGCGACTCGTTGCCCAACGTTCGCATCGAGCACACGAACCATGACCAACGATTTGCCTTCCGGTGTTTTGACTCCGAGCTGAGTGTATCGATCTGTTACGTTGACTGCTTTGATGTAGTCAATGGAACGGTCCCAAACCAGCGGAAACTTGAGGGGCGTTTTTTGAAAGCTGACCGCATAGATTGCATTCATCACAGAGTCTCGTTTTGCGGTGGCCGCTCGACCAATAAACCAAGCTTGATCCAATGCGTCGCCCGAAGGTTCTGCGGCCCCCGTAAAGTGCCAACCGTCATCCCAAACTTCTACCCAAGAATGATTGCCGCTGTTGTCCGACCACAAAGGTGTGCCAACAAATCGAGCCGGAATGCCAACCGCTCGGCAAGCGTCGATCAAAAGGATCGACAATCCAGTACAAGACGCCAGTCCCGACTTGATGGACTCCGTTGGGTTCTGATCGGCTTTGGCTCTTTGAGTCGAGTACTTTACCTTGACCAAAGGAAACAGTTTCTGGTTCAACATGGCGGCTGCTTGGGATGGGCTTGTTGCCCCTTCAATCAATGGCAAAAACCTTGCTCGAAAATCCTTGCGCCATGGTTCGCGTCCCTCATTGATGTTTGCGTAAGGCAAAATGTTATTGAGGAAGATGTCGGTAGGGATTTGGTCCTTCCAGGGGGACTCGTTTAGGGCTTGGTAGGAAAGCTGGACATTCTCTGTTAAGAAATCAGTCGTCAGTGTCTTCAGATCGCGATCTGGCATGTTGGCGATTAAAAACTCCATCGCTTCCAGTTGCTCTGGGGCAACTTGTGTTAATGCCGACTCTAAATTCTTGCGATTCTCTCCAGAGCGCCCGAGAGCTTCCTGAACCAGCTTGTTGTCCATCTGAGACCACAATTTAGAATCCTGCCGAACAAACCAAGTTTTCTTGGTTCCGTCTTCCATTTTTTTAACCAGCGAAGCGGTATACCCCTCTGAATTCACTTGCATCCGAGCCGATTCGGAGCTTGCTGATTTGGGTTCGAATTCGAGAGACTTCCAGTCTGCGGCCCAGTGGCCATTCTTGTCTCGAAACGCTCGTTGTCGATGGTAGACTTCCATCAGATTATCGCGGATCGTCAGACTTTCATCATGCGCGAAGGTACGTTGGTGCGCTTCGTCGGTGGTGAATTCGACAAAGCCCCAGCGTTCAGGTCGATGCATATCGACAATGCCCTGTGGTGACCATACCCAGTTATCTTCTTTGGTCTTGGGCACTTTTTGGTACTTGCCATCCACAACGTCAAATTGCCATTCGACCCGTGAGAAACCAAATCGCCATTGATCGCCATTGCGAGGTGGCAGGGAGTAGCCGGGATGTTTCGGAAAAGCCTTCCAAGGAATCGCGATCTCGAGACTCCAAAACGAATCGACATCCGAGGGATCGTTGATGGTTCCCTCGAGGTGAACCGCTGACTTCAGCCCTTGAAATTCCCAGCTGTTGTCGGCCGCTCCCCCATCCTTGTAGGGTTTTGGCAAGAATAGATCCCACGTTGTATTCAAAGCGTTCATTTCGAATTCGTAGTACGCATGGTTGTCCCCGTCGGGGTCGATGAATACCTCGAAGTCATTGTCTTGGAAAATCACTTCATCATGCTTGGTGATCGTGCCTTGGATATGTTGTTCGGCTATTTCAGCCGCGATGTAAACATAGTCAGCGTCCCACAGCATCTTGGCTCGTGTTCGCTGACGAGGTTTTGGGCGTAGATCCGCTTCGATGTCATTAAAGTCATTGGTCCAGGGGGCCGATTTCCAACTGGCTTCGTCGAGCTTTCCGTCCAGAACGATTGGGGACTTCGTCGCGGCGCAGACGTACCCTTGAGGGGTGATGCCCTTCATGTTCTCCCAATCTCCGCTCGTGCCAGCTTGCAGTGCTGGGCTGCAAACCAAGAGCAAAGCCGAAAGAGTGAATGCAGCAGCAATCCTGCTCATTGCGATGGACATGGACATGATTGTCAAACCAAGTACCCGATGCGAATCTCGCATAAATTTCATCTTCCAATGCCTTCGGTATAGGTGATGTGCAGTATTCATGAATAGGAATTAATGATTTCTTTTAACGATCGAATGATGGCTGGTGCGGGTAGGTTAGAGCCAGAGGGTTGTACCGTGTCGGAACGGAAGGAGCCATGCAACTGGTTGCAACCTGTGAGAGTCAGGATGTCCAACGCATTCGAACGGCCAATCCCGCCAGCTGGAAGTATCTCAATCCGGCCTTTGGACCAATCCACTAGATCCTTCAATGCAGCAACACCCTCGATTGCAGCCACGGGGCCCCCACTGGTCAAGATTCGATCAAAGCCTAGCTGAACAAGCAAGTCTAGTTCCTGCCTTGGGTTGTTCACCGAGTCAAAGGCTCGATGCATGACCCACTCGCAATCCAATTGTAAGCTAGTCAGTGAATGCAAAAAGTCGAAGTCTAGTGAATTGTCTGAATGCAAGCCACCAATCGCAATCGCGTCTGCCCCCAGTTCGACGGCTTGGCGGGACTCGGAAAGCATCTGTGCCTTCTCTGCCGCGTCGTAGTAAAAATCCCCATCGCGACAGCGAATCAAAACGACTAAGGGGACAGAGATTGCGGCCCGGACGGATCGAATGAGTTGGACGTTAGGTGATACGCCGCCCACCGACAACCGTTCGCTTAATTCGATTCGGTCAGCTCCCGAATCCACCGCCACTAAGGCAGCATCCAGCGAATCTACGCACACCTCAATCATGGTCGGACACCTAAATCATTATTGGGCATCTTCCCATAGCGAGTTGCTGCGATGCCAATCTAGCCTACAATCTTAATTCAGCCATCTAGCTCTGTCGACGACAGAATCGACTTTCGACTTGTACCCACGCAACTGCTGTAACATGGCATTGTGCTTGATCGTAGCGAACCTGATCCATTCAGGCATGGTCCTTTGGATTTTCTCCTCGATTGAAAAGCATTATGCAGCCAACCAATAAGTCCAACACCCTCAAAATTCTATTGGGGCTGGTAGTTATTTATGTCGTTTGGGGGTCGACCTATCTCGCAATTCGCGTTGCAGTGGAGACGATTCCTCCCTTTTTTATGGCAAGTAGCCGGTTCTTAGTCGGGGGAGTCTTGGTTGCGGGCACTCTTTGGCTATTTCAAGGATTTCATTTGACGAAACGACAGTGGTTCGACAACGCGATTGTCGGTGGGTTCATGATCTTGGGCGGAAACGGATTGGTCTCCTGGGCTGAAACCTCGATCCCATCCGGAATTGCCACGTTGATTGTTTCGATGAATCCGCTTTTCTTCGTGCTGGGCGAATGGGCGGTGGCTGTGTATCGGAAAGATTCTCAATCTCGCTCGCACCCGAATTGGCTTACTTTTGTTGGGCTGGGACTGGGGACTGCGGGGTTGCTAATTCTGATTGGACCAGCGTTTCTGTCCGTTTCGGAAGAGCCACTGGAGCCATTGCCGGTGATCGCATTGGTCATGGCTTGCCTTTGTTGGACAATTGGATCGCTTTATAGCCGCTACTCCAAAAACGCGGCCGACCCATTCACAGGCTCCGCAGCTCAAATGCTTTGTGGCGGATTGTGGTTGCTGCTTGTGAGTGTTCTGTTGGGAGAGGTTCAGAACTTTTCGCCCGGCATGGTATCGTTCGAATCGATTTACGCTTGGCTTTATCTGGTCGTGGCAGGCTCGCTGATCGCGTTTCCAATCTTCGTGTGGCTGATGAAGAACGGATCGCCAACCATTGTTTCCACCTATGCCTACGTCAATCCAGTGGTGGCCGTAATTCTAGGTTGGTGGATCATGAACGAAACCATCGATGCAAGGATCTTTAGTGCGTCGGCGGCCATCGTAGCCGGGGTCGCACTGATCTCTTACTCCAAGCATTCGCTCAAGGCGTCTGTTGCGCCCGAGTCACCAGTTGAGCCCGAGGCGCCAGTTGAGCCCGAGGTTTGAACAGCATGCAGTGTTAACAGCTTGCTATCAAGCCGTCGGTTCAATGTTTCGTTCGTGCTACTTCTCGTACTCGTACTCAGCATCGCGGTACTCGTACTCGACCGATCCCGCATGTGGCGATCAAGGCCATTTATCGCATTTACAATTCGGTATGAAGACGTGAAATGTTCGATTGCAAGTCAGTATACGTCGAGTCGCTCGTGGTCGAAGATCGACTCTGTCATTAGCGTTTTTTCGAGTACGAGTACGAGTACCATTTCATTGAGTACGAGTGCTAAGCACGACGGCATGTGTTTTAACGACTAATTGGGCTTTAGCCAAATAGGCACGACTCTAGTAGGACGACTGGGGCTTGTCCCAGCCGTCCGCAGCTTTGGCGTTCTAAAATAGACTCATGCTAGAACACCAAAGCGGTGTCCGGTCGGGTCGAGCCCGAACCGGACAGCACTGGATGGGTCGGAACCAGACAACCCTGTGGTAGCAAATACAGCTAATGGTTAATTTCACTCAAAGACTTGTGCCGACGTGCTTAGTACGAACACAAGGAAATCCGATCCAATGCACGAACCGCCAAACTAGGCTGCTCTTCGCATTGAGTAGTCCGGCATGGCCAAGCTCGATGGTAGGTTCGCGATAGCCTCTTGAGCACGTGCCAGTCGACGCTGAATCGTTTCAACGTAAGCACGATTCTTCACGCCCAGCACCCAACCCAGTCGCTCAGCAACGGTCTTGGGGCTCATTAGTCCGCTCGCCAAATGGCCGAGTCTTCGAGCCACCGAATCAATCACTACGCCGCTGTTTTCGATGGTTGCATAGGCACAAGCAAGCTGTCCGCATGCGTGTCCAATCTCGTACCCAGATTCATGGCCGGACACAACATGCCTCGGACCTTGAATTCCAACGCTCTCTGCGATTGCGATTTCGGCTCCAAGAGCGGACAGAAGCAACCCCATTTCGACTTCTGCAATCTCGCGTGTCGATCGTTCCATCCAGCCCCCAAGAGCTTCTAGAAATCGTTTCCGCATGACACTGCCGACCATCAAGGGACTTCCAACTTCAGAAACGCTGCCGGTCACTCGGCGATGTGGCAGCGAGGAGGCGGAAAGTCCGGAAACGATTTCATCCGACTCGGTGCAGGCAATCGGCTGGCATACGACCTCAACCGACCCTTGTTCCAGAATCTCCAAAGCTTCATCGTACCAACCTTCCGCTACCACAGCCCCCGGGCTGAGCACCTGGATGTAAGGTGAACGTGCCGAAGCAATGGCCAGGTTCAGTTGCGACGTTAGGCTTGTCCCTCGCTTGGTTTCAATCAAAACTGCTTCATCTTGATTGAGCCCGTACGGGTCCGTGTAGCTTCCGTCGTGTACGATGACCAGTTCGAGACTTCGCCCTCGATTTTCCAAGATGGAAACGAGAGTTTGTTCAAGTCCAGAATCATCTTGAAGATGAGGAACAATGATCGAGAGGCGCGGCACTGCTATAGTCTCCGGCAATTCGCAAAGAGGCGGACAAAACGGCTTTGACGAATGAAGGATCGACCAGATCACTGGCCCAGTTCATCGAAAGAGGCGTTTGCCTGTTAGCGAATCTAGGATGACCTTAACGCTTAGGCGACCGGCAACAGCTCCGCTTGAAATTGTTCTTTGCAAGCATTCAAGACATTCTGTACGACTTCATCCGCTTGCTCGCCAGTCAACGTCTGTGTCGAGCTTCGCAAATGCAGACTTAGCAGAATTCGCTTTTTCCCTTGGCCATCTTTGGCAGGGTCGCGATAGATTTCAAGAAACACCACGTTGATGCATAAGCTGCCAGCGGCCTTTTGAATGCTGCTTGAAAGCAGTTGCCACTGCAAAGATTCGTCAACGATCAAATTCAGATCGCGTTCGATCGTTGGAAACGGAACAATTGGCTGTAGTTGAGGTACAAGCCGGGCATAGGTTTGCAATAAATCTAGATTCAGCTCCCCAACCGTGTTCGATGCGTCCAGCTTTGTTCCATCAACAATCGATCGCGATGGCTTACCAAACCACGCTAGCATTTGTCCATCCACAAGCCACGACATACCGCTATTGGCTGCCAGGTAATCCCAGCTTACTGGTTGCTTGGTAATTCGGGTTGCTAAGAAATCAGGGCCGCAAACGCGATCAAGGATCTCTTCTAAAAGGCCAGCTACCGTTCGAAGCTCGGCCGGTCCGATCATTCCCAAATTAAATTGTTCTGTCGGGCGAGCGTTTTTCTCTGGCGATCCGTTGGTCGTCGCAAGGTAAACGCCAGCGGTTTCGAACAACCAAGTATTGCGATTCGATTGAGATTGATTGTGAAGTCGAGCGGCAATCAAGCTCGGGATCAACGAGCGGCGCAATTGGCTGGCGCCCTCCAGAAGCGGCACCATCGTTGACAATGGTTCCGAACTTGTCCATGGTGAGATGCTGGAGGCTTGCGATTTGGAAATCAAGCTGGCGGTCAATGTTTCATGAAATCCCGCAGCGCATGCAACCGTCCGCACCGTTTGCATCATCATGTCTTTGGGGCGTTTGGCAGACGACACCAAGGGAACCGGCGCATCTTCCGGAATCTGTTCGTATCCATGAATCCGAGCGATCTCTTCAATCAAATCAATTTCGCGAGTCAAATCCGAGCGGTAGCTTGGAGCAACCACTTGCGCTTCCCCGTCGAGTTCCAGATTGGACACTTCGCAGCCTAGCCGAACCAGAATATCTAGCGAACGTTCCCAAGGTACTTCGATGCCAAGAACACTAGATACCTTGTTCTTCCGAAGCTTGATGGAAGTCTTGGCGGGAGTTCTCGCACCTGTGTCAACACTTCCGGACAATAAAGTGCCGCCAGCTGTCTCTAGAATCAATTCACAGCACCTTTGGGATGCCCAATCTAGCTGAGCGGAATCGATGCGCCGTTCGTATCGGTAGGAGGATGGAGAATGCAGCTTGAGCTTTCGGGCGGCTCGACGAATGGCTAGCGGAACAAACTCTGCCGCCTCCACCAATACATCCACCGTGTCGGTCCCAACCTCGCTATCAACACCACCCATCACACCTCCCAGGGCGACAGCACGATCTTCATCGGCGATGACAACCATCTGCGAATCAAGTTGGTACGTGCGGTGGTCGATGGCTTCAAACGATTCTTTTTCGCAAGCCGGCCGTATAATGATCTTGCCACCATGAATCTTGGCAAAGTCGAACGCGTGCAAAGGTTGTCCACATTCGAACATGACGTAGTTGGTTACGTCGACAACATTATTGATCGATTTGACACCGATGGATTCGAGACGCTTTCGAAGCCAGTCTGGGCTAGGCCCAATTTTCACTCCGCGAATCAGCCTTCCAATGTAGCGAGGGCAAGCGGCTTCGAATTGGTTTTCAATCGTTAGGAACTTCGAGACAGGTTCTTCGGATTGCTTCAATTGAGGTGCAGGATAACGCAGTTCCGTGTTCAAAAGAACGGAAGCTTCTCTGGCAATTCCGATATGTCCAAGACAATCGCCACGGTTGCTGGTGATTTCCAGATCAATGATCGGGACACCATCGACGATTTCGGTGCTTTCATGGTTTAGTCCTGTCAACGCCCATCGCGTTGCCATTTCTTCATGGCCGATTGCGATGTCGACATAGTCCGACAACCATTCCCAAGAGACTAACATGTCCGCTCCAATCCGGGCTGCAAATGATTTCTAAGCTGCAAATGAACAACGAGGCAAATAAACTAGGAAGCAATTCAATTACGATGCAAACTGACGAAGGAATCGAACATCGCTTCGATAAAGATCTCGGATGTCGACGATTCCGAAGCGTCGCATGCAAAGGCGCTCGACGCCTAAGCCGAACGCAAAACCGCTCCATTGCTCAGGGTCGATATTGAGTGCTTGAAACACATTCGGATCGACCATTCCTGCACCACCAAACTCGATCCAATTTCCATTCCACCAATAATCCACTTCGACGCTCGGTTCCGTAAACGGAAAGAACGAAGGTCGGAAGCGAACCTTCACATCGCTGCCTAGGTAACTGGTCGCAAAGAGTCTCAAGACGCTTTTCAGCTGAGCCATCGAAACATTCTTGTCCACCCAAAGTCCCTCCATTTGATGGAACATGGGGAAGTGGGTTGCATCGGGTGCGTCAGGCCGGTAGACGCGGCCCAAAGAAATGATTCGCAGCGGTAACGACTGTGTTTCCATGACTCGAATCTGAACCGTGCTGGTCTGGCTACGCAGCAACATCGCGTCGCGATCGGTAGGGTTCTGCAATTGCTTCGAGGCTGCCGCCAAATAAAAATTGTCCAGCGGGTCACGGGCCGGATGGTCCTCCGGTATGTTGAGCGCAACAAAGTTGTGCCACGTGTCCTCGATCTCGGGCCCTTCGGTCACGCTGAATCCGAGCCGTCCCATGATGTCCTTGAGATGCTCGATGGTTTGCGTGATCGGATGCAGTTGCCCTAACTGCGGACGCAACCCAGGTAACGTTGGGTCCATCTGCGGGTCTTTAACCGCTTTGCTCGCACCACCTAGTCGCTCGGTGGCAAGATCCAAGGCTGATTGGATCGCGTCGCGAACTTCATTGAATCGCTTGCCAGCAACAGGCCGATGCTCCGATTCAATCGCCCCCATCAACTTCTGGACTGCCTTGATGGCGCCGTTCTTGGCACCCACAAATCGCACTCGTAGGTTCTCCAGTTGCTCGCTGGAGCCAACCTCATCGAGCGACTGTTTTGCATCGTCAAGCAGTTCATCGAGTGAACTGAGGAACTTCTGAAGCGACATGAGATTCTTTGCCTAAGGAAAGGACCAACTACTCACAAAACCAAGGAGCCTGATTGGGGGGGTTCGTCGACTCACTTGTTTTCGCGGAACGAACTATCCCGCGAAAGTCACTTCCATTATGCAACAAGCCCGCGATAGAAGCCGCGGGCTCGTCAAATATTGGACCATCTAGGGCGGCTTGATCTCAAGCCACCGTTAATCCACGATGCACTGGTCGTTGCGACTATGCACTCGCCGTTTCGGTTGCACGTGCTTTTGCTAACTCAGCAGATTGCACTTCCAGAGCCTTCTTAACGACATTCGCAACCACTTCAAAACCAGCCGGGTCATGAATGGCCATTTCCGACAATGTCTTTCGATCCAGTTCGATCTTGGCAAGAACCAAGCCAGCGATGAATTGACTGTATCGTATGCCGTGCATTCGAGCAGCCGCATTTAAGCGGATGATCCACAGGCGACGGAAATCTCGTCGCTTGCGCTTACGATCTCGATAAGCAAACCGACCTGCACGAACCAAGTTTTCCTTGGCGGTTCGGTACAGTCTGCGGCGTCCGCCGACGTAACCCTCGGCTCGTTGAAATAATCTTCTTTTGGCCTGCCGTCTGGCAGCACCTTTTCTAGTACGCATGTTGCTGCAACCTTGCTGTTGCTGGAGGTGCTTCAGGTCATCGCGACGGTCGCTACCATGTAGCAACCAGGGCCTATCATTCAGAGTATCGCGACAGTTTTACCCAAACACCTGGTTCAAAAAATGGCCCAGTGTTTCGTTCGGTTTTAGTAGCTATAGCCACGAAGAGCATCGGTGATGTGTCGCAGATATTGCGGCTCCAAAACCTTTGTTCCTCGCAATTGACGAATCTTCTTGGCCGACTTGCTAATGGCCAAGTGACTCGTGCCCGCTTTGCGATGCTTCACTTTGCCAGTGGCGGTGATCCGAAATCGCTTTTTGGTGGACTTATGTGTCTTTTGTTTACTCATTTTTGCACTACGTTGAAAGCACTTTGGCAAGCAGGAAGCTAAATAAGGCAATCTCATACAAGGTCGATCGTTCGTTTTACGGAACAGGTAGACCAAGGGTCCCCGGTCGACGGGGGTCAAAGTGTATCGGCAGCTGCGGAATCATCCAAGGCTAAATTGATTCCTAAATCACTAAAAGCCAGCATCATTTCGATAGATTGCGACCCCAAACCGCTCCTCCAGCTTCACAAACCCGTTTTGGACCGCTTCTGCCTCGATTTCGGCCGTTTGCTGCTGAGTCTGCTGGAAGGTTTCCATCCGATCGACCACCAACCACCGGTAGTGCCGAATCGGTTTTTCGGGCCAGCCCGGTAGCAAAGCTAGCTTTTCTTTGCGTAGCTCGAATTGCCCGACTGTCTCCACCTCGCGATTTCCCAGTAAGTGGGACGCGATTCGGCCCGTCGCCAAGACTTCTAAACCGCTATCTTGGACCACCTTGAGCTGGCCATGAATCCAGTCGCCATCGGGCGAACCTGACTCACGCGGGAATTGCGAAGGCTGGTCCGTTTCGTTCGGTAATCCCATCAAGCTGGACGAATAGCTGGAGGCTCGCACGTCCGACAGTGTTTCCGAACTGAATGGGAATTGCCCCAGAAACAATGAAAATAAGAAGGAAGTAGCGAGGGCTCCCACGGCGGCATGGTTGGGGTCGAATTGCCAAAAAGCACGTACCGTCAGGGTATGTCCCTGGATTTTCCTCGCCTGGATTTTCGGTGCAGGAGGAGGGAAAAGCTTAGTGGTCTCGTCGTGACCAATGCCTTCGGGGCTCGCCAAGTCCGCTGCCCGCAATCGGCGGAACGTGTAGGCTTGCATGCTGGACAACCACAAGACCGGCAAAAGGATGCTGCTGTATTGGAACGCCAAGCTAGCGGCCGGTCGATGTTCCCATACCAGCAGGACCGCAAGTGGGGGAAGGATTGCAATCGTGGTTCGCCATCCGAGGAGCAAAGCAGGCAGAAAGCACGGTATCGTCAGACCAAATACAAAGTAGGCGTTTCGACTGCTGAAGAGCTGGCCCCAAAACACGTTTGGTCGCAAAACGGGAGAGGCGACTACCTCCATGGGAGTGTTTCCAAGTGACGCAAATCGCGCCGTTTGAAACTCCGCCAAACCGCTCCACTTGAACACCATCACAAATCCAATGGTCGCGAGAACGCTCAGCAAGAACCAGACTGGCCATTGGAGCTCCGTCGCAAGGGTTGGGTTGAGAACCTGAGTCGTGCGATCTTTCGATTTGCTTTTGCGATCCCAGCCAAATCGCAACCAAGCGTTGGTAGCACAGTAGGTTGCCACAATCACAAAGACGCCCTCTTCCATGGACATTGCCAACAACGCAAGAAGAACAGCTACCCACCAACGTCGGCGTTGCAAACAGGCGATCGCGAACAAGAGCAATGGGATGGCAAGGCTGATCGGGTGCCAACCATACGTGTATGCTAAATTCATTTGGCCCAAGATCGGCTGGCATAGCCAGGCCAAGCTCCAACAAGCCGATTCTCGTGGGCAACATTTTGTTCCTCGTGCGATGAACCAAATCCCCAGACTGCTTAAGGCTAACGCGCTGGCTTGAAGATAAAACGCAAGGGTGACATCCGGGTAAATCTTCCACAAAGGAACTAGCAAGGCTAACCCTGGGTTAAAGTGATCCCAAAATATGGGCAGCACGGGCGTCTCGAGCAAAAAGCCTCGGCCGTTGGCAGTGTTGGAAACTCGTTGCATAAAATGCCCATAATCGTTGAATCCCAACATAAAGCTCTGGTGGTAATGATACGACTGAAACACCCACCACGTTGCACACATAAGGGACACGAAGACAATCGATCCGAAAGAGAGAATCGAAGCCTCTTGCGAAGGGGAACTTGCATCTGCTTCCATCTCAGTGGCTGTCTCTATCGTTGGATCCTTCTGGTCTCCGATTCCAAAGACGATTCCTCCCAGCCGAGCAAAGCTCAAGCCAGACCAGCCAACAAACCAATAAACACTTCCAAGACTTACCCAGCCGTCGCTTGATGCTGAGGGCGAAGACGGGGCGGACCATGCCAAGCCAAACACTTCCAACAGCCATGGAAGCAAGGGCAATGCAGAAACGGCTAGCAAAATCTGCGATTCCACCGCAACCCGTCGCATCTCATTGGCTATCCTGAGCGCTTGCCGTATGAAATGAAGCCATAACAACATGCTTCCAATCGCAATCGCATTGATGGTATAGCTGGACATGAACGGTTCCAACGTCGGCGGAACGATTCGGAGAGAATTGTAATTCAGCAAAAAGTGGCTTCGGCCATGAAGCACGATCGCAATCAACCACCATGCAATGGCCAATCCGATCGACGTATAAATTAGTGAGTCTCTTTTTTCGGAACTAGGTTTCAATCGTATTCTCAATCCTATGCTTATGGCTGCGGCGCAGGTGCTGTCATGGATTCGATGGAGCCGTTGCTGTCGTCGCCGACTGCGTCAGGCTGTGCTGAATCCGATTTTGAAATCGAGCCTTTGACCTTGCGAATGAGCCCGCTGAGCGATTTTGGATCGTTCAGCAAGTTGGGCTCCGGCTCCGACTTGTCCTCGGACCTGCGGAAGCTAGTTAATTCGGTTCTGAGAATACCAAGCAGCGTTTGAAGCAGCACCACCACCATGGGTCCTACCAAAATGCCGATGGGACCAAGGGACTGAATTCCGCCAAGGACACTCAGCAACGCCAACAAGGGATGCAGCTGGCTTTGGCCGTGCAGCACAAAAACTTTCACCAGATTGTCTACCGTTCCGACGACCAGCATGCCCCATAGAGCCAGAAGGCCAGCCGCCATCAAATTTTCTTCGTACACCGCCAAGTAAATGCAAACAGGTGCCCAGATGATGGCAGGTCCAACAAACGGGATTAATGCACAGGTCGCCGTCAGAGCCGTCAGCAAAACCAACGATGGCATTCCGGCAAAGTAATATCCAATTCCAGCTACCAATCCCTGAAGCAACGCCGACAGAACGGTCGCCAAAACGATAGCACGTGAGATCCGATCGAATTCCGCTAGCAGCTCGAGCTCATAACGATCGTCCAATGGACTCAGTTCCATCAGCGTTCGAACAATGCCTGGTCCATCGTACAAAAAGAAGTAAAGCGAGAGAAGCAAGATCGAACTAGCTATTGCAAACCGAAGCAGGAAAACAGCCGAGTCGGTGGTGAATGTCAGCAAGCGAGGCCGGACGTAATTCAAGAAGTTCATGTTCAAGTCTTCCAAGTCCTTTTCCGATGGATTTGCTAGATCCTTCAGAACCACAAGCCAGGGTCCGCCCGAGATTGTTTCGCGGGTTTTGCGCCATTGCTCGGAAAGCTCAAGAACAGAACGTTGGAGCTGAGCTATGTTGGGGCCTTCTGCGTCTGTCTCGCTGTTTGACGAGGAAAGGCTCGTCAGCGGCAGCTTCATTGCCTCCATGGCTCGATGCCAATCCAACCCGTCCAAAAGCAGTTTAGAACGCGCGCTCTCGGTTTGGACCTTTTCACTGGGGGATAGCTTGGCCCACAATGCTTGCCGATCGGATTCGTATTGCTCGCGTTTTTTCGAGTACGCAGCCAATTCCTCAGCGGTCGCCTTCTCATTCCATGCTTGGCTTGAGCGTGGAGCGTCTGACTTAAACAGCTCCAGAGTGGATTTAAATTCGTCGTCGGTTTGGATGGCTTGGATCAGAATCAGTTCTTCAAGATCGTCGCGAGCCTGGCTGAAATAAAGCTCCAGCTGAGCATCAAACCGTTCCGCTGGAGCACTCTCTTTCGATTTCGAACGGGACTTTGAAATGGACTTTAACAGATCGTTGCGTGACGATGTAATGAGCAATGGCTCTAAGTCATCGAGCGCGATTCGAATCTTCTCAAAATCGCTTTGTAGACGTCCTTTCTTGTTAGTAAGCTCCTGGTAGGTTTGGCTAGACAACTGTTTTTGGACATCGTCCAGGTTGGCTTGGATGTCCTGCACTTGCTTTGCATACGGAAACTCAAGATTGAGCAAACTGTTGGAACGAAGTTTTTCGAGCCCTAGTTTGAGGCTTAGATTGAAATTCTGGAATAAGCTAGCGCCTTGGACCGCTGCCATGGACAGAACGAGAGCGGCTGGGATGAGCACGATCAGCACAATCAATGTTGTCGTGACGCCGGCAGCGATATGCTCCCGATCGCCGACTTTCGCACAAACCCATCGGTGCAGCGGTCGAAAAACGACCACCAGAACGGCTGCTAAGAAGACGGGCACAAAAAAGCCGATCATGACTTTGTAGAACAAAGCCCCGATCACAACGATGATCGCCAGCAGAACCGCAAAAGAAATGTATCGAGCCATCATGGCAATGCTTCCGAGATAAGTAATTGCGAAAAGAAATCGGATGTCTCCTGAACCGACAATCAGGGCTAGACAAACACATGGAGTCTGCCAGGATTTCCCTTGCGATTTTATAGCAGATTCAGCGTATTCTCTACCTCACCCCCCTAGTTCTATTGACCCAAATGCGAGTTTCGTGAAGCAACCTTCTGCAAACGCCACCCCAAAGAGCGCTCTCAAGCGAGTCGCCAAATGGGCGATAATCCTCGTTGTTTTGCTGTTTTTGGGGCTGACGCTTCGACGTGCCTACTTGGATCTGCAGATGCATCGCGATCAATTGGACATTTCCAAGATGGCCTTGTCCTGGATTGTTTTTGGGGGGGCGGTTTATTTGGTGGGCATGTTGCCTGCCAGCCAGGCATGGTTGCAGACGCTTGATGCCTTTCAACAAAAGGTCCCTTTCTGGACAGGGATGCAAGCTTACTTCTTGGGTCATTTAGGAAAGTACATACCCGGTAAGGCGATGGTCTTCGTCTTGCGGGTCAGCAGGCTTCGCGAAATCGGGGTCGAAGTCAAGCCGACGATAGTTAGCATTTTTGTCGAAACGTTGACCAGTGTTTCTACGGGCGCGGTTTTGGGTTGTGCTCTACTTTTGTGTCAATCGCCTCGGCCTCCTG
Source organism: Planctomycetaceae bacterium (assembly GCA_027487485.1). Taxonomy (GTDB): domain Bacteria; phylum Planctomycetota; class Planctomycetia; order Pirellulales; family Pirellulaceae; genus JBKCUI01. Next base: position 244,915 of record JAIYDN010000012.1, on the reverse strand, counting down.
ATTGGATGCTGTGGAATGCAATCCTCTGTATTCCGTGCGCTTTCCTTTTTTTAGTGCCACATACCTTTCGCTGGGTTCTTGGGGTCCTTGCCAAGAGTCGAATTGGACGAATGCCCAAAGGAGTGAGCGAAGCTTTCACATGGAAGCTCATGCTTCGAAATTGCTTGTGGATGGCACTGGGTTGGTGCTTGCATGGCACTGCATCTTGGCTAGTGCTGATTGGTCTCCAGCCCGACGGAAGTTTGTGGTCCGTCCAAGCCTGGACCGTTTGCACCGCTGCGGCTCTTCTGGGGGCCGTCGTCGGCTTCGCGTCCATGATCCCGGGCGGGGCGATTGTTCGCGAACTGGTAATCACTTGGCTTCTGACCAGCCTGGTATCTCAGCCGATCGCACTCGCGGCCGCCGTAGTCTTCCGAGTGGTCGGCCTGGCCTGCGAACTCATCTTGATTCTAGGCCTGTCATTCACTCAAAGAAGACAAAAGCCATCCTGAGAGAAACGCACCTGCCCAAGAAAAACGGTGCCACCCACGAACGGCAGTTATTCCTCGGTATCCGGAGCTGGCGGAAGGTGCTTTCGGAAATCGACGGCATTGCCGCCACTATACACAAAATTGCGGACTCCATATTCAAGTTTGTTGTCGACAATTTTTACATCCACCTGCGTTGGATCCATTCCGCCTTGATATGAAAGAGTGTAATCGGGATCTACAATTTTACCCGCTCTAGATTCTCGTATCGGAGCCAATGCACGGAAAAGGGATCGCATTGTTTCATACTCTTCAGGTTGCAATTCCAGTTGTTTGCGTTTTTGGCCGTAATAGTCGATTCGTGCAAATGCATATCGTGATCCTGACATGAGCTCGATCGAACGGTCCGTCATAGGTTGTGGTTTACGTGGCGTGCACCCGAACACCAGGACCAACCCAATTAGTGTCAACAGTAGTTTGTTGTTGAGCATTTGCATGAAGAATCCTGGTTGGAACGGCAGCGGTAACGGGGCCGCCGCCAAAAGACTTTGATTTCAGATCCCGCGTCACCGGCGGCTCCCGTTCACCGCATGGTTATCCGCCGTTCGGGGTTTGCAAAGGTCGGGGCTTGGCATCAAGTAACCCGATTATACTAGAAGCTGCGGCAGATACCGCAGGGTCGTCTGAATCAGCTAGTGCGTTGATGTCGTCACCGTACTCCTTCTGTATCCACGCTGCCCCTTCATCGTGCTGGCGGATTAGCGGTGCGAATTGATCGTTGAGAACTTGCAGTTGAGTAGTTGTGTCGCCGTCGCGGAGAGCAAGATGATACGATTCAATGACAGCTTGTCCGAACGAGTTTGCAATTGCATCACCGTCAACCACCACACGGTTAGGCAGATCGCGAGCCCAAGCAACAACTTTTGTCGCTGCCCATCCGGCGATCACGAGACCGACGACGAACAGCACGCCAATTGCAACGAGCATTCGTTTCGCCCAAGGTCTCATGTAACGAATCTCCATTCAAGGTGGGGTCAGCGGATAACGACTATCGTCACCCAGTCGCGACAAGTAACGTCTCTAAAAGTCAAAGCACCCGAACCGCGACTTGGGGCGAGTAGAGCGAACTCCTTCTTCCAAGCTTAGCATAAAGCTTGGGCTTGGTCGATTGAGCCTCGCCCCCTCCTAGAACCGGACGTGCGCAGTTAACGCATCCGGCTCCCCACGATGGCCATCCCTTCTTGAAAACATTCGATCCAAGTCGTTCTGCAACTGGAACAATTTACCATCCATGTTCCTGACTCAGAGTCCAGGGGATGTTCGGTCCAATTGCCTCCATCGCTCGGCCGCCTTCCCTCCACCAGAGTTACCCGGTTTCATCGGTACTATGCAGCCTTCCAACTTCCCATCGTCGTCTGATCGCCTCTCCTTTCGCGATTGGTTTCTAATACTCTAGCCTCGACAACCCAAAGCTAAAGAACGATGGGATCTCACTGATTGCCTTGAAAACATAGCGTGTAACACGAACGGGCCTCTGAGTTCGAGCTACTTAGGCGGGAGTCACTACCACTTGTCTCCAAACCATTTCCAATGCGCACGTGCAACATTTTGTTACACCTCAGTCAGGCGTTCTTTGGGCGACTCCGAGTACGCTGACTCGTAGCACTCGCAAACCATCCAATCTCTTCTCGAGCAACTCAATCTCTCGATCAATATCAGCCAGACTAGTTCCAGCGTTGCAATCAACGGTGTCGACGGTCTTTACTTTCAGCATATTTAGGCGATGAAGCAACAGTATCATCAATGAAACAGCAGCGTTCAAGATGGCCAGGAGTCCCATGACAGTGTACAGCGCATCGTCCAGCATCAACCAAGCGAGACACGCAAGCATTGCTGCCAACCCATAAACCAATGTGTAGGCAATCGCAGGCAGCCATCGGAATTTAATCGGCAAACGTGCAATTGAAAGCAAACACACATGTGAGGTTGCGACCGCAAAACATGCAAGCGATGCAGTTATTGACCAGTAGCGAAAAACTGGGATCTGTGACCATATTCCAATTAGAAGCCCGATAGTCGAAAAACCAATAAGAATGATTCCAATGAGGGAAAGAATGTTAAGTCGATTTGGGACTCGAGCTTGTTCACAAGCTAGACAGCAAAGCGTTGCAATCCCAAGGACACAAGTGGTGAGAATTCCCTGAGCTCCAAACCACGATTTTTGCCCAAATGCAAGTACACAAATTCCGATCAACGCAGATATTACTATGCACCATGCGAGCACGATCAATAAGTAGCGTTGTGAGGTTCGCACGGTAGAGCTCTGTAAACGGCGTCCTAAGGTGTAACGTCAACCATCACCGCGGTCGCCGGAAGAAAGTTCTCCATTGGCAAGCCGCGCGATCGGCGGCTCCGTGTGCACGGCATTTTTATCGCGACTTTTCGTCTGAGTCACATTCCGTTGGGACCAGACTCGTACTCGTCGCGAGTCAAGTATAATCGATATTCTGTTTGAATTGTCTTTGCCCACGCACGAAGCGCAACGAGTACTTCAACGTACTCGGATTCGGAAATCTCGAGATCATACGTCCAAATGCCGACGTACCCATCCGGAGTGTCTTCGCACGGGATTTGCAGATCTAGGTTGTACTTTGATGCGGTAAGCGAATGGCAATACATGTGAATATTGCGTCGGAACCCAATACTCCATCCGTTGTAAACGACTAGTTTCTTCTTTCGGGGTGATGGCATGTCATCGCGATCCATTTAACGCTGGACGCATTCGGGCTGTAAGTCTGATGATGCGATTACGACCATCGTCACCGAGTCGCGGTTAGGAAACGATCCATTGAAGCAAACGCCGAATCCGCGACTTTGGTGCGCGATAGTGTTCGTCGAGTAGTCGCCCTCGGTTTCGCAGTGGACCACGTATCAGAACTCTACCAGATTCTAGCATGCCTTTGCCTCCAGGGAACGCTCCAGAATCGAGTTCGTTAGTTTCAAAGTGGCGGAATGAGCGGCGGGAATCAGTTGAGTAGTCCCACAAGTCTGCTGGTATTGGTATCTCACCCATTGGCACCACATCCCATGTAAACCAGAACATGTCAGCGTCGGTCGGATTTTCAATGATGGCAACCGGACGGCCATCCAATTGTACGTACCAGCGATCGGACTCGCTTATCGACGTTTCGATTTGCGGTCTAAAGAGCCAAGAAGTATTCATCGCTTTAGTCTTGGGTACTGGGTTCGACGAACTCCAACCATCACCGAGCATCCGCAAGTGAAGATTGGAAAGTCAAAAACACCCGATCGGATGTTTCGGTGCATGGTTTTGTTCGCCGTGTTTGGGTCGTCTTGGCGATGGTGTTATAGATGCTACTTCTTCAACTCGGTATCTCGAAGCGAAAATACCACGCTAACGCTTGAATCCAATCGGATCTTTCCTGCATTGTTGGATCCTTCGTCCGAGGCGAAAGGATCATCTATGCCATACCCGCCTCGTGAATCCCGGCGTCTAGAATGATTTGATTCATTTGAAATCGACTTGATCGAATGCAGTTCTGCTCCAAGTTCATTTGCCATTGCAGAAGCTTTATTTTTGGCATTTCGGATCGCTAGAATTCGAAGTTCTTCACGATGCTGTGACTCCCTCGACGATCTGTGTTCAACACGATCTACTCGATTGATACCTTGCTCAACGATCCCCTGATAGATCTCTTCGAATTTATCGAAATCCTTTACCAAGATCGCAAAGGAGCGAAAAGCCCGATAGCCGATGATACTTCGATGGGAATCTAAACCAGCATCTTCGAATTCTGTACTGTTTTCAAACGGATCCTGGCTACTGTTAGCCTGGTAACTTCCCTTCTTGCTGCTAAATGAGTCTTGCGGCGCAATCGAGCTGATTGACAAAAGGTCAGCATCAATGTGTTGCTCGTTGATCTCCATTTTCTTGAGGAAATCGACCAGCTTTCGTGACTTTTCTTGGTTGTCTTTGCACGCTTGGGAAGCTGTCTTTGCGAGCGATTCGATCGAAGCATATATCGCAATTTCATCAGCAGCGATCGACACCGAAGCCTCACCGATGACCGAAATTGTCGGGTTAAGCTCCTGTCCTACCGCTGGCAGAGCAAATGAGCAAAACAGAAACAAACAAATCGAGTTAAAGCATCGCTGCATAGTTTGTATCACAAGAATTCCGCCAGTTAAAAGGATGGAGTTTTAAAAAGCCTTCACGACGAACGTCAGGCATCAGATGGCGTGAGTAATTTGCAAATGCAATGACCAAAAACGGTCGACCGAACGCTCATCTGCATCCCTTGGTTCGTCGATCTACGGCTTGCATCTAGCTCGGTTCGAACTCGAATTGGCCGTTTCTGTGGTCAGCACCAAGAATACTATCGACGCATGATCGTACGAGCTGAAACGTCGCTTTGCAATAGTTGGCCGAAATCTGGCTTTGATCCTGAAGGGATCGCAGATGGTAGCCGGGGATTTGACCGCTAGGGCACACCCCCGGTCTCGTTCGCATGCGATGTTTTCGATCCCGGAGGAGATCGCAGATTGCGTCTGCGGTCCGCTGTGATCCCTTCAGGATCAACAATATTGCCTGCGACAATATTCCGGGAGGTTCGCTTCGCTCAACCCCCGGCTACCTTCTATAACCCCTCCCGGGGTAATGAAGCGATGATGCGTGACAACGAAGTGGTCGATCTCTCGAATAATGCTTGGAGCAAGTGATCGATCGAGGACCCATCGATTGGATTGTTAGCAATCGTTCCATCGAAACAAATAACGCTCAAACCAACGAACGGCCAAAATCACCCAGTTGGCCAAAGTAATCGTGACGTCGAGGAAGCACCCGATGGCCAACTTGGGTGCATTTTTTGTTCTTTCGTGGTCGTTCTGGTTGTTAGTTTGGTTTCGAATTCGAATTGACTGAGAGAGCGTTTTCTTTCGTTCCAACGAGTCTCAATACAATTTCAAATTCATAGTCCATTTTCAAAGTGATTCGTTTCACGGGGTCGCCTAAACTATCAGTTTCAACGATTGACTCGATCGCATTGGACGGCAATCCGCTAGTATCAATCGTAAACTGCCCGCCGTATGTTTCCATGCTCTGCAATTGATAGATCATAAGCGTTCGATCTGCCGCTTTGCTGCAGCCCGAAACTGCCGTTGTCGATAGGCAGCCAAGTACAAATGCAATCAGTATGAATGCCGAAACTCGTTTCATGGTTGACCCTCGTGGTAATTGCTTTGAAGACAGAACGACAGGGTTCAGCGAGCCCGAGCGGTTGACTCAACACAAGTCAAAACGGCCGATCGAAGGCTTCGTTGCAACCCTTTGTTATTTGTATTATTGCCAACCGTCTGGTAGTCTTCCACCTTGTCGCAGTCGATCGCGAAATCGCCTGAAGGTAGAATCGTGTTCGTCGTACGTGGGATCAATTGGAGCGAATTGGCGGAGGAACTCCGCATCCAGTGAATCGGTGTTAAGAAGCTTGCCAGAATATCTTTCAAGCCAACCATCTGATTCAGGTTGTGCGCAAAAAACAGTGGCCGTGGAGAATTGATTGAAAACGCCGTCCGTGCGTAGGTCGTGAAGAGCAAACACGAGCTGAGAAAGTACGTCACCGTGGAAAGAGCTCATGAAGTCTTCGCGGTCCCTCAGCTGCGGTTTTTGATTGTATGCCAAGCGGACAAATTCTCGTACAGAGGCAAAGGATTCTTCGCCGATTCGCTCGTATGGCCAGTCGAAAGGCGACCATCGCAAATCTTGATCCACCTCTTCTTCGGTAGCAGCGGACGGAAAGAAATCGAAGACATGATCGAACCCGTCCCAGTAAGCACAAAGCGCGAAACCATATACTCTCAAGTCAGATGTTTCGCCGGCAAGTCGTTCAATAGCCAAACTTGACGCATCGCGCAGCTGGCTACGAAGAGCACTCACATCAAGCACTGACTCAAACTTGCCGAAATCATCTTGATTCATCGAACGTATCTTCTCAAATAACGATTCGATTCACCCAGCGGCGGGATGAATCATGGATTTGTCAGCTCACCGGATCGCCGCTTGGGTGCAATCGTTGGTTCGTCGCTAAAGTAGCGAAACGTTGTCTCGAATGAATTCGTCTATTATCTTCTGGATTCTCTTCAATGCGACCAAAATTGTTCCGCAAAATGGGTCAGCTTTGACGTAAACAGTTCGCTCCTCGATCCGCGTTACAGCACCAAAGTAAATCCGTGATCGGAGGACTTCTGGATCTTTGATGGGAGAAAGCGAGAGTTTAGTTTTCCCCAGTCCCGTTTGCCACCATGAAATGTGCGACCAATTAGAATCGTCCAGGAGCGATGGCGCGAGATACTCTGCGATCTGCGGAGTGAGGATTGGATTACCCTCAATTACTAGCGTTACAGTGTTGTCAGCCCGTGGACAACCTGTAAAGATGATAAATAGCGCAATGATTGGAAACAGAAGCCTGTTATGGTTCAGCATATGATTCCGCCATGTCGACGAACGGTGACGTTCACCCAGCCCGCGCGATGAAGGTTTCCATTTCAAAAGCACCTGATTGCGGGCTTGGGTGCAACGGTTGGTTCGCGATTACTCCGTGCGCCACGACACTCGCTCAGTTGACCGGTCCGACTAGATAAGCGTTCCATTCGTCATATTCATCTTGATAGAGTTCATAATCATAATGGATATTCTTGTCTTCGGCTTCACCGTTTCCCCAAGTTCGGTGCGAAATATATTTTACGCGAGCAGGATAAACTGTGCTGCCTGTAATGCCGTTTACTACTCGGTCTCGTTCAGTAGCTTTACGTGATTTGCCGAAGCGAATGCTTTCAAAAGTAAGCTTCACGGATTTGTGCGCAGAGCCTGTTCCAGTTGCTAACACTTCTTCTTTTTTCGTAATGAACTGCTCCACGTCTGCCTCGGTTGGCGCACCTTCTATCGTGCTGCTGGCGGCGTCAGGACTGACGTTACAGGAAAGCCCGAAACACGCCGCAACAATTAGACCTAGACCGATAAGTAAAGATGGTTTCATTGTTTCCTCGAACCTTGTGTTAATGTTTGATGTATGCTTTACCAATAGGCTTTCGCCAATCACCGCACTCAAGAAAGGGGATGGCCAGCGAACGGCAACCGTCACCGAGCATCCGCCAGTGAGGTCTCTAAAATCAAAAACGGACGATCGGATGCTTCGGTGCACGGTTTTGTTATTCGGCTTTGTGTGCAGATGGAAGTCCGTAAAGCGTTTGGGATCCCACATGTCGAAGTATATTCATGGGATCTTCGCACCATTGTACAGCATGAAAACCAATACGCGAGCCAAGTTGTTTTTGGCCTAGCCTTTCCCGAGTTGTAGGCGATACCGGAATAACCTCTGCCGTGGCAATATTCGACAAAGCCTTGTATACACGAGTCTTCAGGGCTACTTGTCTTTCGGTACCAGCACCCATCATGGCAATTCGACCGGACAACAGTAAATTCACAGTTCTCCCATTCACGAGTTCATCCGTTGTTAGTCGAGAACGCAGAAACTGCGCCATGGCAGCATCACCACTTTTGAGACGAACAAGTTTGCTCCAATTTTCTTGTGCAATGGTGGAGTCATTGGTCTCAGCATCCCAAATATACGCGAATCCAGATTGGCATTCGGTGAGATCAACATGAAGTTCGACGTTTTCGGATCCAGCCCTATCGTGCTCAACGAAGAAAAGCGTCTGCGAGTAATTTCGTAGGCATTGGGAAAGAGCTGCTTCATCATCTGACAGAAAGTATGTTTGAAGTTGATTGCGCATCTATTGTCTTGCCAAATAACGACTGAAATCACGCGGTTGCGGCCAAGTGACTTCACCATGAGGAAACGCGAGATCCGCAACTCGCGTGCATTTCTTTGTTCTTCGGCGCAATTTCAATCACTGTTGATTTTGCTTCAGCGTGCTAGTGAACGTACATCATATGTTTCCATCACACCATGATCAGGCGATCCATCCCTGAACTTCCATTACGGTCCAATTTCCCGCGATTTTCTCAACTGAAACCGTACGTCCGGAGCCAGCCTTCTTGTTGATTATTATTCCTACATCAATTTTCACTTTATCGGCCCCTATGCGCCGTATTTCAAATATGTCCTCACCCTGCCGCAGGTGAGCCGATGCTATCTGCATAAGCATATCCATATCGTCATCGGAGATTCCGTGAGTGTTGGAGTGGAAAATGTCACTCATGCTCAATTTCGATCAATTCAATGGTTGAATGAATATTTCTAACTGGCCACGCGCAAAAGCCGAAGAACGACCTGCCATCACCCGGCACTCGCAAGCAAGGCCGCTATACCAAAAACGGCCGATCGCGTGCTCGGCGTGCTCGGCGTGCATGGCTTTGTTCTGCTTATTCGTTGTTTATGGGCGGACGGTATGGGTTACTTTGGCCATTGTCACAATGTACAGTTGTCGCGTTTGGGACCAGTCTAGTCAAACTTTGGGGCACCATTATATCCGCAATCCGGCGACGGTGGATGAAGTACGCTAAAGAAATTAGCGTCGCGGGTGCGATCAACAGCACGCTATTGACAGCGACAAGCATAGTCGTCCCCAACGGGTTTGCTTCAACTCCGCGAACCAATCCTGCAATCATAGTTAGATTTACCCATAGCTGTTGCGTTAGAACAACGGAGACAAAGAGCATTCCAATAAACCACCCAAGTCGCAAATTCCAAAAGCAAGTGATGCAGGCAACGAAATTGATGATAAGTAACGTCACGACCATTGTTCCGACCCAGCCTTGTGACATCCCAGCAGGGAAGCCAATCGTCACCATCAGAAATCCCGACCAGAGTAGTTGGGCGATTCGTGTGTTGTGTAGTGAGTCGTATTGCGCACGTTTTTGATTGCGCGACTTTGACCGGATCGTTGAACGGTTGGGGTGAGTCAAATGCTGTGGGTGCTCCAAATTTCTTGAGCAGAACGCTACGCACAACGCGGTCGCGGCAAGTGATGCTCAATTGTAAAAAAAGGCCAACCCGCGACTCCGGCGCATGCGATTGTTACCCCTTGCGTTTCAGGACTCGATTAACGTACGCAACGACATCAACACTGTCTTCATGCCCACCACCAATTGCATCAACCGCAATAAGTATCTCGTTCCAATTGGAAGCACACGTCAATAGTTTAATGACATCCGTACCTTCGAACCACTGTTGAATGATATCTTCGTCGCGATCAAGGCCTTTTTTGACCGCAGCCACTAGATCATTTTGACGAAAGTCGCCGATTCTCTTCAATTCAGCAGTGAATGGTACGACAGGGTCATAAATCGTTTTTGCAAGAAAACGTTGAAATGAGGAAATGGTAGGCACCGTGCTCGCAACGTATCGAAAATGCGATTCGCAATCGAACACACACTCGTCTTCCCAAGTTCGCAAGATGATTTCATGGCGACGTAGTCTCTTAATGCTCGGCGGCATCTCCGTCACTGCATATGGCAAGCCGTGTGTTACAACTACAAACATAGATGGAATGATGCGAATTGTCTGGGGTAACGCCCCCGATGACCGAGCGGTGGCAAGTAAAGTGTCCATTAAGAAGCGGTTGGCCCACCGCTTCGGTCCATCGGATTGTTACTGCTTTTTCCTGAGATCAAGTATCACGCGAAAGCCAGTGCTTTCAGTCGAAGCGTAAGCATTATGCCAACTTCGTTGCTTGGCTTGAGCCCACATGGGGCCTTGCGTCCATGAACCGCCTCGGACAACCACTTCGACTACACGACGTACAGCACTACTCGGTAGCTGAGGTGTCGTCCTTGCAAAGTACCAGCTGTCGCAGAACTCCTGGACATTTCCTCGCATATTGTATAGACCAAACGAATCCGGTTCTCCCTCAGTAGTTGCACGTGGGCCCTTACGGTGTTCTCCCGAAGGGAGATTGTCTAGCTGTTCGTCGCCAGATTGATACATACCTACCCATGAAATGGGCGGTTCGAAAATACTGGGTTTCTCTTCGCCATTGGAACCCAGCAGGCAGCAGTACTCCCATTCTGCTTCCGTTGGTAAACGGTACTCAACCCCTTCTAGTTTGGAAAGCCACTTACAGAACTGAACACAGTCCTCCAGCGATACGTAGTTTACCGGATAGTGCGAAGTCTTTTCTGTGACTGGCTCGCGCTGATCCACTCTTTCCGGGTTCGTGACCCGATCGCGTTTGAGTTCCTTCTCGTACGAAGTAACATACTCGGCCTCTTTGCAGAATCGCTGAAACGTGCCCGTAGAAACCTCGTGTTGCTGAATCCAAAGTCCAGGATCAATTCGCATCTTCACCGCAAAGCCGTCAATCGCTTCACGATGTTTAGGGGCATCGTGCGGGCCAAAGCTGAACTCACCTTCTGGAATGCGGACGAACGACATATGCAAACTATTCGTCATGGTCTCGGCTTCCTGAGCACGGCCGACGCAGTATCCGCACAATATGGTCATCAGACCGCAGAAAAACATATTGTTTGTGATTTGCTTCATTGGTTTGGTACGAAGGTGATTGAAGGCAGGCTCGTTTTCCATGACTTGCAGTAACGTTACGCATCACCGCGGTCGCGGCAGTGATGCTCGATTTGTAAAAACAGCCGACCCGCGACTCCGGTGCATGCGATTGTTACGCCCCATCTTGTTAGATGTGTCCGTATGATGAGACTATAGCATGTCCAGTAACCGACTGCAAAATTCCGGGGATGTCAATTTTCCATCCAGATCGATCGAATGGTGGCCAATTCCAGAATATCAGCGAAAGGTTTCCAAATCCGAACGGATTTTTCGCGTCCCAGAGATCAACTGCCGTGCCAATGTTGCATTCAGTACATTCCACAATCGCAGGACCCGACTGATCAAGCCATTGAGCAATGCCGTCAGAAAAATGATCAGGTAGGTTCTGAAAATGCGTTTTGCAGTTAGGGCACGTAACACCATCAAAGGAAGGACCATAAGCCCAGTAGTTGAAGTGACGTTTTACCGTTGGTTCAACGCCGCAAGTGCGAAACTGCCAAAAAGGCGATTCCGTCACTCCTGTCTTGTATGCCTCGTGAATCGCGGTTCCTGGTCGGTAACCTAAACCTGATAGCACACAGTCGTCCGTTAAGTCATCCACAATGATTTTAAGACATTGAAGCTCTGTGACTACATTCCGCAACGTTACTTCCGCATCTTCGAGCGATACATCACGGTCAACAAGCATTGTGAAGTATTCGCTCATGTCTTTTCAACGGCGTAACGCCACAATTCAGCTAGTGGCGGTAAGTAAAGATTCTAAAAGTCACGGCGGTTGATCCGCCACTTAGCTGCAATGGTTTGTTATTTGGCCTTGCTGCTCGATAGCGCATTTTAATCCTTAGTAGTGAGTTACTAGCTTACAATTTGGAAGCGAAATTCGCAATCGTTCAATACAGGTATCACTCAAGGCAGTGTCGACAATCAGCAATTGCGATAGGTTTGGCAACGAAATGATGCCATCAACGCAGTCATCCGTAACCTTGGTATTTCGAAGGTCTAATATTCTCAGACTCTTTAACTTCGAAACTGTATTGACGCATTGGTCGTCGGCATTAGTCATGAACAAGTCCAGCCATTCAAGATGACGTAAGCCAACCAATGGTTGTAATGAACTTGCAGTGACTTTGCAGCCTGGCAGCTTTAGCATTCTTAGTCGGCGGAGGCCAGACGCCAATTCTATGAGATCATCGGGGTGTTCATTAGACTCAAGAAAGAGTGTATTCACCGCATACAATTCGTCTGGGCTGAACAGTCGTTCAATCCACTGCGAATAGGTCTGTTTTCCGGGATTCCAATTCACGTCATGTTCCCATTCATATTTGATTACGCTGCCTCCCGCTGCTCTGAGCTGCTTGACTATTGCGACCTGTCGAGCTGCCGCCTGCTTGTTGTAAGCGTAAATCGCAAATAGGAAAGCAACCAGTAATGACAGGATTAACAATGCTCTGACACTGAAACGAAATCGTCGAAGCTTCCACATGTTCTCTTCTGTCGTTGCGGCCAAATAACGCCTAAATTCAGCCAGTGCGAGTAGGAGACTCAACGCAAGTCAAAACGGTCGACCGAGCACTTGGCTGCAATTTTTTGTTCGTCGATTCTACCGTACTCTCATTGGGTACTCCACCATGGGCATATCCGGAAAGCGGTTTGATCGGTAGTGAAAACGCATTAGAGGCAACGATCGTTTACCTCGATCATCGCTTGCCCGTTCTGGTTGCGATAGTCGTCGCTCCACATGCACTGCAATGATACGCTTTGCTGAAATCCCAAGGAGTCATCAGCTCAATCTCCTTTTTGGGACTCGTTCGCTTGAACACCAAGTCAGTTGCTCCCCAACCAAAAGCAAGACTATTGAAAAAGGATTTTTTCAGATACGCCTCACCATCATCCATTGGTGCGTCACAAACAGGACATTTCATGTTTTGTTTTTCCGACGAACGACGGCAATCACCCATGTCGCCGCAAGAAAACCATGATTTAAATTCGAGGCCGACCGGCGACTTGGGTGCATCGCTTGGTTCTGTCTCTTTTCGATCGTGCCGAGTGTCATCATACCTCAACGATTTCGAAAGATCCAACGCGGGCCATCGAGTCAAGGAGTTTCTTTACTCTTTTTTTGGCAGCGTGTTGTGCAATATTGATGCGATGGATTTCGTCACCCGTCCTGTAGGCAATGTTTGCTTGGTACGGTCCACCGCCAACAAGCTGTAATTCAATCACATCAACAAAAGGAATATCAACTCGCTTATCGCTGGATGCTGAAAGCACCATCTCTGCGATCGGATCGAGAACTAGATTTGCAATTGATGGACGATCTCCCTTTGGGTGAATGCGCAGGAGTCCAACCGATGGATCAATAGTGACGTATATCCCAAAGCGATTTCTTATGAAGTACGGTATCAGTCCGCAAAGACCTCCCCATACGAACATCACTGTAAATACGTGACGAAGGTCAATTCCTTGCGGAGTAACAATGGTCACTGGCCAGAAAACACAAACGCCCCCAACCACAAGCATTACGGCGAGAAACGCGAAGTGTGAGTATGACGATTCGAGATGATACTGTCCCTTGCGATAATGAAGTGACGTGACTGGCAGCAATCCTGTCGAAGTGTGAGATATCGATATCGCTTCACGAGGCACTTCCGCCATGCTAGCAACTTTCCTTGAGACAGAACGCCTAAAATCACCCAGTTGGCCAAAGTGATGATGACATTGAGGAAGCACCTGACGGCCAACTTGGGTGCATTTTGTTGTTCGTCGTTACGTTCACTGCTTTTGGGACCGAATCCAACCTGCCGGCGAAGTCATAACAGTCTCATCGCCAAGGATAGCATCATCATCCCATCCAGCTACAGATGGATTGTGGTCGTTTCCGTTTCTTTTAATGTACGCACGTCTTTCGTCGATACTGCGCTCTGCGTTCTCGATGCCCATAGCGGCAACAGCGTCCCTTATTGCGATCGCTGCATCTTGCTTGCCAATCCGTTCGTAGACGAGAGCAAATTCCTCATATGGCGTATGGTTTGGCCAATCGTTCTCAAAGAAGTATGTGAAGCCACCGTTGTCAATAATACCTTGTGCAGAGTAGATCAAGACGATCGTCTTCCAAGGTTCTGGCAATCGAAGCGGATCACTTCCGCAGTTTTCTAGTCTCTCGAACGCTTCTGTACTGAGTGTATCGAGAAGGGAATCGTCATCCATAGGGAATTGGTACTCTTTCGACGAACGACCAAGATCACCGATGTCCGCCCTCGGTGATTAACAATTTTAAGCGACCGTGTGGCGGACTTTGGTGCATCGCTTTGTTCGTCCAGTTTACGCACTGGTCAATCCTCCCGTGATTGTTCCGCTGACATCGACACCGTGATCTCCAAATAGTTCCTCGGAATAGCCACAGAGTAGAAAGTTTAGTTCACCGTTTGCGATCGAAAAGTAAATCCCAACAGGGTTTCCTAAATGTGACAAAAACATTTTCTTCGTTAGACTGCCTTTATCTGCGGATTCCCAACATGACTTAATGTTTTCAAAAGCAGATGCGTGAACGTTCTCTTTGAACTGACGAAACCAATGACCACGACTACGCCAAAATGGCTTTGCCAATTTCACAACCTCTTTAAGCTGATCTATGTTCTCAGCGTGGAAGTTCAAAAACATACCCTCGATTTCTTCGGACTTAAATTGTTGAAATCCCGGTTCGTACGTAAGGATACCGAACAAGCGATCCACCAACGTGATTGGTTTTTGCAATTCACTTCGAATAGTCTTAAGTTTTCGGTCGGACACCGGTCCAATGTACTTGACCAACTCAAATGCCGGGTAAGTCCATTTTTGTCTTTGAGCGAATCGTCCTTTGAACGCAACGATTTCCCAACGGGGAAACTGTTTCATCCTTTTTCCTAGCAGCAACTCTGTAATCCCCTGCTCAACGATTCGCATCCGCGAAGTTACGGGAGGTTGATCGTCTATTCGCCAAACAGGGAATTCGACACCGAAGTCCCATCGTCGATCGCGCCGACGCATAACAGCACCCGCACCAGTCGGATCGACAATTCCGGAAAGCGTTATCTCAACACCTGTCGGAAGGTCGACCGGAGTAGCGACAGCTTGGCTTGTCGTCGTTTTCGGAACTCTTCGAGGGGGCATGATGGAATTCTAACGTCGTCAGGGATGACTATCAGCGGACGAACGGCGGGATTCACAGAGCCGACGAGACAGAGGTTCCATCAGATTTCGGCAGACCGTCGGCTTCGGTGCAATCCTTGGTTATCGCTTCCAACTGTTGATCTATCCATCCAGAGTGCGACCTAGTAAGGAAAACCGTGGAAAGCCCGACGGTGGAGAGCCACAACACTATGCCACGTGGAAAATCATGTCGCTCACGATAAAGCAACAGCGTAGCTGCAAGTACCGGTGCCACCACTATGAAACGTAGTAGCCAACGATACTTGTGGCCAAACTCGCGATGCTCTGCTGATGCAAGCTTTCCAAGTGAACCAACCGCATAGCAGGAGATGCAAAAATAGAAACAGGCCAATGGATTTGTTGTAAGCAAGAGGGGGATGATCAGACCGATCGAAAAAAGTGAAAGCAAAAAAAGTGACATGCGTCCATCGCGATTGAGATCAAAGTTGCTCATTCCATACACCAATTGAGTTGCTTTCGTTCTTTGCGATAACGACTGCCATCACCCGGCACGCGCGAGAGATGTGCCATGTCAAAAACGGCCGATCGCGTGCTCGGCGTGCATGGCTTTGTTATTTGCTTTGTGATTCCGTGGCAGCGATGAGCCGACCTCGCCAAACACCGCTTGGCACAGGATTGTGGACGTCCCACGTCTCTGGGTATTGCATTGCCTGAACACGAAATAAATACTCTTGACCGGTGGGTGACTTCGCAATCACATCCACGACTTTTGATTCGAATGCGCCGTAAGTTAACATCAAATCTACGCGTCCTAGGTTTGAAAAGCCCGGTGCTGTATCCCATTTCAAGGACGTATCTGCGGAAGGTGCGGCGCTCGAATTGATGCTGGCACTTTTGATTTTCAGTTCTACGGCTGAACCTGGCGAACTCGGGTTCAATTGCACTGGCTCGTACTGTATCAGGGATTCGTACGCCTCTGTGGCGTCAAACGAATTCTCGCATGACACTTTGCAGCGGCGGTCGTGAAATAGGTCAGCGTCCTTCGAAATGTATGAGCGAACCAGATCACACGCTACGCCTTCCGGACTCTCCGAACCGGTCGGAAGCGCCTGTATTGCAATTGCGTCGGACTGCGGCCGAATTCTGCCAGTCAAGTAGGCACACGAAATGAGGGCTACCACGGCGGCACTTACTGCGAATCGTTTAGAGTAGGCAATCATGTTCTCGTCCTGACCATTGGCAAATAACGCCACCATTCATCGAGTGGCGGCAAGTAAAGTTTCTAAAAGTCGAAGCGGCCGATCCGCCACTTCGATGCAATGGATTGTTCGTCCTTTTATTGGTGTAGCTGAGGATGCAACTACGTGAGTTTCTCACGAATCGCATCGAGCACTCTTTGTGCGTCAGCAATTGTCCGGGCATCTGGTTCGCGACCGAAATGATTCCATCGGCGCCATTCGGCGTACAAAGCATACCACATATCAACAATCGTCCAACTACCGGTCAATTCCGCCACGTTGCGAATATGCATCGATGGTTTTTCATTCTCCAGGTCGAGTCTCGCGGCGAATTCGATCAGTGCACGCCAGTCTGATGCCAGCGTAGGAATGTCGTTACGTCTAAGTTCGGACGAATTAATGTAGGTCGCGCCAAATGGATTCTTCTTCATGACGTTGTCTGGAATGCAATTCGTTCCCGGTACACTTGTCTGGACGAACGGCTAAAATCACCCGGTTGCCGCCAAGTTACTTCCACTTCAGTAAACGCCCGATCGGCAACTCGGGTGCATTTTTTTGTTATGCAATGTTCGCACGCGACTAGGCTTGTGGTTTCTCGAAATTCGATAAGATGTTGAGCATAATATCGAACGAGACACCGTATCCCGATCAATTCGGATTTGAGTTCAATTTATTTTCGCAAGTCGACTCGGCTTGATGCAACATTCGCAAAACTGCGCTACGCCAGACAAAAAGTGTTAAAGGCACACCAACAGTTCCCATGACCATGCAGACCGGAAATCGATATGAGGTTGGAAGAGGAAAAAAGACGAACATCAGCAACGAAAAAGGAATGAGCAAGACTACCCCACAGGCGAGGATGAGAATTGAGAGTGCGATATGCCAACTCATACGGGGTTTACCATCGATCATGCTTACGAATTTCATTTGATGGTTCCTTGAATGTCGATTTGATGGGACTCGGTTCGGACTTTCGGTAAAAGACTGTGAACGACTGTCTTGCATAACTTATTTTTATCCCAGATGGGGTCAAATATCCCTGCGATTCTGAGGAGTTATCCCTGATTTGTCAATTTAATTATCCCGGTTTGCGACCAATTATCCCGGTTTCACTATGGCTAAGATTTAGTGCAAGCAATCAGGAATATTTGGATATCCCTGATTGACTGACTTCATTTCGGGGCGTGTGGTCAGTACGCAATTTGCGAGGCTGTTTCTAAAAAATATTGCACCCTTATTGACGATCGCTTTTTGCAGGAGTTACAACTCAATGTCTTGGAAACGTTTCGACAGGTGGAACCTGGATTGAGTTACGTGACGACAAAGCGAGAATTGCCATGGCCCAAGAACGGAGTTTAAGTAACCAGGAAACCGACGAGAAGTTCGGGCGTCTTTGGTTCGCGTCACTGGCAAAATTCCATCGGGTTAGCGACCCCACAACTTGGGTTTTTGACGAACAACATGTGATTGCATTTCTGCGATCCAAAGTCAAAGAGAAGGTCCCTGCCTGGAAGCGTCTAAAAATTGTCCAAGGTGTGATTTGGTATCGGAACCACGTTCGGAAATCAAGGACGCCAGATCTCGAACACATTCGTTCGAAGCTTAGGGACATAGCAGCTCAAGAACGCGATCGCGTGATGGTGACAGGCTTAAGGCCGTTGCTCCCGCCCGGATAAACCGAGACGGACAGCGGGGGAAGTTGCGTACTCTTTATGTAGCCGTCAGTTGTGGTCCCGCCGGCGTGAAGCCAACGGAAACCTTCATGGTTCCAAAACGTGCTCAAACGCCATCGTCATCATATGCATAGCGACACATTCCATTTGCATTTGAGGGAGGCTGTTGCGAAGGCCAAATTCAATAAATCGGAAGGATCTCCAAGCTTTTGCATCGAAGTTACCCCCAAAAAAAGGGACGTCTCGTCAAGTAGCAGGATAATGGAATAAGTTCCTACTGAACGTCACCGGATAACTTCCGTTGGGGGTTAGCCCACCAAACCTGTTGCGAAATCTGGGTAAAAGGCCCAGTTTCGCTTTTTGCGCGATTGGGGATCTCGCTTCAACTTCAACTTCAACTTCAACTTCAACTTCAACTTCAAACAAAAACAAAAACAAAAACAAAAACAAAAACAAAAACAGCCGGGCCTCGTTGCCTCGTCCACTACGAAGACAAGGCCTCGTTGCCTCGTCCCGGTCGGGGACAGCGTTTGCGCCGTTGGGTAGCTTTCAGTTGTGCGCTCCGCCGAGATAAACTCGACGGAAGCTAATAAGTTGTCAGTGGGCAGTTATCAGTAGGCAGAAGACGACTCCGTACTCGTGCTCAGTGAAACGGTGCTCGTGCTCCTAATCGAATCGAGGCTGCTACGACAGGGCGGCGAGCACGAGCACGAGCACGAGCACCGCGATGCTGAGCACGAGCACGATGAAATCCTGCTTTTGGTAGCTTTCAGTTGTGCGCTCCGCCGAGATAGACTCGACGGAAGCGAGAGCTGGGCCAGGTTCGGTAGCACGCCAAACCTGTTGCGGTCGTTGGGCTCAAGGCCCTGGACCGCGTTTGCGGGTGGGGGGCACTTCGGGGTAGCGCACCAAACCTGTTGCGAAATCTGGGCTCGCGGCCCAGTTTCGCTTTTTGTGAGCGGGGATCGGGACGACGAAAACAATATCGGATGTCGAACAAGGAATTTCGAATGCCGAAGGAAAACGTATGCTATTTCGACATTCGACATTGGGTGTTCGGTGTTCGGGGCTTTTGAGAGTTGGTGACGCGGGGGGGAAGGGCCTCGTTGCCTCGTTCATTGCGGGGAACGAGCTTCCGACGGTACAAACCAAACATTCGTCAAAGTCCGCGTTTCCTTTCTTTGAATTACCTTCGCGGCCAGCCGCTTTTTCCAGATGGTTCCGAGCCGTGCTCTAGACTCACCTTTACATAGATGACGGATAATCCTTTGCGAAAGGGTCCGTATATTGGTTCAATTCGTCCTTCGCGATTTTTGGAGCTAGGTTTGCATGGGATTGATGCTGTCGGATTACTCGCCTGAAGGATCGCTTCGTAATCGTTTGCGCCGCGAGCGTTTCGCGTTGTTTCTCGAATTGGTGGACTCGCTGCCAAAGCCCGTCAAAATTCTGGATGTTGGTGGAACCGTCAACTACTGGAAGGTGATGGGAATTCAGGAACGAACCGATCTCGAAGTCACCTTGCTGAACATTGTCGCAGAGCCTGTCGATATCCCCAGGATGCAATCGTTAGCGGGGGACGCTCGAAATCTTTCGCAGTTTGGAGACGGATCCTTCGATGTCGTGTTCTCCAACTCTGTCATCGAGCATGTTGGTGACGAACATGACCAACAGCGCATGGCGGACGAGATTCGGCGTGTCGGCAAGAACTACTTCTTGCAAACTCCGAATTACTATTTCCCCATCGAACCTCATTTTCAGTGCCCTCTGTTTCATTATCTGCCAGAGTGGTTTCGAGTAAGGCTTGTAAAGACCTTTTCTCTTGCGACTTACCCTCGGGCAAAGGACACGGTTCAAGCGTTGGCTTGGGTGCGTGAAATTCGGCTTCTAACACCGAATCAGGTGAAAGCATTTTTCCCAGATGCGAATGTTGTTCGCGAAAAATACTTTGGGTTGACGAAGTCCTTGATGGCGATCTCGCGAGCCAAGTAAGATCATCGCGCGATTTCGCAGGTCAGCTTTTTGTAAACAAACCACCGGACGGCGTGCGCCGCTCCGGTCACGCCGTTCCTTGAAACTAGCAAGGCAGTTGCCTTATTCTTTGACTCGCACCAGTTTCATGATGCGACCCGCAACGTTCCAATCTTGAACGTATAGATTTCCTTCGCTGTCCCAGTAGGAACCGTGTGTTCCGCTGAACACGCCTTCGACCCATTGCGCTTGTGGGATTCCGTAGCTTGCTCCCTTTGCAGGATCAGGGTTGTGTCCTAGGACAGCCATGATGGTATTCGACTTGTTCAGGATCACAACTCGGCCGTGCAAATCCGGCACCGAGACATAGTCACCTTGGATGCTGGCGGAAGTTGGCATACCAAGGCCAGTGATCACCTCTTCGATAAACTGTCCGTCCAAGCTGTAGTGAACTAGGCGGCCTTTAGGTTCGTGGTTGCGATCGCATACGAGAAGCCGGTTTGGCTCATAACGGGTATCCAAAACCATTCCGTGAGCCGTATTAAACTGCTTCATTCCATTCCCCTTCTCGCCGAAGTGCATCAAGTACTTGCCGTTCTTGTCGAACTTGAAGATATGATTGCTGGCGTAACCATTCGACAAGAAGATGTCGTCGTTCGCTGCTACTGCGATCGCGGTTGGATTGAAGCCATCAATCTGGAGTCCCGATTCTTTGGGGAATTTTAATCGCAAAACGACTTCGCCGGATTTGCTGTTGAACTTGATGCCTTCCGCATGAGCATTCCGAGCTCCGTAGATAAACTCGATGCCGTTCTCTTCGCGAATCTTCATGTCGTGAAGCATTTTGTAATCAGCATCCGTGAAGGACTGGACCAATTTCCCATCAGGGGAAAACACGAAGACGCCACCGTCCGCACTGGTATAGACATTGCCTGCTTTATCAATGACCACGGAGCCGTGCGTTGGGCCGATAGCCGACGTGCCATCGGGCCGCAGTCCCCAGCCTGGGACGGTATCAAACGTCATCAAACCACATCCCATACGGACAGGCTTTTGCGATGCACGGGTCGAGACCAAACGGTCCTGAGCCCATGCGGTAGAGGAAGCGGCAACATAAAGAAACAAAGCAAACGCGAACAAGGAACGCAAGGTGAGATCTCCGAGGGAAAGGGAAAGGAGGGCGGGACAAAGAGGAAAATCAGGGAGCTTACTTCGGTGCAGTCTCGTTCAGACTGGATTCGAAACGCTTCAGGGCTCGTTTTAATTCTGGATGGTGAGGTTTGAGTTCGATAGCGCGACGTTGTTGTTGGACAGCGTCTTGATACCGCCCGAGGGCTGCATAACAGTGAGCGAGGGTGTCGATGAGCTCAGCGCTTTCAGGATGGATGGTGCAGGCGCGGCGACTTAAAAAAAGTGCTTCCTCTTTGCTCCCTTCGGTGTTGGCGATAATCCATGCTAGCGTGTTGCAATCGGTTGCCAGTTGTTCCAAATAGAATGCGTGTCCACGCGAATCGGAAGCCTTGAGACTTTCCTCGTCGTTTCGGATCTTAGCGCGTTGATTGGTAATAATTTCCTTGAGTTTGGAGCGTCTAAGTTCTTGTTCGTTTTCGGGTAAAGTCAACCGATACAATCCGATCAGCGCATCGACGTTGTCGGAGTTCTGTTCGATCGATAGCCAATAATGGTCTTTAGCTTTGTCTAAATCACCAGCTTCTTTGGCTTCATCGCCGCGATACATTTCGTAACTGGACAAGATGTAGCTCGGTAGGCGAGCGGAGTCCAGTAGCTGACGTTTGAACATAGGTTCGCGTTTGAATCGTTGCAGGAAGGGCTCTAAAGTATCCGCCGCTTCCCGATGCCGCGATTGTGCATGGAGCATATCCGCCAAGTCTCGCAGCGCGAGAATGTTATCATAATCGGTCAGATCCAATTTAATGTCGTTGGGTTCGATGTCCGGGACGTTGGGTTCGCCCTGTTCTTTGGGCGAAGAACGCGGCTGGCTTTTGGGGCGATAGGATTCGTCATTGAACAATGCGAGACGGTATTCTGCTTCGGCCCATGAAAAGTGGCCTCGTTCACGCAATCGTTCGGCAAGCATCTTGCGACGATCAAGACTCCGAAGCCCCTGCCGATCCAAGTTGGATTCGATAGCGGCTCGGATTGGATCGCGTTTGGCATTTTCGGGGAGAACAACTTCTTGAGCATTAGAATCGCAGGCAATTTGTTTCCGAGCTTTTGCAGCGACTTGTTCGGCTAAATCTGGTTTGCCGTCCAGCTGAAAGCTCTCGGCCAAGAGGTAGCAAAAGATGAATTCACGAGTGAGCGTTGTTTTGGGAAGCATGTCATGTTGCAACTGAACTAGTTCGGGCATGCGGAACTTGAGAGCCCACTGAGCGAACTCGTCGGCTTTCGAGGTTTTGTTCCCAGCAACGACGTCTAGCGTACGAACCAGGGATCCGATTTGTAGCAAGGAGCGTCCCATTGCCAACGCTTGATTGCGCAGGCTTGGTACCCCCGAAATCTGTTCGATGATCCATCGGTGAAGGTCCGAAACGATTTCCATGTTTGTTTCGCCGGAGTTACGACGGAGGGCGTCGATTTCGGTTTGCAGGGTTTGCTCCCACCAGGGAAGATCGAAATCATTTGCTGCTTCGGAGTATTTTTGGAGCCATCGGCTAGCTTGGCTTTGACCGCCAGAAACATTTTCAAAAAGGGAGGCCTTGCGATTGGCTAAAGTTTGCCCGACGGTTGGTTTGCTGCGCATCAGCAATAGGGCAGCGCGTTTGGCGAGGCTACCTTGAGTCTCGTAGCGCACCAGCCGACAAAGAGCGGCAAAGCCTTCATCATGTTCCAAGAGACGCAAGCTATCGATGTAAGCCGATTTTTCGGAAAGAGGCGAATTGCCATAGTTTGCCAGAATCTGTCGCACTCGAACGGAATCGGTTTCCCAGGCCCAAGAAAATTGATTGCTTTGGACAATGTAGCGCGCTGCGGAGGCGATTTGCGGATCGGGATGGAAGCTCGCCGAGTGCAACTGATCCAAAGCGACGACGCCAATTCTTTCCAGTTCTGCTTGGGCATTCAGTCGGCTAGCATAATTTGCGTCCGCGAGCAGTTCGATCAAAGTTGAGATTCGATCCGCCATGGAGCTTGTTGATGTGGCTCCCGATTTTGAGCTGGAGGGATCCTGAAACCAACTTGCTGCATCGGTGTGGCTCCAAAAACCAAAGAACAAAAAGGCCAAGATGCAAGTGCAAAATTGAACCGACGACAATCCTTGGCGGCGGCCATGGGAGCAAGCTTGGGCAATAGCTTGTAGGATGCGATGTAAATGAGCCAACATGGATTGCAACGCCTTTTGCAAATGGTTTTCGCTGGGTTCGGAAGCAGATTGCATTTTGGCTTGAAGGGGCGCGTTCAGCCAAGAGGACAAAACCCGAATAATCGGAAAATCCATTTCAAAATGAACTTTGAAGGAGAATCGGGGGGTGATTCCAGGAGAGTTGGGTGTTCAAACCTTGGATAATTCTGTTTTGTTTCCACGAAACTTTTGACAACCGACAGGGCACCGCGATACCATTAAGGAGGAGTGAACCATGCACCAAGATCGGATCGTCGCATTGGATCACTTTACTCATCACAACCACACTACTTCTACTGCTTGACCGGGCACCCATGGATTTTGGGCCTACTGCCTTGGTTTGGGAGAGTTCGCACGATGGCGAAAAAGATTCAGCACGTTTGGGGCCTCGAAATTGGCCAGAGCGCTCTCAAAGGCCTTCGTTGTCATTTGGACGGAGATCAGCTTGTCGCGGACACATTTGATTTCGTCGAATATCCGAAGATACTGAGTCAGCCTGAAGCAGAGCCTGAGATGCTGATTGCGGATGCGATGCAGCAGTTTTTGTCTCGAAACGATCTGCGTGGGGCGAGGGTCGGGGTGAGCGTTCCCGGCCAAAGCGGTCTTGCAAAGTTCTTCAAGCCGCCGCCAGTGGAAGTCAAAAAGATCGCGGACATCGTAAAATACGAAGCCAAACAGCAAATTCCGTTTGATCTCAAGGATGTTATTTGGGACTTCCAGCAGATGGAAGGTGCCCAGATCGAAGATGGTTATGCATTGGAAAGCGAGGTGGGACTGTTTGCGATGAAACGCGAAGCGGTTTTCCGTTCGCTGAAGCCTTATCGCGACAAAGCGATCGACTTGGACTTGGTGCAATTAGCACCGATGAGCATCTACAACATGATCGCCCACGATCGGTTCGCGGAGAAAATGGCCAACGAGCCGTTCGATCCCGATAGTCCTCAGAAGTCGATTGTCGTTCTGTCGATCGGCACGGACGCTAGCGACTTGATCGTGACCAGTGGATTTCGAGTATGGCAACGCAGCATCCCGATCGGTGGCAACCATTTTACGCGGCAGTTGACCAAGGATTTGAAGCTGACCTTTGCCAAGGCTGAGCATTTGAAGCGAAATGCCATGCAAGCGGACGATCCGAAATTAGTCTTCCAGGCGATGCGTCCTGTTTTCAACGACATGGTTACGGAGGTACAACGCTCGTTGAACTTCTTCAAGACTTTGAATAAAAAGAGCGAGCTCGAGTCGGTTCTTCTGTTAGGCAATACGGCAAAACTTCCTGGACTTCAACAGTTCCTGAATAAGAACCTAGGAATTGATGTTGATTTGATGGACAAGTTTCCGAACTTGGGCGGTTCAGAGGTCACTGGATCGCAAGCATTTAAGGAAAATGCAGCGGCTTTTGGCGTGGTGTATGGGATTTGCCTGCAGCTGTTGAAGCAGGGTCCGATGAAGACCAACTTGCTTCCTCGCGAGATCGTAATCGATCGCGTGATTCGAATGAAGAAGCCGTGGACGGTAGGTGCGTTGTCGTTGCTTTTGGTGGGAATGGTTACCAACCATGCGACGATGGGACGCGTGCTTAGTGTGGTGGACGAACCCAAGTGGGAGAAATCCGAAAAGGCAGTTGCAACGGTGGAATCGGAATCGGGCCGCGAGAAAACTGAAGATTCGACTCGGCGTAGCAAAATCGAAAAATACGAACGAGTCGGCGAGCAAGTGAGTTCGGGAGCGTCGCGAAGAGTGATGACGCTGGAGTTGTACAAGGCGATCGAAGCCAGTCTCAATCGAGATCCTGCGTTGGTGGATAAGACTCCAGCAGAACTTCCTTTTGCCGATCGACTAGACTTTCATATCGTGAGTGTTGAGCAGAAGTTCGAGAAGGAGCTTGGAAGCTGGTTCAATGCCGATGTGGCGGAGAAATACAAGGAACAATACAAGACTCGGTTGCAATTGCTCAAGAGCCCTGATGCGGCCAAAACGGTCCCAGAGCCTGCGCCCCCAGCCGGTCAAGGTTGGGTCATTGAGGTGAAGGGGTACCATTACCATAACGGAGAGAAAAACAAAGGCGAGGAAGGGGAGGCCCATGTCCTGAAGTATTTGATCGAGTTTCTCGAGAAGCAAAGCATTACTTCGCCCATCAAGGACTCGGAGGAACGCTATTCATTGGTCGACTTAGGAATTCGTCTTCCCGTAGTCAGAAGTGTTCGGGTGGATCTAAAAAACATGGTACCGAACCCTGAGTATCAAAAGAGGGCAGCCGAGTTACGATTGGAATCTAGCAGTGCAGCTCCTGCGGGTGGGAACACAGGGCCAGCAGGTGGCCCTGGCGGAAGCGGTGTCGGCTCAGGCGGCGCGAGGCCGGGTGGCAGCGGCGGACCTGGGATGGGTGGCTCGTCGGGTGGGATGGGATCGATGGGCCCAGGTGGTGGTTCTTTTGGTTCGGGAAGTTCCGTCAACAAGCCGATTTTGGATGCCGACGGAAATGAGATTCCTGCGGAGTTGCCAGCGCCACGTTGCGATTTCGTCGTTCAATTCGCTTGGAAACCAAGATTCGAAAAGGACGGAGGCAAAGCGATGGTAGGTGGGATTCCGATCCCAGAAGCAACCGGCGATGCCGCTTCCAATACGGAGGTCAATCCAGACGCGGCCCAATCGGCTCCACCGAGCAACCAAGAAAACTAAATGTAGATGATCGAACGAACCTTTGCTGCTTGACTTCAGAAGTGGAAGCAGCGGTCCCTTTTTCTGAGCTTGAATAACGACGAGTTGGTTTTTTTCTAGGATTGAGATCAAGATGGATGCGATTAAGAATTTTTGGAACAAGGTAGCCCCGCATCAGTTTTGGATATTGTCCGGATTGGTTTTTGTGGCATCACTATCCATATTCTTCCTGACCAGTTCGAGCCTCGCGGCTTTGATCAAAGTGCGTACAACCAAGGTTGATTCGGCATTTTCTAAACTCAGCACGGTGAAATCGACTCTTGATACTCATCCGAATTCTTTCTCACACGCCAAATTGGATGAGTTGGCCAATGCATTGGAGTTGGAGGTTCAAGAAGCGTGGAAGCTACAATATCTAAGACAAGAGCCGCTGCTGGTATGGCCTGCTAAAGCTTTTTCGGCGAAGACCGAAACCCTAGAAATCATGAAGAACTTGAGGCCGATCGAGCAGTTTGTCGATTTCCCTGTAGACCCAACCGTCTCCCCCATCAACAAGATTACGGTTAACGACCGCGAAGTTTATAAACGCTACATTGCGCCAGAGTTTGCTGAAGTTTCAAAGATCATTGGAACGGAATGGAAACCTGGTTCCGAAACTGAATCAAGCAGCAGCATGGGTTCAGGCAGCATGGGATCGGGCAGCATGGGTCCTGGCGGTATGGGATCGGGTAGCATGGGGCCTGGCGGTATGGGATCGGGCGGTATGGGGATGGGTGGTCAGCTTGGAGCGGATAATGGTCAAAGCAGAGATCTTGTTCGGTGGTCGGAAGCGTCCCAACAAGAGCTCATGTATCAGATTTTACCTTGGTATGGCATGTCAACTCCCCCAAGTGTTTTGGACATCTACTACACCCAAGAGGACATGTGGCTACTTACAGGGGTCATGGAGATCATTAAAGCGACCAACGGCTCTGCAGTAGAGAACTTTCAGACGAAGGTCCGCGAAATCGAATGGATTCGAATGGGTCGGTATGCGAACCGAGATGCTGGAGCGCTTTCTGGCGGGGCGGCAGCCGGCGGGATGATGGGCGGACCGGGCGGAATGATGGGCGGTTCGATGATGGGCTCTGGCGGCATGATGGGCAGTTCTGGTGGTATGTCAGGTGGTGGTGACGAAGGGGAGGGGAAAGGCGGAAGCGGTGGAAGTGGCGGTACTGCGCCAGTTGCTGGGGAGTCGGTAGATCCCGCTGATTCTCGCTACATTAGTTTCGCTGAAGGCAAGGAATTTGAAGCCTTGAAAGGTGCAGAACTTCGCGATGCGATGAAGAATATCAGTGCGCAAAACGCGGTGGATGCAGTAGCCAAACGAGTCCCAATCCGGATGCGGCTGAAAATAGACCCAAATCACCTGAATACGCTGATCACGGAATGCGGCAATGCCAATATGATGCTGGAAGTCTACCAAGTTCGATTTAACGTTGCGGCCAGCGCCGGCGGAGGTTCTGGACCAATGGGTGGGGCGGGATCTTCGGGCGGTAGCGGAAGGCCCGGATTCAATCAATCCGGCGGGCTTGGAGTTGGTTCTCCTGTCGGCGGTACTGCAGGGGACAGCGATTCAGAAGCGGGTAGTGGATTTGGTGCTGGGCTCGGGGATGATGCTGGGTTGCTTGAAGGTACAGAAGTAGCTATTGAAATTTTTGGTTTGGTGTATCTTTACAATCCAGTCAACATCGGTAGCCTCGGTACTGACAAGATCGGT
The DNA here is from genome assembly GCA_027487485.1 of Planctomycetaceae bacterium. Classification (GTDB taxonomy): domain Bacteria; phylum Planctomycetota; class Planctomycetia; order Pirellulales; family Pirellulaceae; genus JBKCUI01. Next base: position 217,101 of record JAIYDN010000012.1, on the reverse strand, counting down.
GAAAAGACGACGGAGAATTCCGACTCGGGAGCGCCAGCGGAAACTCCCGTGGAAGCCCCAGCGAATGCTCCATCAGTTACAGCCGACAATGCAGCTAATGAAGCAGATAAGGATAGCACGGCAGCTCCTTCCGTTCCTGCTGACGAAGCGGCAGTGAATCCCAATGGAGAAGCAGAAACTAAGGATGCGGCGGAAAACACCGCCCCGGAGCCGAGCGAAAAGAATTCAGAGGTTCCAAAAGAACCGGAAGTAACCGCACCACCAAGCGATCAACCGCCTCCAGCAGACGGAGAGAAGTCTCCGGAAAATCCCTAAACGATATTCAAAGTTTAGTGCGATTGCGTTTATTGGTACCGATATCGGAAAACATGTATTCCGAACTAAGTCGTCTCAAAGATTAGGTTTCATTATGGCCAAGAAAAAAGCTTCCTCAGGATCATCGAAAAGCTTCAATCCAAAAGAATTCATGCTTTTGCATCTCGAGAAGATTCTCTTCGCGATCATCCTTTGCCTTTCTTTCGGTCTCATAGGAATGGGGTTTAACGCGAAGCCATACCCTTCGCAGAAAACTCCCGAATTACTGGGCAAAGATGCAACTCAAGCATCGGTCAAGCTGAAAGAAAACCACTGGGAAGAATATTCCAAAGCATTACCTCCCGTGAAAAAGGATTTCCCGAAGGCTGTGGAACAGGGCCGTAAGAAGATTACCGCGAACCCAATCTACATTTACCCTCCTTCGGAAGAATCAACGAGCCGTCGTGGAGACCCGAAACTGTTGGCTCCAACCCATCTAATTGCCAACTATTACTACGGCCCGTTGGCGCTAGCGATTGCGGCTGACAAAGTGAAAAAAGATGACAAGGTCTTCAATCTGGAAGACGCAAAGAAGCCGGAAGAACGCGTAAAGCCTGCCAAACCTAGCGGCGGTAATCGAGGTATGGGAGGCGGAGGTGAAGAAGGAAAAGGTTCAGGCGGTATGGGAATGGGCTCCGGCGGCATGGGCATGGGGGCAGGCCCTGGTGGAGGGGGGCCTGGTGGAGCGGGGCCTGGTGGCCCTAATCAAGGCCCGCGATTTCTTTCTTCTGGATACGACCGCGGATTCCAAATGGGTATGAAAACCGATGCCGAAGCGGTGGCGAATGCGACTGCAACGGATGTTCGAAAAGTTGCGTATTCTGGCACAAAAGGCTTTGTTGCTATCACGGCTCTCGCGCCCCATGGGGAATTAGAAAAGATCTACAAGGCTGAGCTCCAGGAGGCAGCAGGATATAGCGAGGGTAGGGACACTCCGAATTACGTTGGTCTTGAAGTCCAACGCGTCGAAATTGTTGCAGAGAATGCAAATCGTGAACTCGAAGAGAGCGATTGGAAACCACTTCCTAAATCTAGCAGCGAAGAATACCGAAAACTCGTGAAAGGGCTTATTGGTACCTGCGAAGAAGTTCAAAAATCGGATTGGACGGAACCAAATATCTCGATGCCAATTCCACCGGTGTTGTTGAACGACTTCCGAAAGTTCGCCTCGCACCCCGAGATTCCGTTATCTACGGTTGAACCTGATGAGGAATCGACAGAATCGGATGACGATTCCAATTTGCCAGGCATGGGCGGTGGCGGAATGGGAATGGGTGGCGGAATGGGAATGGGCAGTGGTGGAATGGGAATGGGCAGTGGCGGTGGACCAGGCATGAGAGGCAGTCAAGGTGGAATGGGGGCCGGTGGAGCTGGAATGGGTTCCATGGGCGCTGGGATGGGCATAGGAGGAGATGAAGACGAAGGCAAAGGAATGATGGGAGGCTCAGGTGGAGGTATAGGTGCGGGGCCTGGAAGTCGTGGGTCGGGACCTGGAGGAATGGGGCCCGGGATGGGGCCGGGCATGCCTGGCTCGTCAGGCCAAGCCATCGCCGAACTTCCGAAAAAGCTACCAAGTACAAAATACAAGCTAGTTCGATTTTTTGATTTCGATGCTGTCCCTGGTAAGACCTATCGTTACCGGGTCCGCTTACTGATGTACGACCCAAATTTCCCTTTAGTGAAGTCAGCTCAGCCAAAGTCCAATACTTTGAAGCCTGCGACACTTACAAGAGTTCAGGAACTGATTGCGAACGAAAGCAAGAAACCTGATGGAAATACGAAAGCAGACGCAGCCGGTGCGAAAACAGCAGCCCCAGCAAAGCGTGTGAGCAAGCGTGAATCGGATTGGTCTGCAGCTAGTGAGCCCATTTCAATTGCTCGCTCGGAGATGCTCTTCGCCTCGGATAAAACCGATTGCGTTGTGGCTGAATACGACCCTACCTTGAGCGTCTACGTTCCTTACGCAAGTCCTGCGGAGCGTGGAGTCGAACGAGGTACGGTGTTTGGAACTGTTCGCAGAGAACGAGGAAAAGAAGTTCCATTCGAAATCATCAGTCCAGCCGGTAAAACGATTAAGGCTTACAAAGATTTCAAGCCAAAATCGATGATCACCATTGTGAACATTACTGGTCAAAGTGCATTGAAGGTTGCAACGGCCAAGGACCCAATTAAATCTGGTTCTGAATTGGTCGGTTTTGATCCCGCCTCTGGTCAGTTAATTGTTGCTAGAGAGTTTGACGACTTCACTTCTTACAATATGCATTTCGCGCCCGATTCGCCGGCGGTGGGACCGCTCGGAGGAGGCCTGAAGTCAGAATTTGGTGGTGGGTCTGGAGCAGGATCCGGCATGGGGTCTGGAGCAGGCCCGGGTATGGGGTCTGGAGCAGGGCCTGGGATGGGATCAGGAATGGGGATGGGATCAGGCGGCGCTGGAATGCAGAACGATTAGTTTCCATAAGCGAAGGGATTCGCTTAAGTAGGATCGAGAGATGCTTCCATGTTGAACTCTTTTGTTACTGCTAAGTGCAAACTTGTGGCTTAGCTTTACCCTTTCCTTCCCCCAAAAAACGGGGAAGCATTGGGTTGTTTTCAACGGTTTTGGACGATGTCGATTTTCACGACCGTTCTTTGGACGCCTTGATTACTAAACCGAGCGGGCTGAGTAGTAGTGCAGGCAGCAGAAGTAGGTCGCCGACGATAGCACCGCTCAACATGACAATCATCAGTTTGGCAAACTGTTGAGTTGGCAAGAATTCAGCCATTAAGAACGGCCCCATAGAACAACAGCTAATCAATGTTGTTTGAATCATGGCTCCGCCGCATTTGTCGAGCGTGAACGTTACGGCCTCTCCCCTCGAAATATCCTTCTTCAGTTCGTCCACGTACCAGCAGACGAAATGCAGCGTATCATCGACCGCGATGCCTAGTGCTATGCTAGCAGTTAGGATTCCTGCAATATCTAGATCGAATCCTAAGATGCCCATGCAACCGAAGGCGAGCGTAACGGGTAGCACGTTTGGAATCATCAGCAGTAGGCCACCGGCGAAACTTTTTGCAATCAACATCATGATGGGTGTGATCAATAAAAAAGCGGTGAGAAAACTGTAGCCCAGGTCAGACAGGACCGCGACCTGTGTTTCATGCATGACAGGAGATAGGCCTGTGAATTCGACCGAGACGTGATGGGAAGTCGGACTGTTTTGTAGGGTTTGATGGGTTGCCGTTGCGACCGACCGAGTTAACGCTGCATAGTCCGCTTGAGAAGTAGCGGAGACCTTGGCCAAAATGCGCCAGACTTCACCGACTTCGGAGGAAGCGACCAGACCTTGTTGTTGAAGCTTTGGAATCGATTCTTCAATCCCTTTGCGAATGAGGGCTCGTTTCGCAGTGGCCCGAACCGAACCGGTTTCTGACCACACGGGCAAGAAAGTCGCAGCCGAAAGGACTCCGCCCACATCGCCCTGAAGCTTGATCGCGTCGGAGATTTTCGCGATCCATCCAGCTCGATCCAAGGCGTTTGCTTGGCTTTCGGGTGAAAATCGAACAAGAACTTCAACCGTAGCGATCGGTCCAATGTGTTCTTCCATCCAAGCCATATCTTGGTTTGTTTTGCTCTTGTCGGGAAACATGTCGGTAAACTTGGTGGACGCTTCCAAGTAATACAAACCACCGCATGTCAGTACCAGCAACGCGATACCTACCAACGAAATGCGGCTGGATTGGCCGAAAAGCCAATTCGAATAGCGGATTAAAAAGTGACGACTGCGGTTGGAGTCTTGGCCAGCCAAGGGATGAAGGTCTATACCTTTGCGTTGACTTTGGCGCGCGGAACAAAACTGGTTCACTAACGCTGGAAATCCGAGCAGAAGAACCACGGTTGCGATTCCAAGTCCGATAGCGGAAAAGATCCCAAATTGCCGGACGGGTGCAAGCTGGCTAGTACACAACGATCCCATTCCCAGCATGGTGGTCACGGAGGAAAGGGCACAGGGTTTCCAACCCATGAGCATCGCTCGTTCGCCCGCAAAATCAAGTCCTTGTTTAAGGCACTCCGCATGGTAATTCATCAAGTGAACGGCACCTGAAAGCGTCAGCATAAAAACAAGGGTGGGTAGCACGATCAGCACTGCGCTGAACTGATAGCCAGAATAATAAACCAAGGCAACAGACAAAAGCTGACCTACCCCAGCGATAACCAATACGATCAAGGCCCGCTTCAATTGCTTCAAACAAAACCAGGAAATCAATAGCCCTAGAAAGCTTGAGGGCAAAACCAACTTCTTAAGACTGTTCTCCGCAGCTTCGTCGACTGCGAAAGCTTCGTAAACGGTTCCTGCAAGTCTCAATCTGGATCTACCAAGTCCATCGGTTTGGTCGGCCGCGAGTCGAATCAATTCGATCGTTCGATTCTGATCGGCGACTCCTTGATCAGATACCCGAGCAAGGACTGCGGATGTGCCGTCCTGGCCGATCATAACGCCGCTGAGTCGAGATTTTGCAACTGCTTCACTCAATTGCAGCGGTGCGGCGGTCAGGCTTGCCATAAGCTGATCCGTCGACTCGAGCACGCTGAAATGGGATTCAAATTCAGAGCTGGACTGAAGCTGAGTTTGAAACTCAGTTAATCGGGGGTCTTCGAGTTGGCAATCGTCCCAAGAAATCAGAACGACTTGATCATTTCCAAAGTCGGCTACAAACTTTTCGTAACGTATTCGTTCTGGCTTTCCTTCGGGAAGCCAATCATGAACACCAGCGGATCCCATGGGCAAATGAAACACCGCCCACAATCCAAGCGGGATGGACAGAACAGTAGCCAGTACCACAAACCAAGACACAAGTCGAATGCGTCGTAGGGTATTCAACAGCAGGGTCGCTTAGGCAAACAGTTCATGAATCACTCTTCCGTGTACGTCCGTCAATCGAAAGTCGCGTCCCGCCCAACGGTAGGTCAATTTCTCGTGGTTGAAACCCATCAGATGCAAGATGGAAGCATGTAAATCATGTACGTGCATCCGATTCTCGACCGCCTTGAAACCAAATTCATCAGTGGCGCCGTAGGCCATACCACCTTTGACACCTCCGCCTGCGAGCCATGTGGTGAAGCCATAGTGGTTATGGTCGCGTCCGGAGATCGTGCCTGCGTTGGAACCCTCTTTTGGAAGTTCGACCGTTGGCGTTCTACCAAACTCGCCCCCCCAAATGACAAGCGTGTCTTTGAGCATGTCCCGTTGCTTCAAATCGGTTAGCAGGGCAGCGATCCCTTGATCGCATTCCCCAGCGAGCCGTCGATGTTCTTTTTCAATATGGTCATGGCTATCCCAAGGCTGACCGGCTCCGTGCCAAACCTGGATGTAGCGGACACCGTGTTCCAACAAGCGGCGGGCGATCAAAAGCTGGCGAGCTTGCACACCGGGCCCATACATGTCCAGAATGTGTTGAGGTTCCTGTTTGACATCGAAAATCTCAGCGGCTTCGCCTTGCATTCGGTAGGCGAGCTCGAACGATTGGATTCTTGCGTCGATCAGGGCATCGCCGGGGCGTTCGACGCGATGTTCATTGTTGAAGGACTGAATCAGATCAAGCTGCTGGCGCTGTTGTTCTCGAGATAGACGGCTATTGACAATATGCTCGATCAATTTGTCGATGGTTTCGTGGACTGTATCGATATACGTTCCTTGATAAATGCCAGGCAGGAAGCCAGATTGCCAGTTCTGAGACTCTTGGATGGGGTAGCCACCTGGGCACATGGCAATAAAGGCAGGCAAGTTTTGATTCTCCGTGCCGAGCCCATAGGTCAGCCAAGATCCCATACTTGGGCGGATTTGGCGTGCTTCACCCGTGTTCATCAGAAGAAGCGAAGGTTCATGGTTTGGCACATTGGCATGCATGGAGCGGATAACACACAGGTCGTCAGCGTGTTGTGCTGTCTTGGAAAACAGTTCGCTGATTTCTAGTCCAGACTGGCCGTATCGCTCAAATTTGAACGGGGAAGCGTACAGAAATCCGGTGGGCCGTTCCGTTCGAGGAGTTTCGCCAGGAATTGGCTGGCCAGCATACTTCGTGATGGAAGGTTTGTTGTCGAAGGTGTCGACGTGGGATGGCCCCCCGTTCGCAAAAATGTGAATGACTCGTTTCGCTTTGGCTGCGAAATGGGGAGCTTTCGGCGCCAAGGGATTGGCTTGGTCAATTTCTCCACCTACGGCCGAATCTTTTAGCAGTTCGTGCAAAGCGAGTGCTCCGAATCCGATACCGAACTTCGAGAGCACTTCGCGGCGTCCGAGAGAGCAATTGGAAAGCAACTGAGAGATGTTCATGATTGGCGGGGCGTCAGGAGGGGTGGGATGGGGGCCTCAATCTCTAAGTGTACATCAAACGGCATTTCATTCCTAGAATTTCAGACTTGTTTGAATGCAAACCCATTCGCTATGATCGCGCGATGGAAACTTCTTTGCATCGAGAATTAAAGCATTATTTTGCGGCCAACAGCGAATCGGTCGAAGTGACTGTGGATGGATATCGAATTGATGCGATCGATGCAACAGGAGCCTTGGTGGAAATTCAGCACTCGGGCCTTGGGTCGATTCGAAAGAAAGCGTTGCAGCTTTTGGCGAATGGACATCAGCTGCGAATCATCAAGCCCAGCATCGGCAACAAGTGGATTGAAACGTATGACCGCGATGGGGGCAGTCTTCTTCGGCGGCGCAGGAGTCCCAAAAAGCTGAAGCCTTTGGACATTTTTCGCGAGCTGATTCATTTCACCCAGGTTTTTCCTCACCCAAGTTTGATCCTTGAAGTTCTCGCGGTGGATTGTGTTGAACGTCGAATCGATCGCGTCAACAAACGCTGGAAACGAAAGCAGTATCAAGTTTTGGATCAACATCTTGCGAAAGTTCACGATGCAACCATCCTGAACAGCATCGATGATCTTTGGTTGCTGTTAGGGGCCCCCCAGCTGCCCAAGCAGTTTGATACATTGGAGTTATCGGAGGCGATTGGGCAACCGCGTTGGTTTGCACAACAAATCGCTTACACACTTTGTAAATGCAACGCCACCAAGCCGGTAGGCAAGCGAGGCAACTCGATCGTTTACCAAGTGGCCCCAAAGAAATCCAAAAAGCGTAAAACATCAGCCCGTTCCAAAGCGTTGGGGACGGAAGCAGCATAGATTTTCGCTAGGCAAGTTGTCGGGCAAGATGGAAAAGGAACTACATTGACTAGCGATCCCACTTTCACAGGCGACCCAAGTGTGTCGCTTGCAAGAACGCATTCGATCGAAGTGCGAGTGCGATATCACGAGACCGATGGGCAGGGACGTGTCCACAATTCGCAATATCTGAACTACTTCGAACGAGGGCGGGTTGAGATGCTTCGCTCTTGCGGAATCTCGTATAAGGAATTGGAAGCCACTGGCTTGATGCTGGTTGTGAAGTCGATGCAAATTGAGTTTCATTTGCCCGCAGAGTTCGACGACGATCTTCGGTTGGAGACAACGCTACACCATTGCCATGGCGCAAGGATCGAACATGCGTATCGATTGGTCCGTTCGGTTGAAACCGGCTCAGCCGAGAGTAAGCAGGGTGGTTCTAACGACAAAGAATCTCTTATTGTTACAGGTCAAAGCGTGATTGCATGCGTCGATCGAACAGGGCGAGTTCGTCGTCTTCCGGCGGTGCTTCAAGCCGGGATCGTTGCTGGTCGCGATGGTTGAGGGGCGTGACTTGTGCAAGTCGCCATCTAGTCTTCGATCGGTTGCATTCTATTCGTGTACTCTACCTCCGATATTTCATTGCGAAGAAACTGATGGCTTAATGCGTACCGTTGCATGCGAAGTGAGTCTTCGTTTTCGAAACTGGACCGATAGGCGACACGACCAACGCGATAATTGTCTTCAATGTCAGCTAACTTGACCGCACGTGCGATCTCGTTCTTTTTGAGGGCAATGACATAATCGCAATAGCTTACTGTCGTTTGACGCGTCAGCAGTTCGATCGCTTCGATGGCCCCCTCGCTGATGGAGTGGCTCTTCAGAACGGCGATCGATCCATCGGTATCTTCCAGATAGTCATGAAGCATGGCCGCCTGTTTTTCGATGGGGCAGGATACTGACTCCATGACGCGGATCAGGTGCAAAACGTAGGGGTGCCCAGCTTTGTCGCGTTGACCGAGATGGGCTTTTGTTCCCAGTGCGATCGCTCGTTCAACTGCTTCCCAGTGATTTTGACTCAAGATGTTGTCCTCGTTTCATCATTTTCGGCTTGAAGGGCAATGGTCATGGCGGTGAAGATTCATTCTCGTTCGACTCTAGCCCGTCGATCGCTTACGAACGTAGCATGTTGTGGCTTCGAAGCCATGCGATGGAATCACGAATGGAATCATCTGCGGGGCGAAATCGATAGTTCAGTTCTTGGATGGCTCGTTCGCTAGAATACCAATGAAACTGAGTCGTCATGGTGACGGCTGCGGAGTTGATCGGAGGTTCGGTGCCGGTCAACCTTCCTATAAAATCGCCAGCCGTGCAAGCTACCAGTCGGCCGGGCAATCGCATGTAGGTGAACGGGCCTCGCTTTCCGAGCTGGTGGGAGATTCGTCGCCAGAGTTCCAGATAGGTTAGGTTTTCGCCACCCAAAATGAAATGGCGGCCAGTCGGAGTGGTTTCGATCGTGTTCAAGATAGCATCGGAGACATCACGCGGGTCGCAAACGGAACAGCCTCCGGAAGGAGCCAGTAATGCAAAACCTTGGAGCGCTTGAACCATCTTTCCACTGCTGGGCTTCCAGTCCCAAGGGCCCAGCATAAACGCGGGATGGACGATGGTCGCTTTCTGCCCTGCTTCCACGGCTTTCTTTACTTCTAGTTCAGCAGCACGTTTTGAAACGACGTAAGTGCATGGGATTTGTCCGTCCCCGGCGGTTTCTTCGTGGGCCGGTGATGTCTGCGAGCCGATCGCGAGCGTGTTGACGGTCGAAACATGGACGAAATGAGTATCCTGCTCTTGGGCAAAGTTTAGCAACGTTTTCGTCCCATCGCGATTGATCCGCAAAGCCTCTTGCATTTGGCTCCAGCCGATATGAATATGAGCGGCCGTGTGCACAATTGCATCAAAACGCGACTCAAAGACGGGCTTCAGCGAGTCGGGATTGGATAAATCAGCTGAAAAAACCTGAATTGGCAAACCAGCAAAGGCGGGATGGTCGCTACCGGAACGAGCCACGGCAGCCACCTCGAATCCGCGGCTTAAAGCAGACCGAATCACATTGTTTCCCAGTAGTCCAGTACCTCCGGTTACGAGCAAACGCACTTCCAATCCTTTCTTTTACTGACTATTTGTTTCTTGGACGGCATACTTATAGCCCAACCCAGGGGGGCTGCAAGGGTTTTCGGTCAGCCTGTATAATCGGCTGCTTCTTGCCCCAGTTTTTTACCGAAAATTTACCGATGCCGATTATTAGCACTCATGGATTATGCAAGCAATTCGGTACCGGAGATGTCGCGGTGGAAGTTCTCCGCGGCGTGGACTTGTCCATCGAGAGCGGTGAATTCGTAGCAGTCATGGGCCCTTCCGGATCGGGGAAGAGCACTTTGATGAGTATTATCGGTGGGATCGAGCCGCCGACGAGTGGACGAGTGATTTTAGATGGGGTCGACATTGCAAATTTGAGCGATGATGAACGAACGCTACTTCGGCGTCGCAAGATTGGATTTGTTTTTCAGGCGTTCAATTTGATCCCGACACTGTCGGCCGTGGAGAATGTGGCTCTTCCGTTGGAATTGGATGGACTTGATTGGAAGTCCGCCAAAGCAAGGGCGATGGAAGCATTGGAACGCGTGGAGCTGACGCATCGGGCCGCTCACATTCCCGCTAAGCTTTCCGGTGGCGAGCAACAACGTGTTGCCGTCGCTCGGGCTTTAGCGATCAAGCCGGCGATTCTTTTAGCCGATGAGCCTACGGGGAATTTGGATTCGCGACAAAGCGGAAGAATTACGCAGTTGCTTGCAGATCTTGCTCGCGATTCGAACCAGACCATTGTGATGGTGACCCATGATGCCAATGTTGCGAGATCTGCGTTTCGGCTGTTGATGTTTCGCGATGGGAATATTGCTCGAGACTTAAATCAAGACCAGTTCGCCGCCAATGCTCAAGCGTTCAATGTCGGTTCATCACAATCCAAGAGCACGTCCGCGGGTCCCGTGGATCCAGCGATTCTGTCGGAGGGGAATCGCTGATGCCGCTCAGAAAATTATCGCGTCGCGAGATTCAATCGCGACCGCTTCGCAGCTTGCTAACCTTGCTGAGCATTGTCATTGGGGTTTCTGCGATCGTTGCAACTTCACTGGCCTCGTCGTCGGCTAGGCTCGCGCAAATAGCGATGGTCAGTGCGGTAACTGGGAATGCGTCTTTGGAGATTGAATCGGTTGGCGGAGCTTCGTTCGATGGGAAGCCATTGGAGGCGGTGCTCGACATTCCCGGAGTTGAAGTTGCGTCGCCTGTGATGAAACGATTGAGTCAAATGACGATCGTGGTGGACGAACCGATTGCAGCTGATCCTGAAGTGGCGGATTCCAAGCCTGCCGATTCCAATGCGACTCGCTTGCCGGCATCTACGCATAAACGCCCGCTTCAAGTTCGAGTCCAGTTGATGGGCATTGTTCCGAAACTAGATAAGCAGGTGCGAAATTACAAAGTGGTTGCAGGGGTCGATCTCGCTGATGTGACCGCGGAAGAAAAGAAGGATGTCCCGTCGATATTGGTGGATGAGCGTTTCGCAAAGTCCATTCATTTGGAAGTTGGAAGCCGAGTTCGATTTCTGACTCGCGATCTCATGAAGGATGCTCGCGTCGCTGGTCTGACCGCGTCGAGCGATGCGAGTTCGGGCATGCAATCGGGCATCATGGTTGCCGAACTGCGCACAGTACAAAGATGGTTTAAGTCTAATGGCAAGATCGACTCCTTGCAGTTGGTCCTGAAAGAGGACGCGAAACTGCCGGAAGTGAAAAAGTCGGTGGAAGCGTTGCTGCCTGACGGCGTGAAAGTGCGAGTGCCCCAGCTTCGAAGCCAGCTTGCTCAAGAAACCACGATCGCGATGGAGCAAGGTTTGCGGCTTGCGATTGCTTTTGCATTGGTGATCGCTGGCTTGGTGATTTACAACACCTTTCAAATGAATATTGGCGAACGCCGACGCCAATTAGGCATTCTGAGGTCGTTAGGGGCGACGCGGAAGCAACTGTTGTGGATGATCGTTCGAGAAGGGCTATGGTTGGGGACCGTCGGAACATTGCTTGGATGCATTGTAGGACATTTTGGAGCGGCGATATTGCGAACCACGACAGGCAGGCTTTTACAAATTGATGTGCCGCAAGCAGGCTGGTCGATTTGGCCCTATTTGGTGGCTGCGATATGCGGTTTGGTGATCTCGTTCCTGGGTGCTTTTTTCCCAGCGGTTCGAGCGGCCAAGATGTCGCCCGCGGAGGCCATGCGAGTGGTTGCGACGGGGGAATTCGGAACATCTCGGTCTGGCTGGCTGGCCGCCGGCGGAATTCTAATCAGTACAGGGCTCGCTTTGCAGTTTCTTGCGATCGCTGGGTTCATCGATGTTAGCAACGTGGTGCCAGGTGCGGTGTCCATGATGCTTGGGGTTGTCTTCTTGCTTCCAGGGGTCGTTTCGGATTTGACCTACGCTGTCACCTTCGTGCTGCGTCCGATTCTTAAAACGGAAGGTAAGCTTGCCCGGCGCCAACTGCTGCGTCATCGCGGTCGCACATCGCTGACCATCGGTATCGTGTTTATCGCGCTTGGCCTTGGGTTGGGAATGGCCAGCACGATTCTCGACAATGTTCGAAACGTCGAAGGCTGGCACCAACGAGCCATCGTGGGCGATTTCTTTGTTCGCGCTGCGATGCCTGATATGAACAGTGGTCAGGCGGCTGAAATGCCGGACGGTCTGCTGGAACAAGTTCGCAACATGAATGGAGTCAATCTGGTAGACAGTCTTGATTTTGTTCAATCGCGAATTGGGGAAACATCCGTGGTCGTCGTGGTTCGGAATTTTAGCGCCGAATCCCAAGATTACTTTGACTTGGCAGAGGGCAAGGAGGCCGAAGTGCTTCAGAGTGTCAGAAAAGGAGAAGTTGTTTTGGGGTCCGTTTTGGCGCAGCGATTGAAGTTGCATGCCGGGGACTCGATCGCGCTCGATACATCGGAAGGGACAACCGAACTGCGGATTGCGGGGGTTGCAAACGAATACATTGCTGGCGGCTTAACGCTGTATCTGGAATCGAGTCATGCCAAACGCTTGCTTGGAGCAGAAGGGGCGGATGTGATCGTCGTTTACGCGAAGCCCGAACTGAAATCCAAGGTCGAAAAAGACCTGATTCAAATGTGCGATGAATATGGACTGATATTTCAATCGCATAGCGACTTGATCGGGATTATTCGCTCCAAGCTGAACGGCGCCGTGGGGGTACTTTGGGGGGTCTTAGCGATGGGCTCCGTGATCGCAGCATTTGGACTGATCAATACGCTTGCGATGAACATTCTGGAACAAACACGGGAAATCGGAATGCTCCGTGTGGTTGCCATGACACGCAGCCAAGTGCGTAAGATGATTCTCGCTCAGGCTGTTATCATGGGATTGATTGGAATTGTCCCTGGCGTTTTCGCAGGGGTGTGGATCGCCTTTATCATCAACCTTACCACGATGCCGGTGACTGGACACGATGTCAAGTTTCAGATTTATCCGTGGTTGTTGGTGGGAGCCTTGGCGTTTGAAATGTTGGTTATTCTCATTGCAGCCATGATCCCGGCCGAGCGAGCGGCACGGCTTAATCTGTCTGGTGCCCTGCAATACGAATGATATCAACTTAGGTCTCCACGTTAGGTTCCGGTTGCCATTCGCTTTACACATCGATTCACCCCATTTTGGACGCCCTTATGCACACCTTGCTCCCTCGAATCCCGGTTGTTGCTTTGGTTGGTTTGTCTCTTTGGGTTGGCTCCTTGTCGATTGCTTATTCTCAACAGCAAGCCGTTGAGAACTCGACGGACAAGAATAGAGCTGTTCCGAATGAACTCGCCAGCAAGGTTGGTTCAGCCATCCATTGGGAGAGTGACTATTCGGCCGCATTGGCCAAGGCGAAGCAATCCGGAAAACCGATCTTTTGGTATGTGCCATCGATCCCAGGCACCTTCATGGACCGCAAAGAAGAAGTGGATAGGTACATGCTGGCGGGGCCCTTCAGCTGGCCGACGATCATTAATCTGATCAATCAGAATTGTGTTCCATTGCGAACCATTCCAAATCGATCGCTCCAAAAGCAATTTGAACTGCAAGTCTACAAATTTGTTGAACCGGGCTTTCTAATCGTCCAGCCGACGGAAGAGGTGACTTTGCTTGCGAACCGATTATCGACGCTTCATCCGCCGCTCATCATGGAACTTTTGCAGAAAGCTCTCGGCCCAGATTTAGACCTAGGTGATGAGGCCAGCGAATTTCGCGGGTCCGTTTCCTCGAAAGCGTTGAACGACGCGATAGCTGCCAATTGGCAGTTGGAAGCCGAACCGCTAAAGCAAATACTCATGAGCGATTCGATGGAATCGAAGTTGGTTGCAGGCATGTGTGTTTTTAAGATGGGGCGACATGAAGAAGCTCGTGAAATTTGGCAGAAGGCGTCGATCGCGCATCCTAATCATCCGTTGGCTTGGAAAGCAGCATGCGAAGCTCAGGGAATTGGACCTTTCTATCGTGGGCTTGAGGTTTTCGAAACCTTGCCTGAAACCGCAACTCTCGTTTCCGACTTGAAAAAAATCACCAGCGCTGCAGACCCGAAAGCATACTCCGAAGACCAGTTATGGGATCGCAGTGTCAACTTTTTACTTGGAATGCAGCATGCCAATGGAGGCTTTTTCGATAGCGATTATGATTTCGGCGGTACGGACAGTCTTAAAAATGTTCATGTCGCGGTGACGTCCTTGGTGGGACTTGCTCTGATCGAAGCGGAGCCGAAGTTGGCGTCCCCAGAACAAAAGGCAAGAATCCAAAAGGCTTTAGATCGAGCGAGTGCTTTTGTCACCAAGGATTCGAATTTGAACTTGTTCGACCGGGATGAAATCTTGTGGGCACAGGCGTACCGAATACGCTTTTTGTCTTCACGAATCATCTCCTCAGACGAATCTGCCAAGTCTGATAACTCGGAAGGCAGCTTGGCCAACTCGCTTCAAAGAGCGGTTCAGCAATTAGAAGGGTTGCAATTGAAGACCGGCGGATGGTATCACGAGTACGCCAATGCGTTTGTATCAGCAACGGCTCTCACCGCGCTTTATGATGCCAAAGACGCGGGTGCAAAAGTGGACAGTTCAAAAATAGATCGTGGGCTTCAACGATTGGCGTCCCAGCGGTACAGCAATGGGGCGTATCCCTATGCTACTCGGCGCGAGAGCGGGCGCAATGAAGGGACCGAGAAAGACCTTGCCGGAGCAGGTGGGCGCATTGCCATTTGTGAGCTAGCACGTCACCGTTGGGGGCAAGTCAGCGATCAGGACTTCGCGTTAGCTGTCGAGAAATCGATGAAGTACCACGAATTACTTGCAAAGGCTTTGAAGTATGACAATCATACCTCGACCTATGCTTATGGTGGATTCTTCTTCTGGTATGACATGCAAGCACGCAGCGAGTCTATTGCGTTGATTGCGGACGTGAACAAGCAACGCGAGCTGGCCAAGCAACAAAGAGACTTGATTCTGGGGCTGCCGGAAGTAGATGGCTGCTTTATCGATTCGCATGAATTAGGGCGATGCTACGGAACGGCGATGGCATTGCTTTCCTTGAAAGCGCTCGAATAACTCTACCAATACCGCTCGACCACAATTTGCCCAGGCTGATTCTTTTTGTGGCGTTGCATCCCTCGTGTGTGAAGGATTGCCTCGACGTCGTCCAGCATTTGAGGATTGCCGCACATCATCACGACGCTGCTTTCCGAAGTGATCTTCGATTCGGCAAACTGTTCTAGCGTCCCGTTTTCGATTGCGTGAGTGATACGACCGGGGATAGCGCCTTCCATGACGGTTCTTGAAACAATGGGGACAAAAACGAAACGCCCTGGCCATCGTTCTTTCAGTTGTTGCAATTCCTCTTGGTAAGCTAGGTCGGTCGCAAATCGGACTCCGTGAACGACAACCACTTTCTCATAACGTTCCCAGATATTGGGTTCACGCATCATTGCAATGTAAGGCGCTAACCCTGTGCCGGTGGCGAGAAGCCAAAGAGTCTGCGAATCGGGAGCATGGGAAAGAGTAAAGCTGCCGGTTGCCTTTGAACTGACGTCGATGCGGTCACCTACCTCTAAATGCCACAGTTTAGGCGTGAGTTCCCCTTCGTCGACTCGCACAATAAAAAACTCCAGGGTGTCGCCATGCGGTGAAGCCACGGAGTAGGGACGGTGCAGATGCTTTTCCGGTAGTTGAAGCCCTAACTGTAAAAACTGTCCTGGCTCAAAAGCCGAGACCCCAGGGCAATGGACAGCAAGCGTAAACAAACCGTCGGACCAAACGGTCTTTCGCTCGATTTTGCCAGAAATCCAATTCAAAGCCATCGAAACACCATACTGCAGGAGAGGACTGTTACTGGGTACGTCTTACATCGTATCCAAATTAGGGGCAATGATGTTTGCGGCTTTTGTAATTTGTTCGGGCGTCGTGAATTCAGTCGGGGGTGGAAGTCGATGCTTGCCAACCGAATCACCTGGAGCTATTTCACGCCCTCGCGTCGCATCACGAGAGTTCGATCAAGTGTTTTTCCTACGAAAAATACTGCGGGTGCAAACAACCCTCGATCCAAAGGCAATTCGATCCGAACTGCAATTTCACGAGTTGAATTCTCAATTGTTGTTGGGTTGACTGAGATGGTCGCATCATTAATGCCGATGGTGCGCAGAATCCGCGCAGAGGTCGTTTGAACTTCCGACGCCGTGGCACCAGGAATGATCCCTTGTCGTCCGCCTTCGTACAATGCGTTTTCGACAGTGTGCCGAATCATGGACACTCTTGTAAACTCCAAAGCAGTGAAGAAAAAGAAGAAAGCAAGACTGACGGTCAGTGCCATTTCAACTGTGACGGCCCCTTTACGATTTCCGGACGAGCGTCGAAATAGGTCGCCGTTCCATTGCGATATCTTTGGAGGCTTCATAGTGAATGCTCGTGATAGTGTCATGGTGCCTACTCCGTCAGAATGGTGCTAAGGGTTAAAGCAATCTCCTCAAAGACTTCGCGAAGTTGCGCGCCGTTATCTGCATGGAAGTATCTTCCGCCACCGATGGAGGCCACATCTTGCATGGCTGATTGGTCTGCGTCACGGCCAAACGTGATGGAATGGATCGTGATTCCGAGGGCTGCTTGGGTCCGAGCTGCATTGCGAGCAGGACGCCCTCGGTTTTGAAGCCCGTCCGTTAGAACAATCATGGTACGCTCCACAAAGTCTCTGGACCGCGCGCGCGACATGACTAGGCCACCCGCGTCGATTCCCCCGGAAATATTTGTAAATCCGCCAACCGGCATTCTATCCATTGCGTCAGTGATCAAGTTAAGGCTTTCCGTAAGCTGAACATCTTCGGATTCTGTAGTCGAGTAGGATGCAAGACCGATTCGTTCTTCTACAGGACTGTCATTCAGAATCTGTACGAAGATGGCGATGGCACTACGAAGGTCGTTAAACTTGTTGAAGTCGAGCATCGACCCCGATCGATCAACGACCAAAACAATGTCGCGTTGAATGAATGTTGCGGTACTTGTTTCTCGAGGTTGAAAGCTATCGACCCCAAGAGCGCGTCCGACGAATAAAGGTACGCTTCCCGAAAGCGAAGTGTTTGTTCGTTCGCTGTTGACTCGAACGCTGTTGATTCGCCCTGCGTTGGTTCTGAATTCAAACTTGCCACTAGCAGCAAGCTCTGACTTTCCAAACGAAAAGTCACTCGCACGAAGTTCGAGCGGTTTGTTTGCAACCTTGTTTTCAAGGGCAATTGCCTGCCCACGTGCAATGGCTGCATTCAAATCTTGGGTTCGAGCCAGAGTCTCCGCGGCAGCTTTGGCGGCGGCGTCTGTTGCTGACCTCAGTTCGGACTTCGTCAAGTTCATGTAGGCAATGTCTACAGAAAATGCAACCGTGACTAAAAAGGCAAAGATCATGACGCATATCAGGATAAGCATCGCGCCACGACGCGATCGCGCTTGATACCGAACCGAGGAGCCACTTCGCTTGGCGATGGAGGCAGCCGACCCGGTAAGGTTTTTGCGGAAGAAACTGTGCATAATCGTGATTACTACTTAGATCGGGCTATCGGGTTGGGATGTGTTTTCTAGGGTTTTTCGCACTCTTGCTGTTACTCTTTTACCATGACTGTCCGGACCGAAGTGACGCGGTCTGGAATCACATTTCCAAAGAACGGACTGTTCGCAGCATACGGGGCGCTTACCTCTATGATGATGTTCGATCCTCGAGCGGCGGATTCAACGCTGCTAGGTGTGAATTGGATGGTGGAGTTACGAATGCGTCTTGCCGTGAGTACGTCTTGGGCGCGTTCTGTCGCAACCGACGTAGTACTTCCCGTCCGCATGGCTTCGCGAATTCCTTCATAAGCGCTGGTCGTTAACGCTTGCTTCACGAAGATCGCGCTGGAGGCTTCCATGCTTCCCAGAATCATAATCATGAGCACTGGTAGGCAAACAGCGAACTCAATTAACGCGGCTCCGTTGCGTGGAACATCAATTCGATTATTCGAATGTTTTCGTAAATGCATGATTCACTCTATGGCAATTGCTTACTTAGGAACCGTTGGACGAATTATTATTTTGGTTGGGTATTCGAGCGGCAAAAGCTCGATTCAGATCCTGTGCCAATGACTTCCAGAAGTCGCCGTCGCGAAATTCGATTGGACTTGGCGAGGCACCGCTTGCGATTTCCGCCAGGGCACGTCGAACGCGCACGATCGGACCTGCGAACCGATTCGATAGTTTCATAGCGTCCCATACAAATACCGGAACCATCGCGAAGGAAATCAACGCGAAAGGTAGGGCGCGTTGCAGCGCCAGGCGAAGGGAGACTTCCCAGGACTCTGACGGAGTCTCCAAGAATCTTGTCCACATTAGGATTGCCAATCCATTAGCAAACATAAATAGGAACCAGTGCAGACTGAGTCTTCTGAGCAAGCTGGTTTGGACCTCGCGATCGACATACTTCTGGGAGCGACGTTTTAACATGATATTACTTTTTGAGTGATCCGATGTAGATTCTAGCTGCATAGGTAGTACTGAAATTGGAATGTTGTGACGATATCATCGAGCGATCGCCTGCTTGGCTTCTTTCGCAACTCGTCCCCAAGACTTTTGCACATTCGTGCGTCGATCTTTCATGTTTCGCGTTGCGGTCCAAGCGACCAGACTGATTGCGACCCCAACACTTAATGTGCTCCAAGCCGCCGAATAACAAAGCCGTCCGTCGTCGATCTCTAAAGCCCAGGACAAGAATTGGGGAATGGGTTGTTTGTTATGGGATGAAGCGGCAAGCAACATGGAAATGGAGTTGTGGACAACGTGGAAGGCAATCGTACAAGCCACTCCTCCCGTTTTGTAGGCGAGCCAACCCAAAACCAAACCCATGATCGAGGCCGTTATCGATTGTTGCAGCACGCCATGCGACAAGCCAAATAGAACTGCCGTCACCAAGATGGCGCGGACGTGTCCACCATTTCGCATCAAGCCAGCGAACAAAAAGCCGCGGAAAACCAGTTCTTCACATATTGCTGGTAACAGGGCCAAAACAAGGAGAACATACCAGATCGAGGTGCTGCCGATGATGTCATCAAATTGCGTGAGCATCGCCGTTGTTTGCTCGCCCAGTTTGTATTCATTGCTCACCGCTGTGGCGATCGCAACATAGGTTGGGTGCAGGCAAAAGGCCAGTCCAATGGTCACGGCCATATCCATCGCACTTGGGCGTGACAGTCGAAGCGACTTCGTAATCGACCGAGTCAATATGGCTGCCATAATCAATGCGGGACCTAATATTACGCCAATTTGAATGACCACGGTCGATTTGACAATGCTGGCCCATTCGAGCGTCATGCCGCCTAACGAAAGGCGACCGAAAAAGAGACAGATCAGGATGATGAGTCCACAAAAGAACGACTCGTTCACGCTGGGGGTTTCGTCGCGAAGCCGCCACACGTTTCTGATCCACTGCGTTACCGACGACCGCTCGCTATCGCGGAACATCACACTTTCCGATTCAAATTGTCGCACCGCCCAGCGTACGGAAAGAAGACAGCACAACACTGTAATCGTAGCCACGGTCGGCAAGTGCAATAATGCTTGGGTGTATTCGCCATCCATCATGGCGCGCGACATCAAGACCGCTCCGGTAACTGGAATGACACTGGTCCCTGGCGACAGCGTGACCCCAGGGATCATCGGCAACATGACCAAAGGCATTCCCACCAATAGCAAGGGCATTAGATAATACTGACCTTCTTTGGTGCTTCTGGCGAGGCTTGCCACTGCGAGTGCGAGAGCACTGAACATGGCAGAAATTGGAATTACCAACAACAGCAGCCAACCCATCGATTGAATGGGAAGAGGTCCAAGGGAATGCACCATCTCGGTCGCGCCCATGTTAGAAAACTGAGTCATGACGATTGCGGTCGTAAAATGCATGCTGAACAGGTTTAGCAAAGCAGTGCAAACACTGAAGCACATGACCGTCAAAAGCTTGCCCCATACAATCTCTTTTCGTCGCGCTGGGCTGCACAGCAACGTTTCTAAAGTCCCTCGCTCTTTTTCACCCGCACATAGATCGATCGCAGGATAAAACGCACCCGTCAAGGCCCACACGAGCATGACGAACGGTAGGATTTTGGTCCAAATCAATGCCCGTTTCGATTCCGGAACCGAGACATCGACTTGCTTAATCTGAGGAGGGTCGAGTACAGAAACTCCTAGTGTCGTTGAGGCAAGTCGGTCGCGAACGGCGGCTTGGTGCCAAGAATCGAGTCGCTCCGCAAGGAGTCGAACGGCAAGTTGCGATCTTTCCCATCGTTGATTGCTCAAAACCACGAGCTGTGTTGACGTGAAGGTGCCATCGTACCCTTTTGGAATCCAAATGATTGCATCGGCTTGAACCTCTTTCAGCAGTTTCTCCGCAAGCTTGGCATCCACGATGAAGTTTTTTGGCGCTTTGCTCTCGGTTTCGCTACCTTTGTTGTTCTCCAAGATCCGCAATTGACCTAACGTCTCACGAATCTCCTTCGTGACGGTTAGCTTTTTCCAATGGATCTGTGTCTCGTCGCTGTCAGCAATCAAAGGTCGACTAGCCGGCCAATTTTCATAACCAAAAACTCCAAGAGAAACATGTTGCTCGCGATGGAACTGAGCAACCTGCAACATGACCATACCCATGAGCGGGTACAGCAGGATTGGCAGAACGCAGATCGTAAACATGGTCCGCCGATCGCGTAATTGATCCCGAACCTCACGATGGAATATAAGTTTTACATGCGACCAATTCATCGGTTGCTCCCAAAAGGTGAAGGACGAAGGGCAGGAGAAACGCCAGCAATTGGTAGGCTGACCGGTGAGCGCTGCATTCGCAAGTCAACATCTTCTTGCATGAGCAGTTCAAAGAACAGCTCTTCAAAGTCATTCTGATTATGGCGGTTGGCGAGATCCGGCAATGTACCTGTATCAAGGATTTTGCCTTTGTAAACGATGGCGACTCGATCGCATAAACGCTCCACCTCTCGCATAATGTGTGTCGAGTAGATAATGCATTTGCCTTGGTCTCTTAGATCAAGCACAATCGCCTGAAGTGCTCGAGCCACCATCACATCCAAGCCTAGCGATGCTTCATCGAAGATCAGTACGGGCGGGTCGTGAATCAGCGCGCGAGCGATCGACACTTTCTGTTTCATGCCTGTAGACATTTTTGCGCCCGGACAGTTCCGAAACTCGTCCATTTGAAGCTTGCGAAAAATCTTTTCCATGCGTGGATAGAGATGATCGCTGTGCAATGCATACAGGCGACCAAAATACTCCACCATCTCCCAGGCACTCATGCGGTCGTAGATGGCTGTGTTGTTGGAGACAAACCCGATCGAATGTCGTACGTAATCGGCTTGGGTCGTGACGTCAAAGTTGAAAACCTTTGCCGTCCCTGACGATGGTTGCAGAATCGTTGCAAGAATTCGAAGAGCCGTCGTCTTTCCTGCTCCATTTGGACCCAGCAGACCAAAGACCTCCCCTGCTCGCGCGACAAAACTAATGTTGTCCAATGCTTTGAATTCACCCAATTCGGCGTCAGGATAACTTTTGCAAAGATTCTGAACTTGAACCAGTTCCATGGAATGTATCGATTGACGGGGAAAATCTGGGACTTGGTTATCCAACAATGACAACGCAACGCAAACTATTACCTTTCAAGTTTTCGCTTTGAGTAGTTTATGTGGCCACAATCGCGCTGAAAGTATTGCCCATGTCCGCCCAGGTGGTACGACTGTTACAAGTGGTCAGGCGTTCATCTCAAGCACAGTTTCTTACCTTGTTCGATTCAGCGAGTGGTCCCTTCGGTGGTCTGAATTTATTCCGAACGCGGTTTTCCGTAGGTCCAATTTGATGGCGACCGCAAGAGAATTTTTTGCATTTACAAAATACCGACCTATGTTTCTAGCGAGTCTCATTGAACTGAGCTTTTTACCTAGCTTCCTCCGCAGTTGAACAAAGAGTTGATCGTGACCAATCAAGTGAATTTTCGAAGTCTTGACGAAGTACTCGCGAACACCCAATTGCCAGCTTTACCAACAAGCGCGATGCGCCTGTTGGAGCTTTCGCAAGATGCAAAGAACGGCCCTGCTGAGTTTGCGAAACCCATCGAAGCTGATGCTGGTTTGATGGGCCAAATTTTACGCTTTGTGAACTCATCCTATTTCGGTTTTTCACGTGAGATTGCATCCATTCAGCAAGCACTCACGCTTGTCGGAGTGCGAACGATCAAGAACTTTGCACTTTGGAGTGCCGTTTTTTCGTTGGTTCCCAATCCAAAATTTGGTCCCTTCGATTTGAAAGGCTTGTGGCAAGACTCGTTGCGTCGCGCCGTTTTTGCACGCAGTCTTGGCCGTGAATTGAAGATTGCGAACTCAGAAGATCTCTTTGCCGCAGCTTTGTTGCAAGACATGGCGATTCCGCTATTGCTGAAGGCGATGCCAGAGCAGTACGAATTATTGATCACACGACGAGCCAAAGAAAAAGTACGACTATCAGCCTTGGAAAAAGAGACTTTTGGCTGGGATCACGCACAAGCGGCTGCTGCATTGTGCCGAAACTGGCGGCTTCCAGAAGAATTCGCCATCCTGATCGAACGGCATCCTGCTTTAGATGAACTGCTCGATGGTCCTAAGCCTCGCTATGATGCGGCCTGTGTTGCCTTAGCTTCGTTGCTACCATCCTGTAAAGATTCGGAATGGGATGAAGAGAACGAATTTCTAGCAGGAGTGGAGAAGGTCTCGCAAGGCAAATCGATCGATCTGCATCTGCTGTTATCTGCCGTTGATACATCCTTCGCTGAATTTGCACCACTGCTACAAGTTCAGGTCCCTGAAAAGACACTGTCCATCTGGCTGGCCGAATCGTCCGCTTCTGTCTAAGATTCCGCAGACTGCAACCGAAGCTCGAACTCGCTCCCTTTGCCGAGCTCGCTCCGGACAACAATATCGGCTTGCATGGCTTGCACCAAGTGCTTGACAATCGCCAATCCAAGCCCAGTTCCGCCGGCATCCTGGCTTCTCGCTTTTTCGACTCGATAGAATCGTTCAAAAACGCGATCCAGGTCTTCGGGCGGGATGCCTATGCCGCTATCGGTGACTTTGATCACGATCTTGCCTGGCTCCGTTTGAGTTGAAACGCGGACCCAACCTCCGGGACGATTGTAACGTACTGCGTTTCCCAGAAGATTGCTCAGTACCGTTCTCAGTGATTCCAAGTCAGCCTTCACGCGACATTCTCCATCAACCTCTTTGATATCGATGGAGATGTTTTTGGCCCCTCCGATCGTGCGATGTTCTTCGACACAAGTTTTGAGAACGTCTTCAATCTTGAGCGAAGTAAGCGGGGGTTTGTCAGGCTGCGATTGAAGCTTCGTTAGATGAAGCAAATCACGAATCAGAACATCTAGCCGATGTGCCTGTTCGCTGATACGTTCCACGAAACGTCGACTGGCTTCAGGATCTTCTAAGGCTCCAATCAACAAGGTTTCGGAATAAGCCTTGATGGCCGACAGAGGTGTTTTCAGCTCGTGAGAAACATTGGCGGTAAAGTCACGTCGGGCATTTTCCAGAATCTTCAAACGAGTCTCATCCGTAACCGTGATCAAGATGCCACTCGATTGCGTATTCGGATCGTTCGAGTTGGAGGCCTTCAGCGGATGAGCTCGCAATCGAAGGGTTGCTTGGCTCATCGGAATTTCAATCTCCGCTTCTTCAGGCAATTGATCGTCCGACGTTTTCTGGATCAAACGAACAACGGGTGGAAAGCGAACCACTTCGATCAAGGATTGGCCAAGACGTACCGCTTCTGATAATCCAAGGAGCTCGCGACCAGCTCGATTTACGAAAAGGAGCTTCAATTGATGATCAAAGGCTAGTACCCCGACCGGCATGGCGAACATAACGCGAGACGATTGGTCGGCTGACTGCTGGATCGCTAAAAGACGCTGATTTGCTTCAGACCACACCCGCTCAACCACCTGGAAGACAACGGGATCCAATCGTTGAAGGGGAGCGGTTGTTTGTTTTGTTTGGACTTTCCCCAGATTGAAGGAACACTTTTGGGACCAGTCTCTCAAGGAACTAATGAGCTCCAGGCGTCGGTGCCCTGCCAAAGAAACCAAAAGGCCGCTGCAGAATGCAAGGCCCAAAATGCATGTGGCTAAAAACCAATCCCAACCAAGCAAACGATCCACTTCTGCTGCGGAGAACCTGCGAATCAACGCAAGATCATAGTCGGAAGCCTGGTTGGGCAATGTGGCCTGGCTAGCCTGATTCCTAGCGATGCGAAGCCGAAGGTATTGATTGGGCTCTGTGCTCCAAAGGGCTAAAGCATTACCTTGTTTGTTTTGGGGCTGCTGTTTGCTTTGGCTCTGCAAATCCTGGGAATCAGCCCATACCAACTCTCCCTGGACCAAGAGATCGATCGTGCTTGAAACGCGAGCGTCCTCCACCAGAGGAACGCCGCCCGATTTTCGTTCTGCGAGCGAGTCTGGGTTAGCCTGAAGAATACGACAGATAGCCTCGAGATCCGAAGCTGCAATCCTCTCTTGAGTCGTTTGCCATTGTTGTTTCTGCAACGAAGATCGCGCCGACAAAAACAAAATCGCTAGACCAAGTCCAATCAGTGTGAAACCAGCTATCGATTTCCATGAAGTCGCTAGAAGCCCATTTTCCAGTATTCCGATTGGTTTCAGAAATCTAAGGGGCATCGGACTCAACCAATGGCATATTTAGCCAAGATCGCCAGTGAGCTTCTTGGTCCTCGGTAGGCTTAGCAACTCGAACCAGCGTCCAACCATTTTCGGGTTGCGCTGCCAACCGGATCGGTAGCTCCAAAATCTTTCCTCGTCGAGCGAGCAAGCATTTGCAGACATCGTCAGGCTTGTACAAATTCAGACGCTCGTTCCAGCCTTCGGTGGTTATTCGAAAGCCATCGAAACTGATCAGCTCGTCCCCTACCAAAATTCCCGACATACTTGCGGGCGAATCTCGCGTGATCTTATCGACCATCGCGCGACCTTGTTCTGCTTTTAGATCCAGTCCTACGTAGACATTCCCAAAAGCAGGACGCTCGACGGCAGGCTCTTTTTCCTTGTCTTTGTCTTTCTCCTTATCGGAATCACGCAGTTTCCATTCCAGCCCATACCATTCCAACAGGTCGTCATAGTCGAGCTCGTTGGTGGAATCAAGCACTTGCTCTAGCCAGCGTTTGACGGAATCGTCGGATACTTCAGCAACGGCGGCCGCAAAATCTTCGTTGGTATAGCCCGTTTCGCGATGCGTTTTCCACAACAAACGCATGACATCATCGAGCGACTTTTGGTCATTTGTATTCGACCGAATCTTGGTATCCAACAGCATTCCAACCAACGATCCTTTCACGTAGTAGCTGATTCGGCTGTTGTTGGCGTTTTCGTCCGGGCGATAGAACTTGATCCAGCTGTCAAAGCTGCTGTCTCGCAGCGATTGTACTAATCGACCTGGGGCTGTTTGAACGGAGGCAATGCTTTTGCTGACGCGATCCAAATACTCCTTGGGCTTGAATAATCCCGCGCGGGCCACAATCAAGTCGTCATAGTAGCTAGTGATTCCTTCGGCGACCCAAAGTTCTTGAGTATATTGTTCGTTGCTATAGTCGTACTGCATTAACACCTTGGGGCGCAATCGACGAACATTCCAGGTGTGAAAGAACTCGTGGGACACCAAGCCCAACCAGTCCAAGTACTTGGATTTTTGCCGCTGAGTCCAACGTCCGGTCATCAAGACGCAACTGTTGTCATGTTCGAGCCCTCCACCGGACTCGGTCGCAAGGTTCAAGAACCAATACTCGCCATAGGGAATATCGCCCCAAAGTTTTTGTTCGGTCTCTACAATCTTGGCCACATCCTTCACAGCGCTCGGCGTATCCCAGAACGTTTCACCCCCTAATGTCGCTAGATGGTGCTTGGCGTCTCCACATTCGAACGACTGAATATCAATAGCTCCCAAAACAATGGGGCTGTCCACCAATTCGTCAAAGCTCGAGGCGATTCGAGTCCATGGATCATTAGGCTTCCATTCTCGCAAACTTGTGGCAACATTCGGCCAATGGGGCAACGCATCCATTCGTACTAAATGCGGATGGTCTAACATGTCCGAACGAGTAAGAAAGGTGGCGGCCCCGGTTAAAAAAGCAAAGTCGCGTTCCACCCAGTTGGTCCGAACACTCATTTCCCTGCAGTAAAGCGAATATCGAACAACCACTTCCTCTGCGGATTGGCATGCTACCAACCAATGATTTTTGTCCGACTTTCGAATATCTAGTTCTTGCTGATTCAAACCGTTGCATGCACTGATCTGCTCCACCTGGCGAGCATACTCGCGGACCAAATAACTGCCCGGTGTCCAGACCGGCATCATCAATTCAATTTGCTCTTTTCCATCCGTCGGAACCGACATCTCAATATCGACACGATGAGTGTCTGCTTGGCGAAACGAAAGTCGATACTGGACACTTGCTCTTTCGTCCGAATTCTCGTCAGCAGCCATGCCACGATTGACCTGAAGAACCATCAGCAATATTCCAAAACGGAGTAACCAAGCTTCAATGCAATTTCGAGTCCGCATTTTATCGTGTTTCTGATAACGTCAAAGATGTAGGAAGGAATCTATGGTAATCGATCAACTTAAAGTCGCAGCGCCAAACTGAATTCGACACAAAAAATCGTGCTTCATCCGCTATTCCTTGCGATTTTAACCTCACGCTACCGATTTCCCTCACGCTACCGATTCCCCACTCCCGACCGATTTCAAGGCGCAAATCGGCGTCTCCATTCGTCGGATAGGCTGGGGTACGTGGCCAAGACAAGATTTGCCAATTCCTGAGCGCTTTTCATGTCCCCCATTTGCCGCATCGTTTCGGCGGTTCTCGCCCGCATTGCAAGCCAAGGATCGCTCCCTGCGGTCAAGCCATTGGCCAGCGATCGATACAGTTGAATCGCTTGCTCCCTTTGACTGGGTGTCGATTGGAGCATTCGTGCACTCCGATAAAACCACCAGGCATCTTTAGGATTGCTTTTTCTTACCTTGAGCAATTCTTCAGTCGCCTTCTTGTTCCTTTCCTCTCCAGACCATAAGTCGATTGCAATCGAATACGATTGCATCGATCGCACTAGTTGTTCGGCTTGCCTAATCCCGATCGCTTGTCCGATCGATTGTCTATTCTGAGTCTGTAGTTTCTGCAAGCGATCTACTTCCTTGACCAAGCTCGATAACGCTTGCGGTTCTTCGGACTTTCGAATCTGTGTTTGGAAATTGACTTCAGCGCGAATCCAGCTGAGAGCAATCGGTAAGCCCAACTCCCATCCTTCTGGTTGAGTGGATGTTTCGTTGGGTTCTCCCCATTCCAGATAGCCAAGGGAAGGCGGAAGTTCTTGAAGGCCAACTGGGTTGGGAATCCCGGTTGTCGGTGTGCGTGGCCATTCCATGCAACTGTCTATGGAATCGAGCCATGCGAGCGTCAAGGGTTTTGCATTCGAGGGAGTTCTTTCGAGGATCCGTTCCCGAAGTATTGCTAGAGCTTCTCGAACTTCAACCCGTTCTTGGTCGGAATAACGAGAACGGTCCGGCCATGCACTTCGTGTCGCAACCGCAATTAATCCGTAACATGCGAACGCCCTGTCGTAAGTTGACCATGAAGACTGCCCAACCTTTGCCCTGACCGCCGATTCGGGAAGCTGTTTCAGTCGATTGCTCCAAAGCTCCAAAAGAGAAACAAGTTTGTCTTCCAACAGAAACGACTGCTCTAGTTTTTGTACCGCTTTATTCGCTTGAATGGACTCGGGCCACGTGGCTAGAATCTCAGCGAGTCGCCCGCGATAGATTGCGACTCGCTGTTGCCTAGCGGCCAAGCGATCCGCTTCGGACATGGAACTTGCATCGGCCGACACATCGCTTTCCATTTTCCAAACCGACATCATGGCCGCATCCGGAGCCTTGGCGGAACGTTGGTAGGCAATGGCCGAACGAAAAAACTCGCTACGAGCCACGTCGGACTGTCCTTGGTTTAAGAGAATCGCGGCAGACTTCATCGCGATCTCTAACGCTTCCGTTTCGTTCCCCGAATTGCCAGCGGACATTTCTGCTTGATTGAGCTTTTCGATTGCTTTCTGCCATTGACCTCCAGTAAGCAGTTGCCTGGCTTCCGTCTTCAGTAGCTCAACTCGCAAATTCGGCGACGCGGTAGTAGTCGCGGGCTTCGTTGGATTCCCAGCGGTCGCGCTAGTTGGTTCTAGGATGGACTTGTTGGAAACAAGAAGGGCATCGGCCCGCTGTTGCCAATAGGACCCAAACCGCTTCCCAATTTCTGCCTTCAACTGGAATGCTAACTGAAGCTGAGCTTCTTGTGCGGCGATTTCTGCCTTGGTTCCGTTGGGGCTACCGGAGGAAACAACCAGACGGTTGGCAAAATGCTCCAAGGCTAACTCGGGACTTTGGAAAGGCCCTCCCACTTGTTCAATCCATCGATCGGATTCTCGCAAGTTGCCGAGTTCTCGATTGACCTGTGCTGCAAGAGCTCCGATACCCAATTGCCAACGACCTGTTGCCACGCTCTTGGCCGCCGATGCATCCGAAAGTCGGCTCCAAAGCTTTTGAAGTTCATCCATCGATTCTTGAGATCTGCCAAGCATGAACAAAGCGTTGCACCTAGCCAGTTCGAGCCTTGGATAGCCAGCCCAACTGCGGTTGATCTGCGAGGCTGCTTTGTCGAGCAAATCGAGCATCTCCGACGCGGCCCCGATTCGCTCCGGACTTTTCAAGGGATAAAAACTACCCTGCAGCAGCAGAAGATCTGTTCTCAATAGAATGATGTCATTCTCTAGGCTCGTCCACTGCGCTGGCGTTATCGCGTCCTTGGAACCTGATGTGCCGCTCCTTAAGGGAGAGTTCTTCGTCTGTAGCTGCAGCGCATCAAGTTGGTCTAAACAGACTCGGATCGTCTGCAAGGACCATTCCCGCAAACCTTCGCGCGTTGGGACTGCCAAATAGGCTGCCAAGGTGCGCTGCAGAACAAAATATCGACTTCGTTGAAATTTGTACCTGATCCAGAGATGACGGGAGGAGTCTTCGTTTTCGACTGCAATCGAATTCGCTTGCTGGAGTGCTTCATCGATCAATACCGGTCGATCGAAGACGTTTTCGTTCGATACCGCATTGGCAGCTAAAGATTGGATCAAAAGCATATTCCAACGGGCAATCGAATCGCTCGACGCCTGGGAATTCATCGCCAGATGCTTCCGAGCCTGGCAAATATCGATCGCCATCTCGGTAAATCCACCTTGTATCAGCGACTGTATCAAGTCCTCATCGGGTGAGTCCGGCGAGGAAACTGGCCCAAATGCCTGCGCATTCTTGAAGTCTGCTGGGTCGGCTCCTTGGGAAACGAGCATGGTTTGCCAACTGGTCAACCACGCCGTCCACAAAAAGAGGTTTAGGATTTGCCAGTTCCTAGGCTTGTAAGATAGGGCGAAGTCCATCAGGATACAGATGCCCTTTTTCTGCTCATGGACGAACTCATGCACACGACAACTTTCGCTGGTGACTTTAGGACTCGAACGCTTGGCGGCGATTCTGGCTCGAACGCCAATCCCGAGCTCATGAATCGCTACCAGATTCTACTGGATGATCGTAAACTTCAGTGGATGACCTACCATAAATTAGATCGCATTCTTGGAAGTGGTGGACAAGGGGTTGTTTTTTTTTCAACTCGCTTGGGTGCTGACGGGTTTGCGTTGCCAGTCGCGATGAAGGTTTTCTCGCCCGAGCGTTTCGGAACCCAAGCGGGCTACGACGACGCAATGGCCCGCATTGGACAGGTCGCAGCCACTGTGGCTCGAATTCAACACGAAAGTGTTTTGAGCATCCATGATTTTATCGATCGCAACCGAATTCGCATTCTGATCATGGAATGGATCGATGGTTACGATCTTCGAGATTTGCTTCGTTTGGAACGGATGGCCAAAATACGGAATCGGTTGTCGCAACGTCGATGGGACTACATCAATAATGTGGTGGTAACCGCCGGCCCAGCTCATGCTCGATTCAAAGCGGGCGTGGCAGTGGCCATCGTGCGAGATTGCTTAGCGGGTCTGGCCGCCATGCATCGTGAAAATGTTGTTCACGGCGATATTAAGACTTCCAATATCATGATCAAACGAACAGGGCACGCAAAACTGATCGATATCGGTTCCGCATTCGAAATGGGGAAACAACCTCAAGTCTTCACTTGCACGCCTGCGTATGCTGCCCCCGAAGTTCTAGAGAACGCCCCTGTCTCCCCCCGAAGCGATCTTGCATCGTTGGGATACGTTTTGGTCGAATTGCTTTCAGGCCAACCTTGCTTTGCCGACACCGATTCCCTTCGGTCCCTATTGGAACAGAAACGCTCGCTGCCCAATCGCCTGCACGAGATTTTTCCTCAAGAGGTCTCCTGCAATGGTTTGTTGATGAACTTCTGTCGCGGTCTCATTGCTCCGGACCCTTCGCGCAGGTTCCCCAGCGCAGAAGCGGCTGAATTGCTTCAAGAAGGGGCTGCTTCCTTCCACCGGCAACTTGTTTTGAGCGATCTCGCTAGCGAATACGATAACGATATCCGGATTTGGATCGAGGAACTGAAGGCTCTCGATCAGCAAGATCAGCCTGCCGAGGGTTAATCTCGCGGCACCTATTCATGGCTTCATGGATCATGGCTGAGTGGGCCAAATCAATACCTTGGTCCCGTTGTCGGCGATGGTCAGCAGGCTGTGACTATGGCTTGCCAACAGCGCGGTAGTAGGCTTGAATCGCCTCGCTGAACTCTGGGTCGAATTCATCCCGATTGCCTTCGATCACATCTTCGGCTCGTTGCTCACGAAGTTGACCCCAATCTCGATTCAATTCTAACGTGCGATTGGGAAGAACGCCGACAGCCGCAGGGTTCGCCCTATCTTCACCCGCGGTATCGGATTGGCCTCGCTGGCCTTTCATGCCATTGCGAGATGGCTTACTTGGCGAATTCGATTTGTTCTGCATGCTGCTAGCTTGCTGATCTAACCTAGCTTGATTCATCGCATTGGAAAGCTGGTCCGCTGACTGTCGAATCGCGTCTTGCAAGGAACGATTGGAATC
This sequence comes from Planctomycetaceae bacterium, assembly GCA_027487485.1. GTDB lineage: Bacteria > Planctomycetota > Planctomycetia > Pirellulales > Pirellulaceae > JBKCUI01. The sequence continues at coordinate 185,805 of JAIYDN010000012.1, read as the reverse complement.
TCCTTGTTTTGAATTCACTTGGCGATCGAGCTGATCCAGCATTCGGGCCTTTTGTTGATCGGTCATTGGAACCCCGTCTGAATTCTCATTGGACGACGATTCTCCCCCCTCCGCTCCTTCCCCGCCCGAGGGCTTCGGCGGCGTGGAACCCTTGGATGATGCGGACTTGTTATCGTCACTGCCTTGAGATCCCGAGGCTGGCTTGGACGGATCTTTCGACCCGATTGCGTTTTCCAATTGCTTTGAATTGCCTAGCAGTTCCTCGCTGGCACGATTCAGACTGTTGACAGCCCCTTGAGTCCCAGGGCGGTCAAACGAGTTCTTCATCTCTTGGTCCTTTGCTAACGACTTCGCTTGGTCTGATTCCGCAGTGCTTGCTGCTCCCGCTGCCTGACCTAGTTCTTGCTGTGCTTGTTGGAGCTGTCCTTCCGACAATTGCCTGATCGCTTTCGCTGTTTCTTTCAGGCCGTTTGCGCCTTCGGAATTTTCAAGTCGCTGCTCATGCCTTGCCGCTTGGTCGATGTCGGTGGCCAATTCAAGCACATTCTCCTTGAGTTTCTTTTGGCTTTTCTCCAGATTTGCTAGCGGCGATGCTTGGCTTTTGGGTTCGGGCAAGGACTGTGCACTTTGGTTCAGTGCATCTATTTGTTTTCTAAGACCGTCCAATTGCTCCTTCGACTGGGACGCCTGGTCCATTGCAAGTGCGGCTCGCGGGTCCGGCTTATCAAGGTCCGCTCGTTCTGCTTCTTCTAAAGCCTTCTTCTTTTGCTCCGCCTGTTGAAGCAGTTCTTCGGCTTGCTTGATTCGTTCACTTGCTGAACGGCTCTTTTCGAGCAATTGTTCTTCCTGAACCGCCGTATATTGCAAGTGCTTTAAGGCGTCAGGACTTGAATTTTGTTCCTCCAACCGCTTTTTTGCTGCCTCGGTTTGCTTTCGAGCGTCGCTGAGCGGTTGAACTAATTGTTGAGCGCGTTGCTTCGCTTCCTGAACCTTTAGGTTGGCCCGACTGACCGATTCATGTCCCTGCACAATCATCTCGTTGCGATTCTGAATTTGAACATTCTGCATCGCTTCTTTGGTGTGGCTTCGCAACTGTTCCCCTTTATGAATGGCCTGTCCCACCATGGGCTCGATCTCGCTTTCGACTTTGGCGAGTTCTTGATTGGCTTTGGAAACTTCATCGGCTAGCGCTTGCGTGTCCAATTGGAATTGTTGCCTTGGCGTATTCTCATTCAATTGCTGCAAAGCGCTGGCCCGCTTTCGCAAAGACTTAGCTGCCTGGTTCAGGGTCTGGGCTTGTTCATGCTTGCCGGTCGCGTTTACAGCTTGAGCAGCTTTCTCCAATGATCTCGCGGCAAAGCGCTCTACCTGCTCCGTGATCGCTTGAGCGCGATCGATTTGAAGCTGCTTTTCCGCAACCAGCTTTGCATCCGCATTTTCAACTTGCAAAGCCAATTGTTTTTCCTCCTTGGCAGCATTCCGCAAGCTGTTGGCAACCGATTCCGCACTGGCTTTTGCGATTTCCGATAGCTCGGACTGCATCGGCGGATTTGTTTTCAGTTCACGTTCTAGATTTTCAAGCAAAGTTCTTGGGGCTCGTTGAGCCTGTTCGGCAAGATCCTTGGCCTTTGCATAATCCCGATCGGAGTCACGGATCGACGGGAACTGGGGATCCATTGCTAGCTCCCTTGTGGCAGAATCCGCCTGACGTTCCAACGATTCGCTCGATGCTTGCTGTTCCAGTGATGCGTTTGCGTCTGGTGCTTTGGCCAGGCTTGATTCCGGAGTGTTCGCTTGCCCCTGATCCATTGCATTCTCGAGCTTCGCAAAGTGCTTCGCAACAGCTTCTAACGCGTCGACGGTTTGCGATTCTCGCTGAACGGCCTCGGAAAGTTTGTTTTGCATTTCCCCTTTTGTTTCTGCCGACGGAGTCTTCTGTGCGTTGATCGATTCCGCCACTTCGAGAATGGCTTCCTTCATCGGTATGGAAACCGCATCTAACAATCGCAATGCGTTGTCGCTATCGCGAGCAGCTTGGAGCTGTTCGTTCTGAAGCAAATCCTGTCGGCTTGCTTGTTCAATTAAAGCATCCTGTAGTTGTTGGAGCTTCAGTTCCGATTCCATCTGGCTCTTCATCAGGTCCGCCGCAGATTTTAAGGGATCGATCGCCGTTGCCGCTGGTTCTGTGGAATCGGCCTTGGTTTCTTGCGATTCTTTCTGAATCTGCTCTGTCTTGCTTTTTAAATTCTGAGTTGCTTGAGCCGCTTTTTCCGCCAATTCCGAAATGCTCGGCGCGAACTTGGAAAGCGTAGCTCGAGCCGCGTCCAAAATCGGTTTGAGTTCGTTGTCGTGTTCATTCCACTTCGTTAACAACCGTTGCATGTCATCGGATGCAGACGTCCAATTTTGATTGTGGGGGTCGCGGCGTGGGTGAAGCTTCTGCGCGATTCTGTTGGCAAAGTCGCCATACCGCAGCGCATTGAACTTTTCGGCTAACGCTTGCGGAATCCCCGCTTCTTTCATCCACTGGGAAGCAAACTCAATTCGATGAGCAATGCTGTCCCACTGAGTTGCGTGCGACAGCTGACCTTCCATCGCTTTCCAATCGTACTGCTCTTTCGATCGCAAGGACTGAAGCACCAGCTTCGCCTCCATCGCTTCATGAGCGGCCTCGAGCACATGAAAGGCCTTGGCAACTTCTTCCAAATTCTTGGTCTGGTCTGCGTGGTCCACTGGGTTTTGGATCCAGTCTTCAAGAACTTTGGTCCATGCCCGATGAGCCAACCCCATATCGCTCGCAAAAACAGGGTCACTAACGCCACGGCGTTGGTGCAAATCTCTTCGATCGAGCATCTGTCCTAAGGCAGTAAAATGGATACCCACCACATCCGTTTCAAGGCTCGCAATTCGGAAACCCAACTCCGGAGACCGTTCTGGGGTGTTGCTAGCCAGGTTGTCTCGTACGATGTCGTTTCGCTTCCGGATGCGATCCAAGGATTCGTTGAACATGGCTCGAAGCGATCCACTGTTGTTCCAAAGTTCGCGTCTCGTATTGTGAATGTTCCAGATAAGATTCCCACCAAGGTTGTATGCCCATCGCTGGTTCCTGAGTTCGTTAGCCGAACGCTCGATACGTGCTCGAAGCTGATCGCGCTGCGTATCTCGAGCCTTTTCGGAAACCTCCAACCCAAGTTCAGCTTCGCAAAGATCTTTGATTTCAAGCATCGTGTCGTTTCCCCAACGGCTCAAGTTGGCTAAGCCATCCCGAAGATCCTGGTTCACTGACGGACCAAAATCTTTCGCTAGCTTCAGGGCTGCATTGCAATACTGTTCTGACAGTTTTTGAGAGCGAATCATCGTCTCCAAGTTGACGTTAGGCTTTCGATCCAAAAGAGTTTGTTGGTGGTTCATGAGTCCTGTCAAATCTTTGGTGATCGCCGTTTGCAGTTCGAGTCCCACAAATTGACGATAGAGTTCCAGGATACGATTGGCCTGATCGCAAGATACATCGAAGCACTGTTGCATTCGATTCAATCGCGTCTCCCGTTCACTTTGGAACCAATCGGATTTCGACGCAATCTCTGTGGCCGTTAGCGACAGGTTGGGCGACTGATGCGAGTGAGCAATGTATTGCAGATACTCCTTCTCGATACGCGACATGTTTCGCATGGCCAGTTCCACATCAGACTGATCGATGCATCGCTTGAGATCCCTGACAACGGGTTCGGCCTGCGAACGAATCGACTGTGCCTTGAGAATGCCCAGCTTAGCAACATCACCAAGCTCCCTTGCGGCTTGCGATCGTTGTTCGACAGAGGATGCGGGGTTCTTCAGTACTCCAATCGCAGTTCGCACTCCTTCTCGTTTCGCCGCCATTGTTTCGGCGAACTCTTTCAGTGGCGCGACAAGTTCGGACATTCTTTCGAGGCTATCGTAGCGATCGCGATCGTATCCAATGGCCGAAACACTAAACGAGACGATGGAAGAGTACGATACGCCCCCCTTCAAATCGATGCCTTTCGCACGGCATTGCAGCGTGTCCCCACCCTCTAGCTTGTAGTCTGTAAGATCCCAATCCCATTTTGCGGCACCCGCGAAGGCTTTGATTGCTGGTAAGGTCGTTGGCCGATCCCCGAGCGTCTGCTCGTGGACGGGGACTTTGCTCTTCGCCAATTGCCAAGATCCTCGATTCAGCGACCATTCGATGTCCAAGGACTCGACAGGTAAATTGTCTTGGCAGCTGACTGATAAGCCTAACAGCTCATTCGGTGCGACAACAAAGATCTCTTTGGAATCGGGTGGTTTTCTCCAAACGGTGGAATCGCTGACCGACCAAGCCAACGTGGCCGCCGCGTCCTCCAGGGCATCTATTTTGTAAACAGGGCTAAACGTATTCTCCAGCGGGTTCCCCTGATATTCCGTCTCTGTTTGCAAACGAACTTGATACTTTGCATTTTCCAACACTTCGAAATTTGCAGCATAGCTCGAAGTCGCTCCAGCAGCTATTTGGCGATCGCCTGCTGGTTTTTCGAGTGTTAATGGGATCGATGTTTTTCGACCTGTGCTAAGAGACTCTAGCTCAATTGAACCAAGCTTCAAAGGTTGGTTCGTATCCACTTCCAATCGCACTCGGCTTCCAGCAAGGACTCGGAAATCTCCGCGAAGGTTGGAACTAGTTCGTTGGTAAAATTGGGCGGAAATGTTATTAGGAACGTAGTCGGGCAAGGTAACTCGGGTGGTGAACAAAACTGCTTTAGGACGTGCGAGTGTCTGAAGCTGATACCAAGCGGTTTCACCATCTCCTGCGCGAACTCGATATCGCGTGGTCGCACTTCCTACGGAAGAAACTACGGAAAAGCGTTTGGGTTGTTCACTTCCTAACAGCATGGCAAACTCGCGGAGCGTTTGCGATGGTTGCCCTATACTATCCGCGAACTCTAACGTCGCCTCGTCAACATTAGCACCTTCCACCTCGATCAAAAATCGCAGTGTTTGTTCACTAGGCACGGCCAGCGAAGCCGGACTAGGTTCCAAAATGGCGATGCGGACATTCGATGGACGCGATAATGAAACAAAAGGTAGTAGAGCTCGAGCCAACCGTTGGGAATACTTCAAGCCTGGAACCGCACAAATCATCAGCGTCACCATCAGCAACATCATGCAAATGGTTAAGCCTCGAGCGATTGCGGTCCATGGAAGCAGATCTTCCAGTTCGACGCGTTGGACTTCTTTTGCGACATCGCGCTCGATCGCAGACACGAAAGCGTGGGATCCAGACTTGATACTTCCGTCCGTTCCTCGTAGTTCAACGCTCGATAACAGACTCTCGCGAAATCGTGGACTAGCTTGTTCAATCGATTGTGCGACAGCGACGGAGTCTGTCGATTCCCAAAATGCCTTCAGTCCAAAACGCCAAGCAACCATGAATGCAACCAAGTAAACGCCGCAACTGATTGACCACCTGACGGGATCGCTGAGCCAACGCATCCCATCCGCAAAAACAACGAGGGTCGACAGCAAAGTGATGGTTACGACGAACGCGCAGATTCCTTGGATTGCTCGAAGTAGTGTCCGTCGATTTGCAAAACGATGCAAGAACGCGCGGACCGCTTCATGGTCTTTTGGGTTCGTGTGGACGTGCAGTCCTGTTTTTCCGAAGGTCGATGTAACTTGGCTCATCTTTTGCCCCTTAGATAAGGCCCGTTCTCTTTCGTAAAATCCATTCCAAAGCAAGTAACGTCATAATGGTGGCGAACCACGGATAGCTTTGCCACAGCAGTGTTACCGTTTCGGTCCATTTTCCAGTCTGAAATTGCTGAAGCAAGTCTGAGATCGATTCCGCTTGATCGAGCGATAGGAATCGTCCGCCGGTGGTTCGGGCGAGCTGCTCCAAAGCTTCGGTATTGCAGGATAACGATGCCAGTTCTAAATCTGTTGGGGACTGAACAAGAAAATCCGATTCAATCGCCAAGGCGTCCTGGGGAATCCCTGACGCTTGCAACTGCACACGGTACCTTCCTTCTGGAAATGGCCCCGTGGTCACTCGATAGAATCCGCGAGAATCCGATTCTCTTGCCATGGGTAGGACAGCATAAGGTTCGTCGTTGCGAAGTAAAACCGCTTGGACGTTCGGGTTATCAGGGACTTGATTTTGAGTTAGCTTCAGATTGGCCCGGATCGTAACTTGATCGGAAGTGGTGATCATGCGTAAGCCTGCATCCAACGAGACGAATGTTTCGTTGACTGCAAATGGGGTTCGCATCGTCCAGTTGCACATTTGATTCCAGAATCGTTGATGGTAGGCGTCAGCGACTCCATAACGCCATCGCCAAGATTCATCGTTGTTCATGTAAACGATTCGACCTTGCCCATAAAGCTTCGTTGCCAACAGTACATGCTTGGTATCGGAAGCTTCCTCCGACGATTCTAACAAGGCTTCGGAGCCTGGTGAAAGTTCGCACTCCCGAATAGAACGAGGCACCGGAAGCGATTGCCAAAGTGCCTGGCTGGACGGAGTGTCCGCAGCGAGTTGCATGGCAACTTGGTCCGTAGCATTGGAAGCGATGGAGAGCTTTGAGAGTGTCGGTTGTTTTGGTTGAGTCAAAGAGCGCACTGGCATCAGATCAAGCAGTGGGTCCTGGATCGACGGAACAGTCAAGTTGTTTTTACTGTCGATCAGAATCAATCCGCCACCACTTTCTGCAACAAAATCGCGAATCCATTTCTGCTGCTCTTCGTTCAGAATACTGATCGTTTCGACGGTCATTAATATCAGATCGTACTCGAACAGCAAGTTGCGCGTTTTTGGAAAGACGTTCGCTTCCAAGTTGGGTTGACCGATCGAAAAATCAACTTTCCAAGCGATATCGCGAGTCAACGCATTTTTGACGTAACGTGGTTCCCAGCCCCCACGCCGATCCAACATCAAGATCCGGCTCTGCCGATGGACGCCCCAAAGCGATGTTTCTGCATGATTGTTTTCGGTGGAGACTTCTGTCGTATTCGTTTCGATAGAGAAACTCAAGTCGATGGGCAGAGTTGAATTCTCGGTGGAGCGATTCTGATCGGACTTGGCAGCGTCCACTAAACTTTCAGCTGGGATCTCGAACTCGATGCGACGAACCCCTTGATTCTCAGACTCGAATTCCTTTTCCCATACAACTTTTTCAAGATGCTTCACCTTCACACGGTATGGCGTACCTCGTGGGATACTCTCCTTCGCTTCTAGCGATCCGCGGACAAGATCCGTTCGAAAGACCCGTTGCGAATGCTCGATGCTTAGAATCCCCAAGTCATCCGGTTCTCGAGAAGGGCCGACACCGATAGCATACACGGGTACTTTCGCTGCGGCCGCCTGCTCAGCCGCCTGAGCCAAGCTCATTCCATCATTGTTTTGACCGTCGGAAATGAGAATCAAGGCGGTTGGCTTGGCTGCGATTTGGCCAGCCAAGCTCTCGCCCAATTTCGACACCTGCCCGTCGGCGATTAGTGACAACTTACGATTGTCAGGCGTCTCGTTCGACGAATCCCAAAGCAGATTGGAATCAACCGTTTGTTTTCCTGAATCAACATTGGCTATCGAATACAACTCGATACGATGATCTCGACTCTTTCGCTCCAGCCAACCTTTTGGGGCGTCCGTTTCCGATGATGCGTCTCCCAGTAACCATTGCTTCACGATCTCGATCCGAGTTCTCGAAACCTGCTCCGATGTGTCCGCGGGAACTAGTGTATTATCGATCGTCGGTGACGCCTGATCGGAAATGGCCATGCTGCGAGAAAGGTCCAGCAACACTCGCACTCGACTCATCTCTCCTTCGTAGATGCGATGATGTAGCGATGGCCCTGCCAGCATCAGCACGATTAAAAAGAAAGCGGTCGAACGCAAGGCCGGAAGAAGCCACCACCAAGGAGAAGCCAAGTACCGGGATTCTCGCCAATACCAACGCCCAAGCAAGACGGTACCGACAACGGCAACGATCGCAACCATCCACCACGGAAAAACAGGATTGAATTGTAGGGATGTCATGAAGCTCGTCGACCTCGCAAGCGAGGAGAAAGCCATTGCTCCAAAGCGATCTCCGCAAGAAAGCAGATTAGCAAAGCGGTCCAGATCCAAAACCAAATCTCTCGCCCAAACCATTTGCGTTGCGACGAAGCAAACAACTCGTCAACGTTGGCGGCCCAAGATGCATCCCAGCTCTGTGCTAGTTTCGCGACTTCCTGTTGTTCGAGATAGTCGAGCTTAGATTCCAGTGACGGTTCGTTATTCGGTTCGAGACCGAACTGGGAAACAGATGCGGCGTAGATTCCTGTTCGGAGCTCTTCACTGGCGCCTTTCATAACCTGATCGGTAGTGGGGACTTCATTCTGCTGCTTTTCTGCAGCCACGACTGGGCGTGCGATGAAGTTTCCAAGAAGCCGCATAGATGGCAAGTCAAACTGTCCAACGTCGTTGGTTTCTATAGAATCGAACGTTCCATCTGGCTTGGCCAGAGTCAACTTTGTGTTTCTTTCTGAATGGATCGTCCACGTGGTCCCAACAGCCATGTTGCCCTTCGTGGATTGCAACTGCGCCGCATAGGCCACTAAGCGTTGTACCAAGGGAAGGAAAACCGACTTCGTGGGCAAATTGGAATCGTCGTCGTCCATGGCTGTGCTTATCCATAAGCAACGCCCTTCGCCTAAATTGGACTCAACGATCCAGGGCCGACCATCGTCGAATTCCACCGCCACGGACGCACCGAACGGCGGTTCCTGACATTTTGATTCCAATTCCAAAAGGTGACGATACTTGAACTCAATTTTTTCCAAAGTCCCTTGGCTTGCCTTCGAAAGTTCTCGAATTGGAGAAAAGCTTGTTTTTCGAACATTGAGATGGGCCGAAGATTTCTCTACTTTCGAATCATCTTCGGGGTTCGCAGCGACATTCGCAGGTTCTCTTTTGCCGATCGCACCAAGGCGAATTCCGTCTGAATTCACAGTTTGCCAAGCTTGATACGTTTCCGTTACAACTCGGTCCCCTAAAAACGTAAGCAGCCCATTTCCTTTCTTGACAAAGGCATGAACGGTCGCAAGTTGTGGCGGCGTCAGGTTGGGAACGTTGCATAGACACAGCACTCGGCAACCTTCAAGAATTTTTTCATTGAGCTCATCGGGACCAATCACTGTTGTCGCGAAGGAGTCTCGTCGATCCCGCTGGGAAACAGCGAAGGGGGACAGAGCAAGCTTCATGAAGTCCGTCTCGCTTTGCATGGCCAATGCTTTACGGTCGCCATCTACCAATACAACCCCGATCGGTTCAAACGCATGCGACACGACGCTCAGAGAGTTATCAGCCATCAAGTCGTCATCGCGCAGGATTTGGATTTTCAAAACATGGTCCCCCGCCTTCTTGGGAGTCCATCGCGACAGCATTGTACTTTTGGAATGTGCGGGAACTGAGACTAACTGTCGATCGATTTCGAAATCGTTATCCAGCAGCACCACCGAGATCGAATCGCAATCCGTGTCCCCTGTATTGCTGATGACGGTTGCGATGGGAGTTTCTTTATCCATGGAGGTGAGACTGGCGTTCACACGAATCGAATCCACAACGAGATTGTCGGTCGTTTTGTTTTTGCGGTCAGCCCCAAGGTGCAGTAATGCGAGCTCCGGCGCAACGGTTTGTTTCGAAAGCAACTCCCCGATTTCCATTCCGGAAACACGCAGTTCCCCCTTCCATTCATTGGATTGCATGTCGCTGATCACGATGATTTGGCGTCGCGAATGAGGGCTGTCAGCAAGCCATTTGCACGCACCCTGCATCGAAGCCGGTAGGTTCAACTCGCCTGATGGAACTTTCCTTGCCGCAAGTCGCTCGAGTTGGTTCGCAAGCTCGTCTGGATTTTGAGACGGTAATTTTTCGGGGGTTGCACCTCCCAGAAACACGGAACCAATGCTTCCGTTGGGCAGGCCTCGCAAGATTTTGGACGCTGCAAGGCATGCTTGGGAAAACCGAGTTGCGTTTCCCTGCCCTTGCTTCTCAGCGACCTGTGAGAACATGGAAGTGGAATCGTCGACGATCAAGGCAAGCGAAACGGCAGACTGGCCTCCTGTGGACTGCCAGGTTGGAATCAGCGGACGGGACATGGCCAATGCCAGCAAGATGGGGATCATGCAGCGGAGCAAAAGAAGAAGAATCTGTTGCCACTGGATTCGGCGTGAATTGCTACTTTTGGTTGCAAGGAGCAAATGCATGGCGCCCCAATCCACCGTGGTCGAGCGACCTCGATGAAGCAGGTGGATTAGCAGCGGCACTGCAAAGGCAGCTGCGCCAAACGCAAGTAGTCCATTGAGAAATGTCATCGGACCTCGCGCCGTCGTGCCAGATAGCTAGACAAAATCTCGCTGTGCGAGTCACTTGTTCGAACGGGAATCAAATCGATTCGTTGCTTGGAGCATCCGTCCAACAGTTCCGACTGGAAGCGAGCTAAATTATCTTGGTAGATTTTGGCAAGTTGGATTGGGTCGACAAGCAATTGGTTCGATGCATTTTCAAGGGAACGGAACATGGTTCGAGATTGAAACGGAAAGTCCAATTCGTCGTCGTCCCAGACTTGAAAGACGACAATTTCTTGATGGTTGCTTCGCAGTATCCCCAAGGCTTTTACGATCGATTCCGTATCGCCAAAGCAATCCGAGATCAGGAACAGCAGCCCGCGACGACGGCAATGGGCTGAAAGGCTTTGTAGAACATTTCCAAGATCGGTTTCTTGGCCAGGTTTCGAGTCCTCCATCGCTTGAAAGAGAACCTGCAAGTGATTTGGCCGGCTGCGTGGTGGAATGAAAGTTCGAATTTGCTCATCGAATGTCGCAAGACCTACCGCATCCTGTTGGTTGATCAGTAGGTAAGCTAGCGAAGCAGCCAATCGAATTGCGAATTGGTGCTTCGAAAGACCATTGGACCGCGAGCCTGAGTACTTCATGGATCCGCTCTGGTCCAGGGCGATGACGCTTCGAAGATTGGTTTCGTCTTCGTACTGCCTGATGTAAAGTCGATCGGTTTTTCCGAACAGCTTCCAGTCAATGTTCTTGGTTTCGTCACCCGCAACGTAAGGTCGATGTTCCTTAAATTGAATACTTGCTCCGATCAGATGCGACCGGTGGATACCACCGCTAACACCTTCCACGATACCTTTCGCGAACAATTGCAAGTTGGACACGCGGTTCAAATCGAGAGGAGTCAGCCATTTAAGGAAAGGAACCTTCATGAGAGTACCTTTCACCTAGTTCGATAGGCTTTTCGCCGGAAGGCTATTCGCTTTACGCTTGGGCAATTCTTTTAACAATCTTGCGATGATCGCATCGGAATCAACCGCTTCCGCCTGAGCGCTGAAGGTGGGAACAATGCGGTGCCGAAGCACGGGGAAGGCTAATGCTTCGACATCTTCGGTCGACACATGGAGCCGACCATGCAAGAGAGCTCGAGCTTTACTGGCGATCACGATTTGCTGGCAAGCACGCGGGCCTGGTCCCCATTGAACCCATTGAGGCACCCATTTGGGCACGTCCTTGTCTTTGGGGCGAAGCGAACGAACGACATCCAGAACGAATTGCTTTACATGTTCCGGCAACGGAACCATCCGAACAATTTTCTGGAACCCGAGTATTTCCTGGCCGGTTACGACCGATGAAATCGTCCCGTTTCCCGACCCTGTCGTTCGCTCGATGATCTCCGATTCTTGATCGCGAGTTGGGTAGTCGACGATCGTTTGAAATAGAAAACGATCGCGCTGAGCCTCCGGCAATGGGTAGGTTCCTTCTTGTTCAATTGGGTTCTGGGTAGCCAGAACAAAAAACGGCTCCGAAAGAGTGTAGGTTTTTCCGCCGACCGTGACACAATGCTCCTGCATCGCCTCTAACAAGGCAGCTTGGGTTTTTGGAGGCGTACGATTGATTTCGTCTGCGAGCAAGATCTGAGTGAAAACGGGACCTTTGGCAAAAGCCAGTTGGCGGCTCCCCGACTCAGACTGTTGAATAATGTCCGTCCCAGTGATGTCTGCGGGCATCAGGTCGGGAGTGAATTGGATCCGATGAAAATCCAAACTCATCGATTGGGCTAATGAACGCACCATCAAAGTCTTCGCTAGTCCAGGCACACCTTCGAGCAAACAATGCCCACCGGCCAGAATGGCGATCAGCAATTGTTCGACCGTTTTGTCTTGGCCAACGATGACGTTGCCGATTTGCTTCCGAATCTCTTGAAATTTGTGACGCAGAATCTTGGCTTGTTGCAATTCGTCGTCGCTGGGCGGGGGCAATGTCGTAGTCATGGTGAAGAGGCTCATTGTGGGAGCAAGGAAAAACGCAAGCGAGAACAAAGAGATCGAAGCGTCCCCATTGTACTCAAAACTCGCCGACAACGGGGCTTGGGCTATCGACAGCCGGCAGGCCGATTAGAATTGGGGCCTGTTGCAGGAAATGTTGAAAATTTGGTACGAATAAGAAAGAGTTTAGCCGTGACGCGCGAGTATGACGTTTGTGGACTTGGCAATGCAATCGTAGACATCTTTTTGGAAGTGGATGACTCGGAGTTCGCGACGCTTGGTTTTGAACGTGGGACCATGCGACTGATGGAGGCGGCCGAACAGGATTCCTTGCTGGCACAGTTTTCAGCTCGAAACGAGGAGTTGAAGTTAGTCAGCGGCGGTTCCGTTGCCAACTCGGTGATAGGACTCTCGCAATTGGGCGGAAAAGGTGCCTTTATAGGCTGCGTAGGAGACGACCGTTACGGGCTGCATTATGTGGAGGAATTTCAGTCGCTTCGCATCAACATGGGAAATCCAATCATCGTGGGGCAAACGACAGGTACCTGTCTTGCCATCATCACGCCCGATGCAGAGCGAACCATGCGAACTTCCTTGGCGGTGTCAAGTCATCTAGCAGCTCGGCATGTCGATGCTGGTCGAATCGCGAAATCGACTTGGCTGTTTATCGAAGGTTACGTTTTCGCAAATCCAGAAACGGGGCATCATGCTATTCGCGAATCGATCGCAGCTGCCAAGGCGGCAGGGACCAAGATTGCGTTGACCTGTTCGGATGCATTTGTACCAGAAGTTTTTGGCGAAGCATTTCATGAAGCGTTGGCTCAAAGCGACTTGCTTTTTTGCAACGCTCCCGAGGCCAAAGCGTTGACCAAAGCTTCCACGATTGAAGAAGCCTTCTCCAAGCTTAAGGAAATGGTTCCCAATTGCGTTGTTACCGATGGGCCTCATGGCGCATCGATTTGTTTTGAAGGTGAAGAATCCCATGTGCCTGCATTTGCATGCCATCCCAAGGATTTGACCGGCGCTGGGGATATGTTTGCGGGCGCATTCCTATATGGAATCACGCATGGCTACGCACCTAACATCGCCGCTCGAGGTGCCAATTATCTTTGTATGAACGTGATAACCCAAGTTGGTGCGAGACTGCAGCAAGATGCCAAGTCGCTTTGGGAAGACGCCATGGAAGATGGTCGCGCGAATGACGTGGGCGGCTAGAGACCGCGTACGCCAATTTCTACGGTGAGCGGACCGTGCGGCGAAGAGAATTGAAGAATTTCCACATGGGCGCCATGATCAAACCAAACCGAATGGCCTCGGCCAGAGATAACGGTCGGCAGCCCAAGCAGAATGCCGGGGATTCCAATTCGATCTTTGCCCGCGCCTGCAATCATGTTGGTAAGTTCACCAACCATATCGACGACTTCCTCGTCGATGGTGGCTGGCTTGTTTCCCAAAAAGGCCTCTGCCGCAGCAAAAGCCACATCTTGATCAACACTAACAACTATAGTGCCACGCAACGCCCCTGAGACTCCGATCAATCCGCTGCAATCGTACTTCGACATGAACTTTTCGGTTGAAAAGATCCCGATGAGCTCCGTTTCCCAATTGAGCATCATCGAAAAGACATTCTTCGTGCATTCAACGAATGGCAGAATCAGTCTCTTTCGTTTTTCAGATAATTCGATAACAGATAGATGAGGCTGGGCAATCATGGTGAATCGTTGGGTGGGATAGAGTGGTGACCACGAATCGGACAAATGCCAACTACACAGTCACGAATTTGTCTAGCTTTGCCCGCAGGTCGTCTGCCTCAAATGGCTTGGTAAGGTAGTCGTTCACGCCAGCTTGGATAGCGGCGATCACTTGCCCTTTTTGTGCTTCCGTTGTGACCATGATGATCGGCACTTGCGAACCGAGCGCTCGGATCTCGACAACCACATCGAGTCCTGATTTTTCTGGCATATTCCAATCCGTCAGAATCAAATCCACTGGCTCCGCCTTGTAGGCATCGATCGCCTCTTGACCGTTAGCTGCTTCGACGATGTCCGAGACACCGACGGCCTTAAGTGATCGAATGATAATCTTGCGCATGATTCCGGAATCGTCGGCGACTAATACCTTCATAGTATCTCTCTTGCTTTGCTCTGGATGCATCGGTGGATGCTTGTTTAGGAAACTTCAACAATTCTGCCTGAATTGGCAGGACTTCTAAATGTTGGTTATGACTAACGACAGTCAAATCAACTTTGCCGATTTCGAAAGATTTTCTGGTAGCTTTCTAGAAATCGATAGACCGAAACGCGTCTTCGAGTTCGCAGAACGCTTTAGGGATGTCCTTCAAATCGCACACACTCGTAAAGCATCGCATCAGCCTTTCAAGCTGTTACGCAAGCTGTAATGCCTACGACCGTTTTCAACCGCAAACTCGAACGTGAAGATGATTCGTTTGCGGAATATTTTGCGATTACAAAAGCCTGGCGCTTTAGGTGAGCTACTCTTGTGCGGCGAGTACACGGACACGGTTTCCATAGTAAGCAGGAATGGCTATGTTTCAGGACGATGAATTGTTGCACGAATTTGTGGTGGAGAGCTCATCGCATCTCGCACAAATCGAAGGGCAACTGCTACAGATTGAAGCGGGTGGTTCGGATATCGACGTGGATCTGGTCAACACCGTTTTCCGGGCAATTCACTCGGTCAAAGGTGCTGCTGGTTTTTTGAGTCTTTCTGTTATCAATTCTCTTGCTCACAGCCTGGAGAATGTACTCAATATGGTCCGGAACCTGGAACTGGTTCCAACTTCACCCATCATCAATTCCCTCTTGCGAGCAGCCGATCAGTTAAGAGCCCTGGTCGATGATATCACCAACAGCAACGACGTTGATGTTTCTGGATTCATCGATGAACTTGAGGCGATTGCAAACGGGCAAGTTCAATCAGAAATCAGTTCCAATGAAGGTGATTTTGTGGTGGCGACACCTTCAACGCCGCCCTCCACAGTAGTACATGAGCTGCCCGAAGCAGTAAATGAACAGCCAGAAACCGAAGAAGCCATGCAAGGCTTTGTGGAAAGCGAATCTTCAGAGGCATTTGCCTATCTCGATGTCGAATCGCTTTCTCTGACCACAGATGAAACGAGCTTTGAACCCCCAATATCGTTCGAAGCCCCGATTACCACATCCTCCGAAACCTCTTTGCCTGTCAAAAAAATCGTGAACAGTGAAACAACCGCAAAATCCGTTAAGCCAGTAAATTCCAGCGGCAATAGCTCGTCCGAGCCTAAAGAGGCAAAAGCAAAGGCTACCGATTCTATCGTCCGCGTCAACGTCGCGCTGCTGGATCGGCTGATGAACCTTGCCGGCGAATTGGTTCTCAGTCGAAATCAATTGCTACTTGCTGTGAGCAATGGTGTTCGCGAAGGACTAGAGAGCATCGCTTCACGCGTGGATCAAGTGACAAGCGAGTTGCAAGAGACCATCATGCAAACTCGGATGCAACCGATCGGAACCGTTTTCAGTCGGTTCCCGCGAGTCGTTCGAGACCTGAGCGCCAAACTCAATAAAGAGTGCAATCTGGAGATCGAAGGCAACGAAGTTGAAGTGGATAAGACGATAGTGGAAGCCATGGGTGATCCGCTTACCCACCTTGTTCGCAACAGCGTGGATCACGGCATCGAACTCCCAGAGAAACGCGTTGCTGCCGGAAAAAATCGCGTCGGCGAGATTCGACTACGAGCATTCCATCAGGCAGGCAAGGTCTGCATTCGAATTGAAGATAACGGCGGAGGAATGGATCCACAGAAATTGAAGGCGAAAGCATTGGAAAAAGGCCTGATCAACCATGACCAAGCTGCAATGATGTCCGATAACGAAGCCCTTCGATTGATCTTCGCCCCAGGCTTTTCGACCGCCGCTCAAGTCACCGACGTCAGCGGACGCGGGGTTGGTATGGATGTGGTACGAACCAACATCGAACAACTAGGCGGTACCGTTGATATCGAAAGCAAGCTAGGCGTTGGATCGGCAGTTCACATCACGCTACCGCTAACCCTGGCAATCATCCCTTCGATGATCGTAGGGTGCGCGGGAGAACGCTACGCGATACCTCAAGCGAGCATTGCCGAATTGGTCCGCGTCCCTGAGGCGGAACTGGCTTCCAAAATTGGAAACGTTCACGGCGCCGAAGTGTTGCGTCTTCGAGGGGCGTTGTTGCCGCTGGTTCGACTGGATAGTGCTCTGGGACTTCGCGCCGCGGATGACATTGGAAGTCGCCCCAAGAGCGCCAACATTTTGGTCTTGGAAACAGGCCAGATGCGTTACGGTCTAGTCGTGGATTCTTTGTTTGATAACGAAGAGATCGTCGTGAAACCACTCGGTAAGCATGTTAAGGAACTAGGCTACTTGGCCGGGGCCACGATCCTGGGTGACGGGTACGTTGCATTGATCGTGGACGTTGTTGGTATGGCCGTGCAGTCCAACCTGCGTAACATCGAAGCCGCTGCTCTGGCCGACGCAGAGAAACACCTGAACAAGAAGACCGAGGAGTCTCATCGCCTCCTCCTGTTTGCAAATCATCCATCCGAACAATTCGCGGTCCCTATGGACATGGTCGCTCGCATCGAACGTATCAAGGCGGCCGAAGTCCAAGTGGTTGGCAACCAGAACTTGCTAATCTACCGCGGCAATTCGCTACCTCTGATGCGAATCGAGGAAAGCATGACCGCCCTGCCTATGGAGGAGGGAATCGAAAATCTGTTTGTTGTTGTCTTCCGCATCGAAGGGCAAGAAGTTGGTTTGATTGCGCCAAGCCTAAGAGATATTCGGGACATTGAAATGCGAATGGATGCAACCACATTGCGAGAGCCTGGTGTTCTCGGGTCAACAGTCGTTGATGGCACCACCACTCGACTGTTGGATATGGTCGAACTGGTTCGGCATAAACATCCAAACTGGCAACAACCACAGGTCGTGAGCGAATCCGTACAACCGGAAAAGATGCCAACGATCCTACTGGCTGAAGATTCGGACTTCTTCCGAAACCATGTGAAGCGAACTTTGGAAACGGAAGGATTTCATGTAATTGGAGCGGCCGATGGACAGTGTGCATGGGACCAATTGCAAACTATGTTTGAAGAAATCGATTTGCTGATCACCGATATCGAAATGCCTCGCATGAATGGACTTGAACTGGCGAAAGCTGTTCGATCCAACAACGCGATGTCGGAGCTGCCGATCATGGCTTTGACAAGCCTAGCCAGCGATGACGATCATGCCCGCGGAGCTCAAGCAGGAATCGATGAGTACCAAGGTAAACTTGATCCGAGCCGATTGGTGGAAGCAGCAAGACGGATGACTGGAGCAGCTCTTCAGCGATCCTAAAGACTGATGAACAAGTAATCGATTGATAACCTGTCACGCCCCAACGCCTAGACAATTCCAAAATAAAAGATATTTCGACACAACTGAGTATTTATATGATGAATCGCAAACCTTCAGGACCTCAGCAATATACAACCTTCTATTGCGACAAATCGTTGCTTGGATTGGACATTAGTTGCGTTCAGGAGATCAATCGGAATCAAGAGCTGACGCGAGTGCCTTTGGGCCACCCATGTGTCCGAGGGGTTATGAACCTGAGAGGCGAGGTCGTAACGATGCTTGACTTGAGAATTTTGATGGGCTTACCGAAAGGCCCAATCACCAATCGCAACAGAAATTTGGTACTGAAATGCGAAGGCGAAACCTTTGGCTTGTGGGTCGATGGCGTTGCCGACATCCTCACAATCGACCAAAACCAAATCACTGCCCCACCATCGAATCTTGCTCTTGGTGAAGCGCGCCTCATTCGAGGTGTGTATCAAACCGAGCAGGCGCTGGTAATGATCGTAGATCCTAAAGAGATTCTAACAGCGTCCCTATCAGGTATCCGAATCGCAGCCTAACGAAGTTAGCTTGCAAATTCAACGTATTTCTTCGTTTTGACTCAATGGTTCCTCTTGTAAAAATAGCGTGCACACATGAAACTTCGCGGAAAACTACTTGTTTCTTTTTTGACTTGCAGCATCGCACCCATGGTAGTTCTTGGGGTGGTCAATTATCAAAACGCTCGAAACGCGGCTAGCCAAGTACGCGATCGATCGATATCAGGATTGCAAGAATCGGCAGAGAACCGATTAGTCGCAATCTGCAATGTGAAAAAATCGCAAGTTGGCGATTATTTCCAAGAGGCCGCTCGCCAAATCCGATCCCTAGCTCGTTCACCACAAATGGGCGCAAGCTCGCGAAGCTTCAACCAAGGCTTCCGATCATTCCTTGCAGATCGACAATTGAGCGGTTCTGAAGTCAACGATGAAAAGCAACCGCTTCTGACTTACTATCAATCGGTCTTCCGATCTGAGTTTTCGAAAAATAATCATGGCTCGAATATCAATGAAGCCGAGATCGTGAACAGGCTCAGCCCCACTGCGATCGGGCTTCAGTCCAGCTTCATTTCTGGCAATTCCAATCCGCTAGGAAGCAAGCAAAGACTCGACAATACTCCATTCAATACGAAGTACGATACTTTTCACAAAGCGAATCACCCCTATCTTCGCGATGTCTTGGAGCAGTATGGATTCTATGACATTTTCCTCATCGATTCGGAAACCGCAGACATTGTCTATTCCGTCTTCAAGGAAGTTGATTTCGCAACCAATCTAGAGTCCGGCCCTTATGCTCAAACCAATCTGGCAGAGTGCTTCCGGAAAGCCAATACGCAAGGACGAGACGATGCACCGGTGCTTGTTGATTTCGCCCCATATCTTCCTTCCTACAACGCGCCTGCGTCATTTATTGCTGCCCCTGTGTTCGATGGGGAGCGACGTGTTGGGGTCCTTGCTATCCAAATGCCTATCGATCGCGTCAATCATGTGATGGACCTTGGGGATACCATTGGCGAGTTGGGCGAAGCTTATCTAGTGGCTCACGATGGGCTACCACGATCAGACAGCAAATTTGATAAGGCCAACAGAACGATCGTCAACGCGTTTCTGAATCCATCGAAGGGAAAAATGACCTCGGAAGCCATTGAGTCCGGGATCCAAGGGGAAACAGGTGTCATTTCGAACACCAACTACCTCGGCACAGAAACGATTGCGGCTTTTGCCCCAGTCGATGTTCTTGGGTTGAAGTGGGTGGTTGTCACCGAGGAGTCGACCGAGTCCGCTTTGGCCGCATCGGATTCGATTTCGGAAGCGACCGACCAGGCTCAACATTCGCTACTATTGTGGGGAGTGGCATTGACACTTGTCTCCGCAGGGGTGGTTCTACCCTTTGCGTGGTGGATCGTTCGGAGCCTTGTTAGCCCAATCCAAGCAACCATCAACACCCTCCGCGATATTGCAGAAGGAGAAGGGGATCTGACACGACGCTTGGACCAAAACCGAGCTGACGAATTGGGTGAATTGGCGAAATGGTTCAATGCCTTTGCTGACCGAATTCATGACGTCATCGTCACGATTTCTTCGAATGCAAAACAACTAGCCGCAAGCTCGAACCAACTGCAAACGACAGCAACTCAACTGTCTGACGGGGTATCTAGCAGCAAGCAGCAATCGGCGAGTGTCAGTGCTGCCGCAGAGCAAATGTCGATGAACATGCGAGAAGTTTCTGAAAGCACCGATGGTATGAGCCATACGATTCGGGCTGTTGCCGCAAGTGTCGAAGAAATGAATCAAACCATTCGAGAAATCGCTCGGAACGCTGAAAAGAGTGCAACTGTTGCAGGTGAAGCGGCAAGCCTGGTTGAAGTCAGCAACAACAAGATTTCTAATCTTGGCGACGCAGCGAACGCGATCGGCAAGGTGATCGAGGTGATTCAAGACATTGCCGAACAAACCAATCTCCTTGCGTTGAACGCTACCATCGAGGCAGCCAGGGCAGGCGAGGCAGGTAAGGGCTTCGCGGTTGTGGCCACAGAAGTCAAAGAACTAGCGAAGCAAACAGCTGCAGCCACGCATGATATTCGAACACGTATCGAAGCCATGCAGTCCTCCACAGGCCAAGCGGTTGACTCGATCCGCGAAATCAGCGACGTGATCAACAACGTCAATGAAGTATCAAGGACCATTGCATCCGCTGTTGAAGAGCAAAGCATTACAACGCGTCAGATTTCCGACAATGTCAGTACCACGGCCTCGGCTGCCGAAACGGTTGCTCGCGGGGTTTCAGAAACGGCCATGGCCAGCCGAGAAATCACGCAAAACATTGCACGTGTGGACAACGTCCTGATGCAAACCGCGGAAGGTGCCGATGAATCGCTGAACGCTGGCAACCGATTGAGCCAACTTGCAGAAGAGATGAATGGACTGATTGGGCGTTTTCGAACTCGGGAAAGCCGTCCTGACAAGACCTATGCCTAGTGCATGGTCGATAACCACCGTGGGTTTTACGTCCTTTGCAGGAGCGATGTGTGACATAGTCGCATGTCGCTCCGCAACGGGACAATAGCCAGTCATACGAATCACCAATCGCCCTTGAATCAACTTCTATCTCCATGAATGCCCTGGCCTCAAAAGAACAGAACCGCTTACGTGTGCTTGTCACGGATGACACGGCGCTTTACCGTCGTGCAATATCCGAAATCCTTTCGACATTGGAAGATGTTGATGTGGTTGGCTCCGCGTTTGATGGCGAAGATTGTCTTGGAATGGCTGAAAAACTGAAGCCAGATTTGATCACACTCGATATTCAGATGCCACGCCGCGATGGGCTATCTACGCTTCAAGAACTGCGAAAGCGTGGGATCGATAGCGAAGTGGTCATGGTATGCTCGGAAACCTTAGAAAGCGCCAATCAGACGCTCTCGGCCCTTCGAATGGGTGCCTTGGATTTGATCCTGAAGCCAAGCGGTTCCGATTCGATTGCCAACAAACGCAATCTTGAACTACAGCTGAGCAAGCAGCTTCAAACCATTCGCTTTAAAAAGTCCAGAAGGCCGCTGCGATCTTCTGGCGCTGACCTGAGCTCCGCTTCGTCTGTGTCGCAAGGGACACGGAATGCGACGACGACTCCAAAGCCAAGCTTGATCCAAGAACGGGCTTTTGTTGGTTCCAATAATCCCAAGTGCGTTTGCATTGGCATTTCCACAGGAGGTCCTCAATCGTTGACAACGCTGGTCAAAGGATTGCCCGTGGATCTGGGGGTGCCGATATTCATTGTTCAACACATGCCGCCAGTCTTCACCAAAAGCCTCGCCGAGCATCTCAACAACGCCACAAAACTAAACGTTTCTGAAGCTACTGATGGTGAAATTGCAAAGGCGAATCACATTTACATTGCTCCTGGCGGGAAGCAAATGAAGGTAGAACGAAATCTTACGAACATTCAAATTCGTGTAACCGACGATCCACCCGTGGGTGCTTGCAAGCCCAGTGTCGACTACTTGTTTGAATCAGTAGGTTCTTGCTATGGTCGCGATACCCTCGCGATCATTATGACCGGGATGGGAAGTGATGGTCTTGCAGGCTGCAAGAAGCTCCATGGCTTAGGGGCCCGTATCCTCGCCCAGGACGAAGCTAGTTGTGTTGTCTATGGCATGCCCCGACAAATAGCAGAAAATGGATTAGCGCACGAGATCCTAGCTCTCGACATGGTTGCAGCTCGAATAGCACAATTAGTAAAGAAGTAACATGAATCCGTCACCGACGACCAATCAGTTCGAAGTCATTTTCGACTACATCGAACAACTTTGTGGCATCGCACTTGACGATAGCAAAGCCTATCTCATCGAAGCTCGACTAGGACCGCTCGTGAAGCAGTATGGCGTGCCGACCGCGTTTGACTTGATCGCAAAAGCCAAGTCACCTTCAGGAGAAGTGATTCGCAAGTCATTGGTGGAAGCCATGACGACTCGCGAAACATTCTTCTTTCGCGACAATAGTCCTTTCGAGGCATTGCAGTTTAAAGCGCTGCCCGAATTAATCGATGAGAAAATGAAGGAAGGGAAGCGAACCCTTCGGATTTGGTCCGCCGCAGCCAGCACTGGCCAAGAAGCCTGCTCGATCGGCATCGTCTTGCATGAAATGATCCCTGATCTTCACCTTTGGGACATTCGCATTTTGGCAACCGATATTTCCGAAGATGCGTTAGCTCGCGGTCGCTCGGGTTGCTACACCAAAATGGAAGTAGAACGCGGATTGCCACCCCAACATATCAAGAAATACTTTGCGTCGGTGAAAGAGGGCTATCAAGTCGTGGACTCAGTTCACCGACTTATTCGATTCCAGCAATTGAACCTGCTGGCCCCTTTTTCATTTCGAGAACAGTTCGATATCATTTTTTGTAGAAACGTGGCGATTTATTTCGAAAAGCGTGTCAAGATCGATCTGTTCCGCCGCATGTTGCCACTGATGCCAAGGTATGGCTACTTGTTCGTTGGGGTTTCCGAGTCCTTGTTCGATTGTGGGCCGGAATTCAAGGCGATGGCACATTGCAAAAGTACCTTTTATCAACCCAATTTATCGGCCTCTCAAGGTAGCAACACGTCAGCAGCGACTTTGCCAACAAGTGCGTTCACCGGAACAACGTCCAGCCTTAACCGAAGCCCCGCTGCAGTTGGAGCTGCCGGCATGGCTTCGGGCAAGCCGTTTCTTCCCAGCTCGACTCCACCGCGACGAACGAACTGAACCATCGGTCGAATTGAACCAACGGGCAAGTCATGTCAAATCAGAAAACAAAATGGGCGTTGCTTGTTATCGCTTTGATCGCGATTCCGTTGGACGGAAATCTTGCGGCGCAAGACGGGCAAATGCACGGGGCGAGTACGGATGCCATGTGGGGATATAAGGCGCCCGCAACCTACCACGTTCTTCCAGCACCACCCAAAAGCCATCCTTTGCATCGTACGCCAAACAAGCATGCAGGTCCCGCTGTTCAGCTGCAATCAAGACCAACCGACGCCTACGCGTACGGATGGTTTGGGTCGCAACCAGCGCCGCAATGGTCGCGGCAATTTGGCAATCGAAACGCTTATACGCAATGGACACTGAAGTAGGTAGCTGAAGTCGTTATTCCGGGCTATTCAGGGCGATAAATCAATCGACCACAGCTGGGGCAAAGGGTCGGTTGTCCCATCCGAAGCTTGTCTAAGATACGTGGGGTTAGCCCCGTGTTGCATCCACCACACGATGCATCGTCCAAGGCGGCCATCGCATCCTCGCCGCGACTGGAAACCAGCCTTTTGTAGTCGACCATGAAGTCGGTCGAAAGTTGCTTTTCTGTTCCTGCAAGATTTCCTTCGACCCGAATCAGCTCCTCTTTTAAAGTCGCGATTCGCTTAGCCACGGTGCTGTCTACTTTAACTTTGTCCGCTTCGATCAGTTTCAATTTTTCTTCGTAGTCCTTCAAGGAAATCTGGAGGCTATCATTTTCCTCCAAAATCTCCAGAATCTCATCCGAAAGGACATTGTTGGCTTGAGTGTCGGCCGCAATCTGTTCCTTAATCGCTTGAAATTCACGATTGTTGGTTGCGGAATTCATCTTTCCTTCCCAGTCGTGGATTTTTGCTTCGCGTTCTCGAAGCTGCAACTGCTTTCGGTCAGCATCCATTCTTTTTTGTTTAATGGTGTCGCGACATTTTTGCAAAGCATCTTTTGCGGAATCGACTTGGATTTGAGCAGCCTTGATTTGTCGAGGGCCACGCTCGATTTGGGACTTTATCTCGGCAATCTGCAATAAAGTTTGGTGTAATGCCCTGACAAGGGTGTCGCTAACGTTCATTCGAATTCCAGGTAAAGAAGATTTATCCGACGATTTTCTGTGATTAAACCACAAATACCCACAGAAACCAGCCTCATATCTCTATTGCGATACGAAATGCAAGTAGAGACAATTATGATCCGGTCGGGACAGACTTCGCAACAAATGGGATGGAAATGGCATAATGTCAGTGGCACAACCTCAGAACAATCACTTTAGTAGTAAATATCGCTGGGCTTTTGGATGCATTTTGACGGGTTTACTGGCTCAGTCTGTCGTAGCTCAGGAACCTTTGCCCCTGGAAGAAGCCTCTGAAAAGTCCGTTGTGGCTCCGGACTTGGAAATGATTTATGGAAAAACAGAGTCGGCCAAGACCATCCAGGACTATTCGACGATTATCGAGTTTTGCCGGACGGTGTTGGGGGATTCGACGCGACCTCAGGAAGATCGCTTGTACGCGAGAACTTTGATGAGCTGGGGCATGAATCGCCGCGGTGAAGCACGTAGTGATCAGGCGGCGCTCATGGTTCGGGAGCAGAATTTAGAGGAAGCCGCCAAGTTGGATGCGATGGCCCGAAAAGACTTCGAAACCGCCATTCAGCTAGATGCAACGCGTTGGCGAGCTCACCATAATCTCGGAATTACTCATGCCATCCAAGGCAAAGCCGAAGAGGCGATCGCCAGCTTCTCGGAAACCATTCGACTGAATGCCAATTTCCCGAATGCCTATTTCAATCGTGGTGAACTCTACTTTCGGGCCAATCAGCTTGAAGCTGCGTTAGGCGATTACAATCGAGTCGTCCAATTGTCTGCGGATGATTCGTCTGCATACAGCGCACGAGCACACACGCTTTACGCGATGGGGAAAACCGACGAAGCGCTTGCTGACTATGAGAAAGCCATGACCCTGGCGCCACAGTCCGTGGATGCTGCGACGGAATACGCCGACACTTGTCAAGCATTGGGCAAATGGAAAGAAGCTTCTAAGGCCTATCAGCAAGCCATGCAGCTCGACAATGAGAATGTCAGAACTCTTCAAAATGCCGCTTGGATGATGGCGACCTGCCCTGACGATTTCTATCGAAACGGTAACGCGGCTCTAAAAACCGCGAAGCGTGCGGTGCAATTGGCGTCAGCAGGCCCTAGCGCTCAAGTATTAGATGTACTTGCTGCGGCTCAAGCAACCTCGGGCGACTTCGAAGCTGCACAGAACTCCATTGCGGCCGCTCTGCGTTCAACCACCGACCCAACGCTTCGGGCGGAACTGCAAATGCGAGGCAGACTGTATCAAAAGAAGACAGCCTTCGTTCAACCAAAACGATAAGCGATCATCCCAAGGGATATTCCGCACTCCGTTCGTTATTTCAGTCGCGTACAAAAAGCATAGATCGACGGAGCTGCAAACCAAAGGAGCGCGGGATGCGTCGCTACGGAGACGAGGCTCGCCATTCGCCCAGCGGAATACTTGTATTTTAGGTAATCCGCGGTCAACCAAATTCTTCGATCAAATTCTTTCGCAAGCATCGCATCCAGTTCCGACTGGCTAAAGCCGGCATGAGCCCCAAGCTCATTCCGAAAGCGGCCAGTCAGTCTGTCCTTCCAATCGCGGAGATTGTCCGCCAACTTGTTAGAGAAAGTTGCGTCCCACTCGGATTGCTGATGGGCTCCAACGGAACTGGCCAGTCGATGCCGGTTTGGGGTGCCGACGAACAGCCAGCCCTCCGGTTTCAACACACGGGCTAGATCGGTCAAACTTGCTTGTGGGCGGTCAACATGCTCGATCACGTGATGATAGAAAATAGCGTCGAAGGTATTGCTCTCGAAGGGAAGTTCGCAAACGCTTCCGATCTGAAAGTGAACGCTTGGATGCTTTTGCAGCTTCTCGGAAACAAAATTCTCTACATCGATGGCATCAACCTGCCCTCCTAACGATTGTTGGATGGCGACTGCTTCGTGCCCCGCACCACATCCAGCAACCAGAATTCGCGGCGCAACCAGATCGCCTCCAGCGAGCATCTTCAGGCGATGACAAAAAAAGGAGGCTCCAGCATGTGTCTCAATTCGACTCGATGGTTCCAACGTGGTTTCGACGGGATCGAGTAAGGCAATGCTCATGTTTCGGCTCTGGTTTCCGCAGGACTTGGCTTGGAAAGGTGCATCGAATGCACTTGATATCGTGCCCGAACCGTACCACGCTAAAACGCCGATAACTTCTACCCAGAGTTCGCGAACAATCGGTTTGCTGTAAAAGCGTAACGATTGAACCGATTATTCTCTTTATGCACTCCCGCCTGGAGCAAGCGATGCCGCGAAATATCGGCATTTGATATCGAAAGAGATTCGAAGAACGAGTTCAAAAAGGGGGCCTGTTTTCTAGGCTTACCTCATGGACCTTTTTTCGGAAGAACCATTGCGTGAAGCGACATAACTCCACCCACCGTCAAAAGGATAAACCCAACCCAATTGGGCGGCCGTAAGCTTTTCTTCGGCGAAGCGACTTGCATATAGACGTTCGATGCGGCGTCGTTGCTTGCAATGCTCGCCCGCTGCGAGAACTTGTGCAGCGCCTTCGTACTGCTCTCGTTCAGCACGAACGAATCCACGAGCCGGAACTGCAATCCAAGCAGAAACAGAATTACACCAAACATGAAATATCGGTTGCGATCGATGTCCATAATTCTTGAATCACAAAACGAGACAGAGATGGTTGCTAAGACAGCTAGGAATGATAGCTCAGCTTGTGTCTTCGACCCGCGATGGCTCCATTCTTGAGACTTACGCTCTGATTCAAGCTGCGCCGGTTGTACGCTTTGCTCATGCTGATCAGGAGTGTAGTGCAAGAGTGCCGACCAGGAGTGCAATGCAAGAAAATAGGTTATGGAAAAACGCTATTCCGCACGCAGGATTTTTTCCATCTTGCGCCCTTTAGCTAACTCGTCCACAAGCTTGTCCAGGTATCTAACTCGCTGCGTTAACGGATTCTCGATCTCTTCAATCCGATAGCCACAAATCATACCTTTGATCAAGGAGGCATTGGGGTTGAGCTTCGCGCGCTCAAAGAACTGCTCGAATGAAATCTTGTCTTGGATGCACTGCTGCAGCATCTTTTCATCGAAACCTGTAAGCCACAAGATAACCTGATGTAGTTCCTCCTTGGTTCGCCCCTTCTTTTCAACCTTGGCAAGATAGTGAGGGTACACGGAAGAAAAGGTCAATCTTGCCATTCGTTCATGGTGGTCGTTGCTAGAGTTCATACTTCACTTCTTGTATGTTGATGATTCCGCGTTTCAAAATCAGAGACGATGGTCGATGGTTCCGCTTGAATTCTATTCTATGACCTAGGCATCTCACACAATTCGGCCGAACCACCATGAACGATTACGGGGTGTAGGGCAAGCAAATCCAAAACCTTCTGTTTGCTATCGGAATCAAATCGCATAAATCCCACAATATGATCTGTCGGTCTGGCTGATGAAACGTCTCCGACCAGAACTCTTTCTCCAATCTCGCTGCCGCCTTGAAAAAGACCGCTTTGCTTAGCAGTCGTAAGAAAACGGTCCCATTCGGCCGAGGTCGAATCGGTTTTGGTGTTGTTGTGTATCAGAAGAATGTATTGTGTCATCGGATGGATACAAAAAAAGTTGAAAGCAATGGATTGTTTCACAGCGTCACCAACTCGTCAACCTTTCTCAGTCAGTGCTACTCACCGTCCTTTACCCACCGTCTTTTACACTCCTGCTTCAGCTAGGATTACGCTCCGTAACCGTGATGCACTACGAGATAGCGTTGAACTCCGCAGGGGGCACTTCGGCTTTCGAAGTTCGATTTGCTCAGATTTGAATCCAAATCTAACCTTGATCGATGAACTTTTGACCGGGATTTTCAAACAAAGGAGTCCCTCACTGGATTTTTTGCGATTGCGACAGCCATAGATCTCAGCGACCTAGGGTATGCTATAAATGTCGCGGTGGAAGGACTGTACTTCCAAGACGCTGCGGACGATGAAGAGCATCAAGTCGATCTAGTTTTCATCGGCGGACTTCCTCCCCTGAAAGAGAAAGCTGAATGAACCGTCACTCACACATCAGCTTGCAATATGATTCCAACAATGGCCGTTGGCTCGTGTTCAGCTTGCTGTTTTTCTGGTCGATACTAAGTTGCGTATCGAACTCACTCTTGCATGCGCAGGATGTTTCACCGGACCACGCAAAGTTCTTTGAAAATGAAGTGCGACCCCTCCTGGCCAAACGATGCTACGAATGCCACAGCGGCGATCAAGCCAACGGCGATCTTCAGGTTGATTCTTTAGCAGCCTTGTTGCAAGGAGGAGAATCAGGGCCAGCCCTGGTTCGGGGCAAACCAGACGAAAGCGCGCTGATCGATGCGATCAACTACAAGTCGATGGAAATGCCCCCCGACGAAAAACTTGCGGATGCAGAAATCGCGATTCTGACACGCTGGGTCGCGATGGGAGCCCCCTGGCCAGATTCCGAACTCAATGCGCCTTTGCGCCAACGGGAGCTGTTTGATGAAGAGGACCGCAAGTGGTGGGCCATCGCGCCGGTCGTCGCAGCAGAGTTGCCGAAACTGGATGCCACACAAGCAGCCTGGGCCCGAAACCCGATAGATCATTTCATTGCGGAGCGACTCGCATCTCAAGGGCTTGCACCCGCGTCAGAAGCCACCAAGCTCGCCCTCATCCGGAGGTTGTCTCTCGATGTCATCGGATTGCCGCCAACGCCAGAGCAGGTGGAAGCATTCCTCCATGACGACTCGCCAGATGCCTATGATCAACTTGTTGATCGATTGCTTGATTCTAAAGGGTATGGCGAAAGAGCTGCAAGACAGTGGCTTGATCTCGTTCGTTATGCTGACAGCGATGGTTATCGCGCCGATGACTTTCGGCCGAATGCATGGCGATACCGTGACTACGTCATCCGTTCCTTCAATCAAAACAAGCCCTACGATCGTTTTGTGCAAGAGCAGCTTGCGGGGGATGAGCTGTTTCCGGAAGATGCGGATGCCAAAATTGCATTAGGGTACTTGAGGCATTGGGTTTACGAGTGGAACATCCGCGACGCGCGAACGCAGTGGAAAACGATTCTAGAAGATGTTACCGACACGACCGCCGATGTCTTTCTAGGTTTGGGACTTCAGTGTGCGAAATGTCATAACCACAAATTCGATCCGCTCCTACAAAAAGACTATCTGCGGCTGCAAGCATTTCTGGCACCGATCATGCCGCGAGACACCATCGTTGCCGATTCAGCGAGCGTTGCTGAATTCCAGGCCAAGCTCTTAATTTGGGAAGAGAAAACCAAGAGTATGCGAGATCAAATCGGGGCGATCGAACAACCCTACCGTGACAAGTATCGTGACATTGCGATCGACCGATTCCCAGAAGATTTGATCGCTATTGCCAGGAAGCCCAGCGATCTACGCTCGCCCGGCGAGGAGCAGCTAGCTTACCTTATCCAGCGCCAGGTCGAGTCAGAGCACGAACGACTCGATCAATATTTATCAGCCGCAGACAAAGAGAAGCTGGTCGCTTTGCGTCGAGAACTGAAAGAGTTTGATAGTCTCAAGCCATCTTCGCTTCCTGTGGCGATGGCTATATCGGATGTTGGTCCAACAGCCCCGAGCACCCTAATGCCGAAACGAACCAATGAGACTGTCGAACCCGGTGCGCCTTCGATACTCAATCCCGATCCGATGGACATCACTCCTGCTGAATCGGGACTTACGACCGGCCGCCGCAGTGCACTCGCGAAGTGGCTTACGGACCCCACCAATCCACTATCCACGCGGGTAATCGTTAATCGCATTTGGCAAAGTCATTTCGGTCGAGGGCTCGCAGAAAACCCCAGCGATTTCGGACGCTTGGGTGGTCCCCCCAGCCACCCGGAATTACTGGATTGGATGACGAAGAAGTTTGTTGACGATGGCTGGGACCTCAAGTCGCTGCATCGACTCATCTTAACTTCGGCCACTTATCGTCAATCGACGGATCATCCGGAGTTCGAAAAGTTTTCCCAGGTGGATCCAGCCAACAATTTTTACTGGCGTCGCAATACGTCGCGACTATCTGCAGAGCAGATTCGCGATTCCTTGCTGCTGGTGACTGGTGGCCTGAAAGACTACGCTGGAGATGCAGTTCAACTTGCGGACTCCCCGTACCGTACCATCTACACTCGAGTCATGCGGAACTCACCCGATCAATTGCTGAACAGCTTTGACTTGCCACAATTCTTCTCCAGCAACTCCACACGGAACACGACGACAACTCCGGTGCAGTCCTTGTTAATGATCAACAGCGACCTAATGCTTGGCTATGGTAGAAAGCTAGCGTCGCAACTGCGCTCCGAAGCAAGCGATCTTTCGCTTCAAGTTGAATTGGCCTGGCAACGTGTTTACGGACGCAAGCCAACGTCAACCGAGCTTACGGAGTCGATGGCTTTCATCGAGCGGCAGCGAACCGAAATAGAAGAAAGAGATTCAGCTGTTTGGAACGGTTCTGTCGAAACGGCCAAGTTGCCATATCGCGACGGACAAGGAGTCAAGTTTGACATGAGCCCATCGTCGTTGCGGATGTCGATCCCCGATGACGCATCGTTAGATTCCAAGGAGTTCACCGTTGAATGTTTTTTCGAGCTACGGTCGATTGCGAAATCAGGTGCAGTCAGGACATTGGTTTCCAAGTGGAATGGATCGCTTCAGAGTGTGGGTTGGCGGTTTGGAGTGACGGGGGCAGGTTCGCGTCGAAAGCCGCAGACTCTGGTGATGCAGATGGTAGGAATGAAGGCTGACGGCAGTATTGGCGAGGCGGCCATTTTCTCGGACCAACATATTCAACTCAATACACCTTATTATGCGGCAGCAAGCTTTCGATTGCCGCACGAAGGGAATCCGGGCACGGTTACCTTTCACCTGAAAGATCTATCCAACGATGATGAGCAATTGTTGTCGGCGACCGTCCCACACAACATCGTCGAGGGGATGGAGAATAGTCTACCGCTGACTTTTGGTGGTTTCACCGCTGATGATCCACAGAGTTTCGATGGTTTGATCGACGACGTTCGCTTGACAGGAACTTCATTGAATGCGGATGCCATTCTGTATTCAGTCGAACACGTTCATCCGGCTTCCATCGGTTACTGGCAGTTTGAAAGGGTCCCCGGAGTGATGCGAAACAGCGTCGCCGATAGGCTCAACATTCATGGTCGCGGCGTCCAAGTGATCAATCTATCACCAGACGAAGCGGCCCTCGCTGACTTCTGCCACGCGCTCTTGAATTCCAATGAATTTTTGTACCAAAACTAAATGAATCATCACATCACTATCCCTTCAACACGTCGCGAATTCTTGTCTCGCAGCGGTTCCGGTTTCGGCGCATTAGCTCTGGCCGGCATGATCGGTAATTCCGATGCGTTGACTGGTCAGCAACCGCATCACACGCCGACCGCAAAACGGGTCATCTTTTTGTTTATGGAAGGTGGCCCTAGTCATCTTGATTTGTTCGATCCCAAGCCACTGTTGAACCAACTAGCCGGGCAACGGATCCCAGAGAGCTTTGGTACCGTCATCACCGCCATGGGAGAAATGAAGTCGCCTTTGCTCGAATGCAAACGGAAGTGGGCTCAGCATGGCAATGGCGGGTTATGGATTTCGGACTGGTTGCCGCACATTGCCGAGTGCGCTGACGATCTGGCTGTGATCCGATCCTGCGTTGCCGAGGGCATCAATCACTCGGCTGGCGTTTGTCAGATGAATACCTGTTCGATTCTCAGTGGTCGTCCTTCGCTTGGGAGTTGGGTAACCTACGGACTCGGCAGCGAAAACGAGAACTTGCCTGCTTTTGTCGTGATGCAGGACAATAATTCGCAAGTCGTCAACGGTCCTCGCAATTGGGGGGCTGGATTTATGCCTGCGGTGCATCAGGGCATTCGTTTGAGCGAAGGAAATCAACCGATCCCCTACCTGAATACGCCAGAGGGATACACGCAAAAGCGACAACTCTCGAAGCTCGAATTTTTGAATCAATTGAATGATCGCTATGCGAAGCAGCACCCTGAACAGACAGAACTGGAAGCCCGGATCGCCAGCTACGAACTTGCATTTCGAATGCAGTCCGAAGCTCCGGAGGCGATCGACCTTGGCCAAGAGTCTGCAGAGACACTGGAGCTGTATGGCGTGAATGATAAGGACACGGCCTCCTATGGTCGCCTATGTTTGCTTGGCCGAAGGTTGGCCGAAAGGGGCGTTCGCTTCATTCAGTTGTACAATGGTGCGGGAAGCAAATGGGATTCTCATACTAAGCTCGATGTCAATCATTCGAATCTTTGCAAGAGTATGGACAAGCCCGTTGCGGCTTTGTTAAAGGATCTGAAGCGTCGAGACATGTTGGATGAAACTCTGGTAGTGTGGGGCGGGGAGTTCGGTCGCACTCCGATGAGCGAGAAAGGGGACGGTCGAGATCACAACCCAAGCGGATTCACGATGTGGATGGCTGGTGGCGGAGTGAAAGGTGGACAAGTGATTGGCGAAACCGATGAGCTCGGATTACACGCCACGGTCGATCGCATGCACGTCCACGACTTACACGCTTCGATCTTGCATTTGATGGGTATCGACAATATGGCATTGACCTACGCGCACAAAGGCAGGCCTGAACGTCCCACCATCAACGAAGGCAAGTTTTGCAAGAAGCTGATCGGATAGCTTTTGCTACTTGGAGTGAAATCCACCGTGAACGAACGTGTTCACGATCTTACCAACCGGCTTTGGGCCTAGCAGTTGAGCGACAACTGCGCTACATTGGGTCAGGCCCTGTTTTGCTTGTTGCCAAGAGCGATTTCTAATTTACCCAACTTTTTTGCGCAGGGTACTTGTCCATTACTGAAACCAAGAACAAGCGGACTAGGGCTTTTTGGTATCCGTTTTATTCAAGTGATCTAGATGTACTTTTGCGACGTCGAACATGTAGCTCGGGACGTTTTGGTCCAGGCTCAACTGGAGATACTTTTTGGCATTGTCTAGATCTCCAGTAGCGTCGAAGTATAGACCGACATACAGATAACCATAGAACTTTGACAGCCGATGTCTCTCGCTACCCGCTGGCCCTTTTTCGGTTGCGACAATCACGTCGAGCACGCCAAGCTTTCCTTGAATCAGTTGCTGCACCTGCATCAGTGGCGGTCTGTTATCGTAGCCTGCAAGGAGCACTTCTTTTTGAGCTTCTTCGACGCCCTTCAATCGTACATTACAAAGATAATGCCAAAACGCATTCTCCACGTCGTTCGGATTCACTTCGCGGTGGACGGCAAACTGTTCTAGTCCATCTTCGAATCGGTCCGCGTAGTACAACGCGATTCCTCGTTGCCACAAATAGGGCTTCACCTGAGGATCGAGCTCAACGGCCTTATCGAAGTCGGGGATCGAATCCTTGACTTTGCCGCTACGAAACTTGACCGATCCCCGAAGAATGTAAAGCTGAGCATTTTTCGGCATGGACAGGATGGCATTATCCAGCTCGGCAATCGCTTGTTCTGATTTCCCCTCCCGCATGGCTTGCTCGGCCCGTCGGCTCCATCCATCGGCCGTTTCCTGGGCTGACACGGGAAACACCTGGCAAAGGACCAGCAAAATCGCTCCTGACAAGCATAAACATCGATTGCGGGCCATCGTACGACTTGCCCAAATCCGTCCAAATTCTTTGCTGCACATGCTCGCGCCTACCTGTTGCGAGGAAACGATTCTTGTAAAGTGAGATCTTCCATGAGTATATGCCTAACTCCAACCCAATGCACCCACCATCATGTCTCGAAGTGTTCTGATTCGGAATGTTACTGCAATTCTACCGTCTGGACGTGCCGAAACGAACGTTCTTGTGGAAGACGGAAAGATCGTCAGCGTTGACGCTGCATCGCAAACGACCGCCAACGAAGTGATCGATGCTGACGGCTTGGTGTTGTTTCCTGGATTGGTCGACGATCAAGTCCACTTTCGCGAACCTGGCTTAACTCACAAAGAAGATCTCCATACAGCGAGCCAGGCGTGTGCGGCAGGCGGAGTGACGTCGTTTTTAGAGATGCCTAACACGAAGCCTTCCGCTACCACCCAAGCATTGATCGAAGACAAATACCGGATTGCCTCCCAAAAATCGATCGTCAATTACGGTTTCTACATCGGTGCGACCGCTACCAACATCGAGGATCTCAAGAACGTAACAGGTGTACCCGGAATCAAGATCTTCATCGGTTCAAGCACAGGGGATCTTTTGGTGGATGACCAAGATGCATTGGAACGCATCTTCGCAGAAACCAAAGTCCCGATCTGTGCTCACTGCGAAGACGAAACAACCGTGATCGCCAACCAAAAGCGGCTTGGGCCCGATCTGCGAGTCGAACACCATTCGCAGATTCGCGATGAGCAAGCGGCAGTCATTGCCACAACGCGTGCGCTGGATCTAGCCAAACGCCATCACCACCGCTTTCACGTTTTGCATGTCAGCACCGCCGCTGAGATTCCGTTGATCGCGAAGCACGAAAAATTGATCACAGCCGAACTCTGCCCTCACCATTGGTATTTCAATGTGGACGACTACGCTCGTATGGGAAGTCGCATTCAAATGAACCCTTCGATCAAAACCAAGCAAGATAACCTCCTCCTATGGAAAGCGTTATTGGACGGTACCATCCAAGTGTTGGCCACGGACCATTCACCTCATACGCAAGAGGAAAAACAGCAACCGTATCCTAAGTCGCCAAGCGGTCTT
Organism: Planctomycetaceae bacterium; assembly: GCA_027487485.1. Lineage (GTDB taxonomy): Bacteria > Planctomycetota > Planctomycetia > Pirellulales > Pirellulaceae > JBKCUI01. The sequence continues at coordinate 150,988 of JAIYDN010000012.1, read as the reverse complement.
CCTGCCGTGGAGAACCATTTTGCATTGCTGTTGGATCGCGCATCGCGTGGCGAATGCACTTGGGAGCAAATCGCTAGCTGGATGTGCGACGCGCCGGCCCGCGTTTGGGGAATCGTTGGAAAGGGACGAATTGATGTTGGATACGATGCAGATCTCGTGCTGGTAGATCCCATCAAAGTGAAAACAGTGACCAATGAAAAACAGTTCACCAAAGTAAAGTGGTCTCCGTGGGCTGGGGTAGAACTAAAGGGATGGCCCGTCCAAACTTGGGTAGGGGGACGAACCGTTTTCCGAGACGGCAGCATTACTACCGAATCGGCGGGCTCAAGATTGCGTTTCGATCATGCCTTAGGAGGCTTTTGGAACACGCACGACGGGGTTGGGCCTGCTACTTAGAACTAAACTTTGCGGATAAGACGGAAACGGCTTGGAACAATTCGTACCAATGTCGAAAGACTTCCAGAGTATCCACCACCATCGCGTCGTCACGATCGAATCCTATTTCGCTGATCCTTACCGTTGCTCCCAGATAGCGAGATTCCGCGATTGGCTTGGTCGCATCCAATTCGGCAGCACCAAAGTCTTCGGTTTCGCAATCGGATTCGTTGTAAAGGTCCCCTTCCAGCGATTCTCCATCCAGAGAAAGAGCATGGTCCATTACTTCGTTCACGGCCCAAAGGGCGGCTCGGTCCAAGTCGACGCTGTCCACCACCGATCGCACGGAACCACTTTGTACGTAAAACTTTGCCATGAGAATTGCACTTCCTTGATTTGCAAACACTTCGAATCAGTAAAATCCCATCGAGCAGCCTCTGGATTTTTCCCTTCGGCGTGCTTTGGTAAACTACTTTTCGTCGAGCGGTGGGACACGTTAGGTCCAAGTGCCAAAAATATTTAGGACTTGGACATCCATTCCAAAATGGTAGAGAAATTCGGGCATTCTAGTGGCCCGCACGAGTAGTGCTTGAGCTTTTCCGTGCCTAGAATACGAACCGAGCGTGGAAGGGGCCGAAGCCTTCCGATTCTTCCTTGATCTGTCCATTTGCCAAGACAAGTGCCCAACGTATGTTTGCTGTTGATTTCCCCAGATGCTTTGACTTCCGTCTCGTTCGTCCGATCTCGATAGGGGTTCTGATTTCTTTCTGTATTTTTACGGTGAACGTATCGGCGGACGATGCCAGTTATCGCAAAACCGCCGAAGTAGAAGGGGTGACGGAATACCAGCTGAACAACGGCTGCCGAGTGGTTTTGATCCCTGATGAATCGTCTTCCAGCATCACCGTCAACATGACCGTGATGGTTGGCTCCCGTCATGAAGGATATGGCGAAGCGGGAATGGCTCACTTGCTGGAGCATATGCTGTTCAAAGGTACGCCAACCCACGGTGACATCGATAAAGAGCTGAAAGAACGAGGCGTCCTGGATCTCAATGGCACCACCGATTACGATCGAACCAACTACTACGAAACGCTTCCGGCTTCGGAGGAGAATTTAGACTGGACCATCGCCATGGAAGCGGATCGTTTGCAAAACTGCTTTATCCGAGGTGAAGATCTATTCTCGGAAATGACAGTGGTACGCAACGAGTTCGAGTCGGGAGAAGACTCACCCAGCTCCATCTTGATGCAACGCATCATGGCCAACGCATACGAATGGCACAACTATGGAAAAAGCGTGATCGGTAATCGGGCTGATATCGAGCGTGTTCCTGTCACGCGCCTGAGGGCTTTTTACAAAAAGTACTATCGTCCCGACAACGTTATCTTGTTTGTTGCTGGTAAGTTCGAATCGGAAAAGGCGCTGGCTGCCGCCGTCAAACACTTTGGCGAAATTCCAGTTCCCAACGTTCCTTTGGAAGCTACCTACACTCAGGAGCCGGTTCAAGACGGCGAGCGAATTGTGTATCTCAATCGGACCGGGGATGTGGCCATGGTCGGGGTCGCCTATCACGTACCATCGATGGCACATGAAGATTCAGCACCCTTGGTCATTCTTGAACATATTCTTGGAACGGAGCCAACAGGCCGTCTTTATCAAGAACTCGTCAAAACCAAACAGGCATCCACCGTCATCGCCATGCATCAATCAGGGTATGACCCGGGGCTTTTCGGATGCCTGGTTTATGTCAATCGAGAATCGACGATCGAAACCGTTCGTGAATCCATCAACAAAATGATCGAGAATGTCATCGCCAATGGAGTGACCGAAGAAGAGCTCGCACGAGCCATTCGCGACTTGAGCAACCGAAAAGAAGATGCACAAAACAACACATCCACCTTTGCCTACGAACTAAGCAATTGGGCAGCTTATGGTGATTGGAGATTATTCTACCTGGATCGTGACCGCATCGAGAAAGTCACTTTGGAAGATGTGAAGAAGGTCGCTCTGAGATACTTCAAGGATAGCAATCGCACAACAGGTATCTTTGTGCCGACTGCGCAACCCAACCGATCCTCGATCCCTCAAAGCCCCAACTTGGATACGCTGGTGGCAGGATACCAAGGACGAGAATCAAAATTGTCGGGCGAAGTTTTTTTACCCACTCCCGAAAACGTAGCCGCCCGAGTGTTTCGTGGCACCCTTGCCTCTGGTGTTAAGTATGCCATGTTGCCCAAACAAGTCCGAGGTGACAAGTTTGTGATGAAGCTGACGCTTCGCTTTGGATCGGAGACTTCCCTGTCCAATCCAAAGTGGATTCAAGCCAGCAAAATGATCGGTAGTGCATGGATGCTGGGTACCAAAGATTTAACAGAGGCCCAGATCCAAGACGGATTCGAGGCTCTGCAGGCAGAATGTGCGGCGATCAGCGACGCAGGTTCCGTTACCTTCGAAGTGTCAGGTAAGAAAAAGTATTTTGAAGAAACCATGGACCTCTTCAAGAAAGTTCTGCGAGAAGCGAGCTTCCCAAGCGAAGAGTTCGAGCTGCTCAAAACCAAACGCAGTGCTGAGATTGAAGCGGCCTTGACAGACCCTTCGTACCTTGCACAAAACGCTCTGTCCAAGAGACTGAATTCCTTTCCCGAATCGAGTGTGCACTATGTACCAACCGGGAAAGAGAGCATAGAACGGATGGCCGCCATTTCTGACAAGGACGTGCGCGAGCTGTATCAGAAATTTCTTAGCGGCTCGGTGGGTGAATTAACGATCGTGGGAGCGTTCGACAAAGATGTAGCTATCCAACAAACATCGTCGATGCTTGAGGGTTGGAAGTCTAGCGAGGCCTTCACCAGGATCGCAAAACCTTTCCAAGCCATGAAGCCCGACATGATTTCCATTGAAACTCCCGATAAAGAGAATGCAACCTACCTTGCAGCCTCCAACCTACCCGTTCGATCCGATGACCCAGAATGGGAAGCCATGTTCATTGCAAACGATATCCTTGGTGGTGGATCCTTATCGAGTCGCCTTGGAGAACGCGTTCGCGAGCAAGAAGGACTTTCCTATGGCGTTGGCAGCCAGTTCATCGCCCGAGCGCTCGACCGCACCGCTGTCTTCATGACCTATGCAATCACCAACCCAACGAATCGTGATAAAGTGGTATCGACGATCGATGAGGTATTTGTGCAAATGGCAAAAGAGGGTATCACCGACGAGGAGCTTGAGTCATCGAAGACCAGTTTCCTCAAAGGGGTCGAGGACTCACTGAGCGATGACGCTCAGCTGATGTCGACTTTACATCAATATCTGGAATCGGGCAGAGACGAAGCGTTCTTGGCTCGTCGGCTGGAAAAAATCAAGAAGTTAACCAAGGCAGACATCAACGCGGTGTTAAGCAAATTGCTGGACGTGAAGGGGCGAGTGATTGTCACGGCTGGCGACTTTACGGGTAAAGCCAAGGAATAAGTTCACCGATCGCCATCATGGATTCTTGAGACGGCGTGTGAGAACCCGATCTAATGTGGAAGCGAAGGCAGACTTGTCCTTGCTTCCATAGGGTTTAGGGCCCGACATTTCCATGCCGGCCCCTCTCGCTGCATCCAGAAGGTCGCGAGCAGCTAAGCGGCTCTTTACATTCCGATCATCAAACTCTTCCCCGCGTGGTTCGATCACCAGTACGCCTTGATCTACCAGTTGAGCTGCGAGAGGAATGTCTGCGGTGACACAAATGTCACCGGGCTTAGCATGATCCACGATGTATTTGTCGGCAATGTTGGCCCCGTCGGGGACTGCAATGCTGGTGATGCGGCTGGTGTTGCCCGGAATGGCAATGGATTGATTCGCGACCAGGATGACCGGCAAATTGAGTCGTGCAGAGGCCCGAAATACGATCTCTTTTACGTCGCGTGGGGCGGCATCGGCATCGATCCATATTTGCATTCTCAGTGAATCCCGTAATAACTTCGATACCAATCGACAAAGTGCTTGATTCCGTCTTCAATCGAAGTGGATGGCGAAAATCCAATCTTTTGCACCAAAGAACTGACATCCGCATTCGTCTCCAAAACATCCCCTGGCTGAATCGGCATCATGTTCAATTTGGCAGGCATTTCTAAAGTGTTCTCCAGCACTCGGATAAAATGCAACAGTTCCGTCGGCTGTTGATTCCCGATGTTGAAAACCTGATAAGGAGCCGAGCTGGTCGATGGATCGGGTTGCTGGCTATTCCAATCAGGGTTAGCCGTTGGGATGCACTGCGTTACTCGAACAATAGATTCGGCGATGTCATCCACATAGGTGAAATCCCGTTTCATACGGCCGGAATTGTAAACATCGATAGGGGTCCCTTCCAAAATCGATTTGGTGAACTTGAACAGAGCCATGTCCGGACGCCCCCACGGACCATACACCGTAAAAAACCGAAGTCCCGTCGTAGGAAGTTGAAACAAGTGGGAATAAGAATGAGCCATGAGCTCGTTGGATTTTTTGGTCGCAGCGTACAGGCTGAGCGGATGATCTGCAGGGTCGGAAACAGAAAATGGCTGCGAGCTGTTGCTGCCGTACACGCTGGAGCTGCTGGCATAAACCAAATGCTTCACGTGGGAATGGCGGCATCCTTCTAAAATGGACAGCGTTCCATTCAAATTGGAATCCACATATGCTTCAGGATGTTCCAAGGAGTATCGGACTCCGGCTTGAGCGGCCAGATGAATGACCTGATCGAATGAATGGTCTTGAAACAGGCCTCGCATCGCTTGTCGATCCGTTAAATCGATCTTCACAAACTCGAAATTGGCTTCGCCTTGCAATTGAGCCAAACGAGCACGTTTCAAATTGACGTCGTAGTATTCGTTGAGGCTATCCAAACCAACGACTTGGGTGCCTTGCTCGATAACGCGTTGCGCCACATGCATTCCGATAAAGCCGGCAACACCGGTGACTAAAACCTTGCTCATTTTTTTTTTGGGATCTTGGGTAAGCTAACGCCGGAGAGAATTGAGCTCGATGGCTGTTCCGAGCTCGAAGCACGTTGTACACCAATAGTGCACCACCGTTCGAGACTAGGAATATTGAAAATGTTGCCGTCCATACCCAACTCGGTACTCCACGACAAATCTTCGTGCCCCTGCTCTCCCCAGCTCCAAAGCAACCGGACTGAGCTTTTGGCCTTAGGAATTCCTCGCTCCTTCCAGGCAGAAGCGTGTGTCAACAGCACCTTTCGATCGACAATTACGACGTTGCTATCCATGACACTTTCGATAAATCCGTCCGCGGCACGATCCTGAGAATGAATGTCCGAGGAGCCACTATCGATGCCAAGAGGAGGTTGCCCCGATGCGATTGCGACGTTTCGCCATTCGATCGCGGTTGCGGCATCGAGCTTGGATGTCATAGATGCCTGAATTCGCTCCGTGGTGCGAATCACGATCGCCCGGTGAACTGGCTGGAGCGAGACCAAGGTCCAAACTTGAACCGTTTGCGGTTTTAGATTTCGGATCAATCGAGGATCTGCCATTTGGACCTTCTGCGGCTTTAAGAGTCAAGCCAAGCCGCAGGGTCAGCATCGGTAGGCATGCGCCAGTCGCCTCGCGGAGATAACGACACGGTTCCAACCTTGGGGCCGTCTGGCACACAGGTCCGTTTGAATTGTGCGGCAAAGAACCTTCGTAGAAAAGTCTTCAAGACGCTGGAGATCAGCTCTTCCGAGTACACAGTGCTAAATTTTGCGTTTCTTGCGAGCAGCAGAATCTTTTCGGGCGACGCGCCGCCGCGAACGAAGTGATACAGGAAGAAATCATGCAATTCGTAAGGGCCCAGAGTCGCTTCGGTGCTTTGGTGCAACGATTTGTTTACACTCAATGGCAACAATTCAGGTGAAATCGGTGTGTCCACGATGTCCAACAAGATTCGTTGTATTTCGCCCGCATACCGAGTCATCGCAACGTGCTTCACGAGAAACTTGACCAGCGTTTTTGGAACAGAACAATTCACATTGTACATGGACATGTGGTCGGCATTATAAGTCGACCAACCCAGCGCCGACTCGGAGAGATCACCTGTGCCGATCACAAACCCGCGGCTCATCAACAAAAGAGTTCGAACGCGGGCCTGCACGTTCTCGAAGACCAGATCATGGCGACGTTCATTAGGAAGCTGTTCCAGTTCCGTCTGCAAGGAATCTACCGTGCGTCCGTGAAGTGAGATACCGAGCGGTTCATGCTTCAAGTCTCGAAAAACATTGAGACATTGCTCACGAATATCGATGGTTTCCAGAGACAAGCCTAGAAGTTCCGTCAATTGCGAGGCATTGCTTCTGGTTTGTTGCGATGTCCCGAAACCGGGCATCGTAATTCCTATCAAGCGGTCTTTGCGAAGGCCGGTTGCCTCCATCATCTGAGCAGCAACGATCAGCGCCAGCGTGCTATCCAACCCTCCCGAAACGCCAATCACCAGCGGTAGATTCGGGGGCAACATGGAAACCCGTTTCGCTAATGCAGCGCACTGGATTTCAAATATTTCGTTGCAGCGTTCTTCCAATTCTGACGATTCGTCAGGCACAAAAGGGTGTGCGTCGACATAACGTTGGAGCTTCGGCGAAGCTCCTTGTTCCACTTCATAGTTGAGTTCGAAAGGAATCCGACGAAAGGTTCGGTGAAACTGTGGCGAGTTCAGTTGGTGCATGGTGCCAGTGATTCGGCGGTCGTGATCCAGGCGATCCAGATCGACATCGGCGGTTGCAAAACTTTGAAGGCACGGCGCTGTTTCTGAAGTGTGAAGGCTAAGCCCTGTACCGACTCGCTTGGATTCCGAAAGAATGGAACCATTTTCAGAAACAAAACAATGCCCACCAAATACCAAGTCGGTGGTCGATTCATTTGGCCCTGCGCTGGCATAAGCGTATGCAGCGATACACTTCCCGGATTGCATGCCAACAAGCTTTTTGCGATACGATGCTTTTCCGACGGTTTCGTTGCTGGCCGACAGATTCAGAAGAACGTTCGCGCCGGCTAAAGCTTGCTGCGAGCTGGGGGGGATCGGTACCCACAAGTCTTCGCAAATCTCGATCCCCACCACGGCTTGGCCACAAGTGAACAGCAGATCCGTTCCAAAGGGGACGCACAGGTTGGTACGGTAAAACGAATCGACTCCGACGGAAGAGGTTTCTAATGACAGTTCGACCTCGGAGGGCAAATGGGTCGAACCGGATTGGAACCATCGACCTTCATAAAACTCTTGATACGTTGGCAAATGCTGCTTGGGAACCAGCCCAAGGATCTTGCCATCACCTAGCACGGCAGCCACATTGAACAGCTTTCCCTGCAAAGCAAAGGGCAATCCCACGACAACGAGCTGTTTGGTTTTGACCGCTTGAGCGAGTGCAATCAGCTCTGCCAAGCAAGAATCCAACAAAGTGCGTTGCGTAAACAGTTCGCCACACGTGTAGCCGCTTAAACAAAGCTCGCCGAAGACCACCACGTCGGAATCCGAAAAACCTTGCAAGGCACTTTGGATAGCCAAGCGATTGGATTTCGGGTTTGCGACGGAGGTGCTTGTGCATGCGGCCGTGACACGCAGGAAGCCGAATGGATTCATAATGAGCTTTGAAGACGGTTGTCGTGCAAAAGGATAAACGCTTATCGGGCAGGGCTTCGATGAAAATGGACGTGCTTCCATCGTCCTTGCTGTCGGTGCCAAACGCGTGTTTCTTCCATAGACGAAGAAACGGGTTTTCCATCGTTGATACGTTGTGTCAATCTTACGTACGCGATCAAAGCGACATCCCCCATGATTCGAATATGAGGAGCGACAATCGTGGATTGCACCGGGGTCGATGGACCATTCGATGGTAAATTGAAGTAGTAATTGTGAAATTCCAAGCCGTCCACAAGATTGCCGAGGGCTTCAGGCTCAAAGCACGTGAGTGAATCGTCGCAAAGTTCGGTGTAGGTATCCCAATCGCCAGAGGTAATGGCAACCAGTAGTTTTTGAGTCAATTCCAAGACGGCATCGCGATCGGATTCTAAAGACATTCTCTCTGTTTTCTTTCTAGCAAACGATAAGCAAAAGGTTATTGAGGCAAAACGGCAAACACATGCAGTTGCAACGAGCCTTCCAGTTCGGCGGAAACAAGTTTACCAAAAACCAAGCATGTCGTTGGGGGAACTGCCGCTCCTTGACGCCATGCACCCAGTTGCATTTGAACCGGAATCTGGGCTTTGTCGCGAGTCCACGGTTTGCTCAGTTGCCACACGTTGTCGGCTTGTGGGGCATCAACTTCGCTTACATCCAGAACGGTAACAACGTAGTCTCCTACCTTTGCAAGCTCGACTCCTGGAATTTTCCCAAGGGGGCCAAGAAGCATGACCGTTTTGCAGTTTTTGTCGTTCAGTATTTCGCGAGAGAGTGTTTCCAGTTCTTTGCGCCAAACTTTAGCAGACGGGCCACTCAATGTTTCAGCCTGCTGCGCTAGCGATTTTGCGGTCTCGTAATACTTTGCGATCATAGGCCCCTTCTCGGACTTGGGGGCCGAATACAAATCTTGCTGCAGAGATCGCATCGAGGCAATTTGCTGGGAAATCGTCGGTACAGAAGTTTGGGCTTCCTGAGCTTTCTCTTTGCTAGGCCGATCTGAAACAACAGGTTTCTGCAAGACGGTTTCGTCTCGAACCATCGCGGGTTCTTGAGGCTGCAGGATGGATGTGTTGGCTGTATTGTCGCCAGCCGGCGTGTTTGGATTGGTGGACAGTTTGGGTAGGTTGGTTGCGGTAGCCGGCGGCGAAACCGGCTTTCGCCGAATCGGTTCAGGGCTGGCGATGCGCCCGGTCCGTAAGTGTTTTGGAACGATTGCTGGGATGTATTTTGCAACAAACGGCCCCGTCGACCCAAGATCCTTGCCAAGCCCGTACCACATGATGGCTGTTGCGATAGGAAATGCGGCTAGGCCTCCAAGAATTGGCGGAACCACTTTTCTCAGAAAGGAGGCCTCTTTGCGTTTGGGTCGCAGTGTCGCTTGGTTTAAAGTGGCCCATGGGACGGATCGATCCGCCGTCTCAAAGACTTCCAAAGCTGGTTCCGCTTCGGTTTCCAATATTTTGAACGACTCTGGTGATTCGGTTGTTTCAGACTCGATTGTTTTAGATTGGGCGGTTAGCTCAGAATTTGCCGTTACCTCAGAATCGGAGTGCAACCATGCAACATCGGGCAAGTCATCATCGTCCGATTCGAGTTCGAGCTCGAGTTCCATGCCATCCGAGGACCCGTATTCTGATAGCGGATCTAGTTCCGTTGACTCAGGATCCTGTCGGACCGGGGCTTCCCTGTTTTCTGGGGCTTCACGATTTTCTTGGGATTCACTGCTTTGCAGTTCGTTGAAACGAACCATTGCGCCGCAATTCTGGCAATGGACCGATTGGATCAATTGAGTTTCTTCGTCGCTGTACTCGAAGCGAACGGGTTCGCTGCAATGAGGGCAGTTCAAAAAAGGTTGCATTTTGAAGTAGGATGCAAGGGTTAGAACAAGCAGAGGATGGCTGCGACAGGACTCCATTTTGGGAATCATGATCCAGGATAGCAGTAGAACTTCCGAATTGCTTGCCGAAAGCGGCTATTTGTGCACTTCGCGAGCTAAAGCAGAACAAAATGGATTGGTTTTCCCTATTAAACTGCCCCTGGCCAGCTCCCGGGACGACTCGCCGAAGGGAATCCTTATGAACTCAGGACTTGGCTATTAACGGAATTTCGAACATACTCAGTTAACGTCCAGTAAGGGAAACCGGTAACCTATTGCCCGATTCCTGGAACGAGTACGACATTTGCACTCCACCTAAAGCCCCTTCCTGCCAAAATGCTACTTCAAAAAGCCAGACTCGGAATTCCAGCAATCATTGCTTTGGTCATTTTACGAGTGGTGGTTGGCTGGCACTTCTTTATGGAAGGGTCGGACAAGGTTCAAAAAGGGGGATTCTCTTCGACAGGTTTCCTGTCCGCAGCCAAAGGCCCGTTGGCATCCAAGTTCCAATCGATGATCCCCGACTACGATGGGAGCCTCAGGCTCAACACAGGCCCGGTGAAGGAGAAAGGGCCGAAGGATACCTATGAGGGTAGCCCATTGGAAATGGAATATCGCCGGTTTGTCGGCGAAGCAACGAAGCTGTTTGAATTCAATGAAGCACAAGTCACTGCTGCGGAAGAGATCATTGTAGAGAGTCGAGCTCAATTGGCTGATACGTACAGCACATGGAAGGCCAAGATAGAAGAGCACAAGAAAGGCAACGTGCGTATCGCAGGTCTCCAAGAAGATGTGATGCGAAACAATGTTGCTTCGATGCGAAAGCAAAAAGATACTATCGAATCCGAATGGAGAGCCCTAGTTCGTCCAGCGCTCGCAGATATCGACAAGATCAACGCCCAGTTTGAAAAACAAATCAACGACCTTGCTACGGAATCCCAGCGAGGGAAGGACGGAAAAATGTATGCCGTCTTCAGCCTTCCTAGCAGCTCGCCGGTCGACGTGAAGTTGATTGACAAGATTATCCCGATCTTCGATATGGCCGTAGGCATATTATTGATCGTCGGATTACTAACTCCTGTTGCTGGCTTGGCAGCAGGCATCTTCTTGGCATCCGTTGTGTTGACTCAGTTCCCAGGCAGCTACGGCTCGCAACCTACGTATTACCAAGCTATCGAAATGATGGCGTGCTTCTTCTTGGCGTTTTCCGATGCGGGACGCTACGCCGGACTCGATTTCTTGCCATGGAGTTTTTGGAACCGAAACGCTCCGAGACGTCGTAGTTCGAATATCAAAGTTTAACGACCCTAGCCATCCATTAACCTGTTCCATCGCGGACAAAGATCTCACGATCTGCCTAACCATATTCAGGAGAATTTGTAATGAATGAACTCAGCCCAGAAGATAGAACAACAGGTCGAAACAATTTTGACGAAGCGGTTGGTTTCACCCGCCGCGAATTCATGCAAGGAATCGTCGGTGCGGGCGCAGTATCCGGTGGCGGGCTGGGAGCTATGTATTTCGGGTACCAGAAAGTGGGCGATCCTGTTCGGATCGGAGTTATCGGTACAGGAGACGAAGGCAATGTTTTGATCGGTGGTTGCTCTCCGGATTACGTGCAGGTCAAAGCCATTGCGGACATCCGCCCGAGCAGCATCCATCGCGCATTCCATGGAGATTGGGCCAAGCCCTCGTTAGCTATCGCAAGGCCAGGATTGATCAAGCAATACAACTACTCCAGCGAAGAAGAAGCGCGGCGAAACGTAACTGTCTACGATGGAACCAACGGCGGTATCGAAGCATTGCTTAACGATGATTCTATCGAAGCGGTAATCATCGCATTGCCTCTTCACTTGCACGCACCAATTGCCGTTCAGGCGATGATGAAAAAGAAGCATGTTCTTACTGAAAAGCTGATGGCCCATAACGTTGCTCAGTGCAAGGTGATGGCTCGCGTTGCCGACCAACAAACGGACAAAGATGGTCATCCCATTCACTGTGCCACCGGTCACCAACGCCATTATAGTGTGCTCTACGATAATGCCGTACACCTGCTGCGCTGGGGTATGATCGGTCAATTGCATCACATCCGAGCCCAATGGCATCGAGGTAACCTGCCCGGTAACGATTCGTGGAAACCATGGCTGCCAGGGGGCGAACCTGGAGAAGAAGGTAAGCAAAGCCGAATTGCCAAGGAGTTGGCAGCTTTCGAAAAAGAGCTTTCCGAAGCTAAAAACCCTACTGAGATTGACTTGCTCAAGAAAAAAGTGGCGCAGTGGACCGCCTGGATGTTGGACAAAGATATCGATGCCAGTAAGTTTGGATACCTCGATCGACAGATGGCCGGGCGAACTCGATCCGCTATGGAAGAACTCGTTCGCTGGCGAATTTTCGATCGGACGGGAGGCGGATTGATGGCAGAACTGGGAAGCCATCAATTGGACGCAGCAACGATCTTCTGCAGCGCTCTTCGCGCGGACGGCAAGAAGGCTCATCCTTTGACCGTTCATGCTGTCGGTGGGCGGCATATATTCCCTGCCGACCGTGACGCAGACGACCACGTTTACTGCTCCTTCGAATTCCCTGGCCCTGAATACGACCCGCAATTCGATATCGGATACAAAATTCCAGACATGAAACGGGTTCCTGGCTACGACCAGGACCCAAACAAGAAAATCGTAGTCACCTATTCGTCGATCAACGGAAACGGATACGGCGGGTACGGCGAAGTGGTCATGGGCACCAAGGGGACCATGATCATTGACAAAGAGCAAGAAGTATTGCTCTATGCAGGTTCAGACACCGCCGCTTCCGTGGGGGTCAAAGCAAACAAGGGTGGCTACGTTCTGGATACCCAAGCAAGTGGCGGGTCTTCCGCTCCCGTTGCAAAGGCCGCAGCCGCCGCTGGTCCCGTGAGCCGTGGTTACACCGAAGAGATCGAGCACTGGGCATACTGCATCCGAAACCCAGACCCGAACAACCGCCCCAAGTGCTACCCAGAAGTTGCTATGGCGGACGCTGTCATTGCGTTAACCACCAACGTCGCCATGAAACGTGGTGCACGCGGGGAAGCGGGCTTCGTTAAGTTCGAAGAATCTTGGTTCAACGTCAAATCCGATGAAACCCCGGACGGCAGCAGTGTCGTTGAAGAAACAAAACAGCTGGAAGGCTACAAGATTCACGGTGGCAGTCTAGCGTGAGTGCCGGTGCCATAGAACAAGGCGGTACGAAGAAAGCACGCGGTATTCCTGGCCGCGTTTTCGTGATTTGCTTCGTGCCGATTTTGGTACTATTGAGCGCGCTCACATTTGGCATGGGATATCGTTTCCAAGTGATCATGAATCGGCTGGAGCAGGTACGCTCGCTCTGGCCGAACGCTTCACAGGAACTGAAAGCTCGCTACGACCGATTGGAAAAATCCATGATGGATTCGAGCGCAGATCCGGCTAAGTTAGCACAACTGGCAAAGTTTCGAAGCAGCTTCGATCAAGCGAGCCAATTTGATGCCCAGTCTGTTGCGGCCGCGACACTGGAACAAGCGATCCCCAATCTGACAGAGAATGCGCAGTGGGGCTCCGAAGATTTTCAACTTCCAGCCCTCACCAAATTACTTAGTTCGGATCGCGAACGAGCGAGTGTGCAAAACGACATGTTGGGTTGGCTCACCATTCGAGGGTTACGTCTCAAACTGCCTCCCATTTTCGATCCCAATTCCCACCCCAAAGCTCAATAGCGGAGTCGGCGATGGACTGGAATTCTTATGTGGGGCATTCGCGACAGCGTCAGTGGTTTCGCAATGCGATCCAAAGCAACCGACTTGCTAGCACGTTCTTGATGGTTGGCCCCGATGGTATTGGCAAACGCACTTTTGCGCGACTACTGGCCAAAACCATGCTATGCACCGGAGCCTCCCCTTCGGACTTCGCTCCTTGTTGCCGATGCGAGACATGCGCTCAGATCGACGCAGGAAGCCATCCCGACCTGATTGAAATTGCTCGCCGACCCGAGAAAACCACTCTGGTTCTGGACCAATTGATCGGGGAAGGAGAAATGCGGATGCGATCGGGCCTCTGCTATGAGCTTCGAATGCGCCCTTATTCTGGACGCCGAAAGATTGCCATCATCGATGACGCAGATACGCTGAACGAGGAAGGGGCAAATTGCCTGCTGAAGACTCTGGAGGAACCCCCACCGGGTTCGCTTATTTTTCTGATCAGCACGAGCGTTCAGCGACAATTACCCACCATTCGTTCGCGATGCCAAATGGCGAGATTTCAGGCGCTGAACACCGATGAATTGTCCCTTTTGATTTTGCGCAATGGACTGGTGAGCGAACCCCAGCAAGCAACGATTCTAGCCAGTCAAGCCGCTGGATCCATGGCTCAAGTCGCGAATTGGCTCAATGAAGAATTGTCTTCGTTTCGAGAGGAGCTGTTCCATCATTTGGTTCAGAAACCGCTCGACTTCGCCAAACTGGCTAAAGCCGTGCAAGGCAATATGGAATCGGTGGGCACGGAATCGCAACCTCGCCGCGAGCGACTGAAAGTCATTCTCGACTTCGCGTTGTTTTTTTATCGCTCCGCAATGCGTGAAGGGATCGAAATCGAATCCACAGGAACGACGCGCAATAAGATTTCCGACGGAAGATTCGGCCGTCTTTCTGCTTTGGACAGCCAGTCCTTTGTCTCTGCCATCCAACGTTGCATCGAAGCTCGCGAGCATCTCGATCGAATGGTCAGCCCAGCTTCGCTGATCGAAGCGTGGGCTGCTGATCTTGCGGTTATTTCCAGAGCTTAGTTATTGGTTCTTTTGCAAGATTTCACTAATAACAACTTCGGGAGAACCAGTTGCTTGAAGTCGCGTTAGCCAAAACGACAATTCCTGCTGGCTAGGGACTCGATTGGAAGTCAATTGAATCACTTGTTGGAAGTAAGCAGACTCGTTTGAGAAGCGATCGCGGTACTGAGGGCTGGACAGAAGTTTGGCAGCCACATCGTTGATCGAGTTCCCCCCTCCTTGCAAGTAAGAATTCCAAGCTAGAGTCTCCTTGGCGCTTGGAACTCGACCAAGAATCTTGATGTACAGTTGATTGACGGCATTGGAATCCACCTGAGACGGATAGCCCACGCTTACGACGTTACCTTGGCTGTTGTTTAGCGAGCCTGTGTTTGCAAAACCACCACCCTGAGACTGTTCCAAAAGCAAGTTAATCGGTTGGCCCAGAGCGTTCGGATTGATTGGCATGGGTTGCGATAAGCGATAAAGCTCTTGATTTCCCGACGAAATGAATGCGATCAACTGATATTGGTCCCGAGGATCAATGTATCGTGGATCGAAGTTGAGTTCGAAAGGGATAGGCATTCCACTATTGGCTTGGGTTACCGACTTGCCACCAAGAATCTCATAAAACGGCTTACCAGCGTTCTGCAATTGGACGGTAAGCATTGCACCGTAAGGTAACTGCATTCGATCGCGCGTCATGACCGAACCGGTCATGGAACTGGAAGTGCTGTTCATGGAGACAGGCAGAGCCTGGAGCCTTTGTTGTCTCGAATCAAGTACCAACAAGGAAACTCGTCCCATGCTATCGGTGTTGCGCCGAAGCTCTTCGGCAAGTTCAACAATGCGATTGTCGTAGGCTCCGATTCTGCTGCCACCGACGGCCACGATGATATCGTTGGGCTCGAGACCAGCCTGCTGCCCCGCGCTGCCGGGTTCGACTTGTGTAACTCGCGCGCCGATATCGGTGTTTTGAATTTTTACACCCAGCTTCCAGTCCTTGCGATTAGGTACCAGCATCGGCCCCACGCCGTAGGAACCAGTGCTGGTCATTCCGGAGTTGGCTGGGTTGGTATTGAAGGAAGAATTTTGCGGGGCCGAAGTCGACGGGAAGGAGGTTGAAGGGAACGAAGTGGAGGGGAATCCACCCGACGTGTTGAAGTTGTTGGGTGCTCCCACATTCACTTTGGGCTGCGCGTTGCGTGCATAGTCCAACCAGCCCTGGCCGAAACTAGTCGAATTGGCCAAGGACGCAAAAACAAAACCAGATAAGACCGGTAAATGCAAGAGTTTTGAAAGAGTCATGTTGAAGGGTTTCCTAGATTGCTATTTGAATTGATGATTGAGTGTCCGTCGGCACATCGCTTGTGAAGTACAACACGGCGTTGCCGCGTCGGTGGAGTTATCGCATTTGAGGACCGCTGATTTGGTCAAGCTCTTGGCGAATGAATGCGGGGTCCATTGGGAAGAAGCCTGCGCGAACGGCCTCCAGTTGGCCATCTCGACTGAGAATGTAACGCAGTACGGCTTCTCGCAAGCCGCCGTCGCTGGCTAATTGCGATTTGTCGATGACCAACAAAAGCGGACGAACAAATGGATACTGGCCTGAGAGAAAAGCTTGTTCCGTAGCAGGAATGCGAGCACCATTCAAAATCAAGGGAACGGCTTTCACGTCAGGAGTTGCTTCACCGAACCCACAAATTCCGACACCTTGTAAATCGGCTCCGATTGCCTTGCAAATCTCCTCACTGGTCCGGTGCGACTGAGCCTCTTTCGCCATTTCGCCATTCTGCAAAATCATTTGCTTGATGAACGTTGTTGTGCCGCTCGTTTCACTTCGAGAGTGAATTCGAACGGGCTTGGCGGCAATCTCTCCCGCAACGCTAACGTCACCCCATACAGCAGCATGCTTGTTGTTACCACCGGGTGCACGGAAAATTGATTCCAATTGCTGAGGCGTAATTCCAGCGATCGGATTATCCTTGTGCACATACAAAGCAAGCGGATCCAGCGCTACAATAATCGCGAGGGGATCTTTGCACTTCCCCTTCTTCAGCATCGCGGTGTCTTCATCCGTCAACGGTCGACTAACCCCGGCTATCACACTCGGGTCCTCCGAGAGGGCTTTCAAAGCGGCTTCGGTTCCATCCACCCCACGTGTAAACGCAACTTCAGGATGGAATTTTTTAAACCGGTCGGACCATGACTTCCCTAATGCTAGCATTGTTGTCGAGCCAGCAAGCGTCGCGGTCCCTTTGATTTCTTTCTTTTTAAAATACGGCTCAATCGACTCGATCAAATGAGTGATCGCGGCGTGTTCCATTTCACTTTGGGTCGCGGATGCAATGTTCGCTGGGCTGAGTGTGCCTTGAGGCGCCCCCTGAGAAGCGTCTTGTTTCCCGCTGGCCGGTTTGGTTTGACTTGCGGGGGTCGCTTGAGTTTGAGCCTGCAGAATTGCTGCGGAACAGAACAAATAAACAATGATAGCTAAACGAACAGCATTCAGACCATATCGCTTCAACATAGACGCCACCTCCTGGGACATTGAGCAAGAAATCGAGGGCAATCGTATTTGCCCACTTCCCAGCAATGTATCCCATTTTCTGATTCCTTGGGAGACGACTCTTGCGCGAGGATGGAAATCATTGCCATTGCTAGAAGCATGCCATTGTTGCTATGAACCCTGAACAATATGTGCTGAGTTTCTTTTTTCCGGAAGGTTCCATGTTCGTTTGGGTCCACACGTTCGAAACGCAAGCTGCGAAGCGGTTGCCATGGCTACGGCCTTGGGATCGCTTTTGCTTCTGCGTATTCTTCGTGGGAATGTTCTTCCTGATAAGCACCGGTTGTGCGACGCAAAAGTACGTCCAAATGCGCAGCACTCCCAACAATCCCCTCACGGAATCGTTGGATCTGCTTTCGCGCACGGGGCCCAAGGTTACGCAAAGAACAACAACTCTGTTGCGACACTATGCTCTACTTGATTTGTATAAGTCGAATCCGGAGGAATGCCTTGTTCAATTGCAAGAGCTTGCGATGGACGAGAAGGGGGCCGAGAAGGTCTACGCAATTTCCGAACTCGCGTACACGATTGGAAGTAAAGCAGAAAAAGCGAGCAAAGAGGGAAGTGCGCTGGACATGTATACGGTTGCCGTGAGCAACGCTTATTTGTACTTGTTCTGTCCAGAGCTAGATGTTTCAAGAAACCCTTACGACCCCCAGTTTCGTGGCGCGTGCGATCTTTACAACGCAGCCCTCGAAGCTACCTTGCGACTAGTAAGCAAGCAAGGAAACCTGAAGCCAGGCAACAGTTACCGGATTTCGACTTCCAAAAAGGACTATGACGTCCAGGTAGTGTCCCGTGGCGCGTGGCACGAAGCGGACTTTGAATCCTTGAAGTTCTGCAGCGATTTCCAAGTCAAAGGGCTGGAATCCGCCAATCTTAGCTACGGTGTGGGAGTGCCGATGATCGCGGTACGACAACCCCATCAAGAGACGGATGAAGAAGAGAAATACTACCCAGAAGGACTCTCATTCCCCGTAACGGCCCTTCTTCGCGTCACGTCACCTACCATTCACGTGTCACGAGACTCCCAACATCGGCACCCGTGCGTCTTGGAACTGCATGATCCTCTAGACTCAACAGACATCGAACTCAACGCCCGAACCGTGCCTTTGCAGTCCGACTTGAGCACCCCGCTTGCCTACTTCCTGGACAATCCGAAGTTTCGCGAACAAACCAACAGCAATTTGGGTTTGTTTGACCCAAACAAGTCGGAAAAGCTTCGGGGAATCTACATGCTAGAGCCTTATGATCCCAACCGAATTCCCGTCGTGATGGTGCATGGTCTGTGGTCAAGTCCGTTGACTTGGATGCCTATGTTTAACGACCTAAGGTCCTTTCAAGAGCTCCGACGCAATTACCAATTTTGGTTTTACCAGTATCCAACTGGGCAGCCATTCTGGGTCAGTGCAACTCAAATGCGTAGCGATCTTTTCGAACTGCGTAAGACTCTCGATCCTGACGGATCGCATCCGTTGCTCGACAACATGGTCCTGGTTGGGCACAGCATGGGAGGATTGGTCTCGCGAATGCAGACTATCGAGAGCGGCGAAGAATTCTGGAAAATTCTCAGCGATGAACCTTACGAAAAAGTTCGCGGTGACGATGAAGAACGTCAACGTCTTGCAGCAGCTTTGTTCTTTCATCCCAACAATTCGATCAAACGTGTGGTTACCATTGGCACGCCACACCGCGGCAGTGACTATGCGAACGACTACACCCGATGGATTGGGCGGAATGTGATTACGTTGCCCAGCAGCATCACTGACATGGGGAATTCGCTGATCCGGCAAAACCCTGGTCTGTTTCGCAACACAGAACTTCTCACCACTACCACCAGTATCGATTCACTCAGTCCGGAGTCTCCCATTTTCCCCACCATGCTGCGAGCAAGACGGGCTCCTTGGGTGAACTATCACAACATCATCGGCATCATGGAAAAATCCAATTGGTTCGGCAAAGACGCCACCGACAGCGATGGGATCGTGAATGTCGAGAGCGCTCACATGGACGATGTCGACAGCGAGATCTTGGTCCAATCCCGACACCAAGATATTCATCGAACGGCAAGAGCGGTTCTTGAAGTGAGACGAATCTTGGTAGAGCATTTGCGTAAATCAGCACAGCAGCCAGCCCTTGCCGGACTTTTGACTCTGCCGCATGCCTGGACCAACCAAGCATACAACGAGCCCATGAAACCAGGTATCATCATTGCATCCGCACAACAGACGGGAATCGCTCAGACGCCCGGTCCCAATGTCGATAACGGGGGGACGGCGGGATACAATACAAGCCAGTATTTGTTCCCGAACGTTCGAGAAACGAATCGCCCAGCCCCTATCGTTCGCTTAGTACAGCCGTAATTCGTTAAGACCCAAATGCTCTCTCCAGACAAGTTTGTTCGAACCCTATTGGTTTGCGGCGTTCGGTTCTATCAGCGCGGGATCAGTCCATTGCTAGGCAGCAACTGCCGATTCTCCCCTACGTGCTCCCAATACATGATCGAAGCGATCGAAAAGCACGGCGCCATACGAGGGGTCTGGAAAGGGGTTCTCCGCATAGGAAGATGCCACCCGTTCTCCAAAGGTGGTTACGATCCGCCATGAACTTGCGACAACGACGCAACCATGTCGACATCAACAACCACAAAGCAAGTAGGTCATTTGATAGCGCGCTGTTCAAAAGTGCGCCACCTTTCATCTAGACCTCGAATTTCAGACTTCTTGCATCAGACTTAAGCCCGCCAACACTAAATGGTCGACGAACTGACATGGCTGATCGATATGCGGCAAAAGCAGTTTTCCATCGCCACCTGTTATAACCACTTGCAAGGGACCTGCTTGGTTTCCAAAACTTGCGTGCTTGTGATCTGATCGGTACCTTCGAACTAGATGCCCGACCCCTCCCACCAATGCCGCGTTGACCCCTGCTGAGATTGCTTCTGTCGTATTGGCGCCAGGCAAAACCGGTTGAGTATCCACAAGGTGATTTCCAAGCCAAGGCAATTGGTCTGTACCCGCCGCTAGCAGTTGAAGCGAGAGGCCCAACCCTGGCATGATGGCACCACCGCAAAAAACGCCCTGGGAATCTACCAGATCGACCGTCACCGCCGTGCCTGCTTGCACCACGATCATCGACTGGACTTGAGAAGCCTTTTTTTGAAATGCTTGACTCGCAGCATAAGAAGCCACCAGCCGATCGATCCCCGTTTTGCTAGGTTCGTCGACTCGCATCGGCATCGGTACATCGCGGTAGCTGACAACGCGGACTAGATGATTGCACCCTTCGGATTTCAAAACTCCTCGAAGATGTTCCAACGCGGTCCTCTGAACGCAGGATATAAGCCACTCTTCATTGGTCGGCTGCTTCGACAACTGCTTCACAAGCCAAGCATAGGCATCCAAATCCTGGATGGAGCACCATTTTTGGTTCGGTTCAGACTCTTGTTCCGGAGAGGGCTTTCGAACGTGCGGCGCAACCGTTGCCGACCAAGAGAGACGAAAAACACGCTGGTTTGAAAACGTTTCTCCTTTGGCAAGTCGCGTTGCACGAAGGCCGCTATTGCCAATATCGACCAGAATCATTGCAAGACGGGAGCTGGCTCGGCAGCGCTCTGCTCAGAAAGAAGGGAAGCGATTTTGGCGACCAATTGGTTCAAGCCTGCCCCAGTAACTGCAGAAATTAGAAACACATCTTTCCTGCCTAGGTTTTCACACATCATTTCGTGAATGTCCTTGGCATCGGGCAATTCCGATTTGGTGATCGCGAGAATCTCAGGACGTTTCGCAAGTTCGTCGCTGTAATCTGCTAGTTCTTTTCGAATGGCATGGTAGTTCGAAATGGGATCCGTTTGATCCATGGGCATCGGCTCAACCAAGTGAACCAAAATCCCAGCGCGCATGATGTGTCTCAGGAAATCATGACCAAGTCCATGCCCTTGAGCCGCACCCTCGATCAGACCAGGAATGTCAGCCAGAACAAAGTTTCGATCGATGTCTACGGACACCAAACCTAAGTTCGGGAACTTGGTCGTGAATGGATAGTCCGCAATCTCGGGCCTTGCTCGCGACAAACGGCTTAACAAAGTGCTTTTGCCTGCATTGGGCATTCCGATCAAGCCAACGTCAGCAATTGTCTTCAGCTCCAAAATGAGCCGACGCTGTTCGCCAAGACCGCCCGAAGTTGTTTCTCGCGGAGCTTGATTGGTGGACGACTTGAAATGGTAATTTCCCCAGCCTCCACGACCACCGCGGGCTGCGACCATTTCGTCCCCGTCGTTGACTAAATCCCGAAGGATGATTCCGGATTCTTTGTCGAGCAGTACCGTACCTGGTGGGACTTCGAGAACGTAGTCCGAACCGGATTTTCCATGGCAATTCGCGCCAAGACCGGGTGATCCCGATTCCGCTCGCCAATGCCTTTGATGCGCAAAAGCAACAAGAGAATTCACGCCAGCGCGAGCGCGAATGATGATGCTTCCGCCGCTCCCACCGTCGCCGCCGCACGGGCCGCCACGAGGAACGTGTTTTTCGCGGCGGAATGCCATACACCCATTACCGCCCCGACCAGCAATGGCTTCGATTTCGACGCGGTCGACGAACATTATTCTACGTTCAAATCTGTTGAGGCGGTTTCAAATGCTACTTAAATACTTAAGCAGTGACTGCAGCAGCAGCAGCGGCAACTTCGGTTGCTGGGCGGACGTTGATGCGACGACCTTCACGGTCGAAGTAAACATTTCCTTCGATCAAAGAAAACAAAGTGTAATCCTTGCCCATTCCGACGTTGCGACCTGGGTGCCACTTCGTTCCAACCTGACGGATCAAGATATTGCCCGAGAAGACTTTCTCTCCACCGAACTTCTTTACGCCACGTCGTTGTGCGTTGGAGTCACGACCGTTTCGTGTTGACCCCTGACCTTTTTTGTGTGCCATCGAGCAAAGTACCTATACCAAATCAGTCTATCAATGTGCTGAAATTCCGCCGGTTGCGGGGCACTATTCTAGCGGTAGATCCATTGATAATCAAGGCGTTCTTTTAGATTGAACTGCTCAAGGGCATCCTTCATTCGAAGCTTAGCGTCAAGGCTCGATATCTCCTTTTGTAACGCCACGACTTCGGTAGCGATGCTCTGCGCCTTCACTCTGGTGGCGCCGTCCTTGTTGATGTCGCCAGAAACTTGACTCCATTCGTTCTTCCTTGATTTTAGCAACGACCTCAGGTCTTCGCGTTTCTCGCTGAGCAACTCTTCATCGGCCGGAGCGGGCCCTGCATATGCTGGCAAACCAAGCAAGATCTTGTCTTGCGCGACGTCAAGTGCGTCGCCAGGACGCCAAAAATAGATCCGCAAAGTCTTCCTGTCGAAGTTCTTCTTCCCTTCGGAATCGATCCGGATTTTGTAGGCATTGGTCAAGCCACGCACGTCGATGGCGAAAAAATCCAGACGCGGATCAACATCTGTCCAAGTGGCTACGCCCCAGACCGAATTGTCGGCTTCCAGATTGGCTTCATCAATAAACAGACGTGAAATATCAATATGGTCGTGCAGCTTCTTGCCTACTCGTTCGCGGGCCGCAATTGCGTCGCGAGCTGCAGGCAAAATTTGTGCGTCGATACTCAAGTTGCGTTCTTTGCTGACAATCGTAAACCGAGGTAGAAAGCGAACTCCTTCACGCTTCATTTCAGCGGGATCGCTCGGAATTTCCTGAGTCCCATCCGGGGTTTCCACCTTGGGATGGAGATCCGACCCGACGTAACGAACCTTGTAGACCAAGTACCAAACGACTTTTCGCTCCGTTTCGCCAGAAGGAGTCGGCAGATCGACTTCGATTAGTCTCGCGGGCTTGAACGAAAATTCGAGCCCCCACACTTCATGCCGAAAAGTAACGTCCTTAGAAAGGCTGACCAGCGTCTCGGACGGAGAGGCAAAGAAAGGCTTGTTTTCAGGGAAATCAGGTGCCGCCCACTCTAGTTCAGGATGATTTCGCAGAAAATCAAGATCATAGGGCCCAAGCGCGGTGTCTTCCGCATCCTGGTCAGGGGAAACAACCGTTAAAACCCCTTCAGCCAGCTTTCGCCCACTTTCTGTTTGGGAAAAAGCATTCCCAGAACAAGCGAAAACGCCCATCGACACGCAAAGACTATATAAAACCCATGTTTTCACGGCAAAACGTCCACTGTTTGACACTCTCACAAATGAAGAGTCTCGCCGACGAATGGCTGGACCCCTTCAAAAACATACCCGGAGTATAATTCGCCGCGCCAAGTCGCGCAATCGAAAACTCCGGGTTAGCAAAATTTTTGAGTAAGGTCCTGAACGTACTGGGGTGGTCGTAACGAATTACGCCATTCCCCAGCCAAAACACCAGTGGACTGCCAAGAAGTTGACAAACAACCTAACACCAACCACTGGCCGACTGACTCGAGTCGACTACTTCTTGCGATGTCGAATCCTGGCTCGCATGCGTCTCTTTTTACGACCGATCTTCCGTCGCCCCCGCCCAGTTTTCTTTACACCCACGAACACACACTCCTAATCAGTCGCGAACAAGTCAACTTGCTCACATTTTCAATGAATTTACGTTACAAAAACCTTGCGAACGTAGAACGCCCGCAGACGCAAGCCACGTAGCGTAACACAAACCCCCTTACTTCGGCAATAGCTTGTTAGTCTTGAGTGTGAAGTCCGCACTCGGTTTTTCCCGTACCGCTCCATCGACCTGCTCGTTCATCCTCCCCAAACGTAACCGATCGCGTGCACGGCTTGCAGCCGATGCTGGTGTAGCCCGCATCGTGAAGCGGGTTGTAAGGGATCTTCAGCTTGATGATTCGATCCCAAACGTGCTTTTTGGTCCAGTTCGCCAGTGGGCTGACTTTGACCAGATGAAACTTCTTGTCCCATCCCACAATCGGCGCAACAGCCCGATCTGGACTTTGGTCGCGACGAATCGCACTTGCCCAAGCATGCATTCCAAGGGCCGCCTTCTTGAGAACCGTTAACTTCCGATCGTTACAGCATTGCGTCGGATTGATCACGTACAGCGGCCCGCCATGGAGTTTTTCGTACTCGGCAACACTCAACTCTGGACGCAAAAGCTCGACTTCAATTCCGTAAAGCTTCGCAACTTGGTCTCGCAATGCCAGCGTTTCCTCAAACTGATAGCCCGTATCGAGATTAAACACCCAGGTTTTGGGAGAGATCCGAGAAAGCATTTCCAGGATCGTCATTCCCTCGGGCCCGAAAGCAGTGGCCATTGTGAACTTGTCACCAAACCTCGCTACGGCCCACTCTAAAATCGCCTCGGGCTCGGCGGTTTCCAGCTTTGCACTTTGCTCCGACAAATCAGCCAAAAGCTCGGCGGTCGGCAACAGAGGTGGGTTCGCAGCCTGCGATCCTATCAACCCTAGACTCTCGTTTTCGTCGTCGGGGGAAGGGGCATGAAGAAGATGCGGGCGATCAGGCAAGGTGGTTCTGCGCGAAAAATAGGTGAATTAAGCTCAGGTCGGCGCAGCACACTCAGGTCACGACCGAGAAATCGAACTGACAAGATAATACCGACCTTGCTCCAACTAGGTCAAGCTGAAGCAAAATTCGGGCTGACGGATACGACCATTTCCGATACTCTCGTCATTGCGTTCCGGTATCGTTCAGTACGATCGCTCCTGCCCCGTTTTTCTGTTCCGGCTTTCGTTTCACCACGCAACAAGGTCTCATCCGAACCATGCCAATCTACGAATTCTATTGCAAGCCATGCCATACGGTGTTCAGCTTCTTTGCTCGCTCGATGAACCAAACCGCAGCTCCCAAATGCCCTAAATGCGGACACAAAAAGCTCGACAAAAAAATTTCGCGATTCGCAATTTCCAAAGGCTTAACGGAAAGCAGCGCCTCACCAGACCCGTTTAGCAACGTCGACGAAAGCAAAATGGAGCAACTGATGATGGAGATGGCTCCTCACCTGGAAGAAGGTGGCGATGGCCCCGAAGACCCTCGCCAAATGGCCGGCCTGATGAAACGTATGTTCGAAATGACCGGCATGGAGCCCAATGGAGCGATGCTTGAAGCGATGCGCCGCATGGAAGCCGGCGAAGACCCGGACAAAATCGACGAAGAAATGGGGGATGCCTTGGACGGCGACGGCGACCCGTTCGCCCCTCAAGCATCCAAAGCGAACAAACTTTCTCGATTCTTCGAACCACCCAACGTGGATCCCGAACTTTACGACCTGTAGCTTACCGCCAAGTACCGATCTGTTTCTGCCAGCTCACGCCCTACAGCAGCGCGATCCCGTCAGGAGTAACGCGGAATAACCGGTCGGAGATTGGATGGTCGGTCGTTTCAAAATCGCGAGCGACCGCGTTTTGAAGTGTCTCCCGGTTGTCGCCATACTCAAAAAGCATCAGCGCATCGCGCGAAGGTATGGCCGCGACCACGCTTCGTCCCAAATGCTTGGCCGCGATTTGAAAGAGATTCGGATGCAGAAGATAACTGGAACTGGCCCCACCGCTAGGTTGCAATGCCGCGATTCCAGGCATCGACTCATTCGGTTTCACGACATGCAATTCCGGTTCTGGGTACGCAGCCAGATTTTCCGCCGAGACTTGCAAGAGCGTCTCCAGCGAAACGCCCCATCGTTCCAAGTCCATGCTATTGATGAAACGAAAGGTATCTTTGTTATCGAGAGCAAAGCAAATACGCAAATCGGCAAGCCACGGTGCACTGATCAAGAATGGGCTTCCAACTTCGGAAGAAGGACTTCGGGTCGTCTTGTGATTGACCTCCTGAATGTACTTGTCTGGCTTTAACAACGGTTGAATGCGACTTTTTGCGGCCTCCCAAGACTCTTGACCTAGCACCTCCTCCGATTTGGCCAGCCCCACCGTCCCTTGGATAAAGTGATCCACAATTTCGTTCAGCATCGACGGTTCTCGCTTCACTTGCGTCATCAAATTGCCGATCGATAGCTCGAGTTTGTCTGTAATAATGTTCAATCCCTTGACTTCAACCTTACTATTGGGCAATTGAACAGACAGGGCTTTTTGGATTCGAGTGATGATTCTCGTCGCCAGCAATTCATCCTCACGACGCACTCGCAGCGAAGAAAGCATTCGCTCAAAAAACGGCAGATAGGTTTCTTTCTGATCGATGGAACAATTGGACGAAATGCCCAAAATCAAGTCAGCGCCTAAAACAAACCAACGATGCCCCGCTTGATCCGGTTCAGGCCTATCTGATTTAAAATTGCTGTAAACAATCGTCGGGTCAGCTCGAACATTGGTCGATTGCACTTTGGCAAACATGACGGTAGCCAATTCCTCCCACTTGCCGGATTGTTCGATCAAAGCCGTATCTAGACTCAATGGAGTTCGGAACAGCATCAGCCCAACCTTTTTCCCGTCGCTTGTGACCGAGAACTCAACGGAACCATCAGAATCTTGCTCAATCAGCCAATGCGCAGGGTAATCGATCTCGAACAAATTGTGCGGATGTCTAAAGGTCAAATAATGAGGTGACGCATCGGTCGAATTGCGTTTATGCCGAAGATCCAACGCAGCACGAGCCTTTTTAAGCGATCCGATCTTGTCTGCTTTTTTTGCCATGTTCTATTCCGGAATGGGCCATCACTTTTTCTGAGATTGTAGTTCGGCGCAGCGCCGCATAGCAAGCATGCTGCAATCACCAAACGGCACTACTTGAATCCCGTTCGCCAAAAAGATCGCCAAGTCCAAAAAAAAGCCCCCGCTGCTAACAGAGGGGGCTTTCAGTTCGCACTATCCTTCAAGCGTCTTTCGTACGCTCAGACAAGCTAGCTACTTCGCTGATTGGAAACGTGCATCCTTGGGATTTCCACCCGCACTCAAATAAGCCAATAGATCCATGATGTCCTTGTCGGAGAGCGTATTCAACAAACCCGAAGGCATCATCGATACTTGGCTTGGCTTGGTTTCTGTGATGGTGCTTCGGACAATGTTGGTAAAGTTACCTGGGTCCAGCATGTTGGTCGCAACCATAAGAACGTCCCCGTTCATGTTGGCCACTCGACCTGTGATCACTTGATCATCATCGAGCAAGAACTGAGTGGCAGCATACTGATCGCTGATCTCTTTATGCGGCTCGACAATGGCGGTTAGCATATCCTTTGCGTTGAAGCGCCCACTGGCACTGGTCAAATCAGGCCCTTGAATTCCGCCTTGGCCTGCAAACCGATGGCACTTGTAGCACTGAGCGACCGCAAACATTTGCTTGCCGTTCTCAAAATCAAAACCCTCCGTCTTCGCAGTGACACTTTCAGCCAGATCTTCAACCTTCCATTCCTTGACGAATGGACGTGGAGTCAGATTTTCAAGCGGATCGCGTGGAGCTGGAGGTGGTCCAACTAAGTCTCCCAAGCTTGCTTTTTGTTCTTCGGTTAGATTCTTGATGGCAACTTGGCGAATGTTTTCGATAAAGCCTCCGAAGGATGCACCGCCGCGAGCCGTAGCAACTTGATAGAACCATTGAAAATAAGCTTTTCGTGTTGCTTCAGTCCATCCCGCTTTCGCTTCTCGCAAACAAAATGCATAGTGGATCTGTTCATCAGCGGATCCGGTCGAGCTTAAGCGAGCCACAGCTCGATCCACGATTTTGGGAGCATTCAAATAGATCAAGACTCGAACAAGCTCGCGATCCAACAAACTATCTTCCGAAGGACTTGGGAAGTGAGCATCCAAATGCGAAATAACTTGCGTCCTGCTCTTGGCGTCCCCTTCCCCCAGCCTCAAGAAGGCCAATTGATAGGCTCGCAACAGCTCTATTTTTTCCGCGCCGGATAGCTGATTCCAATCGAGCTTGGTTAGCCTATTCAGGATTTCCGCTTGGTCCGCAGGCTCCCCTTTTCTTGCCAATGCAACCGCTGTAGTAATCACCCCTTGAGGGCTAGAAACCGATGCAAGCTTGGATCGCCAAGTGTCGACATTGGCATGCTCCAACGCAAGGCGGGCAGCAGTGCGTATCCCTCGATCGCTACTTCCAACATGCTTCAACGCAAGATTTACGTCGACTTCCCCGCGATGCATTTTTTCCAAACTGCGTCGCGTATCACGAGCTGCTGCTGATTCGGGGGTATCTGGAAAGCTTGCCTTCGCCGTGCTCTCCGAGCCACTGTAACGAATTCGATAAAGGGCCGACTGAACCTTGCGTCCGCCGATGGCAACAAACAACGAACCCTCTTCCGGGTGAACCACCAAATCGGTTACTGGTAGCGGTGATGCACTGATGAACGGTTCAAAAGTTGATTTATAGGTCGAACCATCGGGTTGCAAATTGACAGCATAGATCACACCGTAGCTCCAATCGCTAATCAATAATGCGTTCTGATACTTTGCTGGGAATTTTGCACCCGTTCCAAAGGCTATTCCAGTGGGGGAGCCATAGCCAATATTCGCCACGGCACCAAAGCTGTCCGCAAAGTACTCAGGCCACTTGCCTGTACCATTGCGCCAGCCGAACTCCGCTCCGCTAACAACATGATTTACCCGAGTTGGGCGATACCAAGGCGTTCCGACGTCCCATTCCATATCGGCGTCGTAGGTAAACAAATCTCCGTGAGGATTAAATGCGATATCGTATTCATTTCGAAAGCCTGTAGAAACGATCTCAACATCGCTCCCGTCGGGATTGAAGCTTAGAATGTATCCACCCGGCGCAAGTCGCGTCGCCATGAACCCTCGAGCATCTGGCATTCGACCCAGCATATGATCTTCCGACCAAATACGAGGAACTCTAGAAGCATCGATCTTTTTTGGAAGATCCGACGCGTTGCCAGCACATAGATACAGACGCCCATCTGGGCCTGGTATCACCGCATGAGGTCCATGCTCCCCTTCACCATCTATCTTGATGATGTGGTCCATCTTCTCGAATTGATCATCCCCATCGAGATCTTGCAGCCGATAGAGACCTGCCCCTGTCGGTCCTTTTCCGTTGATATCGACGTACAATCCGTCTTTGGTATGCAGAAGTCCTTGAGCCATGCCAACTTCGACATTCAGGAGCTCTACCTTCGTTTCGGAAGCGTCCTTGCCGGCCGGTGCAGGCTGGACGCGATACAACTTTCCATACTGATCGGACACGATCAAGCGTCCCTTCAGATCGACGCACATGCAAACCCACGATCCCTGGTCTTGCATCGGGACCTCATAAACCAAGTCCACTTCGAATCCTTGCGGTACTCGGAAGGACTTTGGGGAAGTCGCTCCCAGTCCACCTGCGAATACCAAGGACGAAGAAAGCATCGCTTGGAACGAAGCTACGATCGCTACGTTTCTAAAAAGGGTGTGCCAGCGTCGGAAAGCCATGGACAAAAAGCCTCGTCGAAAGAGTTCGATTTCGAAAAGGCCATAATGTAACCCAAACGCTCCCTTAAAGGGAGCCTGTACCACCTAATGACTAGCCCTTTATCCATGTTCCGTCGATCATGCGCCATGTCTTATCCGATGGCGGATTGTGCTGAAGCACACTAGGTAACCGTTCCTCGCGGACGTTGTCAAAACAGGTTAGTTTTGCAAACCTGAGCATGCTTGCAGGAAATCCAACGGCCGTGAACCCTGGGTGACTGGTCGCTGGATAAGGCCCACCATGGTTCATCGCAGAACTGACCGCAACCCCTGTAGGCATTTTGTCATTGAGCAGACGTCCAACACGTTGAGCCAGCGCATCGGCAATTGCCAAGTAGGAAGCATCGTCATCGCCCTTCGTAGAGCTGTAGATTGATCCGGTTAAGTTGCCTTCGAGAGAGCGAATGATACTGCGAATCTGTTCCAAATCTTTGCACAGAATCACTAGGACCGCATTTCCAAACGCTTCCGTCTGAAAAACATGAGGGTCCTTTGCAAATTGGTCGCCCGATATTTGCATAACGGTGTTGGAGACAGCACATCTTACTCCTTCGAACTTGCTGCCACCCACCAGCAATTTTGCACCGGCATCTGTTAGCACTTGAATGCTGGCCAACAACGTTCGCTCGACGCTAGGGGATAGCAGTGTGCCCGGTGTGCTCGCAGCATACTTGGCTACAACCATTTCCAAAAACTTTTTGGATTCGGCGTTGTCCACCAACAACAACATTCCTGGGTTGGTACAAAACTGCCCTGCTGCCATTAGTCCGCTGGTCACATATTCGTCGACCAACGCTTCAAGACGTTCTTGCAGAGCCCCGGGCATAAATACGACCGGGTTCACGCTGGACAGTTCAGCATAAAATGGCTTGCCAACCCGATCGGCCACCGCCTTGAGCTTCAAGCCAGCCGATCGTGCGCCCGTATACCCAGCCGCCGCAAGTCTCGGGTCGGCGATCAATCGTTCGCCATCTTCGTGCGACGTTCGATAAATCAGTTGAGCCAGTCCGGTAGGCATGGAGGTTGCCGCAATCGACTGCGATGCCAAAAGGCCGAATCGTTCGGAAGTTTCAGGATGCGAGGAGTTTGCCTTGGCGATTACGGGATTTCCCGCAGCGATCGCCGAAGCAAAGTCCCCTCCCGCAATGCTGTTGAAAGCGAAGGGGAAATTGTTTGGCCCGAAAACACAAACGGGCCCAATGGCTTGGTAGCACGAACGTAGCTTGGCTTTGGAATCAACGGTTGCCATTCGCCAGGATTGATCGCGTGCCGAAGCGGCTGCTTGACGCAGTTGACTTAAAGTTCGCGGCAATTCAACATCCGCAAGCCGAGGCGACTTTGGTAGCCCAGATTCTGAATGGGCCAGCTCGACCAGCGTGTCCTTGTCCGCTTCAATCGCATTTGCGTAATGCTCCAAAAAGTCAGCGAATCTCTCCGAGGGAAGGGAGCGACATTCCAAAAAGGCAGCTTCGGCCGCCGACAGAATGGATTCGCAATCAACCCATTCACTAATCGGGAACTTCGCCGAGTTTGCGACACCCAGGTTCGGGTTGGTAGATTGAAACGTCGAACTAAAATGGCCGCTGGTCCACTGTCCGTTGATTAGTACTTTTTTGACGTCGTTGCTCATAATTCATTGCCCATCTTTCGAGATTGTTCTACTTAGACCAGGATTCTAAGGGGCGAATTCGCTACGACAATCCCTGAACGTTCGAATTAATCAGACTGACATGGCGGACTAGCCGTTTATAATGTGTCACGATGAGCGTCCAATTTTTTGATCGATACCCCGTTGAGTGTTTGGTTGCAAGATGAAGCAGGCCGTTTTTTTCGCAAGGTTTTCACTTTCGGCAATCGTTGCTGGTACGCTCTTGTTGATGATGGTTGCGCCATCCGCACGCGGCGATGATCCCTTAGAGGAACTGTCGCAAAGCTATTCACTTCGCACCAATGGGAAGGTTTATCGAGATTCCTTTCGACCCAAATGGCTTCCTGAAGGTTCTCGATTTTGGTACCAGATAAAAACCGGAGATCAATCGAAAGAGTTCGTCTTGGTCGATCCGGAAAAAGGTACTGTCGTACGAAGCGAGACAGCCAAGGGGCTAGGCATCGAGACCTCGGATCGTCTACAAACCTCGATCGCGACACCCCTAGCTCGCAGACGCTCGCGCACGACCGGCGAGGCAGCTCAGTTCTCAATTAGCAATCAGTGGAATGAAGCGGTCGACGTTTTTTGGTTAGACCCGGACGGAACCAAAAGACAGTACGGTTCCTTGGAACCAGGGCAGCAGCGCGAGTTCTCTACCTACCAAGGGCACGTTTGGCTTCTAAGCGACTCGAAGGGGGAAATGCTTGGAAGATTCGAAGCCGACTCTAACGCCTTGGATGTCATTGTCGATGGTCGACCCAACCAAGCCCAAGGTCTTGCTTCGCCTCCTGGACAGTCCGACAATGAGAAACCCGTTTTGAAGCTCGATAACCCCTCGCCCAACGGCAAATGGGGAATCCGCTTTCGCAAGAACAATGTCCAGCTACTTTCCCCCGATGCGACTCAATCCAACTTGGAGACCACTTCACTTACAGAAACAGGCAACAGCGAGGCCTTTTTCCGAGGCCCCGTAGTATGGTCACCCGATTCCAATTACTGCATCGTTTCTTACGTCAAAGACGCTAAACGACGTGAAGTTGTTGCGGTCGATTCCGCGCCTCAAGATCAACTTCAGCCCAAGCTACTTCGATACGATTACTTTAAGCCTGGCGATGAACTACCCCAGGTACAGCCTGTTCTGATCGATGTTGCTGGCAAGACCGCAACCATCGTGGAAGATCCTTTGTTCGTCAATCACTATACGGAAGATGGGACGTTTCACGGACACTGGTCTCCAAACAGCGAGGAGTTCTACTTCGATTTCAATCAGCGAGGGCACCAACTATACCGAATTCTGGCCCTCCATTCCAAAACCAAAATCGTTCGAACAGTCGTTGAAGAGCAAAGCAACACGGCCATCGAATACAACGAAAAAACTTGGCGGGATTGGATCGAAGCGACTGGCGAACTTCTATGGATGAGCGAGCGAGATGGCTGGGCGCATCTTTGGTTGGTGGACGTGCCGTCCGGGAAGATAAAAAATCAAATTACGAAAGGGGAATGGGTCGTTCGACAAGTGCTTCACGTCGACCATGCATCGCGCCAAGTGTGGTTTCTTGCCGGCGGAAATCGCCCAGGTATTGACCCTTACTATCGACAACTTTGCCGAGTCAATCTCGACGGCAGTG
This sequence comes from Planctomycetaceae bacterium, assembly GCA_027487485.1. Taxonomy (GTDB): domain Bacteria; phylum Planctomycetota; class Planctomycetia; order Pirellulales; family Pirellulaceae; genus JBKCUI01. Next base: position 118,109 of record JAIYDN010000012.1, on the reverse strand, counting down.
ATTTTGTTTGCTTGACCGAAGGGGATGGGGATCACAAAGTCGAGTTTTCACCTGATCGAACTTTCTTCATCGATCGTTGGTCCCGAGTCGACCAACCTACAGTCACCGAACTTCGTCGTAGCCAAGATGGAAGCTTGGTTTGTGAACTCGAACGAGGCGAGATCAACGAACTTATCGATTCGGGCTGGACCGTTCCAGAACGATTTGTTGCAAAAGGTCGGGATGGAAAAACAGATATTTACGGGATCATTATCAAGCCATCCCACTTTGATCCTAACAAAAAATACCCCATCGTCGAGGAAGTGTATGCCGGTCCGCATGGCTCGTTTACTCCGAAACGATTCGACAAATTGATTCGGCAGCACACACTCGCGGAGCTAGGGTTCATCGTTGTCCAATCCGATGGGATGGGCACCGATGATCGCGGAAAGGCCTTTCATGATGTCTCGTGGAAGAACTTGGAAGATGCTGGGTTTCAAGACCGGATCGCCTGGATCAAAGCCGCAGCAAAAGAACGCCCATGGATGGACTTGAGTCGCGTTGGCATTCATGGTGGTTCGGCGGGTGGCCAAAACGCTATGCGAGCTCTGATCGATCATCATGATTTTTATCATGTCGCTGTTGCAGATTGCGGCTGCCACGATAACCGCATGGACAAGATTTGGTGGAATGAACAATGGCTTGGCTGGCCACTGGACGAGTCCTATGTTCGAAGCTCCAACGTCCAGAACGCTTCAAGAATGAAGGGCAAATTGCTATTGATCGTCGGTGAATTGGATACCAATGTCGACCCCGCTTCCACCATGCAGGTCGTCAGCGCACTTCAAAAGGCAAACAAGTACTTCGAGTATATGCCAATCGCCGGAGCCGGGCACGGGGCAGCGGAAACACCCTATGGCAACCTGAGACGGATGGAGTTTCTGAAGCGACATCTTCTTCCGGAACCCCAAAAGTCGGAATAAGCTACGCCCCGAATGCTTCAACGGTTCTTGCCGGACGCAGGGCCGTTTCAGACGGATTGGATTCGGACTGTCTCGAAGTGTCGGTTCGTTCCGTCATTGCAATCAGCTCATCCCGATATACCTGACTCATACCAAGAGCCATCATCAAAATGGTATTCTCGATCGAAGAAAACGTAACTTCGTGAAACGCCATTTGGATGGCATGCACAACAACCACGCAAAAGGTGAACACAGAACTGCTCCGGGCCATGGGCGAGGACATGGGATGCATCCAAACGATCCAGCTGTTTCGAATCAAACTGACCGCTGCAATCATGTACAACGTGGCACCAATCAAACCCAAGTCGACCAGCAAACTCAAATACGAATTATGGTGAACGTAGCCTCGTATGGACTCAAGACGAATATTGGTGGTCCGATCGTCTAAATACAGCTTGCTATTGACTTGAAACTGATTGAAACCGAATCCGGTGATGGGGGAGTCTTGGAACATCTTCCACGACACATAGGCAAACGCTCCTCGCATACGAGTGCTCTCCAGAGTCTCCGCCTCCGAGTATTCGCGTTTGAAGGCGACCAAGCTCGGTCCAATCAACAGCCCCCCTACGATACCGAAAACAAGGAGCGAGCCAAGCACTACGGTACGTACCTTTCCTTGGAGCATCGTAGCCAGAAGAATCACAATGATCGCCGCAGCACCCATCCAAATACTTCGCGTGTAAGTGGTGAAGATCGCTGCAAGGAATAGTGGGGTGAGTGTAAACGCCATCATCCAAGCCCATCGCTGATGCGAGTATAGCCAAACAGGAAAAACCCAAAGTGCGATCAAACAAAGATTCAAACACATACCAAGCTGAATCGATTGCAACATGGGGCCGCGTGCGCGGCCAAAGTGAATACCAAGCTTAGGGTCACCTATGAAACTTGGGAACACGAACGACCATTGCTTCGTGATCTCAAAAATCGCTGTTACACTCAAATAGATCCCGAACAACAACACAACGGTGATCGCTGGCCACACGTTACGATTCTGCAAATTCGTGTGGCGGATCAGACAGAACAGAAAAGCTGGAATCAAGTAGCCGTTGATCAGGTGAGCAAGCGTCGGAGGTTGACCTGGAATCTCACGACCGATAGGGGTCATCAACGCGCTTAAAGTCAGCCAAGCAAGAAACAAAAACAACCAAACATCACTGGCTGTTAGATTGCGCAATCGACTTCGCCGATTCCAAAGGTCGTACGCAAATTGTGCCAACAAGGCTATCAACCAAACACGGTCAACCGTTGCAGAGATACCACCCAGCTTGACCGAAACATAAAGAGGCGGAAAGACGCTGGTTGCAACCAGGAAAATTGCTGTTCCCGTCAGAATATCATGGTATCGGATAACGGCCACGAACCAAACCGCAGCTGCTAGTCCCATCAGCAACACCACCAGCTCCACGACAACCCTCTTTTCACTTTTCCACAGTTTGTGTTCTCGTTTTGCTCAGTGAACGCTCGATTGATATCATCGGCAAGCCAAGTTGCAAATCATCGCAATAGATCTGTCCGCAACAAGGGTGAAGTCGCGCAGGCCGGCACAATCGACATAACCGATATCTTTTCAACTTCGGTTCAGGGATTTCATAAGCAAACAGAATTCAAGGATAGGCCCGACTCAAAACCTGAGCCAAGTTTCAAACGGACAAGTAGAAACAGTCTAGAAACAGCCTTGCAATTTCCCCCAAGAGATCGATGTTTGTATCGCGTCGAGAGCTATTACTGACCCTTTACCGATGGATGACCCGAGCCCAAAGAGCTCAGCTAATTAGGTCATTTGAAAAGTCCTGCGCATTTCCCGCGTGCATTCTCTTTTACCACCGCGTTGCTAACCACACGGTGAACGGTTGGTCCATTCGAAATAAAAACTTCGAACGCCAGATGAATTGGATCCAGCAAAATGCGACTCCAGCCTCGCTCGATGAAATCCGACTTTCGCAGCTCAAGGGAAGCCGAAGTAAGGCCATGGTGGGTGTGACGTTCGACGATGGCTATGGGGAAAACTGCGAGTTTGCGATCCCGCTTTTGATCGAACGCAAGATCCCGGTCACCTATTTTGTAAGTACCCATTATGTGGAAACAGGCGATCCCTTTCCGCACGATATCGCGAACGGAAATCCGCTTCGTCCTAACACCATTGCAGAAGTGAAGCGAATGGCTTCGGATGGAATTGAAATCGGAGCCCACTCGCACACCCACATTGATTTTGGAAAATCGCTTGGCAAGAAGCAACTGAAGTTCGAAATCAGCGATGTTCGAAAAAAGCTTCAGGATTGGACGGGGCAGTCGATCGATTACTTCGCGTTCCCGTATGGGCTCAAGGCAAACATTACCCAGGTTGCAATCGACGCGGTCTTCGAAGCTGGCCACAAAAGCTTTGTTTGTGCGGCTGGCGGTTTTAATTTACCGGGCGGAAAGGCAAATCATCTCGTGCGTTGCCATGGAGAACCCGGTTTTGCCGCCGTCATGAACTGGCTTACCTTCGATCCTCGCAAAATTCATAGACGCAGTCCTATCGAATTTCAAAACGATGATCTTCAAGCTCCTGCGCTTCCCCAAAGAACTTTAGTCGTCCGGGAAAGTAGCCATGCCGTCCTCAACTAGATTGCCAGAAGCGACAGGTACATGAATACCGCCACAACAGACACCGGTTTTTCGTTGACCACGACCATTGCAGATCAAAGAGCGGGTGATTTCCAATCTTCGTTAGAACTCGATTCGGCTCCCTCACGCCCATTAAAAACGCTTTTCGTGATCAGTAGCCTGGCAGTAGGCGGAGCGGAAACGCTCTTGGTGAACACTTTTCGGAATTTCCGAAAGACCCATGTCATTCCGTCGGTTGCGTGCCTCAAGAAGAAAGGTCTGCTCGGCGAGGCGATTGAAAATGAATTCGAAGTTACTGAGAATTGGCTAACGAATCGATTCGATCTTCGAGTATTGCCAAAGCTTGCACACTACATTCGACGCCAAAAATTTGATGCCGTCATCACGGTAGGCGCTGGCGATAAAATGTTTTGGGGACGACTTTGTGCTCGACTTGCTTCCGTGCCCGTGATCTGCAGTGCCGTGCATTCGACTGGTTGGCCTGACGTCATCGGCAAATTGAATCGGTCATTGACCCCAATCACCGATGCATATATCGGAGTCGCAAAATCCCATGGCAAATTCTTGACGGACTATGAACGCTTCCCCGCGAACAAAGTAGTTGTCATTCCCAACGGCGTGGATACCGATCGGTTCTGTCCAAATGCACAGTCAAAACGAGAGGTTCGAGAGGAGCTCGGATTGAGTCTACGAGCGCCTTTGGTTGGAATTGTGGCATCGCTTCGTCATGAAAAAAATCATACGTTATTCGTACAAGCCGCACGCCAAGTCGTGGATGCCATTCCCAACGCGCACTTCATTATCATTGGCGAGGGGCCTGAACGCCAAAACATTCTGTCGACCATCGAGTCGCTTAACCTTACCCAACATGTTCGGCTGTTAGGAAATCGATTCGATACTCAGCGTCTTCTCGCCGCGCTCAACGTGTTTGTTTTGACAAGCCACACGGAGGCAAGCCCCGTTTCTATTCTCGAGGCCCTTTCTTGCGGCGTACCCGTAGTAAGCACTCGAGTCGGCTCCGTAGCCGAAACCGTTTACGATCAATGGAATGGATTCACCGTGGAACCCGGGAACGGAAATGAAGTTTCCAATCGCATCATCCACTTGCTTAGAAACCCAATCACCGCCGAGAAAATGGGACTGAATGGCCGTGAGCATGTCCAAGAAAAGGGATCCTTGAACAATATGGTTCGACTGTACGAGCAACTCATCCATTCGATCTACGCGCAGAAAACGCAAAAATCAATCTAAGCCGCGGCGGAAACAACTGGGCGATTGAGCTTGAACGAATAGATGCACTTCTGTTTCATCCAATGCGTCAAGTAGGCAAAGAATCGTTCGCGCTGGATATCGTCGTGCAGATCATGCCGACAACCAACCCACCCTTTGAAAAGAGCGTGTCCGTTGGAATTCTGTGCAAAGGATTGCGATGCTTCCGGACTGGTCAAGGTGTCGTCCATACCATGCGTAACCAAGGTGGCTTTCTGCAGGCAATGCGAATTTTCCAACGCCCACTCGCCGGAATCAATTAAGTTTGCAGCAAGACGAAGCGACATGTTCCGATGTACAAATCGATCCATTCGATAGGCATCCTGCGCCCTTCGATCGCCGCTCAACTTGGACACCTCAACGGCAGCCTTGATACGCCAATTGGGTAGCTTTTTTGCAAGCCAGCGCCCGGCATCCATGACTCGCTGTTTCGGCATCTGCCCCGCCCGCAACATCGGCGAACCTGCGATGATGCCTTGCAATTGCGCCGTCACATCAGGACGCCGCAAGGCTAAGTTTAAGACTAAGTTGCCTCCCATGCTCTGCCCAAAAACAAACTGAGGCACTCGGGGCAGCATATCTCTGGAATGCACGATTGCTTGTTCCACTTCGTCAAGAAGCTGGTCGTAGGATTCGATACATCCCTGCTTGCCAGGACTGCGACCATGACCCACCAAGTCGGTCACGTGAACGGCTACTCCTAACCCAGCCAAGGAAGTCCCCATGCCTGCAAAACGTCCGCCATGGTCACCAAAACCATGAACCACCGTCAGGACAGCCCAAGGAGATTCCGACTCGGGCATCCATCGATGCTGAAAACGAACACCTCGCTCGAACTCGACTTTGCCGCTGTAGCTGTCCACGGGGGAAGGATATGCTTGCACTCGAAAGGAACTCCCGGATTCGCGTGGATAAGTAATGCATTGCAGGATTCTTCGCCAAAGGCGGAAAAGTCCAACAACCTCTCCTTTGACATCGGAATGACAGAAGCAAAATATTAGACGTTTAGGATATTCATCCCTGATTTCAAAATGCTATCTAAAGGCATACACAGCCTACGGATCTCAATGTGGGGAGAAACGAGAATATGTAACGCATGTATCGAATTAGATCGGAGACAGCAATCCAACTTGCCGATAGACCGAAAGCCGACCTCACACCGCACCCGAACCAAGAATGCATTGCTAGCCATGCAGATGAATCTTTCTGACTCCATTCGCTCTTCCTTGCGAAATCTGGTTTCTTCCCAGATTCAGATGGATCCAGATAGCTTGATTCAAGAGACAACCTTGATCCGCAACGGTTCCTACTGCGGACGTCGATTTTCGCTGATGGGCTATAGTTTGGTTTGGTTTCAAGAAGAAGGGCAAATCAAGCTCTATACCCCTTCGAATGAGCTGATCGAATCTTGCAAGGTGCACGAGTTTGCACACACGGGCGACTTCTCGCAGCAATGGAAACGCGCAGCTTAGCGATGCCTAGCGCACCAAACCTTTTGCGACGTGTCGGGACGAGCCCGACCGTCGTAATGGCGTGCGTGCGGCGTTAGCATAAGCAACGCGAAGCTGGGCCATGTGCCTAAGCTTCGCAATAGGTTTGGTATGCAACCAAAGCCAAGCCCCAAAGCCCCCCACGCGTTCAAGGGCCTTGTGCCCGACGAACGAAACAGGTTTGGTCGGCTATCCACAATTTCTCAGCGCCGTGCCTCATGTGCGCCCCGTCTGAAGTTAGTTGATATTATCTCAATCAGGCAACGTTGACGGATGCGATTTTGCATGTCACGGAGTTACTGTGTCTGTCCTTTTTTGTGTGTGCCAGGTTGCTTGCCCAGCAAGTGAGTTTAAGCCTGAAGGGCTGGTACATCCTCTGCCGAGGGTGATAACCCTCGGTCAGAACCAGAATGAACTCACAAAGCCCGGAGGGCTGACACAACAGTGAACTTATGGACAATCTTGTTGAACGAGCGAAATGAAGATTGGTGTGTCGGCCCTTCAGGCCTTTTCGGTTCCATTTTAATTGATAACCGAGGCCTTCGACCTCGGCAGAGGATGTGACAGCCCTTCAGGCTTAAAACCAAAAAGGGCGAAACAGACCAAAGGGGCAGGAACCTGCTTTCCAGGTAATATTCAAGTACGAAATTGCTGTGCCTGTACTTTTTTGCTCCTCAACAAAACACCCTTTGAAAAAAGGACAAACTCCCTTTTGGAGCTACCTACAGCTTTTGGCGTCCGCTTAAAGCGTCCGCCAAGATTTCTTTGTTCGTGAACTCCAGAACGCTGCCGCTGGTTACTCCTCGAGCAAGCCGGGTTAATGTCACGGGAAAATCGGCGAGCTGGTTGGAAATAAAAAGAGCTGTTCCGTCCCCCTCGACGTTCGGATTGGTCGCCATAATCACCTCGGAAAAGTTACCGATGCGAATACGATCCACAAGCGATTCAATGGTCAGTTGATCGGGGCCAATCCCTTCCAAGGGGGCAATGCGCCCCAACAGAACGTGATACTGCCCACGATAGACCCCTGACTGTTCTAGAGCGATCAAATCCCGAGGCTGCTCCACAATGCACAACAAAGAAGTGTCGCGGCGGCTGTCCATGCAAATCCCACACAACTCCCCCTCGGCCAGGTTGTAGCACGTGTCGCAGTAACGGACGTTTTCTCGGACGCTACGAATGGCATCCGACAGCGCAAAAGCCTCCGACTTGTGAACTCGCAACAAATGGTACGTCAGCCGTTCAGCAGTCTTCCGGCCAATGCCGGGCAATTTCCCAAGCTGGTCGATCAATTCGGTAACGGATTGTGATATCTCTGACATGTCTGGGCAAACTTCTCCTTGGTAACCTTTGAAGCTCAGGATAACATATCACATGCGATTTCGACCGTTAAGGTAACTTTCTCGTGTTCAGGGCTTTTAACTTCCGCTATGTCCGTTCTTTTGCAGATCCGCGATGCTTCCAAACGTTACGGCGATCAAGTTTTGCTTGAAGATGCCGAATGCACTATCACCAGCGACACCAAAGTAGGTTTTGTCGGCAGAAACGGTGCGGGCAAATCGACCCTGTTGCGCTGCATCTTAGGCGATGAGGAGCTGGATACGGGCTCCATCATTCGGCACCCTAAACTCAAAATCGGTTACCTTCGCCAGCACGATCCGTTTCTTCCCGGGGAAACTTCGCTGGAGTTTCTGATGCGCGATAGCGAACAGCCGGATTGGAAATGCGGCGAAGTCGCAGGACAATTCGAGCTGAAAGGGAAATACTTGGACGGCCCCGTGGGCGAACTCTCCGGGGGATGGCAGACTCGGGTGAAGCTGGCTGCCCTGTTGCTTCATGAACCAAACCTGTTGCTGCTGGACGAACCAACGAACTTTTTGGACCTTCGAACCCAAATCCTGCTCGAGCACTTTTTGAAGGACTTTCGCGAAGCCTGCTTGATCGTGTCCCACGATCGAGCATTCTTAGGAGCGACCTGCGACTCGACACTCGATCTGTCCGTCGGCAAGTTAACCATGTACCCAGGCAAAATTGACGATTTCTTGGTGTACCAAAAAGAGCTCGCCGAACATGACCAACGCGTGAATGCGGCAACTGAAGCCAAGCGAAAACAGCTTCAAGAATTCGTTGATAAAAACCGAGCTCGCGCAAGCACTGCGACGCGTGCCAAGTCGAAAAGCAAAATGCTTGATCGGCTGGAGCTCAAGGATATCCAAGCAGAACAAGCCAGAGCAACAGTCCGTGCTCCCATGGTCGAACCCAGAAAGGGCCCTGCGGTACGATGCAAAGACTTAGCCATCGGCTATGACGGTCGAGCGGTCGCAAAAGGGATCGATCTTGAAATTGAACACGGATCAAGAGCCGCGATCGTAGGGGACAACGGCCAAGGCAAGACCACTCTGCTTCGTACCTTAGTCCAGTCCCTTCGAGCGGTTCATGGGGAAGTGAAATGGGGCTTTGGATGCGAGATTGGAACTTACGCCCAACACGTCTATACCAGCCTTCCCGAAAACAAAACTGTTCTCGACTATCTAGAATACGAATCGATTCCTGGCACAAAAACGCAAACCATCCTTGATGTTGCCGGCGCAATGCTCTTTCGGGGCGAAGCGGTCAAGAAGAAGATCTCGGTCCTGAGCGGTGGTGAGCGAGCGAGATTGTGCATGGCGACGCTTCTGTTGGGCAAATGCAACATTCTGGTATTGGACGAACCGGGTAACCACTTGGATGTGGAAACCGTTGAGGCCCTGGCGGACGCCTTGCTAGAATACAAAGGGACGGTCATCTTCACGTCTCACGATCGACACTTCATGAAACGGGTCGCTTCGTGCATCATCGAAGTCAAAGATGGTACGGTCGTCAATTATCGTGGCGATTACGACTCGTACCTTTACATGGTGAACAAAGAAATCGACTCGGTCGAACAAGAACGCAAAGGTACCCCCGCAAAGAGCTCTAACAAAACACCGGCCAACGCACCCAATAATGCGAAGGGCAAGCCCTCGCACAAGCCATCGGCTCAAAAGCAAGCGATCATGGCCAATGACGAACGATTGATCAAAAAAGAAATTGGCCAAGTGGAAAAGACAATTGCAAGACTCGACTTGCAACGAAAAACACTCAACGAGCAGCTCATGCAATCCACGGACGCGATCGAAGCACTCAAATTGCACGAAGAGCTAACGAAGGTGTCGACCGAATTGGAAGCCGCCGAAATGCGTTGGTCTGAACTGCAGGAACAACTGGACGTATAGTGGCGATTGCAATCCTTTCGCAAGGCCCAGAATCGCTGACCGCAAAGCTTCAAATGGAAGGCTTAGCGGATTGCCAACAATTGGCTGACGTGATTTCGCAGTGCATCAAGACTCCCATCGCGATTGCCTTGTCCGGCACGCTCGGCGCTGGCAAGACTCAGTGGACCCGTTTTTTTGCGATGGCTTTGGGGGCTCCGAGCGAATCGATCAGCAGCCCGACTTTTATGCTCGTTCATGAATACCCTTGCGAACCCAAAGTCTATCATCTCGATGCATATCGAATCGGGGACGAAGACGAAATGCTCGAGCTGGGAATCGAAGAAATGTTCGAATCGGATTCCATCACGATTGTTGAATGGGCCGACCGATTCCCATCGATTCTACCTAGGAACACTCTGAAATTGCACTTCGAAGTATGCGAACTCGAATTCGCAAGAGTCGTCGAACTGAGCGCCACCGGAAACAGAGCGAAAGCGGTTTGGAACGAAGTGCTAGCGCGGATTATTCCTGCGATGTCCTTTGAAGGATCTTAGGATTCAATCCTAGATTGTTTTCCATGAGCCGCAGGCGCTAGCCGCGTTACGAAATCACGATAAAAACCGTATGTCGCGGCTGGCGCCTGCGGCTCAAACAAATCGCGAGCGGCGATAACCTACGCGGCTTTGATGTTCTGAAGAATTGGCAAGTCAGAGATCGATGAAGCACCGTCGGTGGCGGACGAACCTGGACAGCCACAAGCCGCCGAACCGCAGGAAGTTCTTCGTCGGCTCAAATTGAATGCATGAGCCATGACCAGTAAGACTCCGCCGATCGGTGTTAGCCAAGGCTGGACGGTCGCAACGAAAACACTACCAAACAAAGCCGAAGCAAAGTCCGTGTGCTCATGCGAGCTATGGTCATGAAAGTCCGGATCTTGTGGGCCAGGATTTCCGATGGCAATATTGCCAATACCGCCAAGTAAAGCGCGACGTTTTGCAAATACGCTGTCGGAACAACAACCATCGGCACAAACCGCTTCAGACTCCGAAACCGCTTTGGAAGACGAAACCAAGTGGACTTTGCCACCCAGGCCGGCTGTCGCAAGAGGCAGATCGCCAGCAACTTCGGTGTGCGAACAGCAATGGTCTGGCAGAACGAACGCTGCAGCCACAATCAGCACTAAACCAGCGGACGACAAGCCAAGAACGCGGTAGTCTCTAAACTTGCGAAAGGTTGGCCAAATCGACATCGCCACTAGACCAACACAGATAATGGCAGCAACCTGATGAAATTGTGGACTTGCCATCCACTCAGTAAACTTCAGAGCTGGCAAGCATGCGAGTAAGATAGGGGTTGCGGCACAGTGAACTGCACAGGTCACTGATGCTGCAATTCCAAGTTTATCCTTCCACCGATTCACGCTGAGCCTCTTGGTACGGTTAGTTGCTGCAATTCCTTTTGTCTCGCTCATTCGAACAAGACGCACTATCGTACCGAAAAGTGAAGCACATGCAATACGATTGCAAAAGATTTTGATCTCGAAATGAATCAGCCACTTCCGCCGTCAATTACGGAAAAACAAGTAAAATCGAACTATCTTGCCTTGATGGAAAAGGTTTCTAGTGCCTTGAAAAGAACACGCAGGACACTAGATGCCGTCCAAGTGATCGGGGTCACCAAGTACGTCGATGTGAAATTGACCCAGTACTTAGTGAACGCAGGATGCCATCAGCTTGCCGAAAGTAGGCCTCAAGCCCTATGGGCCAAATCCGCAGCTTTAGCCGACTCAAGGATCGATTGGCACTTGATCGGTCATCTTCAACGGAATAAAGCCAAACGCACAGTCCCAATTCTCAGCACCATGCATTCGTTGGATTCCGAACGGCTCCTGCAGCAAATTGAATCGGACCTGGATCCTCGAACTTCGCCTCTTCAACTACTGCTCGAAGTGAATATTTCCGGAGACGCAACCAAAACAGGAATACCGATCGCGGATGCGGAACTCTTGTTAACGCATTGGATGGATCGCGAGCACCGGCCCGCCAACATGGAAATAGCCGGCCTTATGGGGATGGGCAGCCTAACGGGAAGCTCCGATACGACGCGACGCGAGTTTAGTTTGCTGCGAGAGCTACGCGACACCTGGAGCAGCCGATTCGGTTTGCCATTAACTGAGCTCTCGATGGGAATGAGCGACGACTTTGAAATCGCGATCGAAGAAGGTTCGACCATGGTCCGAATCGGGTCGTTGCTGTTTCAACAACCCGAAGCGGAAAATGAAAAGTGAAAGCATCGCTAACTGTTCCAGCGGTTTTTAGCTGCCCGGTTTCTTGGGCTGCCGGATGAATGCGGGAGACCTTGCGGCTGTCGGTGCATTAGTAGATGAGTCGGCATTCCATTGCGATGGTTCCTTGATGCCAGGCCCCGTTTTTTCATCCATCTGCTCTTCTTTGCTTTCCAGCGTTTTGATAGATCGCATGCCGGTTTCAAGAAGAGGGGGAATACTGGTGGTTATCTTGGTAGCGGCCCGAAGTGCCGCACGCTGCTTCACGGACTCCGGCACATATCCCACGTCCGGCCACGAGCTGGCCATTTCCTGGGTTTTGGGCAAAAGAGCCGTCGGCGTTTGCGTGGACTCTGGTATCCAAGTCGATGGGCCCGCTGTCGGATTCTTGGCCTCTGGTCTGGCGGGTTCCACCGGAACCATGGGCAACCGTTCTGTCTTCAAAACATCTCGGATATCCACTTTGGACTCATGCATCGGAACGAGCGCAATTCCTGCACTCCCCACCAATTGCGGGACCTCCCTATCCATAGGGGCACGGTCCAGAGGTGCACGATCCGGAAGTGATGGAGCGAACGAGGAAGGCGCATTGGCGTCGGTTAATGACGGAACAATCAGACCATTGTCCGTCCATATGCTCGCAGGTGCTGTTGCCCCATTGGACCAATCATTGGGCTTTGCGGCGTTAACAGTTTCCGTAACCGTGGGTGGCAAGGGGCGATACCAATACCAAGTGCTGGCAGTGCCTACGATCAGTACTAACCAACCAAGCACCCGAGGCTGACGCCCCTGATCTACCTGGGGGGACTCGATTGGAACGGGCTCAAGATCATCGCGTTTCTTTTTGCGTGCCATGGATGGGGATGGATTCTGGTTGGAAGAAATAGGGCTTTCCAGCGCCACATCCCTGCGCAATGAAAAGTTTGGCCGATCTAGTAGCATCCAAGTGCTCGATCACTCTGACAACTAGATTGCATCGTCCTACTATCTTTCGCTGCTTCAACAAAATCTGCGAACTTCTAATTGCAACGAATATGAGGATCAATCACTTGAAACACGAAACCGGAATTGAAATCGCTGGGAAGCGTTGAGTGCCACCGTCCGAAGGACGCGAGTACCACCAACGGAAGGAACCTAGAATTTGAGCAGAGCTGATCGGTACATCGACGGCGTTCGGATCTCCCCTGAGTCTGAAGGCCCGGCGGGCCGACACAACCTTTGCCGGCGGTTGCGACCGCCGGTTCGCGACCGCAACTCAATTTCTCAAGGCCTGAGGGGCCGATACATCGCGACGATGTCGGCAAGGCGGCGCGATCTGTGTCGCCCCATTAGGGGCTTTCGAAGATAAAGGGGGACGGGACCGGTGGCCGCGGGCCACCGGCAGAGGATGTATCGGCCCATTCGGGCCTGGAACACGAGCCGATTGCTGCGACGATGTCTTATCCGTAGCCCTCGAGATCGAGTAGAGTAGCAGCAATTGACATAGATCGTGTCGTCCGAACCACGCATTGGAACGTTGAGTGCCACCTACCGTTCTTGGTTCTTTTGCAAACACAGAGACACCGAGCATACAGAGATAAGACACACACAGACACTCCGTCCCCCTGTGAACTCAGTGTCTCTGTGTTTTTGAAATGCGATAGAAGGCTTGATGCCAGACGTGGTTTAGAACATCTTGCCGCTATCGATCTGAGCAGTAAGGTCAGTTGATTAGGATGAGAACTCCGATCACGATCGCAAGGCATCCGCTTGGCGGTCGCCACAACCGAGCGGAGCGGTCCATCATGGGTGAATTTTCTTTGCCGGCCAGATTCGGCAGCGGACCGAACGAATTTAGTTTAAATTAGACGGTCCCGCCTTTGACACCTGTCGCCGTCAATCGAATCCTCCGTGTTGAAATCCTTCCGGCTTATGATCCCTCCGCTTCCCGTCCAAGGACCGCAGATCAAATGGTTCTTTTTCCTAAGCGCTTTTGTGCTGTCCCAAAAGTCGTATGCAATTCAGGGCAACTTCGAACGCGACGTTGCGCCCCTTATCGTCTTGCGGTGCCTGGAGTGCCATAACTTTGTAGATCCTTCTGGCGGCTTGGACCTCTCCAGTTACCCGAGCATGATTCGGGGGGGCGAAAGCGGATCGCCGATCAGCTCCGAGTCGGACGAAAGTTTATTGCTCCAACGTGTTCTGGCTGCCGAAATGCCTCCGGAAAAGAACGGCAAATCGCAAACGCTGACCAACGAGGAGCAGTTGGTATTGAAAGAGTGGATTCAATCGGGTGCACCGTGGCCCGAAGGCCGAGTGCTCGATCCATACGAACGAACTACGGCCAAACGAGCTGGTCGCGACTGGTGGGCTTGGCAGCCAATTGCTGCTGCCGATACGACCAGCCCAAATACCACGTCGAACGCAATCGACTTGCTAGTCAGGGATTCGCTCCATGCACATCAATTGACAGCAGCCCCTGCTGCGGATCGCCGCACTTTGCTTCGCCGGTTGAGCTTTGATTTGTTGGGGCTACCGCCAACTGCGGAAGAAATTGCCGCTTTCGAACAAGATTCTTCACCGAATGCCTACGAAAAAGTCGTGGACCAGTTTCTGGCATCAAAGCATTTCGGTGAGCGATGGGCAAGGCATTGGTTGGACCTGGCGAGGTTCGCCGAAACCAACGGCTACGAACGGGACGAAGTGAAGCCGTATGCATGGCGTTATCGCGATTGGGTCATCGATGCGATCAACTCGGACATGCCCTATGATCAGTTTGTCACTGAGCAACTTGCTGGTGACGAAATCCCAAACCGATCGGAGTCGAGTGTGATTGCAACCGGATTCTTGAGGTTGGGTACATGGGATGATGAACCCAATGACCCAAATGAGTATCAATACGATCGACTGGAGGACTTGGTGCATAGCACGACGACTGCGTTCTTGGCGATGACTGTAAAATGCGCACGATGCCATGATCACAAGTTCGATGCAATCCCACAAACGGACTATTACCGCGTCGCATCGAGTTTTTGGGGAGGACCCGTAGCACAACGCAATCGCGATTGGAACGGTGGTCCTTCGAAAGAGGAGCTCGGCTTTGATGTGCTCGGATGGACCGACCTAACCAACACCCCGCCGGATTTGAGATTACTTGCTAAGGGAGATGTTCACCGGCCATTGCAAGTAGTTGCACCTGGGACGCTAACAGGAGCACCGGCAATCGCTCGTGCATTTGATAATCCCTCTGCAGATTCAAAAACGTCAACACGCAGGCTTCAGTTGGCTCGATGGATCGTCGATAAGCAGAATCCTCTAGCAGCACGCGTCATCGTCAACCGACTTTGGCAGCATCATTTCGGTGAAGGGCTCGTTCGCACTCCTGACAATTTTGGATTTCTCGGAAGCCCTCCAACGCATCCGGAGTTGCTGGACTTGTTGGCCTCGCAGCTCATGGCGGGCGAGTGGCGGCTCAAGCGAATCCATAAGATGATCGTCATGTCCCAAACCTATCGGCAGAGCTCGATCCATCCCTCAGCGAGCAAGTATTCGGAGATCGACGCATCAAATCGATTCTGGTGGCGAGCGGAACGACGGAGACTGGACGCCGAACAGCTTCGGGACTCATTGCTGCTATGTAGCGGACGTCTCGATCGAAGCATGGGTGGCCCCAGCTTTATGGCACCCATCAACGATGAAGCGTTAGAAGGGTTGTCCAAGAAAGGGGACGCATACAAAGCGTCACCCGCCGAACAGAGTAGGCGGAGGAGCGTCTACATGTTTTCCAAACGATCGTTGGCCGTGCCCATGATGGCGGTGTTTGACAGTTGCGACACCACTGCACCTACCGGCAGACGGGATGTATCAACGGTTGCACCGCAAGCTTTAACGCTGCTCAACAACGAATGGGTGCATGGCGAGAGTTACGCCATGGCGGCCCGAGCAATAGCCGCTGGTTCGGATCGAGTACAGCGAGTTTCAGCAGCTTGGCGAATTGTGTTGTCGCGTGAGCCAACCGATCGTGAGAAAGATGCCTCCATCGAATTCGTTTCGCGATGGCAATCGACTTCGAACTCTGGGGCAGTTAACTCCGATGCCGATCAGGAGCTGCTTGCGATCGCAGCGCTGTGCCATACCCTCATCAACACCAACGAATTCATCTATCTGGACTGATCATGAACAAACAACTTTTTCCCTGTGGTCAGACTCGGCGCCAAGCGCTCTGGCAAATGGGAGGTGGATTCGCCGGCCTAGCGTTAACTTCGTTGCTGGAACAAGATGGCTTCTTTGCAAAGCATGCGGCCGCTGCGGAATCGACAAATCCGTTATCCCCTAAGCCTACGCACTTTCCATGCAAGGCCAAGAGTTGCATCTTCCTGATGATGAACGGCGGACCAAGCCATGTGGATACTTGGGATTACAAGCCAGAGCTACAGAAACACGCTGGCAAGTCGATGCCTGCGGACAAGAAGTTCATTAACTCTGGTGGACGTGCGGTGGGCTTGCTGTCCCCTGCGGTCCGACCATTTAAGCCGGGCGGCGAATGTGGAACCATGGTTTCCGATTTCTTTCCGCGCATTCGCGAACATGCAGACAGTTTGGCAGTCATTCGTTCGTGTTATACAGACACGCACGCTCATGGCTCCGCGTCGGTCCAAATGAACACAGGAAAGCCGATCATTGGGCGACCATCGTTGGGGAGTTGGGTTGCGTATGGTCTGGGTTCAGAAAACCAAAACTTACCTGGCTATGTCGTCATGCTCGACAAGCGAGGAGGGCCAATCGGGGGGCAGCCCAATTGGTCAAGCGGATTCGCACCAGCTTCCTACCAAGGGACTCTTTTTCGGCCGCAGGGAAATCCGATCTTGGACTTAACCTCGCCAAGTTCTATTTCGCGAACACAACAACGCGAGCAACTCGATCTGCTCGCAAAGTTCAATCAGGAACATTTAGAAGCGCGTCCTGGAGGCACTGAATTAGCGTCGCGAGCAGCTAGTTACGAACTGGCGTTTCGCATGCAGGCTGAGACGCCCGACGCCGTTGATTTGAGTGGCGAGACCGCAAGCACGCTTACGGCCTATGGTTTGAATGACGCGAACACTGCTGAATTTGGAAGAAATTGCTTGATCGCTCGGCGACTAGTTGAGCGCGGAGTGAGATTTATTCAGTTGTATTCCGGGGGCGGGCATTTGGAAGAGACATGGGATGCACATGAAAGCGTGGAAAAGAATCATGGAAGGCACGCGGGAGAAACGGACCAACCAATCGCGGCGCTTTTGACCGACTTGAAACAGCGAGGCCTGCTCGATTCCACCTTGATCGTTTGGGGAGGCGAATTTGGGCGGATGCCGTTCACGGAAGGGGTGGACAAGCCTGGTCGGAATCACAATCCCTATGGCTTCTCCATGTGGCTTGCTGGCGGAGGAGTCAAAGGAGGAGTAACTTATGGCGAGACGGATGAACTTGGCTTTGCGGCGGAAACGAACAAGGTGCATGTGCATGATTTGCACGCAACCATCTTGCACTTAATGGGGTTGGATCACACTCGATTGACTTACTTCCATCAAGGACGGGACGAACGATTGACCGATGTTTACGGTAACGTTGTCAGGGACATTTTGATCTAATGAGAGTAGCCTTCGCCGCGAAGCATCGTTTCTTATTTTCATTCCTATGGAGGCGATTCGAGTGAATTCAGACTGCCGATGGAAACATCCTTCTCTATCGCGGCGGATGGCTATCCAAGCTGGAGCGATTGGGATCCTTGGACTTGGTGGGAACCATTTGTCGGGCCTTCGTCAAGCCAACGCGTCCACACCAACGGCAAATCCAGGGTTTGGAAAAGCCAAGTCCTGCATATTTATTTTTCTATCTGGCGGACTAGCTCAGCATGAGAGCTTCGACATGAAGCCAAATGCTCCAGCGAATGTCCGAGGAGAATTCCAACCCATTGCGACTCGCACGCCCGGCATTCAGATTTGCGAACATTTACCGCTTCTGGCAGAGCGAAGTGACCGGTGGGCGCTGTGTCGATCGCTTACGCATAGCTCCAACGACCATTCAGCAGCACATCACATCATGTTAACGGGGCAGTCTCAGCTGCCGACCGGATTTAATCCAAACGGATCGAGTCGTACGGATCGACCTTCGATCGCTTCTGTGGCAGGTTACGCAACGAAGGCTCGAAATAATCTTCCCACAGCCGTCGCGTTGCCGGAACGATTGGTTCATTCGTCCGGCAGGATGATACCCGGCCAGCATGCGGGCGAGATGGGCGCGATGCATGATCCGTGGATGATCGAAGCCTCGCCGTTTCATAGCTCGTCCTACGGCGCGTTTCCTGAATACCGGTTCGATCACCAAGACCGTGGCCATGCAGATGATCGACTGTTTCAAGCACCGCAGATAACGCTTTCTGAGGGGCTGGGGATGAAAGAAATGAATGGCAGGCTTCAATTGCTTGATTCACTTAACAAACAGCAGTCAAAATTGGCTCATTATGCTGAAACCCAATCGTTTGATCGGTTTCGACAGAGCGCTGTTTCGCTTCTGACGGAGAGCTCTCTTCAACGTGCGTTCGATGTAACACGAGCGGAGGATTCGGCCCAGGACCGTTATGGCCGTAACTCGTTCGGTTGGTCCTTGTTGATGGCTCGACGACTGGTGACCGCAGGCGTCAATTTAGTTCAAGTGAATCTTGGCAACGATGAGACTTGGGATACCCATGGCAATGCTTTCCCGCATCTCAAGAACGCACTGCTTCCTCCGACAGACAAAGCCTTGTCGGCATTGATCGACGATTTGCAATCGACGGGCGAATTGGATGAAACGCTCATTGTCATGGCGGGCGAGTTTGGTCGCACGCCGCAAATCACGTTACTGCCGGCACATTACAAACTTCCCGGACGCGACCATTGGGGAGCGGTCCAATCGGTCTTCTTTGCCGGGGGCGGCATTCGCGGGGGAACCGTCGTTGGGAAATCAGATGCGCAAGGGGCATACCCGGTTGAACAGCCTGTGAAGCCAGAGAACTTTGCCGCCACGATCTATCACGCGCTTGGGATTCCGCAAACAGCGATTTGGAAAGACGCAACCAATAGGCCTCACCAAATCTATCTCGGTGAACCGATCGCAGGATTAAGCTAAGCAGCCTTTCACGGAGGCACTTAGCAAGTCCCCCCCATCAAAGTGCTGTCTCCCTAAGAGTCGTTCTCGCGTGATGAAGCGCTAACGGATTGGATGCCAATGAAACCGATCATTTACTCGCACGCAAAACTACTGATATTGATAGCCTGAGGGTCAATTTGTAGGCTCCCAGGTCTGGACGCCTGAAAAATCCGAAATCTCAGGAGATAGCTATGATCCGATTCGCTACGGTATTGGTTTTCGTTTCATTGATGACTTCGATGGCAGTGGCTGACGACACAGATTCAACTGCTAAGCTACGTGAGCAGATCAACAAACTGGAGAAACGCATCGAAGAACTAGAAACCATCCTTAAGCAAAATCGCATCGGGCAACCTTTTCGATTTAAGTTGAAACAAGATCCGTCACCCTATCAAAATGTGCCAGTACCTTATTGTGAACCATTGGAAAAGCCGATGCCCCTTGACTGGCCCTTCCACTTTACACTTGCAATAACAGAACGATTTTCCTCCACACATTAGATGGTTCACCGAGAGTCAGTTAGACGTAGTGTTTCTGAAAGGTTTTCCAGATTCGCTGCCCCAGCACGCGAGAACGCTAGCGAACGCGGTCCGGCGATTTGCTGCTAGCCAACGAAGCCCAGGACGATTATGGACTTGCATTGAATCAACCGATTGGCGTATTGAAACTGCGTCGCCAATCTGCAAGTCGAGTTGCTTTTATGACCAAATTTTCGCTCGCAACCTTTTTGATTCTGCTTGCTGGCTGCCAGCCGTTCAAGTCTCGGTATGCCATGGATGATCGCGAGTATGCTGCGAAGTATGCCGAGGGGGCCGAGCCAGGTGATTTGGTTGGCAAAACAAAACAAGCGATCGATGCCCGCCATGTTGCTGGATTGGGTGGGGTATATGCAAGCGGCGCAGGCCAATACTCCGGCGATAGCAACAAACCAGTCGTAGGGGCCGAAGTTGGATACGAATACTATCCAACCAGCTATTTCTCGCAACGCATCGGTGGAACACTTCTCTACAACGGTGACCTACCCTACGCAGGGGTCGATCTTGGTGCAAGGCTTCAGTCACCCACTCGCTTCGCACCCTTTGTGGGTGTCGGAATGTTCAACGGCATCATCCCCACGCTTTCGGCGAATGCCGAGGATGACAACGCCGACAACGATCAAGATGGAGCGGTGGACGAAGATGGTGAAACCGATTGGGGAATCAATGGCTACACGGTAGCCGTCTATCCTGAATTCGGTGCCCATTTCTGGATCAACGGAACTGGCCGAGCTACGGTTTACTCGCGATACTTCGTAAGTTCAGCAGGGCGCGACCAAGACCAATGGATTCTCGGTGGACAAATGACCATTTTCTCACGCTGAATCCCTCGCTGAGACGCAGCTAAAGGAATCCTTTAGCTCTTGGCCTTGCGTTTCTCAATGTCTTCCAACATGGGTGAAAGTTGTGACGTTTGGTTATTGAGATTGATTGCGTTGAGCAGGGTCAAGACGTCAAGTGCTGTTACGTCCCCATCACCATTGATGTCCAACTTATTCTGTCCGTCTGTCTCAGGTTCTGCAGTTTCAATTGCGGTTGATTGGTTGTTGATGTAGTTGATAACCATGAGCACATCCAACGCAGTAACGAATCCGTCTACGTTTACATCGCGTTGAAGATTAGAACTATCCACGGGGGTTACAACGGGCACCGTCGGATAGCTCGACTGCCTCTCCGCTCCAACATCGGACCGGTACGAATGCATGAAGTGCTCGAAATAACTTGCACTGTTCGACAGTTTTGCATAAAGAGTTGATTCGAGGTCGAACAGGCGTATAGCACGTATCGGGCCTCGCTTATAATTGGCTGTCAACTTGCCCTCAGCAAAATCTAGAACTACGCCATTTTGACCTCCTGCATTGCCATCGGTGGATTGCCACCGATCAAGCTCCATGAGGTCGCCCGATGGTTTTACAGCGTAGAGCGTCAATTGAAAACTGGCTGTGTCATACGTTGAGACGATGAACTTTTCTGAACCAATTCCCAAAACCTGAGATAAACCTTGAGAAAATTGTCGTCCCATCTCGCGAGGGGATGCAGGATCTTTCATATCGATCACTTGTAACCATTTATCATTGGCCCCCCACACTTCAATAAGCGCCATTCCATCGCTGAAGCTAGCCGCAACTGGATAGGTGTTCGGCAATGTCAACTGCCCCAGTTTGCCCCAACCCGTGTTGGTATTTCCAAAAGTTGTGACGTAGGTTTCGTTCGAATCATAACTTACAACTCGTAAAACACCGTTGCTTGCGTCCATGAATCGACTTGAGATGACGCTACCGGGCAGTAAGTTACTTGCGTCAGCTATCAACTCACCGTCCGCCCGCGTACGAACGCGAACTATGGATGAGCCCACAAGGTACACATCATCTTGGTCGAACACGATGTTTGAATCGGTTCGGCCAATCAACGTTTCCGATGCCAAAACCTTGGGTGCGGAATTGATATCCAAACGCATGACGGTACTGGCACGGGCGATGCTTCCCGATGTCAAGGCTAGATCTTTCGAAGAGCCGATCTTGGTCGATGCAAGAGTCACGCCGGTCGCCGTCTGGATTGTGATGGCCGGCAAAATGGCGTCGAGTAACTTTGTACCAACTCGATTTTCGTATTCGATTGCCGATTCAAAGTACGAACCTTGGGAATTAGCAAGCAAAGCAGGTTCGGGAATGTTTGGATAGTTGCGTACGACTAACGTCAGTTTACCGGACTTCAACTGTGCGGCCGATCGAACTCCGTCGACAACTGAGGTACTTATCAAGCTAGGATTGGCTCGGTCGGTGATGTCATAGGCACTGATTTTTGTCTGCAACCCATACTCGCGTTGCCATTGATCATTAAGCAACCAGTTGCCGGTCGACTCCAATGTTACGAGACGATTGCCGTCGACCAGGACAGACATGTAACTATCGGTTCCAGGAATCGTTTGTTGCTTCGATGGCTCATTCGAATTTGTCGCATCGATCACACTCAAATTTCCGTCTTCATTGACCGAGTAAAGGTCATTGACCGAGTAAAGGAAGCCGTCCGACGTAACCGCGGTCGAAGAGAAATTGTTCCCTAAGATGAAATTGCGTCCGATAACATCCAGCACAGCCGATGTACGAGACTTTACTTCTAAAGCTTGTTGCGGAGTTTTACCAAAGAAATCTCTCCAATAGTCTTCAATGTGAGGCTTCAAAGCCTCCAAGAGTGCCCCGGTAGTTTCGAGTGCAATTCCCCTGTCGCGGATTGGTTGCCCCAAATACGACTCGGTGTAATGGTGCAAGGCCACTGCTTGCGTCGCCATCGTCAGATCATCCGAGCCGCTCAGGACCGCAAAAAGCTGTCGCGACTCCAGGCTTTCGATACCCAGCTTGCGATTGAAACGATTACGTTTGAATGGGTTTGACATACAGTAACCTTCATGGACATAGGCTTGAACGTTCTATTGTATACTGGCCGGCCCAAAACAGCACGAATCAGTCCCAGCATTTTGCGTCTGTTTTCCCTGAAATCATCCAGAAACTCTCCAACAATCGTCACCATTTTGTCAGCACTTTTCCGTTGGCATGCGGGACGTTTGATGAAGAATGGAGACAGCAATTCGCTCCAAAAATTCGTTATTAATCATGGATTGCATGATGATGCATCCTGCGGACCTAACGGGGCGATTGTGTTGCGGCGTGGCAACAGAACCCATACAATGTAAGGAACAGCGGTTGTGCTACTGTCCTCCTGACCGACCGACACCATATCGATTCTGAACTGACAAGCCAACAAGAAATCAGAGCAACGCGATGGAAGAAGGTTTAATGATGACAAAGACCTATGATCGACGTTTTCTTGCTCCCTTGGGATTCCTCTTTTTCCTCGTCTTCCTAGGTTTTCTCGGCACCACGAACTATCGGCACGTTGCTGCTTTGGCTTCACCAGCATCCCTAGCCTCGCTTGCTGCACTGGTCTTTATTCCACGAAACGCGAACAACGTTCCAATGCAATACCGACTAAGCAGTCACGAAGATGTTTTTCGGGCGTTGCGGGGCAAGGCCTAGTGAATCGCTCAGCCTGACTGATCGTTACCGTTTGTCTGCTAAGGAGTGATCTCGTTGGAATTGAATGACCATATCGCAAGCTTTCTGATTCGTATGGTGCATTCGTTGGCGAAAGACTGGCTATGCGTAATCAGAGTCGAGCCCGGCATTGGGAATGCCTAAGGGGAATGCCTAAGTGCCAGGCACCGCTCTCCCTTAGTAGGAGCCGTAACTGTAAAGAAATAACGGTACTCGACCATCTTTGGCAAACCCCTTGCGACACATCAACGACATCGGCACTTTAACGCCATCTGGAGTCGTCGCTTCGATACGTTCGCTCGTGCAATTCGCGGCGTCAAATCCGCCAGGCAATTCGGTCGATCCATGGAACTCAAATCAGTGAGGACGTTTCGCGGCGATGGTTGCGGCTGGTTCCTGAGCAATAGCCACGGGGCGGGAAACTCCAGTAAGGAACAAAGTAGGTAACAGCAACGCGGCGAGTGTCTTTCGGTCAATCATTCGAATCAAAAAAGCATCGCATTTGACTCTCGATTTCTACTGAATAACCATCCACAGTGGTCCGGTGGAAGCCTAAAACAGAAGATTACCAACATCGTGTCAAATCCTAAATTCGGGAACTAGTTCGGTACTATTCCTTGTCGAGTACAATCACGCGGGACGTTCAGGCAGCGAATGAGCCGGATGCCATGATTCCGAAGGGCCAGGGCTCCGGTTGGGGAACTCTTTGAAAAAGGTGAAGATTCGCCCGACAATACCGTTCACGTTCATCGTATTGTCTTTGCATAAAGGCACAGCTACTTTTGCCGCGATGGTAAATTGAACCACAACACTAAAAAGCTGAGACATCTCTATGCCACTCGTCCAACAATTTGAGCAACTCTGGAACTCAGCCTCATCACCGCCTGACGTCTTTTCCTTTCTGAAGCAGTGGAAATCCGTAGATTCGGATCAATGGCTCAAAGTGCTACTGGCTGACCAGCAACGCCGCTGGGCGACGGACATCCCCCTGAAGGTTGAAGATTACCTAGCTGGGCTGCCGGACTTGCCAGGCAACGTGGACTGGAAACTGCAACTGGCGGTTGGGGAGTTTGAAGCACGACACGATACCAGGAGGCCGCTCGGCGAGCAGGAGATCAGTTCTCGGTTTCCGGATCTCAGCGACACATTGCGAGACCGACTGCGAACGTCGAGCTCCAGAGATCAAGCAACCGCTGGAGAGGGCGACAAGAGTACTTATGGTTCGGCAATCGATCCTGTAGAAATCGATCGGACCTGTGATGCATTGGAGCCAGGCTGGAACCAACTTGACGAAACAATACGACTGCAAGATTTTCCGAATGCGACACCGTCATCCACTGTCACCTATATCACGGTCAACGCCATTGGGGTGCAGCAGAAGGGGCGTTACCGCCTGGATCGAGTCCTGGGCGAAGGGGCGTTTGGTCGCGTCTATCTGAGCTTTGACGAAGACTTGCATCGGCAGGTAGCAATCAAAGTGCCGACCAAAGCCAGGTTTCAGAAACTGGAGGATGCAAATGCCTATCTTGCCGAAGCCCGCACGGTGGCTAGTCTGGATCATCCGCACATCGTGCCCGTCTATGACATGGGACGGACTCAGGACGGTTCCATCTACGTGGTTTCGAAGTTCATTGAAGGGTCAACTCTGGAGGACCGGATCAATGCCGGTCGCCCCCCAGAACGGGAGTCGACACAGCTTCTGGTCCCGGTTGCACTGGCTCTGCAGCATGCGCATGACCGGCGACTGATTCATCGCGACATTAAGCCCGCCAATATTCTACTGGAAGGCAAATCCAACGCCCCGTTTGTGGCGGACTTCGGACTGGCGATTCGTGAAGAGGATTATCTGAAACAAAACACCATCGCGGGAACACCCGCCTACATGTCTCCCGAGCAGATTCGAGGAGAAGGCCATCGTCTGGACGGTCGCAGCGACATCTTTTCACTGGGCGTTATTTTGTATGAGCTGCTGACGGGCAAGAAACCATTTCGCGGCAGTTCGCTTCAGGAAACTCTGCATTTGGTTCTGACTCTGGAACCCCGACCACCCCGGGAACTGCTGGACACAATCCCGGGGGAACTGGAACGCATTTGTTTGAAGGCTTTGTCGAAGCGAACGTCCGATAGGTACGCCACCGCGGCGGAGTTTGCCGATGATCTGGAACAGTGGCTGAAACCAGCGGCAGCCGGGAGTCAGGCTAGAACAGCAGTTCAGGTGGTTCCCAAAGGGCTGCGTTCGTTTGACACGAACGACGCGGACTTCTTTCTGGAATTGTTGCCGGGACAACGAAACCGCGATGGTCTTCCGGAGAGTATTGCGTTCTGGAAACAGAGAATCGAACAGACCGATCCCCAACAAACTTTCAGCGTGGGATTGATCTACGGCCCCAGCGGTTGCGGAAAATCGTCGCTCGTAAAAGCTGGCCTTTTGCCGCATCTGTCGGACAGCGTGATTGCAGTGTACGTGGAAGCCACGCCGGAAGACACCGAAACCCGAATTCTGCGGGGCTTGGACAAGCGCCTGAGCACCATCGGTAGCCAGATTCATGAAAATTCGGATACAAGCCAACAGGATCAAAGTCATGCGACTCCCGTTGCAAGTCTCACCGATACTCTTGCCGCACTTCGACGTGGCCAGGGGCGCAAAGTGGTCATCATCATCGACCAGTTCGAGCAATGGCTGCACGCCCATCGCGCCGAACCTGAGGCGGAACTAGTGAAAGCCCTGCGGCAATGTGATGGTGGGCGATTGCAGGCCATCGTCATGGTACGCGACGATTTTTCGATGGCGGCATCACGGTTCATGAGATCTTTGGATACTCGCATTCTGGAAGGCCACAATTTTGCGACTGTGGATTTGTTCGAAGTGGATCATGCGACAAAAGTGTTGACACGATTTGGACAGTCGTTCGGGAAACTACCTGAAAATGCTGGACAAATGTCAACTGACGAACGGCAGTTTGTGAAAGACGTCGCACATGGCTTGGCTCAAGACGGCAAGGTTGTCTCTGTCCGGTTGTCGCTGTTCGCCGACATGGTAAAGAGCAAGCCCTGGACCGCCGCGACGCTGCAGCAGGTTGGTGGGACGGATGGTATCGGTGTCAACTTTCTGGAGGAGACATTCAGTTCGCTTCATTCCAATCCTGATCATAAGCTCCATTCCGCTGCAGCCCGTGGCGTGCTGAAGGCCTTGCTTCCGGGACTGGACACCGACATCAAAGGGGGCATGAAACCGAAACACGAGTTGCAGGAGGCCTCCGGCTATGGAGAGCGTCCGTCCGACTTTGCCGACCTGCTGCGAATCCTGGACGGCGAGTTACGGCTCATCACCCCCACCGACCCGGAAGGCCGAGAGACGCAATCGAAGAACGATTTTCAATCACAGTATTATCAACTCACCCATGACTATCTGGTGCCATCGCTCAGGGAATGGCTCAACCGCAAACAGAAAGAAACCCGCCGCGGTCGTGCCGAACTAAAGCTCGCCGAACGCTCGGCCCTCTGGAACGGCAAACCAGAAAACCGATATCTGCCGTCCCTGGTCGAATGGCTTAGCATTCGCGCACTGACGGAGTCGAAGCGCTGGACGGCACCGCAGCGGGCGATGATGAAACGGGGCTTTTGGGTTTGGGGACTGCGAACCGGATTGACAACGGCGGCAGTGTTGGCATTGATGGCAGTTGGGATTGTCGCTCGAGGGCAAATGCTTGTTCAGCAAGAAGCCACCCGCATCCAAGGCCTGGTAGGAACTCTTTTGCGTGCCGAACCGACACAAATACCAGGGATCATTAAAGAACTTGACGCCAACCAAGTCGTCGCCGCCGGTTTTCTTTCGCCACAAGTTTCCTTGGATGCTAAAACAGTCGACGAGAAGCGTTCGCAGTTGCATGCACGACTTGCAATGGTCTTTCGCGATAAGTCACTCGTCGAACCGCTGCTGGAAGAACTCCTCACCAACAAGGTTGCTTACATCGGTCCAATTCGTCAGCAACTGCGTCCGTACGCAGAGGAGCTGACAGAAAAGTTAAGAGTCATTCTGCGGGACGAAAAGGCCGAGGCCTATCGTCGCTTAGTTGCAGCTGCGGCGCTGGCGGATTTCGTTCCCGAATCCGAGGCAGCGTCGTGGACCGAACAGGACTTGGAGTTTGTGGCTAGTCAATTAGTCCTTGAGAATTCCGAATTCCAGCCGTTGTTGCGTGAGAATCTGCGACCGATTAGTAAAAAGCTTCTTCCGGATCTCGAACGGATCTTTGGCGACGCGAAGAATACCGACGCTCAGCTTTTGAGTGCCGCTAATGCCTTCGCTGATTATGCCGCAAGTGACATCCCGAAATTGTCTCACTTGCTAACCATCGCGACTCCAGATCAGTATGCGGTCCTCTATCGACTGGTCGCAGCCGCTCCTGCACCTTCGACAGTGGAGGATCTCAGAAAGATCGCCGCGACGTTGCCTCCAACGGAAATGGGTTCTGTGGAGCGCATTGCATATGGTCAGCGCAGAGCCAGCTCGGCGGTGACACTGTTGCGATTAGGTGAGCGGAAAGAAGTGTTACCCGTTTTTGACATGACCAATGACCCTGAAGCTCTCACACAGTTCATTTTCCGTTGCCGCGACCGTGGCGTGCGTGTGGAAGCACTGCTGGACTGTCTGCGCATTGTGAGCGAATCGCCAGTGGATCGTCATCCCCGCAACACGCGGTATGCACTCTTTTTGGCACTCGGTGAATACGCGCTCAGCGATATACCCGAATCGCGGCGAGAGACGCTTCTGAAGCAGTTAACGGAGGCTTACCGCAATGATCCAAGTTCAGGCGTGCATGGCGCTGCGGGCTGGTTGCTACGCCAATGGGGCCAAGCCGAAGTGGTGCAACAGGTCGACCAGACTGCTGTTCCATATTCGACCGATCGCGAGTGGTTCACATTAGCGATCACTGTAACGCCGACCTCACCACGAAAGCCAAAGGAAGAACCAAGCGAAGAAGAGGGGGACAAGAAATCCAAAGCCGCCCCACCTGCTGAGGGCGATGAAACCGAAAAAGAAGAAGAGGAAGACGCTAAACCGGAACCGTTGCCACCAAAGACCTTTTACTACACGTTTGTGGTGTTTCCAGCGGGAGAGTCGGAGATTGGTTCCGTCAGTGATGAACCAGATCGAGGTAAAGAGACGACGAATGAAGTTCGTCACAGTGTCACATTGACACGTCCATTTGCGCTTTTGGATCGTGAGATAACGATGGAGGAGCTAATCGCATTTAAACCCGGATACGCAGAATATATGGAACAGGTTGATGCAAAACCATCGGATGCCGGCTTCGCGGTGGACTGGTACGATTCTGTTTCATTTTGTCGTTGGCTTGCTGAGCAATCAGGAATGTCAGAGAGCGATCAGTCTTACTCAGATCCGGAATCTTTGATCGAGGAAGAGTATCCCCGGGAGACGAACCCATCGGCGAACTGGGCTCCTCGGAATTGGCCCCTGCAGGTAGGCAAACCGGGCTTTCGCCTACCGACGGAATCGGAGTGGGAGGTCGCTATTCGAAGTGGAGTGAGGACCGCTTATGGCTATGGCGGCGACATGGGAGTACTAGGTCGTTTTGGCTGGTTTCAAGATAACAACGGTAAGCAAGTTCATCCTCCGCGAGAGCTTCGGCCGAGCGTTCGTGGTTTATTTGACATGCACGGCAACGCAAGTGAGTGGACACATGATTGGTTTAATGGCTACGAAGAGACGGCGGTAGTGGATCCCATGTTTTCTGAAGGGGGCCTGTCCCGCGCACGCCGTGGCGGCAGTTGGATCGACGGCGCGGCGTTTTGCCGGTCGACAGGCCGCGATTCGCTCGACCCGACGAGTCGCTCGAGCAACCTCGGCTTCCGCGTGGCCTTGAGTCCGGCTATCAAGTCGCCAGAGGCGGATAACGCGAACAAGGAACGCAGCCAATAGGCACTCGCTTCCGTCGAGCTCGTCTCGGCGGGGCGCACAACTGAAAGCTACTACTCCCATTGGGCCTGTTATCGCTTCCGCCGAGTTTATCTCGGCGGAGCACACAACTGAAAGCTACCAAAAGACGCGAACGCTGGCTCCAACCGAGAGAAGCCCAACGGAGGCCAAAACGGAAAATGAGATTTCAAGGGAGAGTCGCTTGTAGATTCCAGTTGTAGCTTCCGACTGGGGGGAACCCAATAGAAAGCGATGTGGCTCGATGGCGAGCTTTCGGCCTTAATCGCGTTGCGAGAGGTGACTATGCATGTCAACGTAAGCCACTATTCTGGCGGCGAACTTGGATCGCTTTCCTCGAGATCACTAGATCGATTGGGAGCCTCCGTTTTGCGATAGCTCTTTTCGTAGTTTTTCAATGCAACCTCCATTTGCTTAAGGTTGTTTTCCATCGAGCGGCGTTGCATTTCACCTCGAAGATCACAACCAACGCACACAAAAAGCCCGATGATCGTTAACAAGCTTCGCATCATGACGACCTTACATAAAAGGAGAAACGCAGGTTGACTTACGCATGGGCGTTGTTCGGATGAATCCATTCACAATGCGCGAGCCATTCATCCAGCCGATCGTCCAATAGGATATCAGGTTTCGGAAGAAAGGAGCAGTATCTTGGTGCCAGTCACTTACTCTCCCTTAGGTTACTGACGACGGCAACAATGCTTCTCTCGCTTCCGTCGAGCTCGTCTCGGCGGGGCGCACAAATGAGAGCTACCACTCACACTGGGCCAGCACCCGCTTCCGCCGAGTTTATCTCGGCGGAGCACACAACTGAAAGCTACAAACAGACGCGAACGCTGGCTCCGACCGGGACGAGCCCGAAGGAGGCCAAAACGGAAAATAAGATTTAAAGGGAGAATCGCGGGTAGATTCCAGTTGTAGCTTCCGACTGGGGGGAACTCAATAGAAAGCTACATTGGCTCGCTGTCTTGCTCATTCAAGCCGCCACATCGGAGATGCTACCCTATTGGGCGAACCCTGTCGCAATGGGGATCTGGGGCGACTTTCGGGCGGATTGGGGAGGAAAAAATGCTTAAAACAGCGTTTTTACGTGAAACCTGGTTGAAAATCACCAGCCGAACCCCGAAAAATGAGTATTTGTTAGGTGGCTCGAAAACTATTGCAGTTGAACCGCCAGCTTTCCTGCAAGACAATAGAGTAAGCTGGTACAGTCAGCCTCTAAAGCATTCATTCGCCGATTTCCCCTCCCTGTGGGTTCCTAAGATCGCAACCATCGAGTTCCGTTCCATGCTGAAACGAATCCGTAACCTCACGAACAAGCTCCAAGAAACCAGTCCACAACGGAATGAAGGCGCCCCTACACCTCTGGCTGCACATTCTGTCGAAAACCAAGGCTCCCAAGAAGAGTTTGAGGATGAAGAATTCGAGGACGACGATGACCTCGAAGATGATGAGCTGGAGGATGACGACTTCGATGAGGAAGATGAAGACGAAGACGAAGATGACGATGAAGAGGATGACATCGAAGGGAAAAGTGGCTGGCTAGATCCAGAAACCAAATCCTTCTTGATCAGCATGGTCGTCCACGTTGTCATCGTGGTAGGCTTGGCTTCTTACACCGTTGTTAGCCAGCCAGAAATCTTGTCCGTTTTTATCGAATCGGAACCCATCGCTGACGAGCTTCAGCCGTTGGATGTGGTGAACGACATCGCCTACTCGGAAGCTCCCTCGGAGGAAATCGGCGCGAATTCGATCGGTATCACCGATATGGCGATGTCGGCCGCGGAATCGCTGGCCGAAGTGTCTGAAATACCAACGATGCCTATTGATGTTGTGATGCCCAATGGAAACGTCCACGTCTCCATCGATATCAAAGAGGCCATCGGTTTGACCGATTCAAAACAAGCTGTCCGCGGAATGACCGGAGTGGGCGAAACAGGCACCGAGGGCGCTGTAGATCGTATCACTTACGAACTGCTTCGGGCCATCGAACAGCGACCAACCTTGGTCGTTTGGATTTTCGACAGCTCCATTTCGATGGTACAACGCCGCAAAGAAATTCGCGATCGTTTTGACCGCATCTACGAAGAACTAGGAATCGTCCAAGCCGAAAAGCAAAAAAGGGGCGGGGCCAACAGTGCTCAAGACTCTCTGCTGACATCGATCGTTTCTTTTGGAAACGATGTTCAGTTTCTGACCAAAAAACCAACTCCGGATCTTGAAGAAATCCGAAACGCCATCGACCAGATCGAAATAGACGAGTCGGGTGTTGAAATGGTCTTTGGAGCTATCAAAACCGTCGCGGACAAATACAAAGGCATGAGAACGTCACGAGGAGCATCGGACCCAGAACGCAATGTGATCTTGATCACGATCACGGACGAACGAGGAGACGACCTCCCGAAGGCAGAAGAAGCGATCGCCTTGTGCAAGAAATTTGGTATTCAGTCACACGTTCTCGGCGTACCCGCCCCCTTTGGCCGCGAGTTCACGTACATCAAGTTTGTGGACCCAGATCCCA
The DNA here is from genome assembly GCA_027487485.1 of Planctomycetaceae bacterium. Taxonomy (GTDB): domain Bacteria; phylum Planctomycetota; class Planctomycetia; order Pirellulales; family Pirellulaceae; genus JBKCUI01. Next base: position 86,515 of record JAIYDN010000012.1, on the reverse strand, counting down.
AATACGATCAAACCCCAGACTGGCGACAAGTTGATCAAGGCCCAGAGACTCTGTTTCCAGAACGAGTGCAGTTGGGTTACCAGGAAAACTACTTTGAAGAACCCGTCATCGATTCGGGCTTTGGCCCCTATGCACTGTCGCGCATGTGCTACGAAACAGGCGGGATCTATTTTTCGATCCATCCCAATCGTTCAGTCGGAAAACGAATTGATGCAGGTCAGATCGAAGCGTTCGCGTCCCGTATGAGCTATTTCTTTTCACCCGATGTCATGGACCGCTATCGCCCAGATTATGTGAGCGAAAGTGAGTATCTGTCCCGAGTCAAGAAGAGCCCGATGCGAGTCGCGTTGATTCAAGCGTCTAGGCTGTCGCGTGTCGGAACGCTTGATAAACCCAAACAGGTCTTTGTGAAACGCGATGAGGCCCGTTTCGTCGGTGAATTGACAGAGGCTCAACAAGAATCCGCTCGGCTCGCTCCAGAACTCATGAACATGTGCATGATTCTTGCCGAGGGCGAAAAGCTCCGAAGCAAAGAGACCTCGCCTCGTTGGCTTGCCAGCTTTGACCTGTCCTACGGAACCGCACTGGCTGCCAAAGTGCGAGCAGAATCGTACAATGCGATGTTGGCGAAAGCAAAACGCGGAATGAACTTCCAAAAGCCAGAAAGCAATACATGGAATCTTCAAGCCACCGATTCGATCTCGGTCGATAGCAAGCTGGAGAAGGAGGCAAAGCTGGCTCAAGAGCTGCTAAACGGCGTTATCGAAAAACATAAGGGTACTCCGTGGTCTCTTCTGGCTCAGCGAGAGCTGGACCACAAAATGGGCTGGGAATGGACCGAGTCGTTCACCGACCTTGCTCCACCAGCTAGGATGAACAACACTCCTCCCAACAACACTCCAACGCCGGCCCAGGATGAGCAAGCGAGGATGCTAAAGCCACCCGCTCCTAAACGACCCGTTACCAAGATTTAACGCGGGCTCTACAATATCCGTCTATGAACAACGAATTTCTGGACGAGAAACAACAAGCCATTGACGAGCTTCGTCGCCAATACAACGAATTGGCCGAATTAGCGGGCTCCCTTGCGCACGAAATCAAGAACCCATTGTCCGTGATTCACATGAACACGGACTTGCTATGTGAGGAGCTTGAAGAAAGCCCTTGGCCAGGGCAAAGACGTGCGGTTGCCAAGGTGGATATGATTCGCCAGCAATGCAATCGGCTAGAAAACCTTCTCCGAGACTTCTTGCGATTCGCCACCATGCGAGACTTGGACATGACCCCAGGTTCGCTCAATGATAATATCGAAGCCGTTCTGCTACTGTACAAAGCACAGGCAGACCGCTGCGGTATTCACCTGAAAACCTATTTGGATTCGAGCTTACCGAACATCAAGCTTCACAGCGATTCTCTTCAGGCAGCCTTGCTGAACTTAGTCAAAAATGCCATGGAAGCCATGCCCGACGGAGGTGAGCTCTTGGTCAGAACCTGTACCGTTCCAGGCGGGATCGCGATGGAAATGATTGATACGGGTGGTGGCATGGACGAAGTCACAGCGATGAGAATGTTTGAGCCATTCTATTCGACCAAGCATGGCGGGTCCGGCCTTGGTCTGCCAACAGCCAGAAAAATCATCGAGGCTCACGGTGGACGGATCGCTGTCCAAAGTGAAGTAGGGCGAGGGACAAAATTCTTGATCGAATTCCCAACTCCGATTCGGCTGTCTGCCTAGCCGAGCCCCCAGAGAAGACCTTATCACGGCAACAAAGCCGCTGCCTGACACAACTGCCGAATTCTTCGTGCGATGCGATTTTCATCTTCGAAGCTGTTTAACTTGACCGTTCGATTTTCGACCCACTCCATCCATTGTGCAAGCGACAGTGCTGTCGCAATCTCATTCAAATCCATGCACTCATTGATAGTCCCAAGCGCATGGTTGGGGTGACCGGAAGTATAGATTGCATAGGCTTTTCCCCACCAATCCCTGGTTGAAATTCGCCCGCAGGACTGATTGTTGGCTACCCCCGTAAGGCTTCCAAAGAGTCTGACGAAATCTAACCCCGGCCAGTCGAACCTTGCGGCCCCCAGATCTACAATCGAAGCGAATTCCCCCGACGGACGTACCAGCACATTCTCATACCACAAGTCTCGAACAATCCAATGATGACGGCGATCTGCCCGACTGATTTGCTCCAGCCGTTCACACCATGGTTTCTTGTATGCATCGATGGTCGCAAGGCATCGGATCAATGGAGCAACCAGTTCCTGCCGTTGAAAGAAATCCGAAGCCATCACGCTTGTTTCCCAGCGGCGGCTGATCCGATCCAAGAAATGTGCTCGTTCGACCAACGTCCTTGATGGCCCCGAAGCTTCTGGGGCAGGAGACGCCAGCGTTGCTACGTGGATCTTTGCCAAGATCGACGCCAGTTCGCCAACTCGATCCAGCGACAAGTCCTCCTCTTGAAACGGACGCCCATCGATCCACTCCGAAAGAGACCAAAGTTTGCCGTCCCAAGGGAACAACAGAACTTGTTCTTGAGAATACCCAATCCAGGGAACAAGCTTTGGAAACGGACGAAACACATCACTGCGCTGGAGTCTGTCCCAAAACGCGACTTTGTCCACGCTGGCTTGGGTGTTGGGCCAACTTCGAACTGCAAAGCTACCACTGTGCAATTTTAGCTGGAAGATTGACGAATCGCTAAACCCAGAGGAAGCGATGCGTTGCCAATCGATAGGGTGTTCGAACGAAGATTTGTCGGTAGAGTGTAGGTTGCCGGAATACAGCCACGGCAGATTGCGATGAATGGCTGCAATAGCCGTCGTTGCAAGCTGGCTGTGCTCCCAATCGGCCACAGCCTTTACATCCGCCCGAGTTCTGCGATTCGATCTTGCGCTTGTTTAGCGAGCGTATGAGTCTCGTGATTGTTGATCACAAAATCATAGAACTTCTTTGCGATATCGATGGCCTTTTTCCGCTTGTCTCCAGCTTGGTCTGAAATAAGAACCTCGCTGCATCGACCGGCTTCAAACGCCGATCGAGCTTGCCAGTTTTTGATTTCCTCAGGAGCTTGTGTTCCACCGTAACCGTACATGACCTTTTGGAATTCCGAAATTGCTTTTGCAAATTCGCGATCGGCGAAAAAGACTTCACCCATCATGAATCGCGATCTCGCCCCCACTTCGTTGCGTTGCTCTTCAGCGATTTCACTGTACAGTTGCACCGCTTCCAAAGGCTTCTTCTGATTTTGTTTCGCGTAAGCCAGTTCGTACTTTGCGACTGCAAGATGAGGGGAATCTGGTACGCGGGACTGCAACGCACCGACCCAGTTTTCGACTTCTTTCCATTTCTTCAATTCGCGAGCTGCTTGTGCCCCGTGCAGATAAAGCAACGACTTGACTTGATCGCTCACGGAACTTGATTTGTCTGATTCTAATTTCGAACGTGTGACTTCATACTGCGGCCACGCTTCGGCATACTTTTGCAATTTCAGCAGGCTTTCTGCGATCATGAAAGAAGCGTCGGTGCTTAGGGTTCCTTGCGGAAAGTCTTTGGTCTGTTTTGCAAACTGCTCGATCGCCTTATCGTATTGCTGCTGCTGAAAATAGGCCCAACCAAGTTTGTAGGTCGACTTCTCCAGCAAAGCCACGTCGACGCTGCGCGTTGCGGCAACCGTGTATGCTTTGATGGCACGATCGTACTTGGAGTTCTCGTACTCCGATTGTCCAACATGGAAGAAGGCTTCTGCGGCTAGCGAGCTGTTGGGATAGGTCGTGGTTAACTGACGGAAGGCCTCATTGGCTTTGGCAGTATCCCCATTGGCTTTCTGAGCCCAAGCAAGTTCATAGTAGACTTTGTCCAACAGTGGGAACTGAGGCGAAGATTGAATCAACGCCTGAAAAGTTTCGATGGCTTGATCGATTTGCTTCGATGCAACCTGAGCCAAACCTAGCTCGTACGCTACATTGTTTGCCTGATCTTCAGATAGCTTTTCTTGTTGCAGCTGCTTCAAAAGAGTGATCGCATCTGCGGATCGATTCAATTGCCTTTGGCAAATACTCATCGCGATCCTAGCTTCGATTCCTACGCCATCATTTCTGCTGGGGATGGCGAGCGGCTGAAGTAGTTTGCTTGCAAGTTCGAATTGGTCCTGTTGGATCAGAACGAATGCTTTGCCATACGTTGCATAATCCATCAACGACTTGTCTTTGGTCGATGATAGAACCGAGTCATAGTAGCTAAGGGCTTTCGTGTAATCATTGGAGCTTGCCGAAAGCTGTCCGAGCCGAAACTCGACCTGAGCTTTGAACCGTGACTTAGGGAACTCTTTGAGAAGACGTTCCAAAGTGCTCTTGGCTTGGTCCTTCATGTTGCTGGCAGTGTACGCTTCAGCAAGCATCAATAATGCCTCGTCGGCCTGTGTCCAAGTTGCGCTGGTTTGGTTCGATTTCGAAAGCGCTTGAATGGCTTCGGGAAACTTGGACAACTTGAGTTGGCTGGAACCCTGCAGAAACCAGGCTTCCGCCTGGATCATCGCATCTTTTTGTTGCGTCAGCGATTGGGAAGTCAAACGAACGACCTCGTCGTACTGACCGTTCAGATATCGAGCGGTTGCTAGTCGCAGCTCCCAGGATGGCAACATTGGGCTCGCAGGTTCGGCTGCGATCAGTTGTTCAAAGCCAGTCGCGGCCGACTCGTGTTGGCCCAATTGCAGAGCTGCTTCGGAGCGGATGTAAGCGACATCCGAAGCCAACGGATCGTTGGGGAATCGTTTTGCAAATGCTTCGCTCCAACGTTGGGCGTCCGCTTGAGCGCCCAATTGCAAGGCTGCGAATGCGGCGTTGTAGGTTGCTCGGGGAGCGATCGGATCGTCTGGGTTTTCTAATGCAATCTGCTCGTAAAGTTTCTTCGCTTCCTCGCGACCTTCATTCGAAGCTGACAACCCATCCGCCAAATCCATTCGCAGCAGAACGGTCATTGGGGATGAAACACCCCATGCCAACGCTTGGCGTGCAACGGGAACTGCGTCCGCAGGCGTGTTTTTCAAGATTGCAATTTGGCAGATCCAATGAGCCGCTTCGACAGCCCGCTCGTCTTTGCCCGCTAACAGCCGTTCGAACGTTTGCCGGGCTTCGTCGTATTTTTTGTCTCGCAAAAGAGTTTGGCCGGCAGCCAACGAAGAGTTTTGTGAGAATTGTGATTTGGGAAAAAGCTCCGCAAGTTTCTTGTAGGCCTCTGCGGATTCGTTGAACTTACCCGCCTTCGCCAAAGCGTAGCCATATCGATACAACGCGTAATCCGCATTGGGACTCTTTTCAAATTCGCTTGACGACACCACTTGTTTTAGCAGCTCGACAGCTTGTTCCGCTTGATTGTCCTTGAGAGCAATTTCGGCACTGCGCAGTTTTACTTCGCGGGCCAATGCGTGCTTAGAATATTTACCAAGAAACAGATCGTAGTATTCTTTTGCAAGTTTGGTTTGCTGCTGCTCGTCGTAAGTCAGCGCCAGGCCGAAGATAGCGTCCGGCCGAACGGAGGACGACTGCATGTTCTTGTTCTGAACCAATTGGTTGTAGAGCGCTGCGGCTCGGTCCAGATTTCCAAGCCTTGATTCCGATTCTGCTGCATAAAACAGAGCTTTGTCCGTGAAGCTGCCGTCCGGATACTTTTCCGTAAGCAAGTTTAGTACTCGAACCGATTCGGCCAGAGTCTTTTTTCTAGCCGGTTCAGCAGCGGACATGCCGGTTTGATAGAGACTCCAGCCCAAATTGACGAGTGCTTCTTCGCGCTGCTTCAGTTCCGCATCTTGGAGAGCCGCGTTGAATTCGGTGATAGCGAGTTCGTAATCGGGAGTCTCTTTCTGCAAATAACAGACACCCAGAAAATGATGAGCGCTCGAAGCCAGGGCGTCCGTCGGGAAGTCCTTCAATAGCTGCTTCCACTGCTCGATTGCCAATTCAAACGCGCCGTTGTTTTGGGCATTTGCGGCGTCTGCAAAAAGCTCGCGAGCCTTTTCTTCTCTCTTTTCTTTCTCCGTCATTTTCGGCCCAGGTTTCGCACCGCGAGACGCTGGGGGGGGAGACTTCGGCTTGTCTCCGGACTGCTGCCCATACGCAGGTCCAAAAATCAGCCCACTCATCAGGCTCAAGGCAAACAGGCGTTTTGCTACTAGCTTGGCCCGAGAGACTTGCGAGAATTGAGAAAAGTTCTTAGCGTGATTTTTCATGGTAATTCCGACGTTGTCGCTGAATAGAACCGATAGTCGACAGCAGAAGTCGCGTCCCTACACCAGTGAAGGTGTTGGCCGAACCGAGTCTGTAGTTTACCGTAGTACTAAGCAATCGGAAAGTTAGACGCGAAGCGTGAATGGTTTTCGATTGGCTTGCATCGTTTGCCAGGTAGCGGCAACGTAGTCGCTAAATCTTGCGAAGGCGTTGCACTCGACCGACCTTGGCGACCGGTTTTTCCTCGGAAGTCACCTTCGCAACAACATTGTAAAGCTAGCAAATGCGCATTCTCGTTACCGGCGGAAATGGATTCATTGGATCTCATTTGACGGAATTGCTTCTACAGCAACAGCATTACGTCACGATCGTGGACGACCTGAGCACCGGGCAAAAAAGCAATTTGGATCATTTGCTCAGCCACCCCCAATTGAAGGTTGTGCATGCGGATCTGGGAAACCCTGATCTGATTGGCGAAGTATGTGCCGATGTGGATGTGGTGTATCACTTGGCGGCGGCGGTCGGCGTAGCCTTGATCGCCAAACATCCGATCCAAACGATCCATCGCAATATTTATCCGACCCAATTGTTGCTGGAGGAAATTAGGCGGATCCATTTGGCAGGTCGGCCGATTTCCTTGTTCTTGGCCAGCACCAGTGAAGTTTATGGGAAGAACCCCAAGTCGATATGGAATGAAAATGATGATTTGGTGTTCGGTTCGACGACCAAGCCTCGATGGAGCTACGGGGCGAGCAAGGCGATCGACGAATTCTTGGCCCTTGCCTGCGTTCGCGAAAATGCGATGAAGGTAGTCATTGGCCGGTTTTTCAACGTGGTGGGGCCCAGGCAGTCGGGGGCGTACGGGATGGTTTTGCCACGGTTCATCCAGGCTGCGATGGCGGGCAAGCCGTTGATCGTGCATGACGACGGCAAGCAAGAACGTTGTTTTGCTCACGTTTCCGACGTGGTAGGGGCGGTCGTGGGGTTGATGAATACACCGGGCAGCTTCGGCCGAATTTACAACATTGGAGCGGACACTCCCATTTCGATCTTGGAAATGGCGAAACGGGTGATTGCGATTGTGAATCCGGCGTGCGAGATCCAATTCCAATCGTATTCCGAGGCTTACGACGACGATTTTGAGGACATTCGCCGCCGAGTTCCTGATTTGACACGCCTGAAAGAGACGATTCCATACCGTCCATCCTTTGAATTAGACGACATGATTCGCGACGTATGGCAAGCGACGGCAAAATCCTCGGTAGCAACCTGATATTCCAAAGGTTTTGGGAAGAAGGAACGATGAACTTGACTAGGTGGCGGGGCCAGGATACTCTTTTGCGAACTTGGTCGAGATTTTCCCTGTCTTAGGGGGGATTGCCAGGTAAAAAACGGGGGTATAGCTCAGTTGGGAGAGCGCTTGCATGGCATGCAAGAGGTCTGGGGTTCAAGTCCCCATACCTCCACTAAAAACAAGGCGATGTAGCTCAGTCGGTTAGAGCAACGGCTTCATAAGCCGTGGGTCGTTGGTTCGAGTCCAATCATCGCTACTCTATAGTTTATCAAGCGATTCGTTGCCAAAACGTTACCTGACCAAGCGGTCAGAGCGCTGTTTTTCATCAAGTATTAAGCGGTAGTCTACCGTTTATTTTTGGAAAGGCAGTTCTTCTATGGCAAAGTCACCCACTTATCGACTTCATAAGGCTACCGGTCAAGCTTGCACGACAATTCGAGGCAAGACCTACTATTTTGGCCGGCATGGTACCGCAGCAAGTAAGCGGAAGTTCAAGGATTTACTCGCGAAGTATCTTCTTGCGCCTGACCCAACAACTTTTGGGGAGGAAGTCGCAAAGCTTTCAATGGCCGAAGTTGCTAGGTCCTATGCAAATCACGCCAAGGCCTACTATGGCCCTGAGTCCCAGGAGTTTCAAAACATCGCAATGGCCCTTAGGCCAATTAGCGAACTAATTCCCCGAAAGCCGGCTTGCGAATTCTCTCCCCTTGAGTTTAAGCAGATACGTCAATGGTGGCTTTCTCGTGACGTTTCAAGGCAGTACGCTAACCACCAAATGCGTCGCATCACAAGAGCCATAAAGTGGCTGGTATCCGAGGGAGTCCTTCCCCCATCGATCCATCAGGCTATCAAGTGCGTAACTCCCTTGACTAAGGGCCATTGCAAGGCACGCGAAGCCCCTCCAGTTGCCCCCGTTGACGACGAGACCGTAGAGGCTACCTTCCCAGCCTATCCAATGTCGTCGCTTCCATGGTGCGATTTCAGCGTTTAACAGGGTGCCGCCCAGGGGAGGTTTGCAAATTGAAACCTAATATGGTTGATCGCAAGAACCCAGTTTGGGAAATCAGGCTGGAAAACCACAAAACCGCTTGGCGAGGGAAGTCCCGAACCATCTATGTTGGACCACAAGCCCAGGCCGTTTTGCGGCCCTACTTGAACCGGAGGGAAGATGCGTATTGCTTCAATCCCAGAGAAGCCGTCCGGCAGAAATTGAAATCGAGGGAGGAATCGCGAGTGACTCCCAAAAGCTGTGGCAATAGTCCTGGAACGAATCGCGTTTCCAAGCCATCCAGAAAGCCGGGAAATTGCTATTCAACGGCTTCCTACGGTCGTTCTATCAAATATGGTTGCCGACTTGCTTTTCCAGCCCCGGAGGGCTTGAAGGGGGAAGCACTTCGAATGTGGCGAATCAATCACAGTTGGTCACCAAATCAACTTCGACATGCACGGGCAACTGAGATCCGCAAAACACATGGATTGGAAGCGGCAAGCGTGATTTTAGGCCATAGTAGCTTGGCAATCACGCAAACCTACGCTGAACAAGATCGAAACAACGCGATTGCCGTTGTCGGCAGAGTTGGCTAAGGAATGTCGAATCACTTCAAACCGCCATTCAGCAACTTGATTCGATTCTCATCGTAGAAGTTGCTTTGAAGTCGGCAGAAAGCGAAGTTACAAGATTGGACCAGATCTTCCGCGCACGAACGAGAGAGTACGTGCTTTTGAGTCTTGCGGCTTTCGACACCCGCAATGCGGAATAGAGATTAGTTTGTGAGGCAATTGCAAAAATGGCTGCTGCACCTGCCTTCAGTTTGGTATCGCAACTATTTGCGAAAACTCAAAAATAAAAATGCCTTAGATAGATGAGCACAGGTGTATAGTTATTCCGATGGCCTCGAGCGTAACGAAGCCCATTAACCGAAAAGGCAAGTGCAGCCTAGACCTCTGCAATTGCCTCAAGTAGGTAATTGCAACTACAAGCGAGAATTCCGTATTCCTTTATTGGGGGGACCAACAATGAGTCTCATCGAACTTATCGATGCGAAACGTTAATTTCGAACAAGGTCTATTGTTAAAATGGCAGCAAGAAACAAGTACAGCGAGCAGAGCACTACGAGTGCAAAGGAATATCTCCCTCTCTCATTAGCGGTTCGGCGAGTCACCGGAACTAGTCCCCATCTCTCGACGCTCCTTCGTTGGTGTGCGGTTGGGGTGCGAGGACGCACCTTGGGGCACGTGGTTATCGGTGGCAGGAAAATGACAACGATCGAAGACGTTCAAGCGTTTATCCAAGTGAATGCTGCGAAAACTACTTCGCATCATTTTGATTTAGCAGTTTCGAAGGATCGAACCCGCGCTATTGAAAAAGCAGTCGCAGACCTTCGAAAGATCGTTGGCAACTAACAATTCCGGGAGTTGGAATGGAATCCAACTAGCGATAAACGTGATCGCAATATCTTTTCGCGATCTCATTCCATGATCTTTAAGTTCCATTAGGTTTTCCCCTATCGATTGATAAGGGGCCTACGTAGATTTCTCACAAGAAAACAGTCCATGTACAAGAAAAAGACAATCTCATCTCTGTCCAACTATTCCTTCGTTTTGCCCGAGACATTCAATGCAAGCGACTACCTAAAAGGACCGCTTGCAAGACGGACTGATGACGCAAACTATCTCGTTAGCACGATATTCCGACGACAGGCAATGGGCGCCGGGCATGGAGAGGACGGTTACGTGATGCTACACGCGGCAACACTAAATAAGGTCATGGCCAAGGATGATTCTACGAAAATTAAAGAAGCGCTGATATCTGCGTCGGTGATCGATTGCGACAAGCAATATACCGCTGGCAAACGTTCAAGGGGATATCGCCTAAATGAAAGGTTCAGGGGTGACAAGTGCGTTCGGGTCAAACCCTCGAACTCACGCCTAATTGGAGCTTTAGAAAGGGAGGAATCTCGGCGAAAGGATGGCAAACTTTACGACCACATTGACCCTAGGACGCAAGATCTATGTCAGAAATTAGAAGCGCAGTTCCATCGAATCGAGATCGACATAGTCCTCGCCAAGAAACTGATCAAAGATCTGCCGGTAGACTCAAACCCTTTCGATCGACAATCCGCTATCGTCAATGACCTCTATCAAAAAAGGTTTCGAGTTTTTCCGACGCAATGGGGCAGACTATACAACAGTATTTCAGGACTACATTCCCTTGTTAGGCCAGCGCTATCGTTCAACGGTAAGCGACTTGTCTCGGTAGATGTGAAAAACAGCCAGCCGGCACTTCTCGGACTACAAGCATTAAGATACCAATCGCATCACCAGGAAATACTCAACGATCTTGACCAGTTCATACTGGAAGTACGAGAAGGTCGTTTCTATGAATCTTTGCTCGCAGAATGCATCGCAAAAGGGCTAACGGCTTCCACTGAAAAATACTCCAGGACGAAAAGAACGATGGAACGAAACGACGTCAAAAATCAATTTATGATTCACGTTTTAGCAAAAAAAGGAAATTATTCGTCGGAGTTCCGACAGATATTCGCTTGCCGTTATCCAACAGTTGACCGGTTCGTAAGTCAGGTTAACGAAAGGGACCATAGGACGCTTATTCGACAGCTTCAAGGAGAAGAGGCCAATTTCGTAATCCACAACGTTGCGGCTGGCGCTTTGCTGCTCCCATCTAATCCCCTGGTCCTAACGCTTCACGACTGCATTATTTGCGGTGAAGGGCAAGCCGAATTGATAGAGGGGGAATTCGATCGCGGATTCGACGAAATAGGATATCAAATGCGAGTAAGCGTTGACCCGTTCTAATTCGTCACTTGTTCCACATTACATCTCGGTCGAGGCTCAAATTAGCGGCTTTCATACCCATTCCGCTTATTGTAGAGATACAAGATCTCAATGTGATCCCCTATTTCGAAGTCCATTCCATAGTGAGCGGAAATTGGATTCCCTGGAAATCTGGCATTCTCCTTCCTGTCGAAAACTACAATTGCAGAGAATAACTCAGCCTTGGTGATTGCTTTCAATTGCTGACATCGTGCCTTGAATTTGTTTTCGTCGATGGGTCCTTCAGTGTAATACAAAAATATCTCATCGCTATTGTTCTTAGTGTCTATTTTCTTCGCGATAAAACGCAATGAGTCAACTATTTTCCCTGAGTTGTTTAGTGGATCGTGCTGTTGCAAAATTGTGTTTGGAACTTCTTCGGAATCGCTGCTTTTTTCCAATGTTTTTGTAAGGGTAACTTTAGCGGATGCCACGCGCATAGATTTCGGTATTCGAAATCCTCCTGCTTTTGTCGTCTCACCGGGCATGACCGGCTTTTGATCGTCTTCGATAAATAGAATTCCATACTTGATGTCTTCAATTGACTTCCCATTTTGATCGAATAAATGATAAACACCATCAGCAATGCGAATTGGACGAGGACCATCGTTTCTCAGGAACACTTCAATAGCCTGGAATTCGCCCACTCCGGTCGAAACGATTGATGTGCTCAACACAGAAACCTTGCCCTCCGATGGATTCGCTTTGGTTGCGGTCTCGTTTTTTTGTTCGTTCACGTTTTGGTTTGCAACACTGATGTTTCCGTCGGCAAAATCCCAGTGGCCACTGCCTATTACAACCCATCCCGTAGGATGCTTACACTCCATACGATCCTTGTAGAGTCTTAAAAGGTCTCTAGCAGCAGGATTTAGATTGAACAGTTCGATATAGTCGTCGGTTTTTCCTCTAAACTCATGTTCCGATACCAGTTTTCCCGTCGTCCTATCCGTATCCGTCCAAGTACTTTCATTTTTGTAGGCGATGATGGTGCCATACGATTCGCTAATCCACTTTCGCCTAGAATCAATATTTTTCTGTGGATATATGGTGTTTACAGCATTCACTTCTACATTTTTTGCAGCTTGGTCATTCGGCATGCGATTTCGAAACTGTGCCGAAGGCGAGGCAAGAAAAGCAAGTCCCAGGCAGCCGCCACAGGCTAGGAGGGGTATGCCCAAAACCACAGCTGCGATTGATGCTATTGCGCCAGATGTGATACCGAATGCATGAAAAACCCCTTGAGTTCCAGTCTTTTGCGGCTGATCAATCGAGAACCTTGCCTGCGACGCCATGGGAAAAACTGGATGTTGCGAAGTGGGAGTTTGCGTCCGAAGAATGGGTATTTCCAAATAACCTTCGATCTCGTTTTCCTTTAGTGGTACAAGCTCCTGCTTGCCTGCCTTGGCTTCACGCTTTTTGTAGGCGATAGCGTTCTGTTCTTTTTTTCTTTGGTCTTTATCCGCAAGTTTTTTTGCTTTCGAATCAATTTCTGCTTGGTTTATCGCGATTGCAAGTTTTGGAATGGATTCGGCTAAAATCTCGTGGTTATCGGTCTTCGTTGGACTTCGAAGCAAGGTATCAAGCTTGATTTCGCCAAGCTTTGCCAATTCGAGCATCTGTTGTTCTGTAAACGGACCTTTTTCTCCGCCGCGCAACAGGCTTTGGCGAGCGTAGTACCACAGGTGTTGCTTGGGTGTCTCTCTCATGGCTCATCTTGGCCGATACCGGAACAGTTTTGTTTTTTTTCTAAGGACCAGGATTCGGGAGCCCATGGTATCGCAACCGTTTTCAATAGTCAACTTTTCAAACAGTCCCAAAACCCCTCTAAAACCCCCAAAAAACCCTTCTTCGGGCGGTTGTTAAATTCAGAAAATCCGGGAAGGCGGCTAGCCAGCCCCACCACACCAACATCCACCACCAAACACCCACACCACCCACCAACCGAGGAGACCTAGACCACATAGACACACCACCACCAAGCCAACAGCCCATCCCTCACACCCACCACCATTTCTGCTTTATGATTCCGAAAACCACCACAGTGGGAAGCAGGTTTCAGCACTTAGCCTTTTTCGCAGAATCGGTTTTTGCGTCACAGGCGGGAGAACAAGCTTAGGCTTGTTCTCCTTCAGAAACTCGGCATACGACACAGGGCGGATGGTATATTCGCAGACGCAATCGGCGATACGGTTGCCATACGGCTTAAGTCATGGTTTATGTCGCTGCATTGTGGTACCGGGGTAAAACGTGCGTCAGGGTGACCTTTATACGGCGGAAAGTCCTTCTGCTGGCAGAATGCCGATGCCGACGATAACACAAGAAAAGCAAATAACGCTCGCGAATCAGTTTTTTGAGATCATTTGGGATGCCCCAGTGATTCATGCCTTCTAGACGCAACGGTACCATTCAGCGAGGCCGCGCAGATGACTCAAGATTTGTCAAAATACGCTGATCGCGGCCTTCGTCTGCAATGGTTTGTTATTTGGCTTCTTTGCCGATTGGTATTCTTTTGTGTCGTACAGAAAGTTTGCTAACGTCTTCGCCGAGTTCACAACAAGGACGGCGTGATGCTTTGACGGCTTGTATGAACGTGCGTGCGCGTCGCTCATGCTGTTTCTCGCAGACGCGATTCCCGCAATCACGGACGACAAACCGGAGAGCACTTGCTTGAGAGCGCCGTCGATGTCTGCGCGTGTTGCCTCAAGTTTCAAAATCTTTTGCACTCGCTTATACAGCTTATTCATGTCGCCATCGTATTTCGTCGGTGCATTTGGATCGCAGGCAATCTCGATGTCACACATTATCGCTTCAAGCAATGACCTTGCATTGGTTATTGCCCCATCGTAGTCGCCCTCAGTAATCTTCTCTTCGGATTTTTCAATCTGCTCATCAATGAATGTATGGGCGTCGTTGGCACCGTTGCCATATGGTGAATTGAATTTTACGGAAGCTCCGTCAACGTCTCTGATCTTGGCCTTTCCCTTGTCGATTGAAACACTAAAGCCGTCGTACTCGAGACGTTGATTCAGGAACTCTAGGGCGGGCAACGGATCCTTCTGTGAGTCCATAAACTCTCTAGGATCGCAAACGTGGCAGATCAATGCGGCAATTGCGGGCGTGTCGTTTATCGCGCGAATAGATTCCTCGGCGTACATCCAACGAGATGGAAATCCTTGGCCATATGTGCCATTTGCACCAAATTCGTTGAAGAGCTCGACAAGTTTGGGTCCACTCCGGTAGAGAGACAACCCTTCATCTCCGGTTACGATTCTGCCGAGTGCTTTGATTGAGCGTTGCGATAGTTTCATGTGATACTCCGAGTTTTTCCGTTATCTCAAACTTTGACACGCTTTTACTGTTTGAGTTCGCGCAAAATCCTCAACCAAATAACGCCCATGTAGACCGAGCCCCTGCCAACACGGCTTCCATTTCGAAAAGGACCGACGGGGGCTTCGGTCCAACATTTTGTTCTTCCGGTTTTGTGTCTTCCGAACTGAAGAGTTGACAGAAATTACAAAATCGCGATAATGCAGGTGCATTCCGTGAGGTCTGCGCTACGATCGAGTAGTCGATTGCAGCATCTACATAAGCTGTTATAGCGTGCCGTAAGGCAAAGGAAAAGTTCCTATGGGAAACCAAGGGTTCGATGAGTTCGTGCGTACTCTGCGTGATAGATCAAGCAAGTATGCCTCAAAGGCGACACTTCTTTCTCAATCTCTGGAAGCAGCAGAGTCGTTTTTGCAGCAAATTCCTGGGAAAATTGAGGTCAGTGTCGGTGAGGGTTGTTATAAGCTCGAATTCATGAAACACAGTTCTTTCGGTTGGAAACTGTGGTGTGGCGACGATCAAGAGGGCGGTTTTGTAACGAATGCTTCGGTTGAAATTAAAGCTGAAGCAGCGAAATTGTTACCAAAGTTACTTGAGGTGCTAGTCGAGTCAATCACGGGGAAACTTGAGGCAGTTGACGCTGGCCTGGAGTCGTTAAAGAAGATTCCGTTCCTGGAAATTGAAGGAGCCGATCAACATGACGATTAGATCGTTTCCGAAAAGTTTACCAACATGGTTTCGTATGGCTTGTTGCGCAATTCCGCTCGTGTCGTTACTTCTGGCAACGATAGGCATCGCTGCGGGCGTAAGTGTTAATCCAGTTGTGATCGGCGGGCTAGCAGTACTCTCATGGCGAGTCATTTCCGTCGTAACAGGAATTAAACCGAGCCCGTTGGTGATTAAGGTTCCTGGCAGAGATTCGCCGACCCCGAGAATAGAGTAGCCAATCAGACGAACGACCTCGATCACCCATGTCGCCGCCAAAAAACTATGATTCAAATTCGCGGCCGACCGGCGACTTGGGTGCATCGCTTGGTTATTGCACGTTTTCAGGTAAAGGGTAAAAGCGAGTAGCGATGTCGACCGCATAGGATTCAACCATAGCATCGTGGACGAATTTGCGTTTTGAAACATATCTTATGCATTTCAAACCGGACTCGTCGTAGATATCCAGTTTGACGAGTTTATCATCGCCGAAGTCGATGTATACCGGGCACGCTGCATCTAGCCAAGTCTTTCTCGGACGGACCCAATCGAATTGATGGTATCCGTTGTACCATATATCAACTTCAGATTGAATCTCATGAATGTCATGGATCCAGCCAGATCGCACTTCTGCTTTGGTTATGCTCGGATTTTCCATTCTCGCCTCAGAAAGTCGGAAGAACATTCCGGCATTCGAGCCGTTCATGTGGCGTTTTGCCTTTGACCATACGAGGTCTTGCGCAATGTCTGATTTGGGACTCGGTAGTCCATGATAGATATCGAAGTTGTTCCGAAAACCACGACCATCAATTACCCAAACGAGATTGCGATAAAATTGCTCGCGTGACTGGCGTTCAGCGTCTGTCATTGAAGAGTGCTGGACCTCAATCACGATTCCGGTCGGCGTCTTAATGTCCGCTCGATGTATCTCACCATCTGGCGCAGTATGAGATGCCTCGCGACAGGCAAGTGGAAAGAGATTCTTCCAATCGCGATGCCACTGCGTTTCATTTTCCCACCAAGGGTCGCAGTCTTTTGGGCGATGGTGCGCCCAGTGATGCAGGACTCGTGGTCCGCATTTTGCGATCATATCGGATCCACAAACGGGACAGAAACCGAGTCCACCTGAAAACGCTTCAACTCGTTCATCGTTTACAAGTGCCAGTTGCATAAGGGGCCCTTCAATGCAATAACGGTACCCATCACCTAGCCCCCGCAAGTGATGTTTCTAAAGTTAGTAAAGCACCGGCGGGGGCTTAGGTGCATGGGATTGTTGAACGAAAGGGCTACCATCAAACGGGAACGCAATGGCCGTCCACCGATGCCGACGATCAGCAAAGATCATTTGCTTCCCCAAAACCTTGGATGGTGATACGGCCACCTCAACCAGCAACACGACTTGCTTAGAAAAACCTTGCGGTAACTCATTCCTCAGTACTGTGTTCCTCTACCGATGTTTCTTCCACAGGTGTCTCCTGAACGTCGGCTGTTGTGGCCTTGGTTGCTTTTTCCTTCAACTGCTTGGCTGCGGACCGTGCAAGCTTCTTCTTCGCATCGGCAGCGCTGTCACCCTCAAGAACTTCCCGTTTCAAAACTTCGGCCATCAAGACTGATTTGATTTCGTCGATTTCAACCCGAACATCAGGGGAGAGTCGCTTGAGTTCCCTCCGAATGATGTTCAACACAGGTTCGGATAGAATCATGGCACCCAAGAAGAAACGGCTAAGGGCCTGCTTCTGAGTGTGGTATTCGCCTAGTACGGACTTCATCCAACCTTCTTTGCAAAACAGAAAGAGGGTCTCTATGTCCTTGGCCGCCTTACCGCTTAATGAACAGAAATTAAGGTCAAGCACAAGTTCTTGACCGATCGGTTTACCGAAAATGACCTTATAGACTCTCCAATTCAATCCGTTGGTGAGCACTACCCATTCAACCCCTTGGTTGGCAGCATAGTCAATAGCCTGCTTGACATGGGGTTCCTTCAAATCGATGCCGATTGCCTTGACTTCAATCAGCATTTCAAGCGCGCCATCAAGCTTTATCGCAAGATCGCAATAGGTCCCACGGATTGCGTATTCCGAAGTGATTTCGGAATATTTGTCGTAGCCAAAGACCTCAGCAAGGATATCCACAATGATGGTCACAGTGTCCGATTCGCCCAAGTCCCTGGACTTGGCAGCAGTTAGGATGGGCTGAAAACGTTTGACGCCCGCTGTTATTCGATCAACGATCTTTACCGGAATTTTGGCCATAGTTGGATTGGTTTCGTGGGGGTGATTCTTGCCTAAAAGAGCGAGTAATAATCATACTAGAATTTTGAACCCACTGCTACTATGCCTTGTCACCCAGATTCAATGCCATTTCGAGGTGATCAAGCAAGGTGGCAACGTCTAGTCGGTCAAGCTTCCAGACGATTACATGGTTTTACCCGATAGAGGCCTCCAAGTTTAGTCATCGCATGGCGAAGGGCGCCGCAGAACGACTGCTGCCCCAAACTTGCTGAATATGTGGTCGTGAAACGACCTTTTGCCCGTTTTTATTTTTGAAAAATTTGAAAGGGTTGCTCAGCTTGGGTAGCAATACTGGTGTAGTATCACAGCCCAACGATAACTGACCCCCCTCCTTGTTCCCCAGCGCACCGTTTTGTTCATTCGCAAAGCGGTAGTTACCGTGTCAAAGCGGTAGTTACTCAAAAGCCTTGCCTTTTTCGCTATGTTTCGCTATGATTTGCAAACGTGTTTTCGAGGCAAAAACCTTAAAACATCAATGAAAAGCAGCGTTTTCACTACGTTTTTCGGGTCGTTTCATAAGCCGTGGGTCGTTGGTTCGAGTCCAATCATCGCTACTTCTTTTTCCCAATCGATTCTTTGGGAATCGTCAATCTCGGGACTGTTTCTGGTCACAACACTCGAAGTAAGTATTTGTGATTTCGCACCGCTGTGGCGGGCTGGTGATGATCCCAACTCTTTCGTTCAGAATGGTTCTAGAGAATCTTCCGCTTGATCTTGCTCGAATGCTGACGGATTTTAGTACAATTCGTTCTTTGACTACGTGTGTGCTACTTTTGCCCAGCGAGGACTTGCAAAGTGGATGAAGCTGGGGATCGCAATTTGCTTTTTGGTATCCTGGCTGTTCAACTCGATTACGTTCGAGGATGGCAGTTTATGGAAGGTGCCAATCAATGGATGCTAAGCAAGAAAACCCCACTTGGCAGTGTCCTGGTTGCGAAGGGCTATCTTTCGGAAGAAGATCGAAAATTTATTGACACGATCGTCGAGAAACACGTCTCCCGATCAGGTTCACCGCAAAAGAGCCTTGAATCTTTGCAGGCCTCTTCGGTTGAGATAAGCGGTTTGACTGACCAAACCAGCGAGTTTCGAACCAGATATAGTGCGGCCATTGTTGAGCATCAAGAAGGGGACGAATTAACAGGTTCATTCGCCACTGCGGGTGGAGAGTCGATTGTCGGAAGGCGGTTCAGCTTGCTTCGCGAACTAGCGCGCGGGGGCTTGGGGGAAGTTTACGTTGCTAGGGACCTGGAACTTGATCGCGACGTGGCGCTCAAAAAAATTCTGAACAACCGCCGCCACTCGCAAGACATCCATGATCGATTCCTTGCCGAAGCAAAGATTACCGGAGGTCTGGAGCATCCTGGTATTGTGCCCGTTTATGGACTTGGGTCACTTCCAAATGGCGCTCCCTTTTATGCGATGCGACTGATTCGTGGTCAGAGCTTGCACGAGGCAATTCACGCGCTGCACCAGATCGAAGGCAAATCCAATGACGAAGCGGCTAACGATCGAACACTGCGAAAACTTGTTCGCGCAGTGATTGATGCCTGCTATGCCATTGGTTATGCCAACAGTCGCGGGGTGATTCATCGTGATATCAAGCCACAGAACATCATGATGGGCAAGTACGGCGAGACTTTGGTAGTCGACTGGGGGTTAGCAAAAGTCAAAGGCATCGACGACGCCGCCTATTTAGTAAGCGAAGCGCCTATGGATGACGCTAGGCTCAGCGACAGCAGTCCAACGGAAATGGGATCAATCCTGGGCACGTATGCCTACATGAGCCCGGAACAAGCCAACGGGCGAATCGACCTTGTCGATCGGCGATCAGATGTATTTAGCCTAGGGGCAACCCTCTATGCCGTAATCACTGGAAGACCACTCTACCGAGAAGACAATCGCGATGAAACATTAGTCGCCGCTAGGCTTTGTAGGTTTTCGCCGCCCCGTGAACTGAATCCTCGTATTTCAAAACCACTTGAGGCCATTTGCTTGAAAGCACTGTCCAAGGAACCTGCCCAGCGATACGGTAACGCCGTCGAACTAGCAGAAGATCTAGATAATTGGAGTGCAGGAGCTCCTGTCAAAGCGTACCCTGAACAGCTTGTTCAACGAACCCTTCGTTTCGCTCGAAAACACCAAACCTTAGTAGCCAGCGCGTTCGTCTTTCTGTGCGTTGCGTCCGTTGGCTTGTTGTTAGCAAATTGGGCAGTAGGCAGACAGCGAAACATTGCAATGCAAGAACGCGATCGCGCTAACGACGCATCAAAAATTGCCATCGAAGAGCGCAATAATGCCCAAGAGATGCGTGTACAAGCTGAATTGGAATCCGAGCGTGCGCACCGGAACAGCGAAACGTCCTCGGCAATTCTTGAACAGTTCGTCAAAACGATCGTCGGCGATAAGTGGGCTAATTTGCCAAATTTTGATGATGAACGGCTGGCGATGTACGAGCTAGCCCTCAAGAGATTCCAAGATCTGCTGAAAACATCGCCAAACAATCCAGGTCTCCTAAAGAATGTTTGTCAACTTTATAACCGGAGTGCGGACATCTATCGGCATCGCGGAAATGACGAAGAAGCAGATAGATGCTCCGAAGCGGCAGTTCAATTGGCAGAGCAGGCGATAGCGACCACAGATGGGGATATAGAATTGTTGTACCTTATCGCCGATAGCTCTCGCAGTCTAACGCAGAACAAACTCTCCAGGCTAGGCGCTGTCAAAGCGTTACCTTTTTCTGAAAAATCAAAGCAAATTTCCTTGCGGCGATCCCAATTGGACAATCGATCGAGTGCCAAGCTTTCGCTGGCATTGACTCTTTTGCAACACAGCGAAATCTGCCGGGAAATTGGCGATGCTGAGTCCGCTTTGACGGACGCAAAAACAGCGACGGCCATTCTTGAGAAGATCCCGCCATCGAAGTCTAGGCCTTATGTACAGCCAATTTATTACCTAAGCAGCTTGACTGCGCAATCTCTCGCATTTGCCAATCTCGGGCAACTCGACGAAGCGGCCAATGTCGGAAATGAAGCAATCGACATGACGACGAAACGCATTGCTGATTTCCCAGACATTATCGACATGAAGACGGTTTTTGTCGAAGCTTGTCTAGCGGTTGCGAATGTGGAACGACTGCGCAAACAGTTCGATGCCGCCTCTATGCATGCAGAGAATGCACTCAAAACGACCGAAGAGATGCGCGCGATTTCGCAATCCAATGTCAACTATCGCCTCCTTTTGGCGGACGGTTACCGGGCAATTAGCTTCATCGCTATCGATCGAAGCGACAAAACAGCTGCTCTTGTGGCAGCAGAGAGATCTCAGGCCGCTCTCGAAACGGTGTTTGTCGACCAACCATTGAACGCAAGTACCATAGCATCCCAAGTGCTCATTCGAGCCGCACTTTACGCAGCACTTGATAGCGAGCAGCATTCAGAACGGCTCGCTGAAACGAAATTGCTACTGGAGTCCGATTTAAGAAGTCTCCAATCCACCAATCCGACTCATCCAGCCATCAAGCATGCTCAAGCATTGATGGCTAGGTGACGCTTGCTTGCATCGACAGATTACGTTTATGGAGCTGTGTTTGCTAACTCGACAGCTAATTCGGTCGAGTCCTCGGTTTCTTCTTCTGTTTCGATAGTTAGTATTAGTCTCCCAGTAGTTAAAGTTTCTTTATCTTCTGTTTCAACACTATCTAGCGTCCGATTTATTTTTTTAGCAATGAACCAAATTCTTAGCGTTCGATCAGTATTGGTGTATCGGCGTCGAAGGATGAAAACTTTGTGCCCAATTAGGCATAACGAAAATGGATCGTTTTTAAGGGAATCGGGCGCTGTCGCAGTGACTTCAAGCAGGTTTATGAATCCGGGTTTTTGTACCTCAGGATCACGAGGCTCTCTAATTCTTGTTGGATAATTTTCATTCTGACCGAATTGCATCTCCGACAGATATACTTTGCCTCGATGTTGCCTGTCCCCATTATTGTCCGTATACGGATTAACTTTCAAAGTAATTGCCATTTTGTGTCCCCAGAAATCCTTGTGTAAATTAGGTAAGCGAGTGTCTCACCACGAGAAAATTCACTTGGCAGGATGATTGTGTGTTTCCAATCACAATGACAGCCATTTCATTGTTGTAAAGCGGTTTATATTATCAAGCAATGGGAGCGAGACAGCAAAAAATGAAAAATTGGTTAACCTAGTAGTAACCACAGGAATAACGAGAAAAGTCTTACTGGATTTCATAAAAAACGCATGTCCTTTCCATAGTATCTCCTGCCCTTCGATTTCAGTGTTGGAACTATAAGCGTTCTCATCACTTTGTGGGGGCTATCGGATGCCGCGAGCTCAGCACATCTTTCGTTTTCGTTGGGTGTTCTGCTGTAGGCCGTAACAAGTCGCTTTGGACGCAGTTACGGCTTGGCGTGCTAGGAAGGTTCGACTTGTTCGATGGGGGCATTGGGATTCGAACGGGGCTTCCGTAACTGCGCTATCGCTTGTTACAGCCTACGGTAGAAATTGAGTCGACCATCGAGTGCCATCACGCGTGAACTGAGATTGGACGGCATTGCAACTCAAGCCAAGCGCACCGGCACTTCACACATGCATTTCGGCCGGTGCAAGAACCGATTAGGGAACCACGGAACACACTGAATACACGGAAGGAAGACACACGGCAATCAGGCTCTTTTTCCGTGTGTTCGGTTTGTTCCGTGGTTACACACCCATTCCAGGCTGTGGGCTATTTGATGGTGGTTGGTAGATCACTGGAAGCGTCACTCATGCGGATTTTTTCTTCGCTTGGCTCTTTGGCATTCCCAAATATCTTGTTTGCGAACAAGTAATTGCTCCGGTGGTCGATGCCGTTGGCCCTTTGCGCTATTTGTGGTTCGTCGTTTCGAATACCAAGCGAACGAAGCCGCTTGCCTGCAAAGCGAGTCCCTTTATAAATATTGCCGTACTGCAATGGCCCTACACCCAAAATCCAGGTATCCCGTGCGCTGCTGCCTGCTTGCGCGATCCCGGATTGCCAGAGCGGTTCTCGCGTTTCGCGATCGTAAGCGAAGACAGACACTTTGGCCGCTGCGCTTTTCATTTCTCGCTTGGCAACCGAGAGCTCTGGAATGGACGGAAGAGTGGGTGTGCCCGGAATGACGGACGATGCACTATTTAAAAAATTGTTGGCTGGAATTCCATAGGTGACTGTGTGACCGTCGGTTCCTAAAGCGCCACAACGCGCCTCGCAAATAATTTCAGCTGCCTCGCGAGTATCGACCAGCATGCACCCCGCAGCCGTCAGCTGCTGACGAAGCGCGCTGATCACATAGTCCGAATTGATCAGATTGATCGGCATAGCGACGCCCGGGATCACTTTTCCCGCCCCGACCACATAGGTGGTATCGAGAAACACTTTGTGTCCCCCAAGCGCCCGAAAATCCATCTTCGCGATCGTGGAGTCCACGGCGTCAGACATCAGCAATTGTTCGGTTGCCGTAAATGACTTGGTTGCTCCGCACCCCGACAAGAAGCACCCGCAAACAGCCCACGCAAGGGTAATCCCTTGCATGACTGCTCTCGACTTCAAGTGCATTTTTCGGGTCGGATGTATCATGTATCTGGTAGGACAATCGTTGGTAGGACGGACTCTCGTCGTCCGCGTCACCACAGTACAAACTTTCGGCCTCTGCTCAAAGAGAACTAGGGCAATTTGGGCAATTTCATTCTGAGGCAATGCAAGCATTGCTGCCGAATAAGACCGAATTGCCACTTCATACTATCGAGGAATTCAACATCACCCTCCGCGAGTTTACAATTCCGTGAAGAGGGTAGAATACTGCCCATTCCTTCGAACACGCCCTTTTCATCCGGAGCCTATCATGCCGTTCTCACTCTGTTTTCGTAGTTCCCTTGCTGCGATTGTGTTGCTGCTGTCCCATGGTGCAGCGTTTGCAGAAGATGGTGATTGGTCGCAATGGCGAGGACCGAATCGTGATGGATATGCTGCGACGCAATCCCTTCTCAAGGCTTGGCCGGAAGAGGGCCCTAAGCTGGTCTGGAGCTTTGACGCGGCTGGATTAGGTTATTCTTCTGTCGCTGTGGCAGGGGACGATCTATTTACGATGGGAAAACGAGGCCAAGACAACCTGCTGCTGTGTCTGGATGCGAAAACCGGCAAAGAGAAATGGGCGTCTCGACTTGGCCCTGCCGCGAGTTCCGATTCCTATTTGACAGGCTGGGGGGATGGCCCTCGGTGCACCCCTACCGTGCATGGCGATCTCGTTTTTGCCCTTTGTGATCTTGGTTCCTTTGGCTGCTTCCGACGCAGCGATGGGGAAAAAGTATGGTCTGTGCATTTGGTCAATGATCTTGGGGGAACTGTTCCGAAGTGGGGATATAGCGAGTCGGCTTTGATCGACGGCGACCGAGTGATGATTACCCCTGGCGGGTCAAGCTACATGGTAGGGCTCGATATCAAGACGGGTAAAAAAACTTGGACAACCGAGTTCTCCGAGGGGGCGAACTATGTCTCCATTATCAAACATACTTTCGAGGGAGTGCCTGTTTATCTTTCAGCTTGCCGACAGGGCCTTGTCGGAATTCACTGCGAAACCGGAGAGCTACTGTTCAAGAATGACGCAACGAAAAACGACATCGCTGTGATCGCGACGCCGATCGTGTCAGAGAACATCGTCTATCACTCGGCCGCGTACGGCTCAGGGAACTCAGCCACCAAAGTCACGATGGTGAATGGAAAGCTGGAGGCCACCAAGATGTACCACAATCCCAAAGAATCGATGGCCAATCACCATGGTGGCAATATCCTGAAGGATGGCGCCATTTTCGGGTTTTCTAAAGATTTACGGGGTGTTTGGATGGCCCAAGATTTGGAAACGGGCAAAGTTCTTTGGTCAAAGAAAATTGGGCGTGCCACCTCCGGATCGATCGCTTGCGCGGATGGATTGCTGTATTGCTACGATGACCAGGACGGGATCTGCTACCTTGTGATGCCCGATCGGTCAGGCTGGAAAGAGCTCGGAAAAGTAAAGCTCCCTGAAACAACGTCGACCGAACGGAACAAGGGTGCGATTTGGGCTCACCCTGTTATCGCAAAGCAAATGCTGCTGATCCGAGACCAAGAGAAGATCTTTGCCTTCGATATTGCGTCGAAATAGCAAGCTAAACTCAAGCTGACCAAAACGGGATAGGGCTCGTTCGTTTCGAAAGGAACGCGAGCACAAAAGGGCACCGCACTCCTTGAAGTTGCACTGAAGCATCGATATGTTTAGGGGATAAGGATGCAATCAAAACCCCCATCATGAGTCACTAACGCATTCCCCTCCCTTCCATTTCGTTAGTTACTTTCCTGCACGCACGGAGCATAGTATGGCAACTCAATCGAGACAGACTGTGGCATTGGTCGACTTAGGAGTTACCGATCAACGGGACCTTCCAACAACTCGTGTCACCGCTGCATTGCGGCGATTGGATGGATTGACTTTGTTGGAATGGTGCATTCGCCGATTAAGCGAATCGACCTTGATTGAGACGATCGTAGTGACTGGTCCGCCTCAATACCGCGAGTTGATTAGCAATACCGGTTTGTGCAACGCGCGGTGGATGCCCAGCGCACAGCCAACTCCTGCACGGCGTGCTTTAGAGCTATCCCAAAGATTGAACGCGGATTGGATCGTGTTTGCCAGTCCCTTATGCCCTTTTACGGACCCGACTTTAATCGACCGACTTGTATCGCGAGGCTGGTCTGACCCAGCTGCTGACTTTGTCGGGTTTATTTCCAACAATCACCCCAACTTTTCTTTGCAAGGCCTTGGGCTTGTTTGCGAGATGTGTTCCGCGTCGGCCATCGAAAAGCTTCAAACAGAAAAGCTTCTGGATGAGCCCTTGGATGTCCCGGAGATCGTACGCAGCAACCCAAGCTTCTTTCTTCCAAAGTGGATCCCGTTACCGCAGGAACTCAACCATCAGTCGCTTCGTTTTCAAATGCAAAACGAAGCAGACTGGGACCGAGTTGAAAGTTATCTCGAAGCGGCTGGTGACGACTTGTCCTGGCAACGTCTTGCGAAAGTCGCAGAACGAAACGTTACACTGACGTAAATGCTACACACGCTACTATTAGTCCCAACCCAATTCGAGCTCGATCACCTTTCGAGCTCATTTCTCGAAAATCTTTCGAACCACCATGCGAGGTTGGAGCTAGTCGGATTTGGACCGGTTGTCTCGGGGATTCGAACAAGCAGATTGATAGAGCAACTGAAACCACAGAAGGTCATCTTGTTCGGGATTGCTGGGGCTCTTCAGGGCCTTGCTGAAGTAGGCACAGCGGCTGAATTTGACCAAGTTGCCTGTTATGGAATTGGAGCCGGATCGGGTAACGGTTTTGAGACTGCAGATGAAATGGGTTGGCTTCAATGGGGCCTTTGCCAAAACGATACGTTAGCAGAACCGATCGGATGTCATTTGTCGCTCGGGCCGTGCGTTCCGGGGGTCGACGGCTCGACCACCCAATCTTTGCAGCTCCTAACCTGCTGTGCGGCCTCATCCAACTCACAAGAGGCTGAGCAGAAGCGTTCGAAATTTCCGCATGCTGTTGCTGAAGACATGGAAGGTTTTTCCGTTGCCGTGGCGTGTCGATTCGCTCAAGTCCCTCTGCGCATTGTTCGAGGAATTTCGAATGTTGCAGGGGATCGGAATCGCGGTCATTGGAAAGTGGATGCAGCCATGCGGGCTGTAGAAGCCTTCGTTTCAAGAATTTTAGCTTCATGATGCAAACGATACGACTAGGAATTTCAACCTGCCCCAATGACACCTTTGCATTTCATGCGTTGATGCATCACCGAGTGGATTGGCAGGGTCTCGATTTTCAAATCGAGCTCCTTGATATCCAACAACTCAATTCTCGCCTATTTCGGGGCGAGTTCGATATCTGCAAAGCCAGCTTTCATGCCGCATTAGTTTTGGCAGACAAGATGGTCGTGTTGCCTAGCGGTTCAGCGCTAGGGTTCGGTGTTGGGCCTTTGCTATTGGCATCGAAACCGAACACTGTCCCAAACTCGACGCTGCAACGCACGTTGTGTCCCGGCCAGCATACGACCGCAACACTCCTGTTTCGACTTTTTTACCCGGAAACCACCTTGCTGGAACAAGTCGTTTTTTCCGATATCATGCCACGTCTGAGGGACCTGAGCGCCGACTTTGGAGTTTGCATTCACGAAGGTCGTTTCACATGGCAACAAGAGGGGCTCTATTTGGTGGAGGATCTTGGTTCAAGATGGGAAACCGAGACCCAGTGCCCTTTGCCTTTAGGAGGCATCCTTGGATCGCGAGCCCTATCAACCGACGTTTTGGCTCGTGTCCAGTCCGTTGTTAATTCTTCGTTACAATACGCGATGAGGCATCGCCAGGAAACGCTAACGACGATGCGACAATACGCTCAAGAGTTTGAGGACGACGTTTTGCTTCAGCACGTTGACCTTTACGTGAACGATTGGACACTGGATCTTGGTGACGTCGGCCAAGCAGCGCTGGACGCTCTGTCCGTTCGAGCCCACAAGATTGGGCTGATTCCTGCGGATAACAGCCGGCTGGAGGTAATGCGCTGATACCGCCTCCAGTGCCGGACACGAATTCAAGCCCGGGCACGCATCCTGAACGATTTGTAAGCTATTCGTAAATTGGGAAGAAGCAACCGAAGGCTTTTTCGCAAAAGACTCCTGGATCATTGAAGCGTTGGTTTTTATCGAGTTGGCTGATGCTGTCCATGTCCTCTTGCGAAAGCGAAAAGTCGGCGATGTCGAGATTCTCGCGAAGGCGATTTGATTGGCACGTTTTTGGCACAATAGCCGTGCCTCGTTGCACCCCCCATCGCAAAGCGATTTGTGCGGTGGACTTTCGATACTTTTCCGCCATTCCCATCAGCAAGGGATGGGACAGTACCGAATCTTCGTCCGTTGCCATTCCAATGGGGATGTAGGAGGGAGCGCCCAAGGGCGAGAAAGCCGTGTAAGCGATCGATTGTTCCTGGCAGTAACGAAGCAGTTTTGGCTGTACTAAATACGGGTGGGATTCTACCTGCAATACGCTGGGACGCACGGTGCATTGCGAGAGCAAATCGCGAATGAGGGACGTTCCAAAATTGCTGACTCCGATCGCGCGCACGACTCCCGACTTCAAAAGTTCCTCCATCGCTTGCCAGGTTTCGCGAATAGGCACTGCATCGGGAACCATTTTTGGGTTCGGCTCACTCGGATCGAAAAACCAGCCGGCGGGGTATCGCGTTTCAAACGGCACAAATTGCAGCGGGATTGGAAAATGGACCAAGTAAAGATCGAGGTAATCGAGCTGCAGGTCCTGAAGAGATCGTTCCAAAGCTGGTCTTACATGTTCCGGGCGATGGTAAGTATTCCATAACTTGCTGGTTACCCAAAGATCGTCTCGGCTACACAAGCCTTTGGAAAGAGCCTCTGTAATTCCTTGCCCCACTCCAGGTTCGTTTCCATAATCCGACGCGCAGTCCAAATGGCGGTAGCCGGCTCCGATTGCGTCAACGGTAAGGCTTGGCGCCTGAGCAGGGGGCACTTTCCAATATCCAAGGCCTACGGCAGGCATGGGTCGGGAGTTCGTCACTGGAATCGAAAGCGGTGCAGAAGAATTCAACGGAGTAGTCCTGTGTGCGGGTGGTGAGCAGATATGTTTAGGTAAGCTGTTCGGTCAGAATTTATTTCAATACACCCTACTTCGAAGGCGTGTCGATGACATCAGTAGAACGGATTGGAACGCAATCGCAACCTAGGTTGAGATTGCTCGATTCAGGGCCACGGTGTGACGATGGAGCGGTACACCTTGGCCTTTTTCGTTACGTAAGCTTATTCTGTATTTCGATTGCGAGTTCGATCGCGTTGGCTGCACGGTCTCCATCTAAGCATGCTGCTGGAATTCTGGAGGTAACGCTTCGTGCCATGTCTTCAATTTCAGCCACGAATGCATCGATTTCATCGCTGGCGGGCAGCTCGGGCCGAATGACTTGACCATCGCGGGTCACAATCTTGAGAGGCATAGTTTCGGCACCATCGGAGAAGGCTGCGAATTCATGGTGCAGCGTTGCGTTTTCCAGCTGCAATTCGAACCCGTGCGTGAAGGGCCTGCCTGGCCCGTCGATGACTCCCGAGCTGCTAGAAACCGCGATGTTTTCGTCGTCATATTGGTAGAGCACATGCACAAATTTCGCGACGTCGCCTTGTCGGCGTCCAACCGCGTGGACTCGATTGGGTTTCCCAAACAGCAAATGAATCCAATGCAGATCATGAACATGCAAATCAACTAAGGGCCCACCCACTTTATCTTTGGCGTAAAAGTCGGGGATCCAGGTTGGGTTCGATATGATCCGTTTGAAGTACCCGCCGATCGGCTTCCCATACGTTCCATCCAGAGCCAATTTCGTCGCCAGTGCGAATGCGCCCATGTAGGGAAGCACGTGTGCAACCAGTGCAAGTTTTTGGTGGCGAGCTGCCTCGGCCATGATTTTCTGGCAGTCAGGTACAGACAAGGCCAATGGCTTCTCGCAAAACACATCCTTTCCGTGTTCGAAGGCCAGCAGAGCTGCTTCAGCATGCAGATGAGGCGGCAAGCAGATATCGATGACATCGATATTGGGTGACTTTACCATTTGCTCGAGCGTCTCAAAGACCTCGATTTCATCCAACGCAATCTGCTCACCTGGCGGTCCGAAGTTCCCTTGGATTCCTCGCCAATCCCCGGTCCTTTTCTTCGGATCTCGCGAACAGAACGCAACTAATTTTGCTGATTTGCAACGGCGATAGGCAAGCTGATGAATCCAGCCCATGAAACCGATCCCAACAAGTCCAACTCGAACCATTTATCGCCTCACGCTGAATACATTAGTAACGGACTGAAAATCGATGGTGACAGGGAATGCGAGGATTCTTTGGCCCAATCCTTGAACCACTTGAACCTTCATTCCCTCTGGGATCATCTTATCATGTGACGGAACCATCATTCGATGGATCAATGATGTGCCTGGAAAGAAGTTGCCGGACCGAATCCGGGATCCTGTGGCTGGAAAGCTTGGAATCTTCCATCAAGCAGCAAACGCATTTCATGCTGCCGGTCGCAACGAGCAGTTGATCCACCGAGATACGATGCTGGTAGACCACGCTTGTTTGCCCGATTGCAGCAACCTGAGTTTGGATCGTTAAGACATCTTCGAATCGGACCGGGGACTCAAACTGAGCTTCGACGCGAATTCGGGGCCAGCGCAAATCCGGGCCGTTATGACGCTGTTCTTTGGCGTGACTTGTCGCATGCGATGCGACACTCAATCCCAGGGATCGGAGCAGCGCGTGTTCAGCCTGCTCCATGAAGATTAACAGGGAAGAAAAGTGAGCAATGCCCGCTGCGTCGGTCTCATGGAATTCGACACGACGCTCCCAAAGAAAGGCGGAAGACATTACTCTCCGACGTAAGGCATCAAGGCCATAAACCGAGCACGCTTTACAGCTTGGCTGACCGCGTGTTGGCTAGCAGCGGAGCAACCCGACTTGCGACGGCTAACGATTCGGCCATGACGATTGACCAGCTTGGTCAGTAGCTCGATATCTTTGTAATCCACGTACATTGGACGTGGGCGTTTGCCTTCAACCAATAGTGGGTCACGCTTCTTGATTTTTGTCCGCACACGCGCTCGCTTGCGAGGAACTCTTTTTCCGTTAGGTGGGCGACGCGAATTAAACATAGCCGTCAAATGCCGTCAAAAAATAGGTGTGAGCAAAACAAAATGGAGTCTCCCGTCTAAAACGGGCTCGATATGGTAGCTTGTTCCCCGAAGTCCATCAATAGCCAAAGGCCCACGGATTATTGCATTTTCCATAGGCTTTTACCACCGATTCCACCGTCACGACCGGCAAATCCACTATTTTACTTGGTTTGAACCGCGAGAAACGCAACCGTCTGATCATGAATGGACGGGTTTGCAGTCGACAACGGGAGAGCGATCTAGTGGTTTCCCTGGGGCAAAAAGTTCAAGACGATGATCATTGCGGCACTCACTCAACCTCAAAAAGACACTTTCCAAATGCTGGGGCTTCGTTCGAATTCCGCCAGTATCGATGTCTTGGGTCAAGCGGTTTGTAGCCCTTACGATCGGATTCGTTTAGCGGCCCTTCAGACGCTGGTGGCTCGCGGGGGGGAACGGGAGATGGCCGTGATCGTCGAGAAGATCGATCATTGCAGCGACCAAGAAATTCCGCTTTTGCAAAGCCAAATACCATTATTGTTAGCACCGATCGAGGCCTGCTTGGCGGACCAAGATCCTGTTCGCATGCAACGAGCCATTGTTGCGATCGCGAAGCTTCGGATCAGTTCTCAATTTCACCATGTGGTTCGCGTTGCCAGTTCACCGGAAGAACCTCAGCAGATGGTTGCGATAGAGCTGCTGTCGGAATTGGCGTGTCATTATGGTTCAAAAGCCAGAAGGCAGCGTGTCGGCTCGACGGATGAAGCTAGGGAGACATTGCTGACCGAGCTTTGGCGTTCTATGGAACGATTTCATGAGCATCGCGTCACTCAGATTATTGACGCATGGCTATGTGCATCGCATTGGGAAGATGATGCCCTCAAGGAGCTATTCCGACCCGATCGGCGGGACTCGCTTTCCAAGATCGCGATTCGACAACTGAGGCATTCCCATCGGCTGGAAGTTTTAGAACTAACGGCTGGAATTCTATGGAGCAAAGGGCCATTGCATGACGCCCTGCAGCTGGTGGGGGAAAGAAAAGGAGACAGCTACACTTCGCTTCTTTCGGAGCTCATGGATCGCTTTGGGGTGACGCCTCTACTAAACCAAAATCTGCGTCAAGGTATCTCAATGCGATTTATGGAAGACTATGACATGATGTCAGAATCCCATTCGATGCAGCACCGATGCTCGATGCTCAAGCTTTTTACGGCTTCCGATATGACGCCCGATCGGATGCTTGCAAACATTCTGGATCTGCTAGAAACGGGTGATTCGAAGGCAGAGCCAGAATGTGCGGCTGCCATGCGAAGCTTGAGTTCGCTCAAGCCTGAGCTAGTCCTGATGGTTCTGAGCGACCATTTCGAGGCTCCCGATCTTGATGCCTACGTACCACCCCCATGGAAAGCGGATCTTAGAATCCAGTTAGATCGAATGCTGAAGTTATACGAAACTCAATCCGCCATCATTCGTTCCGCTATTGAGTATGCGTTCTCCGATTTCCAGTGCGAGGAGCTGCTGAACCACTTTGACGATTGGCCTGATGCTCACCTACAAGCTTACGGCAAAATGGTTCGAATCGCGGACCGAAGCCATGTCGAATTTATAGAACAGGAAGCCAAATCGCAGTCGCATACTAAAAGGGCCCGAGCAATCAAAGCGATTCGCTTTTTGGGGTCCGACGGCCGTTTGGGACAAGTTGCGATGGAAGGCCTTCAAGACAAAAACGATGCGGTTCGAATCGAAGCAATTTACACG
Source organism: Planctomycetaceae bacterium (assembly GCA_027487485.1). Classification (GTDB taxonomy): domain Bacteria; phylum Planctomycetota; class Planctomycetia; order Pirellulales; family Pirellulaceae; genus JBKCUI01. The sequence continues at coordinate 54,310 of JAIYDN010000012.1, read as the reverse complement.
ATTGCTCCTGGTTTGAGCCGACGCGATGCAAGCGAGTTCCTGGACCCATTGCTTGACGACCAAGATGCCAACGTTCGCGTTGCGGCCAATTTTGCCATTTCACAGATCAAGGAAACGCCGTAATGCTCCCGAATTTTCTCAACGTTCTTGCTGCGATTCAACGCATAGAGGGGTATGACCGGCTTCTTTTTAAGTGGTGGTGGCTTACTCTGCCGGTTGCTGCATTGATGATTGCCCTCGCAATTTGGAAGGGAGTCTACCTTTTAATCTCTTGGATCAGGAAGCCCAGCGACAACCCTCATAAACTATTTCGACGCCTTGCCAAATTGCATCGTTTGACTCAAGAAGAACTTCAATTGTTGACATTGATGAGCGAAAAACTGCCCGCCGAAATTCCCCGTCCGGTCCTGTTTGTGGAACCAAGTATCTGGACCTGGAACCAAGCTCCAATTGCGGAAAAAGTGGACCTGGGGGAAAAATTGTTCGAGAAGATCTTTGGATTTCCCCCTGATAGGTCGCCCTCAAAATGATATAACCTCCGGGATTCTGAACGTTTTTTGACGAATCAACCGGAGGTTTAAACTGTGTCGATGATCGATGCCAAACTGGAACAGTTAGGTTTGCAGCTCCCCCCAGCACCAAAACCCGTGGGGCTTTACAAACCCATGTTGATTGTGGGCAATTTGGCCTACGTATCCGGTCATGGTCCACTTCAATCGGACGGGAAGTTGATGCTTGGCTGCGTTGGGGACGATCTGAATGTCGAACAGGGACAGGCTGCCGCCAAGCAAACGGCGCTCGCGATGCTGGCTACTCTGAAAGCCGGCCTCGGATCACTGGATCGTGTTGTCCGGCTGGTCAAATTGCTGGGGCTTGTTCGATGCACCAACGATTTCGGTCAATCGCCTTTGGTGATCAACGGTTGCAGCCAAGTCTTCGTGGATTTATGGGGCAGCGATCATGGTATTGGCGTTCGTAGCGCACTTGGGACCAACGCATTGCCCAATGGAATGGCTGTCGAAGTCGAAGCGATTTTTGAAGTCAAACCATAGACTGAATTTGATAATGACTGAACGACAGACGCTTTCGTTTCTGGCCAAAACACTGGAACGGGCTGGATTGCAGCCGAAGACCAAGTACGGCCAGAACTTTCTGGTTGACCTGAATCTCCTTGACATCTTGGTCAAGGGTGCAGAGATCGAAAAGACCGACGTGATCTTGGAAGTCGGGACCGGTGTTGGCTCCTTAACCAAACTGATGGCCCCGCTTGCCGGCGAAGTGATCACCGTGGAAATCGATCGCGATCTGCAAGCCTTGGCCGCCAAAGAACTACGAGCGGCAACCAACGTCACGATGCTGTCGTTTGATGCGCTGCGAAACAAAAACAACCTGCGCGAAGAAATGCTCGTGACGGTTCGCGAGAAGATGGCGACCATTCCCAATGCCAGGCTGAAGCTTGTTGCGAATCTTCCCTACAACGTTGCTACACCGATCATCAGCAATCTCCTTACCGTGGACCCCGTGCCGCACAAAATGGTGGTTACCATTCAGAAGGAGCTGGCTCAACGGATTATCGCAGCCCCGGGCTGCAAAGACTACAGCGCCCTTACGATTTGGATGCAGAGCCTTTGCGATTGCCAGATTCTTAGAATCCTGCCTCCAAGTGTCTTTTGGCCCAGCCCCAAAGTGGACTCCGCGATTATTCAAGTCGTCCCCAATCCTGAAAAACGAAAGCGGATTGTTGACCTGAATTACTACCACACTCATCTAAGAGCTTTGTTCTTCCATCGTCGAAAGTTCATTCGCAGTCAATTGCATACCGCAACGCAGGATGATCTTACAAAACCGCAGGTGGATCAAATTCTTGAGAAGCTTGGTCACGAACCGAACTTGCGAGCAGAGCAGCTTTCTGTCGAGCAGATTATTGATTTGCTTGAGGCAACTCGCTTAATGACACTGGCAAACAAACCATTGACCGCCACAGATCCTTCATAGGACGACACCCTCAAACCATGTTTACCGGCTTGGTCGAATCGACCGTTTCACTGATGGAAAGCCAACGCATCGGCCCTGGAATGCGTATGGGATTTGATTTAGCAAGCCTCTCCGATGGTGTTTGCCTGGGAGACAGCATCGCTCTCAATGGTTGCTGCTTAACGGTCGTCGCCATCCAAGGCACAACTTGCTGGTTTGAACTCGGGGCTGAGACTCTTTCTAGAACCAGCCTCGGAAAGTTGAAGTTGGGAGACCGAGTCAACTGCGAACGATCCCTTCGCGTTGGTGACCGAATGGGTGGTCATTTTGTTTCGGGACACGTGGATGGCCTTGGGCGACTGACCGAAAGGCGCGATGAAGGCCAATGGTCTTACCTCTTTTTCACCGCCGACCTGGCCCTGCTTCGCCAAATGGCCTCGAAGGGATCGGTAACGTTAGACGGTGTAAGCCTGACGCTCGTAGACGCAGACGATCACGGATTCAGCGTGGCCTTAATACCACACACGCTTCAAGTGACCACACTAGGTTCGCTTCAGGTTGGAGATTCCATCAATATCGAGACCGACATTCTGGCCAAGTACGCGCAGCGCGTTTCGGCAACCGGCCCAGATCTGTCTATTCCGTACTAAGCTGTTTTTGTCGGGGACTAAAGGACCGTCGGTGTCGCCTTGTCATTTCTATCCAAGCTGTCGGCTTTGAATCGCCGAAGTGAACCGAAGCCAATCACGGGTAGCCCGGGCACTCGGCGTCCGTATTCCAAGTAGGGCTGACCAATGAAGCGAATCAATCGCCGGTCCTTGAAGTAGCTTCCTGCAAAGATATAGACGGTCCAAACCGTTGTCAAAATTGCATGATCGAGTGTCATCGTTGGGGTAAACCAAATGAGCCCCAGAAAGCTCATGTACACAGGATGTCGCATCAGCCGAAAAGCGCCTTGGGTAACAAATGGGCGGACCGGTGGTTTGGTGCGCCTGAACCAATACCACCATTGTGTCAGTCCCGTCTGATAGCCCATTCCAGTCAAATAGAGACTATAAAACAGAGCAACCCACGATCCATAAAAACCCACCAAGACCAAAGTCTCACCCAGTCCCGACAATCGCCATAGCGCAACGTCGCAGCTAGCCCAATAGTGAAACAATGCCAACAAAGAGATGCAGGTTACAGTGCAATGAATGCATCCAAATAGTCCGCTAGGAACCCAAGCCTTCAATCGGCTCAGGATCGGCGGGGCCAGCAATAAGCTATGCGGCAAACAAAAGCCGATCGCCAAAATCAAGTCTAACAGCCACCACATCTCTTGGTGACGCGCGCTGCCAAAGCGTAGAAACAGAAACAAGTAAACGACCGTGAACAAAAACAACAACTGAGTTCCAATGCCGAATGCAACGCCGAGCCATCGGCTCAGATCCATTGGCAAAGGAACGGAGGATGAAGCAACGGGCGACGATATCTGACTTTTCGTTGAGCCTAAAGTGTCCAATCCATTGGATGCTGAAGCTATGATGATTTCTCCGCAATAAAGTATCCGTATTCCATAGCGCCGGAACGATACGCGTTCAGGATCGCATCGAAATGGTTGAGAAACAGAGTGTGGTTTTTACCAAGGATTTTTGCGAGGTAGCGAACCCCAGTCCGCTCCACTCGATTTCTACAAATCTCCCAAGTCCGTTCCACTTGGCGCGTCCAAATGCCTTGATCTACTACCACCAGTCCCGCATCCGAAAACCACTTGCCATAATCGGATTGGCTTCCGAGAGATGGACAGAACATGCCATGGCAAACTTGTGTCGCTTGTTCTATTTGCATCGCGCTCAGCGGGGATTCGCCCACCAGCCATGCGCACAGTGCGAAACGCCCCTTCGGCTTCAACCAGCTTGCTGCATTCTTAAAGAACGCTGGCTTATCAAAAAGATGCTCCGTACATTCGACGCTCCAAACGTAGTCGGCAGACTCGGCGGCAAATTGAATTGTTTCAGCGTCTGCACAGACAAACTTGGGGCGAGGTTGGATGTTATGCATGCGAGCGCTAAGAGATGCCCAATTCCTTTGGACCGGACTGAGGGTCACGCCTGTCACTTCACATTGGCGATGCTTCGCAAGCCATTGGCTCGACCCACCCATTCCACAACCAATATCATACAAAGTCGATCCCTCGCGAATCATCGCATGCCTGGCTAGATTCTCCGTCAGTTGAAGCTGCGCGATTGCGGGCGATTCGTTGGACTCCCAGTACCCGTGGTGAATATGGGGTCCCCATAGAAGGCGATAGAAAAGTGTTGCGATATCGTAATGATTTCGGATCACTCGCTTTTGCACCGAAGCAATTTCGATCATTGGGTTGGTACCACCCACAAATCGCCCATAATCACCAATTGATCTTTCACCCCAACCGCTCCAAGCATCTTGCTAAATGGCTTGATTCCGTAATCCGATTGCAGGATCTTGAATCCGCCGCGAACATGATTCCATCCGTCTTTGTGCTCAACATCGCACCGGACTTCGATATGACGTTTGGTCTCGTGAAGAACAAAATCACCCTCAAGGATGTATTCAGGCAAGTCACGCTTAGTCTTTTTGCCGGTACTTTTCAGGCTTATGTTTTCGAGCCTAGCCTCGGGGTACTTCGCAACATCCAGGATCTCATTCCCTAGCATGTTTTCGTTAACTTTTTTCCGCGTCGCAGCATCGGTCTCCCCGTCGAGCCCAAGGTATTTACGAGCAACCAAGGTATCGGCGTCGAAGGACCGCATGTCGAAAACTATATTTCCCGGCTGCCCTTGCTGCGTGACGATTTCCCCGCTCTTGAGCTTGCCTTCGATTGCATGGGTATGTCCAACGACCCCGCTTTTGTCAACAAAGATAAACACACGGCTAAACTCCAGATTGACATCTCCGGGCTTCGTAGTAACCGTAGCATCACCGGTTGACTGGCCAAAAAGATTTTGTGCAGGCCCAGAAAACAAAACATGGATCAGCAGCAAGCCCATCCAAAAGCGCCCGCGTAGAAATATGGATCCCATTGACTTCCCTTTCAACGTCATGAAGCAAAACGTAGCAAGCGGGTTTCGTAACACATCACGCAACCCTCGCTGGCATGTCCCGATTCACCACCTAAGAAATCAAGCATAGCACAACCGAACAAGCCGACAACCTTGAAGCTTTCCAGTCGAAAAGCGGTTTTACCTACAAGTCGTATCGTTTCAAGGCATGTGCTAGCAAAGCATTTGGTCTTCCTTGTCAGATAGGATCAGCAATATCTAGCCTTTGCGATATACTGTTTGTATGAAACATAGACATCTGGTGCCGGAGTTGATGGATGACCCGATGCTCGACGTGCACGAGCATCGTCGGGCACTGGCGGGCTTACGACGGGTCAATCGACTATGCTCCACAGGTCGATGGATTGCACAAGCGATTCAAAATGGTTCTATCAAGACTCCAAATCGACCGATCGAAATCTTGGACTTGGGATGTGGAAGCGGAGACGTAGCTATCGATGTATTGCGACGTTTATCCCCCAAGGTCCCGTGCAATATTACCGGTTGGGACATGAGCCCGTTAGCGATCGAAGACGCGAATTCGCAGTGGTCTAGCCATCGGCTGAGAAAGTCGCTTTCAAACAGTCTTCGATTTGAGCGTCAGAACATCTTCGAGCCGGGGCTGCCGCAGCGCAAGTTTGACATTGTCTATTGCTGCCTGTTTCTTCATCACTTTGATGAGGAATCCGCAGTAACCGTTCTTCGAAACATGAAGTCCCTTTCCAGGCATTTCGTGATCGTGGATGATCTGCGACGAACTACGTTGGGATGGTGGTTGGCCAAGATCGGTTGTCATCTGCTATCTCGGTCACCTGTGGTTCACTTTGACGGGCCACAGTCTGTTCGAGCGGCGTTTTCAATTGATGAAGCGATCCAAATTTCGGGTCGGGCGGACCTAACCCAAGGTACCATGACGACGCATTGGCCCCAGCGATTCCTTCACTGTTGGGATATCTCATGCTAAACGAGCGGCTTGAGTGCCTCTCCAGCATCTCGGTATCCATGGCCATGGAACGAAGCTGGGACATCGTTGTATTGGGAGCCGGGGTGGCTGGCGCATCGTTCGCATCGATGGCGGCAGAAAGTGGTCTGTCCGTGTTGTTGGTGGAAGCCAAGGAGTTCCCTCGGGAAAAAGTTTGCGGTGGCTGCTTGAACCGTCGAGCACAGACCTTTCTCCACGAACGCGGCTTGTTGAGGTCACTGCTAGAATCGGGAGCGGTTCCCATTGCTTCGCTGCACGTTCAAGTGGCGAAGCATTCAAGCAACTGGTCCGTCCCGTCCATGCTGAGCGTTCGTCGTTCTACCTTGGATCGACTGCTGGTCAGTGATGCGATCGAACGGGGAGCTTGCTACCTTTCTGAAACCAAAGGAACGGTAGAACCGCTGGAGATCCAAGCTTCTTCGGCCCCACAAGAACGCTTACCAACGCATCGAACCGTACAACTTCAATCACCGTCTTCTAGCACTAGGAATACGGAGGCAGTCCGAAGTCGAATGGTGGTTGTCGCAACTGGATTAAGTCGATCCGCCCTGCCAAGAAGCGAGGTTTGGCCTGCCACGCAAATGGAATCGTCACGAATTGGGGTTCACACCCTTGTACCAAACGATTCGATGGAAATAGAAAAGGAATTGGAAACGAAAGCCAAACGTCGCGAGCCAACCTTGCACATGTTGATTGGAAGCATTGGTTACCTTGGAGTTTGCAAGACGGATGGTGGTCAATGGGATTTTGCTGCCGCCATCGATCCGGATCAGGTGCGACGGTTCGGCAGTATCGCTGCCTGCGTTCGATCCATCTTGAAAGAGAACGGGCTGACCAACACCGCTTTTCTGGAGCAATTTCCATGGCAATCAACGCCGTACCTTACACGAACGTCCGACTGCGTCGCCATGAACGGCATCTTTTTGCTGGGTGATGCGATGGGTTATGTCGAGCCGTTTACAGGTGAAGGAATGTCGTGGGCGTTTGCGGGTGCGGCGGCACTTCATCAGATCACTTGCAAAGCCAGTCAAGCCATCGAACTTTCCGCTGCCGAGCAAGCTTGGAATCGCTGGGTCACCACGGCGCATCGCTCCCGTCAAAAGTCGAGCAGGTGGGTTGCCAATCAGTCACGGGATCTGGCTCGAGCGAGATTCGTTTTAAGAGCTTGCGATTGGCTTCCGCCATTGAAGCACCTTCTCCTGAGAAAGATAATGACGTAATCATGTCCATTTTATTCGCGTGCGCTACCGCACTTCCACCGTACTCGATCGAGCAGGGTGAATCCGCGATGTTGGCTCAATCGCTAGGGCTATCGAATAGGTGGAACAAGGCCTTGCCAGGCCTATACAAAAAATCGGGCGTCAGTCGACGTGGAAGTGTTCTTCTCATGTCCGGCAGTGGCGAACCCATGGCGCGACAGAACTTTTATAAAGCAGCAAGCGAACACGCACCCTTTGGTCCAACCACAAGCCAGCGCATGCAAGTGTACGCTCAGCATGCCGCCGAGCTTCTTCGCCAATCCTGCGAAAAGACGCTCGCCGTTTCGCGTGTAGCCGTCGCTGCGGTGACTCATCTTGTCACCATCTCGTGCACAGGTTTCTATTCACCCGGGATCGATCATACGTTGATAGACCGCTTGGGCATGGATCCTCAGGTGCAACGAACTCATGTCGGCTTCATGGGCTGTCACGGCTTACTCAATGGTCTGCGTGTTGCCAACGCATTGTCCAGAAGTGAACCTCAAGGCATGGTTTTGGTTGCCGCCGTCGAACTCTGCAGCATCCATCAGCAGTATTCCGAGGATCCGCAACAAATGGTCGCCAATTCGCTCTTTGCAGACGGCGCAGCAAGTTGTTTAGTGGTCTCGCGTGAAATCCCATTGAACGGCATTGCTGCGCAAAGTGGCTGGACCATTGCATCCAGTTTCTCGCTCAAGATCGATCAGTCTCAAGGCATGATGGGCTGGGTGATTGGCGATCATGGTTTTCAAATGATGTTATCCCCGGAGGTGCCATCGATCATAGAGCGAGAGCTGAAGGGGCCGTTTGAAAAATGGCTTAACAGCAATCAGCTTTCGCAGCATGATATCCAAGGTTGGGCAGTTCATCCGGGCGGGCCACGTATTCTGGATTCGGTAGAGACGGGGCTGGGGTTACCGCCAACGAAAATCCAAGCGTCGCGGCAGGTACTCGCTAATCATGGCAATATGTCGTCGCCAACCGTCTTTTTCGTGCTACAAGAACTTGAGAAGCAAGTACCGGGCATGCAGAATTGCGTCCTGCTGGGATTTGGCCCAGGCTTGCATGTGGAGGCAATTCTCTTAAAACGAGAAAGCGTCGCTTAGGCAGCTCGGCTTTTGCCGAATTGATCAGCTGCTGGGATGATATGGCGAGCAGGTCGATTGATCGCGATTTGGTCCAGGATTAGTTCGGCCAATTCCAGTGCTTGGTATCCATGTTCGCCAGGGACCGAAACCGGCTGCTCGTTGAGAATCGCTCGGTAAAACTCGTTTTGTTCGCATTCGATTGCGTTTATCGGTTCGACTTTGGTTTCTTGACAGCTTAGCCAGTTGGTAAACAGCGAGTCTTTGACTTTCGATCGTTCGTCAGCGGGAAGTGAATCCGCTTGCCGAGCGCCGCTGAGGACATCTTGAACGGGTTCTGTTTTGGTTACAGTACCGGTTGCGAAATCGACATCCAGCACGTTGGTATCCGTGTGAATTTGCATCGTGCGTTTCGCGATCGGCGAAATTCTCGAAGCGCGAAAATGACCGACCATGCCATTCTTAAAATGAACCCCTGCGACTGCAAAGTCTTCGTGCTTTCCAAGCACGCTCCATCCGTAAGCATGGACGTGTGCGACGGGCGATTGGACGGTTTGCAAAACCAGGTCCAGATCATGAATCATCAAGTCCATGACAATTCCGATATCGGTGCTTCGCCCTGTGTAGGTTCCTTCGCGAGCCGCTTCCAGATAGCGAACTGAATCCAGGTCCAATTGCGAAACAACGTGTTGCCAAGCGGGATTAAATCGCTCGACATGTCCGACCTGTAAAGTTCGTTGATTTCGTTTGGCGAGCAGAACCAAATCGGCAGCTTCCTTTAAGGAGCTGGCAATCGGTTTCTCGATGAGAGTATGAATGCCATGGTTTAGGCACCAACTGCCTGTTTCATGATGCAGAAAAGTCGGCGTAGCGACGATCGCACCGTCAATCGAGCCACGTAGGTCTCGGTAATCGGCACAGGTTGGAACTCCAAGCTGCGATTCTACGATTTCACGTGACGGAGCAAACGGGTCCGCCACCGCGACGAGTTCGCAATGGGGATTGGCTTTCGCAAGCTTGGCATGAATGCGTCCTAAATGCCCACCACCAATGATACCAATGCGTGGACGGTGGGTTGTTGTTTCCATGATCTTGCTCGTAGGGAATACAGTCGTAAAGATCTATGCAGCAGCTGTGTTGGACGAAGGGGCACTGGCTCTTCGATCTCGGCCACGACCATGACGTCCCATGGTAGACTCGTCGATAAATGCGAAGAGTATTTCCAATTCGGGAAGCAAGTCACCTGTTCCCTGTAGGATTTCGCGAGCGTGCTTGACCCCGACTTTAGAGCGGTACAGCAGCTTATGAGCTTCACCGATCGCTCGAATGGCTTGGGAGGTAAAGTTCTTTCGTTTCAGAGCGACCACATTCACGCATCTTGGTCGAGCAGGAAATCCTTCGGCCAACATAAACGGTGGCACGTCTTGAAGAACACGCGAAAGACCGCTGACAAAACTGTAGCAACCGATAGAAGCAAAATGATGCACCGCAACACCGCCGCTCAACGTGGCGTCGTGTTGAACTCGGACGTGACCACCCAGCATCACCGTGTTGGCCATGATCACACGGTCTTCAACCACGCAATCATGGGCAACGTGGGAATTGGCCATGAAGTAGCATTGGTTACCGATCGAGGTAATCCCTTCGTCTTTTTCGGTGCCACGGTTTACGGTAACGCATTCTCGAAAGACGTTAGAATCGCCGATGATGACTTGAGTGGGAGAGCCCTGATAGGACAAGTCTTGAGGCTCACCACCGATCACGCACCCAGGAAAAAGGCGGTTGTCGCGACCTATCGTGGTGTGGCCTGTGAGCGTGACGCTGTTTTCAAGTCGAGTTCCACGACCAACTTTAACGTTGGCTCCGACCACACAATGGTGGCCAATGCGGACATCTTCGTCCAGTTCGGCTCGGGGATCGACCACTGCGGTATGGGCGATTATGGTTGGCATGAGATAGTTCCCCAACGTGTCATTAATAGTGGTGCAAAAATCTTGTTTCGTGGCATTATGCGGCGTTCCTGTTCCGCACGTGCGAGTGAGAGTTCTCGAGGTTGCGAATCGCTTCGGCCAAACGTCCATTTAGGATGTGTCCGCTTCGGCTGGCGATGATTTTCCCTTGGACCCGAAGTCCACAAAGAGCCAAATCGCCAATCAAATCCAACAGCTTGTGCCGGGAGCACTCGTCTTCAAATCGGAGGGAGTTATCTATAGGGCCGTTAGGTCCGAAAACAACCAAGTCGCGGTAGGTTACATGCGAAGCCACCCCTTGCATCTGCAAGTGACGGGCATCATGTTCGGTTAGGAAAGTTCGTGCCGGAGCGATCGTGTTCGAAAAGTTGTTTCGCTCTAGCAGTTGTGTTGTCGTGGTGGCCGGTATGCTTGAACCGGGACCATAATCTAATTGATACTGCAACGTTAGGCCGGGATCGGCCGAAGGAACAGCCATCACCCAATTGCGGTCGTCGCCAACTCGTAGAGAAGACGAGATGGAAAGATGCTCAACCACGTCCGCTTGGCGGCTAATTCCCGCTTGTTCCAGGGCTAGCGCGAAAGCAACTGCGCTTCCGTCCATACCGGGCATTTCTGCAGAATCGCATTCCACGATGCAGTTGTCGATGTCCAGTCCATACAAGGCGGCCATCACATGCTCAATCATTTCCACATGGGCAGCGTCTGAAACCAAAGTCGTTCGCAAGTTGGTTTCGCGGCGGTTTGCTGCGATGGCTTCGATTTCGGGCCTGCCTTCCAAATCGATGCGGCGAAACAATATTCCAGTGTTGCTTGGCGCAGGCAAGAAGGTAAGGGTGATTGGTTTGCTGGACCAATATCCCCGACCACTGACCTGAGCAGCGTGCTGGATGGTTTGCTGGAATCGAAGATGATGCATGCGAGACGCCGAAATCCGTTTCGTGTCGAGTTTATCTGGTTAGTTTTTCCGAGTCGCGAAAGTTCGTTGTGGGTTAGCTTTCGCTGGTATGTATCCCCGAAGGGCTCGATCCGAAGAGGAAGGATCAAGCCCTAAGAAGTGAGTATTAACGGATTGGCCGGTTTGGCGTTCCGTTCGGCGTTCCGTTTGCAGACCTTGGAGCTGGTGTGTTGGTGGCAGCGGCTGCGGCAGGTGCAGCGCCAACGCTGTTATTCAACACGTTCAGAACGAGTTCGGTAACATCGATTTGTGGGTTCAAGAAGAGAACGTCACGTTGGATTCCGAAGTTCACCGACTGAGGCTTCTTAGGATCCATTTGATCTTGTTCTTTGCTGTAACGCAAAACCAAGTCGTACTTGTAATGGTTGGCAACAACTTCGATCGCTTTGTTGATCGACTGGTAGGATCGATAGATGACGCCCGCTTGCATTTCAGCGAACTCTTTTTCCTTGCCCATGAAGTCAACTCGCAACTTGCTCTCTTGGCTGATGAGTTGCTCTTGCTTTTGTTTAAAATCGGCAGTGTTCGTGTCGTAGTTCTTTTGAACCATTTCGGTTTCGGCCAGCAGCGACTTGCGCCGTGTTTCGATCTCTTCCTGAGCCTTGGTCATCTCTGCCTTGATGCCTTCCATCTCCTTATTCATGGTCGGATGGTTTTTCAGGATGTGGCCGACATCCACCAAAGCGATGCTGGATGGCCCATTCTTGGGACCAACTGGCTGAGCTTGTTGAGCTTGAGGGGCTTGCCCAAAAACGGACTGGGCGGCACAGATTCCCATCAGGGCGATGGTTGCGGTTGTCATTCGAAATGGCACTGTCAGCACTCCTTGCTTAGTGTTTTAACTGTTGCTTAGTGTTTTAAACTGGCTAAGTGATTGTGGGCAGTCGGTTCGTTTTCAACGGCAAGAAGCAAACGTTCCATCGTTTGCTCTGCAATTGCTACCCGTGAAGGTAGGATTCCACCCAAGTTCGTTCGAGATTCTGACGGCTCGTGAATTTGGAGTAAATACCGATCTGCGAGTTCTAGTCCGTAAGTTCTACTTTCAGTTCAATTTTTTCCGAACCTCGCTGCACATGTAGGATGACAGTTTCACCTGCTTTGTGAGTTTGGAGGATTCGATCCAGTTCGGACCGGCTTGTCGTTTTGTCATCGTTGATTTGCACCAAGACATCGCCCGGCTCCATCCCGGCTCGTTTGGCAATGCCACCGGAAAGAACTCGTTCTACGACAACACCCTCTTCGTTGGTCTTGAGTCGAACACCTAGCCGAATTCGCTTGGGACCGCTGGCTTGCGGGTTTGCCCGTCCCTTGACCTTCACGAAGGTTGGTTTCGAGGGATTGGTAGAAATCTCGTTCGCCAGCATAGTGACCATATCGGATATACGGTTTACTCCGCTTAGGTTGATTTTGTCGAAATCGTCACTTGGGCGGTGATAATCGTCATGAAGCCCAGTGAAGAAGTGGAGAACCGGTATGTTTTTTTGGAAAAAAGACTGATGATCGCTTGGGCCCATGCCTTCGGGACTCCTTTGGATATCGAACGCTAGCTTTTCATTCATTTTGGTAAGCAAGTCGTTGAACTCGGTCGCGGTACCGGTTCCGTAGATGGTAAGGGCGTTGTTGGTGAGTCGCCCGACCATGTCCAAGTTCAACATTGCGACGGTGTTCGCCAATTCGAATCGGGGATGATTGACGTAGTGCTCGCTCCCCAAGAGGCCTCGTTCTTCGCCCGAGAAAGCGATGAACAGCAAGCTGCGACGCGGCTGATTGGGTGCGTCGGCTTTGGAGAGTTCGACCAATTGTCTTGCGGCTTCCATCAGGGCGACGGTTCCGGATGCGTTGTCGTCGGCTCCGTTGTGGACAGCGATGGTTCCAGGTGCGAGCGACCCCGCGCCCCCCATTCCGACGTGATCGAAGTGGGCACCGATAACGACCATTTCATTTTCGAGAGCGCCTTTTCCGGGGAGAAGGCCTAGAACGTTCATCGATGGTAGTGTTTTGATAGCGACGTCGACTTGTCCGGTTGCTTTCCAGCCCGTCAGTTCTCGTGATCTTGGTTTGAGATCTGAGTCGATTTCGTTTTCGATTTGGGAAAGAGAGGTTCCCGACTCACCAAGCCAGCCATCCACCAAGCTGCGTTGCAAGAAGATGGTGGGAACTTGATCTTTGGACAAAGCCGTTCCTGAACCAGAAACTGGCAACAAAGCCCCGGGGCTGTTAGCATCACTATCTGCGTCATTGATCAGTATCAGTCCCGCAACCCCATGCTTGGCGGCATTCATTTGTTTGGCCGTAAACAACGCGTACTGGCTAGGGGCTTCTCCATCGAAGGGACTTTTCGGGTCTTTGATCTGAGGCTCCTTGCGAATCACGATCACGACCTTACCTTTGACATCCAGTCCGGCGAAGTCATCGTACTTGAGATTGTCTTCTTCGGCCGTGATTCCGTAGCCCGCAAAGACCAGCGGAGCGTTGAATTCGCCGTTGCTTCCGATCGATTGAGGTTGGAATTGCTCGCCCAACTTCAGCGAGACCGTTTCCCCGTTCGGCTTGGTGATTACCAGGGAATTCTTGAGGGGGTCTTTGACGCCAGGGGTTCCTTCCAGGGCGAATTCTTGGAAGGGTTTGCCTTCGAAAAGATCTGTTTTCAGGCCTAAGGTCTCCCATCGTTTTGCGATGAATTCGGCCCCAAGCTTCAGTCCGGGCGTTTCAGCGGCACGCCCCTGTAACTCGTCCGAGGAGAGATAAGTGATGTCTTCTTTGAGCCTTGCTTCGGCAGCTGCGGCGGCAGAAGTCTCGGTCGCGGGAGTCGTGTTGTCTGCGGCGAAAGTGCTGTCTCGGTTCAAAAACCCAGGGAAAACAGTGGATAAAGCCAACAGCAAAGTCAGCGGACGTGAGTTTTTGGGGACGGCGAGTTTCATATTCAGACGGACTCCTGGACGGAAATGATATTTTTTTCGAGCTTCGAGCGGGCGCGAATGGGTGGGGGCCCAAACAAAGAGAGAGAGTCTTCGGGGAATGAAACCACATTTGCGGACTATTACTGATAATAAGTAGAGCAAGTCTGTAGGCGACTGGAAAGTCTGGACTTGTGACGATTTTTACGTGCCCTTACACTTCACGGTTTGGCAAAACGTCCACTTCGTAGGCGCTTCACCTTTTTTTTAGAAATTGCCCTGGTTCACGACCCTTATGGCAAAACCCGTTTTTGTTCTATTCCTAACCATTCTGCTACCGATTTCGGTAGAGCCGTCGCTGCATGGCCAAGACGGAACGGTGCAAGAGCCCGCTTCAGGGCTCACTTCGCCAACCATAGGTGGAGCGGAAGGGGCAACCGGAGCAACGACCGAAAACAAGGAAAATGCTGCTGCCGTCTCGGAAACTGGCACCACCCCCGTGGTAGAAGGTTCTTCGGGAGCGACGGTGACGGTCAACCCGAAAAAGAAATTGACTCTGACTGAAGAGCTGTTTTCGAACCCGCTAAACTATCTCTTGCTGCTCATCGTGTGCGTCTATGTTTACTTGCTATTCTTACGACCCAGCGCGGGTCGAAAAGAATCTCGCGAGCAAATGGAGAAGCTCAAGAATCTGAAGAAGAATGATAGGGTGGTCACGACAGCAGGAATTCATGGGATCGTTTCGAACATCAATTCGGAAGCCGGAACCATTACGTTGCGTGTGGACGAGAACACCAACACCAAGCTAACCATCGATCGGTTGTCGATTCGAACGGTTTTACCTTGATCACCGTTATTTTCACATTTTTTGAAAGTGAAGCCAAAAGCTTCGCTCCATTCAACGCACGGACTAAATAGCAGATGTTTGGAATTCTATTGCAACCGATTTTGGCGCAAACCTCGATCGGCGACGGCGCAACGACGGTAACAACTTGGCAAGATGGTCTCGAGGGCTTCAAGAGCATTGGCATCATGATCGGTGCTGTGCTGATCCCGTTCTTGCTCAGCAAATTCTTTGCTAAGCAATTGAAGATGCCGACTCATGCGACTGCTTTCTTCTGGATCTTGCTGGCGACTCTTTCGACCATCTTCATTCTTGCCACCGGCAAGCTGAAGCTAGGGCCAGACATCATCGGTGGAACCAACTTCATCTATGAAATCGATCGCTCGACCTCGTCCGAAGGACCAGGCAAGAAAGCTGTTGCCGCCGATTTCCAGGTCCCCTTGTCCTTGCGATTGAACCCGTCGGGCACGAAGGAATATTTGATTCGCCCCATTGGGGAAGATCAAATCGAAATCACGATTCCCGACGTGGACCCAAGCGAAATCGCTGAAATCAAGCGAATTATCACCAACGCCGGGGTACTGCAATTCCGAATCGTTGCGAACGCAAACGACCATAAAGACATTATCGACGCCGCGTCCGCTCAGTCGGTTTCCACCGATCAGAACATCAGACTTCGACGCGACGTGAAGATCATTGACAAGAAGACAGGCGAAGAGCGAACTGGCGGTATTTGGCGTGCTCTTGGCCGAGGGGTGGTTGTCGACGGGCTTCGTGAAATCAACGGTTACAGTCCTGGCGACATCATCCGCAATGCCCAAACAGGCAAGCTTCTGAATCCACCAGTTGCATCGAAACCCAATGATTTCGAACGCTGGGTTGAATCGCAGAAGATCCAAGACATCGACATCTTGCTAGCCCTGGAGAAGTTCGGGACCCCTTACACCGATGTCACCGGTGGAGATTTAAAGTCGGCGAAAAAAGAATTTCAACAAAACGGGTATCAAGTTAACTTCACTATGTCGGTCGGCGGAGCTCAAAAGATGCTCCTTCTGACTGGTGCGAACTTGCCCAACCCATCGACTGGCTTCAAACGCCGTATGGCGATTTTGCTCGATGGATCTGTTCTTTCTGCCCCTAGCTTGAACTCCACCATTCGTGGTGAAGGCTTGATTGAAGGGAACTTTACTGAAGAACAGGTTGACTTCCTGTCGAAAATTTTGAACGCCGGTTCGCTACCAGCAGCTCTCAGCAAAGAGCCGATCAGCGAAAACTCCGTGGGCGCCAGCATGGGCTTGGATGCGATTACCAAAAGCACCTACGCCAGTATTGTTTCTTTGATTATGACCATTGTTTGCGTGCTGACCTATTACCGCTTCTCTGGTTTGATTGCGACAGTTGCTCTGTTGCTGAACTTGGCAATGATCATGGCTAGCATGGTTTTGATCAAGCAACCTCTAACCTTGTCTGGCGTGGCAGGCCTTGTCCTGTCGGTGGGAATGAGCGTTGACGCGAACGTTCTGGTCTTCGAACGGATCCGGGAAGAGACAGAGAAAAAGGCCTCGGTTCGAATGGCCATCCGCAACGGTTTTGACCGAGCCTGGACAACCATTTTTGACTCGAACTTGACAACGTTGATTACAGCTGTTGTTCTTTATTTCGTCGGCACCGAACAGATCAAGGGTTTTGCGATCACTCTGATCATCGGTCTGGTAATTAGCTTGTTCACCGCGGTGTTCGTAACTCACAAACTGTTCGAAGTTGCTGAACGCTGGAAGGTTGCCTACCTAGGAATGGCCGACTATGTCAATTCTGGCAAACGAGCTTGGTTCGGAGAAGGCGACATCAACTTCATGAGTTATCGCTATGTTGCATACTCGGTTTCGCTGGGATTGATCGTTCTTGGATTGGTCGCGACCGCTGTTCGTGGCCGCCAGGTTCTGGACATTGACTTCAACGGTGGTACTTCGGTGGTCTTTTCGTTAGACAAAGGCTTGCCTCCTGATCAGGTGCGAAGCATCGTCAGCGGGGCACTCGACAAGGATGCAGATGGGCTTCCCATTCAGACTTCCCTAACCACCATCGAGATTCGCGATTACGAAAAGAATAGCGTTTACAAGCTAGATGCTTCGCTGAAGGATGTGAAGGAAGTCACATCGAGACTCGTTAAGGGCTTTTCCGGTGACGCACCCGCGAAGCTCGTGACCTTCGACTTGGAAGTCAAACCGGTCGCACCAACGCAGTCCAGCAATTCCCGAGCGGATAACGGCGTGCGTTTGGTGGCGTTCCAAGGCGCAGAAGTTAAATCGGATGCAGAAGTACAAGCGGCAAACACAACTGCCGATGCAGCGGCGACGCCCGCTGTTGCGACCGCACCACAAGAAGAAAAAATCATCAAGTCCAATCTTGAGCTCCTGTTCAAGAACAGCAAGGGGTCAGGAACCGCGAAAGTTAATGCTGCACAGGTGACAGAATCCTTGATCGAAGCGGCAGCGAAGTCCAACCTAACGCTCGTGGAATCCCAAGTCGAGTTGTTGCCAATCGAAACGGAAAAGGAAAAAACTTCGGGCTGGGTCAAGGAATCAGGACTTGGTTTTTCCAATTGGTCCGTTGGGCTTCCCTTCGATTCAGCGACCTCCTTGCAAATCACCGATAGCCTTCGCACTCAATTGCAGTCCAAGCCAGTGTTCCAATCCGTCAGCAAGATTGAGTCGCGAGTTGCAGGCGAAATGCAACAACGGGCGATTGCGGGGCTCTTGTTGAGCTTGGTCTTTATCATTGCCTACATTTGGTTCCGGTTTCAGCGCATTGCCTATGGTATTGCCGCGGTGATTGCACTGGTTCACGACGTACTGATCACGTTGACTTTCATCTCGGTTAGCCATTGGCTGTTCCAGCCGTTGGGCTTCCTTTTGATCGAAGACTTCAAAGTCTCCCTAACCATTATCGCAGGGTTTTTGACTATCATTGGTTATTCGCTGAACGATACGATCGTGGTATTCGACCGCATCCGAGAAGTGAAGGGCAAGAGTCCGAATCTGACCGAGAAAGCGATCAATGCCAGCGTGACTCAAACCTTGAGCCGAACGTTGCTGACCTCGTCGACGACCATTGTCGCGATCTTGTTGATGTACATCTTCGGTGGAGAAGGAATTCACGGATTCGCTTACTGCCTGCTTGTTGGTATTGTCGTGGGTACGTACAGCTCGATCTTCATCGCGTCCCCCATTCTGCTTTGGTTCGTGCAGCGCGAACAAGCGGCCAAGCAAGCTGCAAAGGTAAATGGCTAGCCGGCCTTGCGTCGACCATTCATCGGAGCCTTGAACGCACCTCAAAAACCCGGAAGTCCCCTTCCGGGTTTTTTCGTGAACAGTCCTCATTTCTCCATGAGCCATCCGTCGAGCGAACAGGTCAGCGGCAACCGTTGTGATGAAAGCTTAAACTGGTTTGAACTAGGTTTCTGGAGAGATTCTTGAAAGCTGGCGTTTTTCGGATGGCTTGACTCGTATACACTTAGAGTCAGGTGGATAAGGGGATTTGTTTTAGGACAGGCAACTGCGAATCAAATCCACGGTACACTGAAGAAGGATCACGGTCTTGCGACTGTAGCTAAGAGCGCCACAATTTGCTTGAAGACTTTTCTGATAGAGGAATTCGATTATGCCGTCACAACTTCCGAATTTAGAAGTCATTCCTTCGTCAGCTCAAAATGAGGCCCGCACATCGTGCTGCCAATGGCTGCCGACGGGCTGGGGGCTTCCAACGAGCCTAGGATTATTTGCTGGTGTAGCGATGACGGTGTTGGTTGGTGGCGCGTTCCTTGCGGGCCGTCATTCAGCAAATTCTTCTCTGCCTAATGACGCCGGCAACGCCAGAGAAAACCTTTTCGGATTCTCCAACAGTCAACTACCTCCGGAAATTCTTGCAGCGACGGCCAGCCATGGTGGCTCGAACATGGCGGTTTGTACTGGCCAAGTTGCTGAAAATGGCGAAGGTTTTTTTGCTCTGGATTTCATCACGGGCGAGTTGAAGGGCTGGGTCTTCAATCCAGTTCGCGGTAATGTCGGACTCTTCAACATCAACGTTCAACCTCAATTGGGGCCTGTGAGCAAGAACCCTGAATACCTATTGGTGACAGGGGCTGCAGCTTCGGCGCAAATCGGAGGAAACTTGCGTACCGGTGGATCGTTAGTTTACGTGGTTGACATGCGATCTGGTTTTTTTGCTGCTTATTCCGTTCCCTGGGATCGTTCCATTGAAAACGGAAGCGGGAATCAATTGAATCCTTTCGTTTTCGTTACGGGTGGACAGATTCGAGATTCGGTTGCGGGTGGAGCGAAGAAGCCAGCAGGCGGACCGGCCGCAGCCCCAGGCGGAAAGAAACCTAACGATCCTAACGCCGCTGGTAAACCTGCGGATCCTAACAACGCGAATGCCAACAATGCAAACGGGAATAACGCCAACCCGAACAATGCTGGCAACGCAAATCCAAATAACAACAATAACCGCCAGAAAAAGTAGTCGATGGCTATCAGCGAATGGGTCAGTGGACGAGTCTTCAAGTTTGTTCACGGCAACAACTTAGTTTACAACACGTGCTGGGAAGACCCGCGTTTGGATCGCCAAGCGTTGGAACTGACGTCTGACGACAATGTGTTGGTGATCACCTCGGCCGGCTGCAACGCCTTGGACTATTTGTTGGCGGGGGCTGGCAATGTGTATGCCGTGGATATGAATCCACGGCAAAACGCGTTGTTGGAACTGAAAGCATCTGCAATCCGCAATCTGGATTACGAACGCTTTTTTCAAATGTTCGGTCAAGGCTATTTGCCAAACGCGGAATCGGTCTATGCAGCTCAGCTTCGCGGATCCCTTTCAGCGACCAGTCGAAAGTACTGGGACCGTTGGATCCGATTTTTCGACAATCCCAAGAAGTCCTTTTTTTTCCGCGGGACTTCAGGGGCGTTTGCCCGAATGATTGGGGTCTACATCAACCGAGTTGCGCGATGCCGTAAAGAAGTACTCGAGATTATCGATGCACCGACGCTGGCGGATCAGCAAGAGATCTACACACGAACTCGCGACAAAATTTGGTCCAAGACTCTCAAGTTCGCAATGAATCGCGACACTACCCTCAGCATGCTCGGCGTTCCTAAAGCGCAACGCAAGCAGATCGATGAACAGTATCCAGGCGGGATCGTGAAGTTCGTCGAAGATTCGATGGAAGCCGTCTTTGCCAAGATTCCAATCCAAGACAACTACTTCTGGCGAGTCTACATCACTGGCAGCTACACACCAACTTGCTGCCCCGAGTACGTGAAGGCTTCCAATTTTGAGAAGCTCAAGAATGGTCTCCTGGATCGTCTTTCGGTGAACACCAACTCGGTTCAAGGTTTTCTTGAGCAGAACGAAGTTTCCATTTCGCGATTCATCTTGTTGGATCATATGGACTGGTTGAGTGACCATTATTTTCCATTGCTGGAATCGGAATGGCAATCAATCCTTCTAAGGGCTGCTCCGAAGACACGAATCTTATGGCGATCCGGTGGATTGCGAACCGAGTTCATCAACGATGTATCGGTCAAACGAAATGGAAAGACGGTAAAGCTGCCTGAACTGCTCAGCTACAACACCGATCTTGCCAAGAAGTTGCACCAATTGGATCGTGTGCATACCTACGGCAGTTTCTATATCGCCGACCTCGTTGGCTAAACGCCTTTCGGAGCCCCCCTGCAATGCATCTTCCAGTTGGCTTTCGTTTCGCTGGCGTGGTTAGCAAAATCAAATCGCGTCCCGGAGCACGGGACGTTACGTTGATCGTATCGGATTCCGCTTGTGTTGCAGCTGGTGTTTACACCACCAACCAAATCGTCGCCGCCCCAGTGGTGGTGTCCCGCAGCAGGACTCCTTCGAACACAATACGCGGCATCGTCGTTAACAGCGGAAACGCGAACGCGTGCACGGGCTCGCGAGGCCATCAGGATGCGGTCGAAATGACCAAGCTGGCGGCGGCCGCCATCGATCCGTCCGGCAACCTAACCGCAGATCAATTTGTCGTGATGAGCACTGGGGTGATCGGTCGATTCCTGCCTATGGACAAAGTGACGGAAGGGATCCAAGCTGCTTCCCGAGAATTGGCTGCAACGGAACAAGGCTTTCTGAACGCCTGCGATGGCATTTTGACTACCGATATCGCTCGCAAAACCGCCGAGCGAAAGTTCCAGCTTGGTACAAACGACACACATATCGTTGGGATGTGCAAAGGCGCCGGCATGATCGGTCCAAAGATGGCAACCATGCTCGCCATCATCATCACGGACGCTCCCCTAGATCCTGCACAAGCTCAACGGATTCTTCAGGCGGCAGCCAACAAGTCCTTCAATTGCATCAGTGTCGAAGGACACATGAGCACCAATGATTCGCTGGTGATGCTGGCAGCCCAACCGACCGCAAGCAAGCCTGCCCTGGAAGGGAATGCGGAACTTGATTTTGCAAAGCAACTAGAAGAACTGGCTATCGAACTTGCCAAGAAGATCCCCGATGATGGCGAGGGAGCGACGCATTTGTTGGAGATCCGGATTGCGGGAGCCAACACCGATGCGGATGCCGATGCGGTCGCGAGAAGCGTTGCCCTGAGCAACTTAGTGAAAACCGCGATTACTGGCGGCGATCCCAACTGGGGGCGAATCGTCTCGGCAGCTGGTTACGCCGGAGTACCGATACGACCCGAATTTACAGCGTTGAAGATCAACGGTATCCCGCTGTTCGACAAGGGTGAGCCGTTGCCGTTCGATGCAACCACAGTCAGCACATCGATCAAGGGAGCGAAGCTTACTGAAATCGATCTTCAAGTTGGAATGGGACCAGGAAAGGCAACACACTGGACCACCGACTTGAATACGGAATATGTTCGCTTCAATTCCGAATATACGACTTAGATTCGCGTGCCGAATCTATTTACTGGCGAACGCGTGCCCTGTGGCAGGGCGCTTGTAGATTGGAAGTTGGCGAGATCGATCCGCCCATCCCACGACCACTAAACTTCTTTGGTGATGGTTCCTAGGTAGAAGGGCTGTTGAGCAACAAGCTCGGTGCCATCATTCAGGTAGAAACGAACTCGAACGCACCACGAGATCTTCAAGAGCTTCCCTTCGTAAGAAAGTGGTGAATCGGGAAGAGGCACGACCACGCGTTGCGGAACGGTCCAATCGGCTGCCGACAAGGCGTTTCCAGTGAGACGTTGGAACGAATGCACGCCGAGATCTTCTGTTCCTTTGCCTTCGGTAAGCCAGACCACGGAAGCTTCGATGGCAGAGATCATGCTCTGGTTGATGTTGGAGACTCGATATTCAAATTCGAGCGATTCCCGAGGCATGTAAGTGGGCTGTAAACCGATCAGTCGTATCATGACGGTTGCTTGAGCTGACTGGTTCGAGCGAGTGGGTAGACCACTACGGGGAAATTTCGGCAGTACGATGGCCATCGATTTGCCTCTCCTTCGACGATAATCTTCCAATGAATGGCGTTATGAAGACTTTGAAATGAATGCATTGCGTCCGCCGGAATCGAGATCTCACATTCCAGTTCCAGAGGTCGCCCCCAATCGATTCGAAACCGCCCTTGGTCTAGAATGATTTGTTGACGAACAATCTGATGTTCGGTGCGGATATCGGTACCAAAATGATAAGTGCTTTCCTCTTCGCAGACCAGCCGAATTGATAGTTTCTTAATAACGAGACGTCCGTACTGAACCAGCAGCAGCTTGTATTTTTGTCCAGGGATCAACGGCAGATCTTCGATTTCAAGTGTGGTTGACCCGATTCCAATCGCCTGAATGTAAGATTTCAGGAACAATTGCCCTGACCGCAAACCAATGTAAATCCCTGGGATTAGCAAAGCGAACAGGCGGTACTGGATGTCTCCTTTGAGAACACCACCGATCGCGAAGACGCAAAAGACGGCCATCATGGCATTCCAAAACATCGCGAAAAGCCCGTAGGCAACGAGGGCCCCTGTCCCTTTCCATTCGCATGGAAGACGAAACGCCAGTTTTGCACCTGGGCTGTCGGTGAACGGGGTTAGAGGCGGAACCGAAGGAGGCAAGATGGACTTGCTACCAAGTTGCTTTGGGCGAGGAACAATTCCGCGCTGTGAGATGATTTCCCGATGTTCATCGCTGGTGGCAACCTTCAAAACTCGATACCAAAACCCGACCGCACCCAGCACGATGCAAGCTGCCGAAACCGTCGTTAACAACCAAAACCCGTACCCGATGCGAACGACCTGAGTGCTTGGGGACAAGAACTGCCAGCCGACGATCGTTGTAAAGCAAACCACCCCGACCAAAAAGAACGAGGCAAAAAAAAGGGCCTCACCCAAAGAGCCAACAAACCACCAGCCGGACATGCGTCCGCCTCGTTTTTTCCCCCATAGTCTTAGTAGTCGCCTCATGGTGTGCAGTGTATTCCCTGATGGGCACTGGGTGAAGGGTCACCGGTCACAAGAATCAAAATCGTCACAACCGATTTTTTCCTTACCTTTGGCTGATTCGTAACTGGATATTAACTGGATATGAAGGCCGTGATCGCTGCCGGAATCACGATGGAGTTCCCTATTTCTTGAGCTATCCTGTTCAGTCAACACTTTCCGGACGTTCGTCCCGACTGGTTGTTTCTTGCAAGTCTTCGACACCAACCTTTCGCAGAATGGCTGTCGCAAGATGGAACGCACCCCTACTTTAGCCAACCAATTCCATGACCGATCTGATTGCTGCCATCCTGCAAGGCATTGTCGAAGGACTGACGGAGTTTCTGCCGGTGAGTTCGACCGCTCATATTGTGATGGCTCAAGAGTTATTGGGGCTAAATCGGTCCGATAGTTTTTGGAAAATGTTTGCGGTCTTCATTCAGCTAGGCGCGATCCTTGCCGTGGTTGCCTTTTTCTGGAAACGGTTGACCTCTTTCGCGTCCTCGTTCGCAACATCGCTCCAAGCCGGCGAGGGAAGTTCCTCCAGCACCAAAGGTTCACTTTGGTTGCGTCACCCGCTATCGTTGGTCATGATCAGTTTCACGGTCACAGCCATCCCTTGCTTTTTAATCGATAAGCTGATCGGCGAGAATCTGGAACACCTGTGGATGATTGGGGTCGCTTTAGTTGTCGGTGGAATAGCTATGTACGCTGTGGATTGGTTTTTCAGTCCTCGCGCTACGACCGAAAAGCTGGAGCAAATCAATCTGAAACAAGCCATTGCGATTGGCTTAGCTCAGATTTTGGCGGCTGCTTTCCCAGGAACGAGCCGATCGATGGCAACGATTGCGGGCGGGCAGGTCATGGGCTTGTCGCGCAGCGCCGCGTTAGAATTTAGTTTCTTTCTGTCGATTCCTGTCATGTTTGCGGCCGCTGGATTCAAGCTTGCGCAGCATCTTGTCAAGGAATCCTTCCCGACTTTAGAACAATGGACTGCACTGGGGGCTGGGTTCATTACCAGCTTCCTCGTTGCGTTTGCTGTGATTGCATGGTTCATGGGCTGGGTGCGAAAGCGTGGTTTCGCTCCGTTTGCCGTTTACCGAATCATCGTTGGCGCAGCGTTGATCTACTGGTCTTGCGTGTACGGTTGGCGGATAGAACCGCCCGCTTGAGGACGGGACGCATTCACTGGCAGCCCACGTTCCACATCCGATTCTGAAGGGCTGTAGGTTACTTCGTTGAGCTGGACTCCTGCTTGCGTCGTCGGAATGATCATTTCTGCACTCATGTCTGCAATCAATGCCTGAACTTGCCCACGAGTTTCAAGATGGATGCGAATACCGCCGGGCTTGGTCACGAACCGAACAAGTTCAAATCGTCGCCATTCGTACTGGGAAGGATCGTTCGCGGACACCAATTGGCCAAGCGATTCACCTCCAGCACTGTCGCAAATCAGCAATCCACTCTGCGATTCCCCTTTGCCCGATTCGATCCGAACAACACCTTGCAGGAAGACCATGGCACCCATGGGAACATTCAAGGTTGGCGAGGTGACTCGCATCGCTGCGCCCGCGTAGCCGCTTGGAATGGGTTGGTTCTGAACCGGCTTGGCGGTCAACATCAGGGTTGGTTTTCCTCCAGGCCCAAGATTGCCCACGACGCAGTCGCTGGCAACTGTATCAGTCAATCGCCTATCTACATGCCAGCCCGCGGAATAAAACTGATCCGTGTTGCTAAAAGGAAAGCCCGGTACTGGAATCGTTTGCCAAGATCTGCCGTCCAGTAATTTGGTGAATTCGTAATGCAAGGGCAACGACAAAGGGGACGCCACCAAAGGACTGCTTTGGACCGAACTGAACTGAGCTACCCCTTCTTCCCATGCCGTTCTTACGACGCTTTGGGCAACCAAGGTCGCTTGGTCTGCGGATCGAATTGAGGCTGGTAGATTCGCACGTGCAAGATACTGAATCGATTCTCGATGAAGCGACTGGGCACGTCGAATCGTTTCCCACCGAGCATCATTGGGGGGAACTTGCTGAGCCACCAGCGTTTTTTGTGCAAGTTCCAAAACCTGCTCCAGAACTTTATGGCGAGAATCTACCAAGGAGGGGGACAGGCTGCCTAACTGCTCCCTTAAATAAGCGACTGGCTTTGGATCGACAACGCTGACGATCTGTTCCACTAAGGCGGGGCGTTGGATGGTGATGACAAGACCGTTGGGGGTTTCTCGCGGATTAAGTGGTTCAAGCTCACCATTCGTGATTCGAAAAATGCTGCGAGTTTGCCCTGAGTTAGGAAGCGTGATTTGAATCCTTTCGGCGGCCGGTGCAACACTACATATTTGGTCCAATCGTCCTGAAGCCAGTATCAATGCCAATTGACTGTTAGGCGTGTCGATGACTGCCCCCGTATGGTCGGCCGAATCAACCGCAATCGGACGCCATGCGGACTGGCTAGCGCGGATCCACGGGACCAGCAATTCGATCTCTCGGTTGATGCCTGAATACCCCTGACTTCGAGCGATCGACGTCACGTCCCCTACATCTAAAGGAGCTCCAGAACGGAAAACCCAGCCTCGGGTTCCTTGCATCATGCTGCGATATAGCTGCATACGAACTTGAAGAAGATCGTAGTTGGCGGTATCTGCCGTCTCATTTCCAATCGAACGAAAGGCCATTTCCTTTTGAGCCACCCAATCGGTCGGCATCTGAGTAACAATCGAAGTCAAAGGCATCGACCGACTGGCCATCGGACGCAGGTCTTGTTGCATAATCAAGCTTGCCTCCCGCGACGATTGCACTCGAGTGGGAAGAGTCAACGGCACTGCTAGCCAATCGGTTAACCGACTGTATGAACCGTACATTTCCATAGCCTCGCCAATCATGGGCCTAGCTAACGATTGTGGGAATCGAGTCACGCGCGCGACTCGAGCTCGCGTTTGCTCAAGGTGCGATTGGTCTAACGCCATGCCCAATAACCAGCCCTGAACATGCTTGTACTCTTTTGCGAGATTCTCCGACGGAGTCAATTCTGGAGGCGGAGCGATCACACCCATGCCCGTGCGCATAGCCTGCTCGACCAGCAAAGGGTCGTTGGGGCGATTGGTGATGATGGCGGTGAACCCCAATTCCTGGAGATAATCAAGACTCTCGCCCTGATGCTGGATCCACCTTGGCACCGTGGTTTGAAGCGCTCGAAGCTGTTCTTCAATCGACACGTTGGAAGAGTCGCTTGATGGGCCGACCGCTCCTTCTTGCGGAATCGTCAAGGCCGGGTCAACCATCCCTTCCACTTCGAGATCATCGACTTGTAGCCGAATCGTTCCTGGAAGAGAACTGACACTGAGCAAGACCGCATCGACATAAGGATCGCGCAGATTAACGTTGGGGCCATACTTCACACGAAGAAATCGCACTCGCTTTTCAAATTCGCCCATGATGTTGTCGATGGTGGATGTTGACCAACTTCCACCACCTTCGCTCGGAGTGCCCAGGACGACTTCCACCAACGGGTCTTGAGTTGCCGGGTCGGTGCTGCTTGGGAACACAATGCGGAATCCAATTCGGAGCCCGCTTTGGGCGCTGCGAATTCTTAGGGATGCTCGAAGGTCTTGAATGACAGCGGACGGTTGAATAGCATAAGCAAGGTAGGTGTAAGCTCCCTGGCCCACAGTAACCTCCATCGACTCCACCCCTGGTTCAGATTTTGGAATCGGTGAAAGCTGCGCACGAGAATCACTTACCCAAAAACGAAACTTCGGAATAGTCGAGTCGAACGAGTCGTACACCTGGCCAAGAGCGGATTGGCAGAATTGCAACGTTGCGAATACAAAAGTCAACCCAAGCGGCCCAAGTGGCCAGGGAGTTGACTTTTTGCAACAAATTGCAAATGAATGGTGGAGTCTAGGAAACATGTTTCGCCAATGAACGACCTGAACCGTAAGTCTTGCTTGTAGCATGACTTAGGTCTTGATTCCAGATCGGTTTGCGTTGCAAAAATGCAACCGACCTTTCCGATTGGCAAAAACAAAACGATTCGAGCGATTTTCCTAAATCCTTGACTGGCAACGATTTAGCGACAATGCTAGAGACCTGATGAGCAGTATCGGCACGAAGCCTGCATTACTTGAATCTCATACTCGCCAGCGTCACGATCAGAAAACAAACTTCAATCCACCCCCGAAGGAATACCAGCATGAGCAATGCAGCCCATTCAACCGAAAACATCGTTGTTGATACTCCAAGCGAACTGATCGATCTTCAAAAAGTGATTGAAGCCTTGCCAGCTGCACAACGACTTGCGATCCAGCCAGCGTTTCAACGAGTTGTCGAAAGCACCAACCGACGCCGAAAGATCCTACAATTGGTACAAGATTCGATCGGACAACTACGATTGGACATGAAGTACTTGGTTTTTGATTTGGAAGCAACTCGTCGCGAACGAGACGCCTACCAAGCACAAATCGCTGAACTGACCGGTGAAGGTGGCGAAAACGAAGGCAATTCGCAAGACGACGGACAAGAATAAGCGGGCTTTTGGTTGACTTCGCAGCAGTTTTCCTCAGTCGCCACTTTGGAACGCTGTTTCTCCGACGCGAAGCGATCTTCTTGGGCTGCTCCGCAGGAATCATGTGATTTCCTGCGGAGCCTATTTCTGCCTGAACTGCATTTTGCTTGGCCTGAAGCATGGGCTTAGTCTATAGTTGTAGAGACGTTTCTTCACCATTGCCTCTGGCTCGATCCCTCTTCTCCGCAATCATTTTTTTCCTCAATGGAATTCACTCCTCGCTCACTGACACAACGAACCGTAGATCTTGAGCTTGCTAGCCAAGATCAGATCGATCGCTTTTGGGGCGAAATTCGATCGAGCGAGATCACGCTCGAAGAAGTGAAGAATATGCTTCTGCGGAAAGGCATTCTGACCAACTTCCAGCTGGACAGAATGCTAACTGGCGAACGGCTTGGATTTTTTTACGGGCACTACAAAGTACTGTACATGATCGGTGCGGGTACCTTCGCTCGGGTATTCCGAGCGGTCCATCGCGAAACTGGCCGTGTCGTTGCAATTAAAGTCCTGCGGCGCCGTCACCGCGATCAGTTGGCGGACGTCGAGCAATTTCTTCGAGAAGGCCGAATGGGATTGCAATTGCGGCATCCCAATATCGTGACAATTTTCGAAATTGAAAACGACCCGCGGGCTCCGTACTTGGTTATGGAGTTCGTCGAAGGGGAAACGCTGCGCGAGATTTTGAAGATTCGACACAAGTTCGGTCCTCTCGATTCGTTGAAGTTGGTGCAGGACATTTGTGCGGGATTGGACTTCGCGGCTCAAAAAGGAATTTCGCACCGAGATTTGAAACTGTCTAACGTACTGGTTCATTCCAGCGGTCGATGCAAGTTGGTGGACTTTGGGTTGGCAGCTCTGGCGGATGTTTCGTCCCCGGAGGCGATTGCTGATTGCCCCAGCGCGCGCGCTATCGACTACGCTGCATTGGAACGAGGAACCTCGGTCCGAAAAGGAGATGTACGAAGCGATATCTTCTTCGTAGGGGTCATTTTTTATAACGTGGTTTCTGGCAAGCAAGCGCTGGTTGACACTCGAGATCGTCTACAACGCCTAAGCGTTACTCGATTTCAAGATTTCCCACCCTTAAACACCATCGAACCCGATTTGCCGGACAGCATCTACGCGATCTGCAACAAAGCCCTCGAGTTTGATCCCGAAAAGCGTTACCAAACGCCCGGCCAAATGCTCAGCGACATTCAAGCTGCCATCCGCGACTTTGACAAAAAGGAACTGGAATCCTCCGATCCTTTGCACAGGGTCAGCCAAGTGAATGAGGAGGAGGCCAAGGAAGGACAGGGTAAGACCTTGATGGTGGTCGAAAGCAAGCAAGAGCTCCAAGACATCCTTCGCGAAAAGCTCAAGAAACGCGGTTACAAAGTTCTTATTTATGGCGATCCCGAACGGGCCCTTAGCAAGTTCTCTCCCGATGAATCCCCACCGGCCGATTGTTTGGTTCTGTGTGCACCGGATCTTGGAAATCTTGCCCTCAGCGCCTTCAATCAGTTCATTGAACAAGAACACACCAAAAATATCCCGGTCGTGATGTTGGTCGACCCCAAGCAGCAGCATATCATCCGCGGGGCAAAAACAAGTCCGCGTCACGTCTTGCTTCCCATGCCTCTGAAGGTACGCGAACTTCGACAAGCACTTGTTCGATTGATCGTGCCCACAACCAGCAATTCCTGATTCGTCTCGCTTCCTTTCCTCTCGTCCCGACGAAGCAATCACCATGGAAATCACACATCACGGCGGTCATCAAGGCGTGACTGGGTCGTGTCACGAGCTGCACTTCAAGGAAAACCAATCCGTCCTTATCGACTGTGGTATGTTTCAAGGGCAGGACGCTCGAGGCCGCGACGGTATGCAAATCGACTTTCCCCTGGACGATGTTCAAGCCCTGATTCTGACTCATGTGCACATCGATCACATCGGCCGAATCCCTTACCTTCTAGAAGCCGGTTTTAACAAACCCATTTATTGCACGCGCCCCACGGCCACGATGCTACCAATCATGCTCGAGGATGCCATGCGACTTGGCATCACGAGAAACCGGCGCGCTATCAAAGAATTTCTGGATGATCTAAAGCGTTTGGTTCGCCCAATTCCATACGGCAAATGGACCAGTCTGCATAACGGGAAAAGCCATGAAGAACTGACTGTCAAAAAATCGATGCCCGAATTTCGATTTCAACCTGCAGGACACATTCTTGGTGCTGCTTATGTCGAAATCGACTTCGATGACCAACGCATTGTGTTCAGCGGTGACTTGGGATCGCGCTGCACACCGATCATGCGAGACCCCATCAGCCCCGAACGCGCGGACGTGCTTGTCCTGGAAAGCACGTACGGGGATCGGATCCACGAAGGCCGCGAAACCCGACTGCATCGATTGGAATCGATCCTGTGCGAAACCATGCAAAATCGAGGCGTCACCATTATCCCAGCCTTCAGCCTGGGCCGAACTCAAGAATTGTTGTACGAGCTGAACATGATCATGGAAGGCATTGGCCATAAAACCCAATGCACTCTGCTCAAACAGATCGATGTGATTGTAGACTCTCCCTTGGCTTTGAAACTAACGGACATTTACGAGCAATTGCAAGAGTATTGGGACGCGGAAGCGCATCAAGTCCTGACGGTAGATAAGCAACCTTTGGTCTTCAAAAACCTGGTTGAGATCGAACGGGGTGGAGATCACCGCGAAACGTTGGAGTACCTGCACGACTCGGGCAAACCTGCCATCATCATTGCCGGAAGCGGCATGTGTACAGGAGGTCGTGTGGTCAACTACCTGAAAGCTTTCTTAGGAAAAGAAAATACAGACGTTCTCTTCGTGGGATACCAAGGCGCTGGCACTCCAGGACGTGCCATCCAAAACTGCGAAGGGGGGCAATGCACCGTTTGGCTTGATCGCGAAGAGATATTGGTGAAGGCAAAGACCTACACGCTTACGGGTTATTCAGCACATGCCGACCAAAGCGACTTGATGCATTTCGTGGAGGGCATCGCCGTCAAACCCAAGGAGATTCGATTGGTGCACGGTGAAGATGCTGCGAAAAGCGCCTTGAAAGAAAAGCTTGTAGAAGCCGGCTACCACGTTGTCTAAGCCAAGACCAGTTGATCCAACGATTCGATCTTGAGACCTTCGAAGTGAGCTGGCAACGGCTTGTTGCTTGGCCGAACAACTGCAATCGCCTGCATTCCTGATTGCAACGCAGCCGTAATCTCTTCCGCGACATCCGACAAAAACAAAACTTGGTTTGCAGGAAAAGGCATGTCATTGGCGATCTTGCGATAGCTTTCCACTTCTTGCTTCTTGCCAAAGGTGGTGTCATAGAACCCCGACAACAATGGCAGTAGGTCCCCGTCGGTGGTATGCCCAAAGAACAACCGCTGAGCCAAGATGCTGCCCGAAGAATAAATCCGGAGATCCAAACCAGCGTCTTTCCACGCCTTCAATGTCTGGCTCACTTCTGAAAACAGCTCGGCACGGATCTCACCCGATTCAAAGCCTGCTTTCCATACCAACCCTTGCAGCGCCTTGAGCCCAGTTGACTTGCTGTCACCATCCATGAGCTTTTCCAAATGGGCAATACAAACATGGTGCGTTTCTTGCCCTCCGTCCGCCCAATGGTCACCCAGCCAGTCGGCAATCGACCGTTGAGCATCGACGGCGACTTGTTGCAACGCAGATCGAACCGATTCGGTCTTCCAGTTTTCCACAAGGAATCGGCCCATATGGTTTCGCGCATACGGGAACATCACCTCGTAAACAAAACGCACATCGGAAACGGTTCCCTCGATGTCTAGCAAAACACAACGAACGTTCGGAAGTTTTATAAGCTCACTTGGCATGGTGAATTACACGTTGGGGAGAGGTGCGAGGAACGTAGCAGCATCGGGGTTTTGTTTCTCCGCTGCAATCGGGATCACACCTGACAGAACGCGAATATCAAACCCCTGCGCTGCGAGCTTGCCAGCAGCACCGCGAGGCATGCGGCAATGGATCAACGCATAATCATCGTTGAACTGCTTCGAAATAATCTCGGCCGCACTTGCAAGCCACGCAATGGTCTTTCCATCGTCCAGCGGCAATCGAACTTCCATTTCAACAAAGTTCTTCGTCAGGGCGTCGCTGACCGCCATCGACAATTGCTGCATTCCAATCCCACTTCGCGCCGAGATCGCAATCGCGTTGGGATAGCGATCGCGGATCGATTGAACGCGTTCCGATGCCCCTTCGCAATCGATTTTGTTCAGCACCAAAAGAGTATCCTTCTCGTCGATACCAATTTCATGCAACACTTTGTAGACTGAAGAAATCTGATTCAGAACCGAAGGGTTGCTAGCATCTGCAACGTGGATAAGCAGATCGGCTTGACGCGTTTCTTCCAAGGTCGCTCGGAAGCTGGCGATCAAGCGGTGCGGCAAATCGCGAATGAAACCAACGGTATCGCTAAGCAGGATCGGTCCCCAACCGGGCAACATCCACTTGCGTGTCCGCGTATCCAAGGTCGCAAACAGTTTATCGACCGCAAGAACGTCCGCATCCGTCAAGACATTCATCAGGGTGCTTTTGCCGGCATTGGTATAACCAGCCAATGAGACACTGAAGGTACCATCGCGCGACGCGACTTCTCGAGCCTTCCGCTTCTCGACTCGTTCAAGTTCTTGCTTGAGATCATGCACTCGTTTTTCAGCCAAACGTCTGTCGACTTCCAACTGCTTTTCCCCGGGCCCACGCATCCCAACACCCATGCCCTGACGAGACAAGTGGGTCCACATGCGTTTCAGTCGCGGCAACGAATATTCCAACTGAGCCAATTCGACAGCCAAACGAGCTTCATGCGTTTGAGCATTTGAGGCAAAGATATCCAGGATCAATTCCGAACGATCGATCACCTTGATGTTCAATGCCTTCTCCAGATTCCGTGTTTGGGCTGGGTTCAAGTCATTGTCAAACAGGACAACGTCCGCACCTTGCATTTCAACGAGCCCACGGAGTTCGGAGACTTTGCCTTTGCCAAGATAGGTTGTCTGGTCGGGATGGTCACGCTTTTGAATGACGGTTCCAACCACAGTCGTGCCTGCGGTCGTTGCCAATCCAGTCAGTTCATCAAACGGGTCTTCCGCCAAAAAATCGTTGGGCAAGATCAAACGAGCCAGCACGCTACGTTCACTGGCTAGACTCTCCGACCGATCATGAGTATGCAAAGGGGTTTTTTCTCCGAAACAGAATGGAAGGATAGTGGCTTGGGTTGTCAGACCATACTGTGGTAAGTAAAGGTCTCAACCGCGACAACTTAAGTATAGCAACGAAACCACCGTTTGGAAAAAGGAAGTTCCATCGTCACAGTCTCTCGCGTCATGCGAAAAGACCAAGTTGCTAGAAAAAAGTTCGCATGGCTGGATGAAGACCTGAATCAAGAATCAGCGAGCCGGTTCGACACCGCCTCATTCGGACAGTTCATACGCGACGATCTCTTCGGAATTCCGGCAAAAAATGCGATTGCCAACCACGATCGGATGGTTCCATGTCTTGCCATTCAAGGCTTCCCATTTCAGCAATTCTTTTGGCCCCTTCTTGTCGATCTGAACAAGACTCATTTCCCCCTGTTCACTTACCGCGAGTACTGCGTTTTGTTGTGCCAGCCCGATCAGCTGCCCACCACCAAATCGCAGCTTCTTCCACAGCAACTTACCCGACTCGGCATCGACCGCGGTCAGCAAGTTTTTGGAGATGCCGAGCACTAAGCCATTCTGAAAAACGACGTCGCTGAATTCCGGCAACATCTTATTCTCGCTCCACAGCTTTTCTGTTTTCCAGCGGAGATCTTTCCCATCTGCCGGCTCATCTTTGGGGGCTCCTTCGCAAGTGACTTCCAGCAAAGTGGCGCCTTGACTACCATCCACCAAGAGCACTCGATTCGCACCAACACTGATCGGTGTCAACATGCAGTTCCCGCTGCCCTTGCCCTCGTAACGCCACAGTTCTTGATTGGTAGTCTGATCGAAACCAATCAGCTTCTGCCCAGCGTCGTCACCTTTCATTCGGGAAACAGAGCTCAAAATCTGTTGAACTCCACCGATCGTCAACAGCTGGATGGAACTATATGTTGACCCACCGAACCCCATGTTCTGCTGGATTTCACCTGTCTTGGCATCATAGGCTATGGTGCTGGTTCCGTCGGTCCCTTCGGTGCTGCTAAGGACATAGCAGGTCGTGTCCGTCAAGTAAGGTGATGTGGAGATGCCCCACATCGGCACATTGCCTGAGGTATCTTTCATCAGGTCGCGAGACCATATGCGCGATCCATCGGCAGCGTTCAATGCGGTTACATTGCCTAAGCCACCCACCGTGTAGATTCGCCCATTCGAAAAAGTGGGCGTGCCGCGAGGCCCAGCTCCTGAGACGCTCGTTTGATCTTCGAATCGAGCTGGATAGGTATGAGTCCAAATCTCCGCTCCGGTGGTTGCATTCAGGCACACAACCACTTCCTCGTTCCCTCGCTGCTCCAGCGTGAACAGCAGACCATCGACAACGATTACGCTGCCCCAAGATGGCCCCGAACGCAAACGCCAAAGCTCCTTGGCTTTCAGTTTGTCCGATACAACTAGCGTTTCTTGAGTGGCCTGTCCATCGTTCGCTACCCCACGAAAACGAGGCCAATCACCCGCCTGAAGTGTAACTTGTTCTGGTAGGGAAGCAGGTACAGAACTGCCTGCCTTTTCTTTCAAAGTTCGTTCCGCCAACTGTTCGCTGCTCTCCGTCCAACGCGGGCGAATCTGTGGCATGAAACTGGCCATGAATCCTTCGCTTCGGAAAAACAACCATGCCAATATCGGAACTCCCCAACTGAGCATGGCTAACCATCGTCGCGTCGACCAAGAGACTTTTGCAGTTACGAATAAAACGGCGGACAGGCAGATAATTGCAATCGGAATTCCATACAGCAAAATCGAGATGCCTAGCGTCGAATCTTGGAACGCAAACGCAACGATCACGACTCCCAAGCCGATACCCAACATGGCGAATCGCGACACCCATCGAACTCGCGAGCCGAACAGAACCCAAGCCAACATGGCCAAGCACTGAGCGACCGCCCCAAGAGCAAGAGTCCCAAATCGAATACTGTCGGGAGCACCAATCAGCGTGGGGCCGAACAAGCACCAAAGACTTGCAATAGAAATGATCCAAACGGGCCACGCTCGAAGATGCCGTTCCAGGGCTGATTTCTTCGGCCCATCCAAGCTGTTGACGCCCACCGAATTTATGGACTTGGATACGTTGGACTCAGCGCTGGGTTCGTAAGGTTGCATGGCAAATTCATGGGGGTTGCGGGAAGACAAAAGGGTTGGAACCGATATGCAATGGCAGTCCGCCGACGCAACCTGCGATTTGCTACCGCCGCTTCGCGCGATCGCTAAGCGTACGTCGCATCCGATTGAGGCCGCGTTTTTTTGCTGGCGGTTCTGAAGCAAGCTCACCGTCCACCGTTTCCGTTGCTTCGGTTCCCTCCAGGGTATCAACGTCAATAACAGGCTTGGGTTT
This sequence comes from Planctomycetaceae bacterium, assembly GCA_027487485.1. Taxonomy (GTDB): domain Bacteria; phylum Planctomycetota; class Planctomycetia; order Pirellulales; family Pirellulaceae; genus JBKCUI01. The sequence continues at coordinate 18,716 of JAIYDN010000012.1, read as the reverse complement.
CTTGATCAAGGAGGTCGAGAAGGCGGAACGTTTCGCTGGTTCGCAACCTTCGAAGGCAAGTGGATCCGCGATCAGTTGCCGATTGATGCGGACCTCGATTTCGGTCAGGAGTTCACCTTGTCCACGCGATACAAAGGAGAAAGCGATCCCATCGCGGCCCATCCGGCCTGTTCTACCCACGCGGTGAACATAATCATCGCAATCGTCGGGCAAATCATAGTTCACGATGTGCGAAACGGTGGAGACGTCGATGCCCCGACCGACAACATCGGTCGCAACCAAAATCTGAATATCGCCGTTCCGAAGGGACTTGAAGACCGAGTCGCGTTGGCTTTGGTTCATATTCCCGTGGATCGTATCCAAACGCATTTCGGAAAGTCCAGGTATGGTTCGCAGCGCTTTTTGCAATTGATTATGAAGTTTTGCGGTGCCCAGCTTGGTACGGCAGAAAATGATGGTCTGCGGAGGTTGCTCTCGAGCCAAAAGCTTCACCAAGATATCAAACTTGCGTTCCGGCGAGACGTTCAAATAACGTTGCTCGATCGTATCGACCGTAACCCCTTTTTGAGAGCAATCCACCTGAATGGGCTCGAATAGGTAACGTTCGGCGAGCTTCTGGACCTCGCCCGCCAAAGTCGCGCTCAGCAACAGCGTTTGTCGATTTTCGGGACAGCGGCGCAAGATGCGTTCAATGTCAGGCCGGAAACCAATGTCGAGCATCCGGTCGGCTTCGTCCAACACGACGCACCAAATGTTCGAAAGCTTCAAGGTCCCTTGCTGAATGTGGTCGATCACTCGGCCCGGAGTTCCCACCACTACCTGCGTTCCGGATTTGAGAGCTTTTTGCTGGCGAGTCATATGCTTTCCGCCGGCCACCTCCAAAATTTCGGTGGGGCAGCCGTAGGCCAACTTCACAAATTCGCCATGAACCTGGGCAGCCAGCTCGCGAGTCGGCACCAAGACCAAAGCCTGAGGAAGCGGACAAACACGAAGCGGATCCAGCTGCTCCAAGATGGGAATCGCAAAGGACGCCGTCTTGCCAGTCCCCGTTCGGGCTTGACCAATGACGTCGTAACCCTCGAGAGCCCAAGGAATTACCTTCGCCTGAATAGGGCTAGGTTTCTCGTAACCCAGCTTTGCCAAAGCGCGAAGGGTGATGTCGGATAGATTGAGTTCGGCGAAGGTTTCAGCAGTCTTGGTTTCCATGGATCCCCATTCTACGATACAGTTTCCTCCCTGATTAGTTCAAATGTCCCTCAACCGCACCAATTGTTTCATGTCCGAACTACCTTTTCAGCTTCCCGACTCCGCCTACCAGTGGGCAAACCTGGTCGAATCCACTTTGGGAGCCGCGTTGGACGAACCTACCAGCGATACGGCCAACCGCAGGGAAACGTGGGAAGAACCCGATGATCCGATCTGGTCAATTTTGGTTGCCAGTGAACTCATCGACTCGGCCAATTCGATTCGTGCGGTCATCGCGAAGGACGCCAAGAAGCGTGCATTCGTCGAGCGATTTCTCGGCTCACTGATCCGCAATTTTCGCCAAGCCATGGCCATCGATCCAGGCCAAGACGATCTTGAACATCTCAAGCGTCTTGTTTTGCTGCAGTACGTCGCCCAGCTTTATGCAAGTTACCAAAGTCAAGGTCTGAGTCGATGCGAAGGGACCTTGCTTCAAGTTTTATTCTCCAGCGGTCACACGACGGCCATTCAAATCGGCGTCGACATGCTGCTGGTCCGGCCACCCGTAGATTGGGAGGACGTTTCGGTTGCTTTGTCGCCTCTCATGCAGTCGACCGATTGGAAGCTCGAAGATGTTTTCCCAAAACTACTCAACTGCACGGATCCATCGGTTTTGGCACCCGCTCTGGATGTTGCCAACCATGCATTCCGAAAACGCAAGCTGACGGAACACCCCGCTAAACCCGAGAGCTCCAGACTATTGGCGTTGATGGGTGGGCTGGTTCAGCAATTAGGAGTGCTCGAAGAGAATCCCACCAAGTTCGGGAATTCGGTCGACGCCATCCAAAAGATATTGTTCGATTCGATTTCGCTTTGCGTATCGCTTTGCCACACTTTTGGTCTGATTGGAAACACGGACGCTATTGGCAAGCTCAATCAAGCCAGCCAGCTTTCGCATCGACGCATTCGCACGGAAGCGGCTTTCGCTCTGGCGAAACTTGGCGACAAAAAAGGAGAGCAACAACTGCTGGAACTCGCTGCTGACATTTCAAGCCGACAACGAGCCATCGTGTATGCGGAAGAGTTGGGCATCGAAGATCGTATCGATGAACGCTGGACCACCGCGGCCGCACTTGCCGAATCGCAATTGGCCAACTGGCTTGCTCAAAACGAACAAATGGGTGTTGTACCCGCAAGGATGGAATTGCTGGATCAGAGAACGCTCGGCTGGCCAGGCTTCGAACGCCCTCAAGAATGCTTCTTGTTTCGTTACGAATACGACTTGCAAGATTCGATCTACAGCAATGTCGGATTCGCGGGACCAATGTGCCATACCTTTTCACAAGACTTGGCGGACATTTCTCTGGACGACATCTATGCAATCTTCGTGGGCAACGATATCGATCACCCCGACGCTTATGAACTGCCTCCCAATACCGTCGATGCACGAATTGTCGAAAGAACGCAACGCGTCATCGATTCCCTACCCTCGGATGTCGAGATGATGGAACCGTTGCTCTGTGGATGCTTCTTCGAACACTTTGGCGTTCTTGGGCGAGTGCGGATTCATGGCGAACTGCGAATCGCAGTTGTCTCGGAAGATGAACGCATCACTTGCGAGCCATTTGCAACGAAAAACCAAGCCGATCCTATGCTAACCTACTGGTTATGGCGAGGCCGAACATTTTTCGAAACGGTGTCGATGTAGTCTGAATGCTCGGCAATCTGGTTTACTCTCGTTCCAAGGCTCCGCCTTGGAACGCACTGCCTTCGAGGCTCCGCCGCGCGACAGCCATGCATTTACAACTCGGGAGGCAGGAGCCTCCGGTGCACTGCATCCGCAGGTGGAGCCAGGGGACGAGTGCTAAAGATCCGCAAGCCTACCGGCGCACGCTATCACGCATCGCTTGCACCAACTGGGCACTTGGTTGCGGAATATCGATTCGTTCTTGGTTTCCAGTTCGGTCCTTGATGATGACTGTCATTTCGATCGGTTCCTGTCGTCCCTTGGTCGGTTCGATGGAAACGGAAGGAACAGGGGGCACACCCAACGAAGCACTGGAAAGTTCTTCGTCATTGCGGTCGTTGAACAGACGTTGAAGCCCTAATTTCGATAGTTCATGGTAAACAACGTCGGCAGCGCTATAAAGGCCTTCCTTCAAGGTAGGATCAGCTGCATAGCAAACGCCAATCAACTCACCTCGTTCGTCAAATAGTCCACCACCGCTCCGACCCTCGACTGGCTGCCCATCCACTTCGACATTCGGAGCACCTACATAGCGGTTCAATTTGGTAATCTGCGACACCATCGGCGTGGGATCTGCACCGCGATTGCATCCCCAACTACTCACCTTTTGTCCCTCGGATAGTCGTCGGTTCTTAGGGATCAAACGCGCTACCGGCATAGCAACGGACGGACGGAAAGCGACCAACCCAATATCCATCTCACTCGCTTCAAAATCGACCAAGGTCCCAGGAAAGGACATCGTTCTTCCGCCAACAAACGTATCGATGATAATGCTTGCCGACCCTTGCATGTCGCGGAACAAATGCCCGCATGTCAACACCAAGGCTTCACCGTTCACCATGTCAATCACGGTCCCTGTTCCCACCGAATCTTGACTGGGCTCCACAATGCGAATCCGAACCGTCGATTCACGATTCCTAGCCGGGCTGGACATCGCTTCCAACGTAGGACTCGAAGTCAAACGACCAGGGGCTGCTTGGGAAGATGCTTGGGAAGTAGCAAACGCTGAAGCGGCCGATGAGGCAACGGGAATCATCGCCAATGGCGATTGACCTCGCACCACAGCAGCCGATGATTCATTTCGACTTTGAACCTTTTCCGAAAGACTTCGCATGCTATCGACCGACGAAGCCGATTCCATCCGGCGACTCAGTTCACGATAATCAACCGGGCCCAAAATGCGATCCACCTCGCGACCATTTCGAACCAGAACCGTCGTTGGAACATTCTGAATCTGCCATCGCATTGCGATGTGAGGATCTTTTTTTGTATCGAATCGACGAACAACCCATCCGTCCTGAATGGCCTTGTCGGTCGTGGTGTGCATGTTCAAACATTGCTCGCAACCTTCCGAGGAAAATTCTAAAGCAATGCAGTCACCCGTCGATTGAGCCAACACAAGGTGCGTCGAGAAAACCAAATGGCTTACGGCAACCAGGAAAAGGCTAAGGAAAACGTTGCGTCGAAACATAAAAACAGATCCTTCTGTTGCTCGATTCTCTGTGGCTACCCTTCGCCAACGTGGCCATAGGCCTGTCATCCCGACAACGGCACCAGGAACTGTTCGGAGTGTCCGAAATTCACTCTATGGATTCAAGACCAAAGACCATGTTTCGGGAAGGCTTAGCTAGCTTAATACGAGTCGGACAGTGACGGTTCCAACTAGTTTTGTTCAGTCCCGACTTGAAATCACCGATACTCTTGCGATAGGCTCCCGTAGCGAACCGCACCAGCCTGTACTTTCAAGTTTCACGGAATGAAATCATGCGTCATCTAGCCAGACTTTGGCTCATCCCCGCCGTCGTTGCAACGCTAGCAAACACGTGCACGGCCCAAAACCAAACCCGCGATGGGGCTCTGATGGGTGGCGTGGCGGGAGCGTTAATTGGTGGCGTTGTTGGCAAACAGAACAACGAGACAACCGAGGGTGCTTTGATCGGTGGTGCCGTCGGCGCTTTGGCAGGCGGTGTGATCGGTAACCAACGGCAACAAGCGGAACGCCAACGGTACTACGATTCCAGGTACAACCGACCGACCTATTATGAACAACGAACATACGTCCAGGCACCTTCGCAACGCGTCGTAACAACTCGACGGCCTGTCACTACCGCCGAAGTGATCAACATGACTCGAAGCGGTGTTAGTGATGCGGTGATTGTCGCTCATATCCAATCCAACGGCGTCGCTATGCAACCCGATGTGAACGACGTGATCCTGATGAATCAAGAAGGGGTCAGCGACTACGTGGTCACCGTGATGCAGCAAACGGGAATGGGATACCGAGCCAATGCCGGTCATTACCAAGCACCCACCCGAGTCTATCGAACCTATCCACAACCGGCCGATGTTGTTGTTCACGAGGAGTATTACACACCACCGCAACCGGTCTACTCAACGCGACAACCTACGTACACACGTCAGTATTATGTGGATCGACGAGGCTTCTAAGCACCGAGTTTCGAAAGCACTTCGCGAAACTGGATGGTTGCGTTCGTTATCGGCCTTTGCGTTTGCCCGACGTCTTTAACCAATTCAGAATCAAAATGATTCCGGCTCCGACCAGCAAAAATGGGCCAGTGATGTAAATGGTCTTCGGGCGATAGATAAAAAGGATGATGGCGAAACCGGAAGCAGCCGCAAAGGCCATCCCGCTCGGGGCACGCAGCATGGTTTCAATGGCGGGCCACGCAAGCCAAATACAAAGGGTTACGATTCCGACCTTGCCCAACAATTCGGAAGCAAGCGAAGAACTCTTCGGAAGCAATTGAGGTTGCAGCCGCAAAATCAACGAAGCCAGAATCAAAACGATGGACAACGCAAACGCCACCCATCGAACATGCTCCAGCCCTCCCTTGGATAGAGAGCCACCCTTCGATTGAGGACTACGGTTCGAGTTCGGCGTTGCCACTAACGCGCCTCCAGCAAACGCAGCCATCGCTGAAGCTTGCCTATCACCGGCGAATCCACCATCTTGCTGGCTGTCAATTCCTCCGCGCTCAATGCAACGCTATGCCCAGATTTTTTTGCCAGCTCAACAAACTCAGGTAACGCCGCTTCGGACCCGTTCACAAAAAACTGCAAAGACTTCAGCGGTTCGGCTGGTAGCACTCGGACCCGCGCCGACATTTTCGCATTGCACAACCAGACACCACGGTACGATTCAATCCCTTGCATGGCAGTCACATAAGCAGGCAAGGTTCCTGCCGAAACACCCGCGATGCACACCCGTCGCTTGTCAATCTTATAATTCGTGCTGACATACGACCGAAGACGGCTGGCGACTTCCACTTCCTCAAACGACCAAGCCTTCTCGTCAGCAGACTGAGCGACCACCACGATCCAGCGGTTGTCACGAGCAAACGCCTCCCAAGCATCGGACCAAATCTTTTGATCCTGAACCCCAGCGTCCGCAAAAACAATCAACAACCCGTGAGGCAATTCATCGCAATAATTGGACGGTACGATCGCAAAAGCTTTGTTCTTGATATCTCCTAAAGGAAGCTGAACCGTTCCCTTAGCTCCTTTGGTTTCCGCCGCATCGTTCGGAACAGGAAATAGCACCGGAGCCCATTCCAGATCTTCCTCGGGTGGTGTTGTCAAAGTTGTTTTGGTCGTGCGTTCCGTTCCATTTGCGTCTCTCCATTGAAAATCCAGCGGCTCACGATAATCCACGAACGCAATCTTGTTGTCGAGCGTGTTCGCGTCGTCCAAAGCTACCCCCGCGACACTCACAATTACATCGCCAACTTGAACACCCGATTGACTTGCTGGTGAATTAGGTACAACTGCAGATACCTTTGGCAAATTGCTAGGACTGAGCGGATCAATGACCACTCCCAAAAAGGGCTCGCGATAGATGGGCAATTCTTTTACCAGGGTAACGTCCAATTGATATCGAGTCCCTTGCCGATCGATATCAAAGGTCATGCTCTTGCCTGCATCCACGGTGCCCATGATATGCTTGAGCTCCGAATGCATGGCAACGGGTCGGATGCTTTGCGGCGTTAGGCCAGCACCCACAATCCGATCTCCCGCTTTGAGACCTGCTTTAGCGGCCGGCGAACCCGGAGTGACTCCACTGAGCAGAATTTCCGGAGCGAATTCGTCGGCACTGCTCGATCGAAAGCCTGCCTTGCCAGGATGAATGTCTTCCCCGGTTTGCAATCTCGGAAGTCTTTCCAGTACATCCTCCAACGGAACAGCAAAACCAACTCCTGAATCATACCACTGCTCGACCTCTCCCTCCGTCGCAATCCCAGGATTCATGGGGGCGAGAATTCCCATCACATTCCCTTGCAGATCGATCAGGGGTCCACCGTAATTTTGTGGGGATATCTTTGCATCCGTTTGAATGGCGCGATTGAAGATACGGCCCTGAGCACTCAAGATGCCAACACTTCGGCTTGCGGTTTTAAAATCAAAAGTCTTCCCTAAAGCGATGGCCCATTGACCTACTTCCCATTGCGATTTCTGACTGGGAACCGCTGCACGAAGCGGTTTGTCCACGTCAATTTTCAACAGCGCAAGCTCGCGGCTAAAATCGCGAGCGACCAGCTTGGCCGCCTTGCGCTGATCATCCGGCAAAACAACTGTGATGGAAGCTGGCTGCCCCTTGAACTGAAAGGTGCTAGTGATAATCCACCCGTCCGCTGACAGAACGGTTCCAGAGGATGGACCTGTTGCAACGAACTGCTTATTGACAATCTCTTGTCCACCAAACGTTTCGATCTGTACCACACAATCTTGAGCGAAGTCAGAAGCGCTCTGAAAAGCAATTTGCTCCAGCTCGTCCAACGGTGGATCGCTCGCAATGGTAACACCTTCTAACAAGATACAAGAAGCCAAAAACAGCGCACCCCACAAAATCAACAGCCAGTTCCCGCAAATGCGATTACCTGGACCGAAGCCGTTTGTTGCACTTTGCAGACGTTGAGCCAAAGGATAGCGTTGAGCCAGATGATTGCGTTGAGACAGTTGATTAAGGTCGAACATGGATACGGATTAATTCCTGGCCGCGTTGTACGAGCAAGTAGAATGAGTCTTCTCGATTGATGGTGGATAGCATCTTCTCAAGTGACTTGCGTGAATCGACTCGTTGATCATTGAGCAGAAGGACAAGGTCGTTGGTTTGGAGGCCACTTTTATCAGCGGTCGATCCTTCGCGCACTTTGTCAATAAAGGGCGGTGTTTTCGCGAGAACGTCCGGGATCAACGTCAAACCAAGTGAGTTCACCAGATGAGGTTGCGCGACCGATTTTAATTCCGCGTCGGAGCTACCGGAGGTACCGCTGAGAATGCGATCGATCGATGCTTTTGCAACTTCGATAGGAAGCGCATAGTTAATCCAAACTCCAGCTTGCTCGTCGCGAATCTCTTTCCCGATGACACCGATCAGCCTGCCTTGCAAATCGATCAATGCTCCACCCGACGCACCGGGATTGTTCGTAACGACGTCCAGAACATAAACTTTGCCTTGATACAGCGACTTGATTTTGCCTCGGCGCGTGGTCAATGGTGTTGTTGCCATGATGACACCCTTTTGAGCGCTACAGGATTCGTTGCCCGCGGCGATACCAAAAAGATTGCTAATAGCGAACACGCGCTGCCCCGTGCTTGCAGCGGCTGGATTGGTTAAATCGAAGCCAACCAGACCTGCATCCTCAATTTTCAAAACGGCAAGTTCATTTTGGGGGTCAACACCCACCATCGTTGCATCCAAACGACGTCCATCGAAGGTGACAACTCGTACTTTCGGTACGTCCAACACCGTGCTCCAGCTGGTCAAGATATGACCTTGGTCGTCGATGATGACACCGCTCTGGTAGCTCTCCAGTCCCTTAACACCACCTGCCCCATACAACTTGACCACTTTTTCTTGACTGGTCGAAATCAAGGCTTCGTTGTTGATGGTAACATTCGCGTCCCGCTGGATCTCCGCCGCGATGACTTGGTTCATGACCCAGCAAGCCATCGCCAAGAACGGAGCAAGCAACGTTGCGATCTTTAGAGTCCTTCGCATCATAGTCCTTGACCTCCGGCTGGGCTGGTAGTTTCAAATAGGTCGATCGCAACAAGAAACTTGGTTTCTAAGCCGTAGGACAATCGCAACAGCTTAGGGGTCAGTCGGCCTTGAACGGGTTCGTATTTTTCGAAGTACAATTCGACCGGATCGGATTGTCCATCCGCAAAGATCTCGATCAGTTCAATCTGTCCATTTTTGGGCGACGTATACACAAGCGTATCAAAATCGCTGACGGTGATTCGAGTCACGTCGAACAGATCCTCGCGTCCCACCACTGGATTCCGCCCCAAGTAAACCGCATCCCCCATCAACCGCGGCCCTCGTCGATGCCATTCTTGCCACAGTCGCATCCCCATTGCCACGCCCATGGATGCGCGTTGTTTGATACTGGCGGGCCAGCCCTGCCGGGGATGCACCGTCTCGGACTTGTCTTGCATGCGAAAGGTCAATGCTTCGTCATTCAGCAGCATCTCAATAGCCAGCTGCTCTTTGGGTACTTCGCCCACAATTCTCCATGATTCCGAGCTATCGTTCCATTTGCCATCTTGAACCTGAAGCGCCAGGATGCGATCGAGCTGAAGCCGGTTGAAGTAGTAGTTGGAGAAACCACGCTTTTCCGCATAAAGCCCTTCCAGAGGATCCGCTTTAAGAACCACCTGAGCTTGAAGTGCTTTTTCTTTCTCATCGGGAATGGGCTCTTCAGCAGATGGCTTCTTGGGAACCGGTGGTTGCTGGCGCTGAGCGGCCTCCCCCTTGATGATCTCTTCCAATTCGCTTGGTAAGTGCAGGCTTTGCAGTCGCACATACGTATCGATCGTTTCATCATCGTTTCGAAAGCGAATTGGGATCCGCCATTGATCAGGAAAGATCCCCAAAATGTTCTTGAGCTGATTGGTGGTCGCAACATCGCGATCTCCCAATCGCAATATTTCGTCCCCGAATCGAATTCCTCGGCGATACGCGTCGCTGCTCTCAAGGATATTGGAAACGCTTACCTTGCCTTTGGTGTCGGTTGCTACGGTGAATCCCAAAGTGGCATGGTCCACCACGCGGCCTGATTTTAGCTGCCACAAGAAATTCATGGCTTGCTTGATCGAGATTGCGTAACCGACCCCCACGTTGACACGACCACGCTTCTCAAAGGAACAACGGCCATTAATCCCAATCAACTCGCCTCGCATGTTAAACAGAGGTCCGCCGGAATTGCCTGGATTGATGGCAGCATCGGTTTGAATGCAATCGCTATATTCCAAGATCGTGTTGCTTGGGTACTGGTACCGACGCACCCCGCTAATCAAGCCGTAGGTAACGGTCGGCTGAAGGTTCGTCGCCAAGACAAATGGGTTGCCCGCAGCAAAGCACCATTGTCCAATGCGGACATCATCGCTGTTGCCGATGCTCGCACTCGGGAAATCGTCTCGGCCAACCATCTTCAGAACTGCCAAATCCCCGGTTGGGTCGACCCCGGTGACGATGCTTTCATACATTTTTCCATCGTTGAGACCGCAGCGCATGCGATGACCGAACGGACTGGAAACGTGAAAGTTCGTCAGAACGTACCCGTCCGGCGAAATGCAGACACCGCTTCCTCCCCCTTGCCCATCCGTACCGTAGACTGCTACCGTCGCGAGCGAGGCCTGTTTCATGGCTTGGATACGCAACTGCTGTGCTTCCAATACCGCGGGGCTGACTTCAGGAGCCGATTGCGAGTGTCCTTTGGAAACAAAGCTCGGCCCCAACGCGGATACGATCAACATCGCCACAGCAGATAAACGGAATGCAAACACGGTGCGGGCGAAAGCTGCGCTAGCCAAGACAGGGTTCGCAGGAATCCAATAACGCCCCGAAAGCGATCGTGCCTGAATGATCCAATCCATTCGATACCTACTTGTTCGTCTTAGCGTTTGAGTCTTGGTTGCTTCCATTGGACTTCTGTTCCTACCATGAGTTTCGAATTGCATGCAACGCGAAGCTGGACCTTTTTGCCCGATGGAACTGGTAGGTTGACATCCACCGAATCGACATCGTAAGGCAGGCTCTGCTGGGAAAGGCGGTTGTCATCTTGCCAAATCTCAATAGTAAGATTGGTACGCTGGGAACCATCGTCGGTGCGAACGATCTGCGCCTGGAAGGATTGGAATCCCTCCGGCACGCGAAACGTGAATCGACCAGGACCGGGAAAATACAGGTCCTTCTCTTTGGAGGACGCGTCGGATGGTAACGTTCCCTGTTCCGAGACAAACCTAGGGGCCATGGCTCGATCCAGACTTGCTATCTTGCCCTTGAAGTCCACGCTCTTGTTGCCAATCGATTCAAGAACCTCCAAGTCCGACAGCCATCGAATGTTGGCGGTGGAGTAATCAATGCTAACGATCGAAGACAACGGCAAAGAAACGTTCTGGTTCAACTGAGTCTTCAGCGCGAGCGAATCCTTCGAGGTCGAGAACGATTCAGCCAGCCAAACAGAATGGTTACTCGATACGATTTCGATCGTAGGCTGAATACGCTCCAACGGACGCTGGAACCAAATGAGGCCAGCTAGTTTTTCCAGAGGAATCTCGATCGGCTCACCATCCAGTTCAAAGGAAACACTTGTTTCTTGCACCTGAACGATGATGCCATTGATTCGTTCCAGAGATTCAGTTCCACGCATCACGATGACCGCATCCGACTCGGCGGGTTCGTTGATGGCGGCCTGCCAATTCGGCTCGAGTGTGGCAGGCAACTCTTTCAGTCGAGCTGCTCGAATCGATTTGGCTGGAATAACAAGCCCCTCAGGCCTACCATCCTCAAGTCGCCAACCGCTCGATTTACCCGTCAGCATTTTTCCAAACGCTTTGCTACCATCCAACAATACCACTTCCGTTGGCATTCGATCCTTGGAAAGGGAAGCACCCAATTTCAGGAACCCAATCTCATTTGCCAGCAAGTCACGTTGCGCACTACCAACCGTCATCCTGCACTTGGCGGAATCCGCTTCTAGAAACATGCCGCGCAACGTTTGACCATCGAGCAAGCTTGCGGAAATATCCAGCTTGCCAGCATTGCCTTCTTGTCCAATACTCTTCTGCCCGAAAATCCATTGCCCGAATGTCAGTACACCCAACCACAGGAAGAACAATCCGGGCGATGTCGACCAGGACCTGTTTCGAAATAGAATCTTCGAATTATGGCGGACAAAGAAGCGAGTTTCCTGCATTGTGATAAACTGGAGCTAATTGGAGGTGGATGCCAAGCGTATACCGGTCCGTTAGTATATCGCAATGCTCCCATCTTCGCTGAGCCAAACCTAGCCCACCTTCCAACAAAAAGCGATTTGATTTTCAATGAAAGCTGCTTTCTTCCGAACCACGGGATCTCCGGACGTTATTGAGTACGGCGATTTGCCCGAGCCGATTTGTGGTCCCGACCAATGCAAAGTTCAAGTCGCAGCGGTATCCGTGAATCCCATTGATACGTATATTCGCAACGGAGCCAATTACTGGCCTCTTCCGAATCCCTTCGTGCCTGGCAGCGACCTAGCCGGCACTATTGTAGAGACAGGTACCAACGTCAAGAAATTTCGCGTCGGTCAACGAGTATGGGCTAGCAATCAAGGCTTGATGGGGCGGCAAGGTTGCTTTTCTGAAGTGGCAGCCGTTGACGCTCATTGGCTGCATCCTTCACCGGACGGAGTCGAAGATACGGATTTGGCTGCAGTCGCCTTGGTGGGTATCACGGCTCATTTGGGCTTGTTCGAGCGTGCGAATCTCAAGCCAGAGGACACGATCTTTGTCCGCGGAGGCACGGGAGGCGTTGGGGCGATGGTGGTTCAAATGGCCAAAGCAATCGGGGCAAGGGTAATCGCTTCCGCCGGCAGCGACGCGAAAGTGGCGCGATGCTTAGAACTGGGTGCGGACCATGCCTTCAATTACAATACGGTCAACACGTTGGAAGAGACAAAAGCGTTCGCCCCCAATGGCGTCAACGTTTTTTGGGAAACCCTTCGTGACCCCGACTTTGATTTGTCCGTCGCGATGCTTGCCGAAAACGGCCGCATGGTCTTGATGGCTGGCCGAGACGCAAGACCCAGCTTCCCCGTTGGACCGTTCTACGTAAAAGGGTGCTCGCTGATCGGCTTCGCGATGTTCAAAGCAACCGCCGAACAACAACATGTCGCCGCTTCGGATATCAACCATTGGATGACCACCGGACAACTTCAAGCTCAAATCGATTGCGTGTTGCCTCTGAGCCAAACGGCAGAAGCGCATCGCAGGCAAGAAGAGAACACGATCCAAAAAAAGAGCACTCTAGCAGGCAAAATCGTTCTTATCCCCTAACGCCCTTTTAACCCTTTCGTTGTTGGAGACACCCCCCAAGATGCCTTACAAACGCCATTCAATCGCCCTGACTCTTGCATTGTCCTTCGTTTCATTAGGATGCAGGCCGGAAGAGGAAATCCTCCAGGAAGAAGCACAAGCAGCCGCGGACGCTCAAGCCTTGGCAGCCAAACCACCCATGGAAGACCAAGTGGCAAAGGTAGGTGTAGGGCTCCAAGGGAACAGCCTTGATAGCATCGGCGAAAATGACGCTCGAAGCATCATTACGGGCCCCGCAGTCGCCTACTTCAATACCAAAGAAAAGATTGTTTTCGAAATCCAGATTCCTCAAGCACTCAGTTTTTTCGAAGCTACCAACGGGCGAAAACCAAAGAGCCAAGAAGAATACATGCGTGACATTATCGAAGCCAACAAGATAAAATTGCCTGTGTTGCCAGAGGGAATGGTTTACGAATATAAGCCCGATGTTAACGAACTATGGGTGGTCGCCGCCAAAAAGTAATTGGTTGGGTATGCTAGGTCGAATACCAAAAAATCGGAGAACGTTTTGAATCAACCTGTGCTTCAACAGCGTATCGCGCATGCTTTTTCGATAGCCATCCTATGCCTCCTTGGATGTGCTGTCGCCGTGTTGGTATTCAGCCCATCGGCTTACGCCCAGCCGCCACAGTCCCAATCGCCCCAAGCCCAATCGCCACAGCCCCAGCCTAGGGCGTCTTCCGCAAAACCAAATGTCAAACCACGCCAACCGGTCGAAGGGAAAAAACTAGAGACCCAATATCAGCGTTGGCTTCCGCTGCCTACTGGTTTGCCGCCGGATGCTGCCCAGCTTGAACAATTGCTTCAACGCTCGCTCCCTTCCTCGCCCTCGCCCGCCAAGGAAGCTGATATCAAACGACTTCAGGACGTGATCAAGGAACTGAGCGACCAGCTGCCACCGGGCCTGAAAGCGAAAAATCTAGACGGTATCTCCAACGAACTTTTGTCCAAAGCCCTTGAAGATCCGGAAGTTCGCAAAAAAGCAGAACAACTGGTCGAACAGTACCAACAGAGCAAGAAAGCTGACGGTGATCCCGATCTTGCCAAAGAACTCGATTCTCTCAAAAGCAACGCTCCTTCATCCAAGAACTCGGAGCCACCACAAGCAAACTCGCCTGATCCCAAGCCGAAAGATTCGCTCCCCAAAAGCGGCCCGCCGCAAAGCAATCGCTCGGGCGATCTTCAACCAGAGGATAACAAAGCAGTTGATAACAAAGCGGTTGAGGGTGGCGGCACTCGCGACAAGAAGAACGGGAACAACGACTCTGGACAAACAGGCAAACAGACAACGGACTCCCCTCCCGAAGATCCGTTCGGTTCCCCTCAAGAAGCTCGACCAACCAATCCAACACCATCTTCCGCCCAAAAGGAGATGTTTGAATCTATGGACGATTTCTTACGGGAAGCAGAAGAAGCGGAAGCAAAACGAAATGCAGCGAATGGCTCTCCCGCAAAGGGTTCATCGACAACCGAGCCCAAGAAGTCAGACAACGATGCCAAGAACACGCGCGGTACTTCTCCTGAAATCAAGAAACAGCTCCAAGAAAAGGGCTTCGGTCCAACCTTAGAGAACATTCTTGAAGAGGCCAGGAAGTCGTCTCAGGAAAACCCCAACAACACTGCGAATCCTTCAGAAACAAACACTGCAAAGGCGAACCCTGACCGTCTAGACCGACCAAGCGTCAGCCAGCAAGCAACCAATCCTTCCTCGCCAAACACACCTTCAGCTAGACCATCAACCTCTGCGGCCCCAAGGGGTTCCGCCGCCCCCCCTCCAGCGTGGCCAACTCAAGAAAGCATCCAGGCTGCTAACCAAGACGCGCCTAAGATCGCGAACAAGGCTACGCCACCACCTCAAGAAAACAGTTGGTCTAGTTGGCTCTCCAAGTTTGCCGAGCAAGTGATGGAAGCCTCGGCAACCACTTCGACGTCCAACGATCGCGAACGTTCCAACCCAACAGCATCAACAACAGCTCGTCCGTTCGAGTTTTCGATGCCAAGCGGTTGGCTGCTTTTGTTTCTGGCAGCAACCATCGTTGGCATCGTCTCTCTTTGGATGTACCGACGACAATCCGCGCAAGCGACCCAGCTTGCTGTTCATTCGGTCAGCCAACACGGCGACTACATCAAGCAACCAGAACTGATCTTGAACCGCGCCGATGTCGTCCGCGCTTTCCATCAGTTGGCTTATCGGATTGCTCATCCATTGGAGACCTGGTCGACGCATCGACGTATCGTCAACCAAGTATCTCGCACTAGCCCAGAAATGCATTCACCGGTCCGCGTTATTTCGGAGGTTTACGAGCAAGCTCGTTATTTGCCATCCGATATGGAGCTATCAGAAGATCAATTAGCTTCGGTGCGAAAGGCCATTCAAGCATGCGAACCTTAACAACCGCATCTCATGCGATACGATGGACTCGCGTTTTCATTTTCTTGGTTTGCCTGAGCATTCCAACGAGTTGTCTTGGTTGGCTCGTTGCACCCTCTTGTTTCGCACAGCTGGAGCAACCCGATAGCGAACAATTGCCCGAATGGTACTTTGGGTACGATCTTTTTCAACTGGTTCTGAAGAAACGAGGGCTCGAAAATTCCCCTTTTCTCAACGACGCGATTCTACGGCCCAAGGAATCGGTCGTGGTACTCCTAGGCGATCAACGAAAGCTATCCACCAACGCCTGGAACAGCTTGCGTCGTTTCATTTCGCAGGGTGGAAACCTGCTTTTGGCAAGCGATCGAACGAACCAGCTTGCTGGCATCGGACTGCTCGATGTTGGCACGTCCAACGCAGGGCCGGTCGTGTCAGCAAACTCAAGTATCCAATACAATGGTTTCAATGACTGCTTGATTGTGCAAGACGTAGTGCAGGAACACCCTATTACCAAGGGAATTTCGAAGCTTGTGACGAACCGTTCGGGCTGGCTCGCTCGACCGAACTCCGTGCGTGGTAAGACCGACGCTTGGTTACCTTTGGCCACTTTCCCATCGGATGTTTCCCCTTCGAACAGTCAAGCTCAAGCGTTGATCGCGATCTCGCAATCCAAAACCAAAGAGGCAGGTTCTGCTATCGTCGTTTCGGATGCCAGCCTCTTTTCGAATGCGATGCTTTGGCATGGTGACAACGGACTGCTTACCATTCAAGTTGCAGATTGGCTGTGCGATGGCAATCGCAAGAAAGTGATTTTTCTCGTGGACGGATCACCCGTACGTGGTTCTTCCTCTGCATTGAACGATCGTAAATCTCCTTCCACCCAAGATCAAGCATCGGCCAATCCAAGCGAGCAGACGGAAGTGCAACTCAAGCCAGCCAGCTTTCTCAAGTTCGCTAACACGGCAATCCAGAAAATCGCGGAGTCCAATATTGCGAACGAATCACTGCGCAATCAACCTCGAGGCATGCCACCCAAAATGTACTTCCAAGGGGTTTGGGCCTTGGTCGCCCTAACGTTGGCCATTGGAATTGTCTTGGTGCTGATGAAACGTTCCAGGTTGCTGGTCGACTACATGGCTCCCCGAAAAATGCGATCTTGGCATGACATCCAATCCAACCAGCATCATCCACTGGACCAAAATGGCTTCGCCGCCGAAACACTCGCTCGCAACTTTTGCCGATCTTGGACTGGCAAAGATAAGCATGCGGCTTGGCAAAGTTACCTTCAAGACATGGACCTGGAGCTCGCCCAAAGTCCCCTTTCGAAGCTGGAACGTGCGAGCCTAAAGTCGCTGTTTGAGCTGGCGGTTTACGGCAAGAAGGCCTTGGTTTCGGACGACCATCTTGTGCAGCTCAGTCAATCGATTCGAGAACTGCTTCGTCGCCAAAAGGCCTAGCCCCGAGCGTTCCTTGCCTCAAAAAGAGGTTTGTGAAAGAAGTGTGCAGATCTGGCTTGTTGAATTGTGTACGCGACCGCAATCGTCTAGACTGACTGGCAGTTCTCCGATCTCCAGTTTGCAGGATCGATACAATCATGCCTGATTCGAAACGTTCTCCTTGGTTGCAGTCTCTTTTGAACCGAGCTCGAAGGCGTGGTTCGAGCCACGCTCGCCGACGCGATATTCGTCGTTTTTTCCGAGTGGAGCGGTTAGAAGAGCGAGCCTTGCTAGCAACGATCACTTGGGCAAACGCCGCTGGAGGGAACTGGAATGTGCCCAGCAACTGGGTTGGCGGGGTGGTACCTGCAGCCAACGATGATGTCGTTATTCCTGACTTGGCTGGAGAGCCAACTATCACGTTCAACACGGGAACGATTTCGCTACGAAGCCTTTCGATCAGCGAACAGTTCGTACTAGCGGGCGGTACCTTCAGCGCGACCACGATCTCGCAACTCGCGGGCTCGATGAACGTTACTGGCGGTACGTTGAATAGCAGTACTCTCACAGCGGGAGCGGCAAACGTCGCGGTGGGAGCAACATTCGGAAACGTTACCATTGCGAATGGAACAAGTCTCAATGTTGCTAACAACGCATCGATTTTGGTCACTTCAGGTAGCTCGCTGACCATGGAAGGCAATGCAAACTTCGGAACATCATCGTCTATCACGTTCAACCAAACGTCAGGTAGCACCTATTCTCAAATGGTTGTAAACAACGGAGGAGTTGTTAACGCAACCAATGCAACTTTTTCAAAATCTGGCAATTGGAACGAGCGAACACGTATCATCGTCAACAATGGAGGCCGGCTTATAGCGACAAACTCCACGTTCTCCACTGCCTGGACGGAACTAGCCGATAACGCAGTTTTCGAGGCGAATGATTGGACTCGAAATCGATTCGATCAACCAATTTATGCACCTGCCAAAGTGGTACAAATACTCTCCAACGCTGTTGGAACTGCAAATGAAAATCTGCGTTTTGGTGATGTCTACATCAATACCGGTTCATGGAATTCTGGTTCGCTAGACCTGAAGGGCATTGGATCTGAGAATACAGCCAATCTCGACTACTGGTTCAATGGCAATTTTACGATTGCGAGCGGAGCGACCTTGAACGTCGCCTCCAACGTCCGAACCGGAGTCGTTAGCGGAGCAGCATTGACAATCGCTGGCGTCGCCAACTTCGAAACGGGTTCCGTGCTGACAATGAATCAAACAGCTGGCAACTCATATTCACAATTGATCGTGAGTAACAACGGAGTTGTGAATGCAACGAACACTACTTTCACTAAATCTGGGAACTGGAACGAGCGGGCTCAGTTGACTATCAACAATGGTGGAAGATTCTTTCCTTCAGGTTCCAAGTTCGACTTGCCAATCTACCTGCCCCACACCGTGATACCATTTCTTTCAGCTGCTGGCGGCGGCAGCGACAACGCTCGTTTTCAAGAAATCTACATCGCTCCAGACACATTACTCTCTGGAACTTTAGACCTTCATGCGATCGGTACCGAAACAACAGCGAATCTGAACTA
>JAIYDN010000017.1 GCA_027487485.1 Planctomycetaceae bacterium | reverse complement strand
CGATCGTAATCGGTCTTGGTAATGTCACCGAAGGTATCGGTTCGCTGCGTGTTTCTACCAAGCGCATCATAGACCATGTCGGCACCGACATTGTTAGGATCTCGAACGGTTAATTGGTTACCACCTGCATCATAAGTCACCGCAGTGACTTTGTCCAACTGATCCAAGGATCGCAGAGTGCGGCCAGCCGCATCGGTCCAGTTTTTGGTAGCATTCCCAAGTGCATCGATGTTCTGAGTCACCAGCAGCGTGCCATACCCCGCCAGATTGGTGGTAGCGTCGTGCAGGGTGCAAGACCAGGACGCGAGCGTCCCTAGAGCGGTGGGCCCAGTGCCGCGGTAGTTGTTGAGTTTGCCTGACATGACGGACCTACCCGCCGCATCTGAGATCGAGAAGCTGATTTCGTCTTCGGAGTTGACGGTGACGGTCGCTCGTCCAGGTGCAGTGGCGTTGAAGGTGATTCCAGCCCCGCCAGTAGCCACGGTCCCGGCCAATTTGCTAATCGCAGAGCTCAGGGAGACATTGAATGTCCCCGAGCCACCGGTACCAAGTTTTAGTACTGCTACCCCCGAAGCGTTATCAAGCCCAACGCCATCGGTGAGGTTGTTGTCGTAAAAGTACTGGGTGGTTAGACCGTCTGTGGCTGGGATTCCGTTGAGACCAGCGATCGGTGGATTTGCGGGATCAACGGCTCCACGTGGAGTGAGCCAAGTGGTTTGATGGGTAGGACGCCCGGCTGCATCGTAGCGTGTGGTTGATTCGGACAATGTTTTCGCGTCGGTTGGGTTTGCGAACGAGCCGACATGCGTCGACACTTCGGAGACTTGGATGGTGTGTACGGATCTTCCAAGGGAATCGGTGTTGGTAATGGTTCCATGGCCGAGCGGATCAACACTGGCGGTTTGCTTTTCGCAGCACGAATCTTCGATGCGGGTCCAAACATGGTTTCCGAAGTCGGTTCGGGTGGCTTGGTGACCACCAAGATCATATGTAAACGACTCGACCGCCGCTTCCGCGGTTCCGGGGGAGACAGCATGGGTGGCGACAAGTCCACGTCCATTGTAGGTCCAGGTTTCCCGGGCTTTGGATGCACCGAGCGTGTCGGTGGAATCGAAGTAGCGTGGCGTACGGACTTCGATAACTTGACCAGCAGCGTTGTAAATCGTTTCCGTTCTGGCTTCGATCGCCGTTCCAAAAGCAACACGCTTGTTCGTCTCACGTCCTTGAGCATCATACTCGATGCGAGTTTCGATACCACGACCGTCAATAATCTGGGTGAGACGCCCCTGTGCATCGCGAATGGCATCATGGATCACAAGATTGGCGTTGGCGCTCGCATCCCGGACTTGATTCCAAACGGCGTTAAAGTCCGCGAACGTTTGTTCTGGAACCGTGCAGGTAATGGTTCTAATAAGAGTCCCATCGCTGGCTCGGTACCCGTAGTACTTGCGCCGACCATAAGGGTCTTGATCGAAGAGCAACTGGTTATTCTGATACGCTTTCGAACTAGTGAGCGTTACACTTGCGTTGGTGCGTTGGGTGGAGATGATATTCCTTCCGCGATAGTCATAACCCAATTCGGTTAGCCGACCATCGACTGAAGTGCTCTTAGGAGTCTTTGCTCCTGTCAGATAAGCGTTTTGTGTTGTTATGGGAGGTGTTCCATCACCGATCGCAACAATCTGATTTCCAGCATCGAGTTTGCCTGCAGCTTGAACCATCTGGACCAATCTGTCAGCTTTATCATATTGGAATGTTGTAACGATTCCATTCCGATCTGACTTATGGGTCAAATTCCCTGCATTGGTACCGGAATTTGCGTAGAACTGCTTTTCCGTTGAACCATCGGGATAGGTGGTTTGAACAAGCCGTCCGATAGAGTCATAGATGTACGTTATCTCGCGTCCTTCAGGGTCAATTTTCTTCGACAGGCGCCCAGTCGCAGCGTCATACTGATACTGAGTTTCAGCGCGAGGTCCGCCAGGTATATCGGCAGGTTTCTTTTCACTGAGCAGTTGTCCGGCTGTGTTGTACAAGTAGTCAGTGCGCCCGGCTGGGTTGATCGAGGCAGTGATTCTACCACCTGCGTCGTACTGCCATGTTTCGATCGCATACGACGACGTCTGAACATCATTCGACGGGTTAAGGTTGTAGGTGATCGTCCCGTTTGCTGCGATCGCAGGTGTGTTCGTAGCCGCTTCGTGAATTCCCGTTTCTCGCGTTGATAAAAGCCCGGCGGCATTGTACTGATTTTTCACGATGTCACCGGTTCGTGAACGCTGCCGAATAATCTGCTTTTCGCTGTTATAAGTGTAGGCTTCAATGGAGTTGTCTGAGAAGCGTTTGTAAATCATCCAATTGTCAGCGTCATAATACAAATTGGCCTGAACGCCTGAACTATCAAAAACAACGGAGGGTTTGCCTGCCCAAAGATCCCAGATCGTCGCTTCCACATCCTTTACGTTCGTAGGTTCGAGCGTCCCGGTTATTGGGATCCAACCCTCGGGCGCCCCTGGTTGACTGATCTGCCAGTTCTGAAGGTAATTTATGGAACGTTCGTTATGGTTTGTGTAGTGATCAACGAAAATACGCTTCAGTTTCCCTCCACCTTCGTAGATAAAGTTAATGTGGTTGTCGACAGGGAAGCTCACATAAGACACTTCGTTCTCTCCATTGAGCACCATGCGAACTGCTTGAGCAGAGCTTCCGACGATTTGACCTGTCGTTGTGTTTGCAACCATTCCTGAAAGGAATACCGTCTTGCGACGGTCCGCACCTGCCAAGGCTGCGTTCGCATCGTTGATGGTAAGCGTACCGCAATTGCTCGCTGTATCAAAACCGTAAGCGAACGTAGAAACCGAAGCATCGGGGTTGGTGACTTGGGTCAGAAAGGAACCATTATAAACATAATTGGTAACTGCTCCGCCTGGGGCGGTCATGGAGGAAATGGCCCAGTTTCCCGCGATGGTCGATGTGCCGTAAGTGAAGGTAATTTGACGACCGTACGGATCGGTTACCGCGTCCATCTGCCACATTCGAGAGGGCGATTGAGCGTACAAAGTTTGAGCGAATGATTTATAGGTGATGGAAATGATTTGGCCTGCCGAGTCTATAATTCGAACAAGGCGTCCATCGAGCGGGAAAGCCTCATTGTAAAACGGGCCAGTGATCAGGGTTGTTCCCCCACCACCAGATGAACCACCTGATGAACCGTATCCTGAACTCGCTATATTGAGCAACTCGAAAATAAATTTCTCGCCTCCCCAAGTCCTTAGTTCGGCATAAACAGCTCCGTGGAACTTTGTCGAGTCCGTTACCACAGGCTGGAATGAGCCATTGAGTAAGATCATTTCTTTCAAATCGCCTTTCCTGTCTGGCGCGAATCTAGGGCCAACTGGAGGCGACCCCTGGGAGTTACCACCATAGACGCCACGATATAGAGTTCTTGAAGACATGATGGTCGGATCAAACAAGTACGCCGAATCAACGTAACTCGTTGGACTGATCTTCAGTCGCAAATCATACTGAGTAAAAACTCCAGGGCCAAAGCTACCAACTTCGGTCATGTTTCGAGTGCGATGGAATCGGCGCAGCATAACTCCACCAGGTACAGACTGTTTGAGATCATCTGCATAGTGCATGTAGTTAAAGGAAAGGTTATTGATGACCGAATTTCCCTTGGTATAAATGCCGTCCGTTGGTCCGGGGCCATTCGACCTTGAACCTTCAGACGTAAATCCTGGGTAAAACGGGCGTCTAGCGATGGCCACTCCTTCGACATTTCCGCAACTACTTCCGCAGCCGGGCTTCACAATGCCCATCGGATCGGCCTGAGCACCTGCCATCAAATTACATTCGCAAGTGGTACAAGAGGGGGTGCCGTGATTCGCACAATCGAAGGCGTCTGCGGGGTAGACCGCAATTGCGCTCTTTACAAAGGTGAGATCGTTGATCTTGGGATCACCCAGCAACGGTGGTTGCGCGTGTGCGATCACATATTGACTCGCTATCAAACCTACAATGGCGAGTACGGCAACCGCACTTGGAATCGATCGCTGACAAATACCTGCAGATGCCGACAAGACTTTCATGACTAACTTCTCACGAATGAACTCAGATGAACTGTTTTTAGGTAGAGTATTGATCCGAAGCTCAATACTACAGTCTGCTACTTCAATGCCCCCGAAGCGAGCGGTACCGCAACGTCCAATTGAAAGCGTTGCGTTCCGGACGCAAGCGGGGAGGCGGTGAGCACGTTTACGAGATGATGTGTACCTGTTGTTGCCGTAAAGATCGCTTCAGCAATTCCCTCGCCATCCGCAAGAGCCGTAATGCTTGGCAGACGATTCTCAAAAGCACCCATGTCAAACGAAGTGAACGTTACGGGTGAAGATGGGGCGGTTCTAACGCGAAGCGTTACTGATTCTCCTTGATTCATCTTCTGAAACGTCGGGCCAACGGCAATCAACACGGGCACTTCCTCTCCGGGTTGTGCTGATTGCCAAACTCGACCTGGTTCAACCTTCGAAATGTATTCTTCAGGGGAACGGCGAAAACTTTCTGCATCGAAATTCTCTGGCAGAACCGTTGGGGATATTCTTTGAGATTGAGTGCCAGTAGCAATCGCTTCGTGCGCGGCCTCAATCTGCTTGTTCTCAGTGGCCACCAATTTTGGAGAGCCTCCATATGGATTAACAATTCTAGAGCCTGAATTGT
Organism: Planctomycetaceae bacterium; assembly: GCA_027487485.1. GTDB lineage: Bacteria > Planctomycetota > Planctomycetia > Pirellulales > Pirellulaceae > JBKCUI01. The sequence continues at coordinate 12,989 of JAIYDN010000017.1, read as the reverse complement.
CTACGCCTGAAAGGGACTCCCGCTTTTGTTCTACTAATAAAGGAACATCTGATATGGGCCTGGAGACGCCACCGACGATGACCCAATCTGTTTTCGAAGCGGAGTCGTCTCCTTTAGGGGGAGTCACTTCAACCAATGAAGGTTTGTCGCCTCCTGCAGGCTCGCGAAAGAACAACCATGCCGTTAGTCCAGAACAAGCCAATAACGATAACGCAATCAAAACGTTACGTGATACCATTCCAAAAGAACGGCTTCGCTTCTTACGCCGTAAAGAAACACGTTGGTGAGAACGACTCACGATAACAAACTCCATAACGAAGAGGCAGTTGTTCTTGGTCCAGAAGAACCTTGAACAATTCGAAAAGGAGTGCAATTGAACTGTGACGCTCGTAAGCACTTTCAAATAAGCATAGGGGGTTGAGGACTTCACGCAATAACCGGATCGGTAAATTTTCAATAATTAATTTGTCAATTTTTTCGAGGTTTTTTCTAAGAGGTTAGTAGCGATACGCTCTGAAATTCGCTACGGCGATGTGCTTGGTTCTTAGTTCATGGTGCTTTGTTTCTGGAGAGTACTTATGTCCATCGGTTTGTTTTTCGGTGTGCCTCGAACATAGGCACTGCTTCGTCTGCTTGTTGGTGTTGGGAAGAATTTGATAGTTTTGAAATGCCCCTAGATGATGCTTGAAACACAAAGATACACCGAAGCAATTAATGCTTCACGCGATGGACAATAAAACATTTTAATGTGCAGAAGTACTGATTCCCCTTTGCTGGGGAGAGCTTGGCTTGCCTTCGCGGCGACAGGGCTGGCCCCACCTTGCTGCACCCGATTTGGCGCGCTAAGCGAATAAAAAGCCCAAAACTACTGCTCTCGCGAGGCATAAGGCCCGCGAACTTTTGCGTAACTTCGGATTGCGAGATTTAGCAAACCCAACCTTTTTCGAAGATTAGCATGAGGCCAAACTTCGAGTGGCACCCCGGAGTGTAGGGGCGAAGGAAGAACGATTTCGCCGAGGTTCGTAGCCGGAACAAGAACAAGGCTAAGCTATCGATCTGAATTGAAGGCACTTCGAGCGCAGCGAATTGTTTAGTACCCTATGACGGAGCAACCAAGGGAGTGAGCTGCGTAGGCTTCTAAGGAAGCAATCGTTTATCTACGGCTTTTTCGATTCTTCGATGACCTTGGTCAATGTAAGGGTCACGTCCCATTGATCGTTCGAACTCTCATCTTTGGCAATCGTTGCAGACGCAATTTCTAGCCCCGAGCAAAGCGTGCCGGATTTAGACTCCTCTGATTGAACAAACGTGAATAGCTCGCCGAGTTCGATCGACTTCAGACTCACTAATGTATCTTCGCGGGCGAATGTTGTCTTCGGAATCAATGCCTTACCGACCACACGTATATCCCCAATGCGTGTCTCCGGGATGTTTGCTTCTTGCAAGCCACGCCGAATTTCGGAAAGAATGGAATCTGAGTTCACCCTTGGCCCTGAAGACATGGGGACTTCGGCTCGAATCTGCTCGATTTTAGCGGCGATGAGTTCGGTTTTCTTGCGGTCCTCCTGGGCTCGTGTACAAACGCCCGTGAGCCGCAAATACTCAACGCAAAGGAATAGCAAAACCAGGGTCGCCAAGCTACATAAGACAAGCTGGGTTTGAAGCCAACGCAACAGGACGGGTTTCAAGTTATTTCACCAGTTCCTTCGTTTGTGTTTTCGGGACGTAATTCATCCGTTCCAATCGCAACGAAAAACCATCCTTCATTTGATTGAGGTTTGGCTGGGCGAACTCGAACCCATCGGCACGCAAGGCCCCCATCAAAGCTTCAAAGTCGGTAAGTGTTCGAACCGAACCTTCCACAGAACTCAGTTGCTTCGATTTAAGCCGGATTGCATCGATTCGGAATACAGCATCAACGGGCAGCGCATTTAAGAAGTGCACGAGCAGAGGTAAAGAGGAATAAACAGGTGGTTCCTTGTTCAATTCAGTCTTCGTCATTTCTAGCTTCCGCAGCTCGCTTTGAAGCCTTCCTGGTACATCTACCGGTTCATTTTGGGTTGGAAACAACTGTGCAAACTTCTGCGAACGAACCGCATCCGATTCGGCAATCGTTTGTCGCAAGTCCGAACAACGTATCCAAAGTACCGCAATGGATGCGAGCAACATCAGCAACATGGCTCCACTCAGTGCAATTGCCCCACCATAATAGGGTGCCTTGCGGTAGCGAGTCCGTACTCCCTCGACTCGGAAGTCAAACCAAGGATCCCTAGGCCCCGTGACGTCTAAACGAGCATCCGAAATCGGATTCGATTCGCGCAAAGACACCGCAGGCTGAACTACTCTACAGCCGGTCTCTTGCAATGCTTGGATCGAGTCTTTGTCTGCCCCACCCAGAACTGTTACCTCCGTTTCCGGTGGCAAATTTGATAGTTCAAGTAACAGGTCTTTGAAACCGAACCACAGCCATTGCACCGGTTCGCTGTCTTTGACTCGCAGATAGTCCCAAGCATTCAAGGAATCATTCTCTCGAATCAAGATGCCTTCTTTTACACTTTGGCTGATACACCAATGTTGTGCTTCGAACAGAAACTTAGGTGTAATCAAGGCAATCCATTCGCCGGCCTGCTCAAGCTCGTCAACTTGCGACTGAAGCCAGTCGCGATCAGCAACAAGAACGAGCCCGCGACCTTTCTTTCTGTTATTCCCAGCAACAGCAAGGACCATTCGTTCCGCGTCCAATGGTATGAATTGCTCGAGCTCGTATGCCAAGCTTTTCATGGTACGAAAATGTTCTTTACCAATGGCTCCAGAATCGATCGCAAAGCAATCGTTTGATTCCAGCAGAATGGCTCGGCCACGCTGAACAGCTGCGCCGCGGGATCGCATTACTTGAGTCGATTCGGCGTCAACAACCATCACGGACTAGCTCGCAATTCAATTCGTTGAGTCTGTTCACCCTTGCCAAGCGTAACGGATTCGTCATCTATCTCACTTACAACGGGGCTTCCAGTGTCGTCTGTGAGATGCGCGTCTTGGGCCACCAATTGAATCCGATTATCTGGCCATTTCAAAACTGCATAACAGTATTTTGGATCACTGTCCCGAATAACCCCGATCAGTTGCCCGTCAAAAAGAGGAGCGACATTCACAATGACGGTTGGCGAGGGAGCAGGTTCCGGGGGAAGGGCGGGCGTGGGAGGTTGCATGCGATGTAGGCGAACAGCAATCGCTTTCTCAAGTCGCTCCTGAGTCGGGAGGGGGATTGGATTGCTCTCTTGATTTACAGGCTTCTTTTTGGAAGTTATGGCCGTGGCGGAAGTTGTTGAAATATCGTCTAGCGGAAGGGTTTGTGAAAGCCAACCAACGATCGCCCATGGGACAAACCAGGTCGCACATGCAATCGCAATTGCACCACCAAACATCAGACGCTTTACAACTAGAATTGGAAGTTTCATGGGAAATGGAACCCAATGTTTTCGTCTGCGAAGCCATTGGCTCGACGACGTACATAGATTGCAGTGAAGCTTTTCGAGCCCGATTCCGTATTGATCCAAACGGAATAAGTACTTGAGTTAACCGTAAACCAATCGAGCATGAAGCTTGACTGATTCTCGGAAAGTCCAAGTCCTTGCACGGAATCGCTAACATCGTTGGAATGTTCTTGGTTGCGCATCTCTAAAACAGAGTCCGGGATCGTCGACTTGAATTTCAATTGCCAGAGTTCCTTGAGACTCTCGGGATCAGCCGTCATAACATTCATTTTTCCGTCAGACCAGAGTGTCATCTGTTGAGAAGTTGATTGCCAGTACCTGATGGAGGCCGAGGTGTCACCGGAGTACTTACGATCAATGATATCGGACATTCTGGTCGGTTGAGCGGGAAATACATTACGCAATAAAACACCCGAGCCTGCCAAGCTACGAATCAGTGGCTTTACTTGCTCAATTGGAAATTTTGTTAGCACCCGACCGATGGGTACCTTCGCGGATTCATCTTGAATGGTAACAGAGTAGCGATCAGGTCCAAGAACAACCGATATCGAGCGTTGCTGAACCGGAGGCAAGCGAATGTTAGGATCTTGCGACAAATTGGCTAAAATCTTGGGGGCAATGTCCAAAAATGTACGACGCATTGATACCGCCGCCCAGCGACGCTGAGCTTCTACTTGAGCGTCAGCGGCTTGGCCACTTAATCGTACGACTCGGGACGCAATCTGGCTGGTGACCGCTCCGCACAATGCAATCAACAGTAATACCAGGACAAGGATTGCACCAGCGGATTGCCTCCGGTTGCTGGAAGAGGGGCGCCCCATGCCCGCTTTCGGCCCCCTGGGCCGTGAACGAGGAGGAAACCATAAATTGATTTTAAGCTTCACTGATGTCTTCATCGCACCAAAATCTGACTCGATCGAGGCTCAGGCTCGTCACCGATCCAAAGCTGGTAACGAAACGCGCGTGGTGCAGGTCCGATGGTTCTTGGTAATGGCTGGCTGTTTCCCGAATCGTCCACACGTTCAAAAGTCGCTTGCCGAACGTCCCATAAAAGCGTTTGCGTTATCAATAGTCGACTGGTCGTGCCAGAAACACCATACACTGAACGGGACAGTCGGTTTTTGTCCTTCGCAGAAGGAATCAACTGATAAACGACCGCCTGCAAAGTCCCTGTACTATTTCCGTCTTTCGATTCATTCTGCATGATCTGTGCTCCGGCGGGAATTTCCATCGTCAAAGCTCCCTGATCGAGTGACACACCACGAGCCTGAGCAAGATCGTTCCAAAATATCCGATCGAGCTCGTATCCCCATTCCCGATAATAGGTCAGGGTTGAACGTTTCTTCTGTCGGTTCAATCCGCTCAATACCCCATTGAGCGCTACCAGCATTAATGCCGAAAGACTCAAGGCAACTACCACTTCCAAAAGAGTGATACCCTTTCGCTTCATGGCAGTCCACTCATAGCAAAATTACGACCAAATTCAGAATCTGAAACAACGACTTCTAAAGTTGCAAGGGTTTTTTCGGCCGGAGTACCGTCAGGCAATGCACCCTCCAAATCTATCACCGAAAACCGAACTACCGAACAGCCTGGAACGACCTCACTTTGTACCGCCTGAAGCCGCCACACCCATCGTTTGTTTTCCTGATCCAATTGCCCGCTACTCGGAAGATTGGGAAATCCATTGGAAAAGAATCCAGAAACCAGGCGATCCAATTGAGCGACAGCGTTGAGCTTTGACTCCGACACGCGTTGCTGACGTTCCAGTTTACCTGCCGCAACCAGCATCATCGTCAGCAAACCACCCAATAGAGCCAAACCAGCAACGACCTCGATCAGCGTAATACCTCCTCGAGCTCGTCTGTTCTTTTGCGATGGACACACGATCATTCGCGCACCTTGCCTGTTCCACCCGCTATCTCGATTTGCTCCTGAGTTGATCCTTCGCTCAAGGTCACTTGGTAGTCGATGGAACCTTGAGCTCTAACAAAACGAATCAGATCGATTTCTTCTCCGGAGGGTGCATGTACACTCAGCGATAAGGGAGATGAAATCGCCCAGCTTCGAATGATGCGGTCGTCTTGTTGTACTGAGACGACTTTCGAACCCGAACGCGATTCAATCGAGACCGAGACATCCGAAGAACGACTCGCCTTTCTGGCCAAAAAATCAATCGATCGCCATTGCTGTAACGCAGAAAGGACACGTTGCTTGCGTAATGGGGTCGCGAATCGAATACTGGTCATCGTAGTGACCAATGCCAATACCACCAGTACGACCATCATTTCCACTAGCGTGATGGCTGAACGACGCGATGGCTTGTGTTGACAAAAAGATCGAGTCATTGAGCTCGTGTCCCTTTAGATATCTCCATGCTGGTAATATCTCTGTCCCCTCCGTCGCCGCCATCCCTATGATCAGCTCCGAAGCAAACAATTTCATAGGGTTCTGTAGCACCTGGACTTCGGTACTCATACGGATGATTCCAGGGGTCTTTAGGCACGAAGGTCAATATGCCTTCTGGAAACTCGTTCGTTTTTGCACCAAGTATCGCCAGTCCCTCCTCGTTTGTAGGATAGCGATCGAAAGACGCATAAAAAGTATCGAGCGCTTGGATCAGTTTGCCGATTTCTACTTTGGCAATATTCTGCTTGCTCTTGAGCAAATAACCGCGAACGCTTAGGGTGACCACGCCCGATAGCAAAGCGATGATTACAAGCACCACCATCAATTCAACCAACGTGAAGGCGTTGCGGGCCGTCGATGAGTTAGCCAGTCGGCGAGTGCATGCAGGCTCGTAAACAGTTGAGGACAACTGTTCTACAGTGGGTTTTTTACGAATCCGAAAGGGCATTGCCGGTCTCCAAGATAGGAAGAAGAGTAGCCAACAAGATAAATCCTACGATAACAGAAAGCCCAACGATGAGAATCGGTTCCAAAATGGTAGTCAGCCGATCTGCAAGCATCCCAACTTGATGATCGTAGTCTTCCGCAATTTGGAATAGCAAGTCTTCTAATTCTCCCGTATTTTGGCCAAGCGTAAACACTTGCACCAATGCTAATGGAAAAACCCCGTTAGCACGGACAGCGGTGCCCAGATCCGCCCCCGAAGCCAATCTTTTACGAGTCTGCTCGACCACATCGGACATGACGGAATTGGCGATCGCACCTTGAGCGATCTCCAGGGCCCTTACCAATTCGACCCCAGAGCGTAGCAACGTTCCAGTGACCATGCAAAGCCTAGAACAGTTTTGCTTCACAATGAGGGTCTTTAGAATCGGAATCCTTAACAAAAGCCGATCCCGCCACCTTCGAACGTCCGGGCGTTGCAATGCGAGCATGCTAACGACCAGGCCGACCAGCAATCCTACCACCAAATGGATTCCCCAGCCGATCAGAAAATCGCTCACGGCCTTCAAAATTTGAGTTGGAAGAGGAAGCTCCTTTTGAAGCTCCTGAAGACTGTTGAGCAACGTAGGAGTTACCACAGTCATCAAGAAAACACTCACAACAACACTTAAAAGTAGAACTAAGCTTGGATAAAGCATGGCAGAAAGAACACGGTCTTTTAGCTTTTCCCGGCGTTCGCGAAATTCGGCTCCCTGCTTAAGCACCGCTTGCAACGCACCCGATTGTTCACCCACCGTTACCATCTCGCAAAGAACAGAATCAAACACATGCGGGTGTCGCCTGATTGCCGTACCGAGTGAATGGCCGCTCGCAATTTGTTCGCGAATATCTTGAAGTACATGGCGAAAACCGCCCGTGCTTTGCAAAATGGTAAGATCGATGGCATCCACCATGGGTGTTCCTACACGAAGCAAGGTTGCCATCTCGCGAGTAAACCAAGACGCTTGACCATTCATCGAAGGTTGCAAACGAAATCGGTACCACCAAGGTACAATTCCACTGGATTGTGGATCACTCTTCAATGGTGGCTTGGATACCAAACCCGTGAGCGGAGCGATGGACTCGACGGCGATTCCTTGAGAGCGAAGCTTATCGCGAGCGTCGCGTGGCGTATCAGCAACTATCGTGTTGACCGTCTTCTTCTTGCCCGCGACCGTTTTGGTATGGTACTCGTAAATCGGCATTTAATTCCCCGAACCTTACGTTCGCGTTACCAAAAATGGCTCGCTACAATTAACTCTTGCAGCCAGGCGACATAAGCCGCAGGCCTCAACAAAAGGTGCCAGCAAGGCTTCAGCCGCAGTCTCCGATCACAGCAGTCACTCCAGCACATCGATATTAATTCAATGTACCAAAAATTCACTTGTCTCGTGTGCGTAACTTCCGTACTTTTTTGGACCCCTCCTTCAGTCGCGAATGAGCCAAACAAGCCCCTCAAATTCGAAACAGCACTTGAGCCCGCATCGATAAAAGGCACTCAAGAAGTCGTCCTGGACCTTGGCGATCAACTGTGTAATGATTCTCTCGACGTGGAATGGCTGATCACCAACGCATTAGAGCAGGATGTCGATTGGCCACGATCTACATCGTCATGTGGTTGTATTTCAGCAGTCCCCCAGTCGCTGAATATCGAGGGAACAAGGTCAGGTAGCCAACCAGCAACCTCATCCGCGAACTTTAAAATCAAGTTACCGGCGAAACCGGAGTCGCTTAAGCGCCAGATTTTTTTCTGGGATGCAGGGGGAACCGCTCATTTGCAAGCAAACATCAAAGTCAATGTCTTGCCCTTGGTCCGTTTCGAAAAAGGGACAATAGAACTTACCGACGAAAGCAAGTCGACACACGCTATTAAGTTTACGTCAGCGACTCACGACATCGACCTAAAGAAACAGAAGATAGCGATCGATGGAGCCGAGGTTGTTTCATCCCGTTTCGAAAGCATCGATTCCAAATCAGGGATGATGTACATGGAATTGAATCCCAAATTACTGCCACCGGACACCATCCAATCTGAGTTGTCGGTGGAAACGGTTCACGAGGGTGTCTCGACTTACCAATTCATTGTGGTCCAGTACACTCACCGCACCATCGTCATTCCCAAAATCCCCTCGATTGTGAAGCAGGGCGATGAATACCAGTGCGAGTTTGTGGTACGCAGCACGGGCCTAACAAATGCTTTGGCACACAACAGGAAGCTCAAAGCGTTTGCCATCGAGGGCAGCGGAACCAAGAGCAACCAAAAAACAATGCGGCCGCTTGCCGTGGAAGCTACGCCCAATACTACAGCGGGTAGCTCATTAAACAAGGTCTCTGTCAGCATTCAAGCCACGAGCCAGGGGAAGGAAGCGATTCCAGGGCAAATCCTGCTTCAATGTGGCGAATGGGAATACGAATTCGAATGTCAACTCCCCCCAACTAAGAACTAAGAACCAGGCACTCTCATGCGCCTCCAGCAATCCTACGACCATCGTTTACGCGATCTTGTTCGATCCACTGGCTCTGTCCATTGTGCGACCAAGATTGGAGTCCCCAGGTCCACGGCTGCAAGTTGGATAAAAAGGCCTGCGAAACCAGTCGTTTCAGCAACATCAATTGCAAACGACGAACTCATGGAATGTGAGCGGGAACTTCACCGTCTACGTTCGCAAGTTGCACGCTTAAGGTTGTTGATCCGACTGCTCTTTGTTATTCTGAAGCTGTCGGGTTTCAAGCTCGAATACTTACGAGTCCCGGACGGTTTTAGCAAACAGAAATTGCTTGTCGCGATCAAGCGGGCCTCGGATTGTGTTCCGCTTGTTGCTATCTTGAAGGTCATTGGTCTTTCACGCTCGAGATACTACGCATGGAACCAAGCTGATCATTGCGAACTGACCGACCTTACATCTTGCCCCCGGATTCGACCGGCTCAGTTCACTCGCGATGAAATCGCTATCATTCAAGACATGGTAACCTGCAAAAACCATCGGCACATCAACACCGGAGGGCTTGCGAGAATAGCACAGCGAACGAACATGGTCTTTGCATCCACAGGCTCTTGGTATCGTTTGGCACGAAAGTACGGTTGGAAGCGTCCCAGAAACCGAATCTATCCACCCAAGCCGAAAATTGGCATTCGAGCAAAAAAGCCAAACGAGATCTGGCACATCGACACATCCATCGTGCGATTGCTAGACGGAGGCCGGGCTTACTTACATGCAATCATCGATAATTTCTCGAGGAAAATCCTTGCTTGGCAAGTCAACGGTTCATTCAACGCCAACGCAACAGTGGAACTTCTTGAGAAAGCAGCCAGTGGCTTACCTAAACCTCCCCCGGATGTTTTCATGGACAGTGGGATCGAGAATACCAATTCGACCGTGACCGCCATGGTAGAGAATGGAACAATCGCTCGCGTTTTAGCTCAGGTCGATGTCGTATTCTCGAATAGCATGATCGAGTCCTGGTGGCGGTCGCTGAAGCATCAATGGCTATACTTAAACACACTCGACTCTGTTGAAACCGTCTGCAAGTTAGTGGAATTTTATGTCGAGCAGCACAACAAGGTCATTCCACATTCGGCGTTCAAAGACTGGCAAACTCCTGACGAGATGTACTTTGGAAAAGGGTCTGAAGTTCACGAGCACCTCAAAGCCTCACGGTTAAAGGCGAAGCTTGCAAGGCGAGAAGCGAATTTGGCGGTTCAATGTGCCAGATGCCAAACCGAACCCAAGCTCGTTCAACTTGCGAATGAGCAAAACAATTCCTCATAATCCAGCGAGCAACGAGCAAAAAGCATAAGGCATGGTAGCTGCCGCGAGGCGGGAGTCTAAACGACTGTTCGCAAAGTGTTAAAACGCCAGGTACGGAGCTTTACAAAGTCCAGCTGAGGCCAGAAAGAATCGAAAAACTGATTTTGGAACGACGAAGCACCAAGATTGTTCGCACTACAGAAATCAGTTGGCCTAATTGTCGAGTTCTCGAACAAAAAGTCCACAATGTCATGTGAAACTGCAAGGTTTCGAACTTCGAACTTCACCACTCGAACTTCAAAAGTCTTCTCCAGAATTCGGACAATTCGGCCACCACCTCAGAAATCACACCAAAATCTCTACAGTCTCAATTCGGCCAAAAATACGACCACAATTCGGCCCGTAACACGTAGCCTCTCGTAACAGTTAACAGCTCGGCTCAGGAGTGATCAACAAACCTGTTGAAGTCATCAATGGATATTCTAGTTACACCATTTTCCTCTAACAATGCAGATGGAAAATCAACCATTGTGTTCTGATCGTTATAGTTAAACACACTGATCGCAAAATCCTCGACTGCCTTAAGGTGGGGAGCGATGTAGTAGTTTCCGCCCCAAGTTGCTATGACCCATTGATCATTGATGCAACTCAACCAAAAGCTGTTTCCTCCGAGTCCTCCTTGTCCCCTTTTCTTAGACGCAACAACAAGTCGTTCCCAACCTTTCGCCATTATTTCTATTGGAAGCGAAAAATAGCCAGCGTCATTTAGAGTTTTGATAATTGATTCGTACATGACTTATGGCCAAACACTATTGTCATCACTTCCACCCCATGTTGGTGGATGGTGACCTAACGGACATTTCCCAATGGACCAAATGCCTTTTGACTTCTTGCATTCGTTGTAGCACTCAAAACATGGCGCGTTGCGTTTCCAACCTGTTCCAGGGTCATCCGCCGGTCTTGCGTTCCCCCATAGGCACCAAGCCAAGTTGAATGCACATCTACCATCGTCATCACCGTCGCCTCCGTCGTTATTTTTTTTGGGCGGCTTTGGAGGGCTAGGCTTTCTTTTCTTTTGCTTCTTTAGCTCTCTGAGGCATTTCTTCATCTGCTTGCAAACAACTTTCGTGCCAGCGCAAGCGGCAGGCCCTTCCCCGGATGGAACTGTAACTACGTCGCAGACAAGGAAGACTGTGCATGCAACCGAATCCACAACGTCTATGATTTCTTCGTCGATGCCAGTATCGTCGTCCTCTGCTTCAATGACCTTCCAATCCCCGGTAAAGTGACATCGGCCACAAGCTGCAGAACAGCAAGTAGACGCCATCTCGTTGCACTCAGTCTCGATGTCCTTAAACGTGTCCGAGATCGATCTACGCCCCTTGCACCTACACCTACATGAAATCGGAATATTGCCCGTTGGATCAAGTCCGTTGAGTGAACTACCCTCAACGAATTCGTACAAATCCCACTTGCTCCCATGAAAGCCAATCGGGTCTCTGGTGAGGAACCTTCCCGTCAACCCACTCATCCACCTAGCCCGGAAGTGATACAACCCAACGGTCGAATCCCACTCACGCGCCGTGTAAGTGTATCGGTTGCTGATTGCGGACGTCGCGATGACCGTGGCAGCTGCATTCAGAATAGTCGGCTGGCCATAAGCCGTGTAGGCATACCGCTCGGCTATGTTGGCTGCGGCATCGGTTATGGCGTAGATGCTGTACTGTTGATTGCGGTGATAGTAATGGACCGTGCCCGATGTTCCCGCACCCTTGCGAACCACCGGTTCGTCAATGTAGCTAGCATAAACATATCGATAGGTCGGTGTTGCTGGTGGAGCTCCTCCCACGTAGTCCGCAATTGTCTGTTGATCGACTGGCACAAAAATCGTTTCTTCAGAGCTTAAAATTTGTGGCTCGTTATCCAGGAGGTCCTCAGAGTGAATTATCTTCCTAGCAACTCGGCGACCGAGCGCGTCATAGCGATTCTCGACATCGAAATACTCAAATAGTTCAGTTTCGTCTTCAGCGAATATTAGATTTTTATATACCCCACCAATCATTCTGTTATCAAAATCCCACCTCATCGAGAGTGCTTTTGAATTGTATGTCAAGGCCCCCGGTAGGCGAGTTACATTTCCTTTGACGTCCGTCGTGACACCTTGGCCACCGGCAGTTAGCAGCTCATGCGTTGGGCCGTGGGTTCGGGTTTGAGCCGTACCATTGGTGGTGACACTGTTCCAGTCTCCGACTGTCGACAGGGACCAAGATTGCGACAAGAGAGCTGGGGCACTGGTGGCTGCTCGTTGGAAACCTGTTAGTCGGTCCTCGAAGTCATAGGTTGTGCCTGCGGCGGTAAAGCCGTAGTTGCTCATCACACCCGTGATCGCCTCGGCCGTCTTGTTCTTGTTCGCGTCCCATGTGTAAGCCAGATTGCCAAGATTGGTGTTCGACGAGTTGATAGACGTTAGAAGATTGTCTGTACGGTAGGCTCGGGTCTCCGTGATGCCGTTGCCTAGTACCGATGTCAACATGCGACCTCCGTCGTCATACGTTCTGGTATCCACCGTTGCGGTATCCAGCTTCAGTTGGCTCAGTGCACCACGTTCCGTATATGCGCGGTCGGCGACCGAACCGTCTGGGTAGGTATACTTCACAAGCTCGTTGCGAGCATTGTAAGAGCTGCCAATCGTGTAGGTCTGGCCTGAAATGGTTAAGCCCTCGGTCGCTTTACGCCCGGCTGGGTCAAAAGCGTAGGTGACTGTGTTGGTGTAACGGCCACTAACTGCTGTCAACATGCGACCTGCTCGGTCGAAGGTGAACGTGTCGGTGTCCGCAATGGGGCCCGTTGGGCT
>JAIYDN010000059.1 GCA_027487485.1 Planctomycetaceae bacterium | reverse complement strand
TCGCAATTGGAACAACTATGGTAAAGCAAACCCTAAAGCCAGCAAAGTTGCTAACTGGGAGATTTGTGCGTGTCCCCATGACAAGTTCGAAAAGAGGGCATGGCGACATCCGCAAAATTCCTCGCTCGCAAAAATGGCGGGATATTGATTTGTCTCCATCTTCGTCTTCTGGCCGTGCCCAGCGAATAACGCGGATGGGCGCGAATGAATTGAAGATTCAGGACAAGCAAGTAATTCGCATTAGCGATCATTGCCCGCGAGATGTGAATGCGGGCTCGGCGTAAACGCCTCGGGGAACTGCTGAGGCAGCAGTTCTACAATGTGGATTGAGGCGGACGAAAGGAACAAGGCAAATAAAAAAACCCCCTGTTGATTGCTCAACAAGGGGTTTTTTAAAAGACCGGCGATACCTACTTTCGCATTGGTATACACTATCATCGGCTCCGAAAGCTTAACTACTGTGTTCGAGAAGGGAACAGGTGTGGCCTTTCGGATATGGTCACCGGAGAGGACACCTAGACATGTCTGCCTAGGTGCCCTGTGTTTGGATTGGTAAATGGTTTTCTACTCGGCTGCCTCTGCACTTAAGCATTCGACAACCGCACATACATTGTGAAACGATCATTATGAATCATGACTCCGTGAAGAGTGCAGGATTCCGATGATCAAGCTTTCGTCCGTTAGTACCAGTAAGCTGAACACCTTACGGTGCTTACACATCTGGCCTATTAACCTGATCGTCTATCAGGGGACTTTCGCTTAAAAGCTACGAAACCTAATCTTAGAGAGGGCTTCACGCTTAGATGCTTTCAGCGTTTATCCTTTCCGTAGTTAGCTATCCAGCCGTGCCACTAGCGTGACAACTGGTACACCAGAGCTACGTCCAACTAAATCCTCTCGTACTAAAGTTGATCCTCCTCAAGTTTCGTACGCCCACGGTAGATAGGGACCGACCTGTCTCACGACGGTCTGAACCCAGCTCACGTACCACTTTCATTGGCGAACAGCCAAACCCTTGGGAGCTTCTTCACCCCCAGGATGTGATGAGCCGACATCGAGGTGCCAAACCGCCACGCCGCTGTGGACGCTCGGTGGCGATAAGCCTGTTATCCCCAGAGTACCTTTTATCTGATGAGCGATAACCCTTCCATTCGGAATTACCGGATCACTAAGACCTACTTTCGTACCTGCTCGACTCATTTGTCTCGCAGTCAAGCGCCCTTATACCTTTACGCTCTTTGCCTGATTACCGACCAGGCTGAGGGCACCATTGCGCTCCTCCGTTACTCTTTAGGAGGAGACCGCCCCAGTCAAACTGCCCAACTGACAATGTCCTAAGTCCAGATTCATGGACCAAAGTTAGAATTAAAGCATATACAGGCTGGTATCTCAACGTTGGCTCCCCGTGAACTTGCGTCCCCGGTTCAAAGCCTCCCAGCTATTCTGCACAATACATACCTCAACCCAATATCAGCCTACAGTGAAGGTTCATGGGGTCTTTCCGTCTAGCCGCGGGTATGTGGCATCTTCACCACAACTACAATTTCACCGGGTCGGTGGTTGAGACAGTGCTCCAGTCGTTACGCCTTTCATGCAGGTCGGAACTTACCCGACAAGGAACTTCGCTACCTTAGGACCCTCATAGTTAGGGCCGCCGTTTACTGGGGCTTCGGTCGCGGGCTTCGCTTTCGCTAACTCTCTTCCTTAACCTACCAGCACCGGGCAGGCGTCAGACTCTATACCTCCTCTTACGAGTTCGCAGAGTCCTGTGTTTTTGATAAACAGTCGCTAGTGCCGATTTTCTGTGGCCTACTTTCGTAGGCGCCCCTTATCGCGAACTTACGGAGCCATTTTGCAGAGTTCCTTAACCACCGTTCTCCCGAGCGCCTTAGAATACTCTTCTTACCTACCTGTGTCAGTTTTAGTACGGTCAACCTTGCTTTAACGTTTAGAAGTTTTTCTTGGACACCCTTCCACACACTTCGAGATCTTAAGTGCTCTCGTGATCCTGTCTTGGTTTATGCCTGGCGGATTTACCAATCCAGACGCCTCATCAGGACCAACGGACATTTCTGTTCGTACCGCTGTGTCTCCGGGTGCCGTCCCTCCATCACTTCACAAGGCCGGCGAAGGAATATTAACCTTCCATCCATCGTCTACGCCCTTCGGCCTCGACTAAGGTACCGGCTAACCCTGGGCGGATTTACCTTGCCCAGGAAACCTTAGGTATTCGGCGAGCAGGATTCTCACCTGCTTAATCGTTACTCATTCCGGCATAATCACCTGATGGGGCCGACAACGCTCCTTACGGTACGTCTTGTATCTCCCCATCAGCGCTCTCCTACCGCTCATTACTGAGCCCGCGGCTTCGGTGTTCTATTTACTCCCGTTCATTATCGGCGCAGAACCTCTCGACCAGTAAGCTGTTACGCACTTTTTAAATGGTGGCTGCTTCTAAGCCAACATCCTGGCTGTCACGGAGATTCAACTTCCTTAGTGACTGAATAGAACTTGGGGACCTTAGCCGACGATCTGGGTTGTTTCCCTCTTGACCACGGAGCTTATCCCCCGCAGACTGACTCCCGAGATAGTTACAACGGTATTCGGAGTTTGGTTCGGTGAGGTACCCAGGAAAGGGCCCCCATCCGATTCAGTCTCTCTACCCCCGCTGCATAGTTGCTCGAGGCTATCCCTCAAAATATTTCGGAGAGAACGAGCTATCTCTGTGTTTGATTAGACTTTCACTCCTCCCCACAAGTCATCCCCTCGGTTTTCAACCCAAGTGGGTTCGGTCCTCCACGCAGTTTAACCCGCGCTTCAACCTGCTCATGGGTAGATCACACAGTTTCGCGCCTAGTACCCGCAACGTAATCGCCCTATTCAGACTCGGTTTCCCTTTGGCTTCGGCCCGTAAGGCCTTAACCTGCTGCAAACACTAACTCGCCGGATCATTTTGCAAAAGGCACGCCGTCACACTTCTTATAGTGCTCCGACCGCTTGTAAGCGTACGGTTTCAGGTTCACATTCCTCCCCTAGCAGGGGTTCTTCTCACCTTTCCATCGCTGTACTGAGTTCACTATCGGTCATTGAGGAGTATTTAGCCTTGCGGGATGGTCCCCGCGGATTCAGACCAGGTTTCACGTGACTGGCCTTACTCAGGTACCATTCGGGAGGCAATCAACTTTTACTTACCGGGCTGTCACCGTCTATGGCCTGCCGTTCCAAGCAGTTCAGCTAGTTGTTGCTTTGTAACTCCCATGTGAATGGCCCTACAACCCCGAAGAGGAAACCTCCTCGGTTTGGGCTCTTCCGTTTTCGCTCGCCGCTACTAACGGAATCGATTTTTCTTTCTTTTCCACCAGGTACTTAGATGTTTCACTTCCCTGGGTTGGCCGCAATGCACCTATGTATTCAGTGCATGCTAATTCAGGAATCTTGGGCTCATCACCTGTTTGTCGGCTCCCCCAAGCTTTTCGCAGACTTCCACGCCTTTCGTCGCCTCTCAATACCAAGACATCCCCCGTACGCCCTTAGTAACTTGACCATCGGAATCTCAAACTTGAACCCAACTCTCACTCACCAGGCGTGAACCCAGCAAGCTCGCATCGAGATCGCATCATCAATCCGTTCGCACATCTAGTCGAGCCAGCATTGCTTTCACAACACCAACCCTCAGATTGCTTTTCGCCTATTATTCAATTGCGCTCGTTCGAACCAGCTTCAAAACTCGGGCCACACACCACACCAACAAAGGGGTGGCAAGCAACCTAATTTACTTCACCGGTTTCAAACTTTCATTGCTGCACACATCACTAGCCACGACTTTCGCCGCACTAATCGATGTGCACAATAAGATGCCATCTACCAATCCAACCTAATTGTCAAAGATCATTTCCCCACTCATCAATCCTTTCAGATTTGATTTGCGAGGGGTCACCATCGTATGGGCTGCGTTGACTGGTGTCAACTGCATTTCTCATTTTTCTTTGGCGACCATTCCGCTGACCGTTTTCTTCGCCAGAGCGAATGTCCCGGTCAAGGGAGCGAGAATCATCCAGATTTTGGTTCGGGCCGCAAGGCCTTTTTCAAAGTTATTCTGAATTGATTTTCGAGTGGAGGTGAAGGGACTTGAACCCATGACCCTCTGCTTGCAAAGCAGATGCTCTCCCAACTGAGCTACACCCCCGAAACCACCGCTGCAATCGCTTGCAACGGCCTGTTCTCTAATTCGTTTTCTCAAGTGCGGACGCCTGGATTCGAACCAGGGACCTCGTCGTTATCAGCGACGCGCTCTAACCAACTGAGCTACGCCCGCATCAAAATCGGCGTCACGCAAGCGTACTCCAAATTTTGGACAGGAAATCCTATCGCATGAGTTTCTGCTGTCAACGCTTATTCGTAATATCTACGTCACGACCCGACGCTCGAGGCCAACTTTATCGGTGGATTCCTGGAGTTTCTTGAGAACAATTCCCAAAATTCGTTTCCAAAAATCTCTTTCGCGCCTGCAACTCGAGCTTCCTTTCCCCAAATTCGCCGTGCTCCTGGGATCACACCTACCCCTTGAAACAGGGAAACAGGCCTCTCTCGGGCTGTCGCATTTCGAACCAAAACACAAAGAGCTTGAAATGAGAACAGCCTGCGTGTACGCAGGCTGGCATCGTGGTTTTACCGAGAATCCGACAAGCAGAAATCCTACGAGTCCGCCAAAGGCTTCTTCTTCTCCGTGATAACCTTGGATTTTGAAGCCATTTCTGCATTCATTTCGGTGTATTCCTTCCATTCGTCAGGAACGTTGTCCTCATGGAAAATCGCCTCCACGGGACATTCCGCGACGCATGCTTCACAGTCAATGCACTCTTCGGGGTGGATGTACAACATCTTTTCCCCTTCGTAAAAGCACTCGACTGGGCAAACGACAACGCAATCTGTATATCGGCAGCCAACGCAGGGCTGAGTAACAACGTGGGCCATGGTCTAAAACCTTTCTTCCGGTCGCTAAGTAATCGTAAATTTCAAAAAACGAGGCCTAATCGGTCTCAAGGCGTTCTGCTTCGCGACTGTGCACAACACCACCCGATGTGTTGTTCCACACAGAAAAGGCCACAGAAACACCCTACAAACCGCCCAGGTTACCTGAATGGCATCGTAGATGTCGGTGTTTGCAGTGTCAAGCAACCTTAATCTTCTTGCTGTCGGCTCTCGCTCTACCTAATATTGAAGGAATCCCAAAGCGTCGAAAGGACATCTCCGTGTTTCCTGGGATTATGCACTTCTGCGTTTCTGTTTACCAACCTAGCACCTGGTTACCCCAGACTTACTGTGACCCTTTCCAATCTCGATCGCGAACTACTGCAAGCTTGCCTTGCCAAGGAACCAAATTCTTGGGAAGACTTGTGCGATCGCTTCCTGGGACTCATCGTGCACGTCGTTCATCATTCGGCAATCATGAGAAACGTGTCGCTGACCCAAGACCTCTGCGACGACCTTGTCGCTGATGTTTTCGTGGCCTGGATCGACAAGGATTTCGCCATTCTTCGCCGATTTCGAGGCCAAAGCTCGCTCGCAACGTACCTAGCAGTCGTTTCTCGAAGAATCGTCGTGCGTCGCATGTCCCAACTACGCCTTTTTGGGAACCAACCCTCCTTCGAAACGCTCCAGCAGGATCCCGTAGATCGTGAAGCAAATCGCTACGATCAAAACGATCTGGAGAACATCGAAAGCTCACTGGAAAAGTTGACGAACACCGAAGCAACCGCCATCCGAATGTTCCATTTGGAAGGCAAGTCCTACAGTGATATCAGTGCTCATCTGGGTTTGGCCGAAAATAGCGTCGGCCCCTTCCTCTCGCGTGCCCGCGAGAAAATGCAACGAACTAGCAAATAGTCTCTGCCTCTGGACGACTCCTCAAAACTCAGCCAGCATCCAAAAACCAAAATTGGATTTCTGCGTGACCATACGTGTCCTGCGTCCGTACGAAACTACTCCCATCGAAACCAATTTCAGAAGAGGATTGGGAATGCAGGCATTACCAGGAATGATTTAGGAATTCTCGTTTTGAGACCACTTTGGCTCCTTTCCGCCCAACGTTTTGAAACGACTTGAACTTTTTTCACCCAAGAATGCATCGCAAGCTCCGATTCAGTCCAACAAAAACGAACTCGCAACGAATAACTTGAGTCTATTCGTTGCGGAAACCAGTTTTTCGAGGGATTTTCTGACTTTTGGAACGGTTTTCGTACATAGGCCATCCAATGTAGGACGCGGTCTTATGCGTTTTTTGACCCAACAGATTGCTAGCCAAATCAAGGAAGAATTCAAAATGTTAGTATTGAGCCGCAAAGAAGGTGAACGAATTGTCATCGGAGACAACATCACTCTGGTCATTTCCAAAGTTTCAGGCAACCGAGTCACCATCGGAATTGAAGCTCCCAGGGACGTAAAAGTGGTCCGTGGCGAACTGCAAGAAGGATTTTCGCTCGAGCCAATCACCACCCTACCCACGGACGGAAAGCCCGTCCGAACCACACTTCGAGACTTCGCCTCAAGCGTTCTCCCGATGCAGCGACAGGTGGGTTAAAGAGAAACGGCACTCCGCGAATGAAGGATTTGATTTCACAACCGTGTTTGTTGCGGCAAAGTTCGTTCCAGCAAATGGCGTGCTTGCACTCGTTGAAACGTTGCGCGTGCAAGACCCTACAAAATTACCGGAACAACCTCCTGCACCTGAGCTCGCCAGTGCTGAACTTGACCTTCGAGGCCTTTTGTTCGGGGGCTTGGTGATGGAGGCCGGGATCTTGAGTTCGACCAAACTCATTTCCTAGTGGGTTTTCTGTCTTTCGTTTCGCCGATCGAGTGGTTACAGTTCAATGACCCATTCGACTCAGAGAACCAATTATGAAAACCTGCTCCTTGGTCGCGTTTCATCGCTTCCTGGCGAATTCGACGCGTCCGAACTCGAACACCGCCGAGCGGACATTGCGTCGGTCCCGAAAGTACGCTCGTTTTTCATTGCGAAAATTGGTTCTTGAACGGCTTTCAGAGCGTCTGCCTCTCACGGCCGAAGGCCAGGCTTTTTCCCTCAACCAATCTTTCGACGTCTCAGCCATTGGCGGCGCAGTATCTGGTTCCATCCTCTGGGGTGACGGCACTTCGTCAGCTGCAACTGTAGGAACGCAACCGTCGGCAGGCCCCCTGACTGTCAGATTCGACTATTCTCTCGATTCCCTGGGGTTTTTCGCAGCCCAAGAGCGTCGCACTCTCCTTCAGCAAACCGCCAATGCGGTCGTCAAAAAATTCTCTGACCAACTGCTGGCGATCACCCCAAGCGGATCCAGCACCTGGACCGCACGCTTCCAGAATCCTTCCTCAGGAACACAGGAAAATCGAGTCAATCTTTCGATCGCAGCCAATGAAATCCTTGTTTTCGTTGGTGGGAGGCCGCTCAATGCGAACGAATTGGGACGAGGTGAGCGCGGTGGCTTCCAAGTCTCCTCACCCAACCAAACATTCATCAGCACAGTCCAAGCTCGTGGGCAAACCGGAGCTCTCGCAACGCCTGCGACCGACTTTGGCCCCTGGGGCGGCTCGATCGCCTTCGCATCGACCGCAAACTGGCATTTTGGTACAACCACGGAAGGCTTGGATCCCAACGAGTTCGATTTTGTTGGTGTGGCGTCGCACGAACTCTTTCACGTTCTTGGATTCGGCCTAAGTGCCAGCTGGAATGCAAAGGTTGCCGGCGGATTCACTGGCCAAAACGCAACCGCGGTCTACGGCCAATCACCAGTTCCTCTTTCGGACACTACGCACTGGCAACAAAACATCACCAGCAACGGCCAAAAGGTATCCATGTCTCCGGAAACAACGGGAGGCGTTCGTAAACTTCCAACGCGACTCGATTTAGCCGGGCTCCAAGACATCGGCTGGCAATTGATCAACCCAAGTGTCCAAGTGACTGGGTCCCATACCTACGGCGATAACGGAACCTACAACGCTTCCGTCGTTCTGAACGGCTCAACCCTGGGTACCGTCACGTATCCATGGAACGTATCCATCACCAACGCAGCCCCCGTCCTTGCCGCGAAAGCAACTCAATCGGCGACCGTTGGGAAAATAGTCAGTTTTCCGCGTATTGGCGAATTCACCGACGCGGGTTTTGGCGCCGCTCAAGCTACCCCTCCTCGAACCGAAACATTTTCTTACTCAATCAACTGGGGCGACGGCACACCCGATTCAACCGGCTCCGCGACCATCGAATCTTTAGGCTCGGCTGGCGTTAGCACCCGAGGTTTTTTCAACGGAAGCCATTTGTATACACGTGAAGGCACGTTCCGAGCGATCATGACTGTTGTCGATGACGACGGCGGCAGCGCACAGCAGCAATTCGATATCGTCGTAGGCCCTCCACCCCAGATTCTTCTTGCAATCGATCGCAATTCCATAAGTGAAGCGGCAGGATTGAACGCCGCTTCGCTGACGATTCGAAGAATTGGGTTCGACACCTCAGTTGCATCCACCGTTTCGCTGGTCAGCAGCGATTCTTCCGAACTGAAACTTCCTGCTCAAATCACCATCCCCATCGGCCAATCAAGTATCGCCGTCCCCGTAGAAGCAGTCGACGATTCCATCCTGGATGGGACCATTCGAATTCTGATTTCAGCCAATATCGGAGCCCTCAATAGCAATACGATTTCCGTAGATGTACTCGATGCGGAACAATTCACCCTAACGCTAGATCGAAGCACTATTGTCGAAAACGCTGGGGCTGGCGCTTCCGTTTTGACCGTTCGACGCTCCAACTCGGATACGTCGCAAGCGGTGACGGTCCGACTAACAAGTAGCGATCCTACGGAGGCTAGCCTCCCAAGCGAGATTACGATCTTAGCGGGAGCTTCCACGGCAACAGTAGGAGTCACTGCAGTCGATGATGCACTATTCGACGGAACGCAAACGGTTGTCTTCACCGCCTCCGCAGGGGGTTATGCCGACGGCAGGGCAACCCTCAGTGTGTCCGACTTTCAACCCGTCTCTTTGGTTCTGCAATCCAGCTTATTGATCGAAGAGGATCCCACCAAGCGAACCACCCAAGTCGAACTCTCGATTCGTTCGCCAGCACCCACTGGGGGGATAACGTTGCAACTGAGCAGTAACGCATCTACGCAACTTTTGATGCCGCCAACCGTCTTCATTCCTGCAGGCCAAAGGTCCATTCCTTTTGCGGTCACTGTAGTCGATGATTTCGTTCCTCAAGGAAATCGAAATGTTCGGATCTCCGCGAGCGGACCTGGCGTCACTGCAGCTTCCGTGGATCTGGCTATTTCTGACAACGATCCGGCATTTTGGACCAATCCAAACAATCCCTTGGACGTCAATAATCAAAGCGGGACCGATCCCTTGGACGTTCTTATCCTCATCAACGAAATCAATACGACCGGACCAAGATTGCTGGATCCGGCAAAGGACTTGGGGCTTGGATTCATTGACCCCAACCGCGACGGACGAATCGACCCATTGGACGTACTTGCTGTGATCAACGAGATCAATCGCACTCGCTAGTCAACCAATTCACGAAGCACTCTCAGGTTGATGGCATCCCAGTCTTCCCCTTCGTCATTTTGCTCTTTTTCAGTCTCTAGATACATGGGTAGCTTTTTCAGAAGCTTGTGATTCAAGACTCTTCGAAAGCCATCTAGACCAATGCTTCCAAGACCAATGTGCTCGTGACGATCCACTCGCGAGCCACATCCTTTCTTGCTGTCATTCAAATGAATGGCTCGAATTGCCTCCAATACCCCCAGCTTCGACGCTTCATTTTCCCAAGCCTTAAATCCATCCTCAACCGACATGTCGTACCCGGCGGCATGAGCGTGGCAAGTGTCGAAACAAACCCCCACTTTTCGATCGCCCCCAGCGCGTCCTAACAACCAACTCAGCTGCTCCATGTTCCAACCGAGGTTGGACCCTTGCCCGGCCGTGTTTTCCAGAAGCAACCATGCGTTTTTAGGAGAAACGCGATCGTGGATTATCTCGATCGCTTTTGCGATGCGTTCCAGTCCCAATTCGGGCGTCGATTCCACGTACGCACCCGGGTGCATCACAACGCCATCTAACCCAAGCTGCTCCGCCCGCTGCCATTCCACCACCATGGATTCAATCGATTTGTTCCAAAGTTCTTCCTTCGGCGACGCCAGGTTAATCAGATAGGACGCATGCGATAACGGCCGTTGGACACCTGTTCGTTGCAGCGACTGCCGAAACTTCAAGCAGTCTTCCTCGGTAATTGGTTTGGCTGCCCATTGGTTATTGTTCTTGGTAAAGAGCTGAACAACGTCCATTCCGTACTCGGCCGCAGCGTCGACGGCCTTGAAATAGCCTCCTGCGATACTCATGTGCGCACCCAACTTCACCATCGCGATCCATGCTCCTGGACAAATGACCTATTAGCACTTCTGTTGAGATTCCCTCGACCGGGCCTGACCTAGTTGAATTCAAATGGGAACCAAGAAGTGCACGCTTAGAATCTACCCGCGAATTGTAAATCAGCAACGCAGCTTTGACCTTCGTCTGCATTTCCGCACTACAAAAACAGTTGCACAACCGAGCACAAGAGAAATAGAACCGGGCTCTGGCACCGCATTGATCGAATTAAAGCTATTGATGAATGCCGCTTGATTTCCGATGTAATTGATGCCGCTAAAGGTACCATTGTTCGCAACGAATGCGTTGGTACCCAACAGCAGCAAATCTTGCTGCTGCGTCACCGTGTTGAAGTACTCGACGAACATCGGAGCACCCGAGTCCCCACCCACAAACCGAGATTCATATGGCACCCAATTGGAGCTAGAACTGGAGTCATAGTCCATGATCAAAGAATCGTTGTCCGCGTTGGAAAGAAACGGCACGTTTTCACTATAACCCGTGATTCTATTCCGCCCAAAAGCTTGCGACTGTTGAGGGATATGCGATGTCTGCGAAAGGCCGACCAAGTAGGCATTGGCCCCTTGAAAAACACCCGCATCGTCAACCGAGAAGTTGCTGCCAACGGGCAGCGCACCAGACAGCGAAGTATTTGAAAACGCAAAGGTGCGAATCGAGCTCGGTACGTTCGAGTCCAACACGCCAATCCACAGATCCGTCGATCCAATCTTTTGGTTGGCTGCCGTCACAGTTCGTTGCACCGGAGTGCCATTAGGGTCATTCGACGCATAGAAACTGACCACCGAACCTGTCGCGGGCCTCGCATGAAAAGCTGAAACAACAACATTCGGAGCAATGAGAGTAGCCCATTGGCCGTTGGTTCGACCAATTCCGCTCAGGTCAAATTGCGAAGCGATAAAACTGTTGCTATTCGTAAATCGATCATTGGTCGGCGCCGTGTAACCATCGATTATGATCGCCGCCTGAATCGATCCCAACCCAGCCCAGCCAACGAAAAGAACCAAAATTAATGTTCTAACTATCACCCTGCCCTCATGCATTCAATAATTCCCGCATTCCAAACGATTCCATGCTACTTCAACTCCGTGTCGATTTGAACTCTCATTCGACAAGAAGCCTGAACCGACCCTAGGCAGGATCCAACCACTACGGCTCGACCTTCGCTTGAACTGGGATTTTCTCCTCCGCATATCGCCAGTTTTTGATGTACCAAAGCAAGTCAGCCATGTCTTGCGGGGTAATCTGGGCTTCCATACCGTCGGGCATGAGAGAGGCCCCCGAACTCTTGAACTCCTCAATCTCCGATCGTTCCAAAACAGTCGAGCCGTTTTGCCCATACAACGTCAGTGTTTGGGAGTTCGCGTCCTTGAGCAGTCCTTCGATAACTCTGCCATCGTCTGTTCTAGCCAAGTATCGAAAATAACTTGCATCAATCGAGCGATTGGGATCCAGGACAGAAATGAGCAACTTCTCAAAAGTTTGATCCCTCGAATCAGATATGTCCGGGCCGATCGCTGTCCCGACAGAGTTCACGCGATGGCATGCAGCACAGTTTTTTCCAAACACCATCTTGCCGCGACTTCCGCTTTCATCCGCTCGAATCGCTCGTAAGGAGTCGGCGTATTCCTCAACTACCTTCTGACGGTTCGTTTGCATGGAGGATTCAAGAACCTTAGCGATTCGAGCCGCCAACGACGGGTCCGAGATCGTTCGCAAACTCTGTACCTGCGTTGCGTCTAACAACCGAATCGAAAATGTCCCTGCTTCCAATCGCCCCAACAAATGCTGCATGCGGTTGGCATTGCTTCGAATCGCTTGAAACATCTCAGAACGCAACTCGGGAAGTGCTGAACCGAAATGATCCAAGAGCCAATCCGAGAACTCCATAGTATCGTGAGTAGAACAGACTCTTATGGCCATTTTCGAAAGCGATGTGTCTTGGCTCTCAAGCAAATCCAAAGCAAGCTTCTTTGCGGCCTCTGAGTTTATCGAAGCAAGCATTCGGACTGCAGCCTGTTGATTGACCGGATCCGAATCTTGTTGGGCAGCTCGCAAAATGATCTTTTCGATTTCAGAACCAGCAACTATTGCCATCTTGCCACCCCCGAAAAAACCTTCCATTAGGGCGAAATACAATTTGCGAACCTGAACATTCGCCGGAACACGCAAGCCTTCTTCACAAAGAGCCAACCAGCCTTGACTCGACGATTCGCTGGATTGGGTAGCAGTTCGGCCGGCTAATCGCACGACAGCTTCACGCGACTCCGGCCCCAAGAATGCATCCGTTGAACCCACCATCTCCAATCGATACTCTTCCAACAAACGCTCCAAGTCCTTTCGATTGGCTGCAGCAGCGGCCATCCAAAGTTGACGATCATCGCCATCTTTCACGAGCACCTTGGCAGATGCCTTGGCAACAGAAACACGGACATCCATCGAATCTTCCAAGTCAGAATTCGCAAGTTGATGAGCAAAAAACCACATCGCGGAACGCACTTCATCTTGGGTCGACGCCAAATCACCAATAGTCTCCAGCACGGCCGAATCCCAACGCCTACCCCACGCTTTCGTGGACTCCCGCAAAAGATGCCATCCAATTTCACGACGCTCTGCATCCTCCGAGCTCAACAAGCGAGACACCAGATCTTCATCCAATGCATCGACGGCACCCAACAGAAAAGCAGCAGTCGCAACCGCCCCAGTGGATGTCGTTGAGCCCGCATCCATGACGATGTCGCGAACCGACTTCAATAGGGAAATATCTTGCCTAGCGGACATTCGTTCCAAAAACATCCTTGCCCCGATCGATCGATTCCATGAATCCGAATGACGGATGCAACCAACTACATCTTGAGGGGCCGTGAGAGAATGGCTTAAAACGGAATCTGCCTTGCCCTTATCGCTGCGAACAACTCGATAGATGCGGCCATGTCGATCGCCATGACGTTGATCTGGACGCTCTTTCAATTCCTTAGGGACCCAATCGGGATGTTCGATGACGGCTCGATACATATCGACAATGTAGATCTCTCCTCCAGGCCCTTCCATAATATCAACCGGGCGAAACCAAGGATCATGACTTGCAATCCACTCTTTTGGCGACGGCTGATCCACCACCAAGGATCGACCCTGACTTCGGCCAACGGAGCGTCGCTGGACAAGCCCCGCAGTTGGTTCACATGTCAGCACGGTCGCAAACAACGACTTTCCGTCGATCTCGGCCGCATCGAACAAATGACTATGCGTCATCGTGACTCCACATGCAGCAGTGAATTGCCCAGCGTGAAGATTCGACGTTGTCCACGCATTGACCAGCGGATAGACCTTCGACGCACCTTCCCCAGGCGATACTTCCTGAATGGAGCTCGCAAGACCCGCAAGTGGACTCAAACCAATGTCCCGTCTTTCACTCACAATTTCAAAACAAGGTTGCCTGTTAGAACATCCGTAACGATGCCCCATTCGATCGAAAGAATGCCCGAATTGCGATGGACCAGCGATGCTTTCTAGTCGGCCGGTCAACATATGGATGCGAAGGTCTGCCCCCATGAGATCAACCGATTCCGATGTGGGTTGCCCGAAGGGAATCGTGGAAGTAATCTTCCCGCCACGTAAACCACTTGCAACGTACATCCAACCGTCCGAGGCGATCATCGGATGATTGGCTCGAAGTTGCGGATTCTCTGAAGCAAAGCCCTCCAGCCAAACTTCTTGTTCATCGGCACGCCCATCGCCATCGCGATCACGCAACATCAATAGCTTCCCTTGAACGGTTACAAGAGCCCCATCCTGCCAAGGTTGGACCCCAGTCGCGAACAGCAATCGATCGGCAAAGACTTGCGAAGATTCATAAAAACCATCCCGGTCTTGATCCTCCAACACAACGATCCTACTCTTGGGCTCTTGATCAGCAGACGGATAATCACGCATCTCCACAACCCAAAGACGGCCCTTCTCATCCATCTGCATCGAAACGGGATCTACAATATTGGGCTCGGATGCAACGAGTTCCACCCGAAATCCCATTTGCGTTTCCAACCATTTCAAGCTCTCGCTGGGGCTAACGGGCGAAACGGGCGAGGCCTTGAACGACGCGCTCCCCTCGGGGATGCGCCGTCGATAAAGCTCCTGCAAAACTTTGTTCAGCCCATCCACCATATTGGGCTCCGCTTGCTCCTCCAGGCAGCTCGAACGGCAACGCCATGTGGTATATCCACCCAACTGAAACATCTCGGGGGGCGGAATATATCCCATGTAACCGTTCGCCAATCCGACATTCATGGTCAGATCGAAGGGGCTTTGCTGCCGAATTTTCAAACCCGATTCGTTGTAGGTCTCGCAAGGATTCGCCGTAATAACAAACTCGTTGAGCCGAAACGCCTGAAGCATCAACTTCCGAGTTGGAGACAACTTACTGAGCATCACCGTTTCTCTTGCGTAATTCTCCTCCAGACTCTTCGGCAAGCGATCGGGGAAATGAGTGTCTATGTAACGTTGTGCAGCCGAGACCTCTGCTTCCGTTGGCATGCGCACCGCGACCTCGATCGATTGCAGTTCGGCATCAAGCTCAATCTGAGAAGAGTATTGAACGGCCGGAATCGCCGCCAGAATTTGCTCCGACACATACGTTCCTACATCCACGTGCGTAAAAGGAACACTCGGTCTGCTAAAATCAATGCAATTCGCATTCCCGCTCGTCGAGTTGGACATGATGCCCACGAACCCTAAAGGATCGTCGGAGCCCAGATCGTTAGGACGAAGCGCTTTTGCCAATCGATCCCCCACTACCCCGAAATAGTCCGCCGACAAATTCGGTGCCCCCGCATAGTGAGTACAAAACGTAGCAAGGATGGAAATGGGTCGACCATCCCTATCCTGAATGGAGAGAATTGGGACCAAGGTGTCGACGGGACCAACCGGAGCCAATTTGTTCGGATTGTCGTAACCCGGATTCATACTAACGATGTCTCCGGTACGACCAGTGAAAAGGGGCGATGCAGCCGTCCCCGATTTCATCATCCAATCGCGACAATAAATGTAGCGATCACAAACAACCTTGGTCACGCCCCACTGCGCTGGCCGAAGCCGAGTCTGAGCTTCCTGAACCGAATCCGCAATCCAAATAGGTAACTGTGCAGCATAGTCTTCTTGAATCGGAGTCCCATGCACGCCAAAAACAGACACTGCAGAATGAGCATGCGTCGCCGCAATCATAACGTGACTCGGCGGAATCCCTGTCCGCTCGGCAATCAATTGCTTCGCTTGGTCGATCAGATCCAATGGCATCATGCAACTGTCCACGATGCAAATCGCAACTTGGTTCTTGCCATCGCTTAACACAAGACTCTTGGCATGAAGAGAATCCGTAACGCGATCCAATTGCCGACCTGCAATTCCACCATCCGACCAAACCGGGAACGTTTTGGGGTCGATGTTTTTCGCATAGACACCAGCTTGCAACGAACCAGCCCTCGCAGAAGCGACTCCATAGCCTCCCACCCCCGAAGCAAGCACAACGAAGGCGACACCAACGAGTGCTGAAAAAACGCCTCCAACCTTTTTTGGAACAACCACTCGAGTGACTCCCCTAACGACCCTACTCGTGCTAAACTTTTAGTTCAGAAACCACTTGCCAATCCTGACCGTGATCGTAACGACCGACAATTCACGTCCTGCAAAAGCTCCTCCATAATCCACCTATATCCACTTCATGTTACCTTGTTTCGAATCGATGCTCCGGCCTAAATTGCTAGCATTCGAAGAAAAAAAATTGTTGAAATTGAACGGAAAGTAGTTACCTTTCGTGGGTGTTTGCTATACTCGCCGCCTGGAAAAGACCAAAGGTGGATCGCCGAATGGTTGGGCAATGAATGTGGACTTGTCCTTGGCATTCCGCCGCAAATGAATTGCACATAAGGGTTAAATCGAATGACTCGTATTCCCATCAGCCAAGCAGACGAACAAGCGCGACTCATGAAGGATCGGCTTGATCTAAGTACTGCCGAAATCGGTTTGCAAGTACGCACAACCAATTGCCTAGAAGAAAAAGGAATCTTCACCGTTCGGGATCTTCTTCAAAGCACTCCAGATACACTTCTCAGTATCGCTAACTTTGGCGAGAAGACGCTCGAGGAAGTTTACCTCGCGCTCGAAAAAATTGGATACAACCGCCCCTGGCGCAAGCCAAGGTAAGTTCGCGCTTGCCGATCAAATCCTAAACCATCAACCAAGACGCTCCACGAATCTTGTGGAGCGAGTTCTGGGATTCATTATCATGCAACGCCAAGCCCGATTTCGCGTACTCATTTCAACTCTGGCTTTCCTGGGCATCTTCTTAGTTTATTGCTCCCAGACGAAGACAACCAAGGGCACGGTCCCTGTCGAATCTGCCTCTGTCGAATCTGTCCCGACCGATTCCACCGAATCCAGTATCAACGCGATCATTCTGGGGCAAGCCGAGGCATGGAATCAAGGGGATCTCGTTCGATTTATGTCTGCCTACTGGAAAGACGATCGATTGACCTTTAGCTCCGGGGGTGAAACCCATCGTGGCTGGCAAGTGACGCTCGATCGCTATCGATCACGTTATCCTGACAAAAAGACCATGGGAAAGCTGACTTTTTCCAACCTTGAAACGCAACTTCTGGGGACCGATAACGCGATGACACTGGGGCAGTGGCAACTGGCTCGCGACAAGCCTGTTGGTGGCAATTTCACTTTGGTATGGAAGAAGCTCGATGGAAGCTGGGTGATCATTCACGATCACAGCTCCTCCCTCGAAACCAAGGAATAGAAACCAATCCTTCAGTCGCCCCGGCAATGATCGCAGAACCCGCGTCTGCCCAGACCTGTTTTGGCAGTTGATTTCTCGCTACCGATCGGCCGTTCTCGCCAAGAAGTTAGAATGGCAGCCAGAAACTCCATTGCTGTCCAACTCTCTTGCCTAGAAAAAACACTGCGACCATGTTAGTCGAATTCGTATATCAAACGCTCCTTAGAATTTGCCAAACGTTTTTCATTTCCGGATTGTTGGTTGGCGCAACGCTCGAGTCAGCCGAACCACCTTTTCACGGAACGATTTTCGTGAATAAATCGATTATCTTGGACGACGATCCCTCCGTCTTCGACAAGTCGACTCCGATGGGTACAGGTCAGAGGCGGATGTTCGATCGTCGGTCGAATCGTTTCGCCGAAGTAGATGCCAGGCTTTACCAAGCGGACTTCAAGGATGGCATGAAGATTGAAGTCCAAGTGAACATGGAGTTTGATGAAGCGGAGGCTCAACAGGCGCTCAATCGATACTTGCCTGTGGTTGGGCAACTGCCCGCAGTCCTGCGGAAAGATGTGAAGACGATGTGGATCCACAAAGGGAAAGAACCCTTTGGAGGTGGCAATGACAACTTGCTGATCCACACTGGGATGGGTGAAGTCTATCTGCGCGATGGGATCTTGGCGGAGACATTATGCCATGAAGCAGCTCATACATCGCTCGACGCGACACACGCAAACAACGACCGATGGCAGACTGGGCAGCGTTTGGATGGCGAATTCATCTCTCAATACGCCCGCGACAATCCAGGCCGCGAGGATGTTGCTGAAAGTTTTCTACTGTACGTTGCACTTCGTTATCGTCGCGATCGAATACCCAACGATCTGGCGGAAACGATTGAGACGACAATGCCCAATCGCATCAAGTATTTTGACTCGCTCGAGCTTGATATGAGACCTATTACCAACACGTCGAAATCAAGATGATCAGGCTGTCTATCAACGCTCGATCGAGCTTGTTGCTTGGTAGCCACAGTTGTGCCAATGCAGTTGAACCAAATCAACGGTGGTATAACGGGTGAGATTCAAAATCAGTTGAAGCGGTCATTCATTTCGATTCCGTTGAATATAGCCGAAGGTTCCGGTAAACAAACGGGTAAAGACCAAGCTCGACTTTACGACAACGCACGCGGTTCAGCATTGGAGTGTGGAGCATGCCTCGACGTGATTGTATCCTTGCACTGAATTCGGATGCTAAACGATAATGGAACACATCATCAAAATTCTCAGTTGTATCGGACTTCTGGTGCTCTGGGGGTCCGCCCTGGGCGCGCACGAACCTGCAGATTCCAAACAGACCGAAGATTGGGTCTATATCCAGAACACCGATCTACGTGTTGGACTCTTGCGATCACACGGTGGCGCGATCGCGCATCTTTCGTCGCAGACATCCGACTTCAATACACTCAATCACTACGATCACGGTCGATTGGTTCAGCAGTCCTACTACGGTAATGAAGACGGATCACTTTGGGTCGACAAGCCGTGGTGTTATAACCCCGTGCAAGGCGGAGACTACAAGGGTAACGCAGCAAGTGTCCTCGAATTCAAGTCGACGGAAACATCAGCTTACGTCAAGACAACCCCAAGGCATTGGGCTTCGGGAAAATTAGTCAGTGAATGCACGATGGAGCAATGGGTGGACTTGGATGGACCTGTTCTCCGAGTTCGCTACCAGTTCACTTACAATGGTGTTACGACCCACAAGGCTCGTCACCAAGAAACCCCTGCCGTATTTGTTTCCCCTAAGTTGTCCACCCTGATCACCTACTCCGGCGAAAAACCTTGGACCTCAGTGCCGTTGTTGCGAAAAGTTCCTGGTTGGCCCAATGAGTCTGTAACACTTTCGGAAGGCTGGGCGGCCTATGTTGACAATGAAGGAAATGGCGTTGGTGTGTACGTCCCAGGCACTTCGGAAGCGACATGCTATCGCTTCGAGGGTGGCGCCGGGTCGGACTGTTCCTACATTGCTCCCTTGCGAACATTCGCCCTGACTCCAGGTTTGTCGTTCTCGTATTCTGCGTTTTTCACCCTTGGAGATACTGACACGATTCGAAAGCGATTCGCGACACTACACAAGATCGACGAAAAGTCATTAATTCGTGAAGGATTGGACAAGGATTAGATGTGATATCGTCGCTCTACAGGGACTCGTCCTTTCAGCGAAGCGTCAGACGAACTTTCTCATCCCGCAAGCATAAGCAGAAAGGTGCTCCAAGACACGAGTGCAATCACCGGAGTGCAAGAGATTGCGATGATTGCCATCCAGCGTCCTTGTTGACCATTTTGTTTCATTTGCATTTGGCAAAGCGCTATCGTGCTGCAGACAGTAGCTGAAACCGCCAATGCGAACAAGATAGTTAATCCCAAATACCCAAGTATCCACCACGAGAACGCAACTACAATCGCGATGCAAGTTAATACAAAGCTGCTGATCGCCAGAGTATTGAAGCTGCCTTTGGTTGCGGGTAAGCGCCCGACTTGAGTAGGTCTACGCCCCTCGCAATTCACCGAAATGAAACTCGAAGTTTCAACGTTGGATAGTTCCAAGTATGCTTCCGGCGGGTCGAGCTTGGCCAGAATACTCAATACATCATCTCGTGTCGGCTCTTCCTCCACAACTTGACTCAGCATTTCCATTATTTGATCTTCGATTGCGGAGACGATTTGTCGTCGGTCGATGCGATTCGTCCCCGAAACGATCAATGCACGTTCAACATTGTCCAGCCTCGCATCAATCATCTGCCGCAAAGTGTCTGGTAATTCAATTGCAATCATGAGAAACTCCTTTTATTTAGTAACAAGCATTTGGGAAACAGACTTAGTAAATGATTTCCAATGCTCAAGCATGGCGTCATACTTTCGCTTGCCATCGGACGTTAGCTTAAAATAGCGTCGAGACGGCCCTTGAGGGCTAGGTTCCTGACGAGTAGACAAAAGGCCTTGCTTGGCCAAACGTGTCAACATTGGATACACAGTGCTTTCAGTGAGTTCGATACCAGACCGCTCCTTCACTCGCTGAATGATCTCATAGCCATAGCCTTCTTGCTCTTTGACCGCCGTGAGCAAGCAGATTTCGACGACTCCTCGACGTATCTCACTCTTCCAGATACTCATGTCGAAAGTCATTGAATTCTCTCCCATCCTGAACAGCAATCTCACGGTCCGTCACAGCTACTACAGGTGCCATAGTAGCGTTTGAGGAGCACGTGTCAATACTGCTTAAGGCTATCAACGTTCGATAGCGATTGTGGCTTGGTCGTCTCAATGTTGGGTAACGATAGCCTTCTTACTTCTTTTTTTTCGGGCTTGTTTTCCATCCATCCACCGTGAATTCACCACGGACACCGCAACGGAATTGAAGAGGCTTTTCCAATCCAATCAATCGGTCGGCCTTCGCCTTCTTAAGTTCATTCGTATCAGCTACGTTGATGAGTATGTTGTTCTCTATCGTTGCGGAGTAGCTTTCCGGAGAACGGAGCAGCGGGCGGGCTTGACCAATGCACTCGATCAAGTTGTCTCTAATAAATACGGTTGTGAAGTCGCTTCCACCATTGAATCCAAACAACCCATCATTGCGCGGCGTTACGGTCGTCCTCGCGATGATGTGATTGTTTCGGACCACGATGTTGTTGAACACCTCGTTGATCCAGATCAATCCTCTTCCAGGATTGCTAACCAGATTATTGTGAAAGCTCAGGGGCCCGGGAGCGGCCGCATCCCCAAAGCCAGAGATGAGATTGCCGTGATCCTGTTCTGGGACGAAATCAAACAAGTTGTGGTCGATCTCAACTCCGTTGCGGGCGAACTCGATTGAGTAACTTTCCTTCATCCAATTGTGGTGAATGTGGAATGTGCGACCACTTTTGGGGACGGCTCCTCCTGCATACTTGGGGATCGAAATCGTTCCAAAGCAAACATTGTGGTCGATTTCGTTGTCCTCGTCGTTCTCGAACGGGAACTCCATGGAGAAGTTGGTCTCGATCGTGTTATGGTGGACGTGGCAACGTACTCCCTGTCGCACCTTGATGCCGTAGAATTCATCCGCTGGTCCGGTCTGAGTGCGAACGAAACGATTGTCGAAGATCTCGCTGTCGCTCATCCATACGGCAAAGATTCCACCGCCGGTATTGCCTCCTTGTAAGCCTGGTTGTCCGTTATCCCATCGGCCACCCGCATCGATAAATTCGCAGTCGTGAATTTGTGCCTGCTGCATCCCAAACGTTCGAATCCCGCTCCACAACATGTCCTTGAATCGAACGTGATCGACATGCAAATTTTTGTGGAACCAGGCAAAGATCCCACCGTGTAGCACTGGCGCCAGCAGCGTCATGTCGGAAATGGTCACGCTGGAGGTATCGCGTTCGATCCGAATCAAGTATGCGTCGGTGTCCAATCCTTCGAGTTTCATCTCGGGGTCTGGCAAGGATTGAGTGGATTGCTTCCAAGTCGCAGAATGTGTGATGATCGTCTTATCGATACCCGCGCCCTTCAGTGTCATGCCGGCCTTGAGTTCCAGCGTGGCATCAAGTTGGTAGGTTCCAGCAGCGATCTCGATCGTTGCTCCTTCGCTGGCTTCACGGACTGCAGCAACAAGCTCAGCAGTGCCTCGAACGATCGCTCCTTCACAGGATTGAAGCAGGGAAGAAGCGAACAGCAACACAGCGGCAAATCGAGTAACGAGCATTACGAATCCTGACAGTGGTTGTAATTGGTTCATTTGGACGACGGCGGTTGACTCGCTAGGCCAGAAGTTGCTTCCGAGCATGCCGAATAGGGCAACGAATAGCTATGCACGTTTCATGTTTCTTTTTCGATATTTGAGAGGGATAGGGTGACAAGGCAAGCCGCAGGCTGAAAACTACCAAAGTGGCATAGGCTTCTAGCCTGTGGGGTACTGTCTTCACAGGCTGGAAGCCTATGCCACTGGTCCGCAATACCTACCTACCAGTCATCAGTGCATACCGAGTTGCCGCTAGAGATCAATAGCTTGGACTTCTACACCAAAACGCGATTCGGTGAATCAATGTATGCCGTGTCTCCATCGCACAATTCGAGTTCGAATGGTTGAAAAGGAACTCGATATATCTTTTCTTTCAACTTCTCAAGCGTCATTGTTCACGACTCTAATTTCCAGGTTCACTTCGGATTCGATGGAATGCGGCCCAGAACTTCGCTCAGTATCGCACTGCTATCTTCAGCTGCCTTGACTTCAGTGTTTTTGCTGGCGATCCGTCCATCTTTGTCGATGACGAACGTCCAGCGCTTGGTCGATACAGAACGACGCAGGATATGCTCTTTGCCATCGACGACCGCTTTGACTTCGCGATCACCCCGAGTCACTGGCACTCCGAATGCCTCCGCCACTTTTCCTTCCTCATCTGCGAGCAGGGTAAAGTTCAAATGATGAGCGAGCTTAAACAGACGGTGGCTTTCGGGGGCATCGCCACTCACGCCAACCACTTGAATTCCTTGCTCTTTAAACTTGCTCCAGTCATCTCGGAATGCGCATGCTTGTTTAGTACATCCACCCGTAAAGTCGGCGGGATAGAAGTACACGACAATTGGCTCTTTGCCCACGTGATCAAGGCTTGACCAACGCTTACCAGTGTCGTCGACCGCTTCAAATTCAGGGGCTTTGTCGCCGACGTTCAACTCCGATACGGAAACTGTTTTCTTAGCCGTGCTCGCGTGCTCTCCCCAAACTTTGGGGGATTGGAATCCTTCCGGTTTTGGTCGTGATTTCGGTGCCACTGCTTCACGTTGGTAGGCGATAAAGCGATTTTGCAGATCGGCAACTTTGTCTGGAAAGTGATCTGCAAGGTTGGTCTTCTCGTTCGGGTCCTCAACCAGATTGAAGAGTTCGAGCTTCATTTTGGTTTTATCAACAGCGACCGATTCACCATCAAATCCAGCAGCCGCCCTATTTCCGTTGACAACTAGCTTCCAATCGCCAACACGAATGGCACCTGAATATGGGGTCGCATTGATCAAGAGTTCGGAGTGAGGAGAAGGTTTCCCTTGAACGATGGTTGGCCATGCATCAAGACCATCCAGGGGAAGCTTCTGATCTATTTTTGCACCCGCCAAGTTGAGCAACGTTGGGTACCAGTCGGCAATATGCAAAGGTTGCTTCACCGTTGAACCGGCGGGAATTTTACCGTCCCAAGTTGCGAAGGCTGGTACTCGTACGCCCCCGTCATAATGAGTTGCCTTTCCAGCCCGCAGTTCACCGTTACTTGTTACGACTCCAGGTTGTGGACCACCATTGTCGGAGCTGAAGATAAAGAGCGTATTTTCTCTCACTCCCGCACGTTCAACGGCCTCTACAATCTGCCCTACTGCTTCGTCCAAAGCAGTTAACATGCCAGCGTAAGTGCGACGCTCGCCCTTCAAATGCTCGTAACCCTTGAGGTATTTTTCGGGCACCTGATGGGGCGAGTGGACAGCATTGAAGGGGACGTATAAGAAAAAGGGCTTCTTGCCAGCATAGGTTTCGACAATGCGGGTCGATTCCTTGGCAATCAGATGAGTGCTGTACCCTTCGTCGCGATTGACAGAGTCATCCTTGTGCCAGTCGAATCCATTATCACGAACATGGGTGTTGTAATCGATCGCTCCATTGTAGTGACCATATTGATGATCAAATCCACGTTGGGTGGGCAAGTACCCTGGCTCAAAATGACCAAGGTGCCACTTGCCGACAATCGCCGTTGCATAATCTGCAGACTTCAAACCTTGAGCTAAAGTTTGCTCTTCCAACGGAAGCCCATACTGTGCCCAAGGCCGAACAACTCCCGTCTGCAAACCATGGCGAATTGGATAACGCCCCGTCATCAAAGCTGCCCGAGTAGGGGTGCAAACAGGTTGCACGTAGAAGGCTTCCAGCTTCGCCCCAGCGTTGGCAAGTTTATCAAGATTGGGAGTCTTGATCTCGCTGCCATGCCAACCGACGTCTCCCCAGCCGAGATCGTCCGCCAAAATGTAGATAACATTGGGTTTAACTGGCGTATCGGCAGCATGCATAGAGGCATTCATCAGAATGACAAATGCACATAAAAACCAAGTTCGAAACTTCATATCGTTGCTTTCTTTATTTGACCAACTGAATTTTGTAACCAGAGCCGGAGGTCACTACTTCGTAGGTTCGTTCTTCCCGCTTCTCCGTTTTGGGATCTTCAGGACCAGCCGCATGTCCGTCAAAGTATAACACCACCTGAACCTGATCGTCGTTCGAAAACGGCCTAACGCCATTTGCTTGCTCCGCAGTTTAGGTGGTAAAGCAGCATCAACGGTCCCGTGCAAGGGTGTTGTTACATCAAGACTTTTTTGCGATGGTTCACACCCAGCTGACGCTACCAACAGCAGAGTCCGACGGAAAACGGAACCTTGCTCACGCAAACCCAACTGGTTGTGATTTCAGGCGTTCATTAGTTGGGAATCCAATTGTCGCGAATAGCCACGTTTCAGGTTCTCGTCTACCCTACTTAGCCTCCTTGAATCCGTCTACCTTCGCCAAGATTTCGCAAGGAACCTGAACTCGAAGGCGACGATTGGCGATGTTGCTTCCATCGGCACCGACTTCCACTTTCTCGACACTTCCGCTCGCTACTTTGAACTGCAAATCACCTCGCGGAATTCTCGCCTGCACACGCCATTGATTATCGGAATCGCGAAGAAGCTTGAGTCCTGGATTTTCCCAATTTCCCAGTGGTGATGCGTTCCCCATCAAGATGAGGGTAGCGTCGGGCGGCAGCGTCTCTTGTGTTGTAACTACAAACTCGACCTCGACAAGTCGCTCCATTTCTTCTTGGCTCGCTTCTGTTTCTCGATCCAGTTTGCGAAGCAATGTAACTTTCTCCTGAAATGCTCGAATCGATAAGGGCTGCCGATTGACCCAATCCGTCGCAATACGCAAGCCAAGCTCATTACGTTGGCCTGCCGCGAGAGCATTGAGAATTTGGACGTAAGTGTCTTCGCCTATAAGAACTGAGTCATCCGAGGCTTTTTCTGCGTAGTCTTCCCATCTGAATGTCTTATCGGAGTTCTTTGCTTTTCCGATCAGTTCCGCAATACCCTCGGGCTGTGTACCATACATCGCTTCGATAGAAGTGACATCTGTTCCATTGCGCATTGGTTCATCATTCTGAAGCTCGCTCAAAGGTACGCAATGCAATGCAATTCTGCCTCGCACAAAAAGACTCCCACCGACAATAGTGGGAGCGCACCAGACGCGGTCACGAATCTTTCCAAATCCCGAAACCTGTACTGGTTTGTCGTCGCTGAACTCTAGTTGCCCAACATATCCATCTCCACGAACGACGATCGCACCCTCGGGAGTGGCTACCAAATTGCAGTCGGTCCAACCTCTTGATTGCGATTTTATAATCCCGCTTTGCCAATCCAAAGTAAACAATGTCTTACTTGCAAAGCCCACAACTAAGTTCCGCTTCGTTTGTAACTGTACCCAATTACAATAGAACGGCTGTTGTTTGGCACTCTTCCAAACTTCCTCAACACGATAGCCGTTTTTTTTATCTGGTATCACATCCAATAAGCGAGTTCCTTCGAACCCTTGACCTGCAACCAGCAATTTACCCTTTTCCACGGCGATCGGCGTAACCATGTTGGTTAGTCCTTTCTTTGGATAAGGGTGTTGCCAAGCAATCGTGCCGTTAACAGGGTCGACTGCAATCAATTCATCTTGCGCTGCATATACAATATGCAATTTGTCATCGCTCGTTGAAAACTCGACAAACGAACAATAGGATGCCTGTCCCGTTCCGCAGCTCCAGTTGACTTTGCCCGTCGAAAGATCGACGCTCAGGATAGTGCCTGCTGATCCGCCGCATGCAATGAGTACCTGCTTCCCGTCACCCCAAGGCGATGTTGCGAATCCATACTGGACAGGTTCCGCGTTAAAGTCTTTCACGAGATCCAATTCCCAACGGCAGGCTCCATCGCGTTTGTCCAGGCAACGAACCGACCCGCCATATCCTACGCAAACAATGCTATCGCCGGAAAGGTAGGGAGTTGCCATCGGCCGAACAGGATATCGATCGCTAACATCCTGCGACTTGTAACTATTTTCTGGGAGGATCACGCTCCAATTCGTTTGGCCGGTATGACGATTCAGGCACAGTACGCGAGTTGCGTCCAATCCGGAGTCCGTGTAGTCCAGGGCCGTCAGAATTACGCTATCGCCATCCACAATAGACTCGCTATCGGACACGCCTAGCCTTGCGGACCACGCTGTGCCAGGTCCCTCCATGTTCATTGCGTCAATGGCGTAATTGCCATTCGGTCCACCGCGTGATGGCCATTGTGCGAATGTCCAAGAGGTGCACAAAGTCGACATTAGAATCGCAAGGGACCAGTTCCAACCCCGTCCTAACGTAGCGAGTTTGCGCAACAGGCTTTTCCGATTCTTTGCCGGCATAAAAATCTTCTTTTTGGTGAAACAGGCGAACAAAAGGGGTCAGACCACTTTGGTAGTAACAAGACCTAATCCCTTTTACTGCGAATGAACTCGTGAACTCGAAACAGATAATCAATACCAATTGGATTGGGAGGCCAAGGCACCCAACTTGTCAGACCATCATAACCTGCATTGGCTCCAATTCGAAATGCTGCGTCAACATCTCCCGGTGCCAAGACAACGTCAACAACCAGTGTCAACCAAGGTAGGTCACGAATTGTTACCGCGAAGGTGCGCCTTGAGCTCACTTTCGCAATAGGTTTGGTTCGCTAGACTCGCTACATCCCAAAGCGTCTTTGCGTTCGTGGGCCTGCGGCCCACGAACGCAAAAGGGTATCGGTGGCCGGGGGCGTCTTGGGTAGCACACCAAACCTGTTGCGACGCGTTGGGACAAGCCCAACCGTCGCCGATCCGTGCTTGATAGCTTGAAATGGCTGATAATCGCAACGCGAAGGTGGGCCTTGAGCCCTCCTTCGCAATAGGTTTGGTGCGCTAGATTCGCTACAGCCCAAAGCGTCCTTGCGTTCGTGGGCCGCAGGCCCACGAACGCAAAAGGGTATCGGTGGCCGGGGGCGCCTCGGGTAGCACACCAAACCTATTGCGACCCGTTGGGACAAGCCCAACCGTCGCGAATCTGCCAGGCTCTTGATGTTCAACGCGAGAGAAAGGATAGAGGGTAAGTCCCTATCTTGGTCAACAGCCGCAGTCGTACAGTCAGATTCGTCGCTGCAACGGAGTGATCTCGTGCCCATCGTGGAATCCCGTCAGAATTGCCCAGTAAGCATTTTTGCCGATAGTCATCAATCACCGATGACGATTGAACGCGATCGCAACGGGCATCACAATGACAGGCAGAATCACAACAGTTGCTAGAAGCACTAACCAACTGAGTATCCAACTGGTCAATTCCATCGGGGAACTGAAGCAACTCAGCAATAGCAAAGAAACCCAAACGGTGACTGCGACCGCAATCGTTCTGCCGCTTAAATATCCTCCGCGAAGTCCAATCGCCACCGCTCCCAAAACGGTCAGGACCGATGCTGTCGACAAGAACAGGATGCACCATTGCTGCGTGGATGGGATTGCCACCAAAACAATGATCCCCACCAACGCCGCCGATGCAAAGGCGATATTGCGAGTTCGTCCAAACAAGCAAACCGTGGCCGAGCAACTCATCGCGGCCCAAGGCAGGAATAGAATCCCCAGCCAATACCAACCCGCAAAACTGGATCGCCACAACCCTGAAATCAAATCGATTTTGACAATTGAAATCAACACAAAAGTTAGCAGCGACAACGCTATTGCGATGAGTGACCCCTTGGCTGCCGTTAGTAGAATCGCTCTGGAGTGTTGCTCATTGCTGATAGGCAGCGAAGACTGAAATGACCCCATTCGAAAGAGATGAAAATCGCGCAGTGATTCTTCCACTGTCTTCTTACGGCGTATCGACGCGACCGCGTCAGCATTCAACATTCCAAAACCGGTCCCAAATACACCCGCGAACAGTATCATCCACCAAAGTGCCATGACTGGCTCGAGTCGCATTCGTGGGTCGGGTTTGAATTGCGCCAAGTCAACATCACCTTGTGTCAAACAAACAATGCTTCCAATGATCAGCATGCCTGCAATCAGGATAGGATAAGATCGCCCCTGAATCTTCCACAGGTACCAGATTTGCGCTTTGACACTGTCGTCAAGTATTGGTGTGCTGACCTTATCACTTGCCCAAAATGACATGAAGTAGTTTTGCAACGCGATGATCTGCTGGGCGATGGAATCTATTTTGTCTTCACCATGCCGATCGAGCGCGATCGTCTTGACAAATGCAATGGCGGAGACGATCGTCAGTCCAATCATGATCAGCAACTCCATCGACGTTGGCTGCTCCCACAGAATCGGATTCTTCGAGGTCGCGGCATAGCGCGTCACAAAGCCGATCGCAAGTAGAATTACCAGGGTAAGGACCGCCAAAATCGTGAAGACCGTCTTATGTGCAATCCTAGCGAATGGCTGGAGCAGGGAAAATGCCATCGTAAAATAAAGCGCAGGGCCGAGCACCGGCCAGTTCGCTTGAAGCTGCATGTTGAACCAAAGCAGCGTCAAGACGACTCCTGAAAACATTAAGCCGATCCCGCTGCACAGGCTCCAACACGCGATGGTAGTGTTCGAGAGAGGGTAGCCATACAGTCGCTGAATTGGACCTTGCGTTCCGACGATACCAAAGAAAAAAATCAGAAAGTGGAAAGGCATCAAGAACGCATAAATTCGGATGATCTCTGGTGAATCGGGTGGTACCCCTAGCGATCGCAGCGAAAACAGAGACAAGAAGGGAAACAACGCAGCAGCAAAAAATCCGATCACCAACCAATACCAATGCCGCGACATTTCCCAAATCAGAGCCTGACTGATGGATTTCATGGTTCTATTCCGCAATGCAATGAAAATTTACAAATAGAAAAACGACCTTCATCCCAACCCGACGCGTGAGCGAGGGATTCTGTGTCTCTCGCCCTTGCTTTCTGTGTCCCTCGCTACGCATCGGGTTGGGATGATCTAGGGGCGAATGTTCGCAACGAATATCTCATCCAACGACAATGCAGATTCTTCAACGACCTGCGCACCCATCGATTCGGCGGCTCCTCGTACTTGCCCCATGTCGCCATCGACAACCGTACAGATATAAGTCCATTCGGAACCTGCGCCTTGAGTGTTCCTGCCGCCCAGCAATTTCGGCGGATCAGCGATAGGCGTATCGAAGCGCAGCGTCACGCGGCGATACGAATCTTTGAGATCGTCCATGCTGTCCGCTAACACAACTCGCCCGTCATGGATCATCGCGATATGGTCCGCGACCCGCTCCACTTCGTCGAGCAAGTGGGACGAAAAGAGAACCGTTCGCCCTTCCTCTGCGATCGTGCGAATGATCGCTCCGAGAATGTCGCGACGCACAACAGGATCCAGTCCTGACGAAGGCTCATCAAGCACCAGTAGCTCAGGGCGATGTGCCAGTGCCACCAATAGACCCGCGCGTGCCCGTTGGCCACGTGACAACGCCCGAATCTTTGTATTCGGATCAAGCTCAAACATCTCTCGCAACTCTTCCGCAAAACGCTCATCCCAAGTTGGATAGAACGCTTGCGTGTAACGAATCAGCTCGCGAACTCGCATCCAATTCGGCAGGTCCCGTTCTTCCGAAAGGTATCCCATCCGACTCAATACTCCCACAGGTTGAGCAATCGGGTCCAAGCCAAACACCTTGACACTTCCCGTCTGAGCCTTCAGCATGCCCATCACATGCTTCAGAAGCGTGGTTTTTCCAGCTCCATTGCCACCGATCAAGCCGAAGACGCCACCGCGTGGGACGATCAAGGAGACGTCATCGAGCGCCAGCTTCGCGCCAAATCGACGCGATACGTTTTTGACTTCAATGACGGATGAAACACCATCGTTTCTTGCTGAGGAGATAGAGTATTTTGAATCAATCATGAAGTTGTTCCTTTGCTCTCGAAGATTGGAGTGCCTCGCTCCGTTGATGGATCAGTTTGATAAGGTCCTCTATGGAGAAATCCATTTGGTCCGCTTCAGCCAACAGCTGGTCAATTCGGCCAGTTAAGATTTTTGTGCGTTCGCGGCGAGCCAATCGTGAACCTTCGGCAGAGATATAAGTCCCAGCCGTACGGCGTTTTTCAACAACACCTGCCATCTCCAATTCGCGATAGGCTCGAGCAATCGTATTTGGATTGACGATCAGCTTTTCCGCGAGCACTCGAATCGGCGGAAGCTCGTCACCAGACGAGAGCCGACCTGCGGACACAAGGTATTTGATCTGATTGACCACTTGCAGGTAAATCGGAACACCGTCGTGTGTATTGATGTGAATCTGCACGGACACCCCCGTTCGAATCTGCGATCATGTTGTATTAACTCAATAATACAAGAATGAGAGCGGGATTCAAGAGGGATTTTGGAAATACTTGGGGCGGGTAAGCGTTCTGTCTGATTGCTTACCCTTTACGATGAGTGCAAACGCGAAGGTGGGCCTTGAGCCCACTTTCGCAATAGGTTTGGTGCGCTAGATTGGCTACATCCCAAAGCGTCTTTGCGTTCTTGGGCCGCAGGCCCACGAAACCAAAGGGGTATAGGCGGCCGGGGGCGCATCGGGTAGCACACCAAACCTGT
This sequence comes from Planctomycetaceae bacterium, assembly GCA_027487485.1. GTDB lineage: Bacteria > Planctomycetota > Planctomycetia > Pirellulales > Pirellulaceae > JBKCUI01. The sequence continues at coordinate 173,465 of JAIYDN010000059.1, read as the reverse complement.
TGCGACCCGTTGGGACAAGCCTAACGGTCGCTGGTCCGTCTATCTTCTTGATGTGCAAGGGCGGAGAACAAAAAAAGAGACAGATCTCTTCCGTGACTAATACGAACGCCGTTTGCTATCGAGCTTACCTGGAAGCGCTTAACTCAGACATCAGCTTGGTTAACTCCTGCGAAGTTTTTCTCTGAACCTCTTTGTCAACGACTTCGACTTCGGTATCAGAAGTGAGAATTGCCCAATTCTTGTGGAACAATTCTGCGCGAGCGTTCCATATTTCCCCGTTGAAAATCCCGTCGTGGCTCTTTCCCGCACTAGTAGAGGATAACACTCCGACGACGTTGCCTGCGGTGTCAAACATACCACCTCCCGATGCCCCAGGCAGATTGGTCACGACTACCTCATCATTGCACTCAAGGAAGATCTTGTCCGATAGACTGTCTCGACGTTTCAGCCCACCGTTTGGCATTTCGATCACTTTCAAATCCAGGACCAACGGCCGCTGCTCGTTCTTGATCGGGTAACCGATCACAACCGCCGAAGCTCCAGGCGACAGCAGGCTGGAATACCCTAAGTTCACGAAGGGCCATTCCCCGGGTTCCGTGATTTTCAGCAAACAAGTGTCCGTTCGACGATTGGTACCTCGGACAATCGCGTTTGCTGAGCGACCGTCCGACAGCGTAATCTGTAGATGGTCACCCGGGAGCCGACCGTGGTGAGCGCAAGTGATCACATAGCCATCGGGGACAATAACACCGCTGAAGAGTGGCTTCTTGCCCGGGTCTCCAATTTGCACGGTGGCAGCTTTTGCCTTGGCAAGTGCTTCTGGGCTGATGGTCTTCGGTAGCTCCGCAAAATTCTGCGGCGGGTTAAGATCTTCAAAAAGACTTTTACGGTCTACATTCAAGCCAGATACCAAGTCTTTCCAACGATCATGAATCTGTTTTCCGCTAGTGTGCGTTGAGTAAACCCCGTCGCTGCTAGTTTGAAGCCCAAGAAGTTCTCCGTTCATGTTAAAAACTGGATGTGAGTTAAAATCGGATTGGTAGGAGGTTTCAAACCACTGATCCTGGTACGCTTGCCTTACCAGCCCCAAACGAGATCGCGGTAGATTGTCAGCCTTATCGATATGGTTTCGAGGGTAACCCAAAGCCAAGCAGATTTCGCCTGCCCTCACCTGGTCGGATATCTTTACAAATTTCCATGTTTCAGGCTCATTAATCTTGAGCATTCCGAAACCAGATTCGCTAGACCAACCTAGAGCTTCCCCCCGTACACGTCGCCCATCGGTGAGCCTCAATTCAAGTAGTTTGTTATCCAAAACAGCTCCGACTGGACCGCAAACAGCAACATGGCCTTCAGGAGAGACGATAACACCACACCCAAAGTGCAAGGGACCGTTACCGAAACCGTCGTAACTAAACTGAACAATCGCCGGAAGTGTTGCTTCCACCAGTTCTTTGCATTGCGAAAGCGTCGGTATGTCCGTCGGCTGTGCTGCAAGCGTCGAAAGACTCTGGCTCGTGCTCGATAAAATCAGGAGCAGGGCGGGTAGAAAAATGCGCATTATCAAAATCTCCATTCCTATTTAGATAGAGGTGGCTGCCAACTCTCAGTCATGCATGTCCAAAAACGAGACGCTACTCACGTCGACGTCGGTTCCGACGCGTGCAAATCCAAGCGACTTCAGCAAGTCCACTGCATTGCGTTGGAACGCCGAATCCTTTTTGATCTGAGAAAATTGCTCTTGGATTTCTTTACCGTTATGAGGGTTTTCGAAATGAACCGTTAGCAAAGCGGAGGAACCTTTTGGCAACTGGAGATCGGCGACAGCTTTGCGAATGACTTCTTTGTCTTCGATGGTGAACGCTTCTTCGGCATTCATCGGAAACACCGTCGTAACATTGATGAGACAATCGACTCCATTGGGAAAGGAAGATCTACGAAAGAGAACCTGACTCAGAGCGGTCTTCACAGGAAACACGCTCACCCGCTCGTTACCAAGCTTCTGTTCTTGAGCGTTCGATTCTGTTTCTTCTGCGATCTTCCACCAATCGCGTTCATCACTCGTAAAGCTCAGGATAATCCTGACTTTCTCGATTTCAGCTTCACTCAACTTAAGCTTAAAGGCGTTCTCAACTTTGCGTGCGAGTTCATTCAGTGACTCACTGTTGACGGCCTCAAAATCAATGTTGATCTCGATACTCCCCGTTTCGATTGCCTTTCGAGTACTTGATAAGTCGCGGATAAACGAATCGAAATCAAATCGATCCATATCGAGCTCAGGGCGTTGTTTATTGAAAAAAGATCTGCCATTGACGCTGGAATACACCGAAACAGACTCGCTGTTTCGCTTGCGTAATTCTTTCTGTAACTCAGTCACAACAGGGGCGATAAAGTACTCCCTTGCGATGACGTTCTTCGCTTCTTCTGTTACTTCTTGCGCTACCAACTCGACTCGGACAATATGAACTGCAGAGAGCCCGATCAGAATCCCGATGGCAATCAACACTTTGGATCGCGAGTCGGAGGCACTATCCGCGGAAATAACTCGGCGAATCCTAGCCGCTAACCCACCCCCAAAGACGGCGGAAGCCCAAGTGGTCGGCACGGAAGAATTGGAACCCAGCGATAGCAAAGCCTTCGCATAATGTACGTTCGCATCAGGCTTGGATGCTAAGACAATGCGGTCGCACGTCCACTCGATGCTATCTTCTAATCGTCGAACTGCGAACCAGGCCAACGGATTAAACCAATGCACGGCAGCAACCAAATTCGCGATCAAGGTCTTTAGCAAGTCATTTCGCTGGAAGTGCGCTAATTCATGGCACAAGATTGCTTGTCGCTGTTCTCGCGGCAATCTGCTCCAAAGTGACGTAGGTACCACCACGCGCTGCCCATCGGGCCAACGACATAGCATCGGTCCAGCGCGTTCGCTGACAAAAAGAGGAATGCGCGTGGCCAACCCACTTTCTGCTTGGACCGCATCCCATTCTTGGTTCCAACATTCATTCTCGCATTTGCTAGTTGGGAGATTGCGAACGAACCAAATGTATCGCATGCCCCATTGACCGAGAATTGCCAAAACTCCCGCAGTCCAGACAGCAAGCACGACCGAAGGCCAATACTTCATGAAGGTCCGTTGTGGGATTTCGTCCGCCCGTGATTCCGCTGAGATAACCTGATTGGCAGCAGAAACGTCCATCGAGACAGGCGATCCGATGGTAGCGATGGTCTCGCCGAGTGCCGTGGCGGTATTCCTCTTAGACTGCCATGGGATAGCGATAGGAAACTGGAAGATCATGAAGGATTGGGCCAACACCAAGCACCAAACGCTTCGGTGTACGAAAGGAGATTGGCAGCGAAGTGTATGCAGCACGCTCCACGCGATGACAGCCGCAACCGCGAGAAAGGCGGACGCTTGACCGATTCGAAATAAAAACAATTCAGCGAATTCGCTCATGATTTTTTCTCCGATGTTTGATTGTTACCCAATCGCTTTTCTGCCTCTGCCACCAGCTTCTTCAGCTCGTCCATCTCTTCGCATGTCAACGATCGATCCTTGACCAAGTGAGTCACCAAAGGCAGGACGCTTCCACGACTTACTTTGTCCAACAAGAGATCCAGATCCGATGACGCGACTTCGTCGGGCTGGATACCGGCGGAATATTTTGCAGGCTTGGTTCGCGAACGCTTCACGACACCTTTTTTGACCATTCGATTGAGTCTTGTTTGGACAGTCGTATAGCCTGCATCGCCACCCAGTGCCCGCTGCCCTTCAACAAGAGTCGCGCTGCCAACTCGCCAGAGCATTTCAAGAATTTCAAGTTCGCTAGCCAACAAACGGGGCGCATCTTTTTTTCGCATTTTCACTGCCTCCTATGACATGTGTCGTAGGACAGTGTACGACAAGTGTCGTAGGCGGCAATAGGCCAATTGAAAAAAGGTGCGAAAAAAGGATTACCGCAAAAAAGCGAGTGTCTTTCGTGTGGCGGATGACAGAGGCATCCAATTGGCGGAATGAGAGAGCAAACCGGGGCAGGTTTTTTTGTGGTTAAGAGATTTGCCCCACTTAGTTGCTGAGTGCAACGCGAAGGTGGGCCTTGAGCTCACTTTCGCAATAGGTTTGGTGCGATAAACGCTGCGTCCCAAAATGCTTATCGCGTTCGTGGGCCGCAGGCCCACGAACGCGAAAGGGTATCGGTGGCCAGGGTCGGCCTGGTTAGCACACCAAACCTATTGCGACGCGTTGGGACAAGCCCAACCGTCGCCGGTCCGTCGATGTTCTTGATGAAAGCCTTACACCTTACAGCTTACACCTTAAACCTTCCTACTCCACATCCGAACTGATTTCACCACCGTCCCGCGATACAAGGCGAGCGAAAATTCGGATACTGATATTATCCGACAAAAAGCGTGCGCTGCCATCGACAAACGCCGTCATCACTCCACCGGTATGGAAGGAATACGCTTGTGATGTTCCATCCACTCCGTAGTAAGGATGTGGATAGGTTCCCAAGATCTCGCCGTTGGTTACGTTCATGGCACGAGGCCCCGGGAAGGTGAGTCCGTCAGCGGAAGCTCCGCGTAGAACGTTCAGTTCCGAAGCTGGTCGGCACCAACCTCCGCCATTCACTCGTGCTTCGCTGCCCACTTGAGCAGTCACCGCGATCCTGCGATTTCGATAGATGTTAGGTCGGCCAGCGGATTCGACCAACCGAATCGTATTGCTGGTTCCGTCGGAAAAGTTAGCGAACTTGAGTTGGATCGTTTTCGAAATCCCCCCATTGGTCGCAATTGCAGATGATTGATCGACAAGGCCCAATGTGAACAACTGGGGATCGACTCCGTAGAAGCCACTGTAGTCTCCGTTCGCAACGCGTTGTTGCCAAGAAGGTGAATCTGGTGGCGGTGCACCATCTAGAACCTGTCCAGCGGTAGGATTCGAAGGGCATTCGTATATAGGGATCTTGGTACCAAAGAGGTCATAGTTTAAACCGCCATCAGTATTGGGCACGACGGATGACCAGTTCTTCGTGAGATCAAGACGCTGGAACAAACTGCTCTGTTCCATGTATGGAAGCAAGTAAGTAGCCCAACGCACACGCACCGTACTCACGGCCGAGGGCCGGATATTGCTTGGGAAGTATTTTAGTGAACTGTGATGATTCTGAAACGCTAGTTCGATTTGACGGATATTGTTGGAGCAAGACATGCGCCGCGCTGCTTCTCGTGCGGCTTGAACCGCAGGCAAAAGAAGCCCAACGAGAATCCCAATGATCGCGATCACGACCAGCAACTCAACTAGGGTAAAACCACGAAACTTACGACGATTTAAAGACATTTGTTACTCCAATGGAATGAAAAAGCTCAATGAAAAACAAGATAAATACACGAGGGAATTGGCAGTGAATCCGGAAACGAACGAGCTTTCTATTGGGAGCTCGAAAGTTCAACGAGGTGAAGTCACTTAGAAAGTAAACGCACTACTTCAGTTCGAACGGAGACAGATCATTGACTGCATCCGCAACAGTAGCTTTGAGTCCCGACGTAGTTGGATTGCTAAGGACTGCAGGCAATCGATTCTCGGGACTCTCTTCAGGCTTGGCTCGCAGCCATTGCTCAATGGAAACTTCGTAAGTCCCCGCGGGCGCACCATCACCCGATTCGTAGGTTGTCAATTCGAAAGTGCCATCCGGTTTGGTGATGGCCCTGGGTTTGATAAACCCTTCTTCGGTTCGATTAGCATGAAAGACTACGGTGGCGTTGGGTACAGCTTTCCCTTTCTGCACGACCTTGCCTGACACCTTAAAGGTAGATAGCCGGGCTTCCCCTTTTTCACAACCTGAGACCATGACCGTCACGCAAAGCATAGCGAGACCAAGTCCAAATAAACTAACATTTCGGGGCAGTCTATTACCATTCCTAAGCGTGTCCCACACGCAATGCACTTGACTCATACTAATCTCCCTAATGCGATTTCAGCGAGCCGTGTGCGGACGCTTAATCGCGCATTCGCGGGCTCTAGTTAGCCAGTGACTCGCGAACTTCATTGATTCGAATTGCCTCTCGTTATTCGAGTCGGACTTTTTGCTCTGTCGTTTAGTCGATAGCTTGGATCGCTAGTTCGTACGCGAGGAATTTCGCAATCGAACTTTTTCTGTTCGATCGATCTGCACCACGAGTCCGTCCTGCACAATCACATTAACGCTTCCAAACTTGAGGCCACGCAGCGCGCCTCCAATCTGCTCCAAAGAGGATTGCAATTCCTGTTCCAAAGGAGACTGGCTTAATGGATTTTCTTTTGTTGTTTTCGAAAATGAATCGCTGCTCATGGAAAGTAACTTGACCTCGGGTGGGTCTGTTTGGGCCAAAATCAAATGGTGTAATCAGGCACGAAGACTCGAGCTTTATTGGGATGCACAAAGACCAAATCCTCTAATTGCAAATTGAGTTCCAAAAGATGCTCCATCGTGATGTCCACACGGATTTCTTCTTGGTTGTGAAGCATTAACGTTATCTTGGCGTGAACACCTGCTCGATTGATCCGAGTGACCTTGGCCGCAATGCTCGATTTGCCAGTAGGTACGCGGTCGATTGAAATGTCGTTGGGACGTACATAAACGTTGGCTTTTTCGCCGGCGGGAATCGAAATGTCGGATGCCCCCACTTGAATGTTCTCTAGCACGGCTTGCCCTTGATTAACACGACCGTGGAAGACATTCACATTACCCAGGAAATCGATAACAAACTCCGACGCAGGATGATGGAAAACATCGTCGGGCGCACCGACTTGTTCGATTTTTGCTTGATTCATGACGACTACGCGATCTGAGACTTCCAGGGCTTCTTCTTGGTCGTGAGTTACCAGAATGGTTGTCGTGTTCAGTTCATTGTGAAGGCCACGCAACCAATCGCGAAGCCCCTTGCGAACTTTCGCGTCCAGGGCACCGAATGGTTCGTCAAGCAATAGAACTTGAGGTTCGATAGCCAGGGCGCGGGCCAAGGCCACTCGTTGGCGTTGGCCGCCGGAAAGTTGTTTGGGAAATCGTGTACCAAATCCTTCCAGCTGAATAAGACTCAACAACGAATGGACTTTGTCCCGAATTGCATTTTCCGAAGGTCGCTGCGATCTGGGGCGTACTCGCAATCCAAAGGCAATGTTTTCGAAGACGCTCATGTGTTTAAACAGGGCATAGTGCTGGAAAACAAATCCAACCTTGCGATCCCCCACCGGCTTATTGGCAACGTCCTCTCCAAAGAACAGAACGTGGCTATCTGGATTGGGGTCGGGAGATTCCATTCCGGCGATGACTCGAAGGAGTGTCGTTTTGCCGGACCCTGATGGGCCCAAGAGCGAGATGAGTTCACCGTTCTCGATCTTGATGGAGATGTTTTTAAGAGCAGAGAAAGAACCGAAGCTCTTGCTAATATTTTGGATTTCAATACTCATTGGGATTCCTCTGTCGTGGTCGACTCAAGTGATGACGATGTTTCTTGTTGTAGTTTGCGTTCAAGCAAGGTTTTTCCGATCAACGTAATAACCCCTAGAAACGCAAGGATCGAAGCCATGGCGAACGCGGCGACCGAGTTGTAGTCGTTGTAAAGGGCATCAATATGGAGAGGGAGCGTATTGGTCCCGCCGCGAATATTGGACGAGACCACCGAGACAGCACCGAATTCACCCATGGCTCGAGCGTTGCACAGAAGAACTCCGTAGAGAACGCCCCATTTGATATTGGGCAAAGTGACTCGCCAGAATGTTTGCCATCCATTTGCACCAAGAGAGATGGCAGCCCATTCTTCCTCGCTTCCCTGTTCTTGCATCAAAGGAATAAGTTCGCGGGCAACAAACGGAAAGGTCACGAAGATGGTCGCAAGGACAATTCCAGGGACGGCAAAGATGATTTGAATTCCATGCCCATCCAGCCATTTACCTAGCCAGCCTTGCATTCCAAACACTAAAATGTAGACCAAGCCGGATATGACGGGTGAGATAGCAAAGGGCAAGTCGATTAAAGCGATCAGTAGCGATTTGCCTCGGAAGTTAAACTTGGCGATCGCCCAGGACGCTGCAATTCCAAAGACCAGATTGAGCGGAACTGCGATTCCTGCCGCCAGGCAAGTCATGTAGATAGCTCTTACCGCGTTGCGATCTTGAAACGAGGCAACATAGGCGGAGACACCTTTGCGAAAGGCTTCCCAAAAAACGACTCCCAGTGGCAGTACCAACATCAGTGCCACAAAGGCGATCGATATCGAGATCACCAAAAATCGGACCCAAGTTGGATCCTGCTGTCCGATCGCAATACCTTTTGAATTCGTTGACATCGCTTAGGCCCTCCCTGTTCTTCGCTGCGACCACCATTGGATTCCTTGCACGGAGAGCAAGATCAGCAGAGTTGCAACCAACATCACAGCCGCGATCGCTGAAGCCCCAGGAACATCCGCATCATCCAACTTGCTGATGATCAGCAAGGAGGCGATTTCGGTCTTCATGGGGAGATTACCTGCGACAAAAACAACGCTTCCGTATTCGCCGAGCGCTCTGGCAAATGCCAGCGTGAAGCCTGTCAACAACGATGGCAGAAGAGACGGTACGATGATCCGCCAAAACGTTTGCCATCGACTGGCTCCTAGGCTTGCAGCCGCCTGCTCGGCTTCGCCATCAAGTTCTTCGAGAGCTGGCTGCAATGTGCGAACGACGAACGGCAATCCGATAAAGGTCAAAGCAATTACGATCCCAAGCGGTGAGATCGCCGTTTTGATCCCATAGGGAATCAGGTGCTTACCAATCAATCCATTTGGACCATAGATTGCCATCAGCGCGATTCCCGATACGGCCGTTGGCATCGCAAAGGGAAGATCGATGATAGCATCAAGTAGTTGCCGGCCAACGAACCGATAACGCACAATCGACCATGCTACGACTGCACCGAAAACGGTGTTAATGCACGCAGCGATGAACGAGGCGCCAAATGTCAGTCGATAAGCAGCAAGTACGCGTTTTGAAGTAATGGTCGCATAGAATTCCGCTCCGTCCATCGTAGCGGCCTTCAAAAATAGGGCCGCTAAAGGGATCAGAACGATCAGGGACAGATAAAACAACGTATATCCCATCGTTATCCGAAATCCAGGCAAACTTGCGGTGGATCGTTTCTTCATCATTTTGACTTCCCTTGCTTTTGTAGCATCAGGTTGGAGTGTGGTGGACGATGGTCACTTGGAGTCCGCGCTGTAGATTTGATCAAAGACGCCCGTACGATCTTTGAAGTGGACTTCGTGCGCGTCATCCCACCCTTCGACTAGATCTGTCAGCTGGAAAAGCTTTAGTTTGCCGAAGACCGCCTTTTGCTCGTCGGAGATCAATTCTTCGTTGCGAGGCCGATAGTAGTGTTTTGCCGCAAGTCGTTGCCCTTCTGCAGAGTACAAGTGATTTAGATAAGCGTTGGCCACCTCGGTGGTGCCGTTGGCCTCGGCGTTTTTGGTTACCACAGCCACAGGCGGTTCGGCCAAGATACTCAGTGGTGGTACCACCATTTCGACTTGATCGGTTCCAAGTTCTTTGAAGGCCAAGAATGCCTCGTTCTCCCAAGTGAGCAAAACGTCTCCGATGGAGCGCTGAATGAACGTATTGGTCGCAGCACGTGCCGACGCGTCCAAAACGGGAACGTGTCGATACAACTCACCCATGAACTGCTTGGCCTTTTCATTAGCAGCATCCACTTCTGCTTTTTTGTTGGGATCTTTGAGGACCGCAAGATTTCCCAGTTCGCGATGGAGCGCGAAGCCCCATGCTGCGAGATAATTCCATCGTGCACCTCCCCCGGTTTTCGGATTCGGAGTGATCACTTCCACCCCGTCGCGGACCAAGTCGCTCCAGTCCGTAATCCTTTTTGGGTTCCCTTTCCGGACCAAGAACACAATGGTGGACGTGTAGGGTGAGCTGTTGTGTGGGAACTTGGTTTGCCAATCACCTTCAATCAAATTCGATTGCTTTGCAATCGTCGCGATGTCTCCAGCTAGCGCGAGCGAGACGATATCTGCTTTCAGACCTTCGTTCACAGCGCGTGCTTGCTTGCCCGACCCACCATGCGACTGATCGATCTCGACAGTGTCGCCGGTCTTCTCTTTCCAAAGCTGAGCGAAGGACTTGTTGAACTCGACATAAAACTCTCGAGTTGGATCGTAAGAAACATTTAACAACTTAACTGTCTTCCCTGCCGCAACGCCAGAAGCCGAGGGGGAGCTGCTGGAGTTGTTGCATCCGACGAACGGAAGCAACTGCAAAGGAACGACAAATGCGATAGTTCGTAGGGCTAACATTTTCATTTTTAAGATTGGGTTTACGGTTGGAGACTGTGGAAGTCTCAGTGGGAGAGGCATTTTGCTTCCCTCAATGCAACCGCCGGACCAACGGACCAATCCTAAAAAGTGGACCATAAGGTCCCTCCAAATTAGCAAAAACGGAATTGATAGCAAAAAGATCCGCGAAATAAGACGGCCAGGCCGTTATATTTGACGGAATTCCGTTGCGGATGATGGGCAGTGGGTGCAATTCAAAAAGAAGTGTGATGATGCAGGAATTGGAACAATTGGATGCGTTGGTCCGGGGGTGGGAGATGGCGGTCGCCGATTGGGACGGCGCAGACCAAATCAGCCATGGCGCCGGAGCACCCGGTTCGCTCGGTGGACAATTTGCTCTTATGCAAGCTTTCGTTCCCATCGAGTCGGTAGTGATTCAGTACTTGCACTCGGAATCAAAAAGTCTCAAGGTGGTTGGGTACGGCGGAAGTGCTTCGGCAGTTGCTCTGGAAGAGACAACGGTCGAGTGTTCCGACGCCAAGTGGTTGGGGGTGGAACCATGGTGCAGGTCGGGAGAGATATTGCATCAAGCCGGCGCGAAGCGATCCGGTAAGTTGAGCATCTTGGCACCGAAGGAGTTTACCAACGAAGTCTTTGCGATCCCTTTGCGTCCGAAGTTAAGCGAAAGTAGCGGCCCAAACGCGGTCTTGGGAGCCGCGGTTTTCGAGATCCCTCCGAGTCGCGTTTTGCGAGAGGACCATTATCGACTCTTGGAGAGATGGAGTCCGATTCTGTGGTTGTGGATGGAACGATCGGTCCGCGTGCGTTGGCCGGAGCGGTTCAGCGATGGCACGGGGAATACTTCGAGCACACTCGCCAACGAATCCAAGGATGAGGCTCGCGAGGCTATTGTGGGTTCCGAGACGGGTTTGCGTGCTGTCATGGAGCGGGTGCGAATCGTTGCTCCCTCCGATATGCCAGTATTGATCTTGGGGGAAACGGGAACAGGCAAGGAAGTGGTTGCTCGTGCGATCCATGGACGTTCGCCCAGAAGTTCGAAGCCATTTATTCGCGTTAATTGCGGGGCGATCCCCACCGAGTTGATTGATTCTCAGTTGTTTGGGCATGAACGAGGGAGTTTCACGGGCGCTTCGGATCAACGCAAAGGTTGGTTCGAACGTGCGGATGGAGGGACCTTGTTCCTCGATGAAATTGGTGAATTGCCGTTGGCAGCGCAAGTTCGGTTGCTACGGGTGTTGCAGGACCATCAAATTGAACGAGTGGGTGGACAGGAGCATATTCATGTTGACGTTCGGATTGTGGCTGCGACGCACCGAGACTTATCCGCGATGGTTCACAATCGCTCGTTCCGTGAAGACCTTTGGTACCGGATCAACATGTTCCCGATTTTGTTACCTGGCCTGCGAGAACGGGTCGAGGATATTCCATCGCTAGCAAGGCATTTTGCCAAGCGGGCCGCGAACCGATTTGGATTGCCGTATGTTGAGCCGACACTCGCGGACATCAAATTGTTAATGGACTATCGATGGCCCGGCAACATTCGCGAACTGCAAGCGATCATGGACCGCGCGGTTATCTTAGGGGGTGGAACTCGATTGGACGTAGCCATGTCGTTGGGGAACACATTTCTACAACCTCCGCCGCCATCCTCCAATTCAGACGAGCCAACTTTTTATGAAGTCATTCCCGAGTCGACCAATAGGAATTCCGCTTCGGCACCAGTTCCAAGTGCCTTGGAAGACGAAGGGCCTGTCGACTCCCTGGACTCGGCCATCGTTCGTCATATCGAGCGTGCGCTAGCGGCAGCGAGTGGCCAAGTTGAAGGCCGCCGCGGCGCAGCTCAGTTGCTGGGTATCAATCCTCATACTTTGCGTGCAAAGATGCGAAAGTTGGGAATCGACTGGGATCGATTCCGTCGGTAAGGGGATCGTTTTTCGATAGCACCCGTTCGTTTCTCCGTCGGTCCAATGGAGTCGCGATCCTGCCAGCCCTACTTTGGGGGGTTAGGATTACCTTTATTGACTATCCATGTGGTTTAAGTTCCCGAAAACGGCAATTCTGTTGATTTACTTGCGGCACATCCTGTATTATTAGGGGTTATTAAGGCATATGCAGATGCGAGGTCGACTGTCGCGCTGAATGAGATATTTGTTTTGAATGTGACACAGGATCACATGAAGGGAGAATGCAAAATGTCTGCCGACTGGTTTTACATGAAGAAGAGATTTTTCTGGGGGCCAAAGACGGTTGGTCCCATCGCAGAATCCGAGTTCTTACGCAAGATCGAAAAGGGAGAGATCAATCCTGAAACGATGGTCTCTAGCACATCCAAGACGCATGGGCACTGGATGCATTTGAAGCAGATTCGGGCGGGCGTGAAGCACTGGGAGAAGACTCATCCAACCTCCCATGACGCTGCTTGATTGGGGTGACAACCGATCCCGAGGATTTTGGCTACCTTTAAGAAAAGACAAGGTAGTCAACGTGTCTTATTGAGTCCTGCCAACCCGTCAAGAAAGGGGTTTCAGCACGTCATCACAAAAAGTTCAGTATAACCACGTAGGCGAGTCTCTCTGAGACTCGCGGGAATCAACGTCTCGGAGAGACGCTTCTACTTGCGACAAGCAAATAAACCTGTTTAGTTGAGATTGCTTGGCTTGCGAGGCATTTGCCGTGGATAGGGAGGGGATTGTTTGTCGGGTGCTTCCAGGCCGCTTTCATCTTCCCATTGGTCACGTTCTGAATCGGTGGCGTAGTATTTGAGCCATCCTTCCATGTCATTGTCTTGGAGGCAGTGCCAATGCAAGAAATTGCGATGCTCTGCAATTCGCTTTTCGTAAGCGGGCAAGATATCGCGAACGATCAGGCAATACAGTTGGCGGTCGCTCAAGTGGTCCGTCAAAGCCAAAACAATACGTTGGCTGTAAAGCTGATGAATGGTTTGCCAAAGAAGTCTGCTTACCTCGATATCGGTAAGGGATTCTGGCTTAGGCAGTTTCAGTTCGGGCTCAAACCACTGGCTGATGGGGAGGGTTGGTGCACGTTCCCAAGCAAGAATAGATGCCAGGAATTCGTTCTCTTCTGCCAGCGACATGTGGCGGATGGACACTAAGTCTACAGCTTCGTCCAAGTATGGCTCTAACTCGTCGCGGAGTTGTGCGTTGCGGAGCAAAAGCTCCACTTCGCTTTCCATGGGCATCGGCAATTTCGACATAAAGACTTCAGGGGGTGAAAACCAAGAATTCAGATACCCTGTTAATTTATCCAGAGCCCTCTCGACAATGAAGAATCAACTTGAGCGTTTTCTCGAATGTCAAAGAGAATTCTGGAGCGAATGAGGTAAAAGCGTTACGACCGGTAATCTTTTCCAGTCGTTGGCGTTGCCGATTGCGCAATCGGCAAAGTCGTCAGCCGGTCAGTTGCGTCGAGCACCTAAAGCAGGTAGGTTTAGCGTTTCTTGAGGGGACAGAACCTGCCGCAAGGGAGCGCGTAATCAAATGAGCGAGACGGTCACGATCGAAGGAGTCACATTGACTCTGGGCAATCCAGTGAAAAATACAGCCAAATGGATTGGGCAGGAAGAACCATTACGGCAGTTGGCTGCTTGTTGGTTGACGGTAGATGATCTCGACTTGCCTTTGACTCCACGATTAATCGGTGTACCTGGAGTTGGCAAAACGGCGTTGGCCATGGCTGCGACAGCGGCCCGGAATCAAGAACTGTTCATTTATCAGTGCACGGCGGACACGAGGCCAGAAGACTTGTTGGTGACGCCAGTACTGGCCAGCAGTGGCAAAATTGCCTACCACGCTTCCCCTTTGGTGACGGCCATGATTCGCGGAGCGGTGTGCGTCCTGGACGAAGGGAATCGCATGAATGAAAAATCGTGGGCTTCGCTTGCTCCGTTGCTGGACCAACGTCGCTATGTGGAATCGATTGTGGCGGGCATTACCATTCCTGCTCATCGCGAATTCCGATGTGCTGTCACGATGAACCAAGACGATTCGACGTACGAGATCCCGGACTACATCTTAAGTCGGCTGCAGCCATCGCTTCAAGTTGGCTTCCCGAATCGCAAGGATGAGCTTGAGATACTGCGTTACCATCTGCCCTTTGCGGAAGCGGATGTTTTGGCGATGACGGTCGACTTTTTACAAAGTGCCCACTCTCTGAAGCTTGATTTTTCAGCTCGGGATGGAATCAATGTTCTTCGATATGCTCTGAAGCGTTTGTCCCAGCAGACCAATCATCCGGTAGCCAAGGACCAAGCGTGGCGCGAGGCGCTGCAAGCATGTCTGGGGGACGAAGCGTTGGATCTTTCTGCGGCGGCAAAACGAAAGCAGAACGCGGTCGGTGGCAACTCCTTACCGATGGGTCTAGGAGATTTTTTCTTCGATCCCGACGACCCGTTGCATCCCGATGATGGTTGAAGGGAATAGACTTTGAGCTCTCGCGAATTCAAGCTGGTGAAGCCTTTATCTTCAGGGGCACATTGTCGCGTTTATTTGGCAATGAATGAAAGCGACCAGCCTGTTCGATTCATCGAGTTTCCCGCGAATCATTTGGATATCGACTCGGTAGATTGCACATTGAGTCATCTACCAGCGTTGTTAAAGAGGGCAATACTGGTCTCGCACCCCGGAGTGATGCCGATCGTGGTATCGGGTCTAGAAGGTGGTTCGTCGATATCTGTCGCAACGCAATATTGCCATGACAATTCACTCGAAACGCTTCCGCATTTAGCCGTTTCGCTCGATAGCCTGATAAGTGATCTTGCCGGTGCGATTGCTGCAATGCATCGAATTGGATTAGCACATGGCCGATTAGCTCGATCCACAATCTACTTGCATCCAACTCGAAAGGACTCTTTTGTTTTGGATGTGATGGATGGTTTTTTAGAGTCACCTATACCCGACCGCGACGGTCCCATTGCGTTTGCTAACGATGTTCGGACGTTGGGTGCTACCATCCAAGAAATCATTGCCTCTTACCCTAGCAAATGGGATGAACTTGCCATCGACCAAGTGCGATTTCACGATTTGCTCCAGGAGATGATGCTCGACAATTGGAGCGACCGCCCCGATATGGAGCAGGTCGTCTTGGGGTTTCAAGAAGCTATGGTCGGTACGGGATGGAGTACCCGTCGGCCGTTGTTTTCCAGTTCAATCAATGACAACACTCTGGAGGTCCAAGCTGGTTCTTTGGATCAGTTGGCCAAAGACCTGCTAGTTCCTGAAGATTTCCGAACTATTGGGCGCTATGCGATCCAACGTTCGCTAGGTGAAGGGGGCATGGGATCGGTTTTCCTTGCGACCGATACGAGTTCGGGCGAATCCGTTGCGATCAAGACGCTGACGAAGCGAGTTGCAAACGATGAGAAAGCAACAAGACGATTCGCCAAAGAAGCAAGGCTCCTGTCCCAAGTCACCCACCCAGCGATCGCTCGTTTAGTGGAGTTCAACACTTGGGAAGGAACCATGTACCTCGCGATGGAGTACGTGGCGGGCGGGTGCCTGGCCGACGTGACTCGCACAGGAAGAATGGTTCCGGAGCCCCTGGTGATTGCGGCTATTGCGGATGTCGCGAGAGGACTCGCGTGTGCTCATCAAAACGGAATGGTGCATCGCGATATCAAACCCGCCAACCTGCTTCTGACGGTGAATGGTGAGCGGGCATTTGCCAACGGAGCACTTGAGTCAGAATCGAGTGGCCCTCTCCTTAAGATCGCAGACTTCGGGTTGGCGAAACATTTCGATGCATCGGAGTCCATCGCGATGACGCAAACCGGATTGATTCTGGGAACACCCCATTACATGGCCCCAGAGCAGTGCCAAGGCGGCGATGTTGGGCCTGCGACGGATGTCTATGCAATTGGTGTAACGCTGTTTCAGTGCCTGACAGGAAAGTTACCATTCGAAGGCCAATCGGCGGTTGAGATCTTCCGATTGCATTGCGATTCGCCCGTCCCTGATATTCGAAAGTATTGCGGAGTTGTTAGCGATGCAATGCAGGCCATTGTAGAAAAATGCATGGCGAAGAATCCGCATGCGCGTTACCGAGATGCCTCGGAGCTGCTGCAAGCGCTCGAAGAATTACTGGCGGGTAAAACATCCTCCATCGCCGTCCATCCAGCAATTCCCGATATGAAAGGAAATCTTAGCAAGGGGCACTTGAAGTACCAGTTCCAGTGGAAATTAAAGTCTTCGCCCGATGAACTTTGGCCTTACGTTTCGAACACCGATCGAGTCAACCATGCTATCGGACTGCCTGCCGTTCGTTATCATACATTTCAAGATCCGAAATTAGGTGTTCGAAGAATGGCTACCGTTCGCGCGATGGGAATGACCATGGAATGGGAAGAACATCCTTACGAATGGATCGAAGGTCGTCGCTTGAGTGTATTGCGTCATTTCCCAAGTGGCCCGTTCCATTGGTTCACCAATGTGGTCGAACTGATGCCTCAGGAGGATGGAGGAACATTAGTTGTTCAGACGCTTCAAATGTTACCCCGGAATTTTTTGGGGCGAATCTTCGCAAAATTGCAAATTGGCAACAAGTCCGAACGGAACTTTGGAAAGGTCTACGAATCGATCGATGACTATTTGAGATCGAACGCGCATTCGGACGTGAAGGCGAGCGCTTTTTCAAAATCGAAGAGTATTGATCGGGAGCAGAAGCGAAATTTGATTCGCCGGTTTGAACGTTTGCGAATCAACGCAGCCGATATCGACCCGAGGGTGATCGATACGCTTGAGCAATTTTTAGCTCACGCGAGCGACCTGGAAGTGGCAAGGATTAGACCCTTGGCATTCGCAGAAAGGTTTGGCTTGGACGCTCGAGAACTCGTTCAAACTTGCCTTCTTGCAGCCCGCGAAGGGGCTTTGATTTTGATGTGGGATATCTTGTGTCCCACATGTCGTATTCCCTCCGACGTAAAAGAATCCCTTAAAGGACTTCAGGATCACGGCCACTGCGAAGCTTGCAGCGTGGACTTTGAGTTGGATTTTGCCCAGAGCATCGAACTGGTCTTTCGAGCTCATCCGGACATTCGCACGGCGGAGACTCGAACCTATTGCATTGGTGGCCCAGCGTTTTCCAGGCATGTTGCCGCTCAAGTACGTTTGCAACCCGACGAGCGACTGCAGCTGGAGCTCGCACTTGGTGAAGGGCAGTATCGGTTGCGTGGGGGACAACTTCCCTACGTGATCGAGTTTCGCGTTTCATCGGGCAGTCGAGTAGGACGCTGGGATTTGGACTTGTCACGTCCACCTTCCAAAGACCAGATCCCGACATTGCGAGTGGGGGAACAGGTCCTTTCGGTATTCAATCCGGAAGCGTCGCCAAGGCAGTTTCGAATCGAGCGAGTCGCTTCACGTGCAGATGCGCTAACAGCAGCCGACGCAGCTCAAATCCCCGCGTTCCGGGATTGGTTCCCTGATGAAGTGTTATCCCCGGGCCAAATGGTCGGCCTCACCAATGTGACGTTGTTCGGCTGCCAACTGCTTGATGCGAGTCGGTTTTACCAGGAGCTTTCCGGGCAATCTGCCTGTTCGCTAATCGTGAAGCACTTGCAAGCGATTGCATCCGTGGTCACGGCCAATCATGGCTGTGTTGTAAAGTCCATGCAGGATGGGTTGAGCGCCGTTTTTCCGGCTGCCGCGAATGCAGTCTTGGCTGCAACCGCGATGGAGCAACAAAGTGGCCAATGGGGGATCTCGCTTCGACAAGCGATTCATCAAGGTGTCGCTGTGGTCGCCACGATCAACGATCGCCTCGATTACTTTGGTGAAACGCCACAAATGTTGGAGGACTTGCTACGCGGGTCCCACGATCAAGAGATGGTCATCACGGAAGCGTGCTTAAGCGACCCTAGTGTCATGGATCTGTTGGATCCGATTTGGCAAGTTGAGATGATTCCACCGATCGTAGCTTGGCCTGAAGAAAAGCTGATGTCGTGTCGGTTGGGTAAAATAGAACGGACTTCAAAAAACTTTTGAAGATTTGCTAAAGTCTCGTCGATAAGACTCGCTCGCAAGAAGGCGAACGGCTAGAGAGGTTCTAGACGAACACTACGGATGGCGGTTTCTCACTCTTACCGAGAGGTCGCGACCTATGACTATCGATTTTTTGAATGCGGTTATTGGATGCTTGTTCTTTGGAGTATGGCTAATTGTCGGCCATATCATCGCGGTGGATTATTTTTAGTTACTGATTGACGGTTGTAACGAGGAACAATCTACTAGAAATCGCTTTGGAACTATCCAGAGCCTTTGACAACTGGTAGATCCGATTCTTGACCCGAAATGGTTCCGATGGCCTCAATCCCTTCATTCCCTAAACTCAAGTACTGTGGCTTGACTCGGACGGTGGATGTGGATGCGGCCATCGCATGCGGTGTCGATGCGATCGGACTCAATTTCTATCCACCGAGTCCTCGTTCCGTTGAAACGGAGCTGGCTCGGCAATTAACTCTGACCGTTGCGAAGAGAGCGATGGTCGTAGGGGTTTTCGTGAACATGAGCCCCGAGGACGTGGGGCAGATTGTGCTGGCTTGCGATCTGGATTGCGTCCAGTTGCATGGGGACGAGACGCCCGAATGGATGAACCATGCTGCGTCCGTGCCGGCCTTGCGAGGAATCTCGGTCATCAAGGCGGTTGCTTGGCGTGGGATACCGGAAGACCAGGAGATCGTGAACCAGTGGCGACTTGGTGTAGATAGGCATCAAGAGAATGACTTTCAAAACCGTCCCAGGTTTTTAGGCTTCTTGGTAGACAGTTTTGATCCGATACAGCGCGGCGGAACGGGCAAGACGGCTCGTTGGGATCTCTTGTATCCCCGGCCGACGGAGTTTCAGGGAGTGCCGATTCTGCTAGCGGGAGGCATTAAGCCAGAGAACGTGGCGGAATCGCTTCGTATTGCAAAACCCGAAGGCATCGATGTTGCCTCCGGCATTGAATCTGCCCCTGGAATCAAGGACCATGAAAAGATGCGAGCCGTTGCGAAAGCCTTTCGGGGTCACTCTCAATAAGAGTGACCCAAGGCAGAATGACTCAAGGTCCGATCGACCAATCTATCGATCGATTAGCCAAGCTTAGGGATTTCGAAACCTGCGCGAGGTTTTCGTGCTTGCATGGCCTTGGCCATGTCATCGCCTTCGATCATTTCCGTTTTAGGATTCCATCGAATGGTGCGTTTGAGTCGAGCGGCAATAGCTGACAGATGGCACATATTCATGGTTTGAAGGTGCGAGTAAACGTCGGAGACAGGTAAGCCACCTTCGCGAATGCAGGTGTAGAAGTTTTCTTTGTGCCCTTCGTACTTCTTGCTCTTGTACAGAGCCTTCACATCATCCTCGGTGTAGGCTTCCTTGTCCCAATGTTCCTCGATGGGAAGGCCAGTAATCTTTTCGCGATTCACGAAAATGCGGCCCTTGGTGCCTTCGATCAGGATCCCGTTATCACCACGGCTGGTGACAATGATTTCCAATCCATTAGCCATCTTGTGGATAATGTTGAAATCATGTGAGGTGTTGTACGAGTTGTCCACAAGCGGGTTGCCGTCTTTGAATTCGACCGGGTGCACGGAATCGGTGCCGTCGATTTCAACAGGGCCGGTCCCCTGTTCGCTTAGCTTGGCCGCCCAAAGAGCGATGTCGATATGGTGAGCACCCCAATCGGTGAACTTTCCACCGGAGTATTCATACCACCAGCGGAATTCGTAGTGGCAACGTCGCTCGAGATAGTCGACTTTCGGAGCTTGCCCAAGCCACATGTCCCAATCGAGCTGAGCGGGCGGATCTACTTTTTCGAACGGGCCGCCGGTGGGGCTGCCGTTGATACCGCAAGTGATTTTCTTGATATCGCCAAGCAGTCCTTTGTGAGCCATGTTCACCGCTCGAAGGAATCGGTCACGGTCCGAACGTTGTTGGGTGCCAATGACGAAGACCAAGTTGGGATTCGCTTTGCATGCAGCGCGGATCAGGAGATTTTCTTCCAAGGTCAACGTAAGAGGCTTTTGGCAAAACACATGTTTGCCGGCTTGCAACGCTTCGATCGCGATCTTGGTGTGCCAGTGATCTGGCGTAACGATACTCACCACGTTGATGTCTTTTCGTTCGAGCAACTTTCGATAGTCGCTGTAGGAATCCGCTTTTCCCTTCCCGATCCCTTCGTGATTTTTGGCACGATCGGCGTGAACGGAATCGACATCGCAAACCGCGACCACATCGCCAAATCGTGCATGGCCCTGAGCGTCGCCGGTTCCCATGCTGCCAACACCGATGCAGCCGATGGTGAATCGATCGTTTGCAGAAAGCCTGGCTGCTTTCGCGGAGGAGTGAATGTAGGGAACCATCGAGGCAGCTGTAGCTGCGACGGTTGTTTTCTTGATGAATTCGCGACGGCTTGGTTGGATCATGATTGAGGGAGGCTCCAAGGGTAGGTGATAGAAGTTGAAAAGGTGTTGGGCTGGCAGTCCGACAAGGCAACGATGGGGCCGGACGGATTCTCATTTTGTCTTGGGAAGGTGCACGAAAACACCCCTTTTGTTCTCATTCTCACGCAATTTGTTGTGTGTTTTCGCTGCCAAGTAAATCGATCTTCGGTCCTTAATTCGCCAAAGCACAGCGAAAAACCGATCGCTTCGACGTGATTTAGGCAATTCGGCTTGCCAGAAGTCCCCACGAATCAACGTTTTTTTGGTTACAATCCCACCATTGCGACCTTGCCTGCAATATGTTGCAAACCACATCTCACTTTTTCCTTAAGGGATCGGTCTTGTGCCGTATTGTTGGATTGGGGCGTGTTTCCCCGAATGTTCTCGAAAGCGAGAAGCTGCTGCAGCCCGTCCCTTTTGTTGACTTATTCAACAAGCAGAGGGGATTGGTCTAACGAGAAGTCCTTAAGGTATTGTCTGAATTGGGATGCAAATGTTAGCACTGTTCTCACAAGCAAACGCAAAACTTCTGCAAGAGAAGCGAATGGATCGAATTATCAATTCGACGTTCACTTCCCTGTCGACTGGGGCTACGAAAGGTGCTGAGCTTCGAAGTGAATTGCGATCACATCGAAACATGGGCTGCTTAGTGATCAAGCTCGATGACTCCAGGGAAATCGTAGATTGCTGGCCTTGTATTACGGTGGACCTTTCCTCGCGAGGTTCGTTGGTTTTCGTCACTAAGCCGTTTTTAGAGCAAGAAAAGTACATCTACGTTCTTAGTCATGATAAGGAGCTTGTTGCTGTTCAAGCGAAGTGCGTTCGCTGTGATTCCAATCAATTAGGTGGATACCGAGCTGGCTTCCAGTTCATGGGGCTCATTGACTTAAAGGGTTTTCTGGCCATAAAACTACTTCTCGAAATGCTGAGCGGTTCCGAGTAAGCAACTAGAAGATTGTTTCAGGAGAACTGGGTAGAATTCTTAGCGTGTTCGAATTCGTTTTGATACTTGGTTTCCCTTTCGATGAGGATCTTTGAATGCGTCGTGTACTAACTTTAGCTGTTGCATTGTCGTTGGTGGGTGGATTTGCGTTGGCAAACAACTTTGCTCCCAAGAAGTCTGTCAAAGAAGTGATGAAAGGTGCCTTTGCTGGCGAAACAAGCTTGGTCAAAAAGGTGCTGAGCGGCGATGCAAGCGACGAGGACAAGAAGCTGTTTCTCGATTATCTCGTGGACATGGTGGAAAACGATGCTCCCAAGGGGGATGGAATCGAATGGAAAGTTCAGTCCGGAACGGCTCTCCTCGCTGCGGCCAAGGTCGTTACAGGTCGGGACGGTAGCCTGGATGAACTCAAAGCCGCGACCAATTGCAAGGCTTGCCACGACAAGTTCAAAGGCAAGTAAAAGCTTCCTGGAATGTAGATAGGATTCCTTGTTCGCCAGGAAATCCGCTGCGCGGCAATCGCTGATCGAGCTCGTTCCTTGTCCCCCTGGGTTTGCAGGGGGGCAAGCCGAGTTACCTACGAAATCAGCAGTCAAAAATAACCCCTTTTCACATTCTCGGTTACAATACTGTTGGACAAGGTCTCCTCACTCGTCACCAGTGCAGCTTCGATTTCGAAGATGCGTAAACCTCCCCCGTCTTTTGGAATGATCCGATGCAAGCGCTCTTTCAACCGCTGACGAAAGCCGTCAGCATTGCATTCGCCTTTTCGTTAATCCATGGATTCGTGTTGTTTGGCGAGGAGCCGGTCAAGAAGTTTTTGGACCGGCTGCGCGAAGAGAAGATGTACGAGATTGGGCTCAAGTACCTTGAGATCAGCGTAGCGCAGAATCGGTTGCCAGAGAGCATGAAGGAAGATCTGCCATTGGAGCGAATCTTGTTGTTACAAGACTCCTTGATGGCCAGCAAGACGGTCCAGCAACGGGATGAACGCGTTGCTGCAATTGAAAAGGATTACAAAGCCTTTCTGACTCAGTTCCCGAATCACTTGCGACGCAGCGAGGCACAGACCAAGTTGGGTGACTTGCTTTTGAGCCGAGCTCAAACGGCGATCGCGGAAAGTAAGAAAGACGAGAACAAAGACACTGCCGAAAACCTCCGCGTCAAGGCTCGAGAATCCTATACCGAAGCTCTTGATCTTTACAATCGTATCATCGAAGAACTTAAGCCCATTCTTGAAGCCATGAAGGGGGACAAGATCAAGCCAGACGACACCAAGGGGAAGGAGCGTCGAGACCGTTATCAAGCAGAGTACCGCCAGGCTCAGATCCTCTCCGCAAAAATGATGGAGTATGTCGGCCAAACCTATGCATCGGACTCTGCGGAATCGCGTCAATGGCTGGAAAAGTCGGAAGCAGCGTTGTCTCAAATCATCGATAAAACCAGCGCCTCAACCGAAGCAGGGCGGCGCATGCTGAGCTTGTTGTATCGAGCCGACGTGCAGAGCCAACTTGGAAAAGTAGAAGAAGCACGCGACAGCTACACGCGCGTTGCCGAGAATGAAGGTCAGGGGATCTTCAAGACTTGGCGAGTGCAAGCGATCGCTGGAATCATTCGATTGGATTCGAGTGAGAAGACCGCTAAGTACGAAGCAGCGATCGCTCGCGGTGATGAAGCTCTGAAGGGAGTTGGCGGAAACGAAAAATCGGAACCGGAGTGGATCGATCTTCAACTTGCAATTGCCGAAGCTCGATTGGCTTACGTTCCTAAGATCGATGCAAAAGATGATAACAAGATTCGCAATAATCGCAGGGAAGCTCGCGAGCTACTTCAGGCAATCGTCAAGCGGCAATCGTCTCGGGACCTAGGCGTGCTTGAGTCGGTTCGAAAGGCCAAAATCCTGCTCGGGGAACTCGGGGTCGAAGTGGCCGAAAAGGTGGACGTGAAATTGCCCGAATCAAGAAACTTTGCGGACTCGATCAAAGCAGGCCGCGAACGGTTGAATCGAGCGGAAGACGCCGATTCCACCCTTCCTGTGGTAGAAAAGCAGCTTCAATCCGCCAGCGAAGCAGACAAGCCCGCTCTCACACAGCAATTGGAGGAGATCAAGGCCGATTCGATGCGAGATCGTCAACAGGCGATTGAGTTGTATCGACGAGGCTTGAAGCAATACAACGAAAAAGATTCTCGCGATGACTTGTTGGAAGCAAGATTTTTGCTCGCCTACTTATTGCTTCGCACCGATCAGATTTGGGAGTCCATTGCGGTTGCTCAAGACTTGTTGGTTTCTGCCAACGGTACCGACAAAGCTGAAAAGGCCGGCGGATTCGCTTTGATGGGGCTGAACAAATTGATTGTGGATGCCGCCCCGGAGCAACAAATAGTATTGATGCGCCCGCTCGAGTCCTTGGCCAAACGTCTTCGACAAACCTCGCCCGAATCGGAGGAAGCCACCAATGCAGTTGACCTTTTGGTGAAGCTGGCCTTGATTCACAAAATGTATGACAAGGCGGAGCAGTACGTTGCCTTGGCAGACGGCCAGGGAGGTGGCGGCGCAAGTATGCTGGGGCAAATCTTGTGGGGTGATTACCGCAAAGCTGCGGCCAAGCATCGAGCAGAAAAGACAACGGAAACGGCCGAGGATATCAGCTTGAAGGATCGAGCTGAGAAATTACTGGCCGCCACTTTCAAAGATTTGGATCCTTCGAAGGCCGATAAGATTTTGGTATCCGGCGTGAACGCGCTGGCAAGCATCTACCTTGCGTCCGATCGCGTGGATGAAGCGTTGTCTGTTTTAGAAGCCAAAGACAAAGGAGTGATCAGCCTTATTGAATCCGTACTCAATTTGGAATCGAATACCAAGCTTGAAGGTTATCGGATCATGTTGCAAGCGATGGTTCAAGCCTCCGGAATGGGCAAACGTACGCTTGTGGCTGACGATGTATCTAATCTGGTTGGCAAGATGAAGACCTTGACCGCAGGAGACGATACGCTTCTCACCAATTCGCTTCGAAATCTCGCCATCGAGCTTCAATCAAAACTGGAAGCGACCAAGGACATCAACGAGCAAGTCAAACTGGCAGAAGCATTCGGCCTTCTGATTGAGCAGTTAGTGTCCGTGAGCTCGGACATCAGCACTCTTGATTCGGCTGGTACATCCATCTTTGTGGTGGCGACCACCATGTTAAAAACGCCTTCCTTGGAGGCTAATGGCAAAAACTTGATGGCAATCGCGGAGTCTGCTTTTAGTAAGATTGCAACGAAGCCTGAGTCGGATTTGATTGATGCTAAACGGAAGCCCGAGGAATTTCAGTTGAAGCTTGGCTTGGCCAAAAGCGGATCAGGCAAGTTCGAAGAAGCGAATGCGATATTCGTTCAAACGCTCAAAAAGTCCGCAAGCAACTTGACCATCCAAGTGGAAGCCGCTCGTAACTTGCAGGCATGGGCGGCTGGCCAAGATAAAGAGCTTCTCAAGAAGGCCCTGTTAGGCTCGGAACCCAACGACAAAAAAGTGAATCAAGTCTGGGGCTGGGGCACCATCAGCACGGTCACATCCAAAAGGTTAAACGACTTCAAAGATATCTTTTTTGAAGCTCGATTAAACGTTGCTGTTTGTCGCAAGTTGATGGCATCGTCCGAATCTGGCGATGCCAAGAAAAAGACTCTTGATCGAGCCCTATCGGATATTCGCCAAACGATGCAAACCTACCCTGAATTGGGTGGTCCCGAATCACTCGCTAAGTTTGAAAAGCTGACCTTGGAGATCCAACAAGAACTTGGAAAACCCGCGATTGGCTTAAATGAATTTAGACCTAAAGTCGATCCGGCTCCCTCCAACTAAGATTCAGTCACTCGCAACTTCACTCTCTTCGTTACCTCATGATCCTAACAAGTATGAACCGTCAACTTTCCCTATCGCTCTGCGTTGCAGTTGTCTCGTTTGCGTGGATGTCAAGCATCGCTGTCGCTCAAGAGGATCGCATTTTCACGCTGAAAGGCGGCGTTGCCATTCGAGGCAAAATTATCGAGCGAACCCGAGACAAGGTCGTCATCGAAGTCAAAGGAGCGAATCAAAACGTTGCCACCAATGAGATTGCTCGTATCATCAACGACGGCGAACCCCAACCGTTAACAAAGGCCAAAGACCTGATTAGCCAAGGGAACATCGATCAGGCCATTCAAGAGTTTAAGAAGGTTGCGGACGACACCCTTAAGTCCCCCGTCGTTAAGCAAGATTACGATTTTTATCGAGGGTATCTGGCCGCTTCCAACGCCTTGCAAGGAAAAGGGGATGCCAATGCGGCTCAAAAACTGCTTTTGGCATGGGCTAAAGAAAACAGCACCTCGAATCATTTTTATACGGCTTCGGAAAAGCTTGGTGAACTTGCCATGGCCTTAGGAGCTCCTGATCAAGCGGCGAAGTACTTCGGAGTTCTTGCTGGTGCCCCTTTCCCTGATTTGAAAGTGAAGGGTGGCTACTTGGCGGGCAAAGCCCTTCTCGCTCTCAAAAAGACCGCGGAAGCTCGGGCGAAGTTTGAAGTCGTGACGCAAGCACAAGTCTCCGATCCCGCCTCACTGAAGCTCAAGAAACTTGCCAGCGTCGGACTGATCGGTTGCGATGCAACCGACGGGAAAGCGGATCAAGCGCTTGCAGCCCTTGAGAAGATGGTCGACGAAGGGGACTCTAGCGATGCCGAGCTTTTTTCGGAACTCTACAATGCCATGGGAGGCATCTTGCTAACGGCAGGACGCAACGAAGAAGCGATTCTTTCTTATTTGAAGACCGATCTCTTGTATGCCAGTGAGATCGAAGCCCATGCAGAAGCTCTCTATTGGCTTTCGCAGCTTTGGCCTAAGATAGGTGAGAACCAACGCGCGACAGAAGCCAAGTCGCGTCTTGCAAAATTGTACCCCACATCTCTTTGGCTTAAGAAATAGCGGTCAAACAGGACCATCATGCGAATTCCAGGACCGTTCAAGGATCTCCTGCCTGTAGAGGCAGTGAAACAACTGTCCCAATTGGTAGCTCAACCCGCGTTGATCTCTGCACTGAAGGACGCGGCCCAAAAACTTGGTTGGAAGGATACGTTGCAAGCTAGCAACATCCAACAAATCTTGCAGCAGACCGGGAAGTGGATGGAAAGTGTGTCCGAGCCCTGGCTGCGCAACGCTCAACCAGGACTAACTCCGGGAATCAATGCTACGGGCGAGTTGTTTTCAAGTCGCTGGTGCACACATCGTTTAGGGGCAGACGCTGTTGGAACATTGCATCAGCTCCATACCCAATACGCTGAGACGACCAAGCTGGATACGCAGCTGAACCATTTGCTCATGGGCATGACTAGCGCCCCGTCAGTGCTGATCGTTCCGAATATATCCATCGCACTTTATCTGGCGGCATGCGCAGATGTTGCCTCCGGGAAAGGATCGCAATGGGTGCTGCCTAGGGTGGACTGCATTCGCCTTCCGCAAAGCGGCACAACGCCTGGTGGTAATGTCCGAGCGATCTTGGATCAAGCCAAGGTTCGCACGATCGAGATTGGAACCATGCAAGATTGCGAACGATCGGATTTCAGCGAAGCGCTGACCGCACCGAACGGAGTTTTGCTAATGGCATCACCCAACGCCCTGTCGATCGAGTCGCGGCGGGAACATCGACGTAGTAGCATCGATGTGGCGGTGCAACAAAGCGCTTCGATCATCGAGATCTTGATGGATGGTTCACTGCATGATCTGAGCGAACTGGGGGTGCAGTCCAGAGTCATTTCTGAAAGCTGGGAAAAGAACGTCGAGCTCGTGATCGTTCCAGGCGATGCATTTTTGGGCGGACCTAGTTGTGGAATCCTCTTAGGCAAGAATGAGATCTTGGAGTCAATTACCAAAATGGCTGACAGTGTCGGTTGGCAGGCGAGCAGCGATACCAAAGCGGCTTTGCTCCGAACGCTCCAAGCGTCGACCACCTTGGAAGATTGGATACAGCTTCCGATCGGTGCTTCTTTATCGACGAGTCTCGACAATCTGGATCATAGGGCCAAACGACTGGCAACTCAGTTGGCCATGCACCCTTCCCTCGAGCGAGTTGCTATCGAGAAAAAGTCATGTCGTATTGGGGCGGGCGTCTGGAGCTCCGTCCGGCTGGACTCGGCCGTATTGCAGCTATTCCCGAAATCGATCTCTGCATCGGCTCTAGCGGAGCAGTTTGCAATGGCGCCGGTTCCGGTGTGGTCCAATGTGCAATCGGACCATGTCGAATTCGTGATGCGAACCATCGAGCCCGATGAAGACCGATGGATCGTGAAGGTCGATTAGTTTTGGCTACTTGGACCGGAGATGTCCGGAGTCGAATTCGCGAAGGAAGCACTGGTAAGTATCGCGAATCCCCTGTTCGAGTTCGATTTTTGGTGCCCAGCCAGTGGATCGAAGCAAAGTGGTGTCGGTCAGTTTTCGCGGGGTTCCATCGGGGCGTGTTGGGTCGGTAAGAATTGCTCCAGCGAAGCCAATTGTTTTTGCCACCAAAGTTGCAAGCGTCAAAATGCTGTGGTCCAAGCTGGTGCCAACATTGACCCAATCGGGTGGGTTCTCTAATCCGCATAGGTGCAGTATTGCATCGGCCAAATCGTCGACATGCAAAAATTCTCGCAATGGAGTTCCAGTTCCCCAGATGGTAACGCTCGCGTCCCCGGCCACTTTGGCTTCATGGATGCGGCGGATTAGGCCAGGTAGCACGTGGCTGTGGTCTGGATGATAGTTGTCGCCAGGCCCGTACAGATTGGTAGGCATGGCCGAGTGAAACAGGACTCCGTACTGTTGGCGAAAGTACTGGCACAATTTCAAGCCTGCGATCTTTGCCAGCGCATAGGCTTCATTGGTCGGTTCAAGCGGGCTGGCTAGGAGTTCGGATTCGAGGATTGGCTGTTTCGCCATCCGAGGGTAGATGCAGGTGCTACCCAAAAACAAAAATCGCTTGACACCGTGCTGATAACTAGCATGAATGGTCGCCAACTCTTGCCGTAGATTGTCCGTCAAAAATTCGACGGGGTACATTTTGTTGGCGAGAATCCCACCTACTTTTGCTGCCGCAAAAATAACGGTCGCAGGTTTCTCCTGTTCAAAGAATCGATTCACCTGAGCCTCGTCGCACAGATCCAAATCCTGACGTGTGCGAGTAATCACACGTACATTTGGTTCCTTGGCCAACCTGCGGCACACGGCGGAACCAACCATTCCACCGTGGCCGGCAATAAAGACCGGGGACTGAATACAATTCATAAACTGCCCAAAGTAAATCTATTTGCGACGGAACATGGGGCCAGCATATTTAGCGCCTGGGCCGAGTTCTTCTTCGATACGAAGCAATTGATTGTACTTGGCCATTCGGTCGGATCGAGAGGCAGATCCAGTTTTAATTTGGCCTGTGGACATGGCAACCGCCAAATCGGCGATGAAGGAATCTTCCGTTTCACCGCTGCGGTGGCTGGAAATGCTGGTATATCCGTTGCGATGAGCGAGTTGGATTGCATCGAGCGTTTCGGTCAACGTTCCGATTTGGTTCACTTTGATCAAAATGCTGTTGGCAATACCTTCGTCGATCCCGCGCTGAAGCCGTTCGGTGTTAGTCACGAACAGATCGTCACCCACTAGCTGAATCTTGTCGCCAACCTTTTCGGTAAGCTTTTTCCACGAGTCCCAGTCATCTTCGGAGCAGCCATCTTCGATGGAGCAGATCGGGTACTTTGCAACCCAATTCGCAAGGAAATCAACCATCTCGTCGCCCGTCAGTTGCTTGCCATCGATCGTGTACTTTTTGGTTTTTTCATCGTAGAACTCGGTTGCGGCGACGTCCAGGGCGATGAAAATCTGTTTCCCGGCTTGGTAGCCGGCTCGTGCGATAGCGTCCATGATCAAGTCCAAGGCCTCTTGATTGCTTCCAAGATCCGGAGCAAAGCCTCCTTCGTCACCAACAGCAGTGTTCAGTTTCTTTTCGCTCAGCACCTTCTTCAGGTGATGGAAAATTTCGGTACCGGCACGCAGGGCGTCCGTGAAGTTATCGAAGCCAAGAGGCATCACCATGAACTCTTGTACATCCACCGAATTGTCGGCATGCTGACCGCCGTTGACGATATTCATCATCGGTGCAGGCAAAATGTGAGCACCCGCGCCGCCCAAATAGCGGTAGAGTGGCTGGTTCGTAAACACAGCCGCCGCCTTGGCTGTTGCCAAAGAAACGCCCAACATGGCATTAGCGCCCAGGTTCTTTTTGTTAGGGGTTCCATCAAGATCACAAAGCATGGCATCGATACCGCGTTGGTCGCACGCATCGGCCCCAATGAGCGAGTCGGCAATTTTCGAGTTAATGTTATCAACGGCTTGGAGAACACCTTTGCCCATGTACTTGGTTTTATCGCCGTCGCGTAGTTCCCAGGCTTCGTGAGCCCCCGTGCTTGCACCGCTCGGTACTGCTGCACGCCCCATCGAGCCATCCACAAGCGTAACATCGACTTCGACAGTTGGATTGCCGCGTGAATCAAAAATTTGTCGTCCGCGAATGTTTTCGATCATACTCATGAGATACCTGCAAAATGCTTGTCGAAGGGGAAAAAAGGGGTTCACCTGTTCCTTGAAAAACAGGAGACGGAGACGATAATCCACAGACTTGTCGCCTACGTTCAATTCAGGCGCATTTTCCCGATTTTCCGATCTTTGGCTACTTCAAATAAGCCCGTGCGTCCGTGCCCAGTGACACGATGCTTGTCACTGCGGTTTCCCAATTCGCTTTCTTCCTCGAAAAAGAGTTAAAACATGAGACACATCACGATCCTATTCTTCCTTTTGGTTACCTTGTTCGTGGCAGGTTCGCTCCGCGCGGAAAGCCCTGTTGGGACCTGGAAGGGCCAATGGCAGAGCGGGGCCAACGGGCACAAGGGACCGATGCGTGCAAAAATTAGCATGAAATCGGATGGCTCGTACCAAGCTCGGTTCGCTGGTCGATTCGCCCTGGTAATTCCGTTTGTTTATCGGACCGATCTGCACCCATCGATGGATGGTGCAGGAAACACCGTTCTCACCGCCAACAAACCCTTAGGGCCGATCCTAGGAAGTTACCAAATGCAAGCGCAAGTGAACGGCAGTCAGCTTTCTGGAAATTTCCAAGCGGCTGGTGACAACGGTTCAATTCGAATGACTCGAGTTCGGTAATCCCATGTCGAGAACCACTCAACGTGTCCAGTTCGAGGGGCATGCTGACAATACTCTGGCCGGCATCTTGGAACTTCCCAGTGAGAATCCGCTGGGTTTTGTTTTGTTTTCCCATTGCTTCACCTGCAACAAGGATCTGAAAGCGATTGTTCGGATCAGTCGCGAGCTGGCCGAGCGAGGCTGGGGTGTCTTGCGGTATGACTTTTCAGGCTTGGGGGGGAGTTCGGGCGATTTTAGCCAAACCAACTTCAGCACGAACCGTCTCGATCTACAACGGGCGATCGATTTCCTTGCCTCCGAGTACGCTTATCCCGCTTTTTTGATGGGGCACAGCTTCGGCGGGGCGGCAAGTATGTCGATGGCAGAGTCCTCTTTGGTGAAAGGGGTTGTGGCAATCGCCTCCCCCAGCGACACGCATCACCTAGCCGATCTCCTGCAACATATGGATCCAAGTATCAGCGCCATGGGAACGGGCGAGGTTGCGATCGGAGGGCGAAAGTACCGAATCGAAAAGCAAATGATCGACGATTTTAGGTCCCACGACCTTCGAACATTGGTTCGGTCGATGAGCAAGCCATTGCTCGTTTTTCATTCTCCCACCGATGAAACCGTTGGTTTTTTTCACGCGAAACTCAACTGCGGCTTGGAGGACGACCTGAAAGCGACCCCTCCAAGGCACAGTCGGTCGCTGATAAGTTTGCCTAATTGCAACCATCTTTTGACGACGAACGATGAGGACTGTCGCTTTGTGGCAGAGATGTCGGACGTATGGTTTCGACGAATCTTGGCCGCACAGCCTACCGTTTTCCATCAGACACCTGGATAATCATCGAAAATTACGCTGTTTTGCTCTTCCCAATCCAGGCCGAATCCGTCACCATATTGGCCCTTCACGTTGGAAAAATGTCGGTTGGAGATATCGTTTCCGGCTTTGGGCAAATTTCCCGTTTTCAAACAACTTAATTGTCAAGTCATATCATGAGCCAGCAAATTCTTAACTTGGTCGAGCAGCCCTTCTTGAAGGCGAATGTCGACAAGTTCGGCATTGGTGACACCGTGGACGTTCACACCAAGATCCAAGAAGGTGCCAAAGAGCGGATCCAGATTTTCAGTGGTACCGTGATTGCGATGAGCGGTTCGGGCACTCGCGAAATGTTTGTGGTTCGCCGCATCGTGGGTGGTGAAGGTGTTGAACGCAAGTTCCCTGTTCACTCGCCTCGTATCGAGAAGATCGAAGTCAAGCGTCGGTCTGTTATTCGTCGTGCCAAGTTGTACTTCCTTCGCGAGCGAAGCGGCAAGGCAGTTCGGCTCAAAGAACGCCGAGTTTAGTTTCAACCAGCCCCTTTGTGGCGTGGCATAAAAATCAAACGAAAAGAGCCGGTAAATTATTACCGGCTCTTTTTTTATGCTTGCATCGATCTTATCTTCACACCGACTTCATCGGACTACTTCTTGTGAGTGAAGTCCAAGTACCACAGCCCGTCATCCCACTCCAAGGCGACTTTTCGCCATCCCAATGGAACTTGAGGGTATGGGTAGAATGGGCCGATGTAAGGCCATGCTGAAGCGCTGTATTGCTTAGGATAGGTTACTGCAGAGTAGTTTGGATACGCTGCGTAACTTGGCCATGCATAACTTGGCATGTTTGGTTGGTCGTACCTTGGAACTCCAGCACCATAAGCAGGTCCTGGCTGCATCGCAACGGGTGCACCTGGGGCCCCCATTGGAACTCCGCCCATCGAACCGTTGGTCAAAGCACTTGGAGCAAAAGCTCGCGGTGCTCCGCTGCCGACAACAGGCATGGATGATGGAACTGGAGCTTCCGTGCTGGCTCGACGGACAGCGCCGGTTACAGTGATGTCATCGATTACTTTGCGCACGCCTGGAACGCGTTGAACGGTACCGAGAACCAATTGCTTTTGTTCTGGGGTAGCCACATAACCTCGCGTCCATACTTCGCCGTCGACGGTTGAGACATCGATTTCAAAGTTGCGAAGCCGTCCTGCCGACTGTGCACTTCCCAACCGACTCAAAACTTCCGAGGTAACGTTGGCATCTGCTGGCGAAACCGTTGGTTCACCTTCGTTGCCCATCGGAGCGGGCTCATTCAAAAGAGCGGGTGCATCTTCACTTGCCGAAGCAGGTGATACGTAGCTGTTAGCGTTGGTTGCAACCGAAGAAACGTCTGGCGTTGTTTCTCGAATGCTTGCTTTGTTTTCGACTAAAGTTACTCCGTTTGTAACCGAAGCTACATACAGAACGCTGTCCAATTGTGCTTTGTTAGCAAACGTGCCACCGATGACAACTTTGCCTTCCTCGACACTCAGCTCGAGATCGAACCCACGTAGAGTTCCATCCGTTTGCTTTTGTTTAAGTGTAGTTACGATAGCGTCGGCGATCTCGCGATCTCCACCGAACGCCGTCAAGGGAGCACCGGCGGTCAGCGAGGCGATCGCCATGCCCAAAAAGAATCGTCGCATGGAAACCCTCCTACGGTTTTTTTTGCGGGAAAAAACGGCGTTGTGGAGCTGTCGTCGTTGACTACAGCACTCCAAACGGTCCTTGTCAGATCGCTTGCGAGTGAGCTACGTGCACAAAATCGAATTCATCACCGTTGATACGATGCAAAACTCGCTGCACGGGGCCCCCCCTCGTACGACCAGACTACTGGTTTGCGGATACATCCTATGTTTCGGCATTACCTGTCGAATTGCGAAGTGTTTTTACCAATTTTGACGAGCTTCGGGATGATTCCAAAGATTTGCACCAGGTGTAGCGGCGTAAGACTTGCCCAGTCGCAAGAGCCGCCCCGACCGGTACAATAACCCCTGGCGACAGCCTTTCACTAGCTAGTGCAGATTAACAAAATGTCTATTCGAATTCTCTTTCACCATTCTGATGACGTCCGAGCATGCGATACAACACGGATGAAACGGGCCATTGAAACCATCGCTTCCGATTACGATTGGGCAAACGGCGAAATCTCCGTAGCCCTAGTGAGCGATGCCGAAATTCACCTTATCAACCGACAGCATCTACAGCATGACTACCCCACCGATGTGATCAGCTTTGATTTAACCGAGACAGACGAAGAACTGGAGGGGGAGATTATTGCTAGCGTTGAAACTGCGGACCGCGAAGCACCCCACCACGCGTGGCAGGGAGATGATGAATTGCTTCTTTATGTTATTCACGGCATGCTGCACGTGATTGGGTTGCTGGATAAAAAGGAAGAAGACATCCAGGAAATGCGTGCTGCAGAGAAACACTATTTGAGCATGTTCGCTCTTTAGCTCGTCAATTCGATAGCCCGTCAATACCGTAGATTTCAAGCACCGCTTTCCGTCGAAGTGAAGATCGGGAATTCGCAATCTCAGCAAAGTGCTGAGCCAAGCCTTTGGTATCTTGATCCCCATCGCAAATGATCCGCTGCATTAGGTCCAATTGCTGATTCAGTGACTCGACCAGCTTTCCTTCGGGATCGCTCCAGCTGTTCCAAATGGTCATCACGATCTGATCGATGACAATGCCCACGACCAGCCCAATGCCAAGCGTGGCCCAACTCGAGGCAGCCCCCGTCCCCAAAATCCCTGCCGATACACCTAGTCTAATGGCAACTTGAGTCAGCACTTCACCCACAACGATAGAAACCAGTTGAGAACTGATGTTGGATTGAAGGTCACTAGAAGCCACTTGCATGGCGTTAGATATTGCCTGATCAAACATCGATTGGATTTCTTGACGGTCCAGTTTCGCCAGTTGATGCTCTCGAGAGAAACCTTGCACATCCGCTTGAAGGTCGACAAGCATTTTGCTTTCAATGCTGTGCACTTCGGCGATGAATTCGTTGACGCATTGCTCGATCGCCCGTTGAAGTTCCGCGCCGTTTAAAACGTGCAGTTCGAATTGTTCCTTGAGATACTTCTCGTTGCTTCCACCCTTCGTAAAGGGAATGGCATCGGTTGCTATTCGCCATTTACTGCTCCATCCTAACGCAAGTTTGGCGAACTTGTCGGTGTTGGAACGCCCTCGATTCAGCAAGGCGCGTACGGGAAGGAAGTGATTGCGAACCGCTTCGTTGATGCGTGAGTCGGCATTCGAAAGATGAGGCGTTACCAGCTCCAGTGGGACCGATTTCTCAGGAATCGGGCTTCCGTTCCCTTGCGAAGTTCTGGATCGCTGGACGGGCGCCAGCCAGACCAGGATGGCCAAGCATACCAACGCAAGCCCCAGCACAGGATAGACCCAACTAGGATACCTTCGCATTCGAATCCTCACGCTTCATCAAAATCAGGCTCGGTTTGATCTGTACGCTTTAAGTATACTCCCCATGCTAGCATCAGGCCTGCAGTCAAAAAGTATCCAAAGGCTAATTGAAAAACCGTACCTTGCATCTCAGCCGGCAGAACCCATGAGTCACTTAAGCCAGGAATCGCGATCGGCAAAAACAAAGCGTTGCTCGACAATGGGCAATGAATCAGTCCAAATAACGTGAAGACCCCCGCAATGGCTAAAAACAGAGCCGAAGTGTAGAGCCTGCGATCGATGGCCATCGCCAAAAATGAAGCCCAAAGCAAACTTGTTAAAATAAAGCCGTTCTTAATCAATTGAACGGTCTGCAGATCCGAACGTAAATCAGGACGCATCGCATAGGCCGCCTGAATCGTCTTTGCGTGATTCGCGAGATCTGTGGCGGTATCGGGCTCATTAGCCAACTTTCCAAAAGCATCGACGGCTTGCTGAATATCTGGTCGCAGCGTAACCGAATTTTGGACCGAAAGAACTCCGAACCCTCCAAGTACCTGCTCGACAAAAAGATATGCAAGAAATCCAAGAGCTGGCACGCAGGCTAAAACCAATGCAGGAAAGTGGCGTTTGGGCGTTGCCAAAAAGCTCTGCGAGGATATCTCCAGCCCCACAAAAATAAGAATCGGGTAAACCACCGACTTTGGCACTAGCAAGTAGAAATAACTGAAGCCACCGATCAGCCCGATAGCGCCAATCGTCAATGCGGTCCCAAGTACATACGCAGCTCGGCCGCCCATCGCCTTGTAAGCAGGGTGCCCAATGTAAGGCGTGGTCTGAATCACGCCGCCACAAATTCCAGCCGCCAAAGTCGCAAAAGCTTCGATCACCAACACATGCCCCGTGGAATACTCATCCCCCGCCGCGGCTGCTGACTCCGTGCAATCGATCCCTCCCACAACGGTCGCAAGTGCGAACGGCAGCACCACAGGCAAGTAATTGGCAGCGGTGCCCATTTGTTGCCACCAGCCGAATCCAAAGGTCTCCATCCACGCAGTCGACGGGTAACCAGCGGTCAAAACAAAATCGCCCGAAAGCAAGGGCTCACCCATGACCATGCGTTGAAGGTAATGAACAACGCCACCAACAATCAAAGCCATCAATGTTCCAGGAATCTTCCCGGGCAAAGGAACACGGCCAATCAAGCTGGTTAGGACAATCGACAATGCGATCAATCCTGGCAAAGGCTCGCGAACGATATCAACCAAAGGAACAAAGCTAATGATGACCAAAGCAATCGAAGCAAGCGACCCAAACAATCCCGCTCGTGGAATGACCTTGCGAATCCAGCTTCCACCGAAGGAACAAATGAACTTCAGCAAGCTCGAATAAACCATGCAACAGATTCCAATCTGCCAAGCAAAATTCGCAGCCTCTTCCGGTGTTTTTCCGGACTGCAGAGTCGACGTGTAGGCCGCACCCACCACAAAAATGGAGATCCCAAAAATGCTGGGAGTGTCCAAGCCAAGCGGCATGGCGGTCACATCCGATCTGCCGGATTTTTTCGCCAAACGCAAGGCAAGCCAAAAGTAAAGCAAATCGCCAACCAAAACCCCGACCGCGGTCCCTGGCACCATTCGAGTCAAAACGAAGTCCGCGGGAATGCCGAAACCTCCCACCAACAACCCAACCATTAAAACAAGACCGGCGATGTTATCCAGCAACAAGCCAAAAAAAGCATTCCAATCACCCGCGGCCGCCCAACGATAATTCCGTCCCATTACTTTCAAGCCGCTCTCATCACGATAGAAAAATGCCGAGTTACCAGAATTAGGCGAGAATAACAACCCTCGGAGCGCTGTCAATCATTACTAAGGATTTAGCCGGCCGAGAGATGGATCTCTTTGACTTCCGTCTCGCTCGTCGATTACAATGCACTCACTCTTAAGACGATCGTCTGTTTGAAAAGTACCAAAAATTAACATTTGGGCCCGAAGAGCAGCCCTAAAATCCGTCGTGAGAAGTACGGTGGATGATTTTTTAAAACGACCTCCCGGAAGTGCGATCATGAACCAACCAACGGACTTGAATACGTGCATCGAAGAAGGGCTGGAGCCTGACGCTTCCTTTTTGCCCATTCCCAGCTCCGAAGCGGTCTCGGACGTTACTGACGAACAGTTGGTCGAGTCGTACCTTCAATCTCGAAGCCCCGACGTCTTTTCCAAACTGGTTAAACGTTATGAGCGCGAACTGTTCACGTTCTTGCGTCGATTCGTCGGGGACGCACAACAGGCAGAAGATGTCTTCCAAGCAACTTTTTTAAGTGTCCATCTTCGCATCGATCAATTTGAAAAAGGACGTCGATTCCGCCCGTGGCTGTACGCAATTGCCAGCAACAAAAGCATCGACTTCATGCGAAGAAACCGACGGCATCAGGCGGTCAGCTTGGACGCCAAGTCCGCTAGAAGCGATTCCGATGACTCGCTAGCGCAGCGTCTCCAAAGCGCAAGTGAAAGTCCAGACCAACTAGCAATTCAAAAGGAAACCGGAGCCCGAGTTCGCAAGGCAGTGCAAGAACTGAGCGAACCGACGCAACAACTGATTCAACTGGCTTTCTATCAGGGCATGAAGTATTCGGATATCGCCGAAATTCTGCAGATCCCAATCGGCACCGTAAAGAGTCGAGTTTTTACTGCGGTTCGCAAACTAAATCAGATCTGGTTGCGTATCCATGAAACGAGTCCTGAAGCAGAGACTCCTAAAAAGTAAATCGTTGCTGCCGCAACGAATGATTTGACCCTACCACTTTTTCCTTTCGGAACTATCTATCGCTTCGATGGGCCGCAACAACGAGCATATCTCCGACGAAACATTGCTGGGCTTTTTGCTAAAAGCACTTCCAGAAGATGAACAACAGAAGATCGCTCTGCGGCTGTCCTTGGACCCTGTCGTTGCTCAAAGAGTTCTTGATCTGAAGGATTTGCTGGCTCCTCGCAATTCGTTGGATTGTACACCGGACAGTACGGATCTCGCACCATCGGATTTCAACCCGCCGCACGACCTTACTGAATCGACGATGGCCCTGATCGCCAATTCGGATCAATCATTGGTGCCTGCGGGTTCGATGACTGTGCCCACATTCGAAAACGCGTCTTCCACCCAACTCGCTTGGCTTGATAGCTTGGTTACGTTGGCTGCTGGCATTATTATTCTCTGCGTTGTCATACCCTCGATCTTTGTTTCGAGGGAGTCGGCGCGACGCGTTACTTGCGCCGCCAATCTGCGTGAGCTTGGTCAAGCCATTCATTCGTTTGCCTACGGTAATACCGACAGACGAGTTCCGAATATCGACATCCATGGTCCTTTGTCCTTTGCCGGAATTTATCCCATGCGACTCAAAGATGCCGGTTTGCTGGCATCCTCCGAACGCGTCTGGTGCCCCGCAACCGAGTCGATTGACTTGGATCAACCTATCCCAACTACAATCACATTCTTGTCAGCCTCCCCTTCGACTCGAACCAATTTACGCTACACGGCAGGTGGAAACTACGCCTACAACTTAGGGTACGTTTTGAGCGGACAGTACATCACCCCGACGATGGAGTCCGACAGCAATTTTGCTTTGATAGGCGATACCATCCTGTCGATGGAGTCGAATGGTGATGGTCCGGTGGTGCACGGACGCAATGCTGCCAACATTCTCTTTGCCGACGGCCAGATACGATACGTCCGAGTCGATCGTATCGATGCAGTCCATGTTGATCATCCCTATCTGAATACGGAACATAAAAAGGCTGCAGGAATTGGCGACCAAGACTGTTGTTTAGGACCAAGCCACCAATTCCCACTGATTCCGATCAAATGATGCGGACCAGTGCATTGCCCACCCATTAGCGTTGGTTGCACTGCTGCCGAATTCCCCGTACTACAGCAAGGAAGCTGCAAAGGTACTTTGCAGACATTCAAGCCCCTTCTGGCCTTGCTTGCCATCCACCACGACGTTGACTCGCAATTCGCTTGTGTTGATCATCAAGACATTGATGCCTGAATCGGCCAACGACTTGAACATGGCGATTGCAACGCTTGTGTGACTTCTTAGCCCAATGCCGCTGACCGATAACTTTGCGATGTCCATCGAGCCACTGATTTTGCGAAACTTGTAGTCCATGGACTCAAGGACCTTCAGGCACTTGTCCATTTGCTCTTCGGGAACCGTGAAGCTGATGCTTGTTTCCCCTTGGTAACCGTCGCAGCTTTGAACAATCATGTCCACAAACACACCTGCTTCGGCTACGTGTTTGAAAACCTTATCGGCAAGACCTGGTGTATCAGGAACCCCTGACAAAGTGACGCGTGCTTGGTCACCAACCATAGAAATATCCAGCAGAGTCAGTTGCTCCATATTAGAATTTCGCAATCGCTCGATGATGTCATTGGCACTCAAGTCGCTCGCTCCCTTCTGACCAATGCGCCAGACGTTTGCATCCGAGGGTTTCAGATGCAATCCAAAGCCTTGATGGACAGCTCGCAATGCGGCGGTCGCTTCGGAACGCTGCACGAGCACGCTGATTTTGATTTCGCTGGTCGTGATCATTTGGATGTTGATTCCAGCGACTGCTAACGCAGAAAACATGCGCTGGGCAACACCGGTTTGAGCAGCCATGCCAAACCCGACGACAGAAATTTTTGCGACTGCGTCGTCGTGGGTGACGCCGTTGGCACCGACAACCTTGGCTGCTTCGTTGACTGCGCGCAATGCATCTTTTAGTTCTTCGTTAGGAACCGTAAACGATATATCGGCAAGATCCCCTTGGCCAATGTTTTGCACAATCATGTCGACGGTGATCTTGCGATCAGCAAGTCGCTTGAAGATCTCGAAGCTGGAACCTGGTTTATCGGGCACTCCAAGGATAGTGATTCGAGCTTCGTCCTTGGTCAACGCGGCACCGCAAACCGGTACCGATGACGATTCAGGTTCGGAGACAATCATCGAACCGGGCGCGTCGGAAAAACTGCTGCGCACGCAGATCGGGACATCAAACTTTTTGGCAAACTCGATGGATCGACTATGCATAACCCCCGCGCCCAAGCTCGCCAGTTCCAGCATTTCGTCATAGCTAATCTGACCCATCTGTCTGGCTTCGGGCAGCAGTCGAGGGTCTGTCGTGTACACACCATCGACATCGGTATAAATCTCGCAGGCATCAGCTCTCAAGACCGCTGCCAGCGAAACCGCGGTGGTATCGCTCCCGCCACGACCTAGGGTTGTGATGTTGAGGTCGTCATCTACCCCTTGAAAGCCAGCTGCAATCACGATGTTGCCCGCTTCGAGCAAACGCCGAATGCGTTCCGTCGAAATTGTTTTGATACGAGCTTTCGTGAATGAGTTATCCGTGAGGATCCCCATTTGAGCGCCCGTTAATGAGACGGCCTTGTGGCCAAAACGATGGACTGCCATGGCCATCAACGCCACACTCACTTGCTCACCTGTGCTGAGCAACATGTCCATCTCCCGCGCCGGTGGCTCATCGTTGACCTGCTTTGCCAAGTCGATCAAATGATCTGTGTTGTGCCCCATCGCGCTCACCACCACGACAACTTGATTTCCTTCCTGTTGCGCGCGAATAGCTTTGCGAGCCGCCGCTTGGATTTTCTCCGGAGTAGCAACACTTGTGCCACCAAATTTTTGGACAATCAAAGGCATTTCAAATCTTGAGTGTTGGAACTAGATAAGTTGGAATAGTTAAGGAGCGGAAGTACGTGTGATCTATTCAATTTCCGAGCTACTTGCCGAAGCGATCGGCCGAGTGCATCCATTTTGGAATCAATTCCCAGCCGTTCTGAAGCTGAAACCCAGAATTCGCTGCCGCAATTTCGTCATAGGTTTCGCTACCATCCTTTGCGACACCGGATCCACAGGTCACGAAGGGAACAAAACCGTGCGAGTGCTTTTTGGTGGAAACAGGCGTCGGATGGTCTGGCATGACAAGGATTCGATACTCACCATATTGCTGAAGAGCCTCATGCACCGGTCCAACAATATGTTTATCAATCGATTCCAGGGCTTTCACTTTCTCGTCGACGCGACCTTCATGGCTCGCTTCATCCGGTGCTTCGATATGGACGCACACTACATCGTAGGACTTCAGGGCTTCGATGGCAGCGGAGCCTTTGCCAGCGTAATTGGTATCTAAGTAGCCAGTCGCTCCTTCTACTTCGATGCGATCCCAGCCCACCAAAGCTCCCAACCCCCGAAGCAAATCGACGGCGGTGATCATGACCCCGCGAGCTCCAAATCTTGATTCAAATGAAGCCAATTGCGGAGTTCGACCCAACCCCCACAACCATAACGTGGTCGCAACCCGTTTGCCATTCGCGGCTCGAGCCAAGTTCACCGGGTGATTGGCAAACAACGGCTCGCTCTTGGCCATCAAATCACACAGCAAATCGCAGCCAGGTCCTTTCGGGAAATC
This sequence comes from Planctomycetaceae bacterium, assembly GCA_027487485.1. GTDB lineage: Bacteria > Planctomycetota > Planctomycetia > Pirellulales > Pirellulaceae > JBKCUI01. The sequence continues at coordinate 131,854 of JAIYDN010000059.1, read as the reverse complement.
ATCAAGAACGCTTCCATCGGTCAAGTCATGGGGCGCGCTTGTTCTGGTGTCGCTGGAGAACGGAGCCCCTTGCGATGCGTTTCCGCGGTAGATCAGCAAATTGCGATAGCTAACGCCCGGCACAAATTCCCAACACGTTCCGCCGAAAGCATCTTGAGCCGCTTTCATCAAGGTCGCTGCTTCCGCGCTGGAAATATGATCCGCCGTGAAGTCGACCATGATTTGATCTTGTACCGTAACCAAATTGCATCGAATGGCGAAATCGTAGGGACCTAGCTGAATTCCCTGAGCCGCCGCTTCAATGGGCGCTCGTCCTGAAAAGAACTGGTTCGGGTCGTAGCCAAGCAGTGACATGTTGGCGACTTCGCTTCCCGCAGGAAAGTGGAGCGGCACGTTGTCGCTTTGTCCCACACATCCAAGCCGGGCTATGGCATCCATCGATGGCAAATTGGCTGCTTGAAGGGGCGTCTTGCCACCCAGGGCTTCGACAGGATAGTCCGCGCATCCGTCCGGAATAATGATGACCCACTTCATTGTCGCTTGCCCTCTCGAATCCTAACTAAAGTCATTTTGTTCCTATCGACTCGCTTCCATCACTCGCAGCTTAACCGATTCTTGACTGACGCTTTCCAGTTTGCGAATTTCTTCGTTCGCCAAGGAAGCGGCCTTTTCATTGGCCTCATGAGTCATGATCACCAGTGGTACTTGCCTGAGCTGCAGTTGGCTGGTCGGCTCGTGCTGGATGATCGAAGCAATCGAAATGCCATGCTTGCCCAGAATCCCGGTAATCTGCGATAACACACCAGGCTCATCCGCCACGAAAAATCTCATGTAGTATCGACTGAGTGTCTGTTCGTACGGCAACAAACCAATCTTCGATTCCCGATCCGACCACAGCTCCAACCTTCGGAACGTAATGTCCGTTCGACCTGCTGCTGTATCAATCATGTCGGCAACCACCGCCGAAGCTGTCGGCATTTGGCCAGCTCCCTGACCATGAAAAAACATATCGCCCACAGCGTCACCCACCACCGTCACAGCGTTGTACGCTCCACGGACCTCAGCCAAGGGCCTTCCGCGACGGATTAAGGTTGGGGAAACATGCAGCTCAAGGCCATTCTCCTGCAAATGAGCCGTTGCAATCAGCTTGATCCGATAGCCTAATTCGGCAGCGTACTTCAAATCGGCTAACTGGAAGGCTTCTAGCCCCCGACGGTAGATTTCTCGCCACTTGACTCGAACACCAAAAGCCAAGTGAGCCAATATCGCGAGCTTCTGGGCTGCATCGCTTCCATCGACGTCCATGGTTGGGTCGGCTTCCGCATAACCCAATTCCTGAGCATGTTTCAGAGCAACCGCATAGTCGGCACCTTGCTCGTCCATCTGGGAAATAATGTAGTTGCTGGTCCCATTGAGAATCCCTCGCAGTGACAAAATTTGGTTCGCCGAAAAGCACTGGCTAATGTTTGCGATGATTGGAATCCCACCACCCACGCTGGCTTCAAAGGCAATCGTTCGCCCCAAGGCTCTAGCCCGATCAAACAATTCTTCGCCATGCTCGGCAAGCACAGCCTTGTTTGCCGTGACGACGTCTTTACCTGCTTCAAGCAACTGCAGCATATAGGTTCGAGCAGGCTCCAACCCCCCAACCAACATGGCCACCACTTCAATTTCCGGATTGGCAAGAATCGTTTGCAAGTCACCCGTTAAAATCCCGTCCGGAAGTCGGATGTTTCTGACCTTGCTCAAGTCCCGAACGGTGGCCTTCTCCAACCAAAGCACACGACCGGCATGGCGAGCCAGTCGGTCCCCATGATCTAGGAGCAATCGAGCAACACCGGTACCGACCGTTCCCATGCCAACGATGGCAACTCTAGTTTTCTCCATGGACGGCGGCAGCAATTCTACGAGGGTGAAACCTAAAAAAACAATCTATGTTGCTAACTTCTTGTAACGGAACCGCTGAGGTTGGTCGTCTTGAATTCCAAGTCGTTCCCGTCGCTGTTGTTCGTAGGTCGCAAAGTTCCCTTCGCACCAATGAACATACCCGTCCCCCTCAAAGGCCAGAATGTGGGTTGCAATACGATCCAGGAACCATCGATCGTGGGTAATCACTACCACACAACCAACAAAGCTCATGATGGCTTCTTCCAACGCACGCAACGTGTCCACATCGAGATCGTTGGTAGGTTCGTCGAGCAGCAGAACATTGCAGCCCTTTCGCAAAAGCTTCGCTAGGTGAACTCGGTTACGCTCACCGCCAGACAGATCGCCTACCTTTTTCTCCTGGTCTGTCCCCTTGAAATTAAACTTCGAAACATAGGCTCGCGAATTCATTCGCTTGCCGCCCGCCTCCAAGAAATCCAATCCCCCCGAAATTTCTTGATAGAGGGTGTTGGTCGCGGTTAATGAATCGCGAGATTGATCGACATACCCTAGCTCAACCGTGTCACCGACACGAAGCGTGCCTGAATCCGGAGTGTCTTGGCCAGTGATCATCCGAAACAGGGTTGTTTTCCCGGCCCCGTTCGGTCCGATCACGCCCACAATTCCGCCTGCTGGCAATCGGAACGAAAGGTTATCAATCAATACCCTATCGTTGTACGACTTGGTAAGCCCCTCTGCTTGAACAACCACTTCGCCCAAGTGCTTTCCTGGTGGAATCTGTATTTCCAACTCGTCTGGCTTTTCTTCAAACTGCTCTGCGGCTAATTGTTCGTACGCAGTGATCCGTGCTTTGCTTTTGCTCTGCCGCGCACGTGGCGACATTCGAATCCATTCCAATTCCTTCTCGAGAATCTTTTGCTTGGCTGCGGAAGATCGCTGTTCGATCAGCAACCGCTTCTGCTTCTGTTCTAGCCAATTCGTGTAGTTTCCTTCGAAAGGATACCCCGCGCCTCGGTCCAATTCCAAAATCCATTGCGCAACATTATCTAAGAAATAACGGTCGTGAGTGACCGCAACGACAGTCCCTGGGTACTTGGCTAAATGCTGCTCCAACCAATTCACCGCTTCGGCATCCAAGTGGTTGGTGGGTTCGTCGAGAAGCAACAGATCAGGTTGCTGTATAAGCAACTTGCAAAGGGCTACACGGCGCCGTTCGCCCCCCGAAAGCTTCGAAACGTCCGCATCCCCAGGCGGCAAGTTCATCACCGCCATCGACTGCTCGATCTGACGGTCCAGCTCCCAAAGATTCTGGGCGTCGATCACATCTTGCAATCTGGCCATCTCATCACAAAGCTTTTCCATCTGCTTATCATCGGTGACTTCACCAAGCAAGTTGGAAATCTCATTGAAACGGTCCAAAACCGCACGTCTTGGAGCAACCGCTTCTTCCACGTTGCCTTGAACATCCTTTTCGATATTCAATTGAGGCTCTTGCGAAAGATAGCCGGCAACGAAGCCATTGCTCAAGCGAGCTGTTCCGTCGAAATTTTTATCGGTCCCTGCCATGATACGAAGCAGCGTACTTTTTCCCGCCCCGTTGGATCCGAGAACACCAATCTTCGCGCCAGGGTAAAAAGAAAGCCAAATGTTCTTGAGAACTTCCTTCTGCCCATGACGCTTGGTCAGGTCTTCAATCTGATAGATGTACGAACGATTCATCGCGAACGCTTATTCCCATTCGATAGTGGCAGGTGGTTTTGAGCTGATGTCGTAACAGACCCGATTGACCCCTCGCACCTCATTGATAATGCGAGTTGAAATACGGGCTAGCAAATCATACGGCAGATGGCTCCAGTCGGCCGTCATGAAGTCATCGGTGTTTACGCACCGTACGGCAACTGCTTTTTCGTACGTCCGCGCGTCACCCATAACGCCAACGCTTTGCGATTCGAGCAACACCGCGAACGCTTGTGATGTTTGACGATAGAGGTTCGCGTTTTTGATTTCGTTAACGACAATTTCGTCCGCTTCACGTAACACATCGAGTTTCTCCTTCGTAATGTCCCCGAGACAACGTACCGCCAACCCTGGACCAGGGAAGGGATGCCGCCAAACCAAATGCTCTGGCAGCCCAAGCTCAACGCCTAGTTTCCGAACTTCGTCCTTGAACAAATCTCGCAACGGTTCGATCAACTCGAAACCAAGCTGCTCGGGCAACCCGCCCACATTATGATGCAATTTGATCGTGGCCGCTGGCCCATCCGGCGCCGCACCACTTTCAATCACATCAGGATAAAGGGTTCCCTGAGCCAAATACTTGGCTCCGTTAATCTTTACCGCTTCTTCTTTAAAACATTCGATAAAAGCATGACCAATGCGGCGACGCTTTTCTTGCGGATCGGAAATCCCTGCTAACGTCTCCAAAAACCGATCGCTCGCATTCACGACACGCAAGTCTGCCTTGAAGTGATTCGTAAATTCCGAAATCACCCCGGCCTGTTCGTCTTTGCGCAAAAGACCATTATCAATCAAAATACAAGTCAGCTGCGGACCGATCGCTTTATAGAGCAGCGCCGCCGTCACCGACGAATCCACCCCGCCCGATAATCCACAAATCACTCGGTCGCTGCCAACGGCTTGGCGAATCTGCTCGATCGAGCGATTGGCAAAATCGCTCAAGTGCCATCTGCCTTCACAACCAGCAATATTGTACAAAAAGTTATGAATGAGTGTTCCGCCTAAGGAAGTATGCGAGACCTCGGGATGGAACTGCAACCCGTAAATGGCTTTCGAACTATGCTTCACCGCAGCAAAAGGACAGGTGCTGGTGGACGCAAGAAGCTCAAAGCCCTCCGGCAATGACCGTACTTGGTCGCCGTGACTCATCCACACATCGATCTCGTGCGGGAAGCCAGCAAACAATTTCTCCATGGATCCAATTTGCAACCGAGAACGACCGAATTCGCGCGACGGGCAACTTTCAACAGCCCCCCCTAAGGCTTGGGTGGCCAACTGCATTCCGTAGCAAATCCCGAGTATAGGTACTCCCAATGAGAATATCCGCGGGTCGCATTTGGGCGCGTTTTCTTCATAAACGCTGGATGGGCCGCCCGAGAGAACGATTGCGACCGGCTTCCGCGCCTTGATAACATCCGCTGAGATGTCATGCCGAATAATCTCGCAGTACACATTCTGCTCGCGAATCCGACGCGCTATGAGTTGAGCGTACTGCGACCCAAAGTCAATAACTAGCACACGTTCGCTGAGCAAATGGTCAGTAGTTCCATTAAGCATAGAAACAGGCGAGTTGAGGGGGTTATCTACCAAAGTGGAAGGCATTCTCGAAGTGACGACACCGTACAAGTCGACCCAACCAGCGGGCGAACTTAAAATTACCTTGCAAGGCCCCAGAAGTATAGCGTTCTACTACAATTCGGTAAGTCGAAAGCAATGCCCATATCGCTGCACGAATCGTTTACGACGTTCAGCCTGGGACATCAGGTCAATGAAAACGTAACGACGAACCCACTTCTGGGTGGAACAGACCATTTTCGCGGAAAGGTTCTAACGCTTGCCATTGAAAATGATCTTTTTGGCTTAGCTAACTAGCATGAACAGACCACTGTCCCAGACAACCACTTAAATCACGCTTTTTGCGACGCCCCCTAATTCGATCCCGGGTAAAGCAAATTCGTCGGATCGACTGAAAATCGCTCGAAAATCTGTACGTAGTCCAAACCCATGACTACTCGCAAATGCAATTCCGAAAACGCGAGCGAAAGGTAAATCCCCGAATCGAATAGACGCCAGACTTTACGGACCAAGCTCTTGATTCGCAGTATTCTTCGAATTGCATTGGGTTCTTTGGACCGTTTTCGTTGTCCTGTTGCCTCGAATAAAAAAGCGTGGGGCGACCGAGGCGCACCCCCTCTTTTCCAAAGGATCTAGAAGTTCTATTAAAAAACTATCTTTCCGCAACAAAATCTACTCCTGGTCCTTTCGCCGCTGCTTCCGCACCGGACGGGGGCGCAGTTTTTACACACTGGAAGAAGAAGTCCGTGAATGTGACACCCGGACGCATTTAGGACAGCGTTCAAAGTTTCCCAGGATTATCGATCTGGGAAAGGCAGCTAATTAACGCGAGGTTGATCCGGGAAGAATCATCGCTTGCTAAGCATTCGACAGGGCACTTTCGTGCAAATCGACTGCCCCAACCAGGAGTGGGTTTGTTAACACGTTCTTGCTGCCCGATTGACCAACAAGCCACAAAAAGGAGAGAGCCGCGAAAAATCGCGGCTCTCTTGAAATCAATTGCTAAACCAAAAACTATTCCATTGGCTTAGTAGCACTGGCAGACGACGATGAGTCGGAAGTGCCAGCCGCTGCCGGAGCACCAGATGGGCGTTGTGGAATTGTAGTAGTCGTGGGGGTAGCCTCGGTTGATGGTGACCCACAACCGCTAACCAACAGAGAACCAGCAACAATTCCAAAAAACAACTTCTTCATTTTCGATAAACCTTTTTATTCTTCGACAACAGCGATCAGACCATCTGCCATACCACCTAAACGAAGCCAATTCGTATAGTCCATTCCAAGCGAAACGGTGCGGATTGAACCGTCTCCACTTGCCATGTTCACAATACCAGTATGCATACTGCTAAACTTAACCGCACCTGGGTGTGCAATTTGAGCCAAGTAACCCCACGATGGATCCGCAGGATTCTGGCCGGGTTCATTTCTCATAAACCTTGTAAACTGGGGGCCATTAGAAACGTAAGCAAAAGCTCCAGCTCTCCCGCTCCTTGTTGCAGGAGTAGTGAATGTTCCAGTTACTTCACCAAAAAGGAAAGTGTTACTGGTTCCATCCATAAAACCCGCCATTCTTGTCTTGCTTCGTACAAAGAATGGTCCAGCAAGAGCATCTGCTCCGACCCCTGCAGTAGTAGAAGGAGTTGCTCCAGAAACCCAGCTGGAACCTGTTCGGCCTGTTCGACCACCGTTACCTAGGTAGTTCGTCTTTCCGAGAGTAGCTTGCCAAGGTGCACTCGCAGGTCCGGCAGTGTACCAAGTGATACTTGGAGCTGCAGTGGCCCCGTTACCCCAAACAACTGGCGACAGAATCGTCGCGACTGTTGCTGCTTCTGGCGTGTCGCTTGGGCACATGAAGCTAGGAATGCGATTGAAGACGAAATCCCAGGCACCTGGATCATTCGTCCACCAGTATTGATTCAAGCGAGCTTGCTCTGATCCAGTGACTGCACCTATTCCGGTCGCGTCAGGATCTAAGCTCGTATGCTGAGCAATTCCATTATAAATGGACTGTTGTTCAATGTAAGGAAGCAAATGAACTAAGTGACCAACCCCCGAGTGGCTGCCAAAGTTCGTTCCGATTGGGTCGGGATAAACTGCACCTGCTGTGGTTACAACCGATCCCAGGAGCCCTGGAGGGAGACGCTTGTAAGCGCTTTCAAAATTGAGAGCAGCCAAACCAAGCTGCTTCAAGTTGTTCGTGCATTGCATACGACGAGCAGCTTCACGTGCTGCCTGCACCGCTGGAAGCAACAAACCAACCAAAATACCGATAATTGCGATAACAACCAATAGCTCGACCAGCGTAAAGCCACGACGGCCTGGTCTCGTTCCTAGAAAACGTTCCATTGAAGAACCCTCAAAAAAAAGCCAACGAAAAAAAACAAAATTTGTTGAGTGCTACACGTTGGAGAGGTGACGCCTAGCTCACCTATAATAACGTCAGCATGCCGATTGAAGAGCCCAGAATTAAGAAAAAAAACATCTTTTTTATGGCAATACTTAGCACAAGCCTTTTTTCTGCGCATGCAAAGCAACATTTTCAGGCAACACCTAAAGAGCCTAGAAAAACATGCGACACCTTAAAAAAAGTCGCTACAACGGCAAACAAAAGAGCAAATCCGTCCAAAAAATGCCTAGAAATCAGGCCAAAGCAAATCCCGACCTCGAGATCATCTGATGGCCCATTGGCTTTCCGAGGACCTACTAACAGCCAAGACCCTACAGAAGCCCTGGGGCAAAAGTCTCCCCAAAGACTCATTCCAGAAAACAAAAAAAGGTCACTAGATAGCATCTAGTGACCTTAGAACATATCGCGAGCGAAAGCTTGAGTGTTACGGCTTCGAGGGCGCGGAAGTCATTCCGCTAGATGGCATCATCTTTCCGTCAGGGCCTTTCTCGTAGCCCATGGGCCTTTCCTGCACAATATTCTCAGCCGGCTTTGCCTCGTTGGAGCTACTGCACCCAACCATGGTGGGTGAAGCACACAAAAACAGCAGTACGAAATTCACTTTCTTCATCCTAAAAATCCTTTACTCTTCAACGTTTGCAATTTGTCCATCGCCCATCCCGCTCAATCGCAGCCAATTGGCGCCTTCCATGGTAACCGAAACGGACCGAACCGAGCCATCCGCGGAAGCCATATTGATAACGCCAGTATGCATGCTGCTAAACCGAACCGGACCTGGCAACGCAACCGAATTTCGCCAGCCCTCGAGGGGATCGTTTACGTTGATAGCAGGTTCTGGAATCATGAACTTGGTATACATCGGGCCATTGGAAATAAACCAAAATGAAGCCTGACGTCCGGAACGTCGAGCTGGCTGAGAAAACAAACCAGTGACTTCACCAAACAGAAGTGTGTTGCTTGTCCCGTCTTGGAATCCAGCCATACGAGTCTTGCTTCGCACGAAAAAAGGGCCCGTCCACGCATCGCACGAGATACCCAAAGTTGTGTCTGGAAGCACGGTCGAAATCGCGTTCGAACCCGTCTTACCGTTTCGGCCGCCGTTTCCTAGGTAGTTTGTCTTCCCAATCGATTGGTGGAACGAAGCACTCGTTGGGTTGACATATTCCGGAGTTCCCTCGGGCATCGTCGTTGCGGAGGCCGCCACGAACTGAGTGGTGGAAATAGAACTGATAATCGCCAATTCTGCTTGATCGGTTGGGCACAACAAAGCAGGTATACGATACTGAGCGCTCAACCAGCTGTCGGTAAAGAACCAATAACGATTCATCAACTGTTGTGGCGAGCCAGTCACTGCCCCGACGCCATTAGTATCTGGATCAAGGTTGTTTGCGTTTTGATAATTGTTGTAAAGTGTGGTTTGCTCAATGTAGGGGAACAGATGAGCAAGGTGGCCGATTCCGGAGTGCGAATTGAATTGAGTTGAAATTTGAGGAGGATACAAGCCACCTACCGGACCTGCTGTCAGAGTGCCCGGAGGCAGTCGCTTATAAGCGCTTTCGAAATTCAGGCAAGCTAGGCCCAACTGCTTTAGATTGTTGGTGCACTGCATTCTTCGGGCCGCCTCACGAGCAGCTTGAACAGCAGGAAGCAACAACCCCACCAGGATACCGATGATCGCGATAACGACCAGCAACTCAACCAGCGTAAACCCACTCCGGTTACGATGTCGACTCAAGAAACGTCCCATATTGGAAACCTCTGAGAAAGAAAATAAGACAAGAAACAAAACAAATTATTTGGAAAACGATCCAGGTTGGACGCTAAACCGCTAATCGAATATTAACGCACACCTTCCAAGTTTTAATGCAAAAACTGTGAATTTCAATACATTTTTGAGCTTTTCGCAGCCCCGACCCAGCCGCTAATGCGGCTTAACCCGCCACTGGCATGAGGTTGGAGGCCTTCGAAAAGTACTCAACTTGCAGTCGGAAACAAAGCAATGCGAGTTTCCTCACGAGAACATTTGAAACTGCCCCGTCGCCTCAAAAGCGCTCACAAAATGTCGGAACTTTGGTAACTCGCCAGGTTGGACACCTGCAAAAACAGCGATCACATCGGCTCGGCCAGGCGACTCAAGCAGATGGTGGCGTTTCATGTACGACAAAGCCACACGCGTTATCTTTTCTTGTTTCTTATCGTCCACTGCATCGCTCGGCCCCCCTGCGTTCTCCCACTGCGTCGCCCAAGTCTTCACCTCGACAAATACCACTACTCGTCGCTTCCAAACCGCGATCAAATCAATTTCCCCTGACTTGATGCGATACGATCGTTCGAGAATGAGGTAGCCCTGCCGCTCCAAAAAAATGGCAGCGAGCCGCTCGCCATAGGCCCCCAACGGTTCGTCCGCCTGACGCCTTGGATAGGGTCGAGAAAGCTTAAAACGGAACCAACCTTCTTCCATCCATTTCCATAGCCCCCTCCCTTGGCGACACGAAAAAGAGCCGACCGTGCGATTCATCCAGGGATTCTCCATGCCAAAATCCTCCTTACCGGATTGGTCCAAGTGAAGCAAAGTGAGCCACGGGCGCCAGCCGCGATGTGCATGTTTTGGACGGAAATCGTATCGCAGCTAGCGCCCACGGCTCAGTGCGAACAATGCGATCTAATCCTCGCCAGACTCCGGATCGTCCTCGTCTTCTTCTTCAATGTCCTTATAGTTGACTGGCGAAATCGCCTTTTTCAATGTCTTGACCATCACCTCAATCGGTGGCTCGAGCCGCGTAAAAAGCCGGTACTGATATGCCGCTTGCCGAACAAACATCTGCAACCCCGTAATGACCGGACACTGTGCCGCTTTGGCTCCTTTGATAAACAGCGTCTGTTCCGGGTTGTAAATGGTGTCGAAAACCAAAGGAGAACCTAACAACCCCTTGGTCTGAAACGGGGTTTCGTCCATTTCTGGAAACATCCCAACCGGGGTTCCATTAACAACGATGCGTGCCTGGACAGAGTGACGCTGTTCCCATGGAATTGCCTTACCCCCAAGCGACCTAGCCAGCGTTTCCGACGACGCCATGTTTCTGCTGGTAATGCTGACCAACGCCCCGCGTTGAGCCAAGCCGTACCCGATCGCTCGAGAAACCCCACCGCTTCCCAAGATCAAAGCACTCGTCTTTTCAAAGGGTTTTTCGGCCGTAGAGAGCTTCGTCATGGCTTCCGTCAAGCAATCCATCGACGCGCGGTAGTCTGTGTTATATCCCAGCAACTCCTCTCCAGAAAACACCACCGTATTGCATGCTCCGATCTCCTGAGCAGCAGTCTCGGCTTGAGTCAGCATGGGCAAAATCGTCTGCTTGTGCGGGATGGTAACGCTCAGGCCACCGATATCTTCTTGTTGACACCATTTCAGAAAATAGCCCAAGTCTTCTGGCGAAACTCGGAACGGCACGTAACGATAATCCAGCTGATTTGCATGAAAAGACGCATTATGGATCAATGGACTGTATGAATGCGCCACGGGATCCGCTACCACCCCAAACAATTTGGTATCCGGAGTTATCGTCTCGGCCCGATAGACATTTTTCATCTGGTCGAAACTCAATTGCCCAGGTGCAACTTTGCGTTCCGAATCGAAAACGCAAAATGTCAACGGTGCCCCGTAACGCAAGGCCAAGATACGCGTTGGTGTTCCGTATTCTCCCATGCTGATACCGATGGTTGGCATCGATGCCGACTTCATCAGATCCATCATGCGAGCGGTATCCACAAACGAATTGGACAAGGCTGCAATCTTCACGATATCTGCGTCGCACTTCGCTAAATCAGCATGAATCGACTGCAAATTCTGAGGCGTTCCCTCAAAATTGTGCATGCTGACGATGCGCTTGGTTTTCCCATAACGCGGAATTGCCTTGGCAGTATCCTCCTCCAAATCCACATACTCTACTCCCATCGCGATCGCTGACCGCAGCAGCATTCGTCGCTCTTCCTCTGTCCTGTCCCAGCGCCCGCCATCCTCCTTGCGTCGGCACGTGACGACGACCGGCGTCGGTCGGTTTTTCAGCAATCTCGCCAGGTCAATGCTCCGACCAATGTAGTCCAAGCGGAGCTCAACAAGCTTCGCCCCCAGCTCCGCCAGCTGGGCGTGTTCGGAGAGCATATGTTTATGACGGGTACGGGCAATCGTGACGCAAAGCATGCTGGAGAACGTACTAAAACGTATTAAGAGGAATGGGACCAGGACAAGAATCGCCGGAGCAATTCAGGACCTGGCTCGGTCAAGAAACTCTCGGGGTGGAACTGCCAACCCTCCACCGCGTACTCACGATGGCGAACCCCCATGATAATCCGATTTCCGTTCGCATCATGAACCCAGGCCGAGACCTCCAGGCACTTGGGTAGGCTTTCTGGCAGAATCACCAAAGAATGGTATCGGGTTGCAACAAAGGGATTCGCAAGCCCAGCAAACATCCCCCGATTGTCGTGCGAAATTCGATCCGTCTTTCCATGCATCAACTCAGGCGCCCGGACAATCTTGCCTCCAAACGCTTGCCCAATCGATTGGTGACCAAGACATACACCCAAAATCGGAATCTCCTTGTGCAACTGCTCAATCACCGGAACGCAAATTCCAGCCTCATTGGGGGTGCAAGGGCCTGGAGATAGCAAAATCCGATCAGGCCTCATGTCCCGGATCTGCTGGATCGTCAATTCGTCATTGCGAACCGTCTTCACGTCCAAAGAACCGTCGATCTCGCCAAGCCGCTGAACGAGGTTGTACGTAAAAGAATCGTAGTTATCAATGAGAAGGATCATGGCGACAAGATCATCGGGTTGGCATGGATGGAATCGGGTCGAATCATAGGGTACAAGCCCTAACCTGTCCAACTCTGTGACTGTCAAAAGGCTGTCTTCTCCACACGTTGGGGTTGAGAAACAATAGCCTTGTCGATAAGTTGCTGAGCTAAGAAAACGTTGACATCGATCCCAATCGCTCTTTTTATTCGATAAATTAATGCACGCATATCGCTCTCACCATTGCTCGCAGCTTCGTAAAGAGAATGTTGGCCAAACCGTACGGCTATCTGGCTGGGTTTATCGCAAACGTGACTTCGGGAACTTGCTGTTCATCGATTTGCGTGACCATTACGGCATTTCCCAAATTGTGGTCGAACGCGACAGCCCCGCTTTTGCCCTAGCGGAAAGCGTCCGGAGCGAATCTGTGATCATGGTCGATGGCCGAGTTACCTCGCGCGGTGCCGAGGCGTTCAACGAAAATCTGCCAACTGGCGAAATCGAAGTGCGTGCCACCTCGATCGAATTGCTTTCCGAGGCTGCGGACTTGCCTTTGCCGGTATTCGGAAACGCGGAATATCCTGAAGAAATCCGTCTTCGCAACCGCTTTCTGGATCTGCGACGCGAAAAGCTTCACGCGAACATCGTTCTTCGAAGCAAAGTTATTGCCAGCCTCCGCCGACGCATGATCGACCAAGGCTTTACGGAATTTCAAACCCCGATTTTGACTGCTTCGAGCCCGGAAGGAGCCCGTGACTTTCTGGTTCCATCCCGAATTCATCACGGCAAGTTTTACGCGCTGCCGCAAGCGCCTCAAATGTTCAAGCAATTACTGATGGTAGCGGGGTTTGATCGCTACTTCCAAATCGCTCCGTGTTTTCGTGACGAAGATGCTCGAGCGGATCGATCTCCAGGCGAATTTTATCAGCTGGATTTCGAAATGAGCTTTGTGACGCAAGAGGATGTTTTTGCGGCCATTGAGCCCGTTCTACACGGTGTTTTTGAGGAATTTTCCGGCAAGAAAGCGGTAACGCCACCACCGTTCCCCCGCATCGCTTACAAGGAATCCATGCTGAAGTACGGCAGCGACAAGCCCGACTTGCGAAACCCGCTTGAAATCGCAGATGTCACCGAAGTTTTCCGAGGTGGCGGGTTCGGCGTCTTCGCAAAAGCCATTGAAGAGGGAGCCGTTGTGCGGGCAATTCCTGCCCCGGGTGCTGGCACACGTGCCCGAAGTTTCTTCGATGGGACCAACCAATGGGCCAAAGACGAAGGCTATGCTGGCCTAGGGTATATCAATTTCAAGGGTGGCGAAGGAGGCGGGGGCGTAGCCAAGAACTTAGGACCCGAACGCGTAGCCCTACTGGTTCAGCAAATGAAACTAGGCCCCGATGACGGTGTATTCTTTGCTTGCGGGCCAGCAAATACCGTTGCGAAACTGGCCGGCCTCGCCAGAACACGCGTCGGTCAAGAACTGGATTTGATCGAAAAGGATACCTTTAAGTTTTGCTGGATCGTCGACTTCCCCATGTTTGAATACGACGAAGTGGAGAAGAAAGTTATCTTCAGCCACAATCCGTTCTCCATGCCCCAAGGTGAAATGGAGGCTCTGAACACCATGAATCCGCTGGATATCTTGGCTTACCAGTATGATATCGTTTGCAATGGGATCGAGCTTTCCTCGGGAGCTATCCGAAATCACAAACCCGAGATCATGTACAAGGCCTTCGAATTGGCCGGCTACGATCGAAGTGTGGTGGACGAGCAGTTTAGTGGCATGATCAATGCATTCAAGTTCGGAGCTCCACCGCACGGAGGATCTGCCCCTGGAGTGGATCGCATTGTGATGCTTCTTGCAGATGAACCCAACATCCGAGAAGTCATTTTGTTCCCGATGAACCAAAAAGCCGAAGACCTGATGATGGGGGCACCCTCCGAAGTTTCGCCGCGTCAGCTCAAAGAACTTGGCATCAAACTGGTGAACGACGGACCAAAACAGCCTTGATTCCAAAGTTCATTTCGCTGCGGTTCTCTATCGAATTCGGTTCTCTCTAGAATAGGGAGCGGGAAACAGGTAGGATGGAGTTTCGCGTTTCGCAGTCATGGTTCTCTAGAACACCCAAGGCCAAAGTCATGCAACGAATTTTCCGGTATGCACTTTTCTGCGTCTTTTCGCTGGTAAGCGTGTCCACGCCCATGGCTATGGCTCTTGCCAAGAACGATACGCCTCCCGACCCAGCAACCGAACCTGCGTCCGCCGAACCTGCTGCAACCGAACCTGCTGCGAAGAGCAAATCGGCTTCTCAGTCACGCATGGATCGCACACTACCGACGGATCCGTCAGCTCCACCCAAGACCGAGCGGCAACTTGCAGAAGAACGCAAGAAGCGTGAAGCGGCACGGAAGCAAGGGGACATCACCTTTGATGACCTTAAGTTCGACATCGAGAAAGATGGCACCTTTCTTCCCGAAATGATTACCCCCGATATCAAAGAGCTCTCCAAACGAACTCTGAAGCTTCGAGGTTTTATTCTCCCGACGTCGGTTTTTCAACAATCAGGCATTAAGCAATTTGTGCTGGTTCGCGACAACCAAGAGTGCTGCTTTGGCCCTGGAGCCGCTTTGTACGATTGCGTGATCGTGGAGATGGCCCCCGGCAAAACCGCGACCTTTGCAACGCGTGTGGTGACCGTGAAGGGCAAGTTTGAAATCGATCCCGATTCGTTTCAATATCCTGATGGCGGCCACTTTGCTGTATTTAAAATGACTGCTGAAGAAGTGAAATGACAAGCCGGCCCCTGCTCGAAACCAATCTCCCGTTCCCGCGCCGGCAAGGCAAAGTTCGCGATGTTTACGACCTCGGGGACACTCTGTTTATCGTAAGCACCGATCGCATCAGCGCGTTCGATTGGGTCATGCCCAACGGAATCCCGGACAAGGGCCGAGTGCTAACGCAACTGAGTTTATTCTGGTTTCAAGCTCTTGGAATCGAAAACCATCTCATCAGCGCCGACGTGCCGGATGCTGTCCGATCGCATGACCCCGAAGGGGATCTGGTAGGGCGAAGCATGGTGGTTCGCAAAGCGCAAGTGATTCCATTCGAATGCGTGGTGCGCGGTTACTTGGAAGGCAGCGGCTGGAAAGACTACCAAGCAACAGGCCGCGTTTGCGGGATCGAGCTTCCGAAGGGCATGTCCCAATGCGATCGCTTGCCGGAACCTGTTTTCACGCCCGCAACAAAGGCCGAATCAGGACACGATGAGAACGTCTCGTTTGAAATCATGAGCCAAGCGATTGGAACATCGCTCGCTAACGAACTGATGCAAAAGACACTCTCTGTTTACAACCGCGGCGTCGAACTTGCAGCCAAACGCGGCGTGATCATTGCCGACACGAAATTGGAATGGGGCATGTGGGAAGACAAAGTGATTCTGATTGACGAAGTCTTAACGCCAGATAGCTCACGATTCTGGCCAGCAGACGATTGGCAACCAGGCCGTGCTCAAGCGTCTTACGACAAACAATTTGTTCGCGAATATCTCTCGACAACAGCCTGGGATAAAAACAGCCCTCCGCCGATTCTTCCCGACGAGATCGTTGCAAAAACGCGGCAGCGCTACATTGAAGCCTACGAACGCATCTCGGGTTCAACATTTTGAACAAGCAGAAACGACAAGTGAACGGCTTTTGTACGCTTCTTCACTTCAGCTATTGAAGGCGGTTTAGCTTCGGCGGTAGCGCCCGGGCGGAAGACCATAGTGTTTTTTGAAAACGACGCTCATGTATTCCGTATGCTCAAAGCCTGAGTGCTTCGCAATCTCGTCCAACGACAAATCGCTTTCCTTCAGCAGTTGATGAACGCGAGCCAATCGAACCGAAAGGATCATGTCATGCGGAGTCTTTCCAGTTGCTTTGAAGAACTGAGCCTCTAAAGCACGCCGCGAAAGAGGGACATGCGACAACACGTCAATCACGTTGATTCCATCGCATGCATGGTCGCGAATGAAACGGATCGCCGCTGAAATGTTGGGATCCGAAACCGAAGTGATATCGGATGACTGCCTTTGTACCATCCCAAGCGGCTTGAGAAGTATAGACTTCACCGGCCGCAGTGTCGCATTTGCATTTGCGCCTCTCGCTCGCTTAGACATCAAATCATCTAAAAGTTTTGCCGCTTGATAGCCGGCCCCTCGTGCATCTGGTACGACACTGGTTAAAGACGGATGACACAGCTCGCATAGAATCGTATCGTTATCCACACCTACGACGGAAACCTCTTCAGGTACAGAGATCTGCAGATTGCGGCAAGTGTCTAAGATCACTTGCGCTTGAATGTCGTAAGCGCACAGGATCCCTACCGGTTTATTCAGCTTCGAAAGCCACTTGGAAATCGCATCGTCATCTTTCGAGCGAAGGTTGGTTTTGCGATAGGGGGACTCCGTTTCCAGCACCTGAATGTCCACCTTCGCACGCTCGCAAAGTGCCACAAAATGATCTCGACGCCACCGAGCCCAATTGAAGCCTCGCGGTCCACAAAAAGCAAAATTGCGAAACCCTTTTTCATAAAGATGCTGGAAAGCCAAAGTAGCAATCGCAAGATCGTCAGTTTCAACCCATGGTATGTCCGGCACAACCCGCGATGAACTAAGATCAACTACCGGTAACCGCAACCGCGATACCGATCGTGCGATCGCAGCTGTTTCGATTCGAGCCAAGATTCCATCCCCCACCCAGGTGTTCAACCAACTGGGCGGAGCTGCACCACGCTCTTGTTCAGGTAAGAAGATCGACCAGCTGTCCCGTTCCCGTTGATACTCGACTATCCCCTCTAGCAATCCACGGGCATACGCATTGGAGGTCTCAATCAGGAGGGCAACCGCTTTTCTGGCTTTCGATCGCATTCCGGGTGGCTCACTCAGGTGAAAAATCTCATTTTTTTTGCGCAATTTATCATGGCTCACAATGGCCCCTTAGACAACACTATCAACCTGACAATTGTCAAGAAATATCCCTTCCCTCCTAAACTCTCCCAAAAATGACGCAAAAGAAATTCAATGTTGCTATGGTTGGCCTCGGTTTTGGCGCCGAATTCATCCCTATTTACCAGAGGCATCCCAACGCCAATGTGATCGCCATTTGCCGTCGGAACGAACAGGATCTGAATCAGGTGGGGGACCGGTTCGGCATTGCGAAAAGGTATCGGGAATTCGACAAGGTCCTTGAGGATCCTGAAGTGGATTTCGTCCATATCAATTCGCCCATCCCCGATCATGCTTGGATGAGCATGCAAGCTCTGAAGGCGGGCAAGCATGTGATGTGCACCGTGCCGATGGCCACCACCATCGCAGAATGCGACCAAATCTGCCAGTTGGTTGCGGACACGAAATTGAAATACATGATGGCCGAGACCGTCGTCTACAGCCGGGAATTTTTGTTCATTAAGGAAATGTACCAAAAGGGAGAACTTGGAAAGATCCAGTACATGGCCGCCTCGCACCCGCAAGACATGCAAGGCTGGCCCGAGTATTGGGAACGGATGATTCCGATGCACTATGCTACCCACGTGGTGTCCCCTGTGCTGGGCTTGGTGAATGGACGAGCAGAATACGTATCGTGCTTTGGGTCGGGTACCATCAGTGAAGAATTGGCTCGCAAATCCGGTAACAAGTACGCTGTTGAGTCGTGCCATCTCAAGATCAAGGACAGCGATATTGCTGCCCACATTTGGAGATTCCTGTTCGATACGGCTCGGCAATACCGCGAGAGTTTCGATGTTTACGGAACCAAGAAGAGTTTTGAATGGTCGCTGGTAGAAGGCAAACCACACGTTTTGCATACCGCGAAGCTACCGGAGCACGAAATCGCAAGCGAAGTTCAAATTCCAGACTATGCCCATTTGCTGCCGGAGCCGATTCGAATGTTCACTCAGTCGATTCAAGATGCGGACCACCTATCCTTTATCCAAGGTGGCGGTCACGGGGGTTCACACCCTCATTTGGTTCATGAGTTTCTCTCTGCCTTGGTCGAGGACCGGGACCCTTGGCCGAATGCCGTGACCAGTGCGAACTGGACATGCGTCGGCTTATGTGCTCATGAGAGCACGAAACAAGGTGGGCAGCTTGTGAAGCTCCCCGAATTCACTTTGAGCTAAACCGTAAAGACATCATCAAAACGACTGGCCACACGGGTCAGCTTCCCACAAAACACCCCCCGATCCAATCCCGATCCTTCGGGTTGGAACCATCGAATTGGAGCTACTTGAGTATGCGTACTGAATCTTGTTTCATGTGTCAGAGCCTGCCACAGCGTGTGCGGTTGCTGATGCTTTTTGCGTTCGTGTTGACTTCCATGAGCCTCCCAGCGTGGGCTCAGGAGCGAGTCAAGGCGATTCTACTTGGCGATAACGGGCACCACCAACCTGCCAATTTCTTCCGAGCGATCCGTGAACCACTGGCCGCAGCCGGCATCGATTTGGTGTACAGCGATCGTGTTGACGAGACGCTGAGCCCCCAGAAGCTGGCAACCATTGATGCGCTGCTGATCTATGCAAACATCGATGAGATCGGCAAAGATCAAGAAAAGGCATTGATCGAATTTGTAGAGAAGGGCAAAGGATTGGTTCCGATCCACTGTGCCACGTACTGCTTCAGGAATTCGGATGCCTATATCAGCTTGGTAGGTGGGCAGTTCTTATCGCACGGCGGCGAACGCTTTGCAACCAAGATCACCCAGCCGGACCATGAAATCATGAAGGGCTTTGGCGGCTTCGAAAGCTGGGACGAAACCTACGTGCACCACAAGCACAACCCAGTCAATCGAACTGTGTTGGAAGAACGTCGCGAAGGAAAACTGGCAGAAGGAACGGATGCGGAGCCTTGGACTTGGATTCGCACTCAAGGCGAAGGCCGCGTTTTCTACACCGCCTGGGGACACAACATGGATACCTGGCAACAAGCTGGATTTCACAATCTGCTGGAACGTGGGATCAAGTGGGCCGCCAAGCGATCGCTTGCTGACGTAGCCCCTTTTTCCGATCCCAATCGGTTCCCAATTCCTGAGATGACAACGATCGAAGACGGGCTCAAGAGCTTCACCTACACCGAGGTCGGTGCCAAGATCCCGAACTACACACCCGGACAAAAGTGGGGGACCATGGGCGCTCCGATTACCACCATGCAAGACCCCGTCTCGCCTGAAGAATCCGTAAAACACTTTGTTACACCCAAGCAGTTTGACCTGAAGCTTTGGGCTTCTGAGCAAGAAAGCCCAGGCGTTACGACCAAGCAAGCTGGTTTGGCCGGCAAGCCAATGTCCATGAACTGGGACCATCGCGGACGACTGTGGTTATGCGAAACCGTAGATTATCCAAACGAACTTCAACCACCCGGCAAGGGCCGTGACCGAATTCGCATTTGCGAAGACACAGATCATGACGGTGTCGCGGATAAGTTTACTGTCTTTGCAACTCAGTTGAGCATCCCAACAGCTTTGGTTTGCTACCGCGGCGGGGTGATCGTTCAGGACGGGCAAAAGACTGTCTATATGAAGGACACCACGGGCGATGACGTCGCGGATATGCGACAAGAATTGATCACGGGTTGGGCCATGGGGGACACCCACGGTGGTGTCAGCAATTTCCAATATGGATTGGATAATTGGATTTGGGCCATGCAAGGTTACAACGATTCCGAACCGGTGATCAACGGCCAAAAGCAGCAAAAATTCCGTCAGGGTTTTTGGCGGTTCGCTGTAGCACCAGGTGCTTCCGACGAAACAGCTCCAACGTTTGCTATCAAGAATGGCAAAGTGGACACCAGCCGCACCAACAAGTTTGATGAGCACTCCATACGGGTCAACAAGCTTGAATTTATGCGGTCTACCAACAACAACACGTGGGGCTTTGGACTGAGCGAAGAAGGACTAATTTTTGGTTCGACAGCGAACGGAAACCCCAGTTGCTTTATGCCTATTTCCAATCGCTATTACGAGCAAGTCAATGGTTGGTCCCCTGAAGTTTTGGGCCCTATCGCAGACAATCATTTATTTGACGCGATCACACCGAATGTCCGACAAGTGGACCAGCACGGTGGTTATACCGCGGGCGCCGGCCATGCGTTGTACACCGCGCGACGATATCCCAAATCTTGGTGGAACCGAGTCGCCTTTGTATGCGAGCCGACCGGGCACTTGGTGGGCACCTTTATCTTGGATAGAGTGGGCGCGGGCTACAAGAGTGCAAGTCCATTCAATCTGGTAGCGAGCCAAGATGAATGGGCAGCGCCGACGATGGCCGAAGTCGGACCGGATGGAAATGTCTGGGTTATCGACTGGTACAACTTTATTGTACAGCACAACCCAACGCCTCAAGGTTTCACCACCGGCAAGGGGAACGCTTACGAGAGCGAGCTTCGCGATAAAAAGTATGGGCGCATCTACCGCGTGGTCTACCAAGGCGATGAAGGGCTTGATGCAGCAGCTCATGCCAAAGCAGACCAATCGGTCAAGAACGGCTTGAATCCAAGCGACGAGAAAGCCCTGGTCGAAGCTTTGCAGCACCCAACCATGCTTTGGCGCAAGACAGCTCAGCGATTGTTGATCGAGCGTGTTAAGCTGAAGCAAGAGACGCTTGCTGCATTGCAATCGCTGGTCCAACAAGGGCCTTCCGACTCCGATAAGCTGTGCGTTGGATCGATGCACGCATTGTGGGTATTGGATGGCGTTGGTGCTTTGTCCGAGGCAACCACTTCGAAGGCGCTCAAGCATGCAAGCCCGGGCGTTCGACGCAATGCTTTGCAAGTGGCCAAAAATGGACCAACCACGCTAGCGGCTATTGTAGAAAATCAGCTTTTGATGGACACGGACCTACAGGTACGCCTTGCTGCTCTGCTCAAGGTTGCCGACATTCCCGAGTATCAAGATGCTTTGGGAACCGTCTTGTCGCAACCAGATCGCATTGCATCGGTCGCCCAAGGTGCCGAAGCTCGCAATGACAAATGGTTGCTGGATGCTTGGACTGCTGCGGCTTCGCGCCACGCATCGAAAGTCCTGACAAGCATGATGAATCAAAAGGATCTGAAGCTGTCACCTGCTTCGCTCGCCCGTGTATCCATCGTGTCCGAACACGTTGCTCGCAGCAAGCTGGGAGCTTCCGACTTTGAACAATTGATTTCGACCGTGAAGAATGGCGAAATTGCATCGAGAATTGTTGGGGGCTTGGTCGAAGGTTGGCCCAAAACGCATTCGCTGAAGGTCTCAGAAAAGGCTAAGACAGCGTTGCTTCAATCGTGGCTCAACAGCGATCTTCCGATCGAAACGAAAAGCCAAGTCTTGCAGCTAGCATCGGTCGTCAAGATCGAAGGGCTCGAAGCTGGCATTGCAAGCATCCAAAAAGAACTGACTTCGGTCTTCTCGGACGTCGCCAAGGATGACAATAGCCGGATCGCGGCTGCCGTTCAATCGGTGGTGCTCCAACCGGAAAGCACGCAAATCGTAGAAGAGATCCTAAACCAGATTTCAACGCAGTCGTCGACTGAATTGGCGACTGGAATTCTGCGGTCGCTGGAAGGTTCGCGAGTGAAAGGTTTGGCGGATTTAGTGGTGGACCATGTTCGCATGTTTACACCCGAGGTTCAGAAGGCGGCGATCCGACTGCTCATGAATCGGCCTCAATCCACACTGGAACTATTGGGTGCAATTGAGTCTGGTAAGTTGACCTTAAACGATTTGCAACTCGACCAAAAGCAAGCCTTACGGGATCACCCCAATGCGGAAGTGAAGAAGAAGGCTCTTGAAGTCATGAAATCCGCTGGCGGAGTTCCAAACAGCGACCGCCAAAAAGTGGTCGAAGCTTGGATGCCTATCACGCACGAAACCGGAAGCGTTTCCAATGGAAAAGCCATGTATCAAAAGCATTGTGCCCTGTGCCACGTGCACGGTGAAATCGGTGTGAACATTGGGCCAAATCTTACCGGGATGGCTGTGCACCCCAAAGAAGAACTGCTCATGAACATTCTCGATCCAAGCCGAAGCGTTGAAGGGAACTTTAGAACCTACAGCATTCGTACCACCGACGGGATTGTTTTGACGGGTATGTTGGCCAGTGAGAGCAAGACATCGCTCGAGCTGATCAATTCGCAAGGGAAACGAGAAGTCGTTCTCCGCGAGGACATCGAAGAACTGATCGCGTCGCAAAAGTCATTGATGCCTGAAGGCTTCGAAGGGCAAATGACCAAGACGGAAATGACCGACTTGCTTGAGTTTCTGACAAGCAAAGGCAAGTACGTGCCATTGCCAATCAACAGCGTCGCAACCTCAATTACCACCAAGGGCATGTTCTTCGATGAAGAGAACACGATTGAACGGCTCGTCTTTCCAGACTGGTCTCCCAAAATGTTCAAAGAGGTGCCCTTCTTATTGATCGATCCCCAGGGTGATTCGCAGCCCAATGCGATCATGCTGAACGGTCCTAATGGTAAGTTTGCCCCCAAGATGCCAAAGCAGGTTGAAATCACTTGCCGAGCGTCGGCGGTAGCCATCCATATTCTGGGCGGCGTTGGGGGTTGGTCCTTCCCGGCTTCCCGAGCTGGGTCGGTATCGATGATTGTTCGGTTGCATTTCGCCGATGGTACCACCGAAGATCATAATTTGATCAATGGTGAGCATTTTGCGGACTACATTCAACGCGTTGACGTTCCTAAGAGCGAATTTGCTTTCGATTTAGACGGTCGCCAGATAAGATACCTATCGGTTCGACCAACATCGAAGGAATCGCTTTCGAAGATCGAACTCATCAAGGGGCCAGATAGTTCTGCCCCAGTGGTGATGGCGATTACGATTCAGACCGTGGAATAAAACTGAGTGATGGAAAACGAAACCAACCTGATCGAACTTGTCCAAGCATCAACCCGGGCACGTTCGATCAGGAAAGTCGTTTTCAGTTCACCACGGTCGGCAGACGGCCCTTATTCGCGGGTCGATGTTCGACCGATCTTAATTAATGATTCGACCCATCTTCAATTCACGTCCCAAACTGCCACTCAGCAGTTTCATAAGAATTATGATTGGCAGGAAGCGGAAACGGAACTGGTGCGATTAGCAACCACTGCCTTCCGCAATGTTCACCTGACCACGACCACACATTCCATTGAGGCAAAGTACTCCAAAAAAGGGAAGTGCTTGCTGCGGCAAACGCAATTGGAAATCGCTGTTCCTAGTCCAGATTCCGAGATAACCAGCCACAATCGCACCCGCAATCATCTGATTCAAGACGGGGTGGTCTGTCCTTTCTTGGTCGAGACGGGCGTGATGTCCGCTAGCGGCAAGGTGCATGCGAGCCATTCCAAAAAGTTCAAACAGATCAATCGATTTCTGGAATTCATTCTCGACGTTGCCGAGAAGCTGCCGAAAGACCGGACGCTCCGAGTGGTCGATTTCGGCTGTGGCAAAAGCTACCTGACGTTTGCGACACATTACTTGTTGACTCATGTCCTTCAACGCAGTTGTCACATCGTCGGTTTAGATCGCCGAGCCGATGTCGTCGAAACTTGCAATCGAATTGTGGACCGATTGGCCCTGAGCAATCTGACCTTTGAGGTGGGTGACATCGCGGGCTACAAGCCAGAGCAAGACGTCGACGTTGTGATATCGTTGCACGCTTGCGATACGGCGACTGACTTTGCGTTAGCGCAAGCAGTTCTATGGAACGCCAGCGTTATTCTGGCGGTCCCGTGCTGTCAGCACGAACTGCATAGTCATCTTCAGGAAACAGCCTTGCCCCCGCTAACCAATTTCGGAATCATCCGAGAGCGGTTCGCATCGATGGCGACGGATTCGTTACGAACCTCGCTTCTCTCCGCCGTGGGTTATCAAACTCAATTGCTGGAGTTCATTGAGACGGAGCATACGCCTAAGAACTTGCTGATACGAGCTGTTCTGCGAAAGTCGCAACTGGGCGATGCTCAGGTTCAAGCTGACACGGCGTTGCAAGAAGTGGCTTCTTTTGCTGCTCAATTGGGTGTGCCAAGATTGACGCTTGAACGCAAACTGATCGAACAAGGTTCTCTGAAAGCATCGCTCTGGTAGTGGACGAGGCTACGAGGCCCGCGATCCTGTAGTGGACGAGGCTACGAGGCCCTGCGATTCTGTAGTGGACGAGGCTACGAGGCCCTGCATTTGGATTAGCGTAGTCGTTGTTCAGGGATCTGTAGCCAGATCCACTACGAGTTTGGTAGTGGACGAGGCTACGAGGCCCGCGATCCTGTAGTGGACGAGGCTACGAGGCCCTGCATTTGGATTAGCGTAGTCGTTGTTCAGGGATCTGTAGCCAGATCCACTACGAGTTTAGTAGTGGACGAGGCTACGAGGCCAGCTTACGAACCATCTAATACGTGGATGGTGTTATGGATCACCCCTTCAGCCTTATCACCCGCGAGCGTTTGAAATTCATATTGAATCTCCATGCACCACGTGGGTTTCAGCTTCGGCAGATCGATATCGATACGTTTGCCATCCGCAGACACTCGTATCGATCGAATGGTTAGTTGTTTTTCGTTATGGTGATCCGATCCATAGCGTTTGGATCTTTTGAGTGACCAAGTTTTGATTGCGATGCGATCTTCGGTGACCGACTTGGGGTCGATGGGCTCTGAGAATACCAATTGCAAGCCTCCTTTTTTGGCATGCAATTCGATTGGTAGGACAACTGGTTGCTCCGTTACACGAAGTCGGTAAAAACCACCCGGGGCGGTTGCGTCGCCTGCCCAAGCAAACATACCACACAGGTACAATTCTTGGTCTTGAGGTCGAAAACGGCCACGCATGACTCCCGTTGGAAAGTTGGGGATCGGTAGCTGAATCATGCCACCTTGCCGGGCTCCGTTGACTTGTTCTTGGAGCACCGAAAACACTTTTCCGTAGCCGTACGAAAGATTGAGCAGGCTACCGTTGAGTGTTTTCCATTTTGGGCTGTTGACCCAAAGCAATTCTGCTGGCGATCGATCGAAGGCGTTGGTGATCCAGCATAATGGCGGTTCCATGGCAGCATCTGAACTGTCGGTAACATCGTGGTACCCAAACATATTGCCATAGAAATTGGGTTTCCCAGATGGATTCAATGTGACCCAGTTGATTCGATTCTTAGGATTCCAAAAACCCTCTTGATCCGTGACCAAGAAAGAACCGTCGGGATTGAGACAAACGCCATTGGCTGCACGAAAGCCTGTTGCAAGGATATCCGTGCTCGAACCATCTGGGCTGACTCGAAGAAGCGTACCATGCTGAGGGACGACGGCCTCGAGAGCGTGGCGTCCCGACTTGGCATAATAAAAGTTACCTTGATCGTCGACCTGCAAGCCCATAGCAAATTCATGAAAATGCTCTGTAACTTGATGGTCGTTGTTCAGGCACTGGTAGAAGTCGGTTTCACCATCGCCATTCAAATCATGCAGCACGGCTAGCTGGTCACGACAGGTCAGGTGGATCTTTTCGTTAATGATTTTCAGTCCGAGTGGTTGAAACAGGCCGGAAGCAATGCGTTGCCATTGAAGACGGTTTTCTTGATCCGCGATTCGAACTCGCCAAACGTCTCCATCCCAAGTGCAGACTGCCATGCTTCCATCTGCAAAGAAGTCCAAGCCGGTGAACCTCATTTGGGCTAACCAAGGGTTCGAATCGGGAGCGTTCAGCACATCGACTGCGAAGGGCCCTTTGTCAAAGGACGTCGCGATCGTGCTCTCGAGAATCTGAGGCCATTGAGCTGGTCCACCTTGAGTCAGCTGCGATAGGTCGAATCCATGGTCGATTAATCCCGCAGCGAATTGATTCGCCAATTGAGTCAATTCCGGCGATTCTTGATTCCGATTCTCGGCAACCCAGAGACAAAATTGAAGCGGTTCACTTCCAGCGGGAATGCGCAGGCGAAGGTTACCTTCATCGAGTGTCCAAGAGACCTGCAGGGTTGTAGGCAGTACGCCTGCATGAAGGTCCTTGGTTGCGATGGCGAAGGGAGTCTTCGAATTACCCAGCGATACCAGCGTGTCATCAGTCGTAGTGTCGGCAACTTGAAGAATAAGGTCTTGATCACGAGGGCCAATGTTCAACGTTCGCAAAAATGCGGGAGGGGTCTCATCCGAGACGTTCGATAGGCAGGCGGGCGATTCCAAAACTTTGGTATTGCCTAGAGTGTAAGCGAAGACCACCTTGGAACCATGATGATACTGGCCTAGGTAGTTACCCCAGTTTTTTGGAAGAGGCCCATACCTGCGATGATCGCGTCCTTCGATGCGCTGATCATCGGCGAACGAGCCGGTGCCAGGATTTGCCCAGCCCGGTCCATTTCCGTTCGCAAGCACAACATGGCCGCTGACTCGGGGATGAACTTGATGCTCCCCATTCATTTGAATGTCGCGCCAGTCAATAAATCGAGATTTATCTTGCCCTTCGGACGCGTACCAAGCAGTGGAGACACGAAGGGTGTCTGAATCGAAGATCATCCAATTTTGGCCTCGCGATACCCCACCAGCGCCCGAATCAAGCCGAACAGCGGTGCCTTTGTAAGCAATGTTCAATGCATCCCCTGGGGTTTCGTAGCAATGCGTCAGGCTGGCGCCGTAGTCCATCGCGCTCCAAGCTTCAATGGTACTAGGCTCAGGGCCTCGTGTATCGCCAGGCGGTAAGCCAGCAAGGTAACTGGCGTCGATCGGTAACAATTGCGAAGCGTTGAAGGGGCGAAGGAAGGTTTCGCGAATGTAGTGAATGACATCGTACTTTTGCGAAGGCACCATCCAACTTTGGGCGGGCATGAAACCGAATCCCCGAGTCAGGGTACGGTACATCGACAAAGGGTCGCTACCGTTCTTAAATTTCCCTTCCGCGAATCTCAATGCGGTAGGAAGAGATCCCAGTTCCTCTTTCGTTCCGTGACAATTGCCGCACACTCGCCGGTAAATGGCTTCGCCTCTTGCTAACGATTCCGGCCCCCATTCCCTGACGAAGCCCGCATGGTCGATTCTCGCTTCGTATTCAGGCAACTTCATCGCAAGCATGGCATCGGAAGGTTGTAGCTCCTTGGCGCGTTTTGGTCCACCATCACGAATTTCGATCAGGTATTTGACCAGATCGAAGAACTGCTGACGGCTGGTGAGTTGATTCATTTGGCCCGCAGGCATCATGGATTGCGAGCGATTCGTGTATTGATCGACATCGCTGATAGGTATCGCCACCAATTGGTTGGTTGCATCGCGCAGAACGATTTGCGAGTCCGTCTTTTCGACTAGCAGTCCGGTGACCGTTTCCCCCTCCGTCGTCAAGACGCTCGCTGTTTCAAAGCCCTTTCGAATTGCCTTGGAGGGTTCGAGAATCGCTTCAACGATCTGGGAATTGGCAAGTGGTTCTTTGGTGTTAACGAGGCTTGGGCCTAGATTCGAAGCAACGCCATCACTCACCGAATGGCATTTGGAACAGGCCATCGACTGTTGAAAAAACACGACCGCGCCTCGAGCCGCATCGCCATCGCGCTGAGCAAGTTCACCTAGCATTTGTGAATCGGTCTTTAAAAGCTCTTGCTCCAAAAACTGAGCGTTTGTATTTACCGAACAGACCCCCATGGCAATCATTGCCAAACAAATCGCGACGCCCACTTTCGCCATCTGGATTCCTTTTCCCAACGAGCCTCTGAGAAAGTTAAACAATTGGTTATCCGATAGAATCATCTTGAATTGCGACCGAAGTTAAAATGGTAAACGTTGCAAAGCTGGACCGAGTGGGCTCTACAAGCGGTTACCTGTGAAGTCGAGCGGTGGGCCAAAACCTCGCTACCGAACGGGGAGAACACGGTAGCTAGATTGTAAGATAGCGATGCATCGGAGCGTAGGCGTCGCATTGCTATTTCGCTCAAGACATTGTGATCGTTAGACATCGAAACGACCATTGGATTAGTAACTCTTGCCGAATACAATGTCGGAATCAAAAATAAACCGATGATTCTCAAACAACTTAAACGGAACCCATTTTGAATTCGCGAAGAAAGCGTTCCAAGAAACCAGCGACGTCTTCTTCGCGCCCAACCCCAGCATCTGGCTCGGATCAACCGTCCATCCAGGCCAAAGCACGATCGCTGGAACGATCTGGTGACACGGCTGCAGCTGAGGGCCGAAACATCGATGCCTTGCGTGCCTATGATGCGATCATTGGGCTAGGGGAAGAGAACGCTGCCATTTGGAACAAGATTGGCGATCTTCTCTCGCTCATTGGCGAGTTTGCACAGGCGATTGGGGCTTTTGAAAACGCGATTGAACTAGATGCCAGTAATGCAGCGACGCACCACAATCTAGCGAAGGCGTTGTTCACTTTGGGAGACGTGGATCGATCGCTCGAATCCCTTCGCCAGGCGGCCAGGCATACGAATGAGCTGCATCCATGGAAGGGAATTGCGAACCTGGTTCCCAACGCCCCTATGTCCACCCATGCAGATATTCTGGCTGCTCGTCGCGATTGGGCCAATCGACTTGCTCACTTGCAACCAACTTTACCAAGTCGCATTCACCCCTTCGAAGCCCGACCAAGAGAAAATGGCAGGCCTATTCACGTCGCCTATTTGTCAGCCCACTTTGGTGGTCGGAATTACATGAAACCGGTCTGGGGATTGATCAATCGCCATGACCGTAAAGCGTTTCGAATTGACTTGTTTAGCGACAAAAAGTTTGAATCGACGTTCCCAGGATACCTACCCGACTCAAGCGATACGGTCACTGACGTAAGCCAGCTAAGCGACGCCCAGCTTGGTGCGTTGATTCAAGCGAGAGAAATAGACATTCTTGTGGACTTGAGTGCCTTTAGCTATCAACAGCGAATGAGTTTCTTTCTGCGCAAAGTTGCTCCGGTCACCATCGCGTGGTTCAATATGTTCGCAACATCTGGTTTCCCAGCTTTCGATTACATTGTTGGCGATGCACACGTTGTGCTACCCGAAGAGGAACCATTTTACACGGAACGAGTCCTGCGTTTACCTTGTAGTTATCTCACGTTTCAAGTGGATTACCCGGTTCCACACGTGGCGCCACTTCCCTGCTTAGCAACTGGCCGTTTCACTTTTGGAAGCTTGGTTTCCCAGTACAAACTTACCCCTCCCGTTCTCGATGCTTGGGCTGAGATCCTGAAACGGAGCCCCGAAGCCAGTTTGCTTTTGGCAAATTCGGATTTGAAATCCCCTCACAATCGTTCGTATGTCCAAGAGCAATTCAAAACGCGTGGCGCCAGTGCTGAACAGTTGCGATTCCTTCCTCCAACGGATCACGATTCGTTCCTGAAGTATTATGATCAAATCGACTTGGCATTGGATGCTTTCCCCTACAACGGCGGCACAACCACGATGGAGGCAATTTGGCAAGGAGTACCCGTGTTAACCAAAAACGGTGATCGGTGGGCAGCCAGGACCAGCCAATCTCTTTTACGCGAGTGCCATCTGTCCGATTTTGTCGCAGACGATTGCTCTGCCTATGTGGAACAAGCCGTCAGCTGGGCAACGCACAAGGAATCTTGGTCTCGTCTGAGCACGTTGCGAAGCACGATGCGTGAACGCCTCCGCGATAGTTCTGTTTGCAATTGCGAACGACTTACACGAGAAATGGAAAACATTTTTCAGCGATGCTTCGTTGGCCAAATGCTGTAATACTGTTAACAGCTACGAACGACCTCATGTCGATCCGGACGAACAAAGTCATGCCATTGAAAACCTTCTGGCAGCGCTTCCATTGTGGCAAATTCGAGATGCAAGATTCGTCGATGTCGAAATGTTCCTTCGAACGAAGCGCTGCTGGCATGACTGATCAACGGCCGCATTGCTAAAATGTCTCCCGCAGCGGCATATATGGTTGACGCATGATCCAACCCAACGCCATTACTGTCGCTTGAAACATGCGAACCAGGAATGACACGAAGCGGGCCATTTTCATCCGTTACTTCATCAAGATGAATCCGCAAGGTCAACATCTGATGCAAAATTTCATCACTTGCTATCACATGGGGGACGCCCGCTTTGATTGTTGGTCTCGAAAAGGATTGCGACTTGCCCGAATTGTCCTTGACGGCAATCGAGGTGTCTTTGTGCCATGGCAAGCTCCAAGACCGTTCCGGTGGTTTGTCGAAGAATAAGGCCCGCACCAATCCTAAGTCTTCACCAAGTACATTTTGAAGAAACGCAAGCATGGGATCGGCTTGCCAAACGGTCGAAACGTCAGGAATCGAATCAATCAAATTTCTTGCGGCGTAAACGTGACCATAACTTGAACGGGCGCGCACGGATTCCGAAGGATCTTCGAACGCTTCTTCAAAAACCAACAAGAGTCTTTGGACAACATCCTGTTCTATAGCTTGTGGAAGCATGCAAAAGCCGTCGCGTTCAAGATTCCAAGTATCTGCTTGCATCGTTGATCTCTTATTCTCCCCCTTTCAATACTGAAAGACTATGGCCAGCAGGTTTTCGGTCCGCAAGGTTTCCGAGAAGTAAACATCGCTCACATCGTATCTAAGGCACCTTGGGCTCAATTCGTTTGTTACAATGGACTCGTGATTGCCGGCAAGGCCAATGCAGCCTTCCATTTCCATTATCTTGAGGAGAGATCTCATGAACCGCTTGAGTCGCTTTGCATTACTTCTATTTGCTTTATTTGCCCTGACGGTCTCAGCACAAGACCAAGCATCTAATAACAAGCCCGAGGATAGCTTTGCCTATGGTGAGTATAATTCGTTGGTCCAAGCTGCGAACTGGAACGAAGCGGGGGCCATGTTAGATGCTGGCCTCAAGGAATCCCCCAATTCCCCCAAGCTCCTTTCGCTCAGTTTGCAACTTGCTAATCGTACCATGCAAGCAGCGCCAGAAGCGGCAGAAAAACGCTTGATCGGTTTGGTGGAATACTATCTTGGCTCTTCATCCATCTCCACTGCAGCCGCACGCGACTTGGTGCAAGCAACCGATTTGTTGAGTATGGTGTTGATTCAACAAGACCGAGGTCCAGAAGCTCTGGATCTGATGACCAAAACGCTGAATGCAATCTCTGCGCAGGGAGATAGCCTTTTGAGCTCACGGAGAGAACTGGAAACAAGGATGGCCCGAAGCTTGCTTCAATTGAAGCAGCCTGAAGAAGCTTTGAAATTGATGCAAGGCTCGATCGAAGATGTTCATTCGCGAATGGCTTCAGGAACAAGTGATTTGAACGACCTTGTTCGATCAACCAATATCTTCTCCAGCCTATTTCGAGACATTGCAGCAACAGATGTGGCTCAGTATCAGAAACGCGCCGAAGATCTCGTCATGAAAAATCTAGAAGCGCAACCGGATTCATTGATCGACTTGTCCGCTTATGTGTCTCTTCGTTCAGCACAAATCTCCGCACTGACCTACTCCGATCCAGAACGGAGTATGGAAATGGCGAAAGAACTATCCGCCAGGATCGAAGCGTTTCCACCCCCGAGTGATGAGTCCGAAATCAAGCAACTGGATTATCTCAGCAAAAACGTCAACCGCATGTCTTCATCCCTGGAAGCATCATTAGCGCGCGTTCGATTGGTCGGAACGGAGGCTCCCGAGTATGAAGCTCAATCGTTTGTGGGCATGGAACCCACAACCTTAGCCAAGCTTCGAGGCAAAGTTGTTTTACTCGACTTCTGGGCCGTATGGTGCGGTCCTTGTATCGCTACTTTCCCTCACTTGAAAGAATGGAGCCACACGTACGGCGACAAAGGTTTCGTAATCCTTGGAATAACGTCCGATCAAGGCTTCGTGTGGGACGAAGGGAAAAAACGAGCAGTACGAGGTGAGGATGTTTCGCACGAGCAAGAGCTTGAAATGCTTGAATCCTTTCGGAACCATCACGAACTCACGCATGGATTTGTCCTGACCCCCAAAGGCAGCAATTACAATAAGCAGCTTGCAGTTCAGGGTATTCCTCAGGCTGTCCTATTGGACCAGCAAGGGGTGATCCGAATGATCAAAGTAGGCTCCGGCCCGCAAAATGCCAAGGCCCTTGAAGATGAAATCAAAAAGCTGTTAGGATTAACCGACCCAACGAATTGATTTCTCTTAGACGTAGCCAGACGATAGTTAACAATAACGAAAACGAAAGGCGCGGTTGACATGCCTTTCCTTAGGAAGCACGTATGCAGATTCAACAACTCGGAAATTCAGACCTACAAATCACTTCGATCGGGATCGGAGCCTGGGCCATGGGGGGAGCTGGTTGGGCTTTCTCTTGGAGCTACCAAGACGACCAAGCTTCGATCGATGCGATCCATGCAGCCTTAGACTCAGGAATCAATTGGATCGACACTGCCGCCGTGTATGGACTTGGGCATTCGGAAGAGGTCGTTGCAAAGGCCCTGTCCACGTACAGCGGTAGCAGGCCCTACGTGTTTACCAAGTGCGAACGGACTTGGAATTCCGATCGCCAGATTGTAAAGTCGCTGGAACCCGAATCGATTCGTCAAGAATGCGAGGACAGTTTGCGTCGACTGAATGTTGACACGATCGATCTTTATCAAATCCATTGGCCCGAGCCGGACGAGGATATTGAAAAAGGTTGGGCGACATTGCTGGATCTGAAACGTGAAGGAAAAATCCGGTGGGCTGGAGTGTCGAACTTCAATGCGGCCCAAATGGCACGTCTTCAAGCCATCGGACCGATTACTTCTTTGCAACCACCCTATTCAATGATTCGCCCTGAAGTCGAAGAATCGATTTTGCCGTATGCTCTTCAAGAAAAGATCGGTGTGATTGTGTACTCGCCCATGGGTTCTGGACTCCTGAGCGGCTCCATGTCGCGTGAAAGGCTCGCGAGTTTAGCAGCAGATGACTGGCGACATCGCAGTTCGTACTTTCAAGAACCGTCGCTTAACAAGAATCTTCTTATCGCCGAAAAACTGCAGCAAGTTGGCGATCGGTACGGCAAGAAAGCGGGCGAGATCGCCATCGCATTCACGTTGCGACATCCGGCCGTCACCGGCGCGATTGTCGGCTTTCGCAATCCGACTCAGGTTCATGAGCTTCGCAATGCGCTGGATTTCCAACTACCTGACGAAGATTATCGCGAGTTAGTCGAGTTTCAAAAGCGCACGCTTGCATGATCCAATCAGCCAGTGCTGAGCAGCTGAGGACAACTGCTCGACAATGTAGAACAGTTGTCCTCAACTGTTCATGGAGCTTGCAACGAACCCCCATCTCAAGTTCCCTCATGAAGGCACTATCGGCCAGATGGAGTTCCAGAAAACACGATGGAAACGTCGTATTCTAGGCTTTGAAATCGAGAAGTGGGCCTGTTTGGCAGTTCTAAGCAGTTGAGGACAACTGCTCGACAATGTAGAACAGTTGTCCTCAACTGTTCATGGAGCTTGCAACAATTCCCCATCTCAAGTTCCCTCATGAAGGCACTTTCCGCCGATGGAGTTCCAGAAAACACGATGGAAACGTCGTGTTCTAGGCACTGAAATCGAGAAGTGAGCCGGTTTGGCAGTTCTGAGCAGTTGAGGACAACTGCTCGACAATGAAGCAAAATTGAGCGATGCCAGATAAATCCACTACATGGCTCTTGACATGGCATCGCACATCTGTACTATTCAACGCAGTACAGTTAGTACAGGAGGTGTCAAATGCGATATCGAATTGTGGCAGGTAGTAATGTTCCAATTTTCCGACAGATTGCGGACCAGATTGGCCGAGCGGTTGCGACCGGTGATTTAAAGATTGGCGATTCCGTGCCTAGTGTTCGGCAGCTTGCACGCGATTTGGTGATCAACCCGAATACGGTTGCCAAGGCCTATAGCGATCTGGTTGCGTCTGGTGTGTTGGAAAACCAACCTGGGCGTGGCTATTTCATTAACAAGCGTCGTCAAGTTTTTACCAAAACCGAACGCCTTCGTCGCCTCGATGAGACAATCGATTTGCTGATCAGCCAATCGGTGGCTCTCGATTTCTCAGCGTCCGAAGTGCTGGACCGAGTGAAAGAACTTTTCACCCAAAAGCTAAGTGTTGCACCTGAGTAACGTTGCCAAAACAAGGGAAGAAACATGTCGAAGTTAGCGATCGAAGCAAAAAATTTAACTCGGTACTTCGGAACCAAACCCGTTGTTCAGCAGGTGAACTTTACTATCCCTGTGGGATCCGTGGTTGGGTTGCTGGGGCTGAATGGGGCTGGCAAATCCACCATTATCAAAATGTTGATGGGCATGTTAGAACCGACAAGGGGCTCGTGTTCGCTTCTTGGTGTTGAGAGCACGAGCCTTGGCCCCAACGAACGATCTCGAATTGGGTACACCATCGAAGGGCACTTTTTGTATTCGGGGATGACCGTCCGAGCGGCAGAAACGCTTCAAGCCGATTGCTTTCCCAAGTGGGATTCGCTTCTTTTTCAAACGACTCTACAGCGATTCGGAATAAGCCCGCATGAACGGATCCGCAACTTAAGCCGTGGGCAACGCGCAGGCATTTCGATCGCGTTAACGTTAAGCAGCCAGCCGGAGTTGCTCATCCTGGACGATCCATCGCTGGGGCTGGATCCTGTTTCGCGTCGGGCGCTCAACGAAACCATCTTGAGCTTTATGGAACCAGGTGATCGCACCGTCCTTCTCAGTAGCCACATGCTCGACGATATCGAACGTGTCACGGATCGCGTGATGATCATGACCGAAGGACGCATCGTTGTGGATAGTAGCCTACCCCATTTTGTTTCACGACTCTCGGTCTGGACCTGCGAGTGTTCCGAACCGCTAGATCGCGTCCAGATTGCGAGGCTGGTGTCGCGACGACAAGTGGGACGGAACGCGAGCTTTGTTATCGTGGACGCTGACGAGATGACTCAACAGGAGCTGCACCGGCTTGGCGGGAATACGGTCCGCCAGGAAGAATCCACCTTCGATGAAGGGGTGATGGCCTACATGTCACGGAACCGCAGCGCTGCTTCGTTAATGTCGATTTGATGGATAGTAGATAGACAACGCCCCGTAGGACGGGTCTCCAGGCCCGTTCCTTGATTACCAAGGTCGGGACTGGAGTCCCAACCTACAAGGATAACTTTAAATGCCGTTCGCCCAAGACAGAGACTATGTTCGCAACCAATTCAAGCCTTCGAAAACCAGGAAAGATCTAACATGAACGCATGGGTTCGAAAAGAAATCAAGGATTCCATCCGCTGGCTACCAATCGGCCTGGTACTGCTGGTAGCGTTGATTTGGTATCAGATTGCAACGCAATCGCCGAATTTCTTCGCTGTGCGTTCCGAGTCCCTTTTCACGCTAACATGGTTCGTGTCGGCAATATTTGCGACCTTTCTAGGGCTCGCCAACTACTTGCCAGAAACATGGGGATCCGCACGTGGGTTTCTCGTCCAACGAGGGCTCTCGCTCCATCGAATTTTCGTGATTCGCGCCCTCGTGAACCTTGCGGTCTATTTGATCGCCATGTTGGCCCCCCTAGGGGCACTCGCCGTTTTTTTCGCGGTGATCGGTCCCAACTCGGCGCCGGTGAATCCGATCCAAGTTGTTCCTTCGGTCATTACGGTCTTGTTTTCTTTTTCGTTTTACTTCGGCGCGATTGCGGTGGCGTGTCGTCCATGTCGTTGGTACGGTTCCCGTCTCTTCCCGCTATTGGCCTCCCTGGCAATATCCTTTGCGGCTGTCTCAATCTTGTCATTGCATAATCAGCCGGGTGCCAGTGCCATTGGGTTTCTGCTTGGCATTCTTGGCATGTTGCTGCTGGTAGCTGCAAGTCGATCGATATTTCTTCGTGGGCCAAGCCAACCAGCACCATCGCGAACTCCAAACATCTCGATTTACGAAAAGTTCATGATGATAGCAGCAGTGTTGGTAGCTATTCTTCTCGTTACCGCGTTTTCCGCTTCCATGACAAATTCTTACTCGGTTGCGTATCACTCTGTGCAATTCACGAACAAAGGGTTGCCCTGGTTAGTTGAATCACGCACGGTCGTTAAGAATGGTTATGGTCAACAACTTTCGGAAGTGAAGTTTCCCATATCCGAGTCGAACGAAGATGTTGATTCAAAGCCTGATGTAGCGGAACTCGTGCCTGGGCTCAGTTTTAGTTATCCGTGGTACTTTTCCGAAAACTATTGGGACATGCTCTATGTAGGGAGCTGTACATCGTCAGACGGCCATCCTCTAAATGTAATGGGTTTTCGAGGCCTTCTGTATGTCTATCAACAGGATGCTTTGCAACGAAGTCGATTGATTGCGGTAGTTGGAAAAGAAACAGTGGGCGACGCAGGAGTGCAGCAAGTTCCATTTGAACAAATTCCAAGATTATTAACGTTCACATATAACTACCCTCCTGTACTGACTGGCTTGGCTAGCTCTTACAAGCAGCCGAACGGCACAAGAATTCCGTTGGGGGCAGGCTCCTTTACGATCGTGGCCACCGACGGGATTTACCACGTCGATTTAGATAAATCAAAAATCAGTCGCCTTCTGGACAAGAGCGTTCTCGCCTATTCCTACCTGAATACTGCACGCGGAGCTTCTGACTCGAGTAATCTCGCCATCTGGGACGGAAGCTCGATCTCGGTGTTCCGATGCGAGGGTCAAGCGTTGAATGGTCCGTTTCAAATAAGCGAACGAATCACAACACTGACGCTCCCTACGGACTTTGGAGTCAAACTGAAGAGCGGGGATGTCCAATTCGACTACCGTGACCCCGATAATTGGACGATCGCGATTAGTTATTACGAAAGAAGTTATGTGAAATCAAAAGTGGAAGTCGCTCGTTCGATTCAAAAAGAGATCCGGCACTACACCACGTCGATCCCACAATCCTTGTCGACGGCAAACATCGAGGCCATGAAGCGAGAAATCTTCATTCCATCGTGCTTGGTGCCACCGGTTCTCCTGGGGGCTATTGGAACCGCAACCTATCTTCTAGGTAACCCGATGCACGACGGATTTGGCTATCTCGGGTTCATCGTTGCTCAAGCGATATTTTCTGGGATACTTGCGATACTCGCAGCGCGTTGGCGCGGGCTATCGGCAAGGCAAGTTGCAAGTTGGTGCGCCGGGGGAATTCTGATTGGTCTCGGAACATGGTTTTTAGTTCTCTCGATTTATCCGCGTGTCTTCTATAAGAAGTGTCCGGCATGCAATCGCAATCGACGGATCGAGAGAGAGAAATGTGAATCATGCGGTGCCGAATGGAAACCAATCGCCCCCTTGGGGATTGAGCTATTCGAAGAAAGCAATCAAGGTGCAGAAGCAATCGGCCAAACGGTGCCCGGCCAAACGGTGCCAGCCACGTTGGCGGTAACTTAGTTTGCTGCTGGGAGCTGTGTCGACGCGAACCTGCTATTGTTTGAGTGCCATTCTGCGGCATCCCTGTTTAACAGTCAGCCGCAGGCGTACTAGCTGGATAGAGCTCTTATCAGATGCCAACCGCTATCGGAAACGCAGAGACGCGGAGAACGCAGAGAAAAGACACGCATAGACTCTGGTATCCTCTGTGATCTCTGTGCCTCTGTGTTTTAGTAATTGACCGGCATCTCGTTGAGACATATTCCGAAACGCGTCGCGGAGAGACGCTTCTACGTGCTTTTATCCATCAAAGAATCTCATCCAAATCAATCGGAACCGGTTTATTGGCCGAATAGAATTTGGTGATATCGATTCCCTGCCGCTGTTCGTCTTCCATGAACTTGAGCCGTGCCTCCAATCGTTCTAATCGACGGTGCATTTGCGGTATCATTTCGATCGCTGTATCACGCACCTCACGCCTTGGGACTGCCGGATAACCCAGGTGACGCTGCATGGCCGCGAACAAGAACAGCGGCTCCTTGCGTCGGTTTGCGAACGCAATTTTCCCCTCGCGTTCACCAAACAAAATCGGATAGTCCGCTTCGGCGTCCTCACCGAGATGCCGCTTGCGGTAGGCCACGAAATCCTCGCTCCTACCGTAGATCAAATCAGCAATATCCACGATCCCTAACTGCTTGCGAACGATCAATAACCAGTCATGCCAATCCTTGGAGTAAATCGGATCTAGGCTCATCGCCTTGAGCCCGCGATCGTAGTTCAATCGATTCCGGCAGAGTACTTCGAACTGATAAAAGAACATGCCTTGCATGCTATCCGTGTTGGCTCTGTATTCGGCCTCGAACCGAAGGACTCTCAGAGCGGACTGGAAATCGAACTGCCCAACGTCTTGTTCGGACTGCTCAATCACAAACGTCTGGAACGGGGTGAAGTAGTGCTGGAGTCGCTTCATTCCGGGGGCCATGATTCCGGAATGTTTCAATTCGGTCAAAAGAAAACCGATAGCGAGAGGCAATTTGGTGGTTGCCAGCACTTCAAAGCGACACTGCTCCAAGAGATCTTGGAGCGTGATATCTTGATGGATGCGTTCCGAAAGAATTCGAAATAGATAAGCTTGTTCTACGAATTCTTCTCTAGGCAGCATACAGTTTTAGTGTGCAGCGGTCGGAACGACCCACACCTTCAGTTCGGTCACAATGTCTTGATGCAGCTGGATCTTGACAGTGTAAAGTCCAAGCTCCTTGAGCACACCTTCTAGTTTGACTTGATCGGCGCTGACGGTGAATCCATTTGCCTTCAAGGCGGAAATGATTTCAGCTGCGCCAACGCTACCGTACAAGTGACCTTCGTCGTTTGCGTTCGCTTCGACGTTGATCGATTGTTTCGAGATTTGATCGGCGAGGCCGCGGAGGCCAACAAGCCGTTGCTTTTCGAGTTCTTGCAGCTTGGAACGGTGCTTTTCAACCATTCGCTTGTGGTGATCGGTTGCAACGATCGCTAGGCCTTCGGGCAATAGGTAGTTATTGGCGAACCCTGGCTTCACTTCCACAACGTCGCCAGACTTACCGAGATGCTCCACCCCTTGGATCAGCATCAATTGGATGCCGCCATTAGGTCCTTTAGGAAGACGTGGAAATTGGGGAACTCGCTTCTTTTTTGCAACTGCCATTTTCTTAGAACTCTGATCCGAAAAAAGTCATATCTGCTGGATAATTCTGAACCGCTACCACAGGCCGGGCTTGTACCGGACTATTTAAAACGGCATGTCTTCATTTACGTAAATATCATCGCCTACTTCGGACACGTGCATGTCGGAGTTGGCTTGGTGCATTGGTCCTGGGCCATCATGAGCCGAATCGACGAATCTGGAATTGTTGGACGCGGCTGGTGCAGACGGTCGAGTTCTTGACTCGCCACCGGAACCGGACCCGCCCTTGCCATCGCTTTTCCCGCCCAGCAACTGCATGCGATCAACGATCACATAGAGTTTGCTTCGCTTTTGTCCATCTTTCTCCCAAGTATCTTGCTTAAGCCGGCCTTCGACGAAAATCGGCGACCCCTTGCTCAGATACTCGCTAACTACTTCTGCTGTTCGACCGAAAAAAGTGACTTCGACGAACGAGGTCTCATCGATCCATTCGCCGCTTGCGTTTTTTCTTCTGTCATTGACTGCGATCGCATTTTGACAAACAGCCATGCGGCTGTTGGTGTATCGAAGTTCGATATCTCGAACTAGGTTCCCGAGCAAAATCACTCGATTGTAGCTAGCCATGATGTACCTCGCTCAAAATTACAACAACTGAAAAAAACGCGACCAAGTTGTGGTCGCATTGACAGCCATCCTATTCTTCGTCGGCTTCGATTTCTTCTTCGTCATCGACAGCTCCGACAGCCACCTTTTCGAGAACATCGATTGGCACAACTACTTTTTCTTGAGCATGTGCTACCAATGCATCGATCAACCGGGCGTCAACGCGGGTGAACATGAATCGAAGCAGGCTTTCGTTCAGTTGATACGCCCGATTCAGTTCTTTCAACTTGGCGGTATCCAGCTTGAAATAGGTCAGCCAGTACGTTCCCTTTTGATGTCCCTTGATTTGGTACGCAAGACGTTGCTCAGCCCACAGACGGCTAACCAAAATTTCGCCACCCATGTCGGTGATCATATTTTGTGCGGCGCCCGAAACTCCACCTGGATCGCGAGCGTAATGGTTGCTGTCAAAGAGGAACAAGCACTCGTAAATTCCGGTAACCAACTTAAAACTCCTGGAAACTGATCCCAATACTTCTTTTTGAACCTAAACTCGACTGATTTCACTTAGCTGATCTTGGGAGGTTTTGACTCGCGATTGAACTTGTTCATCGCGGCATCAACCCCTTCCTTCAACCAGGTGAAGACGGCCTCTCCCGCAAAGGAAAGTCCCTGCTCCACAACTGCTCGTTCGGACGAGGAGAACTTGCTTAACACGTAATCGGCGGTTTCCCAATGTTCTGGTGTCGCATCGATTCCGATCCTCAATCGTGGAACGTCTTGTGTCCCAAGTGACTGAATGATGTCGTTAAGCCCTTTCTGGCCCCCGCTTGAACCTGATTTTCGAATTCTGAGTTTACCAAGCGGCAGGCTCAAGTCATCGCAAATCACCAAAATATTTTCTACTTCCACTTTGTAAAACCGAGCAAACTGAGAGACACATCTCCCGCTGCAGTTCATAAAAGTGAGTGGCCAAATCAAGCAAACATCCCGTTCACCTATTCGACCTTTTGCAACCTGCCCTTCAAACTTTGTCTGCAAGGCGGGCGATCCCATCCTAGCATGAAGGTCATTCAGGCAATCAAATCCAATGTTGTGTCGGGTCCGTTCGTACTTGGACCCAGGATTCCCTAACCCAACCACCAAAGCCATGGAGGCATTGGTTTGACGAGCCATTGAACCCAAATTATTCATTACGCCCCGGCTTCAGAAGCTTTTTCTTTGCGAATCAGTTCTGGTTCCGAAGAAGTAGCCAACGGATCTACCGCACTTTCGCCAGCAGCAACCGCAACCTGAGCGATCACAATGGCAGCAGGGGTTACCGAAGTAGCGCCCGGGGGCAGCTTCATATCGCTAACGTGAATCGACTGGCCCAATTGCAAAGAGCCAATTTCACAGACCAAATATTCGGGAATCGACGAAGCTGGGCACCGAATTACGATTTCGTGCGTTACGAATCGCAACTGTCCAGCTGCCGAAAGAGCACCTGGGGCTTCCCCGTGCAAATGGATTGGAATGGTAACTTCGACGTCTTCCGACTGAGAAACCCGGGCGAAGTCAACGTGGATGATTCGATCACCCATGCTGCTCCACTGGACTGCTCGCAAAAGTGCCGTATCCGTAACGCCACCTGTCAGCGAAACCAGTTTCGTTCCGTGCTTGATCAAGTTATTGACCGTATCCAACGGAAGAGTCAGGCAAACATTATCTTCGCCGTGACCGTACAAAATCGCCGGAATATGCCCTTTTTCGCGAATTTTTATCATGGCTCGTGAGCCGAGTACATCTCGCTTGGCCACTTCAATCGTTTCAATCATGCCTGCTGCGTTCCGCTGCTATTAATTAAATTCGAGGTTTAGCGGGCATACGGATGCCCATTTGATTTGTAAGGAAGCCCAGCAGTATGACGAATTTGCCTCTTAATGCAAGTGCAAATGTACTTGCCGATTTATTGGCTTGCCGTATGCTTTGCTGATGGCAAAGAAAACCCCACAGTTTGACTACATCGAGCCCGTCGGAGCCCGGATTCTGGTTCGTAAAGATGAACCAAAAAGGGAAACTAAAGGTGGGATCGCGCTTCCAGACTCTGCAGAAATCCCAACCATCACCGGCTGGATTGTCACGATAAGTCATCAGGTAGAACAAGATGAAGCGGTTCCGCTCCGACAATATGACAAGATCTTGTTCCATCCCAAAAACGCAATTCCGGTCGATTTTGAACCGGACAATCAGCTCTATGTCGTTCCAGTGGAAGACGTTGTGGCTGTCTTCCGTCGCAAAAAATCGGAATCCGACGACCTCTCCTAAATGCGGGGGCGATCATGGCGCGGTCTCAAAGACTGAGGCCACAAAAACCCTGAAAACCGACCGCATGGCTGGATTCGCTTCAGGTTCCATGGCGAATCCTTCGCGAAACCGTTTGCTTTGGCGTTCTTTGCTCTGTATCCACGCCTTTCTGGCTATTGATCAATTAAGCATCCCGGTTTTCGCTCAAGAAAAGCCGGTTGAGCCCATCCCCAATGCCTCCGTCCCCAATGATCCTGCCAACCCTTTCCAGGCCAGCAACCTGATTGGTCGTTTGTATCGCGTTACCTTCGACCTTGAGAAGCAGCCCCAGGTGGTCACAGGGGAGCTTGTTTCCTGCAACCCGACCGAGGGACATTTATTCCTCGATGCTGACGGAGTGTTGACGGCCGTCCCTCCCGCCGATCTTCAAAGACTAGAAGAGCTTCCGCCAACCGAAACTCTCGTGCCCTCCACTAGCAAGGAGCTCGCCGCAAAAACGTTGCTTGCGATGCCCCCGGGTTCCAAATTTATCATCACGGACCATTTCGTCGTCTGCTACAACACGTCGGACGCTTACGCCCGCTGGAACGCCAGCCTCTACGAGGGAGTGTATAAGGGCTTTTACCGGTTTTGGAAGGAGAAAGGCTTCGAACTGTCGCCTCCAAGGTTTCCTTTAGTTGCGATGGTGTTCGATGACAAAGAAGCTTACCTAAAACACGCGAGCAGCGAATTCGATGGCGCCGAAAATACCAGCGGTTACTACCACCAAGCTAACAACCGACTGGCATCGTATGATCTGACTGGGATCGAAGGCATCCTTCCGCCCAACGCCCAGGTGGGACGCGAGGAATTGATCAACCAAATTCTATCGAGACCGCAAGCGGAAAGAACTGTCGCGACGATCGTGCACGAAGCTTGCCATCAAATCGCTTTCAACAGCGGACTGCAAGTGAGGCTCGGCGACAACCCGCTATGGCTGAGCGAAGGCTTGGCGATGTTCTTCGAGTCCCCCGACCCTAATAGCTCGAACGGCTGGGGCGGGACCGGCAAAGTAAACCGCCACAACCTCAACGTTTTTGCTAAGTACTTGCGCAACCGCCCAGAAGATTCGCTCGAACAACTGCTGCTGAACGACAATCGCCTCCGCTCGGGCGAAACCCTGACGCATGCTTACGCTGAATCTTGGGCGCTGACTTACTTTTTGCTCAAGAGTAAACCTAAGCAATTCGTGAGTTACTTAAAGCAGCTGAAATTGAAAAGTCCTGGCAGCCAATCCACCTCCAAAGAGCGAATCGAATTATTTCAAGCATGCTTCGGGGAAGATCTTGTTAAGATAGATCGCGATTTCAAACTGTTCATCCGCAAAGTGCGATAGCCTGCACGTACCTCACTCCAACGAACCTCACTCCAACTACATGTTCAAAAACCTAACCAATCTCGCCGGCGCCATGCGGAACCTAACGCAACTGGGGCCCCAAATGAAAGCCATCAATGCGAGACTTGAAACAGCCCGCGTCTACGGATCGGCAACCCGCGATGGCATGTCGGTCAATGTGGAAATGAATGGCTTGGGCTTGGTTCAGTCGGTTAGCATGTCCGAAGGGATTTCATCGGGTGAAAGCAAGTCCTTGCTCGAACAACTAACTCGCGACGCTATGAATCAAGCGATTCGCTCCGCCAAGGAACTGCACATCGGAGCCCTCAAGGATTTGACCGGCGGGGCGGAACTGTTCCCTGGCATGAACGACATGCTTGAGAACATGACCAAGTAATTCAAGCAAGCCAAACCAAGTACGTAAC
The DNA here is from genome assembly GCA_027487485.1 of Planctomycetaceae bacterium. Classification (GTDB taxonomy): domain Bacteria; phylum Planctomycetota; class Planctomycetia; order Pirellulales; family Pirellulaceae; genus JBKCUI01. The sequence continues at coordinate 87,821 of JAIYDN010000059.1, read as the reverse complement.
CACAAATAGTTCGGCATAATCACTTAGGCGAGTCTCTCAGAGACTCGCGGGAATCAGCTTCCGGGCTGCCGTATCTGACTGGCATGAATCTTCTCGCAGATCATGCGCAGCGAAGCTTCTAAATCGCCAGTCGCCGTCTTGAACGCATCCGCGTCGATCGTCAACGGTGCACCCAATACCACGAGCGGTGCACCGTATTCTGGACACTGGATCGCTTGTTCCAGCGACAGCCCACCCACGGCTTGCACAGGTATTTTGACGGCATCCACAACCTGACGCAGTTGATCCAACGGGCTGGGCATACGCAACCCACGAGCCGCTATCCCGCGTCGTTCATCGTATCCAATATGATGGATCACATAATCGCAACCTAAATCTTCCAACCACTTTGCACCCGCCACCATATCGGGACAGATCATGTTGTCGCCCATGACTTGCACGCCAAAATCTTTGCCCGCCTTGACGACGCAGCGAATGGTTTCTTCATGAGCTCGGGCCATGACCACCACATGAGTCGCTCCGGCTTGGGCCATCATTTGCGCCTCCAAGTAGCCCCCGTCCATGGTCTTCAAGTCGGCCACAATCGGCACTCCCGGAAAAGCTTTTCGCAGCGCTCGTATCCCGTGCAGCCCCTCGGCCAAGATCAAAGGGGTGCCTGCCTCCAGCCAGTCAACACCAGCCCGCATGGCCAGCGCCGCTGTTTCCAACGCTTCATCGATGTTGGTTAAGTCGAGCGAAATCTGAACGATAGGTCGGGTGAATGCGGGTTGATGGATGGTCATGGTGTCGATGCCGGATTGGTGAAGTGATGATGAAGAGAATGTGTTGTAAAGCCGGACGTTTACGCTGTTGCCTGAACCGCGGGCGCTAGCCGCGTTATTATCTGCCTGAGCCGCGGGCGCTAGCCGCGTTAAGCATATTTCTGGGGGGAATACTTATCGCGGCTAGCGCTCGCGGTTCAGTTTGGATCGTATCGCGGCTAGCGTCAGCGGTTCATTAAGCATAATCTTTTGCCATCTGTTGGATTACCTTTTTAATTTCTTTGCGGCCTTCTGCCGGCTCCAGCAGCTGAGCTTCATTGCCTAGCTTCAAAACGTTGGGAATGATCTCCATGGGATGGTAAGCCGACACCTTCAGAAGGCACGAACCGTCTTTTTGAAATTCCAGTTGTTGCTGAGCGTGCCACGGTTCTTCCTGGATCCACCTGGCCGCGTTCGCCGATAATCGAATTGTATAAGTGACTGGATTTTCGCCGCTGAAAATTCCGACGCTCTTGCCTAAGTGATGTTCCAGATCCACTTCTTGATGAGCCTTGAACCATGCGTCCAGTGCGGTGGCCTTGCTAAATCGGTCCAGCTTCCAATGGCGCAATCGGTCTTGTGGTTCATCGTCTTCGTTTTTTCCCGACTCGATCGCGACCACGTAAATGCTCGATTGATAGATCGCCAGCCCGTAGGGTTCCAGGACTCTCGTCGACAAAGGCTTGCCCAAGGACTCGTATTCGATTTCAAGCTTGCGGTGCTCTTGAATCGAACGGTTGATGGTCTTCAGGATCCCTTGCTGCTTTTCATACGTCTTGGCAGGTACGCCTAATACGATCAAGGTTCTGCGATAACGTTGATAGTGGTCCCAAACGCCGGCCGGAAGCTGTTCACGAACTTTATTCCAGAACGCCTCGATGCCTTGCCAGAACTGAGTCCCCACCAGAGGCAACAACAAGTCCCGGCCCATGGAAAGCGCGATCAACTCGCTTGAAGTAATTGTGATCTTGTTGAGCCCCTTTTCGACGCGGCTCATCTTCCACACTTTTCCGCTCTGCGTTTCCTCCGTGACGATCCCCATCCCCGCGGCTTGCAACGCTTCAATATCTCGGCGGATGCTTCGGACATGCAACGTCCCCAACCCTAATTCTTCCACTACCGAATTTCGAAGGTCTTCGAGAGAGGCTCCGTAGCGTCGCCGTTCCAAGATCTGGATTATCTTGTGCTGCCGAATCAGCTGTTCATTTCGTGCCAACTTTTGCCATCCTTGATTGCGAGATTTGAGGGTCGAGAACGCCTAGGAAAGGCAATTTCCGACGGATGCAGTGTACGCCAAAAGTCGCAAGGCGGGTACCGTCCCAGCGACCAGTTAGCAACGCACGAAGGCAAGCCCCGCGCCTAAAACACATCTGTCCGAAAGTGGTTATTTCCAGCTGTACTTGGCCGAAAAACCACAATCCAACTTGCGATCGTGCGAGTCCAACAAGAACGCTTGCGATACCTCGCACTTGCCGACCCCCTTTCGACCATAATCGGCCACCAAAACCTGATTGATATCGCGAATGCTAATATGCGACGAATGCCCGCAAAGCAAAACCGCCTTCCGATTTTCAGACAAAAGTTGCCAGCAATTCGACAGCAACGGCACCAAGTCCCGGCGTATCTGCCATCGATCCCCTTGGGAACCATGACCGTAAGTAGGTGGATCCAGAATGATCGCATCGTATTGCTGCTTTCTCCGCAGTTCTCGTTTCACAAAAGCACTTGCGTCATCCACGATCCACCGAATGCTTGCGTTCTGTAAGCCGGACCGGACCGCGTTTTCCCGAGCCCATTGGACGGTTGGTTTCGAGGAGTCCACGTGGGTCACATCGCACCCCGAGAGAGCAAGTGCCAGGGTTGTCGCGCCAGTATAAGCAAAAAGACTGAGCACCCTTGGCTTGTCGGACTCTTGTTCTACCGCCTGTTTTTCCAGCCCCAATGACTCGCGAAGCCAATCCCAGTGCGCCCAATGCTCTGGAAACACCCCCAATTGGCCTGCAACGGTCGGCCGAACCCCCAAGCGAACGTGGCCACAGCGACATTCCCAATCCTCCTGGATGCTCGCCATGGTTTCCCCACCGGAAGCTTGATGATCCCATCCTCCCCCTGGTCCCTCACGGTACACCAGCTGGCTGCTTTGCCATGCTTTCGGGTTTAACTTGGGACCGTTTGCTCCCGGGCAAGGCCGATCGACAATTACTTGCCCTAATTGCTCCAGTTTGCGGCCCTGCCCAAAGTCCAAAAGTTGGTAATCGTAGGAAGTAGAAGACGAATGGACCAATGAAGTGAACCCTTGAGAAAAATGGCTTGTCGAATTATCATTCTCCAGCCCTCCGAAGGTTGCAATGCTAATTTGCAAACGCAGTCTTCATTTTATCCGTATCTATAACCCCCCATAATCTTTCATGCGGCACCTACTTTCCGCTGTTGTCCAAAACGTTCCTGGCGTACTCGCGCACATCTCCGGAATGCTCGCGTCGCGAGGGTACAACATCGACTCACTTGCCGTCGGAGAAACGGAAAACAAAAATTTGTCTCGCATGACGTTTGTCGTCGTGGGGGACAATCATGTTCTTGAGCAAGTGCGAAAGCAACTTGAGAAGATCGTGACCGTTGTGGAAGTGCAAGATATCAGCTCGCGAGATTACGTCGAACGCGATTTGATGCTGATCAAAGTGAGCGCTCCCACCGGTGGGGTTCGAACCGAGATTCGTGAACTGGTTGATATCTTTCGTGGGCGAGTTGTGGACGTTGGCCCTGAAGAGCTGATGATTGAGATCTCGGGGCGCGAGACCAAGATCCAGGCTTTCATCGAGCGAATGCGGCCCTACGGTATCCTAGAACTCGTGCGAACAGGCCGTATCGCCATGGTGCGAGGCAGCAACCCCAACGATGTCGAGTCGGACGAAGATGCCGCCGAACTCGCTCGCGAGTAGTTTCACTGACGCCGGTTTTCTCCACGCAATGAATCACAAGTAGCCATCGATCCCTCGGACCAAGTCCGTTCGTTGTCTCCTAATCCCAAGTCCCTAGTTCATCCTTTCCTCCGATATCAAAAAGCGATCCTAACATGGCAGCAACCATTTACTACGACAACGACGCCGATCTGTCCCACCTCAAAGACAAGACCATCGCCATTCTTGGCTACGGATCGCAAGGCCACGCGCAAGCACAAAACCTGCGCGACAGCGGTTGCAAAGTGATCATCGGTCAACGACCAGGCAGCAAGAATTACGACCTCGCGGTTTCCCACGGCTTCCAACCCATGGAAATCGATCAAGCTACCAAGCAAGCGGATCTGATCAACGTTCTTCTTCCCGATGAAGTGCAAGGGGATCTTTATCGCACTCACATCAAGCCAAACTTGAGTCCAGGCAATGTTCTGATGTGCTCGCACGGATTCAATCTTCACTTCGGACAAATCGAACCACCGAAGGGCGTAGATACTTTGTTGGTCGCTCCTAAGGGCCCCGGCCACTTGGTCCGAAGCGAATACACCAAGGGTGGCGGCGTTCCATGCTTGATCGCTCTTGGGGCCGGCGCAACCGATCTGACGAAGAAGCTTGGTTTGGCATACGCCAAGGGGATCGGCGGAACCCGAGGTGGTGTAATCGAAACCACCATCGCAGAAGAAACCGAAACGGATCTCTTCGGCGAACAAGTAGTTCTTTGCGGTGGTGTTAGCGAATTGGTCAAGGCTGGCTTCGAAACACTTGTTGAAGCGGGCTACCAACCAGAAATGGCCTACTTCGAATGCATGCACGAACTGAAGCTGATCGTCGACCTGCTCTACCAAGGCGGATTGAATTACATGCGATACAGCATCTCCAACACCGCTGAGTTTGGTGACTATACCCGCGGACCTCGCATCATCACCGAACAAACCAAGGCCGAAATGAAGAAGATCCTTACCGAGATCCAAACCGGCAAGTTTGCTCGCGAATGGATCCTTGAAAACAAAGCCGGAGCACCCGCATTCAAGGCTTCGCGTCGCCTAGAACGACAGCATCAAATCGAAAAAGTTGGCCAAAAGCTTCGCGGCCTGATGAAGTGGATCGACGCTAAAGTCGTTGACTAGTTCTTGCTAGCGTTTTGAATTCTTGAGTACCCACGTTCAACTGAAGACCAGCACATGTCGAAGATCCTTCAATCCCTTCCTGTTGGCAAGAATGTGGGTATCGCGTTCTCCGGTGGCCTCGATACAAGCGCGGCCATCTATTGGATGCGACAGAAGGGGGCCGTTCCGTATTGTTACACGGCCAACTTGGGGCAACCCGACGAAAGCAATTACGACGATATCCCTAAACGAGCGCTCGCTTGCGGTGCAGAGAAAGCTCGTTTGATCGATTGCCGTGAACAACTGGTGCACGAAGGGATTGCTGCTCTGCAGTGCGGTGCATTCCACATCACCACCGCAGGCATTCCCTACTTCAACACCACGCCTATCGGCCGCGCTGTCACGGGGACCATGCTGGTCCAAGCCATGAAAGAAGATGGTGTCAACATTTGGGGCGATGGCAGCACCTACAAAGGAAACGACATCGAGCGATTCTATCGCTACGGCCTACTGGCCAATCCCGACCTGCAAGTTTACAAGCCCTGGTTGGACGAGCAGTTCAATCGCGAACTAGGTGGACGTAAGGAGATGTCGGAATTGCTCGAGAAAGCCGGCTTAGGCTACCACATGAGCAAGGAAAAAGCCTACTCCACCGACTCCAATATCTGGGGTGCAACTCACGAAGCCAAAGACCTTGAAATGCTGGATCGAGGCATCAAGATCGTCGAACCCATCATGGGCGTTCCATTCTGGAAACCCGAATTTCCAGTCAATCCAGAAACGGTAACCGTCACGTTTGAAGCCGGTGTCCCCGTTGCTCTCAATGGCAATTCGTTTGCATCGCAAGTGGACTTGGTTCTGGAGGCAAACGCGATCGGCGGCCGACATGGTTTGGGAATGTCAGACCAAATTGAAAACCGTATCATCGAAGCCAAGAGCCGCGGGATCTACGAAGCCCCAGGAATGGCCTTGCTGTTCATCGCCTACGAACGGCTGATCACGGGCATTCATAACGAAGGTACCATGGAACAATACCGCGACATGGGACGCCGACTTGGACGCCTTCTGTACGAAGGACGTTGGTTTGATTCGCAATCGCTCATGCTGCGAGAGACCCTGCAACATTGGGTTGCCAAAGCCATCACCGGTGAAGTGGTTTTAGAATTGCGTCGTGGCAACGACTATTCCATCTTGGACACTCGCAGCCCGAATTTAACCTACAAGCCCGAACGTCTTACCATGGAAAGTGGACAAGGGGAATTTTCCCCTACCGATCGAATCGGACAACTTACCATGCGCAACTTAGATATCGCCGATACGCGAGAAAAGCTTACCGTCTATCGCAGCGCGGGACTTCTGACGGCAGGCGGCAGCGATTCGATCAAGCTGCTCGAAGAATAAGCCACATGTAGTAGGGTGTATTCACGCTGGCTGGTACATCTACCGTACCAGCGTTTCTGCACCATCGCCATCGACTAGTTTTTCGACTTCCGATTGAAGAAAGATCGGCAGATCACCTGGAATGCTGTATTTCATTCTGGCCGATGCAATCGCCCAGCGAAGTGAGCGCTCTAGGTCGCTCTCTTCAAGCCAAGCGTTTAAGAACCCTGCCGAAAACGCATCCCCGCCTCCAAGACGTCCAACGGGTTCGACCGGGACGACTGTCTTCATGATGGTTTGGTGTCTGTCGGCCGCCATGGCTCCGCGTGAACCTAAAGTCATCACGGTTGGCTTGCCAGACCTCATGGTCAACATTTGGTTCATCACAACTTCATCGGTCGCATTGGCGTCCAAAGACCACAGCTGAACCGCATCGCGACGCGGCAAAAAAACGAGGTCCGCCATTTCGACATAGCTTTGACAATACTCGCGCGCTTCCGATGGCGAACACAACAAGGTACGGTGATTCACGTCGAAACTGATCTTCCACTGAGCTTGCTTAGCAAGTTCGACCGCCCTTGCGATCAACGCCCTCGAGGTGGGACTGAGCCACAACGAGATACCGGTGATGTGCAACCATTTGGCAACTTCCACCTGAAACAAATCAACAGAAAGTTCCTCTGTGGGAAAGCGTGAATAGGCAGAGTCCTTGCGATCGTAGATAACTTGACTTGCTCTTGGCGGAGTACCGTTTTCCAAAAAGTACAATCCGATACGGTCTTGCTTGGTCCAAACCACATGGCTGGTATCCACCCCATGCGACGCAATCGCATTGGCAATTTGCTGGCCCAGATGATTGTCGGTCAGTCGTGAGAGCCACGCTACTTTCTTTCCAAGTCGTGCAAGCCCCACCGCGGTATTGGATTCGCTGCCACCAACGTGAAGTTCTACCGATGCAGCTTGTTCCAGCCGGGTAAATCCCGTTGGTGTAAAGCGAAGCATGGTCTCGCCAATCGTAACCACATCGTAACGAGATTTTTCAGAAGAGTGATTGCTTGGCATGTTGTTGATGTTGGTAGGCACTTAGCGGGGATCCGACTGGCTACACAGGGCCACATAACGAGCTGCAACCTGGGCAATGGACGCCCAATCGTGATTTTGAATGGCGACGGGATCAAGAAACTGGCTTCCTATACCAACCGCTACGGCGCCCGCATCGAAATAGGCTTTCAAGTTCGTGTGGTCGACTCCACCGGTTGGCATCAGTTTCAAATACGGCATGGGTGCCAGAACATCTTTGATGTACCCTGGACCGAGCGTTCGTGCAGGGAAGACCTTGATGATGTCTGCGCCCGCTTCCCAGCCGGTCGCGATTTCGGTCGGCGTGTAGGCTCCGGGGCAAACGGCGATGCGATTCTGCTTGCAATAGTCGATGATGGGAACGGACGTGATGGGCGAAACCACAAATTGAGCCCCGCTGTCGATAGCGATCTTGGCCTCCTCCAGTGACCGTACGGATCCGATCCCAATGGCCGCTTTGCCGTCCAAAATCTGACGGTTCGAATCTCGAAGCTTTCGAACTTCCGTGGCTGCTTGCGGATTGGTTAACGTGAATTCCAATGCCAGCACACCTGCCTCGATCAACGTTTCCGCAATCTGCTGGGCCGAGCTCAGATCATCAAGCCGGATAATGGCGACCAATCGCGAATCAAGAATCAACTGAATTGTCATAAACCACAATCTTGTGCTAGCTATCAAACCTGGAAAGATTTTCTGATTGTATCGACTGTGACGGCCGATACACAGATGGGAAGCCAGGCCAAACCACGCCATAGCTTTGCAAAAATCAAAGAATATTCTCGGGGGGATGACGACATGAAATCAGCGTTAGGTCTATGGCTTGTTTTGACCGGTCTCATGGTGAGCCATGTCGGATGTTGTTCCGTTCGAATGGCGGGGGACAGTTGCTCGATGGGTTCGTGCAACGATATCGGATGCGGTGGATGCGGGCAGTTCGAAGTCCCGTTCTCTGGAGTGGGTAGACGCGTTGCCAACCGCATCAAGAGCACCCATTGTTCCTCCGGCTGTGGCGAAATTTACTGGGACGAGCATATCAACGATCCCCCGGTCTGCGATCCTTGTGGCTGCAATGGCGAGTTCACGGGAGAACGATGCGGCAGCTGCCCAACCGCCCTTGGGCGACTTCGCAATTTGTGGGGCCATCGATATCACCCCTCTGGTAACGACGGCTGCGCGACATGCGCCGATGGTCATTTCGAGTCGCATGGTTCAAGCACATGCTCATCCTGCTCTTCCGGTTCGACGCACGAGACGATCACTCATCCTGCATCGGATCGCGTACAGTCAAGCCAGCCTTCCACACACGGAATGAAGTCGGAAACGCCCCCGGCTCGAGGTGAACCGACTCCGGCTGTGCCTAGGATTCAGAAGACGCCCGAACCTAATGCGGTTGCTCCCATTCCAGATCCAAACGCAATGAGGCGTTCGCGAAACACCACTAGCCAAGTCGCCGTCGGATCCGGTATCTCGTTCGATGAAGGAGTACAACGGGACGTTCCACAAAGCACTAGGTCGGTGAAGGCGAAACCAACCTCAGTGGTCACGCAAGCCCCACGACGTTTGGTAACGAATCCAAAGTAAATCGAACCTAAGGCTATTTCTCAATGTCAACTTGACGAGACATCCATCGCTTGATCGGCAAGATGGATTAAGCGTGGCAGGATGTCTGCTTCTCGGAACAAGCAAAAAGAAAACTCGCGTGAATTGCGAATTTTGTTCCGATGTTGCGTTCGGTAAAGTGATTGAAGTTCTGCGAGCGCGTTTCGCTTTTGTTCGGCGATTGCGGATTCCATCTGTGCTTTCGCTCGAATGATCTCTGCGTGCCATGCACGTTTCTTACCACGCTCTGGAATATGCGACAGCAGCTGAGCATGCTCATCGAACAGCTGTTTTTGGTCACTTTGGGTTGTGTCCAAGAACCGCTCGGGAACAGATCGCATTAGTTGCAATGCGCGATGCGCGCGCTGCATGCTTTCAACCTTTGCATCGCCGCTGGCCGATATACCCAAATGCAAAGAAGCTGAGCACGTGATGTACTCCGGCGGCTCCATGCCTAACCAAGCCAAAATGATGGCGTCCGTGAGTTCGTCGTAAGCGCCGCCGCCGATCCCATGCACAAACAAATCCGCCACAAAACATCGCAAGAACAAAGTGGTCATCAAGGCACGTGGTCGGATGCAGACGCCTTCATTCACCCATCGCGACCACGCCAAGTCCACTTGATTCGGGTCCTTGGGTAGCGACAGCCATATCGTTCGCTGGGCCGGATCGGGATGATCTACTAGTCGATATTCGTCAAGCGATGGATTCTCATCGACAATGAGCCATAACCGCTTCCGATCCGTGAAGGAAGCCACATCGCGTTTGTAGATCCAGAATGGAAGCTCCAGCATCCCGTCTTCTTGCAAAAGCTCGGGAACTGGCTGAGCTTGATTACGAATGGAATGCCGATGCCGATATTCCGAACGACAACGGTTGTAAATGCTCCAAAGCGAATCCGCATCGGCCACACAATGGTGCATGAACCTACCAAAGGCGGATGCATCGCAAATCGAACCGATCGGAACCTCTAGATTCGTGACCCCATGTTCAATCTCGATCCGATGACGAAACTGAGAAAATGCATCACTAAAATTCTCACACTTCGATAGGCATTCGCTCAATAGCGGAAACCTATCTTGAGCAATGGAGCCAAAAACACCACAGCTAGCCAGACCGCTAGCGATCTGGTCGACGGCCTCTTTCCAGCGGCCAAGATCCGTGCCGTCCGTCAAGGTTAGGTGCCATGGCAATCGATTTCTAGAGTCGGATCGAATCGGAAGTGAGATTGCTGTCTGATAGAGCTCACCTTTCTCATATCCAATACCATGTTCAAAGCTGTCCATCGTGGCTGTGCTCTGAGCGGGAACTCGTATGGCATCCGACCGAGCCAAATCGTGATCGATGATGACGTGCAAGCCGCAAGAAGACGTCGACTCTGCGATCTTCGATAAAAGAACATTCTTGAACCAAACGCCCGGATGGAAGAGCTCGGGTTGATGGCCGCCGACGACCAAATTCGATGGTTCGGTGCTGGAGTTTAAAACGCTCTCTGAAGCATAGGTCGAGGTGTAATCGCGCGCGGCCTGGAGTGCTTGGGCCCTTGCCAGAGTTTGCAGCGGCCGGATCCAGTCGACTAGAGGTTTGCTAACGTTCCGAGATTTGTTCTGGCGCAGCAGTGCCTGAGCGATTCCTGCGGGTGGAGTACACAGGAAGGTATTGTTCTCACGAGGCACTTTCAGCGATCGTTGGCCCTCGTGGCCAGGCCCACTCACGCTACGGACACTCCCCACATCGTTGCATCGAAGTGGTGGGTGGTGTGGAGGGCAGTTTGAATCCCCGGTCCTGCATGGCTTGAATGCTTTGCTCGATGACTTGATTGTAGTACGCTAGTCGCACGCTACCATCATCGAGTGCACCGCCAAAGGATCGCGACTCATCCAGGTAGATCAACGGGACTGGTATTTCGATGATTCGCATTTCTAACATGGCGGCCTGTGCCCACAGTTCGAGCGGCATCGCATAGCCTTCCACTGTGATCTGCAGTTGTGCCAGAGCCGACGTGCGATACGCCTTAAAGCCACAGAATGTGTCGGTCAAATTCCAATGGAACAAATCGTTGATGGTTTTGGTGACCTGTTTGTTGATAAACAGTCGTTGGGCGGGTGGCACGCTGTCGCCGTCGTATTTCTTGAGATAGCGAGATCCCGAAACAATGTCCGCGTTTTGGCAAGCTGATACGAAACGTGGGATTCGCATGGGCTGGTGTTGGCCATCGCAATCCAGGGTTACGACAATCTCATACCCTTCGTCGATGGCGTATTGAAAGGCGGTTTTCAGGGCCGCTCCGTATCCACGGTTCTGTTCGTGGTGTAGGACCGCAATATCGCCGCGCAGGTCGAGAAGTTCCCCGGTAGCATCCTTAGAACCATCATTAACGGCCAGGACATCGGGCGCGTACTTGAGTACTTCATCCAAAACTTGGTTAACAAAGGGCGCTTCGTTGTAAACAGGCAAAGCGGCCAGCCATCGTTGGGTCATTCTAAATCGTTGCCTTGACCCGAAGGTCTTAATTGCGAACTGCACCGGATAATACGCTGGTTCTGGGAGTGCGACACCCTGCGAACCAAGGCATTGTAGACCGAGGCTAGTGAAGGTCAACGATTGGACGAGTCCATCAGGCAAAACACAGCATCGGAAAGTTGCAAAATGCCGATTGTTTTGCTGGAAGGGCGAAAACTATTTTGCCTCAATTGCTTGAGCTAGATTTTCTTCGATAGAAGCAGCCAGGGAGTCTGGGTCTACAATTCGGTCGGGCCGAGTGTAGCCAAGGTCCCGAATGACCTCCAGAATTTCACTGCAGGTAGGGAACATGCGGCCATTCTTTCGTTTGTACGCATCCATGGCTTGCATAAACTCCACTTCATCACCCGAGTAATCGCGTTCGCAGGTCGTGGGGTCAATTTGGCGTCGGCGTTGCGTTTTTGTTCGTTTCTTTTCTTGAGCGATCAGAGCCTTCACTTGTGCCTCTTCGGCAGTCACCGAAGAACGTCGGCTCCCCCGTCTTCGATCGAGCGTCACGACTTCTTCGCCGGCTTTAACTGACTTTGGCATACTGATTCCCCCAAACTCGCTGAAACAATAGATTGCTACAAACGGCAAACTCTCGCTGCCGAGCAAACTCTACGCGACCGTTCGAGCCAAGTCGGCAAGGGCCGAGAAATCAGCAAGGTTTCCCCCATTGGCAATGCAAATCATGCCGATTATTCCGAATCTACATTCTTGGGATCCTCGATCTAACTTATATGCTCCAATTTTTGGATTTTCATTTCAGTTCGGAGCTGCCCATTCTGCTCCACGTAGAAATGCTTGTTTGGTTTCAAGGCGCGGGATAGTACGATTGCGCCGACATTAGTAGCTGAACCGTCTGCGCATTCAGATAACTTCCAAGGAATCGAACCTAATCGAATAACCAGGGGCTCTTTGCGTCCTAGGTTTCGAAGACCCGCAGTCCGTGTGACGATTTCAAGGCAGTCCAATCCAAGTCATGTTGACGATCAACAACCAGACCTTCATTCCTATAAACGTTTTCAGCTTGATTGACGACGCACGCCCAGAAGTCAACATTTACGCGTGCGCAAAAAATGACCATCGCCCGATTCTGCTGATCTCCGAAACAGAAGCAATTGATCTCGACAAAATCGACAGCTTCGAGTCGGAGGGGGTATACAACCTTTACGTATCCAACGATCAATTCGAGCAGTTTCAAGAACATCTCCGTTCGAATTGGGAGCGGTTTTTAGAGGATGAAACGCTTCCTTTGAAGACTCGACTTGCAAACATCATGGAGATCTCTCGCGATCTTCTCGCAAAAACATTTGTGACAAAGCAACCAGAAAATCTTGTGCGAGTTGCTCGCTCCCTTAGCCGTGTCTTGGCCTCCTTGATCAATCGGAATCAGCCGCCATTGCGGGATCTCATAGATATATTGCGTCACGACGATCAGCTTGCAACCCACAGCGTCAATGTAGCTTGCTACGCAACGTTCCTTGCTGAAAGCCTCGGCTATCCTTTGTCCGATCTCAACAAGATTGCAACAGGGGTATTGCTGCATGACGTTGGCATGCTCGAGCTCGATCAGAACATCGTCAAAAAGACTCGGAAATTGGACGAATTCGAGAGGAAAGAAATCACCAAGCACTCTATTTTAGGATTCCAATTGCTTTGCAAAGTTGCCGACTTGTCCCGCGATGAAATCATGATTGTCTATCAGCACCACGAAAGAGTTGATGGGAAAGGTTATCCCACGTCGCTGGTTCATTCCGAAATCCATCCTTGGGCCCGCCTCTGTGCGGTCGCGGATACCTTTGAAGCACTCACTTCAGATCGTCCGCAAAGACAACGACTAAGCGTTACTTCGGCAATCGCGATCTTACAGCGTGAGTCTGACAAATCGCTGGACCCAGCTTTTGTCGATGCTTGGATAGGTTTGTTGGAAGCGGAGAAAATAACGTGACCAAGACGCTTAAAGTTGAATTGCCACCAAGTATGGCAAATTTCTTTTCCGAAGGTGGATTCACCGACACGACTTACTTCGAGACACGTAAGCACAGCCGACTTCGATGTCGATGCGAGTCAGACCTTCGTATTGATTGGACACCGCCAATGCTGACGCGTTCCGAAAATGAAATGCGAGTCTTAGTAAAAGACGTATCCAAGTGCGGTATGGGATTGGTTGTTCACGAGCAATTATGGCCTGAGGAACGGGTCACGGTTACCTTTATGGGCAGGCAAGCGGTCGCGGTTGTCGTTCGATGCCGCCGATTGGGTAAAGGCTGTTACGAGTGTGGCGCGAAGCTAATCTCTTTTGAATCCAGCAACGCCTAAGCCATCTTCAACTGAAACGTAAACTCACGAATCCAACTCTTGCCTATCGGCATCTTCTTGGTTCCTTGTAGTCGACATTCCTTCTCCCAAGAGGAGAGGGGAGCAAGAAGTGGGGCAATGTAAAAGATTTTTCTGGCCAGACAACAAAATCGATTCAGCCATGTTTTAGCTCCCCTCTCCCTGCGGGAGAGGGGCCGGGGGTGAGGGTTTCTTGCAGCGCAATCGTTCGATTGTTTCTATGATCTTGTTCAGAACCTCTTGGGTCTCGTTTTCAACTTGAAAGTTAGTGAAGCGAATCACCGTGATCCCAAGATCGTTTAGAAACTTGGTTCGCTTTGCATCTTTGCGTTTCCCTTCTTCTGTGAAATGATCTTTGCCATCGCATTCGATATCGAGCGATAGTTCAAAGCAGAAGAAATCACAGTTGTACGGAGGCACAGGATGTTGGCGTCGAAATTTGGCCCGAACGAGTCTTCGGTTTCGGAGCAGATGCCACATAAGCTCTTCACCAGGCTGTTGGCAGCGACGGAGGTAGCGAGCGAATTCGATGGGTGACATTCGATCTTCGTTCACGATTTATTCCTCAGGATCAACCCTCACCCCCAGCCCCTCTCCCAAAAGGAGAGGGGAGCAAGAAGGTGGGGTAATGTTAAGGACTTTTATCGACTAATAAGTACATCGATTCATCCATGTTTTCACTACCTAACCCGCGAATACAAACGGTGAGATGGTGCACGGATTTTTCGCAAGGCTAAGCAGAATAAATCAATGAGCTTTGCAATGCTGACTTTGGTCGTAATCTACGATGCTACCGTTGAATTGCTCTTGCGTTTACACACGGCAATAAAACCGCCGCTTCGAAGATGTTTGAACCAGCTTCCTTTGAGAACTTGGCTGGATGTTCTGTTGAATCGATACAGCTTGTGAAGCGCAAAGCCGCTCGCCGATAAGTCGGCTCGTAATTCTCGCTCGGAATAAATATGAAGGAACATCGTGGGAAGCCCTCGGTACGTATACACGCTATCACCCAGCTCCCAGCCCTCTTCTCGCTTCGATCGCCACCAATCGCGAAGAGTCCGCCGCACGCCTCCTGGATCGCGAAGCCATGAACCACGGTTGTGCACATGGACAATAAAACGGCCGTCGTCACGCAATATACGAGCTGCATGACTAAGAAAACTGCGTCGATTCGATCGCCCTTGAAGCATGCCAATGGAACTGTACATGCACAGAACGGCATCCGCACTGTTGTCCTGCAGAAACCCAATGTTGGCCATGTTCGCTCGAACCGTAGAGACTCGATCTTGCCAAGATTGTTCCGCTTTAGCTCGAAACGCACGAAGCATCTCGCTGCTCAAGTCGACACCAATGACTCGCCAACCTTGAGCTGCTAACGGCAGAAGATTCCGTCCCGTCCCGCATCCACAATCGACCGCTATTTTTGGTGATCCATCTTGTCGAAATGGCTGGTCTCCAAGCTGATTCGTGATGATCTCGTGATCCAAATCAAGCAATGGATGGCCCGCATGAAACCGATCGTACTCCGTCGCAATCGAAGGTTCATTGACATAATCCCACGCACCACGCGAAACACCCTCGGGAAGCTGCCAGTTGGGTCTTGAGGATGAACCTTTTAGCTCTACTTGCTTCGATGAAGGAGCCATGTTTTTAATTTCGAAACTCGAACGTTGCCATAACAGGATGATGATCGCTGATATCGCGTTCCGATCGGTCTTTGGTATACCGCGAATCCCAATGGTCCAAATCCACCTCATTGCCTCGAATATTGTATTGGCTGAGGACTTCCATCGACTGAAACTTAATACCAGATCCCGGTGTTTTCGCAAGCATCGGTTTGGATACAAGAATACGATCGAACTGTTTATCCAGAATCAAATGGGTCTTTCGTTTTTCTGGCGGTACCTGTTCCAGCAAATCATACAAATCATCCGCTTCTGTTGCAGTGCGCTTGCCTAGAATGTCATACATTCCATCCCCGTCTTGAGTGGCTTCACCAGCCAGCTCTTCCACGTTGAAGTCTCCTAGAATGATTCGATTCTCTCCCGCTTCGATACCGGCCTTCATCCAAGCATGAGCGAGCATGCATTGCTTACGTCGCAAGTCAGCCGCTTCGGCAGTAGCCCGTAGATGAACCACCAGAACCACCAGCGATTCCGTGCGTCCATCGACTTGCCATTCGAATCGCGCAAATAAATGCTTCGACAGATTGTAGAAATCTTTCGAGTCAAACATTTCTTGAGTCTGCTCGCGCCGCGAATACTCGACAAGACCCGATTGATAAAGAATCGCAACATCCTGTTCCGTACCGGAGTCAAAGCCGTCGATGAATGCGACGCGATATTGCAAGTTGTGATTCTCTTTAAGCGCTTTGGTCAACGCTTGCATGACAGATCGATCTTCGATCTCTTGAACGGCCAAGATAGTAGGCTGAAACTTGGCGATCGCGGCGGCGGTGGTATAGAGTTTCCATTGCCATTCCTCTTTACTGGGAGAGGATTGCTCCTTGGCAAGGTCGCTACGGTTGTTCGACTTGAAGTCATCAAAAAACCATTCCAAGTTCCACGTGGCCACCGTCAAAGATTTCGGAGCCTCATCGGCACGCACCGTTTGCAAGGAACAAGATAGCGTGATCGCTAGACAACCTACTCGCAACGCATGAAAACTAAACCAGGATGACACAATAACGACTACCAATTGCAAGAACTAATGGGCACAGAACACCCCAAGAATGATAGTTCAAGCGAAATACCCTCGACACCCCAGTCGCTAAAGCTTTTTCAAAGAACAAACGTGGGATCGTGGGTCACTGCGAGGAATGGCTGCTCGAATCATCGACAAGAACTTCGTTAATCATTTCGATCCCTCGCGTTGCCGAACGGACTGTCTCCTGAGCCAGCTGTTTCAAAAAGAACGAATCAACACGCCCGCGAAGCAATACCAGCTCCCCTTCTTGTTCAACTCGCAAATCACGCAAGGCAGCAAAGGGACTGTCATGAAGCATTTTAGTGGCCTGCCCAAGCACATCTTGAAAACCGGAATCAATCATTGATTCGCTCCTTCAGCGAGATTTCTCTGTCTATTCCACCCCAGGGGAATTTCCAAGCCTCAATCCTGATGCATCCATTTCCAACTCGCACTCAGATTCCCCTAACCGACAAAAGAGCCGGAATAAGATTAACCTATTCTGGTCGACTATCCGTTGTCAATAAGCTGACGAGCCAAATACGGATAATCCTTACAATCCGAAAAACCCTTTCTTTTTAAGGGGGATTCCTTTTCGTAGCGGCATCCTGAAGATGCATGGCATAGGGTCCGTTGTACCTTTCTTTGGTTTCTTTCGACCAGACTCATGAAATCACGGCGTAATCCGAACAGTACGAATCAAACATGGACCTAATCTCTATCGAAAATCTATGCCTTGGTGCTGAAGTCATCATCGTATTGCTTTTGATAGCATTTGCATGGACTCCCAATGGCGTTTCGGGGGACGACGAGAGCAATGCAAAAAAGGAGATCATGGATTGGACTCCAGCCAAACTGGCTTTTCTTCAGTCGAGCTTGTTTCGAGGCTTGTACGTGCAAAACTGGAAAGGCACCGCTGGTGGTCCCACAAAACCGTTTTTGTGCTCTCAAGGGATCGAGGGTGAAATGCAGTCGGAGATCCCGGGGCCGTGGCAAGATCGACTCACGAAACTAACCAACCGCCAAGGTTTTGATTCCCTTCTTCGTGAGTGGACTTCGATTGGTTCGGAGCATCGCAAGCGATCCTGCCTGTCCATGATCACGCTCAACGAATATTCTCAAATCTTAGCAACGCATGGGGCGATGGCCACCGAAAGTGCCATACGCGCATTTGCGAACCACCTAAAACAAAACCTAGAAAACGAAGCATTCGTTTCCCGGTACCAGTCCGAACGTTTTATGGTGTTGAGTTTTGCTTCGAACGAGTCCAAAGCATTTGAGACGATGCAACGCATCCGTGAAGAGGCTGCGAACGCAAGCTTCTTCGAATTTCAAGGTACTTCCCTGCCTGTCGCCTGTATCGTCAGCGTCACACCCATCGAAGGAAACGAATCGACAGATTCCATCATCGATTTGCTCGAAGAGGGGTACCTGCACGCAGACGATAATAAGTGTGGGGTTGTCTCTAGATCCAACCAAGCTTGGACCGATCAGCCGCCCGTTCCCAACGAAACGGAACCATCGATCGTCGAAGCGAGCGCGAATGCCTCGGATGACTCCAAGAAGGAAGTCCTGGATTCCCAGCTGGAACCTTCCGAAGGTACAGCCAACGTTAACGTCGATTCGTTGGCCACATCAGACGGTACCGCACAACCATCCGAAGATACAGACACTCTGGAGCCGAGTTCGGACGCTAAGGCTGCTGAAGTTCAACCCCAGGAAGAAGCCGAGAACTCCAACGACATCACCGCCGTGGCGGATCCTGATGATATCGAAGCCTTGTTTGCTCAAATACGCAACTCCAAACAACAGGACAAGCCGAGTCCGGTGCCGGCACCTCCGCCTGCAACCGCTCCTGTTGAACCCACGCCCGTCGAAACGAGCGTCTCGGATGTTGCCTCTGCCGATGATATCGCAGCTTTATTCGCTAGCGCCAAGCCTGCAGCTTCACCCCCTAAAGCAGCTGTCAAAGCGGCCGCACCCGTTGCACCTGTTGCCGCGCCCGCCGTTGATGCAGCACCTGTTGCTGCACCTGTTCCAACTGCAGCAGCGGTTGAAGCAGCGGATGTGCCTGCAGTCCAGGCTTCGGCTGATCCAGTAGAAATCGACGACACTGCTCAAACAGCCAGCGCTGACGATATTGCTGCGTTGTTTGCAGCGAACAAGCCCAAGGCTCCATCCAAGAATCAGACCCCACCTGCTCAACCCGTATCAGCTGCTCAACCGGAATCAGCACCTGTCGCGCAGCAGCCGTTGGTCACTAAGCCTCAGGTCCCTGAACCGAGTCCAGTGCTGGAGCCAGTCGCTTCGATCGATTCCCAGCTCAAGCCGGAGGAGCTAGGCGAAAGCGAAAAGGCAGAGCTGGCCACGGCCGACGACATTGCAGCGCTCTTTGCGTCCGTGAAGCAAGGAATTGCGACGCCGCCCAAAACACCGACGCCTGTAACACCGACTCCGGCTCCAGCTCCGACCAGCTCGCCTATTTTGCCTCCTGCGGCTCCCGTGGCTGTCTCGCAAAGCGAACCTGCCGCACCCAACGACTTGTCTTCCCAGCCGGTGCAGACACCCCAGCCTTCCAGCCCTCCACCCACGGCCGACGTCGGGCCGTCCGATGCGGACCTGTCCGAGACAGCTTCGGCTGATGACATAGCCGCTTTGTTCGCGTCTTTGAAAAAGTAAGTCGCTTGTAATTTTGTTTGCTTGCAATTGCAAAGTTTACAATTTTGGTCGTGATCGATTGCCGGTCCCAAATCGTGCCAAAATAAATTTGGCACAAAAGACAAGTCTTTTTGAGATATTTCGCATCCGCTGGGGCGGAAAACAAAAAAGGCGAGGTGAATGGCACGGCGTCTGCACTACTATCCTCTCGTGAACCAAGGATGACCTGGTTTGCACCTCGGTAGGACCGAGGTTTAGAATGTCGGCAGAGTATGTCCGGCATCGGAGCTCCCTGAACATGGAGGTACCGTGATCTTAGTGGCGTCGAACGACCGAGCAACCTCGGTCTTAAACCGACAGACCTATTCGCACTAGGTTTGGCCCATCTTTCACGGTTGAAAGGGCTCGTGTTTGTGACCTGTTGGGTCGCGATCACGAGCCCTTTTTCGTTTCGTTTCCATGGATCCTTCAGGAAGTGCCATCGAGAAGGTCGCTTCCGAAACACTTCCGTCACGACACAATAAGCTTACGCAAATGGGTTGCGAAAACTATGATGTCGATTTCTGATTCGGTTCTACACGTCCCCCGTTCCGTCTTGGCAACATTTTGCCTTGGCACCAAGAGAGTTCTCCTGATATGCGTTTTGATCCTGAAGCTTGGCTGATGCAACGTTCGGTTTATGGCGGCTTGAACTCAATCTTGGTAAAGCCGTCCAAATCGGACCCATCCGTGCTGGTCGTTTTGTGCCATGGCTATGGAGCTTCTGGGACCGATCTTGTCTCTTTGTACGAAGAGATCCTGGATGGGCTGCCCGATGGAAGCGAAAAGCCCGCCTTTCTTTTTCCAGAAGCACCAATCGATCTGAGCGACCAGGGCATGCACCATGCAAGGGCTTGGTGGCCTTTGAATATGGCGAAAATGATGCAAATGAGCGCCATGAATTCGTTCGATGAAATGCGAACGGTGGTCCCTGAAGGTCTCGATGACGCAAGGCAGGCCCTTTGCCAGTGCGTCGCAGAGTGTTGCACTCAACAAAAATGGCTTCATCAAAAAATCGTCTTAGGCGGGTTTTCGCAGGGGGCGATGCTTGCCGTGGACACCGCAGTCCGTGGCGAAATGGAAGGAGTTATTGGCCTGCTCATCTATTCTGGGGCTTTGATTTGCGAATCGCAGTGGCTCGATTGTGTTTCCAAAAAACCTTTGAACTTGCCTCTCATCCAAAGTCACGGAACTCAAGATCAGATACTTCCCATCTCAACCGGGCGATGGCTCCACCAATTCCTCACCAAGGCCGGTTGCCAAGGCTCACTTGCTGAATTTGCAGGCCCGCACACCATTCCTGCCAACGCCTTGAAAAAGACTTCGGAACTGTTATCGAAACTGGTTTAGGCCGGTTTTCCTTGGGGATTCGAGAATGGTCGCTTCACGCCCGACGACCCTTCGATTCCTGTTGGACATGGTGCTTGCCTGGGATCTATAATGCCTGATTGACCCCCACCCAGACGAACTCTCGTAAAAAGGTTGTAATAAGGTACTGACATGCTCTCCAAAAAGGTCATTTTCGCAGCGAGTCTTGCATTAGGATTCGTTGCAAGCTCCTGTCCGTCCGTCCACTCCGCAGAAACGGTCGAGCTTGGAAAGGCTCGCCTAACGAGCGGAATTTCTGGCAAAGGTGCTCTTTCAGTCGCTGAAATCAAGAAGTTTCTCGCTGATCCTAAGAACCACGTCGAACTGGCAGTGACATTGCCGGACGGCCTCTCGGCAGGCGCCAGTGCCATTTACATTCCAGAAGACAACCCTCTTACCCGAGCAAAAATCGAACTGGGGCGGCAACTCTATTTCGACAAAAGATTGTCCGGCGACGGAACGGTCAGTTGTGCTGACTGCCATAGCCCTGCCACCGGGTACGGAGCCAATACTCAGTTTGGCGTCGGTATCAAAGGCCAAACCGGCAACCGAAACTCGCCAGTTTCCTTCAACCGAATTCTAAGCAAGGCTCAGTTCTGGGACGGTCGGGCAGACAGCTTGGAAGCGCAAGCGATCGGCCCGATGGCAAACCCCATCGAGATGGGGAGCACCCATGAAGCGGTTGTGAAGTTGATCGGTTCCAATGAAGGATATAGGATCCAGTTTGAGAAAATCTTTGGCAAAAAGCCTGACATTACTCTCGCAGGCAAGGCCATCGCAGCTTTCGAGCGCACGATTGTCACTGGTCCAAGTCCCTACGATTTGTACGAGCCAGTGCGACGTCTGCTTGAATCGTTCCCAGAAGAACTTGCGGACCTGGACGAACTGAAGACCGAGGATCCAGATCTTTACAAACAGTTTACTGAGCTGAAGGCTGTTTCCGATCGGCACCCTATGAGTGAAGAAGCGAAACGCGGTAGGGATCTGTTCTTCAGTCAGAAGTCGAATTGCTCTGCTTGCCACGTTGGCGCTAACTTTGCCGACGAGCTGTACCACAATCTAGGTGTTGGTATGGAGGCAGCAAATCCCGACCTTGGTCGGTACAGCGAAACGAAGCAAGAGAAAGATAAGGGTGCGTTCAAGACGCCTACTCTTCGAAACATCGCACAGACGGCTCCCTACATGCACGATGGAAGCCAAGCGACTTTGGAGGAAGTAGTGGAATGGTACGCGAAAGGCGGGCATCCCAATCCTCACTTGAGCGACAAGATCAAAAAGCTTGATCTTACCGCACAAGACAAAAAGGACTTGGTTGAGTTCATGAAGGCCCTGACAGGCCCGCTCCCTGAGATGGAAACGGCTCGCCTGCCGCAATAGTCGCAGGCCATTGTAGGCCGTAACAAGCGCCAGCGCAGTTACGGCATCCCCGGTCCAATCGAATGGCCAAATCGAACTAACTCCCTGACCAGCATGCCACGCCGCAACTGCGTCCAAAGCGACTTGTTACGGCCTACGGCTACAGACATGAAAAGCGATTAGTTCATCAGGCGGAAGTTGGATTACCGGCCGACAATGGCTCCACCGTTGGTGCCGTAATTTGCTCTTGCTGCGCGAGCGTCATAGTCACCCAGCTCGTTGTTGTAGCGACGCCCACCAACGTATCCTTGTCCGCCGACTGTGTTTGATCCGCGGTAAACGCTAGGGGCAGAAGAAGGTGTTCTGTACCCATTGTTGGAGTAGTAACCCATCGAAGGGTTGTTGTATTGTCTGTTGACGTAGGCGGCCCCTCCGGAACTGCCATAGCCTCCGGAACTGCCATAGCCACCAGAGCTACCGTAGCCAGACTGGATATATATCGGTTGTTGTTCGACGCAGCGATTCTGATGAGCGGCGTGTCGACCGCGACGGTGATGGCAGGCTTCGCTTGTGGCACTGATGCCGGCAAAGCTCACGACTGCGACTAGACCAATGCTTAAACATTTTCGGAACATGACGTTTCCCTTTCAAGGAATCTCGGATCTCAACGTGGAAAGAAGTCCCACGCGCTTTTCTAAACTTGCACGAATCGAAGCTCAGAGAAAAGATCCCAGTCCGCAAATTCTGTGCCGCTCAAAGTCTTAAAGGCAGGCAGTCGCAGCAGTTGGCTTTTCGTATTGTTGAGCCGCTGGCGCTAGCCGCGTTGAGTTTAAACGCGTCAGATACGTGGATGCGATTGGATAACTTGGCAATCGTGTAATGGCGGTATACGCGTGAGTCAGCTTTTAGGACCGCGATTTGCGTTTAGATCAACGTAGGCCGTGCAACATCTTTGCGTGGCAAGAAACCTAGGAATCAAAAGGATCCCTACCATGACAATTCGATTGCGTACACGGCGGAAACTCTATTTGGCCTTACTATCCTTGACGGTGATAGGATCAGTGGGTGTATCGCCATTCGCGTTCTCGCAGACGGAAGCTCCGCCAAGGCAAACGCCCAAGTCGGAACCTAAGGTAGAAAGAGCCAGCGAACGAACACAAGCTGACTCGCAAAGAATCAGCATGATCGATGATCGCTCTAACGATGAAACTGCAGACCTGGGCATTTTAACTGCATCCTGCCCAAGCGATGCTCTGTGCGTGAAGCAAGTCCTTCAATACGGACCAGCAGACGAAGCGGGTGTTGAGCCCGGCGATTACATTCTATCGATTGATGGAAAGCCCGTTTCCTCGCCCGAGGCTCTCAATAAATTGGTCGCTAGCTTAGCTCGCGACAAGGAGATCGCCATGAAAATCTGGCGACAAGGTAAAGAGGTTCAGTGCAAAGTCCAGCTCGCTTCTCAAGCAGACTCGCTACCCAAAGGGCACGATGCGTGGTTAGGAGTGATGCTATCGAACGAAAAGGAAGGAGGGGTCAAAATCGAGCATATCGTGAACAACAGCCCTGCCTCCCGAAGCGAGCTCCATGAAGGCGATATCCTCATGAAGGTTGAGCAAGCCGACATCCAAGATACCAATTCGTTCCTTGAGACGATCGAAGAAATGGGGCCCGAAGATACCTTGCAGTTGACGGTCCGGCATGAAAATGAAGTTCGGCAAATCGCCGTGAAGCTTGGCAGCTTTTGCGACGCTCCTATCGCCTTTGTAAGGCACCTTCACTCACAGCATCAGGACTCCCACCATGATGGACAACCAGGCCAAATGAGCTTCGATGCATCAACCGACCTTATGGACCGTGCACTGGATGATTTGCGAAATAGAATTCGCGAACTGCGCGATGAAGTGCGAGAGCTGAAGGCGTCCATGCCAGCGAATGCAGCGAAACCAGCCGCCGCTAAGCAAGATGGAGTCTCGTTGTCGCAAGCCATTGGCGAAACCAGATACGTTTCGCAGATAAACGTGGATGCTCCCCAACGTGGCTACCGCCCACAGAATTTCAATCGAGGATACAACTCCTATCGAAACAACAACTACCGCAACCAGTATGGACAACGCTATGCCCCGTACTACGGCTATGGATACCAAAACCAATATGGCGGAAACAATTTTTATTATCGCAACAACCGCCAACCCTATTACTACGGCGGCAATAACAACTGGTACGGGAATCGTCCACGCTCAGGAGTCCAGATCGGCCCAAATCTTGGCATATACTGGTAATGAGTTCGTTTAGAAACTTGACGCGATGAAAGTGAATGCAAGCGGATTCATCCCAACAAGCTTGCATTCACTAGAAGAATCAGAACAGGTCCCAAAGTTACTGGTTTCGCATTTCGGCAGCATCTTGCGGAAAACTATGTTCATGCAAAACACGCTGCGCGAGCAGATCTAATTTGGAGTCCGTGACTGCCGGTAAGAATTTTTTGCGGTACAGCTCTTCGTGAACAATGCTCATCACGGCAACCAAAGGGGCGGCGATCAGCACGCCCAGCACACCAAAAGCCGTGACGCATAGCAGCATGGAAAAGATCACGGCTACCGCGTGGATCTTCATCCCTCTGGACATAATGATTGGCAAGATGAAGTTGTTTTCTACTGCCTGCACGCCAATGTAAGCGCCAAGCACCCAAAGCGGTGTCATCCCTCCCTTGCCAATCGCAAGCAGAATGGCCGGCACAGTACTGAACGTTGGCCCCAGGAAGGGAATGGATTCCAGAAGTCCAGCTATCAGTCCCAGCACCAACGCATCCATAAATCCAAGCAGTGGCCACATCAGAATGAACACAAGCAAGCCGATAGTTAGCATCCCTGCAAGAGTTGAACCCACCCATGAGGGTGCAAACTTGCAAATTCGCGTCAGGATGGCTGTCGCTTTGTCATGATGATTTGCTGGTACCAGCGAAAATATGGCGCTGATGATCGGTCTCGGGTTCATCAGCATGAAAATCACGCTGAAAAAGACGGTCACCAATACGACCAAGATCTGCGCTCCGTTGAATGCGACTCGAGTTAAGTTCCCAACGACACCTTTTAGCATCTCGGCCAAGTTGGAGCGGAGGGAGCTAGTGTCTTCGGCAGGGTTCAAGGGCGCAGCTTCCGGCGGCAGGTCGTGACCTTCGTTGATGTCAGGCTCCGCCGTATTTGTGATTTCGGAGGTTACTTCGGCTTGCCATCGAACCTCGGAGCGTTTTGCATGCTGCTCCATTTTGATCAGCGGCTTTTGCAGTCGCTCCCAGTACATAGGAAGGACATCGGATAGGTTTGCCACCGAGTCTTTTAAGGGGCTGTAAAAGGCCCAACCTGAAAGGGTGAATAGTGCCAGGATGGCGAAAACAACCGAAGCGGTTGCTCCTTTTCGACCTCCCAAGAACTTTCTCAGCTTGTTGACGAGCGGGTTCAACGCTAACGAAATCAAAAGCGTGAGCAAGAACGATAGATAGACCGAAGAGAGCAAGCTGAACGTTTGAACGAAAGCCAGTAATCCAACCGCTAGCAGAAGGTAGGATGGAACCGAGAGACGCTTTGAATTGGGCACATTTGAATTGGGCACAACAGTGTCAAACATAGTGATTTCTCTTGAGCTCGGAAGGTCCCTGAATGGATGCGAAATGGACGAGGTTGACTTTGTCGCAATGAATGACGTTCGTGGAAGTAGACCGCAGGTTGCAGATTTGCATCAGCTTGCCGATGTGATTTAAAGCCCGGGCGATTTTTATGGTGCTTGCTCGAGCGTTCCAACGATCTCGGCATAGTTTCTGTCCAATCGGACGTGACAATCAAGGCGATCGACCCAGACAATCGGGATGGTTAGGGTGTAGCCCAGTGGTGAATCAACCAGCATGGTGTCGTTGACAAGTTCCTTCACGTAGCCCACTCGACGGCCACATGCGGCGATCACCAACGAACGTTTCTCAATGTTGATTCCGCGTGGTTCGTCCTCCGGCGCTGATAAAATACCAACTCGCTTTAAGACGAAGTTCACGGCAAGCTCTGTCACTCGAGCGATTCGGTTTCCTGCGGTTTTCATGACATCTAAAACCGTCGCCTTGATGATCGAGCCTGAGTTATCCATCGTGCCACAATCCATCTGAAACCAGTAAGAATAAAGTACTTGAGTTTCGGTGGACGCAAATACGATGCCAAGCATGCGGAGCGAGTGACTCGCGAAGCGTTGGTGGGGTGCGTGTTACAATCAAAGAGATTTCGGATGCTCGTGTTGGGCCGCCGTCGCCTGAGTCAGTTCCGCACCGAAAAAGAAGATCAAGGCTGAGTAGTAAATCCAAACTACAAAAACGACCAATGAGCCTGCAGCACCGAAAGGGGAGGCGAAACCAGCGTTTCGCAGATAGATGCCGATCAAAATGTTTCCGGCATTAAACAGCAAGCTTGTCACAATCGCACCGAAGAAAACATCTCTCCACCCAATTTTCGTGTTCGGAAAGAACTTGAAGACCAGCCCAAACAATGTTGCGGTCAACAAAAAGCTTAAGCATCGATTGGCAATGTGAATGGGCGCTGCGAAGCTTGGAACATGGCTTAACACTTCTCCACCCAGGGACGAAACAACCGTCGACAGAATCAAGGTAGCCATGAGCATGGCCCCGACGACGAGCACCATTCCGAAGGATTTGATCCTTTGCCGAACGCTCGCCCACAAACCAGCGGTCACTGGCGATCGAACGTTCCAAATAAGATTCATGGCGCTTTGTAGCTCGCTCAAGACCCCTGAAGCGCCCAGCAGCAAAGTCCCATTCCCAATCATGGAAGCGGCGGTGTCCGTTGCCGGGTGGCCCGGATTGGCAAGTATTGCTTTTACGACTTCCGCACCGGAATCGCCCAGAACCGTTTGCAATTGTTCGTTTAGCTTCTCCGTCGCATTGCTATTCCAGTAGACGGCTCGCAAAATGGCCGTTGCAATGATCAATAACGGCGATATGGAAAGTAGAGTGTAAAACGCGAGTGCAGCGGATAGGCGAGGCGCGTTGTGCGACAGCCAGCCCGTTATCGCATTAAAGAAAGACCGCTGATAGCGGGCCCAGTTCAAATGATAAAGGTTGGGTAACCTTGGAGCGGATGAAGCTGGGCTGTTATCGATCAAGGTGTTGTTTTGCAGTGCAGCCTGCATCATCTGGATGAATAGACGTACGTATAGGTGTCTTGAAATCTGACTCTGGACAACGGGTTCAACCAGAAGGTCCTATGCAAATCACATACCTCAAACGACAAACGAGTCCGTTGATCTACTTTCTCGTGACAGCGGCGACCACTTAATTGCTCGAGTGCTTGTTCGAACCGATCTGCACTTGCTTTGAATGTCTTGAAGCACGACAGCAGCCTGAAATAACAACGCCAGACTTTCACTTTGGCGTTGATTTCGCACCCCATTCCTCTAGGCTATGGCGAGCGTCAGAATTGCGAAAAGCCAATTTTCATTGATGAGGTCAAGCAAGCATGAAGTTATCCGAGAACCTAATGGCCTGTGGTTTCGTAGGTTCGACCGAAGACTTCAAAGGTCTTTTGCTCGAAACGTTGCGAGCCAACTTCCCCACGTCAACCATTGATTCGGTACTGAGCACTCCCGCAGTTGCAACCCGATTTTGCGAGATGATTCGCGAGAGCAATCCCGACGCAAATCTGCACGATGCCCTTGTTCTCGGAACCCTGATGTCCATTCGAAGACGGAAGGAATGCCCGAAGAAGCTAATCGGTGGACCATCCAAGGTAAGACTCTCGAAGCTATTGGCTGATGGCGGTTGTTCTTTGGGAATCGCTGAATTTCGCCGGCTGGTTGCTGACTGCTTGAAAAACATGTGCGAAGGACAATCCATTCACACGGTACTTTGCCACCCCAGAGAAGCCTTGGCTCTGTGTGAATTCATCAAAACGAAAAGCAAAGCAGCGACGTTACCACATTCGCTGATATTGAAGGTCCTGCTCAGCATTCGCAAGAATTAGTACTGCCAAGATTGGTTTGGCAAGTTTGGGCCGGCAAGTTTGGGCCGGCAAGGTTGGACTGGCAAGGTTGGACTGGCATACTTGCCTGAAATATCACCCCACGTTTTTTTGACGTGGAGTGATGATGGGAAGATTTACGACAAGAGTAAGTACACTTTGTAACGTTACCGAACCGCCTCTAAGAAGCGATAATCGTAGTACGCTTCTTCGCCAGGAAGATCGCTAAGGATTGCGACTCTGCCGGTCGTTGCAAAGGCAAGCTTAAAAAGCTCCCATTGATCATCGGTGATGTTGCCTTGTTGGGATGTGATTCCTCCACCTTCCCAATTGATCGTGACTCCACGACCACCAGCAATTGCGTAAGATCCTAGACTATTTACCTTGCCAAAGTGCCACTTAAAATCACTGCCGGCATTTTTTGCCTGGGCGACCTCAAGCGCTTTCTCACCGGACTCATGGATCTGACGTTTGACGTTTCCGACACTTTTCTTTGCCACAGTTGCCTCCAAGATAAATGCTTCTAGACGATAACACAAATTTGGATCGGCGAGCACCTCGTCTATTGGTCAAGCCAATCGAATCACACGCGGTTGCAGGATCATTGGAATAGCAGCATTCAATCCATAAACGATTGAATGCAGCCTCAAACAATCTGCTAGCGTAGTGTAGTGTGTGGAAGTATTCGCGAAAGGGCCTATAAATGCGAACGGAAGACTATGTTCTAAAACATCTCAAAAGCGAGTTCTGTCGAATGCGAATGTCTCTTGAAATCCTTCTCGAAAGCAAAACGGCAATGAAATCGGCGATGCACTGTTTAGTCGTTCTGATCGCAATTCTTAGTTTCGGTTGTAACCGAGCAACCTTGGTCCCACCGTTTGAACCGGAACGCGTGGAGCTGACGTATAAGACCAATGGCGGTACGCTTTACGTGGTTGACGATGGAAATGCATACCGCGAAACTCAGGCTGGCGAAACATGGGAGCTGGTGATGCGAGTTTTTGATCCCGAGGAAGTCAAGCGTTCGTACGTGAGCGAGGATGGAAAAACCTACCGAGTTTCCCCCGATACGCAAAAGCGATTCGAAGTGCAACGCGAACTGTCTGAATCCTTCGAAGACTTGAATCTCGGAGTTCCTGGACTTTTAGAACTTGTCAGCGAACAACGGCAACGCTGGGGCGTGTTCACTCTACAGTCACCCGAAGCCCCAACGGTTTCCGAATATGTCGCGCATCGCAACGAGATGCTGGCTGGGAAGGCAACTTTCCGCGACTGCAGCGTGGAGCCTACAAGTGAAAAATCGCATTCAGGCAGCACGTCGCTAAGGTGCATGGCGCCGAAGAGACCCGATAGCATGATCACATGTAAGGCAAGTCTTTCCAGTCCGTTGGTCTATTTTAGAAATGGTGATGATTTTTGGTTCGAAGCTTTCTACTGGGCAGAGCAAGGTTTGCCGTTGACGTTGATCGATCTAGAATGCGAGTTCGTTGCAGAGCACCCAGGAATTCGATTGCGCATTTTCGACGATGAGACACTAGGGATTGAACTGAAGGCGCTCGACAAGCCAACCTACCGACAACCTGCCGAGACACGTGTCACATTTCCAAGAAGCAAATGGGTGCATGTCCAAGTGCATTTTGCCCTGTCGACTACGGACGGACGAATGGAGATTTGGCAGGATGGCCACAAGGTGTTGGACCAAACGGGGATGACCCTTCCGTTTCGATCCGCCATTTATAATAGTCTTGAAGTAGGCATCTCGGCTCACAGTAATCCCAACCAACCCTGCCTGCTATTCGTCGATGACCTACGCTGTTCCTCGAAAGCCTTTTCGGAATAACGCAACAACCGGTTCTGCATCGCTGGAGATAAGCGAAGTACCAAACTTGGAATTTCCGAGTACATTGGTGCGAGTTACCATCTTTTTTCAGTTTGAAATCGTTCGAGGCTTAGTGTGAATCAAGTCATGATGAAGTTCACGTGGATTGGTCTGTTGGGTGTTATCACCTGTCTTCTGACCGAAGCAAGGGCCGAGACATTTCAGCTGGCACCTGCGGCATCTCCTGCGGACAATCCGCTCAAAGGGTTGGTCCCCTACGCGGATGCCAACGTCGATCGCTTCCCACACAGCCTTGAATTCAACTACCTGAAGCTTAGCGATTTGATGGTGGGACGTGATACGTTTGATTGGAAGCCATTAGAGTCTAAGCTCGACCTGATCGCTTCGCGCGGTTGCCAAGCGGTCTTTCGAATATGGATCGAATACCCCAATCAGACTTCAGGGGTGCCACAATTCTTAATGGATGATGGTTTGAAGGTTACCTCCTGGACGAATACCAAGGAGAAGCCAGCTTCCAAAAACATCACGCCGGATTATGAAGATGAAAGACTGGTAACTGCCCTTGAGCGATTTATCCAAGAGTTCGGGCTGCGGTACGATGGAGATCAACGGCTAGGATTTCTTACCGCAGGTTTGCTGGGGTCCTGGGGCGAATGGCACAGTTGGCCACGAGCCGAACTGTTTGCTTCCAAGGCAACTCAACTGCGCGTTCTTAAGGCGTACTCGCAAGCTTTCACTAAGACCCCCGTTTTGTTGCGATACCCAGCAGGCAAGAGCAACCCGAATTACGTGGCCAATGATGACCTTCCGTTCGGCTATCACGACGACTCATTTGCGTGGGGGACTTTGGATACCGGAAATCCAGACGATTCTTGGTTCTATATGAATCTGCTTGCGAAGGCTGGAGACAAGGCACTCAATAAATGGAAAAAACATCCGATCGGCGGCGAGATTCGTCCAGAAGTTTGGGGCCAGATCTTCGATGCGAAACCGACGCACAAGCAGGCTCAGGATTTCGCGAAGTGCGTGCAGCAAACGCACGCCTCTTGGTTGATGGACTCTGGGATGTTCAATAAGAAGCAATCCGCAGACCGGGTTCAACGCGCTACGGAAGCCGTGCAGCGAATGGGCTACGATTTCTACGTTCAATCCGCTCGCATTGATCAGACGGACGCACAGCACATTGAAGTGGAACTGCAGATGCTCAATAAAGGAGTCGCTCCGTTCTACTACGATTGGTCCATGGAACTGGCCGTCCTTTCTTCGACCGGCAACCTACTAAAGATATACCCTGTAGATTGGAAACTAACGACCATCGCCCCTTCGACCACCCCCGAGATGATGAAAACAACGCTGCTGATTGAGGAACTTCCTGATCAAGCGGCAAAACTAGCATTACGCGTAGTTAATCCATTACCCAAAGGAAAAACATTGAGATTCGCTAACGCCGCCCAAGATGCCGACACAGCAGGCTGGCTGACCTTAGGATCCATCCGCAAGTAAAGTGCCGCGAATTGCTCATCAAGGTGATTTCGTTTGTTCAAGCGGTGCCATCCACCGTTTGTGCACCGCTCTGCGGTACTCCGAGGGGAAGGGGCCACGGGAATGAGGAGTGTTCGTCCTAAGGGTTCTTCACATCAGAATGAAGCGGAACGAATACTGTCGAAAAATGGGGGGCGAAAGATAGTTGGCGGAAGCAAGGTTCTGAAAATTTTTCGCCCCCCATTTTTCGACAGATGGTTCTAGGCTAACAGTTCAGGAACAATCTTGGGACTTTCGACCCCGGTCAATTTCTGGTCGAGCCCCTGGAACTTGAATGACAGACGATTGTGATCGATCCCCATGCAGTGAAGGATGGTGGCATTCAGATCATTCACACTCACTGGATCTTTGACCACGTTGTAGCTGAATTCGTCGGTCTCGCCATGCACATACCCTTTCTTCACTCCTCCACCCGCTAGCCACATGCAGAAGTTGCGAGGGTGATGATCGCGACCATAATCGTCTTTGGTCAGGTTGCCTTGCGAATAAACGGTTCGTCCAAATTCGCCCCCGCAAACCACCAAGGTATCTTCCAACATACCGCGTTGTTTCAGATCCAATACAAGAGCCGCAGTGCCTTGGTCGGTGTCCTTGCATTGATTGCCCAATTGACGTGGCAAGCCACCATGAGTGTCCCAGCCACGATGCAAAATTTGAACCGTGCGAACTCCGCGCTCCACCAATCGCCTCGCCAGCAACGCACTGTGCGCAAACGAACCAGGAACCTTAGCATCCGGACCATACAATTCAAGCGTTGACGCAGTCTCCTGACTGATATCCACCAATTCCGGAACGCTGCGTTGCATCCGGAAAGCCATTTCGTACTGTGCGATACGTGTCTCCGTCTCGGGATCGCGATAACGGTCCAGCCCTTCGGTGTTCAGGTCATTCAAGGCATCCAACATGACTCGTCGGTCTTCACGCGAAACCCCATCAGGATTCGGCAAGTACAAAACGGGATCCCCTGATCCACGTAACGCAACCCCATTGAATCGTGTCGGCAAATAGCCGCTGCCCCACATTCGATTGTAAAGCGCTTGGCCATTGCTGTCCGAAGGAAATCGAGGCGTAAAAACAACGAACGCTGGGAGATCGTTGCTCTCGCTTCCCAAGCCGTAAGCCAGCCAGGACCCGATGCTTGCTTTACCTGGTACTTCGGAACCCGTCATCACAAACGTGCAGGCGGGGTCGTGGTTGATGGCGTTGGTGTGTACCGATCGGATCAAAGTGATCTCGTCCACGATCTTCGCCGTGTGTGGCATCAGTTCGGAATTGATCCACATTCCCGATTGCCCCTTTTGCTCAAACTTGAACTTGGTAGGTGCTACGGGAAATCGAGTTTGACCACTGGTCATGGTCGATAAACGTTGGTTGTTCCGAATAGATTCAGGTAGATCCTTGTCGAAGTAATCGGCCAACGTGGGCTTGTAATCCCATGTGTCGTGCTGAGGCGGTCCGCCGTTGAAATGCACGTAGATGATCGCCTTCGCTTTGGGGGCAAAGTGAGGCAAGCCTGGCAAAGGGGGATGCACCCGTTGAAGCGTGGCTGGATTAGATTCGCCTTCTGCGGCGCCGGCAAAACGAGCTAAAGGATTAGCCGCCATGGCGGCCAGCGACAAGCTGCCTAGCCGCAACCCTTGCTGACCAAAGAAATGACGACGGGTCTGACGCACCAAGTGTTCGTGTAGTGGATCCATCATTAATTCCTTGTCACTGTTTCATCGAGATTAAGTATCATGTTGGCGACCATGGTCGCGGTTGCTAATTCGCTTGGGTCAAGCTTTTCGTTTGGCTTGCTTTCTCCGCTTGCGATCAGCTTCTTCGCCGCTTCCAGATCTTGCTGGTAGCGTGCCTGATGCAGATTCCACTGACGTTCCACGATGTGCAATTCCGAAAGTCTTGGGCTGCGAGCCAAAACGACTTGGTAGGCAAAATCGATCTTCTGACTTAGCGTAAGACCCCCTTGAAGAAGCATTCGTTCGGCTAAGGCTCGGGCAGCCTCTACGTGCTGTACATCGTTCATCAGCTGCAAGGCTTGCAAAGGCGTGTTGCTTTTCTCTCGCATCGAACAGGTTTGCTCGCGATTCGGTGCATCGAAATTGATCATAAACGGTGGCGGTGCGGTTCGCTTATAAAACGTATAAATGCTGCGGCGGTAAAGAGCGGAACCGGAATCGCGTTTGTAGTTTTGCGTATTGGAGCCTGCAAAACCAACCGGTTCCCAAATGTTGTCTGGCTGATAAGGGCGAACACCTTTACCCCCCATTTCCAATTGCATCAGCCCACTAACGAACAAAGCGTTGTCCCGAAGCTGTTCTGCATCCAGCCGAAATCTTGGCCCGCGAGCTAGCATGCGATTCTCCGGATCGACCCGCCACAGTTCTTCCGAAAGGCGTGGGCTTTGTTTGAAGGTCTTCGAGCAAACCATCAACCGAACCAGTTCTTTCACGTTCCAATTCGATTGCTGAAAATGCTGAGCTAACCAATCCAGCAAAGCGGGATGGCTGGGCATTTCACCTTGCGAGCCAAAATCATAACTGGTCTTGACGATACCGACCCCAAAGAACTGCTGCCAGAAGCGATTCACGGTAACTCGGGCCGTCAACGGGTTCTCTGGAGCCACTAACCATTTCGCCAGATCGAGCCTAGTGGCACGACCTTCTGGATTGGCTTTTTTCAATGCTGGGAAAACTGCAGGAACGGAGGGCTCTACTTTGTCACCAGGCTTGTCATAGTTTCCACGAAGCATGACAAAGCTTTCTCGTGGCGAAGCCATATCACGAAAGACAAACGTGCTTGGGATCGCATCATCTAGTTGCTTGCGTTGCCCTTGCAACGCTGCCCGTTCTGCCATTAACGGAGCAAAGGTTGGTTTAGTGCTGTTACAAACATTTTGAAGGTAATGCAATCGCAGTCGATCTTTGATGTCCGCCGCGACTTCTTTTTCGGGGCCGTCCTTAGCGATTTGATTCAGATCCCCAGGTAGGCCAGCGGTGTCCTTGCCTGTTGCTTGCTTCCACCATGCCAAGAAAGAAAGCGATGGATCGCGAGCTGGATCACTGGTTCCTGCGACTCCGACCTTATCCCAGAATACTGTGCCGCCAAACTGAGTCAGTGCGAAGCCGGTTACGGAGTCCCCGGTCGCTAAGCCAACTTTCTCCAAAGGTACTTCTAAGCGAACCCATTGGCCACTGGCGGGCAGATCACCCATGTGCACACGCTCGGTGGTATTCGCAGTGCCCCAAGCGATAGCCTCGTAATCACCCCAAATGGCCCGATGCATCCAGCCGTTTTTAAAGTACTGCAACATGATCGACTTGGGTAAGTTCGCCGGGTCCAGCCAAACGTGCGCAAACAGTTTTCCATCCGCTGGCAAAATCAGCCCGGTTGTGGCTTGGTCCCAAACATCCTGAGCCAATCCGGGATCGGTTCGTTTCAGTGACTTGGTACCACTCAAGACGGGAACACTTGCGTCAGGGTTGCTTGCATCTTGGGTGACAAACATGGTCGCATCACCCGGTGAAGCTTGAAGCTTTCCATTGCTCGGGAATTCGTCATCCATCCATACAATCTCGACCGCCGATGCGGACGATCCCGATGCCGCATCCGCTGGATCGACATAGGTCAATTGCTTGGCGAGGGTATCGATGGCGGATTGTTTTTCTGCGATCTGAGCATCCAGTTGTGCTAGTTGCTTTTTGTCTTCTTCCGAATCCAGTTTCAAAACGGGTTGTGTTAAAAGAGCGTTGCCGTCAAAACCTGGATCCGCTGCGGAATTAAAGAAGGCATAGAACGAATAGAATTCGTTGGCGCTGATGGGATCGAATTTGTGATCGTGGCAAACAGCACATCCCCCCGTCAATCCAAGCCATGCTTGAAACGTAGTGCTCGTGCGGTCCACGGCGTAGCGGTACAGCAATTCGTCGTTGATGGATCCACCTTCGCTGGTGGTTACATTGCAACGGTTGAATCCCGTGGCGATCAGTTGATCCCTGGATGGTTCGGGCAATAGGTCGCCGGCGAGCTGATCAATGGTAAATTGATCGAAAGGCAAATTGCGATTGAAGGCGTTAATCACCCAATCGCGATAGGCCCAAGTTTGCCGTTCGTTATCCAAATGCATACCATGAGTGTCGCCATAGCGAGCCACATCCAGCCAGTGCCGTGCCATCTCCTCACCGAAGCGTTGGCTATTCAGGTAGCGCTCCACCATTTGTTCGTAAGCATCGCTTTGTGTATCGTTCAAGTAAGCCGCACGCTCCTCGAGGGTAGGAGGCAAACCCGTCAATGCAAATGCAACTCGACGCAGCAGAGTTTCGCGATCGGCTTCCGGAGATAGCTTGAACCCAGAATCTTGGAGACGTTGTGCGATGAATTGGTCGATGACGTTCTTGGATGCGGCCTCTGCAACTGGGGGAGTTATCGGGATGGGCGTTTCAAATGCCCAATGCTTTTGGTATTTGGCACCTTGCTCAATCCAACGTCGCAAGACTTCTTTTTCGTCATCAGAAAGGGACTTGTGGCTGTCGGCCGGTGGCATCACTTCGGCCGGTTCGGTAGACGTAATTCGACGCCACAGTTCGCTCTTTTCAGGTTGGTGCGGCACGATGGAGGCATGACCATTTTGGTCGGAGGTTGCACCTTCGAAGGTATCGAGTCGCAAGTCGGCTTGTCGATTCTTAGCATCAAAGCCGTGGCACGCGAAGCATTTGTCGGACAGAATCGGCCGAACATGCGTGTTGAATTGCAGCGTTTCGGGCACTTCGCCGGATGACGATCGGCACAGCGCTACGCAAGCAATTCCTGCAAGCAAAGCTGGAAGCGACAGAACGCGAAAACGTGACAGTTCCATGCTGAATTCCTGTAGGATCAACGAGGATCGGAGGTGTGGGATTACACCGAAGGCGGGATTACAAGGCGAGTCTTTCATTCTACACTCGCGATTCGGTGACTCAAGCCGGGAAACACATAAGAAAAGCGATTGCAGAGGATATGTTTGATGTGGGCCGTAACCTCTTGTAAGCCGTAACAAGCGGTAGCGCAGTTACGGCATCCCCCCGCAACGCTTTATGGCTGCACAGACTGGCCAAATATTTCTCACACCTCACGCCGTAACTGCGTCCAAAGCGACTTGTTACGGCCTACGGGGGCGACTTGTTACTGCCTACATGCACTGATAAAATCTCGGATCTATCTATTTATTCATTGATGATACACATCTTGGCACGGGGTAGGTCATGTCCGACTACCGACGTTGGTTTGTTCCTGGGGGAACCTATTTTCTCACCGTCGTGACTTATAACCGGCGACCTATTCTAACAACCGACATGGGGCGGTTGTTACTTCGAAGATCTATCGAAGAGATTCGAACAACCAGACCTTTCTCACTGGTGGCGACGGTCTTATTGCCGGATCATTGGCATGTGGTTCTTGCATTGCCTAGTGGCGACAGCAATTACTCAATAAGAATGAAACGCATCAAAGAAGAGTTTTCAAAGAATTGGCTCGATCACGGCTTACCGGAAGCCGAGGTTACAGACGCGCAGCGGAAGCGTGGAGAGCGGGGCATCTGGCAACCGCGTTTTTGGGAGCACACCATTATGGATGAACAAGATCTCGAGGGATGTGTCGACTACGTTCACTGGAACCCGAGAAAGCATGGACTGGTGTCCCGTGTGAGAGATTGGCCTTGGTCTTCATTTCATCGCTACGTCGCAGCCGGTCATTATCCCATCGATTGGGGTGGAACCGCACCCTCAACCTATCCCACCACCCGCGACTGGGGCGAGTAGGCCGTAACTCTTGTAGGCCGTAACAAGCGCTAGCGCAGTTACGGCATCCCCCCGTTGCACACCATGGCTGTACGGACTAGTCAACTATCTTTGGCGTGCCATGCCGTAACTGCGCTAGCGCTTGTTACGGCCTACTAGCGCTTGTTACGGCCTACTACGCTCGGAATAAACTTGAGGCTGGGATTCCGTTGCCGTCTTCGGTCGGATAAAAGGGGCGACCTTCAATCTCAAACGTTGTTTTTGGACTGATGCCCATCGCACGGTAGATGGTTGCGTGCAAATCCATCACGGAGATGGGGTCTTCAATCGCAACAAAAGGACGCTCCACCGCAGAAGCTCCATACAATCGCCCACGCTGTATCCCTCCGCCAAACATCAATACACATGACGCACCCGTGAAGTGCCGATGCTGCCCATAGTGCTTCATCTCTTTCAGTTCTTCGACAGGTTCCGTGGTTTGGTCCGCAGCCGCTGAACCCGGTTTGCCTTCCATAATCATGTCGCGGCTAAATTCACTTGCCAAAACCACAAGCGTTCGGTCCAACAATTTGCTTTTCTCCAGATCCAGAATCAGCTGCGCAATCGGCTGATCGATCTCCTTCTTCATTCGAACCAAGGTCTCATGTCCATTCGCATGCGTATCCCAATTCAGGAACGGAACATATTCCGTCGTGACCTCGACAAATCGTGCACCGGATTCGACCAATCGCTTGGCTAACAAGCACCCTTGGCCAAACTGCCCTACGTTGTAGCGATCGTAGCTCTCCTTGGGCTCTTGCGTGATATCGAATGCGGCTCGATCCGGTGAATTCATCAGCCGATGAGCGTTCTCCATCGATTGCAGCAACGACTGCTGCTGAAAATCGCTCATGGAATCCCGTTGAGGATGCTGATCGATCAACTTTTTGTACAACGCATAGCGATTTTGAAAGCGACCTCCCTCCATGCCCTTGGGGGGACGAACCGCTTGAGCTGCCTCGGCCGGATACGGCAGAACCATGGGCCCAAACTCACTTCCAAAGAAACCGGCAGTGGTGAAGGCTTTCAGCTCTTCCGACTCACCAACCCCTTCCAGACGTTGGCCGATGGTGATAAAGGGTGGAATGACTGGATTCAATGGCCCCAAGACTTTTGCCATCCAGGCCCCCATGTGCGGGCAAGCCACCGTTTGCGGTGGCACATACCCCGTATGCCAATGGTATTGATGGCGTGAATGCAGGATGCTTCCAAGATCGGGCAGAACGTGCGATCGAATCAAGGTTCCGCGATCCATAACCCGAGCCATATTCTCCAGCCCAGCAGTAAACTTGATCGGATCCACCACGGTATCAATCGAAGGGAAGGTGCTTTCGATCTTCTTGACGGGAGTTCCCACTTCGAATGGAACGTAACGCTTAGGATCGAACGTGTCGGGAGCCGCCATACCGCCTCCCATCCAAAGTAAGATGCAAGAGTCGGCGGTTGGCTTGGGTTGATCCAGCCCGGATGCTCCTTGCCCCTGCGAGCGCGCCCATTGAGGCTCTTTCATCATCAGCGCGGCGGCAGTCGCTGCGGAAAGCGACTGCAAAAACTTACGCCTCACTTCACGAGAGGGCATCTTCGGATCTTCAAGGAAATCGGGAAGGGAAGACTTGGTCATTCTACTTGCACTCATTAACGAACGATTTGAAATTCGGGAAGCATCACGATGGTCCAAAGAAAATCTTGAACTCGATCCGCAGATGGAACACCATCGCCAAGCACTTCCAAGGCGAATGATTTTTCCATGTCAGAAGGACTTCGGGCCAAGGCACGTATAAATACTTGGTCGATAATCTCGGTCGAGTTGGAGCCAGTTTCTGTAAAGTACTCTGCACCCTTCGCTAGGTATTGATTGAGAACGGGCGCATTGCATAGCTCTAAAGCTTCCAGCGTACTCCAAGAGACTGGCCTGCTGGTCACAATCTGATCTCGATTGGGGCGTCCAAGCGTTCGTTGCAAAGCATCGCTTTTACGCAATGCTGCCCGCACCATCCAGCCTTGCGATCGCAAAGCCAATTCAAGTTTCGATCGAAGTTCCGCCCCAATGCTATTCATCCATATGTTCGGATTGTTGGCGACAACAGCAGGCTTCCAATTCGCTTCGTCCGCTTGCAGTTTGCCATTTTTGGCTGGCAAGGTTTGTGTCCATTGCCAATCTGCGTTGGTGCCGAACGATTGTTCGACACCTTGATTGTCGATCCAGCGAGCTTCTAGGAATACGCCCGCAGGATTTGGGCCCTCCCCTCCGTTCTTGCAAGCCAGCACAAACTCGTTCTTGCCGACTTGAAGATAGCGAGCGATCGGCACCGCCTGAATGGAATTCCAGTTGTCGCTGGCGAACACTTTCTTTTGGTTGATAAACAACTCGATGGAGTTGTCGCAAGTTGCCACCACGACGGCTCGTTCGGGCACATGAGTCAGCTGCAAATCTCGCTTGAAGGTGGCTTGCTCTTTTGCGGGCGCATGTTCCGCATTGGCATGGCTCCAAATCCAAAGACTTTGTGGCTCGATCGGTTTTGCCGAGGGATCCGTGGATGTTCCGCCTCGTGTTACCGGTGCATCAAATTCGGTTGGGGCTGCGTTGCAAAGCTGCCAAACGCAGTCAATAAACTGTTCGGCAGTCATGCGTTTGCTGCGTGGGCCTCGGTAACGATACTCGGCATCCTTTTGAGAATCTTGAACCACCTCTGTTTGCGACTGGTACGCACGCGATGTGGCAATCAATTGGAGGGTATGCTTAAGGTCGTAGCCATGCTCGGCAAAGTCGGCAGCTAACCAATCGAGAAGGTCTTCGTTCCAAGGTCGGCTTTGCATCGCGTCCACGGGCTCGACGATCCCTCGTCCCATCATTCGGTGCCAAAGACGATTCACAATCGTACGGGCAAAGCGGCCATTTTGCGGATGAGTCATCAAGCCAGCTAATTGTCGAAGTCGTTCGGGTTGTTCCAAGTCTGGGTTGACGGTCCCGAGTTCGGGAAACAACCAAGCGGCTTTCGCGACTTTGCCGGTTGGCTTGTCGCATCGATGCACATCGAGAGGCCTCTTGGAAAAGATCGAAGCTAGTCCATAGGCATCATCCAGTTTCCAGCGGTCGATAAAGCTGTCGTGACACGACGCGCATTTCAGATTGATACCCAAGAACGATTGCCCAACGGATTGAGCGAATTGGATCTCGACCGTTTGCCCAGCACTGACCGTTCCACGCCATTGAATTCCTTCGGAGAAACCAGCGGATTCGGGCGAGGGTGCAATCAGTTCTCGAGCCATTTGATCGTACGGTTTGTTATCGATGAGCGCTTGGTATAGCCATTGGCTGATTTGTTTCCGCCCTCCCGTGATAAAGCCTGTGCCGCCGTAATCGTTTCGTAGAAGATCGTTCCAAAATGTCAGCCAATGCTCAGCATATTCTCGCTTGTCGTTTAAAAGTGACTCAATCAAACGCAATCTTTTATCGGGTCGACTATCTTTTAAGAAAGTAGCTAATCGTTCTTCCGTAGGTAGCAGCCCATGCAGATCTAAGAATGCTCGTCGTGCGAACTGAGCATTATCTTCCAAAAAGGAAACGCTACTAAAGCCCTGAGGGTCTTGGTGTTGCAACAGTCGATCAATCGGATGTTCTTTGCCGGGCGTAGCTGCAGGAAGCTCGGGGTGGCGTGGCAAAAGAGATGGTTCGTAGGTGTCTTTTGCTAACGTCAGGCCGTCGTCCCATGTTGCACCTTGATTGATCCACTGTGCGATTTTTTTGATCTGAGTTTCCGACAGCGGTTCGCCTTCGGGTGGCATGCGTCTGCTAGGATCGGAGGTTGTAATAACATCGTAGAGCATGCTGGCTTCGGCGTTGCCAACCATGCCCGCAGGCCCACTGTCGGAACCAGCCATAAGCGTTTCACGCGAATTTAAAGAAAAGCCACCTTCGCGTTCATCACCGCCATGGCACTTGCTGCACTGCGATTTCAAAATGGGAAAAACATCATGTGCGAAATCGACTTGAGCGACCGCTTCGACATATTGCGCGAGCGTTATCGCTGCGACCAAAAGGCACTTGCAAACCAAGCACACTGGGAAAGGAAGCCTGGCCCAAAAGCAGAGGCTAGCTAACTTAGCATTTTGAAGAAGCGGAGTTCGAGAAAGCATCATGGGTCAAGATTTTGGGAGGGATCAAATCGGTGGGGATGAGTGGGAGACCGTTCGTTCTGACGTAACGACCTGCCCAACTATTATAGTTTACCGGAATCCATCCAGCGAGTTAGCGTTAAAAGCTACAAGATCTGTTCGTTTTTCAAGCTCGCTTCCGGCTTATGTTTCGCCGTCAGACGCTAGCCTCAGTTCGTTAGCCGGTGGGCGCTAGCCCAATGACGTCTTCTTCGTCGTTGAGGGCTCAATTTCAATATCGAATATCGAATAAGGAATGTCGAAATCCGAAGGAATTTGCGTGCCACTTGGTTATTCGACACTCCTTATTTGATGTTCGACATTCATAACAAATAGTCAGCAGACAGCATTCGGCATCGAACTCGCACCGGTTCCATTGCTGGAACGCACCGTGGTTGTAAGCGAAGGTGTTTAGAGCCAAAACAAGCATCAAGAACGTATCCGTTGGCTTTATGGTACGATTTTCTTCTTTCGAAAACGCAAGCACCTTCAACTCTCTCGTAAAGACCCATTGCAATGAAAACCTTTCTGATGTTGATGGCAATTTCCATTTCCACTTCCTGCACTGCCATGGCGCAAAACGTTGTCCGTGACATCCCCTATTCAGATCTAGCTCACGAGCGTCAGGTGCTTGATATTCACTCACCCAAAAATGCAACCAATGCTCCTGTGGTTTTCTGGATACATGGTGGCGGTTGGCAAGGAGGGGATAAAACGATGGTGAAACACAAGCCACAGTTTTTTACGGACAATAACTATGTATTTGTGACTACGAACTATCGACTATACCCTAGCGTTGCAATGGAGGCGATCGTTGCGGACATTGCGAAATCGATTCGATGGGTACACGATCATATTGCAGAGTACGGAGGCGATCCCAAGCGTATTTTTGTCATGGGGCATTCTGCGGGAGCCCAACTCGCAGCACTCGTTTGTACTGACGAACGATATCTGAAAGCAGAAGGGTTGGGCTTTGACATCTTAAAGGGTTGTGTGCCAGTTGACGGCGACACCTACGATATTCCTGCCATGATCACTGTTGCGGAAATCCGATGTATGGTTCACAAGCAACCGTTGCCAACGGAATATGGTCATCGTCAGAAGTTTGGAAACGACCCGAAGAAGCATATCGATTTTTCGGCTGTTACTCATGTGAAGCGTGGGATTGGCATTCCCCCGTTCATGCTGCTATTTGTAAGAGACCATGCAGATACGAATGCTCAAGCTCAACGTCTGGGATCTGTTTTGAACGAAGCCGGAGTCCGTGCAACTTTGGTTGCAGGCAAAGACACTAATCACGATCAAATCAATGACAATCTGGGGCTTCCTGGTGACCCCAACACGATGTCTCTTCTCAAGTTTCTTCGCGATGCTTTGACGGAATAGGAGTTATGAACTGGATCCAAAGGAGCGGGCACGAGTCCCGCCTACATTTAGCCGGCGGGCGCTAGCCCCGGTTTTTTTAAACGCGAAGCGTTCATGGTCAACCGGGGCTAGCGCCCGCCGGCTAATTGAACGCGTTACGACTCAACGCCCATACGATCTTGTGCCTCACTTGCGTACCTAATCGCAAGCTCTAAATCCTCTTCAGTTTCGAGAAACTGGACCTCTCCTTTTGTGCTCCAAATGGGTCGATCTCGAAAAGCTTTGTCGGTCTCTCGGATTCCACGCGTACAGTTTGCTTTCAGTTGATCACGAACCTTATCTCCAACGCATCCTGACGCGGTCACGACAACATGAACGTGATTCGTACGAGGGTTGGCAAACCATAGTTTCCAGCCTCGAAGGGTGCAATGTTTCTCGATTTCGAGCTTTGCAGAATGACGATGCTGGTGGCTCAACAAGACGATAGAGTGATTGAGCCGATCGCGATGCCATCTTTCAAGAAGTGGCTGTGGTGGAAGTACCCCTTCATTTCGTTTGCGCCACCAACGCGTATCGCCTTGCAAGAATGTCCCGTAAACGGTCCATGTGATGAAATAGCCAACGGGTTCATCATCGTTGTCCATGGAGTTTGCTCCATAAATTGTTCCATCGGGCTCTTGGCCCGGTTTGTGTTTTAGCCGGCGGGCGCTAGCCCCGGTTTGTTTTAAACGCGAAGCGTTCATGGGCAACCGGGGCTAGCGCCCGACGGCTCATTAAACACGATTCTGATTTCGAAAACAATAAGTCGATGGGTGATTGCTATGCGGGGCGGGGGGAACGCGATGCGTTTCCGGAAACCGGGGCTAGCGCCCGACGGCTAAGATTGGTTATCAAAATGGTTGGGGATCATCCTCGTTTTTCTGGTCCAAGGCCTTGCTTGCTCCAAACCAAACAAGCCGACATCACCACAACCAAACCAATCAACATCGCCCATTGCCAACCACGTAGCTTGTATTGCGAGTTGAACTCCAGCTCCAGCTCCAGCGGTGCGTTCTCCGCCACCTGCACACTGCGTCGAAAGCTGTAAATGTTCCCTTCCTCAGGTAAGCTGATGATGATCGCTTGAGGAGCCGGTTCGGTCGTGCGTTGGTGTTGAACCAAACGACCCGCAATTTGCTGCAAGTTGGCATTATCTGCTTTGCTGTTACCTGCCAACAACTGGCTCATCTCCTGAGGACGGTAATTAAGCTGCTCTTGCTGCAGAATAGGATTGATGGATGCTGCTTGTCGCAGTTGTTCGTTGTCTGCCATCGTGTCCCCACCGCGATTGTTGTCCAAGAACAACCGTTGCCGACGAGTGTTCAAGCCAAGAATCGCTTGTTGGGTTTGCAAGTTCTCCAGCTGGACTCGAGCATCTTCGTTCGAAGCAGCATCCAGTGCATACCGATTCGCCACATTGTTGAATGCCCATTGAGCCTTCGACTGCTCCCCGGTTTGCAGCAATTGATTGGCTTGCTCCAGTAACTTAGAAGCCTGCTGAGCTTGGTCCTGACGCTTGCCCTGAACGTTCGACAGATACGACTTGCGATCGTAAGTCGCTCGAGTTGCTTGACCAACGAGCTCCAAATTGCCTTCGTTATCGATCAAGTGAAAGCCACTGGGAGCAATCACATTCCACTGAATTTTTTCCAGCGGAACATTCAGCTGAGGGCTAACCAGTTGAAGCTTCTTCAATCCGTCTCCGGTCAATGAGTAGACAAATCGGACTTGCGCGGTTCTGTCATCAATGCCAGGCAAGATGTAAAACTGCCACGTGTCGTTGCTGTCTTTTTGTCGAATGGAACGGACACTTTCGCCATTCACAAAAATACTGAACAACTCGCTGCCCGCAGGTAACTGGACGCTTAAGCTGCTGCGCTGAATCACCTCCATCGTTACCTCGACGGCCGTAAGCTGGTCGCCAGTTGGTGACAATACGGTTGTCAATGTTCCTGACGAAACGCGCAGCTTCAATGCATCCGCCAAGGAATGGCGAATGACACGCAAGCTCAAGGGCGTGGATGGAGCCATCGCTCGAAGAGCCAGTGCGGGCGCACTGCGATTGCCTGCCTCGCGCAGCGGTTGCGGGACGGTGCTCCAGTCGCTTCGTTGCCAACCTTGAGTCAAGGTACCAGGTTCAATCTCCAAACGACCGCCCGCTCGTACGGAGTAGTAGTATCCCACTTGTCTTGCTTCGGAAAACTCGATCTGCTGAAGCGACTCGGTATCGCCAGCGCGTTCGCCTCGTCGCTCGTATTCAATTTGAAAT
Source organism: Planctomycetaceae bacterium (assembly GCA_027487485.1). Taxonomy (GTDB): domain Bacteria; phylum Planctomycetota; class Planctomycetia; order Pirellulales; family Pirellulaceae; genus JBKCUI01. The sequence goes on along the minus strand of JAIYDN010000059.1, from coordinate 42,920 downwards.
TGCACGGGCCCGATGACTCGTCGTTTGAATCGCAACTCCCAAAGGCGATCGTCCTGTGCCGAGCGGATGAAGTCGCTGACGGTTTCGCCGTTCGCTCGCACGGTCTTGAGCTCATCCTCGCCCATGGCAGGTAACTTGATGGACAGAGTTCGGATGGCGGCATTCTGAACATTGAAATCGGCGAACAAGGTGGATCGCGTTTGCCCCTCGCGCAAGGTAACATCGTGCAGAACTTGGCCGGTGACCCATGGGTCCAGTTTTTCGATACCCAATTGAAGGCTCCAGTCGCGTTGTAACAATCGGAAGGCAAGTGCCCCCTGCCCTTGAGCGCCTAACGATCGTGGGTCTGCTTCCGATACATTTTGACGAGCCATGGTTCGAAGCCGAATGCCTGTGATTGGCTGCACCACCAGTTCGCCCGACTGACGCGTTGATTCGTTTAGGTTAAAACGTGGGATCGCCCACTCGGTGGTCTCGTTGGGCACGGATCCCGCCAATGTCAAAGCGAACGACTGATTGCCCATCGTTTTTCCCTTCAAGTGCAAAACGATCTGTCGCTTCCCTTGGTCCGTTAGCTCAGACCAATGGTGCAGCGATTCACCCGTCAGCGATTCCACTTCCAGTCCTGTTGGCAGTGGGAAACTGAGTTGGAACAAGCCAGTCCGAGTGATCTCCGCGACAAAATTGACGCTTAGGACCACGCGTTCATCACCCAGCGACAACACTTGCTTGCTGCCGACTCGCACCTCGGGCGCAACCGGAGCAACTTGCACCGACAAGCTACCGGACTCGGCTCCATAACGATAAACGCGATGCAGCGTTGTTTGCGCATTAGTGATCATGCTCGCATCAAAGTCCCCCAGGTTAACCATGGAAAAGGATTCAGCCTGCACATCCTCTGGCTGGGCTTCCGTACCAAAAGCGAGCGCGATCAATCCAACTTCGCCATCTGCCTTTTCGACTCGAAGTGGCGACAACTGAACGCTCGTGGGAAGGGTATCAATACTACGCTGCGTTTCAACGGTCACCGTGAACTCAGGCGGGGCCGCTGAATCGATCGATAGCTGCAAACGACTTTGGTCGGCATCAAATTGCCACGTACTTACTGGCCCCTCGACCGAACTGACGGTTAAGCCTGAAGGCACGATGATCCCCAATTGACGGACTCGACCTTGCGATGTTCGAATCTTAAAACGATGCTTGCCGTCGATCACACCTGGCCCCGGAGTGTACAGGCCCATCCCCTCCACAAAGAACTGAGTCGCTTCCATTGCGAGATCCCTAGACTGAGGTCGCATCAGAATGGTTGCTGGGCCAGGACCAAGCAGGATATTCACCTTGGCTGTCGACCCGTTCGAACCATCCACTTTTTCCGATTCGATTCGAGCCGCCGATTTGCATTCGACCTCCCATGACACTTCATCGTGGATCAGTTCGATCTGCTGAAGTGTGGCGCTGCCAGTCAAAATCGGAATACCCTCCAAGGCTGAAATGGCCTCCAACTGAAATTGAAAAGTGGCCGTGAAAGACTTAGGGACGCGAACACCATCGGGTGCTAGGCCCGATGCATCCTCTTCCAGGGCCGGGATCGTAACGATGTACTTGGCCGCTTCGTTGGGCAGTTCGACTTTGCTCAATCGCAATCCAGGCCCATTGAATTGAGTCAAAACAGCCGGAGCTCGAAGGAGCACAAATCGATCGCCAGGAAGACCTGAAAACGTGATGTCAGCGGAAGCAGTGAGTCGCTTGTCGCGATTCGAAACATTCCACTTTTGCACAAGTGAACTTGCGGAAGGAATGCCTCCAAGTTCCTCAGCAGCCAGTAGACGATTTGATGCCCCCATCACGAAGCAGCAAACTAGAAAAGCGATGACCGTGCTCGTAACCACGGAACCTTGGTTGCTAGCCACAGAAGAATCTTGTTCGTTGGTAGGGTTGGGTGTGGCTCCCGTGGGGAATCGTATTGCCTTGCTCCACTCGATTACGGTGGGTAGCAATTGAAACATAAGCATCGAAAGCGAAAGCAAACCAAAGAACCAAGTGGCTCCTTGGTATTGCAGCAAAACACCGCCGCAGATCGACCCAATGGCTAACCAAAAGAAGAACCCACGCAAACGAACCCCGCGAATTCGCCATGCAAGCAGTAGGAGCAAGAAGCCGACAAGCCCCAATGCCGCTCCCGGTAGTGACAGGTAGGCTCGCCACGCCGCGATGTTATCTACCTCCAACCCGATGCTCTCGCCTGAAGCCAATATGGGAAGGCTAAGCTGAAGCGGTGCGACAGGCGCGATCTGCTGGAATGCATCCCAAGCCGCGGCAGCAGACACGAAGATTCCAAGCGACAACGCTAACAATCGAATCGAGGTCAGTTTTACCATGACCATCATGACGGTTAACGCCACCAGCGTGATGAACGGAATCAGACCTCGCCCTGCAAGCCAATCAAATCCGTTGGGCCATGCCACAGGTGTCGTGGGCTCCACGGAACCCCCGGTTGGAATCAACACGTGATTTTCGGCGGCTTGCAAGTTCCATTGGGTTTTCAGGACAGGTGCAAACACTTTGGGCAATGTTAATGAGACTTGGTCTTTGTCATTGGCCGGTTTACCAAGCCGCAAGCTGACTTCAATCGGCACGTTCGGATCGGCGCCACCCGGAAGCGGGATCAATGTCTCGTCGCCTGTTTGCCGAGCCGTCACAGGGCGTCCATCGACCGACACCGCCCACAATCGAACAGGCTCGCTTGGCAATTGCAATCGTAGTGTTCTTTGGCCCCGTGATTTCACGTAGTACAACAGATCGGTGACCAATTCGCCATCTTGTGAAACACGACTATTGGCCTCGGAGAATTCGACGATCTGCGACGCGGTTGTCCCAGGGTCGAACCAATTGACCTTCAATCGCAAATCAAAGGGGCGTTGCGTGTACTGCCAAGTCCCCAACACCGGTGCAGTGCTTAGTAATCGAAACTCGGCTGGCAGTTCCAAAGGGTCAAGCACTAGCAGCTCGCTCGAAACCAACAGCGATTCCATTTCGACTTGAACGGGGCTGACCACTTCGATATAGCCGCGATCACCTTGCACACCAAGCGGCGTAATTAACCCCGCTTGGAATGATCCATCGGCGACGTTCGGCTTTTCTTCAAACGTAACCAGCAAGGTATACGCCCCTAAGATTGGCTGCTGCAGCGATACGATTAGCGTCTCCCCATCGCGCCGCCAAGTGCGCAGATCCTGCCCATCGACGGTGACGTTCGCCAAAGAGGCTGGAACCTTGAGTTGTAATTCAGCAACCGGAGCACCGGTGACCGTATAGTTGATCAAGGCACTGCCATACACAACGCCTTGACTTAGCGATACCAAATGGAACACATCGGATTGAATGCTGCGTTCTAATTGCTCGATTTGCAGTGTCGCTTTCCAACCGGGTTCGCGGATGCGAAACGCCTGCTGAAGATTGGGAACAGGTCGCGGAAAGTAGGACAACGGTTTTTCTACCAGTAGTTCGCTGGTCCCAACGGTTGCGCGGAAGCCAGGTGCCACCACCACGCCTATATCGCCGCGCACTGCCTTGGCTTCGGGATAAAGAATGGGTGACAGGATCCACGGGCCGGTCGAAGCCACCTCGTTCTTCTCCAATCGCACCCCAACCAGCTGCCTTCCCAAAACATCTTGATTGAAGAGTATCTTCAAGTTGCGACCGCCGTTGTTTGCTTCGACAGAGGCAACATAGTCTGCGACGTTGGCACCGACAACCGAGACGACCGAGTAGTCCTCTGGCAGCGTAACGTTCCAGTCCCGAATCGCCGCCTCGCGCACATCCAATTCGATGTCGGCGGTGATGACTCGATCGGTCTCTGACAATTGGTATAGGACGAGTTGTGAAACGCTCACTTCCGGTTGCACACGATCGGCAGCAACCGTGAAACCGTAATCGGCGGAAGGATAGCGATAAACAAACAGTTGCCGCGATGGAATCGCATCACCTGGAAATTGTTCGGGTGCCAGTTGGCTCAAGCCGCGAATCCCTGTTGGCTCCACACTTACAGATCCCGAATTGGAGATCCGCAGGTAGCCTGAACTCCGAACGGCCCCAAGCGGCTTAAGACTAAGTCCTTCGACCCGCACAGGAAACGATCCCAAGGGTGTTTGGCTGTGAACAGTAATTTGGCTGTTGCTTGTGATGGCTTGATTGAGAGAGATATCGAGTTGTCGGTCGTTACCCTCGCCAGTCACTTTCCATGCAACTAGCTTGTCCCCTTCGACACTCAATATCTCCCCTGGACCGATCATTTGGATCGTCAATGATTTCAATTGCCCTTGCAACAATTGATAAGTGATTCGGTGGTCTTGGCGAAGCAAGCCAGGGCCGACCGATGTTTCGATCGTCGAGCTCGTCGTGAAGAAAGACTTGCTTTCGGCGGTACTACGAGCATTCTGCCACCGCAAGTTGACCTGCCCTGTAGCAGGTAGGAAGCCTTGCCAATTCTTTTCGATCAACAATGGAACGACTCCTTGCTGATCCCGAGCGAATTCGATATCGGCTTCTAAGCCAATCAAGCGAATGGGAACTACGGCCCCCCCAGCGACAGCAAAGTTTAAGCCTTGCCATGGTGCGGCCGTGGAATTGATCGCCGCTACGAAGTCCAAGTTCAATGGAAAGCTTCCCGTTTTTGGAAAGACCAATTCGTAAACAGGGCCAAATTCGGAGTTCAACAATTCCAGGCGATAGTCTGCACTGGTTGGTAGTACACTGATGGCCGCCGCGCCCGATAACGCGCGAACGCGAGTGCCAGCCACGCTTACGTTGGCCTTGCCTTGCAGTTGAAAGCCCATGGACTTGCCGTCAGGATGAAGCTGGCCAACCAGGGATGTATCGAGAATCTCAACGGCAGGGGGCAACGCACTGCTTCGATCGATCGAAAGCTCCAGTCGCCCACCGGTTGCGGTTTGTAGTTGTTCTAGGGGTGGGGTTGCAGCAAGAGGTGCAAAACCCTCGGCCGCTACAATTTTACCAGCAACACCCTCTGTGTAGTGGATCTCCAATCGTGAATCGAACCCAAGTGCCTTACCCGGCATCAGATGAGCGAGTTCCACTTTTGCAGGTAGTGCTTGATGTTCACTTCGAATTCGGATCGAAGCGGTTATCTCGGACGCCTTAGCTTCATCGCTCTTTTCGCCGCTCGTTGGTTTGAGTTGCAGATCAAGAAATCGTAGAGGCGTTGCGGTGCGAACGGACCAAGACGCGATGGCGTCACTCTGAACTTCGATCACTTCACCGGCCCCGCCCAAGCCAAGGCTGATGGTTTCTCCTTTCAGATTATCCCCTTGAACGACTTGAATCCGGACTTGAATTGTTTGTTGGATTTCCTTGAGACTGATACGCACATCCGCTCTAGCGTTTGCAGCATACAGAAATGCCAGCGGCTTGGGCCGAGCAGGTGTTACGATAATCGTAGGAACGTCTTGCGATTCCGAAGGAAGCGACGTGTTCGGATTCGGATCTTGTCCATAGCCAATGAGACATAAGCAAGCCAAAAGCAATAGAGACAATTTCATTTCATAGCACTTCATCATAGCATCAATCCAATAATCAAAAATCTTGATAAGCAGTAGAGGTAAGGTATAAGGTGTAAGGTGTAAGCCTTACACTTTTCCGCTTATACCTTACACCTTATACCTTACACCTTCTTCATTCTCCCATTGCATTGGCTTGATCCATCATGGATCGAACCTGTTGCACTCGGTTCTGTCCCGCGAACGGTTCAGGTAGATTCGACAGGACCTTTTGCAATTGCTTTACGTCCACGCTTTCAGCTAGTGGTCCACCCGTCAATTTGCTTGCGAACAGAGCTGCGGAAGCAGCTAGTTGCATAGATGGAGTGGCTTGTTCCAATCGAGGAGCGTTGGGTTCGTAGGGGATAGGCCAACGGCGTTCCACCATTCGCCCCGTCTCCAGGTCCAGGAACCGGACGGAAACACTTCCAACATCGCCGCTGCCGTTGGGCTTGGCTTCCAATTGGTACACAGCAACTCCGGCTTCTGCAGCGGCCAGTTCGGCCGCGTCGACTTGATCGTTGCGGAAGTCTTCTTGATTCAGTCGATGCTTTTCGAACCCGAGCAATTTGTAGCGACCGACACGCAGCGGGTTAAATTCCACTTGCACCTTAACGTTTTGAGCCGACGGACGCAGCGCTCCGGCGATCTGCGAAGCGAAACTCGCATCGACGGACTCTGCGGAATCGAGCAGATAGTATCGTCCGTCGCCTTGTCGAGTCAGGGCTTCCAGAACGTCGTCGTTCAGATCTTGAGCGCTGATTCCAGCAGCGTCGAAGGCGATGCCTGCGTCTCGCATAGGAACGATGAGCTTGGCAAGACTATCCGGGTTGGCATTTCCCAAGTTGACGGCGCCATCCGTGAAAAGCACGATTCGATTTTGTGCACCTGCGAGCAACTGTTCGGTGGCTTTTTCGCGAGCCAACAACAGGGCAGCTTCGATATTCGTACCACCTTCGCTGGGTAGGTTTTCAATCAGTTTTAAGAGTGTTTCCCCTTGGTTGCCGGGTACCTTCTCAGCAAGCAAACGCGGCGTGTTGGCAAAGCTGATCAAGGTGACTTGGTCAGCGGCACTCAGTTGTTGCGTGAGCGTTTGGAATGCGTTCAACACGGCTTGCCTTCTGTCCGGACGCTCCATCGACCCGGAATTATCGAGCAACAGTGTTAACCGAAGAGGAGTGGTCTGAGAACGGCCTGTGGCAGCGGTCCGCATGGAAACTCGAAGCAGATTACGTTGCATCAGGAAGGGATGAATCGCTTGTTCAACACGGCATGCTACTTGTTGATTGCCGGTGGGTAGTGGATCGCGGTAGTCGAGTGCATTGACGAACTCTTCGATGCGGATCCGAGCGGCTTCAGGCCATTGACCTTGGCTAAGAGCGGTTTGTGCGAGCTTGAACGAAACGTCACTGACATGCAACGAGAAAGTCGAGAAGGAGTCTGTAGCAGCGTTCTGTTCGTCGACTGCTTGAGGTTGCTTGGATCGTTCTTTCTTCATTGGAAGTGAGTCAAAGCGATCCTTGCTTTGAACCTTACGTTCATCCCATGCTTCCATGGACGCGTTGCTGGTTGGTGAAGTTGCTTGGCCTAGTGAAAGCTCTAGAACCGATTCATCTTCCATCAGAGCGTCGAGACTTTTTTTAGTCTTGTCTACGATGACTTCATTCAGATTCCTTTCGAGTGAGATATTCGACTGTTCAACCGCTTCCGGGATGATGATTCTTGGCGTTTCGGTCATCATCAATGTTGATGATGCGGCATCTTCAGGGAGAGTCTGTTCTCGCAACTTTTTGACTCCGCCCAGCAGGATGGTTCCGTCATCGGGGACGGTAACAGCCGGATCACGAAAGTCCGGTTCAGGTGCCTGCAAATTGAATTTGGGCATATCGACAGCACCACTCGTATTGGGCGCTTCAAGCTTCCAGAGCCCGTTCTCCCAACCGACTCGTTCTGCATTGGGCGCTTCAACGGGAGAGTTCAAACTGTTCGCTTGTCCAGCCGCCCGCCCGTTCGCCCCCGGTTTTGCAGGCACAATTGCGGCTTGGTAGGGGTAAGCTTGATTTTTGGATTCGGAGCCAGGGGCCAAGTATCTCAACGCCTTGCCTGCTTCAACACTCCCCCTTTGCAGCGCTTGGGCACCACCCATTCCACCGCTTGCCAAGCCATCCACACCACCGCTTGTCACATCACCGCTTGCCAAACCACGATCTACTGGCGCCCTTCCAGGTGCACTCATAGATGGCGGTGGCATTACTGCTTGAGACGGCTTTGCCGATTGCAATGACGGCAAACTTGGCTTAGCTATGCTACGGAAAAAATCATCTTTGTCTGCTGGTTCAGCTCGAGCGTACGCTGGACTAGCTACACTCTCGGCGACTTCTTGCTTCGCGACATTTCCGGTTGCGGCAACCATCGGCCTTCCATCGAAAATGACTAGCGGTGCACCTGCTGAAGCATCCTGGCTACTTTTGCTCCTTGCAAAGTTCGTGGCTACGCTACGATAGGTTTGAGTCATCGGAAGAAGCATGAAACTAACCAACAGGCTAGCAGCAGCAGCCAGGATTCCCACGGTTGACCAACGGGACAGAAGAGACCGCTGAGCCTTTTTGGTTGGCGCTGAAAGAACAACTACATTGGCGGCTGCTTGATGCTCCTGGCCGTCTAAGACCGCCAGCAATTGATTGCGACGTTCGGTAGATAACCGCCATGCATCCCTTGATTCCGGAACATCGTTTTGGGCCGAAAATTCATCGACAGCGACCTCGCACAATAACCCGTGCAAGTGCTGCAGGTGCTGATAGTAGGTGGCAACATTTTCATGCTGTTCCATCATCAACTGCAATTGATCTTGTTCGAAGTCCGAAGCCTCGCCCATCAGCAAGTTCATCAAACGAACTTGCACTTCAGCATCGATGGGTATGTTGTTGTTGAGTTCTTGGTTCATGATTCGTTTTCTACTCCTCCAAGCAATAGCCCTGCCGCAAGCTTCTTTAGAACCTGATGCAGTCGAAAGCCGACGTTGCTGATCGTCAGCCCCGTACGTTGGCTGATGTCGCGGTACTTGAGATCTTCGTAGTATTTCAGTTGCACAAGCCGGCGATCTTTCTCCGGTAGTTGGTTAATCAATTGTTTCAGTTCCGCGACGGTTTCCATGCGCGATACAAGATCGTCGGCTGGATCCTCGCAAGTTTCGGCACCCAGGCTTCCGTCGTTGTCGATTCCGAGAGTCTCACGCTTGCTTTTGCGCAAATGATGAAACGCTCGATTGCGGACACAACGGAACAGCCAAGCTCGCGGCTCTTGGACCTCGTCCCATTTCGCATGAAGCTGTAAGAAAACGTCTTGCACAATTTCTTCTGCCACCGCTCGGCGGCCCGTGAGTGAAAAAGCAAATCGCAGCAAATTCGATTCCTCGTTCTCGAACAATGTCCGTACCGTCAGCGGCCCCGTTTCCGGTACTTTGTTCAAATGGAGGTCTGGAATCGATTTCACCATGGCTTTTTCACGCTGCGTTTCTCCCAATCCAGTTTCATACCAGCCGATTGATGGGTTCCTAAAGAGAAGACCACCCAGGTCCCATTTTATTAGAGCGAATTAGTAGGATTTAGGTAAAAACTAACGATCGCAACGAAAACAGGCTCGATGGAGGGGTTCGAAAGTCCGGTCTATTGGTCGCGATCCAACGTCATCCAAACAGAAGCCGGAAGGATTCTACGGATTCTATGGACGACTTGGGTCTGATTTTACTGGCCCTACCGTCCAGGCCGATTTAAGGCCTGGTGGGGGAAAACGAGTTCACAAGGGTTGTGTCGGATCGAACAAAGAAACAGGCGATGTCAAATTACGAAAGCCCTTCGAAACATCGAGGCAGAAATCTCTTCCTTGGCTTGCTTCTAGCGATCAGCGGCTGCAAAGTGGGGCCTGACTTTTGTAAACCCTCCGTAGATTATCTTCAGGAAGGCTGGACCGACCAAGCGAACAGTCGCTTCCATGGCCAACCGGTTGATGAAAAGGTTTGGTGGCGAGTCTTCAATGACCCAGCTCTGGACCAGCTTATGGAAACGGCGTTAGCCAACAACCTGGACTTGAAGCAAGCAGGTCAGAGAATTCTTGAGGCCCGGGCTTTACGCCAAGTGGCGGCGGGCAATCTCTTTCCTCAACAACAAACCGCCAATGCCGGCTTCAACCGAGTTCGAATCAGCGAAAACGACGCCAATTTTGTGGTCGTACCAGGATTTTTTCAAACCGCCACTTCCTTCAATTCCTTTACATCTAATTTTTCGGCAGCCTGGGAACTCGACTTTTGGGGCAAGTACCGTCGCATCGTGGAAGCGGCAGATGCCAACATCGATGCCTCGATGGCGGCCTTCGATCAGGCCAAAGTTTTGCTGGTCGGAGAAGTGGCGAGAACTTATATTGATTTAAGAACGGTCGAACAACGCATTCTTTTGGCTCAAAAGAATATCGAAATCCAACGAGCCACTTTACGGTTGACCGAAGAGAAAATTCGGGTCGGTACCGCAGTCAAACTGGATTACCATCAGGCGAAGGCCAATCTTTCACAAACCGAGTCCGTCGTACCAACGTTAGAAATTCTTCGGCGGCAGGCCAATCACCAATTATGCGTGTTGTTAGGGCATATTCCAGAAGATGCCTTTTCCACCACAGAAAACTTTGGAAACGTACCTCAACCCCCGCCATCGATCGCGATGGGAATTCCAAACGATCTGTTGCGCCGAAGACCAGATATCCAAATAGCCGAACGTCAACTGGCGTCTCAGAGTGCAAGAATTGGAATCGCAAAAGCGGACTTCTATCCGCAACTCAGCTTAGTCGGCACGGTAGGCGTATCAGCCCAGAATATGAACGAGTTGTTTCAGCCGTCGAGCTTGGTGGGGGCAACAGGGCCTGCCGCATCCTGGAATCTCCTGAACTATGGAAGAATCAAGAATCGTGTGGTTGCTGAGAAAGAAGCCTTCGAGCGATTGAGGCTTGCATATCACAGCACAATTCTGAACGCCTACAAAGAGGCTCAAGATGCGCAAGCCGCGTTTATCAACTATTGGGAAAGAATGCACAATTTGCAGGAAGCGGCTCAAAATTCGGCGGCGGCCGTGAATATCTCGCAAATCGCCTTTGCCGAAGGTGCAACCGACTTTAACCGGGTTTATCTGTTGCAATCCGAATTGGTTCAGGTGCAAGATTCACTTGCAGAGAATCAAGGACAGGTAGCTCAAAGTCTCGTGAATTTATTTGTTGCTCTCGGTGGTGGCTGGGACGTAAGTGGGGCCTATTGCCCTGGGGTCACGCAAGAACCATGCATGGTGAATCATCAATATCCTGTGCAATTCGAGGCATCGAATCCGAACCCTCCCATAATGCATAATCGCTATCTCCAGCGATAATCGAACCGCAATCTAACCATCGAGGTTTTCGTCGATCGCTAGCGCTGACGATTCATGAACCAAGTTCGGTTTGGGTCTAAGTCAAGCTCGCGTAATTTGTTACATTGAGTTGCAAACAATACATACTGCTTTCACAACCCGAAGCGTAACGGCTTGTTGCTTTAATGAGGTCGTTATTGGGTAAGGGCGGTACGACGGACTTCCAAGTCCGTCAATGGGGAATTCGACGGACTAGGAAGTCCGTCGCACCATTAAATCAACAGCCCGGTAAGCGAGGGGCGATTTTAGCAATCCATCGCTTACGCTTCGGGTTGTGATTATTCCGCGTTAGCGGTGCGTAGTCTTTGCCGTCGCCCCCGACTACGTTTCTGTGCGGTAAATCCTTGCTGAGGGACAAAATGGGATTTTTTGAGCATCCTCAAAAAAACCTGTCCCTGTCTTAGATCGAGTTGTCGCATTAGTCGATGAGGGCCAGTTCCGTTGCTGGGCGATTGTGATCCTTTGCATTGCAATTCTGGCCGTCTGTCTTTGCATCATCACCGAACGAGCTTCGCATCGCCGTAAGCACCGTTCGAGCATTGGTAACTTTGAATACCCGAGCTAGGAAGAGATAGTATGTCGAATCGACACAGATTTGAGCCGATTGCAATTGTTGGTATGGCCTGCCGGTTTCCCACCGGACTGAACAACTTGAAGATCCTATGGCAAAAGCTACAAAGCCGATTTAATGCCATCCGAGAAACTCCGATCGAACGTTGGTCCGCGGATCGATACTATTCGAAGATAGAAGCCTCTCGTGGGAAAGCTTATGTTCGGCGGGGTGGCTACATGGACCAAAGCCCGCGAGAATTCGACGCAAACTTCTTTGGGATCTCTCCTCGCGATGCGGAGAACATGGATCCTCAACAACGCTTGATGTTGGAGGTTACCTGGGAAGCTTTCGAAAACGCGGGCCTCAAAATCCCTGAACTCGCCAACCACCCTATCGGTGTCTATGTCGGCGGCTTCATGCTGGATCACATGATCACACAGATGTCCCATCCCAATCGCTCTCAGATCAACCAGTACAGTGCTGCTGGCATGATGATGACGATGCTGTCCAATCGCGTTTCGCACGCTTTTGATTTTCGTGGACCAAGTCTTTCGATCGATACGGCCTGTTCTTCTTCCTTGGTCGCTTTCAATTACGCATGCCAAGATGTTTGGTCCTCTGCTTGTGAAATGGCCGTTGTAGGTGGTGTGAACGTCATGACGCGGCCCGAGTATCCGATGGGAATGTGCAAGGGGCAATTCTTGGCACGCGATGGAGAATGCAAGTCGTTCGATGCTCGAGGGGATGGATACGGACGAGCGGAAGGGGCGGGCGTTGTACTCCTGAAGCCTTTGTCCAAAGCCATCGCGGATGGAAACGATATTTGGGCAACCGTCATTGCCGCTGGTACCAACCAGGATGGACACACGCCTGGTATTTCCATGCCTAGCGGGGAAGCACAACTGCAATTAATTCGACAGGTCTGCGAGAAGTATCACGTTGACCCGAAAACCGTTCAGTACGTTGAATGTCATGGAACCGGAACCGCGATCGGTGATCCTACGGAAGCTAGTTCTATTGGGAAATGCTATGGCAACGGCCGCACCGGCGACGATCGCGTCATTATTGGTTCGATCAAGAGCAACGTCGGGCACATGGAAGCATGCGCTGGGGTCGCGGGAGTAATTAAGGCTGTCTTGACGTTGCACCATGGCGAAACATCTCCCTTGGGCAACTTGCAAACTCCGAATCCAAACATCCCCTTCGAAGAACTTGGTGTTCGGCTATCGGATCAATGTTATCCATTGAAACAAGATGCTGGCCCGGTTCGTGCAGCTGTCAATTCGTTTGGTTACGGCGGCTCCAACGCTCACGCTATTCTGGAGGCGTTTTCGGTGCATGGATCGGAAATTTCACCATCCAATTCTGTCGGAACACGGACGGAGCTGGATACCGATTGTATGGTCTACCTTCCAATCTCTGCCCGAAGTGCTAAAGCGGTCGAAGACCTCGGCCGACGCTATGCTGAGATGCTGGAATCGGGTGTGCCGCTTCGAGATTTGGTCTACAGCCTAACACGTCGGCGCGCTCACCTGAACTACCGAGCGATCGTATCTGGCAGCAATGAAGCTGAATTGCTCTCCAATCTGAAGGCCTGGTTGGCGGGTGGCACCACCAGTCAAGTCGCAACGGGACTATCCCCCTTCGGAAGTGGTAATCCCAAACCTGTTTTTGTCTTCACGGGGATGGGACCTCAGTGGTGGGGCATGGGGCAGGAACTCTACAAGAGCAATCCGATTTACCGATCTGCAGTCAACGAAGCGGATCACGCCTTCAAACGCATCTCGGGGTTCTCGGCGTTGGCCGAAATGTTGAAGGGGGAGCATGATTCCCAAATTGGGAAGACCGAGTACGCACAGCCGGCCAACTTGCTAATCCAGATCGGTCTCCTAGCAGAACTGCGTTCACGGGGGATAGAACCCGCTGCCTGCGTCGGGCATTCGGTGGGTGAGCTATCAGCTGCCTACGCTTCAGGTGTTTTGACGCTCGAGGATGTCATGCAGGTTTGCTACCATCGAAGCCAGCAGCAAGCGAAGGCAAAGGGTGTTGGTCGGATGTTGGCGGTGGGAGTGAGCTTGGAAACGGCTCAAAAGATGACCGTCGAAACAGAAGGGCGAGTATCGATCGCGGCCATCAATGGCGCCACGAACATCACGCTCGCAGGGGACACACAAGAGATCGAGCGGATGTCGGCCGAGCTGACTCAGCAGAACATCTTTAATCGACTGCTGGAGGTCGAGGTCGCTTATCATAGCCCGACCATGGATCCGCTCATGGAACCTCTTCGAGCTGCGTTAGTCGGTGTTGCACCGAATCTTCCCAAGATTCCTTTGTACTCGACCGTGACCGGTCAGCGAGTTATGGATATTGCCTATGGAGCGGACTATTGGCCGGAGAACATTCGTAAGCCGGTCGAGTTCGTCGCGGCCATCAACAGCATCCTGGCTGATGGGTACTCCCATTTCATTGAAGTTGGGCCACATCCAGTCTTAGCGACCTCGATCAAAGAATGCATTCAGAACTCCGGCAAAGAATGCCGCAATTTCTTTACGCTGCGTCGCAAATCGGCGGAACTGCCATTGCTAGACAGCCTGTTCCTAGACTTCTATGCTCAAGGTGGCGAGATCCAATGGGATGATCGAATTACCTATGGAAAAATCGTTGATCTGCCGAATTATCCATGGCAACGAGAGTTGTACTGGTTGGAAAATCCTCGCGCAGCTCAGGATCGAATCAACCCAATCGTCAATCCAATCCTTGGAACTCAAGAAGCGCCGGGAACGATAGCTTACCGTAATGACTTTGATCACTGCGTGGTCCAGTACTTGCGCGATCACGTTGTCATGGGATTACCGATCCTGCCAGGAGCTGGCTGCGTCGAAGCCATGATGGAGCTTGCTGCAATTCAATTCCCCGATGCTACGGCGCTGGCAATTCGCAACTACGAGATAACCGCTCCATTGATTTTGAAGGAAGACCGAGCGACCGACTTTGTAACGAGCTATGACTCGTTAGACTCAAGAGCAACTTGCCGAAGTCTTGAAAATGGCAAGCTGGGACCGGGCCAAATCCATGCGACAGGAGAGCTCGCTGCCCTTCCAACAGGAGTGCAGACGAGCGATTCTCAAGATCACCTGGTTTCTCTTCGGTCCTTGTTCTCGAAGTCATTGGATATACCGAAGTTCTATAGCCAGTTGCAACGAATCGGTCTCCAGTATGGACCAGCCTTTCAGACGGTACGTGAGCTTTGGGTATCCGAGGATAGCAAGCAGACGTTAGCCCGTATCGCTCTGGGGGAAGATCAAACGATTCATGCCGAAAAGTACAAAATCCATCCTGCGATGTTGGACGGATGTTTCCAGACACTGATGGCGATGATCGACACCCGGTCTGCGACGTATTTACCGACAGCGATCGAAGAGATTCGATTGTATGTGTCCACGTTGCCAAGCGAATTATGGTGCCATGGTCAGCTCCAGCAAATGAACGATCGCTTTGTCGAGTGCCATTTGACTCTCTATGATGCGCAGGGGAACATGGTTGCCAACGTTCGCCGGCTAAGAGCTAACGCGGCACCTCATCAAGAACGAGTCGACCAATGGGGAGAGACCGTCAAACTACAGTTGTTGAAGTATGTTTGGAATGAAGGGGAGCGTCTTCCCGAGCCGAAACGATTAGGGAATTGGCTGGTTGTCGGCGATGAAATCGGCATGAGCGATTTGATTTGCCAGCAATTTGAAAACTTCGGAGCTCGTGTAGCTGCCTATGTACAAGTTGGACATGAATACTCCGCCGAGGGAAATCGCTTTTGCGTCTCAGGCGAGAACAAGCAAGATTGGCAAAGCGTCGTAGAGCATTGCGAGGAGTTAGATGGAGTCGTCATCACCAATTCGCTGAACGCTTGGCTCATGTCCGATGATCCAACAGGCGAAAGACAGCTTCGCAAAATTGTAGCCATGCTGCAGGGGCTGTTTGCGGCACGACTACCTGTCATTCCTAGAATCTATCTACTGACGCAGGCTGGTTTCTCGATTCTGCCGACCGACAATGAAATCAATCCCGCTCAAACCACCTTCAATGGGTTCGCGAGAGTTGCCTTCAATGAATTAGAAGGTGGGCAACTAACTACGATCGATTTACCTTCCAGTATCGACGAAGTGACATTCGAAGCTTTGATCCAAGAGTTGATCTGTGACGCAGCACAGGATGAAGTTGCATTGCGAGAAGGGCAACGGTATACCAGCGAACTTGCGTTAACGGACGACTTGACCAAAGACAACTCCCGTGTTGCGTTTTGCGACGACTACAATCCCATCGTCATGCGTCCCAATCTGACTGATACCGACGTGGGGACGGCTAGAATCTTGGCCGAGACCTTACCGGCCATGCAGTCTGACTCCGTGAGGATACGGATTGAAAAAGGAATGATTCCCATCCAGTTCCTGAACGGCGAATCGGACAATCTGACCGAAAGGCCAACCATGGAGTTCGTTGGACGCATTCTCGAGGTCGGAAGCGATGTGACTGATCTTGCAATTGGAATGCGAGTTTGTGGCTTCGGACCAGCCGAAGCAGGTAGTCATTTGTTTGGCAAGCGAAGCGATTTCAGTGTGACCGCGATCGACAACGACTTTGATGCGTATCGCTTGGTGAGCCAAATCAAGAATGTAACGCGTGCTGTGGCTATCGCCAATGAATTGAATGATGTCGCGCGACAGTTAGTCGCTGTTGAGCTTTCCTCGCTAGGAATTGATTTGGCCAATGAGCTGTCGCGGCGCGGAGCTCGCGTGATTCTGGTCGCCGCATCCGAGGAAACAATTGCGGCCGAAGGTAGATTGAACCATCCTTGTGTCGTGGTCAGTTCCGAAACATTGGATGCGATCAAAGAGAAGAACACGGATAATCGAGGGTTCGACATCATGGTGATGGATGCCGCCCGGTGGACCAGAACTTGGGGATGGATGCACTTGGCTTCTAGCGGTGTGATCGTTGACACAGATTCAGGGAACGATGCGTTTCCTTTGCCAGCAAAAGCTTCCAAGATGGTCCGTACATCGATTGATGTGTTAGCCAAGAATTCCGCACAGTTCTCGTCGAACCTGAGACAAGGGATTGAATGGATTCGATCAGGCCAAACAACGGAAGCAAACAGTCTTGAGATTCCAGTCAGTGACATCGCATGGCAAAAACTACCGCTGAATGTTTCGCTTCAGAGTTTGATCGTATCCATGGAAACCGAGAATCTCGATTTGCCAATCGTTCAACGCGACGATTATCGATTCGAACCAGGAAGCACGTACTTGATAACAGGCGGCCTGGGTGGTTTCGGGCAACAAACGGCTCGTTGGCTCATTCAAAACGGAGTCAGCGCTGTAGTGCTAACAGGGCGACGCGGTGCGGACACCGATGATAAACGAGCGTTCATCGCGGATCTGGAGAAAACCGGCGCTACGGTCAAAGCAGTAGCATGCGATGCCGCCGTTCCTGCTCAAGTAAGACAAGTTTTGGCGATGATTGCGAACGACATGCCACCGCTGAAGGGAATCATCCATTCGGCTGCTGCGATTATCGACCAACCCATTACGGAGATTAATCTGGAAGACCTTTCCACCGTGATGAGGAATAAAGCCACCGGTGCCTGGGTGCTTCACGAAGAGACCCGCGGGCTGCCTCTCGATCATTTCATCCTCTATTCGTCCGCTGCAAATTTGGTTGGCAACAGCCGCCAATCGATCTACAGTGCCGCGAACGGATTCCTGAACGGTCTTGCTCACATGCGTAGGCAGATGGGATTGCCAGGAACCAGTATCAATTGGGGTGCTATCTCGGATGTCGGCATTGTAGCCAGAGATGAAAAGCTGGAGCAATTCTTGCGTTACGTGGGGCTTCGTGGAATGGAATCGTCGGAAGCGCTGTCACTTCTGAAGATTTGCTTGTCGCGTGACTTGGTTCAATTCGGTGCGACGATCATCAAGTCCTGGGCCGATTGGGGACGCTTTGAAATTCGAGCAGGTCAATCGCCACGGTATCAAAAGTTGATTGCATCCGATGCATCGGGGCAAGACACCGAGGCCCGCAGTGCATTGATTGCGGAGTTGTCGCCGTTGGAACTGGACGAGCAGCTTGAAATTCTGATCGTGCTAATCACCGATGTTCTGGCCGCCATCTTGAAAACGGACCCAACCCAAGTTCCTCGTTCCAAACCCATCAATGAGTTGGGCGTGGATTCCCTGATGGCCACCGAAATTCAAATGGCGTTGGAAGCCAAACTAGGTTTGAAGGTTGCGGTCCTAGAAATTCTTGGTGATTCAACGATCCAATCGCTTGCCAAAAGCTCCCATGCATCGCTCGGGCTGGCAGGTATGTCGGCGGCCGTCAGTTAACAACATCGCTTTTTGAAATCATCAAGAAGCCAATCTGTTCCAACTTCTGTACTGCGAATCCCCTGAGAATCCAACATGAACCTAAAGTCTAGTATCGATCGATTAAGAAGTAGTCTGCTTGTAAAAAACCAGCAATCCACGGCTTCTTCCGAAAAGCCCCCAACCACTCCAGAGATCGTTCAGGAAGGTGCTTCTGGTAACGCTCCAACCAACGTCACCCCTGCCTGCTACCAGTTCGAATTGTTTCCCGAGTACAAAGAGTACACCACCATGAAGTGGTACTACGAGAAGCAAAAGTTCCCTCAGAATCTATTCCAGCCCCACGTGGGAGGCTCCGATGCAACCGTCATGATTCAAGGTCGCGAGTATATCAATTACTCGACCTACAACTACTTAGCATTGGGCTTTGAAACACGAGTAAAACAGGCTTCGATTCAGGCTATTGAAGATTTTGGGGTGGGCACTGGGTCTGGACGATCGATCACGGGTGAGATCGATATTCATCGGACATTTGAATTGGAAGTATGCGATGCTCTTGGAACGGAAGACGCAGTCCTGTCTGTCGGTGGCTACAGCACGAACGCATTTACCATCGGATACCTAAGCCGGAGCCAGGATCTGATCCTTTACGATGAATTGATCCATAATTCTGCGTTGATCGGATGCAAGATCACAGGTTCCCGGCGAATCGCGTTTCCTCACAATGACCTGGAGGCGCTAGAACAATTGCTCAAAACACACCGGTCCAACTTCGAAAGGGTATTTATCCTTGTCGAGGGAGTGTACAGCATGGATGGAGACATTCCCAACATACCCCGCTTCATCGAGCTCAAAAAGAAATACCAAGCGCTGTTGATGGTGGACGAAGCTCATTCGCTTGGGGTGATCGGCAAGAGAGGCATGGGAGTCACCGATTACTTCGATATCTCTGGAAGCGAGATCGATATTCTGTTCGGTTCGCTGAGCAAATCGTTTGGTACCTGTGGTGGATTTGTAGCAGGTCCCAAGCCATTGATTGCCATGCTCAAGTACTACGCGCCAGGTGTTTTACTTTACGGTGCTTCGCCGACGCCAGCTAATGCGGCCGCTGCGCTCGAAGCGCTTCGAGTGATGCGAGCAGAGCCTGAGCGTGCATTGAGACTTCAGCAGAATGCTGCGTACTTTATTGAACGAGCGCAGGCGGCAGGACTGGATACGTACAATAGCCGCGATTCAGGGGTCGTACCCATTATGATGCGAGACTCCGAGCTAGCTCTATGGATGTCGGTCCGTCTCTTCGAAGCAGGTATTTGCACCTATCCCATGATGTATCCGATCGTGCCTCGCAACAAATGCCGATTGCGATTCTTTATCAACACCAATCACACGCAACAGCAAATAGATCACACCTTAAATGTCATCACAGGTCTATTAAAAGTTGCCCCCAAGTCCAAGGGGATTTTTTAAAAGCGTAGTCAACCTTCTCGGAGGCGACACATGCGTTCCGCGACAGCACTTGTTCGTTCTTGTGATGATGCGCGATTGGGGTAGCTGTCTGCGGAACGCATTTTATCAACCTAAAAACCAAAACAACTCTCTTCTTTGTTGTATCGGATAGTCTCATGAAACAGATCATTGTCAAGAAATATGGACCGCCGTCTCTCGTCGCAGAATGCGAAGAGGTCGCTGTCCCCACCGATCCGTCGGCTTGGGAAGTGATCGTACAGATTAATGCGTTCCCACTGAATCCAGCGGATTCCGCAATGATTTTGGGGCAATACGGATTCTTGAATCAGCCCCCAACGACCATCGGTATGGAGGCCGCTGGGCATGTCGTGGAAATTGGAAAGTCCGTCAAAGATTTATGCGTTGGCGATCCTGTCATCCTGCTAGCCAACAACAATTGGAGCCAGTACCGCAAAGTTCCCGCAACGCTTGTCGTAAAGGTACCAGCGGGGGCTGACATGAACCAAATGTCGATGTTGAAAGTAACGGGATTGACAGCCTGGAAACTGTTGACGGAATTTGCCACTCTGAAGCCTGGCGATTCGGTGATACAAAACGCACCGCTTTCAGCGGTCGGACAGTATGTCATTCAACTGGCCAACCTTATTGGTCTCAAGACCATCAACTTAGTCCAACGCGAGTCGCAAATAGCGCAAGTGCAAAATCTTGGCGGTACAGCATGCTTTCTCGACGGTGAAGATGTCGCTTTGCATGTTCGTGAGCAAATAGGAAAAACGCCGTTGCGATTGGCTCTCGACTGTGTGGGAGGGGAGTCCACCGAAAGGCTCGCTCGGTGTTTGAATGAGCATGGAACGGTTGTCAACTACGGAATGCTCTCGATGGAGCCATGTGTCATTTCGCCCGAACACTTGATCTTTCGAAGTGTCAGCTTGGTCGGTTTTTGGCTCTCTAGAATTCTCAACAAAATGTCAGCCGTAGATCGCAATCAGCAAGTCGCACAGCTAGCCAGTTGGGTATGCGAAGGGAAACTGTCCGGCGCAGTTGACTCGATTTTTCCCATCGAACAAATCACCGAAGCGATCCGTCGGTCCGAGCAATCAGGAAGGACAGGCAAGGTGCTAGTCAATCCAACCATGCAGCCGCATTCGATTCAGAAAGACCGATTGATATGATCAGCTCGAAGAATTCAGCAATTCAAGAACGATTCACTGAGGAGTCACCAGGAATCCAGATCGCTTGCGATCAAAATCCGGATTTCGGAGTTCCACTTTTGGTGGCACCAGGAATATGGTGGGTGCGATTGCCCGTTGCTTCTTCGCTTCAAGCCATCAACGTTTATCTCCTGGAGGACGGAAAAGGTTTGACTCTGGTGGATACCGGTGTTCGTAGTGCTGAATGCCGCGACGCATTGAAGGCCGCTTTGAGCCATCCCGATATTGAGTCATTCCAGCTCAATAAAATGATCGTTACGCATTTTCATCCTGACCATATCGGGCTTGCGGGTGAATTCGCCAGCGAGGGCATCGAGCTGTGGACATCCCGCACCACCTGGTTGAACTGCAAGCTTCTGTCTGGCAACAAGCAATTGCTTCCGCTTCCGTCGGAAGTGACATTCATGCAACGCGCCGGCTTAACGGGCATCGAGCTAGAAGGTTTTCGAAGACGCGCAGCCAATCGATACGGTGCCTTGGTCGCACCGCCACCTGATCACTTCGTTCCGTTAGTCGACGGACAGATACTGACGATCGGTCAGCGTGTTTGGCGTGTTGCCATGAGTTATGGCCACGCCGCCGAACATGTTTCGCTATGGAGCGATGACTGCGTTTTGTCTGGCGACCAAATACTTCCAAGCATTTCTTCCAATTTGACAGTCCCTTACACCGAGAGCGATGTGGACGTGATCGGAGAATGGTTGCGCAGTTGCCGTGGGTTGATGCAGATGGCCGACAATGAAGCCCTATGTTTACCAGGGCACCAACGACCTTTTTATGGTGTCTTGACTAGGCTGCAACAGATTGACGAGAACATCCGAAAGACATTGCTTCGACTGCAGTCTATCGTTACGCAGCCAATTGCAGCCATAGAATGCGTAGAACATGTTTACGGTCGCGCTGTAGCCAATGAAGAAAGGCGATTGCTTTTGCCCGAGATCGTAGGGATGCTGAATCATCTTTATTTTCACGGTCTTTTGGAACGTACAACCGATGACGATGGTGTCTTTCGTTATCTGATTTCAACTTCGAAGCCGACGAAATGGGGCGCGATCAAGAAAGGCAGATGGATTCGTCCTACTGCTGATTCAAATAGTTCGAGCACTGGTTCCGATCCTTTTGCCAACAACCATGCGATTCATTTTGAACGGGTATTGGATACCGGCACGTCCGATGAAACAGAATCGTCATCGGACCGACCAACGGAAGCGGTTGGGTCCCGATGGACTCGCTTGACCGTGGTTGCTGTCCTATGTCTCCTTGGCTGCTTGGTTTACTGGAACTGGGAAACGGTTCGTGGCGCAGCTCAAAAGATGTTGCATCTGGATAGCGTTCCAGAGGCCCATTTTGCTGCAAATACGACAACCCAACCTACCATCGTTCCTGTTGAGACCATCGAGGTTATCCAACAAACACGAGCTGAAATCCCCAGGCAGTTTACAGGGGTCGTCAAACCCCGTCGGGCAAGTCAAATCGGCTTCAATCGTATTGGTGTCGTCGACGAGATCTTGGTGCAACGCGGTGATCGCATTGAAGCAGATACCATCCTTGCAAAGTTGAATACCAATCTATTGAAGGCAAACTACAAAGCAGTTCAAGCTCAATACCGCGCTGTTGAAGCCAGATTGTCGGAATTGATCGCTGGTCCACGAGCGCAGACGATCGAGAGTGCAAGAGCGCAAGTTGCCTCCGCCAAGGCAGAGCTCGATTTGGCTCGAACGTCCTTGGATCGGGCTCAGCGTTTGGTCAACGCGGGTGCCGTTTCCAAACAAGAGCTCGACAATGCACGCACCAACGCAGCGGCAAAAGAAGAAGGGCTCAAATCGGTTCGTAACACATTGGATGAACTGCTGGAGGGGACACGGTCGGAACAGGTACTTGCACAGCGAGCACAACTGGCCGAATTGGAGGCCACCGTAGAGCAGCTCCAAGTTCAATTGGACGAAAGTGTGTTGCGATCCCCGTTTGCAGCCAGCGTGTCCGATCGTTTTGTGGAGCCCGGCGCGGTCACTGCTCCAGGAACTCCTGCCTTTCGATTGATCGATCAGGACTCTCCCGAGGTGTGGATTGGGGTACCGTTGGAGTACATCGCGAGCATCCAAAACGAAAACGAAGTCCAGGTAGCCATTGGTGACAAAAAATACACAGCGGCCGTCAAGTCCGTACTCCCAGAGCTCGATGAGGTCACTCGAACCAGTACCGTGATTTTGGAGCTGCAAACCAGCGAGCTGGATAGCTCCCTTTTTGGCCAAGTCGCTCGAATTGAACTGTCTCGCAAATTGGATCTAGCCGGCTTTTGGGTTCCGTTGGCTGCACTCACTCAAGGTGACCAAGGGCTTTGGGCGCTTTTAGCGTTGGAGCCAGTGGAAGACAGTGACAACTTTATCTTGAGACGCCGAGAAGTCGAAGTGGTGCAGGTCGATTCGGAACGTGCGTTTGTTCGAGGGACCTTGGACTCTGGCACACAGCTGGTGTCGACAGGTGTTCGGCGATTAACGCCAGGTCAACAGGTAAAGCGGAAATCAGACTTCACCCCATCGATCGATTCCCCCGAGTCCCTATCCGCATCGACCGAGTCGAATCACAACCAAGGAGCCACGCAGTGAACATTACCCAGTGGTATCTTAGCAACCCACGCTTGTTACTGATGACTATTGTGCTGACCATTGCGTCCGGCACCATGGCCTTGATTACGCTACCTAGGATCGAAGATCCAATCCTAACACCTCGCTTTGGTGCGATCACCACGGTATTCCCAGGTGCAACCGTGGAGCGAATCGAAGCTCTTATTTCTCGCAAGCTGGAAGAAGAGCTCAGCGATCTCGCGGATATCAAAGAGGTCTTTTCTTTTAGTCGACCGGGCGTTTCGTTGGTTATCATCGAACTGCGAGATGACGTTCGCAAGCAAGATGTTCCGAACGCATGGGCGAAAGTCCGTGAACGCATGGAAGCCGCACACCTTAAGATGCCAGCGACTTCCCTGGAGCCTGACTTGCAGGAACTAGACGCGAAGGCCAACGCCATGCTTGTAGCACTGAAGTGGACCGATTCTGCACCGCCAAGCTATTCGATGCTTCGTCGGTTGGCAAAGCGACTTCAAGAGCGTTTGGATCAATTGCCAGGCACTGAGAAAACGTCGCTGTTTGGCGATTCGAAAGAAGAAGTGGTTGTGGAGCTTGATCCGGCGGTTGCGAACAGTCTTGGGCTATCCGCGTCTGACATTTCATCCATGATTGCGGGCTTTGATGCGAAGCTGCCAGCCGGCCGCGTTCAAGGGACTGCGGCTGATTTGGCCATCGAAGTTTCGGGAAGCTTAGAAACAATGACTCGACTGAGTCGAACACCGATCCGCAAAGATGCCAATGGGGCCATTGTGGAATTGGGGGACATTGCCACCATTTCGCGAGGCACCCCCAACCCACCTCCCGCCAAGGCCATCATTGCAGATCTTCCAGGCGTGGTTATCGGTGCACAAGTTCGAGACGAATCTCGCATCGACTGGTGGAACAAGGATGCAATGGACGTGCTGGAAAAGTTCCGTCGTGAATTGCCCGAAGGCATTGAGATGGACATCATCTTCAACCAAATGCCTTATGTGGAGGCGAGATTCGAGGATCTATTCAGTAACTTTATTCTCGGGGGCGTGGCTGTATTCCTTAGTACTTTAATCTTCCTAGGCTGGCGAAGCGCGCTTGTTACGAGCGCAACGATGCCACTGACTTGTTTTGTGGAATTAAGCGTTTTGATGTTTTTGGAAATCCCACTACATCAGATGTCTATTTCGGGACTCGTTATCGCGATGGGGATGCTGATGGACAATGCGATCGTCGTTATCGATGAAATCGAGCGTAAGTTGAAGGCGGGTAAAGATCTGCAAGAGTCCATCATCGAGTGCTGCCGATTTCTCTTCATTCCATTGGTTGGCTCCACATTAACCACCGTGTTCTCGTTCGCACCAATTGCGTTGATGCCGGGTTCGACTGGCGAATTTGTGGGGACAATCGCGATTTCTACAATACTAGCCGTGATTATCTCGATTGGATTTTCCCTAACGGTCGTCCCGGCGTTTGCAAGTTTTCTACTGATTGGGCACGTAACCAAGCACAATCCCTTGCTCAATCCATTTCGACTTCCGGAACGTATGCTTCGGTTTACGCTGGGTCTAATGCTGCGATTCCCTAGGTTCGGAGTCTTAGTCACGCTTGTTGTTCCTCTGATTGGATTTGCATTAGAACCTTACCTGGAAGAACAGTTTTTTCCCCCTGCCGACCGTGACCAATTTCAAATTCAATTGGAATTGGCAGCCAATGCCAGCATGTCAGAGACCGAAGCACTGGCCAGGGAGATACGCCAAGTAGCTTTAGACGATCCAAGAATTGAGGAGGTTCATTGGTTCCTTGGCGAAAGCGCTCCTGCGTTTTATTACAACATCATTCCAGATAAATCGAATCTTCCGAACTTTGCCCAGGCTATGGTCAAATGTCGGTCAAGCTTGGAAGCGCAAGGCGCTATTGAAGCCTTACAAGCCAAAGTGATTGACCGATTTCCGCAAGCGCATTGTGTCGTCCGTCAACTAGAACAAGGGCCTCCTTTTGCAGCTCCCATTGAGATTCTTGTTCTCGGCAATAACTTGCAACAATTAAGGCAACTGGGAGACAGCATTCGATTGGTCCTGAGCCAAACACCTCAGATAACTCATACTCGCTCGGAGATGCAAGAGATCATCCCAAAAGCGATGATCGATGTCGACGATCAAGCGGCTTATCTTGCAGGTTACGATTCAGCTTCGATCGCACAAATTCTTAATTTTACGTTGGACGGGTCAACAGGCGGAACCATTCAAGAGGGAACCGAAGAGATTCCCATTCGAGTAAGATTGCCGCGACAGAATCGTCAGGGTTTGAACGAAGTCCTTTCTCTAAAACTGCAGGAGCGTCTAGCGAGCTCCAAAACAGCGCATCAAGGTATTCCCGTTAGCGCCATATCCACTATTCGACTCTCGCAATTCTCGGGCGGGATCCTTCGCGAAAATGGACAACGCTGCAATGAAATCCATGCCTTCATTCCGGCAGGTACGCTCCCAGCAACGGTACTGAAAGACTTCAAAAGCAGGCTTCAAGCGTCTGGATTTCAGTTACCTGATGGATACGAAATCAAATACAAGGGAGCTGCCGGTGAACAAGAAACCGCAATTGGAAACCTGTTAGCCTATGCAGTTATTCTAGGTACCGCATTTGTTGCAACTTTGGTCTTTTCCACGAACTCATTTCGGCTCGCATTTCTAGTTTGCTTGATTGCAATGACCTCGGTTGGCTTCAGCCTGATTGCACTTTGGCTTACCGGATTACCACTTGGTTTCATGGCCATCATCGGAATCATCGGCATGAAGGGTGTTGCTGTTAATGATTCTTTGTGCATCTTGGCAGCTATCCAGGCAGACGAGAGAGCAAGGCTCTGTTCTGTCGCTCGGATCATTGACGTTGTGATTGACAACTCGAGGCACGTTATTCTGACGACCGTTTCAACGATTGCTGGATTCCTGCCCCTTTACCTGGCAGGAGGAGAGTTTTGGCCACCACTTGCGATTTGCATTTCATACGGAGTATTGGGAGCAACCGTCCAAGCACTGTTGCTGGTCCCATGCGGATATTTGGCTCTTTATCGTTTTCCGTTCCTGAAGCCAAAGCAACCTGAAACCAATGAATACGTCCATCGCTTTGTCCCTGCCTATCATTCGGCTCCTTCCATGATCGCGCAACCGCATCGAGCATAAGTCGTCACTTAAAAAACTTGCCACGAAAGACCATCCTTATGAACTCCATCGATACGCCTGCTACACTCTTGGACGAAAATCCTTCCACCGTGCAAGGGCACCTTAAGTCCGCAACTCAGGAAGCGTATAGCAAAACCTACGATGTTATTATCATCGGTTCGGGAATGGGCGGGCTGACATGCGCTAGTATTCTTGCTCAAGTCGCCGGCAAGAGAGTCTTGGTTCTAGAAAAGCACTTTAAGATTGGCGGCTTCACCCATGCGTTCCGAAGGAAGGGTTACGAATGGGATCCAGGTGTTCACTACATCGGTCAGATGGCACCTGGCACCCAGGCTCGTAAGATCATGGACTTTGTGACAGGAGGGGGTCTTGAATGGCATAAAATTGGGCCGACCACGGAACGTTTTGTGTTCCCAGAATTTACCTTTGATGTACCCAATGATCGCAAGCAGTACGAAGCGGATCTTATCGCTCGGTTTCCAGACGAAGCCAAGGCGATCCAGAAGTTCTTTCGAGAACTCGAATCGACCTTTGGCTGGATATCACGGTGGTTTGTCGGCAAGACACTTCCAAGACCATTTTCCGACTTGTTAACATTTTTCGGACGTCGTCGGGCTACGATGACGACAAAGCAAGTATTGGATCAGCGGTTCCGAGATCCGAAGTTGAAGGGAATTCTTTCTGGTATCTGGCCTGCCTATGGTACCTTGCCCCACCAGAGCGCATTTGCGTTTCACGGAACGGTCATGCGCGATTACTTGGATGGCGGTTTCTACCCTATGGGTGGAAGCAAGCAAATCGGCGAACGGGCCGTCAAGACCATTGAGGCTCACGGCGGGTCTTGCCTGATCAACCATGCTGTTTCCACCATTCTCGTTGAAGGGAATCGAGCGGTCGGGGTACGAGCAGAACACAAGGGGCAGTCGGTCGAATTTCGAGCGCCTGTTGTTATCTCCAATGCGGGTGCATTCACAACCTTCGGTAAACTAGCACCTTCGCAGTACGTGACTCGCGAACGCGCTCAGATGAAACGCTGCGAAGTCGGCACGTCTTGTTTGGTGCTCTACATGGGCCTGAAGGATGACCCGCGAAAGCATGGATTTGATGAAGCGAACTATTGGCTTTTTGACGAAATGGATTCCACCAAACATCGTTATGAAAAGTTTAATGAACTAGAAGATCTAGAAGGGATGTTTCTGTCCTTTGGGAGTCTTCGAAACCCCGGTCAAACGCCCCACGTCGCTCAACTGGTTACCTTCAGCGATATGGAAAAATGGCTCCCCTTCGAAGACTCCAGGTGGAAGAAACGCGGTGAAGAGTACGAAGCTTACAAGGAAAAGCTCGGCAAGATTTTGCTCGACTACGCCTGTCGCAGCTATCCCAAGTTGAGAGATCTTGTTCAATACCAAGAGGTGTCAACACCGCTCTCGGTCGAGTCCTTCACGTCGCATCCCAATGGCATGATCTACGGCCAAGCCTGCAAACCTGACCGATTGTTTGAAAACGCATGGAAGGTAAAAACGTCGTTGCGCAATCTGTATCTGACCGGCAGCGACGTCGGAGTCCCAGGCGTCAATGGAGCGTTGCTAGCAGGGGTCATGACCAGCGCGAAAGTCCTGGGAATGATGGGCTTCCCACGTATCTTCAGTGCTGTGGATCAGGCCGCTGCCGCACAGCTAAAGATGAAGTCAAGTCAGTGAAAACAATGGATTTTGACGAATCGACCGATTGAAACAACCACGGCAGCTTTGCCGATTAGTAGGTAAAGTTGCATTGCAGGGACTCGGCGGGATCCGACTTAGCAAAAAGAATTCGATCGAACGATTCCCCAGCGAATCAGAAGCTACCTTTGCAAAACGGCTACATGTTTTCCCACGTGCTTGCCTCCATTGCAGTAGCTTCTCAACCACGATCATCCAATGCAAGCTAGTCTCGATATCAGTTATACCGACATCACGGAGGTTTACCTTCAAGAGTTGCGTCGAGGCAATCGGGTCAGCGTTCATGCGTTGGCAAAGCAGTTTCCTCAGTTTTCGAATCGAATCCTGACTGAATTACCGATGATGGCCGCTTTGGAAGGCGATCTCGGTGGAAAATCGCTCCCGCTTCCAAAAATCCCCAACTACCAATTAATTGAAGAGATTGGGAACGGCGCGTCGGGTGTTGTCTATAAGGCCAAACACCACAGCGGCCGATTTGTTGCTATCAAACTTGTTCGGCTGGATCGCGAATTCTCCAACATCGGACGACTCGATCGGGAAATTGAGAGCCTGAGCCGGTTGAGCCATCCCCATATCGTGAAGATCGAGTCCTTTGGCACCAGTGAAGATTACGTTTATATCGTGACCAACTTGGTCGAGGGACTCACTCTTGCCGAAATTCTCTCGCCTCGACCAACCGTACCCGCTCGATATTGGCTATCAGAGCTGCACAACGATTGGAATCTGTTGGCCACTTGGGGGCTCGAGATTGCTTCCGCTATGGAATACATTCACCAAAATAAAATCATCCATCGAGACATCAAGCCGTCGAATCTTCTGATCGACAAAAGCGGCAAGTGCTGGATCATTGATTTCGGTCTTGCCAAAGTCAATGAGCTAGGAATGACGGTAAGCCAAAGTAAACAGATTGCGGGCACGCCGCGTTTCATGGCGCCGGAGCAATTGCGAGGGGTGGTCGATCCGCGATGCGATGTCTATTCTCTTGGCCGGACTTTGTATGAACTTGCCAGTCACGGAAGCACGGACAATACCGGTCCAGTAGAAACGCCACTGGTGTCGCAAGTCAATCCGAACATCGCTAAGGAACTAGCTTCCATCATCGATCGAGCTTGCGAGCCGCACCCTGAAAGAAGGATCCAATCTGCCAAAGAGATGGCTGCCGTGCTTGCCCGGTTTCTTGAGGGTAAGACGCCTTGCGACAGAAGACGCATAGGCAAACGCATGACCGAACAGGAGTTCAAAACAGCTATGCGCAATAGGGTTCGCTATGCGGTCGCAGGCGGAATCCTTTGCTTTCTTGCTGTTCCTACCTTAATCGTTGCTCCCAAACTGCTCGCTCGTCCAGATCACAATCCGATGTCAGTGATCAAGCCTCAAGAGCAGAATAACAGCCTCAAGAAGCTAGCCTCTGCGATTGAAAATGAGGAATCGGGCTTCGTGGAAGTGATCGGAGAAGCCATCAAGCATTCGGTAGTCAGCCAAAGCAACAACCAAGCTTCGGCCGATGAAGTGACCTCGAAAATAGACCGCATCGTCGAAAAGGTTACTACCGAGGGCCTCAAACCTGGTGAACTCGATTCGTTGATTAAAAACTACCGCAATTCGCCCATCATGAATGCGAACAAGGTGAGCGCATTGCACCACCCTCTTCATAATTCGACATTGAGCGCGGGTGAAAAGCTTCGAGGACATACAACGCTTGAATTGTTTGCAAAAGCGATCGTCAACAAGCGCGTCCCTCAAGAAAAAGCAGACCGAGTTCTCGCATCGCTCTTTCAGGGCGAGATACCAAGGCTTGAGCAAATTGTCAGCCTAAAGATCCCGGACCAAACGCTGGTTTCTTGGCTCAGGCTTGTAGAATCATCCTTTAGCCAGGAATTCCAAAAGACGATGACCGAGGGTAGTCAGTCGAATCAAGAACTGAAAAATATCATCGACAATTTTCTCCAACAGTCCAAGTGATGGCAATCCTATTCCACCTACAAACATCGTGATAAGTGAGAAGGATTATGATGCACTCTACTGCTGAAATTCCGTTGGATCAGGGGCCGTCTGAACTTGGACGGTTGTTTGAGCATGAACGAGCTCACTTAAGAAGTTTTTTGGAACGCCGCATCAACCGAAAGCTTGCTTCCAGACTTGACGCTTCCGATGTAATCCAAGAGGTATTTGTCCGAGCTCAAACGGCTCTTCCTGCGTACCTTTCTAATCCAGCACTTCCACCCTTGATTTGGCTTCGGCATCTTAGCTTGCAAGTATTGTGTGAGGTTCATCGCAAGCAATTTCGGGAAGCAAGAAACCCCTTCCGGGAAGAGAATCACTTGGATAACTTCCTTGTGGCTAGTCTGACCCATTCAACAATGTCGCTCACGAGCAAAGTAGCAAAATCCGATCTGCAATCGGAGATTCTAAAGAAGCTAGGTGAGTTGAACCAGATCGATCGCGAGGTCTTGGAGATGAGGCATGTGGATGGTTACTCGTTAGCCGAAATTTCCAAATTGCTGGACATCGGTTTGGAGACTATAAAAAAGCGATACTACCGAGCCTTGAAACGATTCAAGGATTTGGTTGGTTGATTTCAACGACTTGCCCATCCGCGATCACCCATATTCGATCGGACTTCTTGGGCTTGATCACTTCCGTCCCCGTAAACTCCCCGATTGCGGGTAGGACGAGTTGGTTTTGTGAAAGCCAAAAACAAGGTAGTTTGCCGATAGAATCGGACCGAGAAACAAGGCGATAGGCAGGATGAATGTGCCCGCACAGAAGCAAGTCAGAGCCAGGCACAGGTGCTTGAGGAAAATGCGAAATGGAAATCCTTCCGAGCATGGTTCCTGTCTCTAAAATCTCAATCGGCCAATGCGATGGAAGTCGCTTGATGTGACGATCGTGATTCCCCAATACCAAAGAGAACTTCAATTCTGAATGTTCTCCAAAGAAGGTATCCAAGGAGTTTCGAATGTCTTCCGAAATGGATGTCCTTGCATGAAACATGTCACCCAACAAAACCAAACGTGAAGCATGGCATTCTCGCAACATGTTCGAAATGGTAACTAGGGTCCCTCCGGTACAGCCTCGCGGTGCTGCAATTCCTGCGCTGCGAAAGGTCGCTTCTTTTCCAAAATGCGTGTCCGCGATGAATAGTGTTTCTTGTTCTAGCCAATAAAGGCCACGCTGAGCCAAGATACGCAGTTCGATGCCTTCAATCGATACGGTCAATACTGACATGTGCCCTTAATTGCTTTCCGTAGCGGCTTTCTCAAGTTCGGATTGCATTCGAGCCACTCGCTCGCCAAGTGTCTCACTGCTCAATCGCTCCCTCAGTTTGTCTACTAACAATGGAAATGCAAGCGGTGTCACTTTGGGTGGTCGAGTGATCAACATACGAGACTGTTCCATTCGATCAACGGAATCGCGTAATCGATTCACCTCCATTTGTTGCTCCAGCACTTCGCGGCGACATTGATCCAGAAGTAGATTGGACGGATCGTACTCGGTAAAAACATCGAAGAACAGATTGCTGCTCGCCTGAATATGGTTGGTGCTTTTGCGTTGCCCAGGCAAGCCCGATTGAATCAGACCAGCGATGCGTGCAATATGGCGAAATTGTCGCTTGGCCATTTCGGTTGAGTTTAGACTTTGTTGGATATCTTCCTGAAGCCCCTCGGTGGTAAACAACCCATTGGCAATCCCCTTTTCGATTGGTATTTCATGAGGAGATTGCAATACAATCCCGTGATCGTTGCACGCCATACTAAAAGTGGTTTTTTGGATTCTCGACAGACGGAAAGCCAGCAATGCAGCAAGTCCCTCGTGCACCAAGCGGCCGTCAAACGGGAACAGAAACGCTTGGTAACCCGAGCGGTCCTTAATCAGCTCGATCAGCAGCTCGTTCGTCCGTGGCAACGCGCTCCATTTGGCTTGCAGATCGAATAAACTTTGCAGCGATTTCATTTCTGATCCTAAAAACTGCCCTTCGGAAGCCTCTTGGATTTTAAAGCGAAGAGCTTGGCTCAACTCACTTGACAATGGCATGCGGCCGCCCATCCATCGAGGGACCGCATCCGGAACACCTTTGGATCGCTTCACGTAAGCAGTATTATCTCGAATGAGAACCAGCTCCACAAGCTTGCCTGCGAACAAGAAACGGTCTCCTGGCTTGAGCTTGGATACAAAGCTTTCTTCGACGGTTCCAAGAGTGTTGCCCTTCATGTACTTTACCTTCATGGAAGCATCGGAAACGATGGTCCCGATATTCATTCGGTGTAAAGTGATAATCTTCCGTATCGAGACTTGATAATGGTCACCCTTCTTTTCGACACGATGGAATTCTGGGTAAGCACCTAATGAGCTACCACCTTGAACCACGAAATCTAGGACCCATTGCCACTCTTCTTGAGTCAGTGATTGGAATACCAGGGTGGAGCGTACTTCCTGAAGTAATTCATCCGACTGAAAACCACCACCGATTGCGATAGTAACGACATGCTGAGCCAATACGTCCAGGGGCTTATTGAGCAGCAAGCGCGCTTCTAGGTTGCCGTTTTGGATGGCGGTTTTGGCTGCTGCCATTTCCACAAGCTCGATCGCATTGGTAGGAACAAAAGTCAGTCGACTTTCGGCTCCCGGCTGATGGCCGCTCCGCCCTGCACGTTGCAGAAGCCGAGCAGAACCTTTGGGACTTCCAACTTGGATCACTTGATCGACAGCTGAAAAGTCGACTCCTAGATCCAAGCTGCTCGTACAAACAACCGCTCGCAGTTTTCCATTTTTCAATCCCTGCTCAACCCAATCTCGAACGCTTGTATCCAAGGATCCGTGATGGACGGCGATCTGTCCCGCCCAGTCCGGTCGGTGCTTCAGCAAATGCTGATACCAAATCTCCGTTTGCGAACGTGTGTTGGCGAAGACTAAAGTGCTCCCAACCTGTTCAATCAAGGAGGCAACTTGAGGTACCATTTGGGTACCAATGTGTCCTGACCAGGGAAAACGGTCCATTTTTCTAGGAATAAGCGAATCCAATCGCATGCGTTTTTTCTTATCACCCTCGATGATTTGAACATTCTGCACAGGGTGAGGGCCGGTTAAGGAATCGCGGGCCTGTACGAGATTTCCAAGGGTTGCGGACAGCCCCCAGGTGCGAAGCTGGGGATTGAATTTTCGAAGTCTTGCCAGAGCCAATTCAACCTGTACGCCACGTTTGCTGCCGAGCAGCTCATGCCATTCATCCACGATCACCGATTCGAGCCCTGTCAGCTGCGGTATCAATGATTCATGAGTCAGCAACAGGCTAAGGCTTTCCGGAGTGGTGATCAAAGCGGTTGGTAGTTTCTTGAGCTGCTTCGCCTTCAGGCTTTGGCTTGAGTCGCCGGTCCGGGACTCCAAACGCCAAGGCAATCCCATACCTTCCAGGGGAGAGCGCAGGGCGTTCTCCGTGTCGGCTGCGAGAGCTCGAAGCGGCGTGATCCAGAGAACTCGCAAGGCTGGTGGCGACTTGGGATTCCACTCGCAAGGGTTAGGATTTTCCTTCAGCCATTGTAGGACGGGACCGAGCCATACGGCCAGTGTCTTTCCAGAACCAGTCGCCGAGTGCACTAAGCCGCTGCAACCCATCGCGTACGCTTTCCAGGTGTCCCGCTGAAAACGAAAAGGCTTGTGTCCTTTGGACGCGAAGTAGTCCAAAACGATCTGCAAGGGAGTGCGTTTTTTTCGGTTCACTTCGAGCATGCTTTAAGGTGGTAGCAGGTCCATCAATCAGCGAGCGTGATCCGAATGCGCGTGCGTCACTACAGCCCGACCTACAGGTTTCGCCGGATCAATGTAGAAATCGCCAGGTTCGCAGCACAACCCAAAGGTTGTTGATTGCAAGAAAGATTGCATTCGGGATGTTTTGGATAAAATACTGGTGCATCAATAAAGAGACGCACCATTTTACCAACGTGGCAACTGGCTCAACTACCAGCCTGTCGAATTTGATTGACCAGCCTTGCTCCGCGACGCAATAGAAGGCTACCGATGGTTTCCGACTCGCTTTGCAGTTGGACCATGGATGTCATACCTACTTTGATAGGGCGGGTCAATGATTTCAAGGAATCGGCATCGATCTCAACGATAACGTCAAAGAAGTTTTCGGTTGCAACCATATCGGGTGAAACAGCGATGTCTCCTCCGCCGGAGTGGGTCAACGCAGCTTCTTCAATTTTCTTGGTTCCCGCAATATCGCCGCTGATAATTCGTCCCGTCAATGACTCTCTTGTATTTCCCACCAAGGTAACACCCACGGGTTTGTCACGTACCGACTCTATGCTAGACCATTGATCCGCTGTCAGCATCAAATGCACAATCCAAGGGCCGCGGCAAATAGAACCAAGCGATTCTCCCTGCCTAACAAACTTTCCAGTTTTTGGACTCTCTGGTGCTGGAATGAACTCACCGGATTTGGGGGCTGCTAAATCTAAATGCCTAATCTGCGACTCGATATGTTCGAGCTGCTTTCTTGCATTTTCTAATTGTATCTGCGTCTGCTCGGATTGCTTGCCAGGTACGTTCAGCTGAGATTGCAGTTGGATGTTGAGCTGCTGGACAAGTGATTGTATGTCGCTTCTTTGAGTTTCCAGTTCTGAGTTTTCGAGACGGTAGAGAATCTGATTTGCGACAACAGCTTCCGTGTTTTTTGCCTTAGCACTGACAAGGAAACCGCTGACGGAGGCTCGCACCGACTGTTCTTCTTGCCGATGGATAATTCCCAACGATTGAATATGCCCAGGAATTGGGATTGCAAAGATCCCTATCACGATCGCTGTGGTCAAACCACCCGCAACACTGATTGCCCGAAATCGAACAGCTTCTAGTTCCTTGGAGCTTACGACATAGGAAGTCCACTTTTGTATCAATCGAATGACTGGTAATCCTGAGACAAAAAATGCGATAAGAGGCCCTACGATGGGAACCGAAAGAGTCAGCAGGGTTGCTATCCCGATTGCCACGGTAGTGGAATATGCCATACATGCCAATCCAAATGCGGTCATAACAACGTGAATCGGACCACTTGTGGTTGATGCCTTAGGTGTTAAGCCGTACAGAACCCATTTAACAAACCCACTTGCGGCAGCTTTCGCATCTCGATGCAAGTTTGGAATGTTCACCAAATCGCACAAGATAAAATAGCCGTCGTAGCGCATCAGGGGATTGGCGTTGAAGCCAATCGTGACGACAGTCGATAGCACGATCGCATACTGAGCGGCCGAATGCAGCTGGCCTGTATCCGTACATAGCCAAACGACGACAGCAACCATCGCCAACATGGATTCAAAGTACATTCCCGCCAACGCAACTGTCATTCGATGCCATCGATTTGGAAAACTCCAGGAAGACGAAGCATCGACGTATGCGCAAGGCGTTCCCATCATGATCATGGCCCCCATTTCTGGGACGGTCCCGCCGAAGCGCTTGCAAGCGTAAGCGTGGCCTAGTTCATGGAATGTTTTTAACCCAACCAAAAGTATCCAAAGTATTGGCACGTTGCTGAGAGTCAACATGGTACCCAGCGGATTGACGAACTCGCGCCAGTTGACGAGAAGCACCATGGAACAAGTGATGGCACATGCAAGCCAAATCCAAAACGCCGTCATCGTGAAAAGCGGCGCGACAATATGTTTGGTTGTCCCCAGCCACTTATCTGGCTTGGCAAGTGGTACCTTCATGAAGAGAAGCTTCATGAACTTACCCTTCTTTTGGGCATCCATACGTTGTTTGTATCGGTTGTACAACGTGCTTCCATCCGAAAGGGGAAGCGTCAGCAGGCCCATCTGGTGCAAGTGAACGACGAATCGATAAAAGTCATCCGTTTGTTCCGGGGTAATGCGTTTCTGCTTGATCAGCTGCTCGACCGATTCTTTGAGCGTTCGAGTCTGATCAATAGAAATGAAAAGTTGGTAATCCTGCGCGGAGAAACGGTGCGTCTGTGCCGTTACGGGATCTCGCACCACGTACGTAGGCTTGCCCGAAAACATATGCCGAGACAGATCCAAATTGGGTCGGACACTTGCTCGAACATCTCCGAGTTTTGCACCTAGATCACTGGGTGCTGCTTGAGGTTCCGCCATTGTATTAAATCTTCCAAAGCTTGAGGCGAACTTGATCGATTACACGATGGAGCCATACCCAGTAGATAGGATGGCGTCCCACATCAATGCGAGTCGTTCCTTGCATTCCGCTGCGTAACCAATCGGGAGCTTCCCCCCCGACGACAGCTTCGGACAGAAATACATTCTTACCATCGCGTACTTCCGCATGGGTTCGCAAGTGATTGACTTCAACATTCAAAGGAACCAGCGGTCGTGCTACGGTCGCAAATGTCCCCTTCTGACCAACATCGATCAGCGAGGTAGCAAACTCAGGTGAGTCGATAACGATTTTCCATTTGTCAGCCGCGGCGAATCGAAACAGCGATTCACCCATGGGAACACTCTCGCCGATCCGTTTATCCAAATCGCCAGAAAGTATCGTGCCCTTGCAGGGAGCTCGAACCTCGGAAAGCTCCAAATTGCGTTCAATCTTCTGCGCAAGGCTCTTCGCGGCGTCTGCTTTCGCTTTTCCAATTGCAAGCTTCTGAAGGTCGCCTTCCGAAGCTCCCTGAATCGACTCAATGGAGGCAGCATGGTAGTCAGCTCTTGCCTTGTTCAAATCAAGCTTCAGTTGACGTGTGTCCAAGCGTGCAAGCACTTGACCTTCTTCAACGCTATCACCGGGCCTAACAAGAGTTGCCTCAATCACCCCTTCAAACGGAGCGGAGATTTCGCGTTCGTCAGCCGGAGCGATGGTACACGGCAAAGTCAGCATGTACGTTTGCTTGCCAACAAGGATAAGACAGAGGCAGGCCAAAGCCACGCCAATAGCGATCCGCCGCGTCCAGGTGTCTTGCGATAACTGATTGATAATCCACTCGATGACAGCCGACTTCGCGTGGTCTGCGAGATTGCGGTCAGCTCGGTCGAGCAACAGCGCGCCAGGAATAAGGGGAGTCGCTAGTTCTCGAACTTTTTCAAGTTGTTCTAGTGTAAAGCTCTGACCTGGCGTATGTCGCAAGCTTAGAATCGCAACAATCTTTTCTTCGACTTGCAATGGGATTGATGCTACCGAAGCGCCCGCCGAATCGCTGTGCCATTGCTTGTGCAAAATGTGTCCGGTCGATATTCCCTCCGGTCCACTCTTGGCCGATTGAATGGAACATATGTCGGCTGCGTCAACGCATTCCTCCATGACCTGCTGCAGTTGCTGCGTCCCAAGCGAGCTCGGATCCACTTGGCTGGTGCCCGACATGCTTAGTAGCTTGACACGATTTTTACGTACGATTCCAAAACTGACCGATTCACAACCCAGTTTTGCTTTTAGATTGTTAGCAACCGCAAACGCAAATTCGGTGAGCGAAGCGTAACCCGCGGCACGCGATGCTGCTGCCGTATCGGCGGCTTTCGCCGATGCTGTTTTTTGTGGAGCAGCACCGACGTCAACGGCCATCGTTCCTGCATTGGCGACAATGGCTTGCAGTTCTTGCAATTGAGCCGTGAAAGAACTTCTGTCTTGGCTTGCTACCACGACACAAAGTGAACCGATGGTTCCTTCGGTACCAACCGCCAATGGACAGCTTAAAACCGCGAAAGTAAGTTCCGAACCGGCTTCTGCAATTGCTCTCGCACTAGCCAAGTTTCGATAGCGTGTATCAAGCAGTAATCCATTACAACGCTTCGACCAAGCGTTTGCTGCGTCGTCCGAAACAGCATGAGTTAATTGTTGATTACCAACACTGGATTCAATCGATAAAACAGCGTAGGGAGAATTGAAGTGCTCACCCAATATCTTAATGAATTGGCTGAAAAATCCCTGTCGATTATCGCTACCGGTAAACGCCTTCCAAATCGCTTCACTGGTCTTTTTGGACAGCGATTCTGGCGTATCTACTTTTGGCGCGGAGGACTGCTTTGGCTGAGCGTCCTGTGTGGCATTAAGGCGTGTCTGAATGGAAGTCGACATGGTTTAGCGCAAAAGATCTTTAAGAGGAATATCTTGCAAGAATCGGAGGCCTACCTCGAATGCGTCTTCTTGTACCATTCGACACCGCATGCATCGTGCGAGTAGTGGCCCCACGCTTTCCAATTGGTCATGAAAAGTGATATGGTAAATGTCCCCCGGCAAAATCGCCCGCGATGCCAAAACCATACAACCACCGTTCGAGATGTCAGCCGTGACAGCCTCGACAGCAAAAGTATGACGCTGGCTTGGGTTGCAAGGGCGAAACATCAGCTTGGATCGAATTTCGATACGCTCGCTAGACCGCTGCGCTAGAATTGCTCGGTCGGTACACTTCTCAAGTTCGTTGAACGCTTCGAGCGAGTCCGACAACTTAAATAGGTCGTCGTCTACTTCTGTAAACATGGATTGCCCTAATCCAAAAAGGTACGTGGAAATACTCCAATGTGAGTGAAGAAAATTAGGTCAGGGATGCAGTGATGCAAATCGCAAGCAGGGAAAAGTGCATTTATTTTTGCATCTCTAATCACTTCACGATCCCATTATTGAGAACTATTTCCCTACCATGCAGATAACCAGCAAGCTCTGCAAAATCGATACGACCGGAGCTTTCTGAACTCTCCGCCGAAATTCGATTGGCCCACCCCCTCAATTAGCTGTATTGATAACTGGCATCTGACGATTCGAGTCCGCATTGAAGAGCAATATGACCAATGGCTAAAATAATTTCTTCTCAAATGACCTACCCGGAAAGCGACGGGAAACCTATTGCGGAAAACACGCTTCAATTTCAATGGATCGTTACGCTTCAGGGAAATCTTGATGCTCTCTTCCTGAAGGAATCCCTTGTCTTTGTTGCGGGGGATTTGCTTTGGTATCCTGTCGAAGGCAACAACCGAATTGCAGAAGCTCCCGATGTCATGGTCGCATTAGGTAGGCCTAAAGGACATCGCGGTTCGTATCTTCAATGGCAGGAAGGGAATGTCGCCCCTCAAGTTGTGTTCGAAGTGCTCTCGCCCAGCAACCGAACCGCCGAGCTATTGAACAAATTCCAGTTTTACGGTCGGTATGGAGTCGAGGAGTACTACTTGCTCGATCCTTTTCGATGCACTTTGGACGGTTGGCTCCGCAAAGGAAGTGACTTAGAAGCCATCGAATCCATGAATGGTTGGATCAGCCCACGTCTGAACATCCGTTTTGAAGTGACAGAAAATGAAATCAACATCTACAAACCTGACAGCAGCCGCTTTTTGACCCACCTTGAGCTCCATGAACAAGAGGCAAAAGAACGAAGGCTTGCGAACTCGGAGCGTGAACGGGCAGACAACGAGCGTGAACGGGCAGACAACGAGCGTGAACGGGCCGACAGCGAGCGACAACGGGCCGACAGCGAGCGCGAACGAGTTGACCGTTTGGCCGCGCGACTGCGTGAGCTTGGCGAAAACCTCGATGATTGAGCACCAGCCGCATGCAGCGAACCAGCCTTGATCACGACGTTGAATCACGTTTATCAACCAAGGCTCGCCCCGATCGGAGCGAGCCTACCGCAAAGTACTAGATGGCCGAGTTTCATCGAATCCAGTACCAAATCCCCTAGCTTACTTCGCACGAAGCCCACCGTACGCTCGTACAAGAGCCCACAGTTTAGAAAGGGTGGAAGATTCTGTAGTTTGCGTCGCAACGCTAGTCTCTTGATCGACACCAGCATCCGATAGACCTGATCGATTTGCTGCTACGTTGGCATCAGACCGACTCGATTCGAAAACAGTACTCGAATTTTCAGAGTTCAGTTCGACCAAATCATTGAACTTAACATTGCTCCAGTCGATCTTCTCAACCGGTGGCAAGGTAATGTACTGATTCGGATTCACATAATCTGGTGCTTCCACTCCGATTGGCTCGCTAGAATTTAGCTCCGACGCAAGCGACTCAAGATCCCGAACGGTTTGACCAATTTCCGAATCACCACGGACGGAATTTTCGGCTGAAGATTCCTTTGTTGCGTTGGCACTATCCAAGCGAGTCTCTTCTGCTGGACCCGTCGATTGGATCTCGTTTGCAGCGATCGAGTTAAACAGGGCACCAACCGATTCGCTTGTATCCGCGAACGCCAGTACCTCGACATCAACTAAGCGGTCTGTACCGTCGGGCGCCCCCTCTCGCAAGTCGGTGACAACAAGCTGCCCATCCGCATTGCGGTCAAATCGATAATCGCTCATATTCCCCGAGAACTTCGCGACGTCGGTTCCATCGCCACCGTCGAGCTGATCGTCACCCGTTCCGCCGATCAAAAGGTCGTTCCCAGCTCCACCTGCAAGTTGATCGTTGCCAGCATTACCCACTAGCAAATTATCTTTCTTGTCGCCGGTCAAAGTATCATCGAACGAAGAACCAACAACACCTTCGACATTACGAATTGTATCGCCTTCTGCGTCTCCACCCTTACCTACCTGTGCTTCGAGATCAACGACGACAGCCTCTTTCGACTCATTATACAGGACAACATCCTGCTCGCCCTGACCACCGTCGATGGAATCGGCACCGGCACCGCCGATGATTGTATCGTCGCCAGCACCTGCATCGATCGTGTCGTTACCAGCACCTGCGTCGATTACATTGTTACCTCGACCAGCGTCGATCTTATCATCGCCGCGTCCAGTATCGATCGAATCGTTGCCTGCACCACCGATAACAGTGTCATTTGCACTTGTTCCTACCAGCTTGCTGGCTGAATCGGTTCCCTCGATCGTTCGCGAGTTCGCCGAGATAGCAATCTCGATTTCACGAGTCGCGATACCACCGCGGCCATCGGATACTTCAACGGTTACTCTCTCGACAGGTCGGTCTGCATAGCTAAATCTGGCTTGATCGGTGATTCGTAGTTCATCGCCAACGACGACGAACGACTTGGCATTGTCTCCAACAACTCGGAAGCTCAAGTTCTTGTCATCGATGTCGCCTGCCGAAAGCTTGGCGATGACTTCACCTGGCTGAGCATTCTCGACGATTGTCGTATTGTCGATTTGAATATCAAATGGGTTGTCATTGACATCAGCAATGTCGACACTGAACGCCTTCGTTACAACCACAGCTTCACCATTGCTGGCTTCGGTCGTCGTGGCTTCGAGGGTCAAGTTCACTTGGCCATTGAAGTCCTTAGGTGCGTTGATCGAGACATTACCAAGGTCGGACTGAGCCACGCTCCATGAACCGTCTGCGTTGCGTGTGCCAGCCGAAAGTGTGAAGCCTTCAGGTACACCCTTGATCGCTACTTGCATCGTTTCGCTGCCATCGATATCGCTCAGGCTGGCTGCTAGATCCAACTTGATCGCTTGATCTTCAAGTCCCACAACGTTGCCTACCGAAACGTTAGCCGCGTCAGCAACTGCGTTGACGTTAACGCTGAAGTCCTTCGACACAACCACAGCTTCACCATTGCTGGCTTCGGTCGTGGTGGCTTCGAGCGTCAAATTCACTTGGCCGTTGAAGTCCTTCGGTGCGTTGATCGAGACATTACCAAGGTCGGACTGAGCCACGCTCCATGAACCATCGGCGTTGCGTGTGCCAGCCGAAAGTGTGAAGCCTTCAGGTACTCCCTTGATCGCTACCTTCATCGTTTCGCTGCCATCGATATCGCTCAGGCTGGCTGCGAGATCCAGCTTGATCGCTTGATCTTCAAGTCCCACAACGTTGCCTACCGAAACGTTAGCCGCGTCAGCAACTGCGTTGACGTTAACGCTGAAGTCCTTCGACACAACTGCGGTTTCACCATTACTGGCTTCGGTCGTGGTGGCTTCGAGCGTCAAGTTCACTTGGCCGTTGAAGTCCTTCGGTGCGTTGATCGAGACATTACCAAGGTCGGACTGAGCTACGCTCCATGAACCATCGGCGTTGCGTGTGCCAGCCGAAAGCGTGAAGCCTTCTGGTACACCCTTGATCGCTACCTGCATCGTTTCGCTGCC
Source organism: Planctomycetaceae bacterium (assembly GCA_027487485.1). Taxonomy (GTDB): domain Bacteria; phylum Planctomycetota; class Planctomycetia; order Pirellulales; family Pirellulaceae; genus JBKCUI01. The sequence goes on along the minus strand of JAIYDN010000059.1, from coordinate 843 downwards.
GTCGATATCGCTCAGGCTGGCTGCTAGATCCAACTTGATCGCTTGATCTTCGAGTCCTACAACGTTGCCAACAGTTACGTTGGCCGCGTCAGCGACTGCGTTGACGTTAACACTGAAGTCCTTCGACACAACTGCGGCTTCACCATTGCTGGCCTCAGTCGTCGTGGCTTCGAGAGTCAAGTTCACTTGACCGTTAAAGTCCTTAGGTGCGTTGATCGAGACATTACCAAGGTCGGACTGAGCCACGCTCCATGAACCGTCTGCGTTGCGTGTGCCTGCCGAAAGTGTGAAGCCCTCTGGTACACCCTTGATCGCTACCTTCATCGTTTCGCTGCCATCGATATCGCTCAGGCTTGCTGCTAGATCCAACTTGATCGCTTGATCTTCTAGGCCTACAACATTGCCTACCGAAACGTTAGCCGCGTCAGCGACTGCACCTACGTTAACTTCAACAGTGGCGGTGGATGTCAATCCGCCGGCATCTGTTACGGTATAGCTGAACTTGGCTGGGCCAGAGTAATTCGGGTCTGCTTTGAACTCGATTTGACCGTTGTCAAGCAGCTTCACGGTACCATGTTCAGCACCCGATACACCGACGATTTGTAGCTTGTCGCCATCAATATCGGTATCGTTGCCGAGCAACTGATTAGCGTTCAAGTTCAATGTTCCGTCTTCAGTCACGCTGAACGAGTCGTTCACAGCCGTGTTGGCTTCATTGACGTTGTCCACTTCGATCTGGACATTGCGTGTCCAAGATTCGGTGCCGTTGGTGCCTGTGATCTTGAGGTCGATCTCGGACACTTCTTCAAAGTTCAGCGATACGCCATCCTTCAGCTTGAGGTT
>JAIYDN010000077.1 GCA_027487485.1 Planctomycetaceae bacterium | reverse complement strand
TGAAACTCCTCGTCCGTCTCGGGCATCTGTCGCTTGGCGGTTGATTTGCCGCTCTTGTTTTTTGCAGCGAGTTCCGCGTGGCGAACTTCATACTCTTCCTGCGTTTCGCCTTTGCCTTGCTTAAGCCGACTCTTGAGCAGCACGTTGTAGATGACGCCGACGATCGGATAGCCCAACTCTCGCAGGTAATAGCAGTACAAGGCGATTTGAGTGTCGGTCCACAGCTTGTCGAGATAGCTCGCATCAACGGTTGATGCCGTCTTATGCTCGAGCAGATACAAACCATCGTGGCAGCGAACGATGCCATCGACCTTGCCAGCGATTCGGAACGTTTGACTCTGCCGACCAGTATCGGGATTGCGGATCTCGCCGACGAACTCCTTTTCAACTTCGACGACTTCGAAATCTTCGGTTGCGTAACGTTGGGCGTAACCACGAATCATCGCGGTTGCCAAATGCCACTGAACCATCTGAGTCGGATCGACCACGCGATTCTCAAAGGCGTCATCGATGTAGGCGAGGACATCACGATGCCGAGACTCAGTACTCGTCGAGCGATACCAAAGCTCTATCGCGGTATGGACGACGCTGCCAAACGACAACGCCTCTGCACGCTCACGCGGACGCAGATTGTCAAGATAGCGATTCTTGTACTTTCGCGGACAATTGCGAAAAGTATTCAGCGCTGAGTAGGTCAGCAGCGTCTTATCGTTCGCTTCGGTTTGTGTAATTACTTGGGACATGGGTGCTTGGGGTTACAGTCTTGGGGTGATTTGCTGCGTAAATCGATGCCTAGAAGAAGTTCATCTCGTAGGTGTCTTGTTCCTCGATCGGAATGCCGTTGAGGCGTTTTGCACCTCGTTCGCGAGCGATTTGTGCTTCACTCAATTTCAGTGAAGCGTTGACTTGCGAGCACTTCTTGCAAATGCGATTGGCTGCACTCTTAGAACGAAACATTTCGTTGCACTTCAGGCACTTCCGATCACCGGGTTCATGAGGTAAAAGTCGTGTTGACATCGCCTGCGGATCTTTCAGCGAGGTGGTGAAGAGGGGGAGAAGGGGTGCGAATCAAACCGTGTCGACAGACTCGACCTCGAAGTTGCCTTCGCTGTCGCTTGTCACCAGATAGTGCTGATGCATGATGTTGGCGACGAAGCGGCTTTCACGAGGAAGTGCCTGCCGGATCGTTTGGCAGGATTCGTTGAATTCGTTCGAGGCGGCTTCGAAGCGTTCGACGGCTCGCAGGTATCGCTGCAAGGCGAGCGAGACCGTGACGCGCTGTTCGATATTCATGGCGGGTGCGCTCATGCTGATTTCTCCATTTCAGATTCTTGGGTGGTTTGAAAAGCGTTGTCCTCTCCAGAACTAGCTATGCAATTTGGAGAAACGACGTCCCAAGAAAATCCGGATTCACTCCAGTCGACACTCGCAAAATGCTCACGAATCCCTGCTAAAACCTGCGAAACTTTTCGTTTCGATAAACCGAGTTTGTTTGCGATCTCGTTTTGGTTGTGCGTTCGCAGAAGCCTCGCAATGCGACGGTAGCGGCGAGGCAGAGTGTTGATCTGATGCTCAACGGCATCCGCCAACTCGACGTCACGAAACGCGTCGCGAGGTTCCGTCTGGCGACGACGAGTGCCATCGGAGGAGGTGAGGCCCCGGTTGAGTTCCTCGGACTTTCGATCGGGCCCTTCGACCATCTTCGAAAGCGAGTCGACCACATAACCAGATGGTGGATTGCTGCGTTGCCGATTCGATCCACGGATGAGACCTGCGGCAGCCGTCCGCATGATTCGCGTCACAAAGGCTTCGATGCTTCCTTTGGTCGGATCGAATTGCGAGGCTCGTTCGAGAACATATGTGAGCAGCTCTTGTTCGATGTCCTCGATCTCGAATGAGGTCAGCGAGTTGTGATGTTCGAGACGCAGCGAGATGCGATTTGCCAGTTCTATCGCGAAGGGAACCATCTGGCTTTGGTATTCAGACGCAGTCAATTTTCTTCCTCCGGTTGGAGGAATGGCATGACCACAGCCGCTCAGACCGTTACCAGAATGCGCCGGAGACCAACTCGCGGAATACGCAGGTAACGGTCAGTCGGGCGATTCACGTCCTCTCAACCGAGGACGAGCCGCGACAAGTCGTGTCGCAACGCGACAAGTCGTGTCGCAACTTGGAATGTCGAGAAAACTAATGGTTTTCTTGGGTTTTGGCCGAACTGAGATTTTCGAAATCGCGAGAGGCCGGTGCCGGCGCAGCAGAGAACGCTTCAGTGGTGGGGCTGAAGCAAAGAGAGCGACCGGTACTTAGAACAACCAGTCGATGACGACGTCAGGGCAGTAGCTGACCTCGAGCCCGAGATTGATGGACTTTTGCAGATGTAGTCCCATTTCGGGATGCACCTTCTCAATCGCTTCGATGGCTCGTGAGATCGCTTTGCAGACGGTCTTCCGCGAGCGCTCAGCATCGAACTTATGGCGAACGCGGCCACCGAGGCCTTGGGCGGATTTGATCTGATCCAGAATGGCCTGGCGTTCATCGCCAAGCTTTTCCTGACGTGCTGGATCGTTGAAGCTTGTCGCTTCCTCAAGTTCTTCTGCAATCTCTCGCAAGCGATCGTGGTAGCCTTTGAGAGCTTGCATGTCGACCATTTCGCCGATTGAACCGGTAGAGGTTTCTTCAGCCATGCCAGCGTGCAACGCTTCAATGTGCGTACAGCGAAACGCAACGTTGGGCTTGGCGAGCAGTTGCTCGATGTACCAAGTGCCATTAGTTTCGGTCGTGATCTCGATTTCGCTGTTGAAGGCAAGCATGCGATGCTTGCCCTTGCGCTGGAAGACGTAGCCCGAAAGCCGGCTTTCAAGCGTCACGCCAAGAATCGATGCGATGAGCTCTCGTGATTTCGACTTAGCGATCAAACGACCGTCGGCAGTCACGCTAATGAGTTGCTCAATCTCCACCGGCTTGCAGTCGACAATCTTGGCACTCGCGTCAAACTTCTGGTCACGTCGCTTGCTGTTGAGATCCAACAAAAGATATGGCGATCTAGCGTGAGCAGCGGCAGCGTGCAATGCTTCGGTGATTAAATCGCTCGCAGTGTGCAGCGACAGATAGACAGGCCGAGATTGAAGCTCAAGCTGCAAATTTCCCAGGAACCAAACTCGTCGGCTGTTGTCCAGCCATTCGGGCTTTCGGCCTAGACCGAGCGCAGCATTCAACTCCGTTGCGAGTTGCCTGCTGTTCAGCTGATGGCAAATCACATCGGTGCGCGGGACAATTCTGGAATCGCCAGTGATTTCGCAGAAAGCAACGAAGCTGTCATCGCTCGCAACGACCTTGAACGACGACCATGGCGTACGACCTGGCAATCTCGTGGCGACAATATTCGTCGCCTCGAGAAAGCGGCTTAGCGGCTCGAAATCCTTCCCGAGCCGCTCACGCCAGACATCCTTGACATCCATGAGCAATGGCGATTCCTCAATAGCTCGCCACAGCTTGGTCATCCTTGTTCACTCCTTTTGCAGCTCTTGCACCAGTCTTCATGACGAAATCACGCAGAACCATCCATTGCTCTGCGTAATGAGCATTCTCATCGCGTGTGTAAGACGATGAACTGCCTGCATACAGTGTCAGCGTCCGAGGTGCTTTCACGTGTCGATACTTGATTCGAAAGGTTGCACGATCCAATGAACCTTCTGCCTGAAATGAGCCGCCACGCCACTTGAGGTCTGCGAAGTAATCATCCGCTCCATGGATGATGTAACTATTGAACGGTCCTCCCAGGCGGACTCGATAATTCAGCAGAACGATCTCTTCGATTGCATCAATCTCACCTGGAGACAAAGCGTCCTCGCCGAGCTCCGACAGTGGTGCCAATGTATATCGCGTGACGAGCCCAAAATGGTCGGGATTGTCATAGAGCAACTTGCTGAAGATTCGACAGTAGATTGGATACGCGCTCTTGAGGCTTGAGTTGAGCATCAATACTTCGTCGTTCAGGCAGTAGACCATCGAGTCCTTGCGAGCTTCGCGAAATGTGATCGTGTCGATGCCATCGTCATCGATCGTTGATTTGCGACTGAACGGATCGCCGCGCCGAATGCTGATTTGGAGCTCGTTGTCGACGAAGCGAGGAGTCATGAACAGCTTGCGACCACGATTGTGCTT
>JAIYDN010000066.1 GCA_027487485.1 Planctomycetaceae bacterium | reverse complement strand
CTACTGGTATCGCGATCTCAGCGTGACAAACCGAAAACAACAAATCTCCAAACCGCATCGATTTCGACAGATCGCCAGACTCTGATTGCAGAGCGACATCAGAACTCATACAATTCTGTCATGTGAATGCTCCTAGCACACCAACACCGCAAGTCGCCAATCGGGTTTGATCGTAGAGCAGAGCTCAAAACAATCAGAACAATGGCATACACCGGAGGACTCGATCGACCGATTTTGGTCGGTGCCCTCGTTTTTTACTCGTCCCCGGTGATGCCGGTCGTTATCCGCTCATAACCGATTCTCGCAATGCCTCATTACCTGTACTTTGGCCCAACGTACATTGGCCGCGTTGACGACGTGTTCGAGCATCAAGGAACATACTTCGGCGAGTTCCAGCTTGAAACCAACTGCGAGATGGACAACGAAATGGATCGATTATTTCTATTCATTGATTTTTGTCGCGAATGGTTTGATGCACAAACGCAATCTTCCCCGCCCGACGCATCATACTTCGACGATTTCGAAGACTTGATCACGAATGGGTGTTGGACAATAATGAACGAATCCAAGCAGCAGCACGTGATTGCTGGTGCGCCCATGTTTAATGGCGGTCGTTGCGGAGAACTCTCCTGGACACTTACACCACCCTCGGAACGCGGATAACAATCCCATGCACCTAAGCCCCCGACGGTGCTTTTTTTACTTTTGAGACATCCTTTGCGGGGGCTAGGTGATGGGTGTCGTTCTGTGACAAAGAGTCGAATCTCAAATGAAGATCGATGAGATTGCAATACTTGACGCCATTCGTACAGAGACTGAAGAATCTGGCTGGAAATTCTGCAAGACCGCGAAGGTGATTGCTTTAGTAGCCCGTTCACACGGTATTTACACCGACGCGTTGCAAAATGCACTCGTCGACGAGGAAGATTGGGACAATGAGGTACTAGACTCGATCTATGAGCGAATAATCAACATGGCGAATGAAAAACGACTTGTGGTTGCCCAAGGCAATCTTGGTGGGCCGGACTTTGGCCCTGCTCACCCCAAGTTAACTGAGTGCCGACTTACGGATATTGGGTTACAATTGGTGAACGACCGCCATGATTGATCGGTCGAACATACGCAAGGCCGGGACAACCGTAACTCGCGATTAACATGTGAAGTCACAGAACAAAATGTTGGACCAAAGCCCCCGTCGGTCCGTTGCGAACTTTAGAGACCATATTGGCGGGGGCTCGGTCAACATGGTCGTTCGGACTTTTGAGTTGGTATCCTATGGGCTACTTCGCAAATGCTTTAGTGTTCAATTCCCCGCCTGATTTTGATGCGATCGTGAAGATCAATCCTGGGCGGTTCGCTCGTGGTTACAAGCACAAGTCAAAGACATTCTGGCTACTAGACTTCTGGTTGCCTCGAGGAACGATACGACGGCGAGTTGGGCCATTTTGCGACCCTGCTTTTGCGCGAGGCATATTTTGTGATTCAAGGTTTGAATCTGAACCGCTCCACCCCATAAACATACTACTATCGCTATTGCAAGCGGTTGATGTTTCACTGGACGTCGACCTAGAGTACATTCACTTTGCAATTGCTGCCTCACGAGCGACGAAGAACAAGGTCTTCTGTTTTGCGGCGGACGACAACGACCTTGATGTTGGGGTCAACGCCTCAAACGGCGATTTGCTGTCGTTTGGACTCCGACGAGACTGCATTTCGTTTGTTTTTGCAAATAATCGATGTACCTTTACTCCAATCAACCTCTTCGATGAAGACAATCAGGAAGAATTTCACCATACGCTCGAGAAGCTAAAAACGATGGGAAACGCTGAAATTTCTGAGATACGCGACGGTATGGAAGGACAGCAACTGTTTGAACACCCGGTTGGACAATGGCAATTCGAGAACGGTACCGCTGAAGAAATTCTCGGACTAGGAACATGGGATCCACTAATCAATCTGGACGACGACTTCGAAATTGTCTTTGAGTTTGAACCACAATGAAAACGTCCGAACAATGCGATGCACCCAAGTCGCCGGTCGGCCGCGAATTTTAATCATAGTTTTTTGGCGGCGACATGGGTTATCGCGGTCGTTCGATCGACTCAACAAAAATGCAGTACATCAGGCATCATGCGGGACGTCTTTTTTTTCGGAGCGGACGTGTCGTGATTTGTGATCCGGTATCTATTGACGATCCAATGTTTAAGGTACCCTCCGGAACCTGTGGTGATTTCTACTTCATTGATGAGTCGAGCGACTCTGATTACGCCCAAGAGTTGGTTCCGGGCGTCAAAGTAAGAGATATTGCAGCGCTTGAAATACGATTTTCGGACCATTCCTCTGGGCTAACCTCAATACGGAAAATCGGTTTGGTCGGCGTGGATTCGGCACAAATCGTCGTTGCTGACGAACAAGACCTTGAGGATTGTGTACCGGATCCTCTTTTCATAACGGAAGAAGGTGGGGCTGTTGTAACCCAAAAACTGATAGATGAGCATTCGCTCGTTACTAAGCATTTGTCTGATGGGTGGATTGAAGTCTTATCGGATGAACGCGAGTCTGTATACCGCCGTCTATATCAGTCGATCGAAATACTGAAGTTGGGAGACCCAGACGAGCTTCTATTCTACAAGAGATGGGGCGATTTTTTCGGCCTATTTGAGCGAGTAGAGATGTGTTGTTACGATGGGCCCTTGATGTCGTTGGGTAACTCTGATCTGTTCATGTTGAGTCCAAATGGATCGGATGGTCAGTACGACGTTTACGTTGAGAGTTGCAACGAACGGATACTTCGATGTTGGATTCTGATTCATGATGACTTCTTCGTTAACGGATATCCAAGTGGCAACATAGTGGAAGTAGTAATCCCCAACGACTAATTGTACGGATCGAACAAAATGTTGGACCGACGCCCCCGACGGTCCGTTTCAAAATGGAAGCCTTGTTGACGGGGGCTCGGTCAACATGGTCGTTCGGCTACTCAATCAATATGGCAGATGATCGATTCGTCAGACGTCTGAAAACACTACTCGTCCCTGTGCTTCTAAACCAGCGGTTCTCCGGGCGCTTCCCAAGATTCACTCGATCTATTGGGCCGCTAATACATGAAGTCGCCTTTCCTGGTACGCGGCGTGGAGGCGAACGCTCTCTTACTTTTGGGATCGGTTTTCAGTTTCTGGATGGGATTTCTGCATTCCAGGACGGAATTGAATACTACCTGCCACTTTCGAGTGAGATCACGCAAGACGGTTGGTGGCGCTACAATCGTGATTCTTTGGCCGATTGCGAATCGCAAGCAGACAACATGATCCATGCGTTCCATATGAATTCAGACAATTTCTTTATCGACTACTCTTCGTTTCCCGGACTCTTTGCGAAATTGACAACGCAAAACCTTGTAAACGCTCCTGCGTCGAATCTGCCACCACGACCTTCTCGAAATGTGTCCAGGGACTGCTTGGTATTGGTGTATTTGTGGCATCACCTGCGTGATGAGAATCGGGCACGAGAATTTGCCACGTTGGGGCTGCAATACGTTGGTAGTGCTGTTAAACTCCAGACAACGTTCGAGACGTTTCTTGAACGCGGAGAACTCGAATAGCCGAACAATGCGATGCACCCAAGTCGCGGATCGGCCGCTTTCTGATGGAGAGATTCTTGGCCGCGACTGGGTGATCGCGGTCGTTCTGCCACTGAAAGTGCGTCGTGGAATCTGATCTAGCACGTGATGAGGAAGGCTTTGCCAATTACGTTTCAATTTGGCGTCGCTATCTCGTCGAATGGTGCCGGATGT
>JAIYDN010000088.1 GCA_027487485.1 Planctomycetaceae bacterium | reverse complement strand
TACGGGATGATGGATCTGTGGCCAGATCCACTACGGGGCTTGGTAGTGGACGAGGCGACGAGGCCTGGCTGTTGGCTTGAGGTAGGGCAATCGGGGATCTGTAGCCAGATCCACTACGGGATGAGGGATCTGTGGCCAGATCCGCTACGGGGTGATGGATCTGTGGCCAGATCCACTACGGGATGAGGGATCTGTGGCCAGATCCACTACGGGATGAGGGATCTGTGGCCAGATCTGCTACGGGATTACGGATCTGACGTGGATGCTTGGAACTTCAATTTTGGCTTCGTGGCCAAACGATTTCGTACGAACCACCATATCGCGCCAACGCCTAATAGGCTGATCAAAATCGAAAGAGTGTTGTTGCCGAAGGGCTGCGAATTAGAGGTCGAGGGCTTTTCGGAAAGGGTGCTTTGAAGCGAGTCGATAACGACCAAGGGCCCTATCTGACGACCTCGGTCACCTATCGCCTGCGACATTTCCAGAGTTTTGTACTTCCAAAAGCGATAGAACCACCCTTCCAAAATGGCTTTTCTTCTTGGATACCATGTCTGGGAAGATGATAGGTCTGAAGATTGCTCCGTTCCATCACCTTCAGATTCTCGAAGCCATGCTGGCAATTCAGCCATGACACAGGTGACGGGATATTCTTTGTGATACACGATCGGATCCGTCTCGGTCTTGATCTCATAGGAGCGATTTCCAACATCAGCCATTACGTCCAATTGGTAGTAGTGATCTGCACCGAGCATTTTCACTTGATCCGGTTCCTGGACTGGAACCATGGTAACGCGAACGATTCTTCCTTCCATGGATACTCGGTCGAGCGCCGTACGTGGTTTCAACTCAAGGGTTTTTCCAGAAGCAACCTTGGATTTGTTGGTTGTCCTTAACTTATCCAAGATGCCCGCGATGGATTGCGCGTCCGTTCGCGAGGGACTATCAGGCGCTTCCGCATATGGAGTTTGTTTTGCTAATCGAATGAGCGTATACAGTGGTTCATGTTCAGCCTGACTTAGAGGTTTGATTGGCTCTGTTTGCATGCTTTGAATCATGTCAAGCCAGCTGAGGTCCCATTGCTTTTGCATCAAGAACCAGTGTGACAGGGCAATTTCGGGGCGGAGATTGCCCGGGGCGGGAGTTGAGTCTACCGGCAAATCAAAAGGTGCAATCCATTGGGGACTTTTCGACCACATCATCAATGGCGAACCTGTTTCGTCCGAAAGCAGCAATCCATCCGCAAGACATGGCTGAAGCAAGGTATCCGTGGCACCACCAGCCTCTGAGAGCCAAGCGTTTGGGACCGCGCTGCAAAGGAGGATTGCTTTTCGCGAGCTACCATCTGGGAGTGTTGCGTTGACGTTGCATCGGTAAGCGACATCGCGATCAAGCAACGAAGCAAACTCGGGAGCTAAGGCAATCAGCTCAACCTTGTTCACCACGCCGATGATTCGAGCAATCGAACCTCGTGCGGTTACTGGCCAGCTCTGACGGCTCCTTGCGAGCAATCGAATTTCTGGCGATAGAGTTGTCACGGCTAGCAGGGGGCGAACCACTTCCATATCGTCGCGACGGCTTAAAGAATCAAGGTCTACATTGTCCATGAACAGACCAGACATGGAGGAAGCTAACCGGTCTTTGGAAATCCCGTAGGGCTTCGACAGATCGATCGGCGGCATCCATGAAGGCTCTTGCTTCGAACGCGTGGAATGAAACTGCATCAAGGTTGTTGATGTATTACTAGCGGAGGCCGTTGTCGGTCCAACATAGGCTGCCATCAAGAGCGGTGCTACCTCGGGGCCGCGTTGTGATGCGTAAGCAAATCTCTTGAAGAAGAAACCGCAAATCATGACTGGTTTTTTCTCTGCCAGTTCGAGCCCTTGATCCACGTTCCCTGAAGGTGCATACACCTTGATTGGTTGTTGGCTCATGTCGTCTGGTCGCAGCCAAAATATGTCATACTCCGTCGTATCAAATCCAGGTTCGCGTATCGAATCCGCTTTGTCGACCCGTGCGACCGTTCCAAGGAAGCGTATCGGAGTACAGCGAAGCGAATCGGCTACCGACATCAGTTGAGAGACTTCCACCTTGGGGATTTGGGCGGGGCCAGTCTCCCCAGATGCGATTGCATCGCGTAGGACAGCGATTCTCTGCCAGCTTCGCAAAAAGGGAAGCCGTTCGTTGGAGCGCCAAGGGCTGTTATCCTCAATCGCTTCCAGTAGAGTTCGATCGAGAGCCAGTTGAAAACCACGCTGAAAGAACTGCCAGTCCTCCAGATCCGAATCCGACTTGTCAGGTTCTGGAACCTCCCACGGTTTCGACCATTTTTGGAACAGCCTAGTGAAACGGAATAGAATCGATTCGTTATCGGTTGTTGTCTGATTTTGCGTGACGGTGTTTTCCGTTTCGATCTTGAGCCATGCATCGAGCTGGGATTGTGTCTCTTCGCTCCAGGACTGAACCACCGTGGAAAGATCCGTTGAAGTTGTATCTGTCGGCGCTGCGTCAGGTGAAGGTGGATTGGAAAATGCAGCTCTTGCGATTTTGAGAAGACTTGCGGGAGGAGCAAGATCAAGAACTACTTGCCAAATGTCTGCGTAAGCGTCAATCGTGGGATTCGTCGTCTGCAACGCAATCTTTTCAAAGGCATAGTCCCGATCCGGCGTTGATTTGCTGCTAAGCGATTTGCTGCTCAGTGAATCGAGACGTGGGGGCGATTGCAGTTCGCTCGATTCCGCTTGATTATCATTGTCCGTCTGCTCCACGCTATTCAGGTTGGGAAGCAGGCCGATTGCGGTAGCAACCTGTTCCACCTTATTGGTGTCCGAAGTTTGCTGAATCAGAATCAAGACCAGCCCCAGTAGGATCACCAGCGAGATGATTTTGCGAGTTCCTCGTGAACCCTCGGAAGCTTGGTATCGGCTTCGATTTTGGCCATCCATCGAATACCAACGATCGCGTTTGGGATTTGGCATGACTATCGAGAACCTTCTGAACGATCAAAGTACTTACGAGCTGCTTCATGGTAAGGCAAGCCTTGCCAGTTAGCTGCTAGTTCCAGGGGGATAAAGCCATCGGAGGCTGGAGATTTTTCGTAGATGATCTTGAGGCATTCTTCAACGAGGCGGTTCGACGCGTCTTTGCGAACTACCAAAAGCGCTGTGGTGGCTAGTGTAGGAATGGGTTGACTATTGATCTTTCCGTACTGTTCACCTGGGATGACAAACGAACGGAACATCGGTTCAGAGAGAGCCAACTCTGCAGCGTTCTCAATCGACAGGAGCCGAAAGCGGCCTTCTTTTAAGAGCTCGACAATACCAGCTTGACCTGTTCTCACAACAGCGATGACGGCATCGACTTGTTGGAGCTGAGCGGTTTGAGTCCAATCGCCATCCACGATAATCGAGTTATCTGAGGTTACACCGAAATGTTTGAGCACACGCGTTGCGGCTTGGCGGGTCCCCGATTCTTTGGCCCCCATGACAATTTGCTTGCCTTGCAGTTCGCTGACGTGATGGGTATCGGAAGTGCCGGGGACAAGAATATGGAAGGCTTCATAAAACAAGGGTGCAACCACAGCAACTTGGTCAGCTCGAACTGAAGACTCTTGCATCAGCGCCACTTGAGCACGGCTATTCTCCAGTTGTTTCAGATTGTCAAGGGACCCGTTGGTTGCGATGACTCGGGAATCATGACCGCTGGCGTCATGAAATCGATCTGCTAGTCTGCCAGCTAACTCATAGTACATTCCGCCAGGGGTTCCGGATGCGATAGTAACGTGTCGGGGCATCGAGTTGTTGCGCCAGTACTCGATAAAAGATCCGCTGGTTAACCAAAGCAATACCATCGTCAATAAACCGATAATCATGACGTTCTGAGCCATACGTTGAGAGCGTGTCGGTTCTACATTTCGAACGCCCGTGATGGCTGCGATCAATGGCACATGGGTAAGCCAATGTTTGATTCTTCTGGGAAAGGACGGTGGGCGTGCTTTGATGGGAATCCCTTGATAGAACCGGTCCAGATCTTCTGCCAACTCCTTTGCGGTCGCATACCTGCGCGATGGAGACTTTTCTAAGCACTTGGTAACGATCGTATCCAGATCGACGTGGATGTTAGGGTGGCTTTGGCGAACGGTGGGGGCGGTTCGGTGGATGACTTGCATCAACGTTTGTAGAACTGAGTCGGCTTGAAACGGTGGCTTGCCGGTCAGCAATGCGTACAAGATTGCGCCGATCGCATACACATCGGTTGAGGCCCCTTGTTCTTCCGATCTTCCTGCCGCTTGTTCCGGAGACATGTAGCTGGGGGTTCCTAGTGCAGCTCCGGTCGCGGTAAGCCCTTGGTCTGAGTCCATTTGCTTTGCGAGCCCAAAGTCGGTTACCACGACAGCGTCGTTCTCGTCGATCAAAACATTGGCGGGCTTCAAGTCGCGATGAACAACACCTTGTTCATGAGCGTAGTCGATCGCTCTGGCAACATCGCGCACGTAACGAACAGCAACTCGAGGTGCCATGGGCCCTGCTTCCAGTCGCTTCGACAAGTCGGTACCAGGAATAAAATCCATGGCGAAATAATGGTGACCATCGATCTCTCCGCAATGATAAACCGTGACAATGTTGGGATGCGTCAGGCTGGCAGCACTTCGAGCTTCGGTATAGAAACGATTGACTTCGTCGCCACTGGCGAAGCATCCTGACCGTATCATCTTCAGCGCGACACGTCGTTCGAGCTGGACTTGGTAAGCCAAGTAGACGACTCCCATTCCGCCGCGACCAAGAACTTGCTCCAAAACATAGTCGCCAAATCGATAGGGCAAGATCGAATGGGAGTTATCCAATGATGGTGGACTGTTGAGGCTGTTGTCCGATGGCTTGCCCGACGGTGGCAACGTCGAATCGTTAATAGAAATCTGCTGGAAGCGATTACGGTTTTGAAATGCTGCGACAGACGGGGCCAATGTTTTGGCGTTCGGATCCGCGGGGGTGATCTCTAACGGTGAAGCAGTCTGGTCCGTGCTATTGACGATCGACGAATCCTTGTTGAGGCTTTCTGCGAGAGTTGGCCCAGCCATCGACTCAATCCAGTCAGCCGCGTCCAGCAGTTTTCGCAATTGCGGTTCGAGTTCTGGAAATTCTCGATAAAAACTTTCTCGATCCTCCGCTTTGCCAGCGTCGAAGCGTCGCATAAATTCCAGCAATGCCTTGTCCAATTGATTTTCATGGTCATCATCAAAATCGTTTGACATGCGTTACATTCACCTTGAAGCGGATGGGTTCTGCGAGCTTTCCTGGCTCGTGCTGGTTGCATTTTTGCAGAAGTCTTTGCTTGTCGGTTGTCACACCAGCGTTTACGTTAGGCAACCGATCTTGCTGTTGCCGCCGTCGATCCTTTGCCCAACCTTCTGCTCAACACTGTAGAATAGCCGAGATTGGTACTTTTTTCATTGTCAGTTTTCCAACAAACTCCAGAAGCTGTGAACACACAAAATCAAAAACCGTGCCATCGTACGCAAATTCTAAAGTGGACCCTGCAAATGGCGGTTGGTTTCGGGATTTTCCCGGCCTTGCCAGCAATCAGCCAGGAGCAAACTGCTGCGCAGGCGGTCGCTCTGTCGGGCACGGAAATTGACTTGAATCGGCTCGCCAGCTTATCCAAAGGGCCCATGTTGCGTCAGCTGAAGCTGGAAGGAGCCCCGATTTCGGACGAGGGATTAGCAATGATTGCCTCGCTGCCATCCTTGGAAGAGCTAAGTTTTGAAAGTTGCAAATGTTCGGATCGATTGTTCGAGGTACTTGCAGATTCGAAGAAGCTCAAACGATTGCGTCTACGGTCTCTTAGCGTATCGGACTTGGGGTTGGTAAAGTTATCCACTCTCGATCGGCTTGAGTTGCTTGAGATTACGGACTGTACTGGATTCAGCCAACAGGGGCTTGAGAGCATCGCACCGTTAATTAGGCTTCGTAGCTTGACGTTATCCGGGAAGGCGGTTGGCGATGCCGTGTTGTTGAAATTAGGCCTGTCCAACATCACTTCGCTCGCTTTGCGACATGCACCAGTTAGCGACGAGGGGTTTCGAGTGTTGGAGAGTTTTCCGAAACTCAAGGAATTGGATGTTTATGGTACGACTGTCTCGTCGGACTTCTTAGCAAACATCCCATATCCAGCAAGTCTCACCAAACTGAAATTGCGATCGTCCAGCATCGCATCGACGCAGATCGTTCAGGGGATAGCTCGTTTCGAAAATGTGAGTGCCCTAGACTTAGGTGAGAATGATTTGGACGCGGTTGCGATTGCGTCCGTAGCTCAACTTGGAAAGCTCGAAGATCTGAACCTGTTGCGAACCAAGCTCTCGAACGATGCGGTTAGAATCCTGTGCGAGTCCCCCGCCAACGCTAGGCTGAAGAAGCTGAATTTGGATGACAATTCTGCGGTTGACGATAGTGCTATTGACTCACTGCTCTTCGTGAAGTCGTTGGAGTTTTTGCATCTTGGGAAGACGCAAGTGACCGATACTGGAATTCAAAAGTTATCGGCTTTGTCTCAGCTGAAAACTCTGATTGTCAACGACACTGCGGTGACTCAAAAAGCGCTGGACCAGCTTCAAAGCAAGCTTCCGAGTTTGCGAATTGTTCGATAAAGTCCAGCTACGCCACACCGGCAAGTAGCAAGTTCCAACACCTGCCTACACGGTAGGCGTGATTCTTCGTACTCGTACTCAGCGCCAGCGGTACTCGCACTCGACCGAAATACTTCGAGCACGAGTACGAGTACCATTTCATTGAGTACGAGTACGATTGAAAGCCCAACTCGCGAATTCGAAAGTCGCTAGCTGCGACATGTACATTTTTACGAGGAACCTATGGGGATGCACGGTCAAATTTGTGACTTCGAATAGACAGAAAGGGCACCCTTGTTCATACTTTCCGATTCAAGCCAATTCAAGGCAATTCAAGAATAGAGGGGTTCGAGTGCGGATTTTTTGGGGCAATGCCGGAGGGGCGAACGCACCGGTCCTGCTCCGGATTGATCCCCCAAGTTGGATTGCTTCACCCTAGATGGATACGAAAACGAGTGACAAGCGCTTCGAGTAATGAATCAGAAAAGAACGAGCTGGATGACTACAACTTCGAACTGCCTCGCGAACTGATCGCTCAGGAGCCTACTGCGAGAAGAACGGATTCTCGAATGATGATTATTCATCGATCCAGCGGTAGGATAGATCATGCGTCCGTGAAAGACATGCCAGATTTTTTGCGGGCTGGGGACGCGATGGTCGTCAATGATTCGCGTGTGATACCTGCAAGGCTGGTGGGCTATCGCGAGAAGACTCGTGGGCGCTGGGAAGGGCTCTTTTTGCGTGAAGAGAACGGCGTTGCAGAACTGATTTGCAAATCGCGAGGCTACATTCAGCCTGGTGAGTCGATTGTATTGAGAGACCCGGATGGTCGCGAAGTCCAGCGGTTGGTGGTGGTAGCTGGTTCGGAGCGGGGGCACGTGCTTCTTCGGGCGGAACCGGAACTCCCATGGCTGGATCTACTGGAAGCGAACGGCAGAGTTCCCCTGCCTCCTTACATTCGCGATGGACAAATGACCTCGGTCGATAAGGATCGGTACCAGACCGTTTATGCTCGTACGCCTGGTTCGGTAGCTGCCCCCACGGCAGGACTTCACATCACGCAGGAACTGATTGCAAGAATACGGTCTGCTGGGGTCGCTTTGGTTTCGGTAACTTTGCACGTAGGCTTAGGGACGTTTCGACCCATTCAAGTGAATCGATTGGCCGACCACAAGATGCACAGCGAGTACGCGCAGATTGCGGAACCGGTTGTCAAGCGGTTGCAAAGTTGCAGGTCGGAAGGAGGGCGAATTGTTGCGGTTGGAACCACGTCCGTTCGCACTTTAGAAACAGCTGCACAACATGGTAATGGAACATTGATTCCATGGAGTGGTCAGACCGATATCTTCTTGAAGCCCGGGCACCGTTTTGCGGCAGTTGACGCCATGCTGACTAATTTTCACTTGCCTCGGAGCAGCCTGATCGTATTGGTCAGTGCATTTGCAAATCGGGAGTTGATTTTGGAAGCGTACCGAAAAGCGATTGAGCAACAGTATCGGTTCTATAGTTATGGCGACTGCATGCTGATCCTATAGCAACGGTAGCAATTATGAAATCTCCCTACTCTACGAAGGCATCTACCGAAAATCCATGGGTGGGCATGGACATCGGTGGCGCAAACATCAAGGTAGCTCATTCGACAGGCTGGTCCAATAGCTGTAGTTTCCCCATGTGGAAGCAGCCGCAGAGCCTATCCAAAGGGGTGGCTGAGTTGATTGGTCCATGTCCTGCGTTTCGAGGCGTCGCGGTAACGATGACAGGTGAGTTGGCGGACTGTTTTGCAACGCGAGCTGAGGGGGTGGCGGTTATTTTAGAGCAGATAACATCGGTCATCCCGGCGTCGATGGTGCGTGTTTATGATGTTCAAGGCAAATGGCGAACGGTGACTCAGGCTGCTCGCGAACCATGGCAAGTGGCAGCATCCAATTGGCATGCGCTGGCACGAATGATCGCCGCCAAGGAGCGTTTGTCAGGCGAACGTCCTCATCAAGCTCAATTGTTAATCGATGTAGGATCGACCACGACAGACATCATCCCGATTTTCGAAGACTCGATTGCCATCGATGACCAAACGGACTCGCAGCGTCTTCAGTCGGGGGCTTTGGTGTACACCGGCTTCGAGCGATCGAATGTGGCTGGGATTGTTCAAGAGCTGCCTTTGTTTGGTAGCCAATGCCCGGTGATCAACGAATTGTTTGCAACGACGCTGGATGTATATTTGTGGTTGCGTCATATCCAGGATCAGCCGGACCGACGGGACACAGCCGACAACCGGAGCGCGACTCGCGAAGCCGCACGATATCGACTTGCGAGGCTGGTAGGTGAGGACGGTTCGACGTTGACCGATTCCGATATCGATGCAATCGCAGATGCGGTGTTCCAAGCGCAGGCGTTGTCCATTGCTGGCGGGATAGGAAAAATGCTAGATCGACTTGCTGACTGCCACGCTTCGGTCGACAAGCTGCCGAAGGCTCGCAGGGCAAAAACAGCGGTCAAAAAAGCGCAAGGGACGAAGAGAAAGCTCGACGATCAGGCGGAGTATAGCGATTCGGGAACTCGCGTTGTCTTTTCTGGCCATGGGGATACCTTGGTCGAATTGGCTCTCAAGAAAGCTGGTTGGAACGGGCCTTCGATTCGGTTGAGCGAGACTCTGGGGCCAACGCTTTCTCGTTGTGCGCCCGCTTATTCGGTAGCGGTTTTGGCTTCCGAGGAGCTAACGTCGGGAATGGGTGGATTAGGCTAATCAAAAAGACGAATTGCAGTTAGAATACGCGTCGAAAGTGGACCTTTCGCATAGATTTCTATCTACCACGTGTCTTTTTACAGTTTGCAGGACGACTGCCAATGACCGAAGTTTCAGCCCACGATCCAATGGTTCCACTTCATGAAACCGATGCTAAGGTTGGCGTCATCATGGGCTCCAAATCGGACTGGGATACCATGTCACAGGCCTGCGAAGTGTTAAAGCAGTTTGGTGTTCGATTCGAAGCCAAGGTGGTATCGGCTCATCGCACCCCCTTGTTCATGGTTCAATACGCTCAAGTCGCCGAATCGCGAGGGATTCAAGTCATCATCGCTGGGGCTGGCGGAGCCGCACACTTGCCGGGCATGGTCGCTTCCTGTACGAATTTGCCAGTGTTGGGAGTGCCCGTTCAAAGCAAAAGTTTGCAGGGGTTGGATTCTTTGTTGAGCATTGTGCAAATGCCAGGCGGCATTCCCGTGGCAACGCTTGCGATCGGAGCCGCAGGCGCCAAAAACGCTGGACTATTAGCGGTAAGGATCCTTGCGTTAAGCGATCCAGAACTCAAAGCAAAGTTGTCGGACTTTGCTGCCAAGCAGACTCAGTCAGTACTCGACGACCACTCCATTGTTGAATAAAGACGAATACTAAGCGATGAATACCAAGCACCGTATTATTCCCCCTGGTTCTACGCTGGGTGTCTTCGGCGGAGGGCAACTCGGTCGCATGTTCACACAAGCTGCGCAGCGGCTGGGGTATCGGGTCGTCGTCTTTTCCAATGAACCCGATAGTCCTGCGACTCAGGTTGCCAACGAAACCGTGATCGGTGATTACTTGGATCCGATTGCGGTACGGGCTTTCGCTGAAAAGGTCGAGGTGATTACGCTTGAATTCGAGAACATCGCATTGGAAGCGGTCGCACGAGCGGAAGAAGTCACGTTGGTCCGCCCAGGGTATAACGTCCTTGCGATAGCACAACATCGGATCAAGGAAAAGCGAACGCTACAGCAGTTGGGTTTTCCGGTAACTCCGTTTTATGAGGTTCGCTCGACGGACGATGCCTCGAAGGCCGGCGATGAGTTGGGCTGGCCCTTGGTATTGAAGACAACCAATTGGGGATACGATGGAAAGGGTCAAGCAAAAGTTTCCAATTTGGCAGAGGCCAAGAATGCGATCGAACTGCTTGGCCCAGAGCCTTTGATTGCGGAGCAATGGATTCGTTATCAAGTCGAAGTTTCGGTGATTGTAGCTAGAACAGCCACCGGCGAAAAAGCCGTCTATCCCATGTTCACGAACTCGCATTCCAATCACATTTTGGATGTCACCACATGCCCTGCGTCATCAGAATTGGCAAACGTTGGTCGCGAAGCCGAATCGATCGCGATGGGGGTTGCTGAGTCGATTGGCTTGGAAGGTATTTTGTGTGTCGAGTTCTTTGTCACGGGAGATGGCGGTTTAATGATCAATGAGATTGCCCCGCGACCTCATAATTCCGGGCACCTGACCATGGAAGCCTGTAGAACAAGCCAGTTTGAACAACAAGTCCGAGCCATCTGCAATCTCCCTCTTGGGGACACATCGTTGATTCAGCCGGCTGCGATGGCGAACCTTTTGGGTGATGTATGGGGGGACGACGCTCCTTACTTTGAGCGAGCGCTGAAAGAACCTGCAACCTATCTTCATTTGTACGGAAAGCAATCGGCGCGGCCCGGGCGCAAGATGGGGCACATCACTAAGTTAGCCGACTCGGTAGGGCAGGCCGCAGACCAAGTCGTCAAGATTCGCGACGCCATTCGCTGCTCCCCTCCAACGCTTTTCTAGGGCCTTGTGATGAATGTCACGGACGGAACATTTTGAATAAGCCCACACTGAGAATTTGGAATGATTCGTGGCATCTTATCGTGCCTGGGGTCTTAGGTTTCCTGATACCCATGTTGATTGCGTGCTCGCGTTGGCCAGCGCCTTCCATGCACGATGACTTTGGGAATCTTCTCGTGGCTTCCACCTTGTTGGAAGGAAGGCTGACCAATCCGACACCTCGTGCCTGGGAATCCCTTGAAACGTTCCATGTGGTGATGCAACCCACTTACGCATCCAAGTATCCCGTTGGGTTGGGTGCTTTCTTGGCAATAGGCAAGCTGGTGACGGGATCGTTTGCGGCTGGGCTTTGGATCGTTTCGGGCTTGGCTTCGGCTTCGGTCGCGTGGATGGTTGCAGGTGCTTTTTCGAAGCGCTGTGCTGCTCTTTCCGGACTCTTCACCGCGACGCATCCTTATTGGCAAAACGGATGGTCGCAAGAGTACACGAACGGATGGCTTGCTGTACTCGGCATTTCATTGGTGATTGGCGGCTTCTTACGTATTCATCGTTTTGGGAAAAGTGCTAACGGCGGCTTCTTGCGTACGCGGATGGCAATTATCGGATTAGGTACGGGGGCCGTCTTTGCCTTCTATTCGCGTCCCTTCGAAGGAGGAGTCGTTTGTGTGTTGCTCGGGTTCATGTTCCTGCCTCTGGTCCTTCGAAGAAAACTGATTGGCCAATCCTGGTTCTGGAGGTCGGCATTGCCAGGTATTGTTGTTTTAATCTTGGGCTTGAGTATTCAATTGATGGTGAATCATGTCGTCACGGGAAACTGGAGACAACTTCCCTATCAATTGCACGAGAATCAGTATGGGGTTGCTCCGGTTTTGATTTGGCAGGCTCCTCATGAACCAACTCTCGGGCATCGATTTACTGAACAGGCTCAGTTTCACCGAGGCTGGTCGATGGACGCATACAACAAGGCGGCCTCTTGGAGCGGGTATGCGACCACGCTTCGAGTTCGATGCACATCGCTCAAGAATCATTGGGGGAATGGACTGCTGCTCGCCTCGCTTTTTGCTTTGCTTCTTTCCAGGCCAAGACGCTTGGTTTGGGGATTTGCGGCGGTGGCGATTCTGTCCTTGCTGATTATCAATTGCATTCCATGGACGATCCCTCAGTACGTATCACCCATTATCCCGATTGCAATTTTGTTGAGCTGCTTCGGTTTGAAGCGAATTCAACGGTATTGGCTTCGATTGGTTACGCTAAAAGCGAATCGATCTCTCGCAACTTGGACGATCGGACTTGTCCTGATTGGGTGGAACGTTGCCTTGTCCGCCAGCATCGCATGGGATCGCATGTCTCGATCGTCGGGATGGGAAGAAACTTGGGCAGAGCGCCGGGTACAAATCATAGGACAGTTGTCAGAAAGCCCAGGCCCGGATCTTGTCCTGGTTCGCTATCAACAAGACCATGATATTGTCAATCAGGAATGGGTGTTCAATGAAGCGAATATAGAGGCCACCCAAGTCTTATGGGCACGCAGTGATAGTGGTCCACTCGATCAAAAGGTGCAATCTGCTTACCCCGATCGCAAAATTTGGAGGCTGGAATTTCTGCCCGGCGGAAGAGAAACACTCCAAGAATTAACCGAAGGATTTTGATTTTCTGCTACAATTTGGGCATTCGTTCAGGAGTTCCGGGCAACGGCTTGGGACAATGGTTCGCTTGAGTGTTTACGCATCTAGTTTTCTATCCCGTAAAAGGATTGTTCGACATGTTGAGAATGTTTGCAAGTGCCCTGTGTTTGCTGGTTGTGATGGCAGTTCCTTCGATGGGACAGACTCTGAAATCGGACAAAGAAAAGTCCAAAGTTGATTTCACCGGAAAGAAGGCGGATGGAGAACACGTTGGCGGATTTAAGGACGTAACCGCTGTAGCCAAAGTTGATTTGGAAGCACCTGAAAAAGGTTCGCTCACCATTGAGATCAAAACCGATAGCCTGTGGTCTGACGATGAAAAGTTGACCGGTCACCTCAAGAACCCAGATTTCTTTGACGTGAAGAAGTACCCAACGATTAAGTTCGAATCCACCAAGATCAGCATGAACGGCGAAACCGGCGAAATCATCGGCAAGCTGACCATGCTCGATAAGACCGTTGAAGTCAAGGTTCCTGTGAAGGGCGATCTGTCCGATGACATGTTAACCGTCTTCGCAGACTTCAAAATCGATCGTACCAAGTGGGGTATGAACTACGGCAAGGGCAAGATTAACGACGAAGTCGAAATCAAAGTCGAACTCGCATTCCCACGCCAATAATCGAATGACATTTCCCGATTTTTGCTTACCCAATTCGATGGCAGATGCGATGGATGGTCGCATCGCATTTGCCCTGCAACTTGCGGCTGCAGCAAGTCGCGAAACGCTTAAGTATTTTCGCACCAACGAATTCCAAGTGGAAAGAAAAAGCGACCGTTCGCCTGTCACTTTAGCGGATAAGCAAGCCGAACAAATCGTGCGGGGGCTGATCCAAAACCAATTCCCGAACGATGCCATCTTAGGCGAAGAGTTTGGGATCATTGCTGGCTCTTCGGGCTACGAATGGATTGTTGACCCCATCGATGGTACCAAGAGCTTTATATCTGGCGTACCTCTCTACTCGACATTGGTTGGCATGACGTTTCAGGGCCAGCCCACCATTGGTGTGATTGCCATTCCAGCGCTTTGCGAATTGGTGATTGCAGCGAAGGGTTTGGGAGCTTGGTACGGATCGCGTCGTTGGGATTCCCATTCGGATCGTGCTATACCACTCGAGCAAACCTGGGTCTCGAAGCAATCGCAGTTAAGCGATGGTCTTTTGGTGACCTCGCAAGCGGATAATTTTCAGCGCCGCAATGCCCAAAGCGCCTATGCGGCTCTTGAAGCCGAGGCATATGTTACGCGCACCTGGGGCGATGGCTATGGTTACTTGCTGGTTGCGACTGGCCGCGCGGAAGCCATGATTGATCCGATTGTGAATCCATGGGATGTTGCTGCGGTCGCTCCTGTGATTCAGGAAGCGGGAGGAACCTTCTCCTCCTGGTCGGGCGATTTTGATATCAGAGCCGGACATTGCCTGGGTACGAATGGGCTCGTGCATTCCTCCATTCTTGAACGCCTGAAACCTTTCGCTTAGCTGCGTTGCCCCATCAGTTAATCACCATGATTCAGGGGCTCCCTCTTTGGGGGGCTATCTTCCAGGGGCGCTGATGCAAGAAAGTGCTGGATGGCTAATTACGATAACATTGATAAACAATGACGCGTTGGCCAGGCTGCAAGAACGGTGCGAGCTGGCTTGGTCCGGTTAATCGAATCTCCATACGGGATTCGTTCTCGACAACTCCAACGAGCTCGCCTGGAACTCGTTCTGACATCATCCCCAGGTGCACGTCCACCCAAACTTGCAGTGACTGGTTCTTCTTTAAAATGGAACGTGCCTGAAAGAAGGAGATAGGCTTTGAAGAAACAGAATTTGGTTCCTCTGGTTGATCTATCGAATCGGCGTAATTCAACGAGTAACTAAAAATTGTTTTTACAGTGATACTGGGGCCGTTCCCTGCGTGCCAGTTCTTGGGGATTTGCTCTCCGTACCAAATGATGGCTCTATCAATATCGACGAGTATTTCGGGTGCACTGTCCAAAATCGCATGCATCAGTGTCGGTAAGCTTACATCATCCGTTTGATATTCCTGAAGCGCTTGCAAACTGATCCAAGTCAATGGTTTCGAAACGATAGTACGAAGCGTTTCAGGAAGCATGGCCTCTCTGCCCCGTGAACTCGAGCTAACTTGGAGACCATATCTTGCTTTACCGATCGAAACGATCCACGAGCCTTCGTTTTCGCGAACAACGCCTGTGCTTAGCTTTGAGATCAAGGGTAGGTCGCTGGATAATGTCTCCAAACGCGACACGATAGATCGCTCGTCCATGGGGAAGCTGGAGACAGCCGCATCAAGCCGGAGCTGGGCAAATTCATTTCCGAAGGTGCTGACAGAAATACCGGATGGTGAAACGGCGAACTTTTCGTAAAGCTGCTTCATGGTTTCTGGTCTATCCTGAAGCCATTTTCGAGTCTGAGCCGCCGTAAGCCAATCCCCAACAGAATCGGAGCTTGATTTCACAAGTAGCTGCCGAAGTGATTCGAACTGGTTGCTCACCAACAAGTAATTGGCTTTCGGCACGACCAATTGTTTCGCTTCAGGAAGAGGTTCGACTTTCTCGCCCACTTCATTCAGTTCGCCCGCCAGTAAAGCCGCATTTACCCAATCGATGGTTTCGCTCGTATGGAAGTTGCGATCGACGCTGAGTCCGTCCAGTTCCATCACCTTTTCATACATCGCAGCAGCTTGTTTCCATTGCTGGTTTGACGACGAGATTGCCGCTTTCGCTCGAAAGATTTCCCGAGTCAGTTTGTCACTTTTCGTCTCAGACTTCTCCGCAATATCAACGAGCTTGGTAGTGGATTCAATATCCTTGAGAGTATCTGCGTAACGAAAGGCCTCCAGCAAGAGACGCTCTAAGTCAGGCTCGTCGTGCGTTGGAATCAGTTCAAGCTTTGCTCGTTGTACCATCTGAGCACCTCGAACTGCGGCGATTGCATCGGTTTTCCACTTGTTCGACTCGTCATTTTGGCCTCGTAAAAAGTCTGAGGCGAGACGAAGTAGTTCGTCAGACTTCTTATAGTCCTCTGACATGGCTGCTAATGCTGCTTCCATTTTCAAACAAAGCCAGCGCTGTGCGGGTAATCCATCTTCTTGCAGTAGCTTGATCATTCCAGGCAAATTGTCTGCGTCTTGCCGGTTGATTGTCCAATCCACAATCGATCGAACTATGTTTTCATCGGTCATCCAGCGTTCCAACGCAGGAATAGACTGTCCTTGTCGTACCATGATCTCTGCCATGAAAAATTTTATGCTGGTCAACCACTCTGACGATTGATCGTCGGGAGTTTCGATCGTGGCATCGATCGCTTCGCTTGACGCGATTTCGGAAACCGAATCTCTTGGTTTTTCCATTTCTTGGAGACAGAATTCAAAGTGAGCTAAGGCAGCTTGAGGATCTGTGAACTGTTTTCCCCAACCGAGCAAAGCCTGAACAACCGGCTCTTTGGAAGCATCCTCGGAAACTCGTTCTAGTGCGCTTACAAGCTTCTGTCGGTCGAACCAGAGTTCGTCATAAGCGAGCGTGTTGGATAGGTTATTCAAATAGTGCTTTCGAGTCTTTTCATTATTGATGACTAGGTCGAATTGATTTCGAGCTTCGCATTCGGTTTCGAACCAAGACCTCGCCTTCTCACGAATGGATTCAGAATCGGAATCTGTCAAAAGGGCCAGGGCGATGGCAAGCTTTTTGTCATTGGCATCGGAGATGGAATTGCTTTTTGAATTGTCGCTTGATTCGCCATTCGCCGCCGTCTCTTCAACCTCATGCAATTGCAAATAGGCTAATAGATCTTTAGAGACCCAGGGTTTCGACTGGAGTTGGGTTAGCAAATCTTTGGTAAAGCGTTGTGACCAAGACATTCTTTCAACCAGATCTATCAGAATCTCTTGCGATGGATCCAGGCTGGCGGCGGCGGTTAAAACTTCGATCTCTTTGCCAACGGGTACGGTTCGAATAACATTGCTTGTCCACATGTAGTTTCGAGGAAAGAATCGCCATGCTCGAAAGGAACTGTCGAACGCTTCAGTTAATTTCCCTTTGGAAAGAAGCGATTCCGAGGTTCGGGAAGCCATGTTCGGATGACTCGGGGATTGTCGGATGGCCTCTTCCAGTGCCTTCGCAGCATCCTCGTCTTTTCCTTGTGCTCGATAGGATTCGTAAATGGTTTGCCAAACTCCCCAAGACGCATTTTTGTCCGAGATTGAGTTCAAGCATCGCAAGGCATCGGCGTGACTGTCTAGTTCTTGATAGGACCAAGCGGTCCGAAGTAGGGTCACGTGGCGATCGCGGGGGAGTACCTTGATCGCCTCGGCTTCGCGAATTTCGCGAAGCGCAGCATTGCGATCTTCCGATTTGGCAACAGCGGAACCAAGTTTCGCGATCGCCAAATCGTATCCCTCAACATCTTGTGATTCGATGTTCTCGAAATAATTGGCGTATTCATCGGAGGCACGTCGGCCGTACTCCATTCTTTGCCAATCGTAAATCGTCCACTTCGCGTCCTCTAGAATCAAGAACCACTGGATGGATAGCGAGTCCCCCGTATACGATTGAAACAGCAAGTCCGCTCGAGCGAATCGCCCGTCTCGCTGAACATCGAGAACAATCCCCGTACCTTCTGTTTCCGGCGATGGATCAGCTTGGCTGAAGATCTGTTCGATCAACAACGAGTTTAACCAGTTCTTTTTCCGTGGGTTCAAACGTTGATTTACCGCCGCCAAGAATACTCGTTTGTTGAGCGAAGGAGCCTCCCCGGTACTTGATTTGGTCACGGTCTCTTCCACCCAACTTCGAACGTCTTTCACCGGTTGGACGTCTTCGCCGGAAGAAGTGTTGTCCGACGTTTGGGATTCCGTGGCGTTTTCCGAGGGCACTGCGGAAGTTACCGGCGGTGAGTTTGTTGAAAGTTCTTTTGCTTTTTTGGAAAGGGACGCGTTGAATCGGATAGCATCGTCTTGGAATCCACCTCTGCGAACGGGTAGGTCAGCGACGTTGTTTTTGTTCGCTGCAAAATAGACTAAAGCGACGACACCACCGCACATCAACAGTGTCAAGCAGCCAAAGAATGCAAGGACAACAAAAATCCACTTGGTCGTCCGATCCCCGCTTTTCTTTGCATGCATTGGATCGTTTTGGATAGAAAACAGATGACTGCCATTCGAAGACATAGGTGGTTCTCTTGCATGCAGATTCGTGGGCTTGCGAACAGTCTGATTTCGTCCGCGATTGTAGCTTGGTTGAAAATCGCACGCAATCCGACGCTTTGGTTCTATTTGCTCTGCGTTTCCAAACTGTTGGGAGAGTCGCTGTAGATGCCCCTTCGGCATTCGATCGACTGGGTAGCAACATGGCATCATGTGCAACCCCTTCAGGGGGGGCGGTGTTTTTGCGTGTTGACCCGGGGTGCGCTGCGCGACCCCGGGCTTTGTTGTTGGACTGCTTCGCAGTCACCCGAACGATGTCCACCAACCAAATGGGCGTGTACGGACAAACCAGACAAATGCTGTGTCCCTGATTGTTTGATTGTTCTGTTAGGTAGGCCGTAACAATTCGCTTTGGACGCAGTTACGGCATGAAGTGATAGGACAAGCCTAACTTGTTCGATGAGGGAAATTGGGTTCCAACGGGGCTGCCGTAACTGCGCTATCGCTTGTTACGGCCTACGCAACTTTCGCCGAGCGAAAGGGGACTCCCATTCGAGGAACATGAATCCTTGCTCAATCCGGCATTGGAACTTGCTCGCTTGACATCAGATATCCGATGAGATCGCGAATTTGTTCGGACGATTGATTTTGAAGCAATCCATCCGGCATCAGGGAGGTCTTCGATTGCTTCATCGATTCGATTTCCGCTCGGTCAAGTGTCACAGATTCCGTAGCTGTTTGCAAAGTCAGTGTTCGTTCCGTCGATGCAGTTACGACACCATTGATCACGCGACCGTCGTCCAATAGCACAATCATGGTACGGAAATCGGTACCGACGCTAGCGCTTGGGTCTACGATATTCTCAAGCAGATAATCCAAGTTCTTTCGGTTGGAACCGGTCAAATCCGGTCCAATCTTGACTCCGACACCATACATCACGTGGCACGTCGCGCAGGACTTTTGGAAGATCGCTCGGCCAGCACGAAGATCGCTTTTGGCAATCACTTCACTGGAAAGCTCCACTCGCAACTGATCGATCATTTTTCGTTTGTCTTCCGACGTTCCGCGGACATCGCCCCAAGTTTCAGTCAGCTCGGAATTCAACCACTCGTCGTCAAAGGATCGAATTTGTCTCGCATGAAATGCCGAGATTTCATTCGGAGAAATCACCTTGTTACGAACTGCCGCTAGCAGCGATTTTGCATAGGATGGGCGGGATGCAAGCGTATTGATCATTTCGATGCGTTCGGCCGGACCGAAGCTCGACACGCGATCCAGCAGCTGCTTCGGCGCATCGGCTAGTTCGTATTGCGCAAGACCGCGAATGGCTTCACGAACCACGGCACGATCACCTAGCAGTCGTACTAGCACTGGACCGAAATCGGAAGGCCGACTCTTCAACAGAGATCTCATGGCTTGCCGTCGAGCCTCCGCGTCGGCAGAACCGTCATCAATCAGTTTTGCCATTTCTTCGACGGCTCGTCCATCTCCAAATACCAACCGCAGAGCTTGCATGGCCCCGACAATCTCTTTGGAATCGTTACTGTCGAATCGTTTCGAGAAGGCCATCCAATTCGAAGGTGGGGTGGCTTTTTGCCAACCGTCAAGAGCCTTGGACATTCCGATCAAGACTTGCTGAGGCAACGGGAATGTTTTCCGTTCTGCAACTGCCAATAAGGAGTTAACCACTTCCGGCTTCGAGTCGATTTCAAGCGTAAGTCGCCGGGCGATGTTTTCCGTCAAACGAGGAATCACGGATACTTCTGCCAGCGATATCGCCTTGGCTGGATCGACAGGAACTGCGGCTTCCACGCCGTACCACAGCATGGAAGGCAGCGACCGATCAAGTTGGAATTCTGTTTTGGTAGCTAGCTCCATGGCAATGGGCCATCGATCTGCGATTGGTAAGCGTTGTAGTGCCGATGCAAGGTAAAGCTGAACCAAGCCGGAGCGATCGCTTTTGGCAAGTTGAAGCAGCGAGGCTTTTAAAGGACCGGACAGCGAACTGCCAGCGTTTAAGCGGTCTACTAAGAAGCGCAGTGCAGCGACTCGTTCGTGTTCATTTTGAGCTGACAGGTGGCTAATCAGCCAAGGTTCGTCGGCGGCTCCGATGCCATAGCAAGTTTCCATCCATCGCAATCGTACCGCGGTATCTGTCGCAGTTGCCAATGCTTTATCGATTTCTGATCGAACCGATGCAAGATCGGGCTTGGTTTCTTGGTGATTCAATCGCTCGGTCAAAATGCGTCGAGCGGTTCGTGGCCACCAAGCGTTCGAATGCGATTGAAAAGCAAGCAATTGGCTATTGGTCATCGCGGACAGATCCACTGATGCGATCGGCTTGGGCTTGCCGTATGTGATCTTATAAATTCGTCCGCTAGTGCGATGCACACCGTCGTGATCATGGCATTCCCCCGTGTCGCTCCAGTCAGCAACATAAACCCCACCGTCCGGTCCTGTCATGATTTCCATCCCCCGAAACCAAGGATCCGCGATGAAGCAAAAGTCAGGCGCTCGCTTGCCGACATAACCAGCACCTTGTCGTTCTAAAAGATTGCTGTTGATTCGTAGACCGTGCAAGTTCAGAGTAAACAGCCGGTTACGATATTCCGCAGGCCAGTTATCCCCTTGATAGATCATTAAACCGATGTGCGCATGTCCACCACCAGCGGCATTGGTTTTATCGGACATCCCCTTTTGAACGGTATTCCACTTTTCGCCACCATCATCCCAGTGAACGTGATCGGCAGTTTGAGCGATGAGCTGATATGCATGTGGATTGAGATCAACACCATACATTCGTTCGACGTGCGAGCCTGGAATGACATGCCACAGGTGGCCAATCACCGTGTTGATGACAAACATCTGCCCATGTTCATCAAAATCGAATCCCCACGAGTTCGTCATGCCATGCATCACTGTTTCGACGGTTTCATGAATGGGATGGTAACGCCAAACCCCAGTATTAATTTTAATGCGTTGCGAATCGCCCGATCCAGGCTTACCGATGTTGCTGGTCGCTTGAATGCCGTGCCGTGCATAGAGCCAACCATCGGGGCCCCACTTCAGTCCGTTGGCAGGCGTATGCCCCACGACACCTTCATCGAATCCATCCAAGATGACGACAGGCGGACTATCGGGAACATCGTCCCGATTCTTATCCGGGAAGAACAGAAGGTTGGGTAAGCATAAGGCCCAGACGCCACCATTTCCCACTTCAATGCTCGTTAGCTTGCGTGCGTTGTCCCAAAACACGACGCGTTTATCATGCTTTCCATCACCATCAGAATCTTCAAGCACCACGATGCGATCGCGTTGGTTGCCATCGAAACCGCCCGCACCGCCACCAGCCCAGCTATAGTTTTCCGCGACCCAAAGTCGTCCGCGTTCGTCCGTGGTCATTGCGATCGGATTCTGCACGTCGGGTTCTGCTGCAAACAAGGACAGCTCGAAGCCTGGCGGCAGCTTTGCCGAATCGATAACTTGACTCGGCGCCATGGGGCTAGATGTCGACTTTTCGGAATTGAGAGGCGTTGGAAAATCGTCTGCGAAAGTTGAGAGACTCGGTAAACAGAAGGCACTCAATATAACGGACAAACGCCAGATGCTTCGGAAGGTTTGCACAATCGTCTCCGATGAGAGGTGAGTTTAAGGAGGGAGGTGGGGCCGAGGGGTAGCAGTCCACCGGACTATCATCTTAACCACTTTTGAATTCATCGTCTGCCAGAAAAGCGTAGGTCTGATGGGGGCCGTTAGAAAAAAGGAAACCACAATCGTTATTCCTTCTGGGTAACTACAGGGGCGTTTTCGCTTCGATCGTTGCTAAGGCACCCTGGTCTGGTCGAACGAACCGAGTACCATGATTCGATTGACGTCACGCGGTACGCCTTGGCTCCATCCGATACGCACGGCGAACGATCCTTTAACCCTCCTGAGAATGCCACCCATTTTGACCGAAATGCGACAGGGGCAATCACCAAAACCATGAACGAAGCTTCTGATTCCCCGACTGTAGGTCGCCAAAGACTAAACATCGTTTTGTATCAACCGGAGATACCTCAGAATACGGGTAATATTGGCCGTACCTGTGTTGCATTGAACGCGAAACTATGGATCGTGCGACCGGCTGCTTTTCGACTCGATGACAAACAACTACAACGAGCGGGGTTGGATTACTGGCAACACTTGGACTGGGAAGCGGTTGATTCCTGGGATCTGATGCTCCTCAAAATGAACATGGAGCGGGTGTGGTTCTTTACCAAATTCGCGACCAAATCGTATACGTCCGTTGAGTATCGATTAGGAGATTGGCTTGTTTTCGGTACTGAATCGCGAGGGCTTCCGGAATCTATACGCTCCGCTTATGCAAATTCTTGTTTGGCTTTGCCCATGGTCGGGCCGGTTCGCAGTCTCAATTTGTCCGTAGCGGTGGGAGTCGGCATGTTCGAGGCGCATCGGCAATTGGAGCTTCACGACCAGGGCGCGAGGATGACTGGGAACGAATGACGATTGGGGGTATCATGGAAAGGGTGGAAGCGGCAAGGGAAACCGTCACGGATTAGCGATGTTCGCTGAAAACGTGGCCAAGGAGCATTTCTCATTCGCTTATTTCTTCAGTCTCACTCTCTCTATACTAAGACCAACGCATGAGTCAGCTCAACAAAATCTCGTCCCGTATTACTCAGCCCAAGAGCCAGGGTGCGTCCCAGGCGATGCTTTATGGAACGGGGATGACTCCGGAGGACATGAACAAAGGCCAGGTCGGGATTGGCAGCGTTTGGTACGAGGGAAACACGTGCAATATGCACTTGCTTGACTTGGCCTTGGAAGTAAAAAAGGCCGTCGTCGCAGAAGGTCTCGTGGGCATGCGATTCAACACCGTTGGTGTTAGCGATGGAATCAGCATGGGCACAGACGGTATGTCGTTTTCGTTGCAGTCCCGAGATCTGATCGCGGACTCGATCGAAACCATCATGGGAGCTCAGTGGTATGACGCTCTGATCGCTCTTCCCGGTTGCGACAAAAATATGCCGGGCTGTTTGATGGCAATGGGGCGATTGAACCGACCGTCGTTGATGCTGTACGGTGGAACAATCCGAGCCGGCAAATGGAACGGCCATTCCTTGGATATCGTGTCTGCATTCCAGTGTTACGGTCAATACATCGCAGGACAGATCGATGAAGAAACGCGAGCGAACATCGTAAGGCATTCGTGCCCAGGAGCCGGTGCGTGCGGTGGCATGTACACGGCAAACACAATGGCATCTGCTATTGAAGCTTTGGGCATGTCGCTACCCTACTCGTCGTCCATTCCCGCGGAAGACCCGGCGAAAAAAGACGAGTGCCAACGGGCAGCCAAAGCGATCCGGCACTTGCTCGAGATCGACCTGAAACCCAGGGACATTATGACGCGCGCGGCATTCGAGAACGCCATCGTTGTAGTCATCGCACTGGGGGGCAGCACGAACGCGGTCCTTCACCTGATCGCTATGGCCCGAAGCGTAGGTATCGATTTGACACTTCATGACTTCCAAAAAGTAAGTGATCGCGTCCCGTTCCTGGCCGACTTGAAGCCCTCCGGCAAGTTTGTTCAAGAAGACTTGCACAGCGTCGGAGGCACTCCTGCAGTGATGAAATACTTGCTAGCCGAAGGATTCATGAATGGCGATTGCATGACGGTGACAGGCAAATCACTCGCCGAAAACGTGGCTGATTTACCTGGCCTCAAAGCAGGTCAAACCGTGGTGCAAACCGTTGCCAATCCAATTAAAACCACCGGGCACATTCAAATTCTCTTCGGCAATCTTGCTTCCGAAGGGGCAGTGGCCAAAATCACCGGGAAAGAAGGCTTGCGATTCCAAGGCCCAGCACGCTGCTTTGACAGCGAAGAACTGATGCTGGAGGCTCTGGAGCAAAAGCAAATTCAAAAAGGAGATGTCATCATCATTCGCTACGAAGGACCGAAAGGTGGTCCCGGCATGCCAGAGATGTTGACACCAACCTCTGCCATCATGGGTGCAGGACTCGGATCGGACGTCGCTCTGCTCACCGATGGACGTTTTTCAGGCGGCTCTCACGGGTTCATCGTAGGACACATCACCCCGGAAGCTCAAGTCGGCGGCCCACTGGCTCTGGTTCAAGACAATGACATTGTTACTATCGATGCAAACACCAATCGATTGGACGTTGAAGTGAGCGACGAAGTTCTCGCAGAGAGGAAAAAGAACTGGCAGGCTCCTCCCTTGAAAGCAACTCGAGGAACTCTGTTCAAGTACATTAAGAACGTCAAGAGCGCTAGCGAAGGTTGCGTCACGGACGAATGATTATGACGATCCAGTTCATTCCCACGGCGCCTGAAGCGCACTCAGTTTGATGAGAGGGGTGGCGGTTTTGATTACGCGCAACTTGAATGAGTAGGTGCGAACGTGATCAGTGGCCGAATCCCTTTCGCAAGATCCACTACGAGGGCTGAGGGATCTGTAGCCAGATCCACTACGAGGGCAAGGGATCTGTAGCCAGATCCACTACGAGGGCAAGGGATCTGTGGCCAGATCCACTACGAGGGCAAGGGATCTGTGGCCAGATCCACTACGAGGGCAGAGGGATCTGTGGCAAGATCCACTAGGAGGGCAGAGGGATCTGTGGCAAGATCCACTACGAGGACAAAGGGATCTGTAGCCAGATCCACTACGGTGAAAGACGGATCTGTGGCCAGATCCACTACGATTGCCAAAGGGAGCTGTGATCAGATTCGTTACGATGGCAAAGGGATCTGTGGCCAGATCCGCTACGAGGGTGGAAGGATTGGCACGGTATTTGTATCTGTACAGCATTGCACGCGACGGAAAAGAAATTCGAGCAGCTACTTACGCGTTGCTGGTTGCTCAGTGCGAAGTCTTTATGTCAGAGGGGTAGAATGATGATGATGCGATGGATTCGAAATGGTAGTCTTGCGTGTCTCGCAACGATTGCTGGTGTCGGCGTTTCGGGAACGACTTTTGGCCAACAGTATTATGGTCGCCCTGTCCACGGCGACGGTTGTGCCCCACGGCATACACAGTCTCTGGGATACGGCAACTATGGCTATCGTGGATACAACCCGGGCTACGGATATGGCTATCCAGCGTACCGCCCAATAGTCGTTCCCAATTACGGGTACGGAGTCGGAAGTGGTTACTCCAGTTTCTACCGTGGCAATCCCGGGTTTGGAAATGTCGGCCCAACTTGGGGCGGATACGGAATGGGCGGCTTTCCTGCTGGCGGTTCCTACGGCGGCGGAGCGTTCCCACGCGGCGGTTCCTTCGGTGGTGGCCCTGGATTCTCGTTGTACATCGGTCGATAATCGGCCAAGCCGATTTTTTACCACCACTGATCGAATCTAATCTCTCTTGCTTGGCACGGCGACGTGCCATCAATCTGCAGAAAGGACTTCGTCATCCTGCATGCGATTATCGAATTGTATATACTCATAGCGACGAGCACGACAAAGTATCCGCACCAGGTGGTTTCAATAAACGGCTGTTGTTGGCTTGCGTCTGAGCCAATCCCCAACTGCCACAGACCACAACCGGTCGCGAAACGCAAAATGCATAGCAAGGGACGACAAACGCATCGCAATGCTTGATCTAAACCTGATACGAATTCCTGGTTTCAGCATTGGGCTCGTCGCACTCAGTTTCCTTTTTTCGCAGATCTTTCCCGTCACTCTTCTGGCTCAACATGCTCCGCATCCTTGGATTGCGGACGCACCGGGCGAGTTCGTTCGTTTGATCGGGATAGGCAACGTTCGAATCGAGGTCAATGACGAAGTGGTCAAGGCTTCCAACAAACTAGCCTTGACAGCTTTTCAGCTAAAAGTCACCTACAATACACGTATTCGCTACGATTGGATTTCCCAAGGAAACCAAAACCAAGGATGGAAAGCAAGAATCGTCGCGAACGTCACAAAACCTCGAATCCACTTGGAACACCAAGTGATCATCCCAACGATCTTTCAACCGATGGCTCCTTGGGAATCCGAACTGATGAAGCACGAGTTTGATCATGTAGCAATCAGCACGGACCCGCGATTGTTGAAAATCATGGAACGTGTCTTCAAACGCAAATGGGTCTTTACAGAGGAATGGGACCAACCGTCGAGACCGACCGATGCGGATGTCCAATCCCGAGTGGAACAATTGCTGGCCGGGGAGGTAAAAAACTGCGAGCAACTGATCCAGCGACAGTACGATTGGCTTGATCTGCAATCAGTCAGCGGGAGCCAATCGCTCGAAAGCCGCATGTCCTTCTTTCAAGAACTTTACAGCTTCCCGGGGCTAGAGCGTTGTTCGTTTGCTCGCCGCGACCTGGTGAAGGAACATCTAGACAGAATATCTCCCTCCGAATCTCTGAAAGAACTTGAACGCCATTATCTTAGCCTAAGGTAGATCTGGCTTAGCCTAAGGTAGGTCAGGCTTAGCTTACGGTAGATTAAGCTTGGACGAGTCGAGCCGAATGCGACCCTGCTCAATCGCATCTAGAAAATCAGGCACGCTCCCAAGCAAGTCGGTTCGCTTCCGAAGTTCAGCAGCGGTCATCCAATGCACCGACGCCACCTCCTCCGGTGCAGCAATCGGTTCACAGCCGCTCACTCGCTGGCAAAGCAACCACTCCAGCTTGGTGCCCCATCGCGTATCGGAACTCCAAATATGTTCGCCAACATGCACCTGCAATGATAACTCTTCGATCAACTCACGCTGAATCGCGGTGGCAAAGTCCTCTCCTTGCTCGATGCCGCCACCTGGGAAACAAATCAATCCTGGTGCACGTACGAACTCGGATCGCCTGATGACTAAAAAGCGATTCTGTTCGATGATGACTGCGACAACGGCATGCCGTCCTCGATCGGCTGAGTTTTGGTTTGGCATTTGTTTTATCTTCGACCTGGAGTTGCGGTTAGCGGATCATCGGGCCACGAGTGCTTTGGGTACCTGCGTTTTAATTCTTTCTTCACGATCGGGTATCCGTTTTCCCAAAACGATACCAAGTCGTTTGTGATTTGTTGGGGCCTCATATTGGGTGATAAAAGCTCCAGCAGAATAGGAATTCGCCCCATGGCCACCGTCGGAGTTTTTCGCCAGGAAAAAATCTCCTGAATCTTAACCGCCATAGTAGGTGGTTTGCCATATTCATAACGAATCTTGATCCAGCTGCCGCTTGGGACCATGATTTTCGGCGGAGCTTCCTTTTCAATCGCGATCCATTGTTCATTGGTGAATCGCGTCCGAATCCAATCGACCCACGGAGCAGATCGTAATTCCGCCAGCGATCTTCGGGAACGGCAAAGCTCCGCTGCCACCTCCTGCAGGAAGGCAATATCCAGCGTGGGCAATTCCAGCGTGGGCACCCATTCTTGCAAGCAGCGGACGCGAGCAACCAAGCCTTCGATTTGTTCGTCGCCAACCGGAAAAGCTTGCTCCCAGTTTCGAAGTGCCGCTTGGAACAAAATTTTCCCGCATGCATCTTCATCTTGAATGCTGGCCGGTGTCTCTTTCAGAACGAGATCGTGCCACAGTATCTGTCGACGTGCAACAACTTGTTTCTGCCCAGCGTGGAAATAGAGATCATCGCGCTCTTGCAATGTTTCGCCAGTCAACCAATCGAAATCAACGCGACTAGCCTGCCGAACTGTCGCATCACCGGCGCTCGCTTCCACATCAACACACAGAAACAGCTCCGCTTCGGTAACGCCACTTTGAGGACTAATCGCGACTCCCTTTCCGCCCACCATCAACCCTGTCGACTTACCAGCTGCCCGTCGCTTGGCAAGCCGATCGGGAAAACCCGCAACCAAGGATTGCATTAACAATGTCGTCGAGTCCGCTGCGTCACGCCCTCGTTGTACTCCAATTTGTTCCAGAGCATCAATGCACTGATCTCGGAGCTGATTGGCGGACTGAGCAATGGTGTGGACACTGGAACGATGCAATTGCCCAAAGGGCGATGACACAAATCGCCCATCCAGAAAACTCTCGATGGCAGCAACTCGTTCTACGCAGTCGCTATCCCAACGGCGAGCCGACAGAGTGTGGATGGACCGCTGCTGGTACGAACTCGGCCTGTCGCTCGAATCAGAACGATCAAACGGGTCTCGTTCGGACAACATCGCGGCAAGCAAGCAAACGCGACTCAGACAGCCAGTTTCGTAACCCGCAATGACCATCCTTGCGAGTCTAGGATGAGTCGGAAGGGCAGCCATTGCTTTGCCGATCGGGGTGATCTTATGATTCGAAACTGCACCCAACATGGCTAGCAGCTCCATCGCTTTGGTCTTGGTATCCGGACGAGGTGCTTCTAGCCAAGGAAAGTCATCGCTATCCCCTTCTCCCCAGGCGACCAATTGCAAAATGCACGAAACGATATCGGTTCTTCGGATCTCTGGTTCGAGATAAACAGGCCTAGAACGATCCGACGCTTCGCTCCATAAACGATAACATACCCCGGGGGCAACGCGGCCTGCGCGGCCTGTTCGTTGGATTGCAGATGATTGGCTGATTGGTTCCATAGACAACCGGTCTAAGCCGACGTCCGGCGAATATCGCATGACTCGCGCCAATCCACTATCGACGACAACTCGAACGCCTTCGATGGTCAGCGAAGTTTCGGCAATGTTCGTCGAGAGAACAATCTTACGGCGACTCCCCGTTTCAATCGCTCGCGATTGTTCTTCCAGCTGCATGGAACCATGAAGAGGTCGGATGTCGCAGTCCCTGGCCAAAGAACTGCCTGATAGACGATCGCAACATCTTCGGATTTCACCTGCCCCTGGAAGAAAAGCAAGCACATCACCGTCATGCTTTGGTACAATCTCTTGCAGCACTTCCACCATTTGGTCGACTGGTCGCTGAGCCGCTTTAGGTGGTTGATAGAAAACATTGACCGGATAATTCTGCGACTGAACGCGAATCACGGGAGCGCCCCCCAACTGAGTTTGGATGGCCGATGATTCCAAGGTGGCCGACATGATGACCAGTCGCAAATCATCGCGAATCGCTTGTTGCACGCGTCGAAGCATCCCTAGCAGCAAATCCGAATCGAGCGATCGTTCATGAAATTCATCCAGGATGACAATCCCGGTATCTGCCAGCGACGCATCCTCTTGAAGCCGTCGCAGAAGAATGCCCTCGGTCGCTACGATCAGTTGCGTTTGCGATGAAATTCGTGAATCGAATCGAACTTGGTAGCCAATGCGATTTCCTATCCGGCTGTTCTGCTCCGAAGCGATACGCTCTGCTACCGACTTAGCTGCAAGGCGACGCGGTTGCAGCAGATAAATTCGTTTCCCTTGCACCAACGGCAAATCCAATAAGGCCGGTGCTGCTCGAGTTGTCTTTCCCGTCCCGGGGGGAGCTTCGAGCAGGGTGATAGGATGCTTGGCGACACATTCTCGCAAGGAAGGGAGAAAGGGATCGATGGGAAGTGGGTCGAGCATTATGGTACTTCTTAGACGTACCCGTATTTGGTCGCGTACTCTTGCCACTCTTGCAAGATGACGGCTTCCTCTTGGTTGTCGCTAGAAAAGCGGTTGGTTTTGTAATCTTTCTCTTGCTGCATTTTGGACTGGATTTGCGGTTCGATGGTTTCAAAATCAGGCAACTCCAGATCTTGGTAAACACCTCGAACCACACCAACCGGATCGCGAACCAAGTCCTCGTACTTGACCTCGACCAATTGATTGGAAGGGATCCCTTTTCTGTCTTCGTCGAAAGAGCGGTACATCGTGCGAAGGGAATCGAACACAAACTTTCGCAATCGTGGTTCGTTCTCACCCACTTGTAGCCCTTGAACTGTGTCCAGGGATCGCCAAAGTTTCATGGTGGACGGAAACAGCTTGCGAGGGTCGCGAACAATGTGCACGAACTTTGCATCCGGGTACATGTCTTTCAAGATCCCTAATCGCCCGGTATGAGGCGGACTCTTGATCACCAAAGGCTTCCCAGATTTGTACGTAACAGCCTTCAAGAACCAGTCCAATAAGAACTTCCATTTTGCAAGTTCTTCGTCTGTGAATCCACTTGATGCCAGTGTGTTTTCGTATGGGATGTCGTTGCAAGGAAATAACATGCGAAGATAGGGAGTTGGAGCACCTAGATTCATCAGGGCAAATTCATCCTCTTGAGGCAACGCCCAACCAGCCTTCATGTTATCCATAGGACGCTTGTCAGGAAGCAACCATCCACCGAAGCGCGTAACCAACCCTTCCGTCAACAAAAAATGGGAGGGTGCAAAGCATTCAAAGGTCGTGGGAGATGCATACTTGGTGTCGAGCGCCAGCAGTTCATGCAGCAACGTTGTTCCGCTTCTCCAATGGCCCAAAATAAAAAGTGGTGGACCAGCAAGCTTGGTAGCAGCAATGGAGCGACCAAACAGCAAATGTTGAGTTAACGCCATGCAGTCGGAGACTGGCATGAAGCACGATACCCCAAAGGCTAAAGGGAGGCGAGACCAAGAGAAACTGAATCGGTTTCTTGCAAGTTCTGAAAACCATACGCGAGATTGCATCCCATGCCAAAAGCGAGGGGACATTAACGGGTAATTGTTCGCTTCGCTTGCGTCTTTTGCTGGCATTCAGAGTTTTCGCTTTGGGATTCCACGGTGACAACGGAGGTAACGCTTTTACTCCATAATTCGTCCGTCTGGTTCGTACATTATCGTTCCGGTTTCAAAAACGATATAGACATCTGACAAGAAAGATGGGTAGTTTCCGGATTCTGACGCAGATTTTCTAAAGTTGGGCGACTGGGTGCTGATTGCATGGACATTTTTACACGGCTTTTCTTCAAACATCGACACGCTATCGTCCCGATTGGGATCATTGCATGCTTGGTGGTTATCCTTGTTCCCTTGCCACCTTACCTGCTCGACATCTTACTTTCTGCCAATATTGCGATCGCTGTAGTGGTCCTACTAACCACGATCTACATTGATGCACCTCTAGAATTCAATATTTTCCCAGCCATGCTCGTCGCGACAACCCTGTCGCGATTGGTTCTAAATCTTGCAACCACTCGATTGATTTTGACTCGAACTGGATCCGAAGGGCTCGACGCGGCTGGCGAAGTGATCCGAGCGTTCGGCGAGTTTGTTTCGGGGGATTCCTTGGAAGTGGGAATCATCCTGTTTATCATCATCTTCTTGATCAATTTTATCGTTATCACCAAGGGAGCAACTCGAATCGGCGAAGTGGCAGCTCGGTTTGCTTTGGATGGGATGCCAGGCCGACAAATGGCCATCGATGCCGATCTCAGCGCTGGAGCCATCGACGAAAAAGAAGCTCAAAAGCGGCGTGAAGAAATCACTCGGCAGGCGGACTTTTATGGATCGATGGACGGTGCCAGTAAGTTCGTTCGCGGGGATGCCATCGCGGGTATCGCAATCACCTTGCTGAATCTGGTTGGCGGCCTGTACATGGGCTACATGTATTCTGGAATGACGTTAATGGAAGCGGCAAATGTCTATGCGAAACTCACCATCGGTGACGGCTTGGTTAGCCAAGTCCCTGCCTTTTTGATTTCGTTGGCAGCGGCCTTGCTCACCACACGGAGCACTCAAAAATCTGAGTTCTCGGGCGAATTTCTCCGGCAAATCTTTTCGCGCCCGCAAGCCTTGATTGTTTCGGGTGTGTTTCTGTGTTTGCTGACATTCACTCAACTGCCCACCATGCCCATGATCACCATGGGCGGAGGGTGCATTGGTATTGCTCTGCTGATGCAACGCCAAAAGCGTCAGACAGACACCATTGCAACCAAAAAGCAAACCGATGCAGACAACACCAAAAAAGCACCCGCCGAAAAGAAGGTGGAAGATTACTTGGAAGTTGATCCGCTGCGTCTGGAACTGGGCGCGAAACTGATTGTTCTGGCCGACCCCAATCGTGGTGGCGATTTGATGAAGCGAATCTCCACGGTCCGTGCAACACTTGCCAGCGAAATGGGAATTCTGCTCCCGATGGTTCGCATCAAAGACCGAATGAGTCTACCAGAATACACCTACGAATTGGACATGTCGGGCAATCGAATTGCATCTGGGACCCTGCGCCCCGACCGCTTGCTGGCTATCGACTCTGGCCTAACCCTTGGGCAGATCCAAGGTGACGAAACCACCGACCCCGCTTTCGGCAAACGAGCCTTTTGGATTGATCCGAAAAATCGACAGCAAGCGGAAATCTACGGCTATCAAGTTGTCGAGTGCGGAGCCGTTCTTGCAACACACGTTCAAGAGACTGCTCGAAAACACGCTGATGAATTACTCACTCGCGAAGTCGCAAAGCAGTTGGTCGAGCAACTGAAGAAGACCTCTGCAACCGTGGTCGATGAACTGGTCCCTGGGGTGATGAAGCTCGCAGAAGTGCAACAAGTGCTACAAAATCTATTGCGAGAGGACATCCCGATTCGGCAGCTAGGAATCATTTTTGAAACACTCGGCGATTTTGCCCATCGCATCAAGGATCCTATTTGGTTAACCGAATACGTTCGACACCGACTGGCTAGAACCATTTCGCATCGCTACCGCGACCCTGCTGGGGTATTGCGAGTCATTACGTTGGACCCTGCGATGGAAGATCGCGTGGCGGCTGGGACGGAACAAACCGACCGTGGCATTTTTATCAGGATGTCACCGGATGTGATTGCAAAAACATGCTCCAAAATATCGGATCACATTAAAAAACTGGACGCCATGGGCAAGCCGCGTTGCGTTCTGGTCAGTCCCAAGATTCGCGTTGCATTGCGTCAAATCACTCAAGAATCGATGCCCGACCTTCGCATCCTTAGCTACAACGAAATCTCTCGAGATACAAGCATCGAATCCGTTGCCATGGTCAGCGACTAAGAAGCTGCCCGGCGTCTTACGCGCTTGCAATCAGGAAGCGTGCTTCCGTTGACCATCAGCATCTGTTGGGATGTTCAACGCTTCAGGATGGCTGTTACAGGAAAGTGGTCGGATGGGGTTCGTCCGTCGCGTTGGGTTCGATCAATCGCGGCTGCCAGAACTTGAAAGCTACGCGAGCAGCCGACCCAATCAATCCTAGGTCCTGTTGTGGCTGTTGACTGAAAGCCCGAAAATGTCCCTTGCCCTTCTTCGAATTTTGGATGGGCTTGCGAGAAGGTATCTACCAAGGGCGATTCTTGAAGAGCATGATCCGCAAACAAGGCGCAAAACACATCGCTATCGGCACCCGCATTGAAATCGCCTGTTACGATGGAATCACAATCGGCTCCCAGCTCAAGTACCTTCTTCCGAATCAACATGGCTGCTTCCTTTCTCGCTTGCCGCCCTTGATGATCAAAATGAGTGTTCAAAAAGAAAATAGGTTTCCCATTTTCGTTTTGGCGATCTCGCAATCGAACCCAAGTTGCGATCCGCGGCAAAGCTGCGTCCCACCCCTTGCTACCAACCGTATCTGGAGTTTCGCTCAGCCAGAAATGGCCTCCGGCTAGCTTTTCAAATCGCGAGGTGCGATAAAACAAAGCAGCCATCTCGCCCCCGTCTTTGCCGTCATCGCGTCCCACGCCAAAAGACTCGTATCCAGCGAGCTTCGACAAGATGAAGTCGCGTTGGTCGCGCAGCGTCTCTTGCGTTCCCAGCAGATCCGGACCAAAAGCATGGATCGTATCCATCAAAAAGTCCTTTCTCTTATTCCAGTGATTATCACCGTCGTTCGCGGTTCCATATCGAATGTTAAAACTCATAACCCGAATGCTGTTTTCATCCCCTGGCTGCGAATCAACACTGGCTTGCCGCCCTACAGCTTTTCCAAAGATGAACGGCAGGATGGATAAGGCAAGAAGGACATAACGCATGAAAGCACCGTAAGGTTGGATTGGGAGGTTGGATTGAGAGGCTTAAACGGGGAGCGGGCTACGGGAAATGTAAATGGACAACGAACGCAGCGTTTGATGAAAGACGAGTCGCTCCAAAAGGCATTTGTTCGCGACGAGCTTACTCCATGGGGCAAACCTGGTGCATTGATCCGATCGTGAATTCGTCGTGAAGATTTTCAAAATCAATCGTTTGGCAAAGTCAGGGACCAACGTAAGGCTAAACTTTACCTTGAGATCGCGAAAGTTCGAATCCAAGTTCGATTTCGCTATCTCGATCGTTGTACCGAGTAAGCTTCCCAGCGACAAGCATCTGAATTGCACCCAAGAAAGTAAAGTCTCATGAGTTTTCGGTTGGTTGTAGGCATGCTTTTTATTCTGATGGGCTCGACATCGAGTGTCTTCGCGCAAGTTGCTAATCGCGCGCAAAATGTCGTTTTAATCACGCTGGATGGGCTGCGCTGCGAAGAGGTTTTTGGCGGTGCTGACCCCAGATTAATGACCAAAGAAAACGGTGTTGAGAAACCCGACGAACTCAAAGAGAAGTACTGGGTTGAAGACCGCGAAAAACGCCGCGCCATGTTGCTGCCGTTTCTATGGGGGCGATGCCAGGAAGGAACTGCTTGGATCGCTGGTGATCTTGAAAATGAAAGTCTTGTTGCTGTAACTAACGGTCTGTATTTTTCTTACCCTGGATACAACGAAATTTTAAGTGGGTTCCCTGATCCTGCAATCAACAGCAACGACAAGAAATACAACCTGAACACCACCGTACTGGAATGGCTTCATAGCAAACCAGCCTTTGCGGGCAAAGTCGCTGCGTATGGATCCTGGGACGTGTTCCCCTACATTATTAATGACAAGCGCAGCATGATACCAGTAAATGCTGGCTGGCAACCTTTCCATGTCGGCGCCCCTGACCGAGTGGAGGTTTTGAATTTCGTTTCGAAACAGCTGTTTCACCAATGGGAAGGAGTTCGGTATGACGTCCTGACGGTAAGTGGAGCTATCGAAGAACTAAAAACGAATCAACCTCGCGTTTTGTTTGTGTCCTTGGGGGAAACAGACGATTGGGCCCACGAAGGGAAGTACGAAAAGTACTTGCTGACCGCACAGCAAAACGATTTCTTCATTCGACAACTTTGGGAGACAGTACAGTCTCTGCCCTCCCACAAGGACAAGACCGCTTTCGTGATCACTTCAGATCACGGACGGGGCGATGGTCGCGAAGGCTGGAAGAACCACAGTGACAAGCTACCTGGCTCGGAACGAACTTGGGCAGCTGCTTTCGGAACTGGCGTTGGCAGTTCGGGCGTGGACCAAGGTGGTAAGTACGAGCAAGCACAAGTAGCAGCAACCGTAGCAGCATTGCTGGGCGAAGATTTCACAACATTCAAATCCTCGGTACGACCATCGCTGCCGATCGTAAAATAGTAAGATAAAAAAGTAAGAAAGGGGCAGCCTCTCAAGAATCAATACCATGCAAAGCGTGTTTGGCTTCTGCAGACGCAAATGGCTACCGCTTTTGTTCAAACGCAATACCCGCTGTTTGAGCGCGCAATCGCGGGTCGTTTGATTTCACCCAAAGCGGGCGACCTTCGATCGCTTCCATGCATCTCGCTAAAGTTTCTTCTTCTAAACGCTGCATGGCTTCCCGCGTGTAGAAGGTCATGTGAGGCCAAACAATCACATTGTCCATAGCGTAGAGTGCCGATAACGGATGGCCTTCTTTTGCCAAAGGTTCTTGACCATAAACATCGAGAGCTGCGCCCGCGATCTGTTTGGCTTGCAATGCTTGGAGCAGCGCAAGCTCGTTGACAATCTCGCCTCGCGAAACATTGATTAGAAAGGCGCTCGGCTTCATCCGTGAAAATTCGGCTTCGCCGACCAGCCCTCGAGTGCTGTCATTAAGCACACAATGGATCGAAACAAAATCGCACTCTTGCAGCATTTCTCCAAGGTCGTCAAATCGATCGGCAGGCATGCTGGTTGCGAATGGATCGTAGGCCAACACTCGCATACGAAACGCGCTTGCCATT
Organism: Planctomycetaceae bacterium; assembly: GCA_027487485.1. GTDB lineage: Bacteria > Planctomycetota > Planctomycetia > Pirellulales > Pirellulaceae > JBKCUI01. The sequence goes on along the minus strand of JAIYDN010000088.1, from coordinate 119,510 downwards.
CTTGCCATGCTGGTTCCAATGCGTCCGACGCCAACTAAACCCAATGTTTTGCCAGCAAGATCGTTTGCCAACCATTTCGGTTCTGGCCAAACCCATCCCGTTTGCTGCATTGCGTTTTGAATTGGTTTGAATTGCTTCGCCAAGCCCATCAGCAAAGCGAAAGCACCTTCGGCGACTGTTTCCTCGGCGTAATCGGGGATATTGACCACGGGAATTCCCCGTTCGCGAGCCGCAACGATATCGATTGCATCGATACCGACCCCGTACTTGATGATAGCTTTCAGTCGCGGAGCACTTTCGATCACCTTACGGCTGATTTTGGTGTAGCACATCAGCAGCAGATCCGCGTCGGCGATTTCTTGGATCAGCGTCTGCTCCGAGACACCATCTGGCAATTTGACAAGCGTCGCCCCCATCTCCCGGAGCCGAGCGTCCACGACAAGCATTTCCAGTTCACGATCTGTCCGCACAATTTTCATGGATTCCAATCCTTGGAGCTGGATTCTGTTAAATGAACCGTTCGATGCTCTTTGTGGCAGACAGCTTCGGTAGTAGCGTCAGGTTTGCGGGGGCGCTCGGGAAAATTCCCGGTACGCTACGATAGCGTCCGACCAATGAAAACATTGCTATTGCTTCAGTACCCCAGGCAGAATTCGAATCTGCGACCTCAGCTTTAGGAAAGCCGCGCTCTATCCAACTGAGCTACTAGGGCATCAATGAAAACATTGTATTTGATAATCGATTTTGCTTCCAGGGGTCTGCAACTGCACCGTTTTTGGCACCACAATGATGTAGCTGGAGTCGCCAGACTTCGGTTGAAATTCTGGAAAGCTGGTTGAGAGTTCCATTAGTTTCGCGATGGTGTGTCGCCCCTTCAGGGCTGAGGGCAAAATCCGCTTCGTATCCGGGGCATCTCTGCCCCTGCAGAGGATGTGTCAGCCCTACAGGGCTTCAAACCCGCCGGGCTTCAAACCGAGAAACGGCTCCGCTGTGTGCGAGTGTTGCGGTAGCCGAGAGTGGATCTTCTGCGTAAACTCCGGTGCAGTTCCGTGTTTATTTCGTTCAAGAGCCTGTTTCCCTTTGTCTTTGCTTGTGCTTCCATTTCCGTGTGTTCCGTGTATTCCGTGGTTCCATATCCGTTTTTTTATGGAGAGTTTAGCCGGCGAGTGCAACTTGTAGCTTCCAATTGTTGCTTCCGACGGGGATAGCCCGAACGAAAAGCTCCTTTATCCTTTCAGGATGCAAAAGCCATTTTGATCGAAAACCCTTTCGGAACTGCTGATTTCCCTTATCATCAAAAGCTTTTGCTACTTGAGACACGTTGACACATGTAAATCTGCAGCAATTTTGCAGATGTTACGTCACGATCTGTTAACTAAACTCCTCTCTTTCAGCCCCATTCACAATCTTCTTCTGTTGCCCCATGGACCCATCAAACACTGGAAAAAGCCAAGCGGATTCGATAGCTTGCCATCGCATCTTGGACGCAAATCTGAATCGGACCATGGAAGGGTTACGGACCCTTGAAGACTTGGCTCGCTTCCAAAACCATGGCAGTATCCAGAACCGCTATAAAACCCTGCGACATGATCTGCAACGCTTCACTTCGGATTGGGACAAATCCGCTCTCTTGACCAGTCGCAATGCTTCGGATGACGTTGGCCGGACGACTAAAACAGAAAGCGAAGGCTCGCGCAGTGACGGTGCAATGGACATTGCCGAAGCTGCCGCTCAACGTGTTCAGCAATCTTTGCGTTGTCTCGAGGAATTCGCGAAATTTCTCTATTCCAATTCAGCCGCTGGCATCGAGTCCCTGCGCTATCAAGTTTATGACCTCAATGCGAGGTTCCTGTTGGCCCAAAAACGTGACCTCGTTTTCCTTGCAAAATCGAAGCTGTACGTTCTGGCCGATTGCCAAATGCCCATCGTGGACTTTCAAACGCGAATTGCATCAATCAGCCGTGCCGGTGTCGATATCATTCAAGTGCGCGATAAACAACTCGACGCAAAACAGATCATCGAATACACCAATGCGGCCATTGCGGTGGTTGATGCCGATCAGACACGCATTGTCGTCAATGATCGTGCGGACGTTCTTCACTGCACACAAGCTTGGGCACTTCATGTTGGCCAGACGGATCTCAGCGTGACTCAGGCTCGATCGCTGATCCCCGGCCACTGCGTCTTAGGTTTGTCAACTCATGATCTGCAACAAGTGAAGCAAGCGATCCACGTCGGGGCCGATTACATCGGCTGCGGGCCCACATTCCCGTCGTCGACCAAAGCGTTCGAGTCGTTTTCAGGACTCGATTTTCTCCAATCGGTCGTCGACTTTTTGAATCAAGAACAAGTGAGTTTGCCCGCCTTTGCTATCGGTGGAATCACGATAGAGAATCTTCCCAGAGTGCTCGCAACTGGCGCCCGACGTATTGCAGTGAGCCATGCGGTTTGGAGGGCAGAATCACCGTCTCATGCGACGCAACAAATGCGTCAACTGCTAGACCAGGTGGCTTGAACGAGGTCTAAACTCGGGACGCATGCTGCTTCATTGTCAAACACTCGAACGTACCAGCCATCCACCCCAATGTTTCACGCGCAATGGCAACCTTAGGCTTCGATTCCAGCGACATGCCTGGGAAAAAGGCTAGTTCTTTAAGATCATCACACCCCATGAAATCCAGCGGGTGAAGCAACAGCGAAGGCTGGACCCGATTCAGCCAACAAAACCGCATCGATTGGTAGAAGTATCGCTTTGCTACCCATGGAGAAAACGTTGCTAGGTACATCACATAGCTCAAGTGGATCGGCACCTTCAGCCAAGGCATCGTGGTCACGGGAATTTCGATTAGCGATTGCTTCTGTTCATTCGATAAATTCCAGCGAAAGGGTCTAAGTCGCTGGAAGCCAGCATTCCACGACCCGAACAACTGTTTGCGCTGGTCCTTCTCCTTTTTGCCGAGACCACTGTGTAAGAAATAGTAGGCTCTTGCGATAGGCCCAAGAAAGGTTGGGAATGTCGACGCATCATAAAGGTAACCGCGTTCTGCTAGAACTTGTAAAACGGTTTCCGAATAGCTGAATCCAGGGCCTCGAAAGCCCAGCGTCCTCTGACCGGTTACGCCTTCAATCGCTCGCTCACTGCGTTCAAATTCACGCACGATTTCCTCGCGCGAGTATAAATGCAACCAGGGTTCGTGGTGGAACGAGTGGTTTCCGATTTCATGACCGGCGTCCGCGATGGATCTCAAAGCTTCCGCGTTTTCCGAACGTTCCGCGTCTTGTCCGACCACGAAGAACGTGATCGTCAAATCGATTTCCTTCAGCAGATTCAACACCCTAGGCACAACCAGTGGCAAATAACTAGGAAAAGATTCCCAGCCAGCATCACCATGAGTTTTCATGTAGGACCATTGATTGTCTAGGTCTAACGAGATGCTTGCGATCATGAATTGCTAGTTACCTTCTGCATCCCTTGGTGATTCAATCCTTTCAATGGATTGCCCATCCCGCACGTAACAGTCGTCGCAATGGGCGCATGCCAGAATCACGGTTTGAATATCTTCGTCCGAAAACATGCAAAGCAATTGCCCGCATCGGCAAACCGCCCCGACGCTTCTGGCTGGTGTCCCCAAGACGACATGATGGGCGGGTACGCTTTTGGTGACAATGGAGCCCATGCCAACCATGGCCCAGCGACCGATCGTTAAATTGCTTCCGATAACACACCCAGCCCCGATCGTTGCACCGGCGCAGACCGTGGTTTTTTCAGTGAACTCATCCGGTTCGCTTGGCCGCAGTGCGGACAGGTCGGGGGTGGTAGCTCGCGGGAAGCGGTCGTTGGTAAAGATTGTCCCGGCCGAGATCATGACGCCATCTTCTAGCGTTACACCGGTGCACAAGTAGACAGCCGAGTTGAGTTTGCAACGATTTCCAATACGCACTTCGTACGCAATGTAGCTTTTTCCACCGATGATGCATTGTTCACCGATCTGAGTTCCATATCGGATGTGGACGTGGTCCCAAATGGCGGTTCCATCACCGATAACACATCCTTCTTCTACAATCGCGGTAGCGTGAATCCGGGGGCTCATGAAGCAGCTCGAGCGATTGGCGGCGTGACCGTGACCCAGTCATCTTTTTGAAGCGATTCGTATGCCTTTTGAATCGCTTCGGAGGACGCAATCGCATCTTCCGAGGTAATCAATAGAGGTTCAATCCCATGAATTGCATTGCAGAAATTATTGAGTTGGCTGGTGAAGGCTTGAACCTTGTCGTACCCACGACCAAAGACAGTCCAATCGGTATCGACCGACCGCTTGTACTTCGATTCTTTCCAACCCACCAATACGGTGCCTTGCGTCCCGTAGATACTGGCGTACCAAGGTGTTTGCTTGTTGATGCTCCAGGACAGATCCATGGCAGCCAGAGTTCCCTTTTGCGTTTTAGCGTGGATTCGAACTGTATCTTCGACAGGGATATCTTGAAATCGTTTGCCTTCGATGGTTTGGATCGATTCGATGGGGCCCAGCAGATAACGCACGATATCGACCGAATGCGTCCCATTATCGATGAGCACACCACCGCCGCTCACATGGGGATTGCTATTCCAACGTTTGGTCATATCCACATGGCCTGCGAAGGTGTTTTCGAAAAGCAAGATATCCCCTAGTACGCCAGATGTGATCAGCTGTTTCGCGTAGATCATGTCCTCGACGTAACGGAACTTGGAAGCCATCGTAAACAGGGTTTTCTCTTGAGCCGCCTTGTCGATCATGGCAATCGCGGTTTGCAGATCCGTTGCAACTGGCTTCTCGCAAAGGACATGCACTTTGCGACTGGCTAGCTTGGCGCAGATGTCGGGATGCGTTGATGGAGGCGTACAAACGATGGCAGCGTCGATGTTAAGATCGCTTGGCAAATCTTCGATGGTTGGATAGGCCTGGCAATGCATTGAAGCAGCAACGGCTTTCGCGGCCTCCATCCGCACATCGACCACAGCTGCTAATTTAGCCAGATGGGTTTTCGCGAAGGCCTGAAGGTGGGTTTGAGCGATGCCACCTGCACCCACAATAGCAAACGATAGAGGAGACTTCTTGATCACAGGATTAGCCTAAAAGCCTTTCAACAGATGACCGAATGACTTCCCCAATGTAGTCGACATGCTTGGGTTCGTATCGTTCGCTCCATGGAAGGACCAAGACTCTTGCTAGGGCTTCGAAGGTTCCTGGAAACAATTCGGGAGAATAGTCAAGTGCTTCCGGAGCTGCGAGATTGAATGGAAAGCCGCTATTGCCAAAGGTTCGTTTGTCGCGAATCACTTGGCACTGAAAGGCAGGCTTTTGAATGTATCGAGGAGCACAGAAAACGCCTTGTTCTTTAAGCAGTTTTCCTAAGGCAAGCGTACCCCCTGGGATGACATCGGGATTAACGTCAAGACAATACTTCCAATAGGTATGTTTGTTTTGGCCATGAATAGTGGGGGTGGTCAGTCCGTCGATACCTTGAAGCTGGGCCGTGAGCAGATCGGCGGTGTGAATTCTTTGACTCACACTGAAATCAAGTTTGTCCAGTTGCGCAAGAGCGACAGCGCTGGTCAATTCGTTCATGCGATAATTGGGTGCCAGGAAGTAGTGGTCTGGATTCGCATCCCCGTATCCCCAAGCTTTATTAATAAACAAGAACATGCGCCGAGCCAGATCGGAATCGTTTGACACGACCAAACCACCTTCGCCTGTGGAAATGTGCTTACCTTGCTGTAGCGAGAAGCATCCAATATCCCCTATCGATCCTACGAGTCGCCCTTTGTATTCGGCAAGAAACGCCTGTGCGCAATCTTCGAGAATGGGGATGCCGTGCTTGGCCGCCAGCGTCACGATCTCATCCATTTCGCAGGGATTGCCAAAGAGATGGGTAACCATGATGGCTCGCGTTCGATCGCTGATGCAAGATTCGATCGATTTGGCAGTCACGTTGTACGTTCGCGGATCGACGTCTGCAAATCGCGGAACGGCCCCTTGGTACAGGATTGCAGACAAGGCTCCCATGTCCGTGATCGAGGTTGTGATGATTTCCTCGCCCGGCTCGGGATTGATTGCTGCCACAGCGGTATGCAACGCTGAGGATCCCGATGAGCAAGCATGAGCATGAAGGCAATCCATGTATTTTGCAAATTGGATCTCCAATTGCTTCGTAAACTCCCCTTTAGTGCTGGTCAGAGTTCCCGAAGCAAGTGCTCTGGTGACGGCTTCAATTTCTTCCTGACCAAAGGTTCGTCCAGAGATATCCTGGTCCGACGGTAGCGGTAGGATCGAGGTTTGTACGGCGGTGTTCATCAAGTAGGTTCCAAAAGATTCTAAAAGCCTTGCGAATGATTGCGGAGTGTGCTGAAAAAGGTATGCCTAAGTTTTCATTTTCTAGAAATGCGAGTCATCAAGATTCGCAACATCAGCCTCAGGTGTGCCAAGATGACCGGTAGGGTTCGCATCTTGGAAAAACCAAGCTTACGACTCGTAAGGCATGCAGGGGCTTCGACGATGCGGCCCCCCGAAAGTTGCACTTGCCAGAGCATTTCAGCGATGCCAACGAAGCCGCTTTCGCGAACTGGTAGTTGTGTCATGATCGACCGGCGATGAACGCGAAAGCAACTTGTGTAGGTATGCAACGAGGTTCCAAGTAGAAGCGAATACCCGCTTGATGCGAATCGGGATAACGCCAACCGCCATCTTGGAACGCCAACGACTTTCCCAAGCGGATGGTAAGGTGATGCGGTCACCATCGCCACGTCGCTGGTCATGAGATCGACTAAGGCCATCACTTGAATCGGGTCGTAGGTGCAGTCTGCATCGATTGATGCGACAAATTCATTGCTGGAATGAATGATCCCGGTTTGAATGGATGCGGTGATACCTCGGTTTTGCGGATGTTGGACGAGCTTGCACCAGCTGAGACTCTCAAAACGCCTTTTCAAACCCTGCCATGTCAGGTCCGTACTGCCGTCATCCACGAACACGACTTCTACATCCAAGCGATCACGGAAATTGACTCGAAGAGCTTCAATCCGGTCTGCAAGTTGATCAAGGCCGATCTCTTCATTGAAACATGGAACCACAAGAGACAAGCGAATGGCCTCTTGATCCGCCGGGGCCGTTTTCTGAAGGTGCGTTGCGATCATGGCAATCTTGAAATAGGTACGAAGAGTCCCATTCACTTTAATCAGACCAAGAATCACCGTAAACGCTGGAACGATCCTACTACTGTGGATCCCAGAAGGTTTGGGTCGGAAGAGTTCCGTTCGCGACGGTTGTAGCAGCAGCTTGCCAACTACCATTCAACAATAAAAAAAGCCCCACCCAACTTAGATTGGTCACGCCCGATATCCAATCTTGAGCTGAGTGAGGCAGGTTCGATTAGTTGCTTACGGCAACCACAAACAGGTGTTTAATGTCAGTAATGTAACCCACAAGAACCGTCAATGCAGTACTAGAATCAAAAATAATTAGGTGAATTTATCCACTGCCAATGAGCGTCACACGACCCTTCAGGTACGGCGAAAGGCAGTTAGCGAAGCCAAGAACGCCAAATTCGTTCACGAGCCAAGGCGCTGAATCGTCAATTTCGTGCTTCGATGGCGGGTTCCCCGTATTTCAATAATCTCGTCGCTGGAGCGTTTAGGTTGAAGACCTGATCATGTACGATGGGTTCAGTTCCGTGTCCCGACCGATGTTGAGAATGCTACGGATAAAGCCGGGAAGCTTCGGGTCAAAGATGAATCATTCCTTATTGAATTCGATGTTCGCCAAGCGGTTTAGGCCAATCTTATGTTTGTTGCTCCTTAGCGTTGGAGCTGATTCATGCTTCGCGGATTTCGTTATCTTTGGCATTCCCGGAACAAAGCGAAAAACGGTGTTGGAGGGAAAGACCAAGGTTCACAGTGCGAACTTGATCGAGTTTTCGTATCCAGGCTTCCCTTCGATTACGCTAGGAAATGAGTTTGCCACGTCGATCAAGGCACCAACGCGGCAAGAGGAGTTTCGCAGACTATTTCAGAAAGCGAATCGCTCTAAGTACATTGATGACTTCCTGGAGGCCGCCCGGCAAGCATTGCAGCGCGGCATGCTCAAGGAGTTCTACGAATGCTGTAGCGCCGCTTATAAGATCGATCCTTTGCATCCAACCGTCGTTCATTTGATTGAAGCAAGGAAGAGAGTCAGGCAGGAACTGGGGAATCACGACCAGGTGGCAACTCAGCTCAAGGAGACCACTGGGCTGAAGCAGATGCAAATTGCGGTAAGCCGACATTATGTCATGTTTCACGACACCCCCGATAGGAAAATAGGGCGCAAGAAACAGACTCGTGCCGAACAGCGACTAGAACTTTTGGAGCAAGTTTATGAAGCTTTTTTTATGAAATTTGCGTTGGACGGAGTTGTTCTAGAGCCTCCTCAAGAACATATGATGGTTCTCCTTTTCAATGAGGAACAGACGTACCTTCGATATGCAACCGAATTGAATCCGCAACTGCGGCGAGCGTCTGGTTTTTGGTCCCCAAAGGATAACATCAGCGTCTTCTACGATCAGGGGTCAACCGACGAGATGCAATTGATGTCAGAGATGGCTGAAAAGCTTCAAGTTGCCAAGCAGAAAGCGCGGGGGCAAGGGGATTCACGCGACATTGCTTATTTGGCCAATTCATTCGATTTGTTGATCAAGATTTCTAAGGAAGAATCGGACATCGAAGTGGTCTCTCACGAAGCAACTCATCAGTTGGCAGGCAATTCTGGATTGATGCCTCGGAAAAAGCTGGGGCTTCGATGGGCTCAAGAGGGACTTGCAAGTTATTTCGAGACGCCAGCTGGGGCAGGTTGGGGTGGAATAGGAGCTGTCAATGCGTCGCGTTTGATGGGGTACCGCCGAATAGCGCGCGATCCCAACCGAGCTCCGCTCGAATTGCTCGTCTCCGATGCACTTTTCGACGGGGCGAATGACACTGGGCAGCTTGGGGATGCGTACGGTCAAGCCTGGGCGCTGACGCACTACTTGATGGAAAACGAATTTGAAAAGATGGTAGATTATTATCGCCGTTGTTCCGAATTGCAGGGGGACGACGAGGGCAAGATTTTGCGGTCGGACTTGGTGAAGGTCTTTTTGGATGTGTTTGGTGATATTCGTATCGTGGAACGGAATTTTCATGAATACATGAACACTCTGAAAACTGATGTGGACCGTATGGTCGAAGCGATGAACTAGCCTATAGTATGAATATGATCAACATAGACAGTACAGCCGACAATCAATCGCTCCAAAATTTAGTTCTCGCCGCACAACAAGCCGCGCTCCGCGCGTACGCTCCGTATAGCCAATTCACGGTCGGGTGCGCTCTGCTTTCGAAAAGCGGAAGAGTCTACACGGGCTGCAATATCGAGAATGCCTCGTATTCAGTAACCTTGTGCGCCGAACGCGTCGCTGCCGCTCAAGCGATCGCCCATCAAGATCGGGAATGGGACTCTCTCGTCGTCGTTTCACCGCAGCGCGTTTCCGCCTGTGGAGTCTGCAGACAGTTTTTGCATGAGTTCGCACCGGACTTGACCATTTGGAATGGCTTTCTGGAAGGGCTGAGCTTAGAAGGCCCATTCTTTCTTCACCAGTTATTGCCTGGTGCAATGACCTTGCGGTCCATCCATCATCCCCTCAGCAACTCGTAAGACTGTTTCATTCGTGTCCGAGTCAAAATCTTTTGGTTCTAGTCAAAACGTGGCTGCGAAAGCTGGATTGTCACAGCTAGAGGAGGCTTTTGAGAAGAAAGAGAGTAGGTACGTCGTTGGTATCGATTTAGGAACAACGAACTGCGCCGTGGCGTTCATGGATTCGCATGAAGCAACACCCAGCATCGAGCTTTTTCGGGTCGAGCAGATGGTCGATTTCCAAACAAGCCAACGCGCTGACACACTGCCCTCTTTTCATTACGAGCTTTCGTCCCAAGAAGCATCGCAATTGGATGCTCGATTCCAGTTTGTGGATGGCAAGCACAAAAGTGTTGTCGGCGTGTTCGCTCGTCAACGAGGGATGCAAATGCCCGGTCGTTGCATCGCCTCTGCCAAAAGCTGGTTGTGCCATCCCTTGGTGGATCGCACTTCTGATTTGTTACCTTGGAGCAACGACGAAGATGTAAAGCTTCTCTCACCCGTGGAAGCGAGCCGTCGTTATCTAGAACACATTCGGCGCATGTGGGACCGAGAGCATCCAACCGGTTTATTGGCAGATCAAGAGGTGATTGTCACCCTTCCCGCTTCGTTCGATGAAGTGGCTCGGCAACTGACTTTGCAAGCCGCCAAAGACGCCGGCTTGTCCAATGTGGTTTTGATCGAAGAACCGCAAGCCGCCTTCTATGCATGGCTCTTTCGCAATCAAGACAGCTGGACGGAAACAATGCGGCCAGGCCAAACCATTTTGGTTTGCGATATTGGAGGCGGGACCACGGACTTTACCTTGATTCGCGTAGTGGAAACTTCCCAAGCAGCAACACAAAGCGAAACCGAGCTGAATCCGTCGAAAACCATCGAGTCGGACGCAAGCGTTCAAGTGAGCGAAGCTCTTCAGGCCACTTACGGTTTGCATCGTGTGGCTGTTGGTGAACATCTGATGTTGGGAGGTGACAATCTCGATTTGGCACTTGCTAAAGCGATGGAGCAACGATTGCTCGCTGAGACGCCTGGCATGGATCAATTAAAACCACGACAGTGGGATGCTCTGAAATCACAATGCCGAGTTGCAAAAGAGACACTTCTGGGAAGCTCGCCACCGGACACCTACTGGCTGTCATTGCCTGGTTCCGGGTCCAAACTGATCGAGAACAGTCGCTCGATTGCAATCGAATACCAATGGGCCCACAACCTCCTGATCGAAGGGTTCTTTGGTCAAGTGGAACTAAAGGACCGGCCCGACTTGGCAGAGTCCGGCTTTCAAGAGTTTGGACTCCCATTTGCAGCTGATCCGAATGCGAACCGACACCTTGCCAAATTTCTGTGGGAACATCGATGGGCAGGCCGAAACGAACAGGACCAAGCAGCGATGTCCGACGTTGCGGCGGCTCGCCCGGATTGGATCCTATTCAACGGCGGCGTGCTTGAATCGACTCAGGTGAAGACGGCGATTCTTGATCAAATCCGTTATTGGTTTGGCAACAGCGATGATTCGAGCGTTGCAGGCGGCATGGCCGAACCTTGGAAGCTAGGTGTCCTAGAAGGGAACCGGTTGGATCTTGCGGTGGCACAAGGGGCTGCGTACTTCGGCTTAGTTCGACGAGGCCACGGTGTTCGAATCGATGCAAGACTTGCCAGAGCGTACTATCTGCTGGTGGATGATTCCCCCGCCAGAGCGATTTGCGTGATGCCCGCGAATGCTTCCCCAATGGATCGGTTCCGATTCGATGACCATCCGTTTGAGCTGATCGTGGGCCAACCTGTGCAGTTTCCGATCTATCAAAGCAGTACCAATCTTGTTCATCAAGCAGGGCAAATTGTTTTGGTGGATCACCAAACAATGACGGAGATGACTTCGATTCGAACGGTCTTGGAAGCAGAGAATCGCAAGCTTCGGACCACGGTTCCCGTTGTGATTGAATCGGAGCTTACCGAGATCGGAACGCTTGCTATGCAATTGCTCCAAGTGACCGATTACAACAACGATGTTGGTTCACTTGAAGGCTCAAGAAACAGCTGGAAATTGGAACTGGATGTGCGTTCTACAACCGCATCAAAACAGGAAGCTGGCGAACTTCAAGGACCGATGGTGGCAACGGTCCAATCCAACTTGATCGAGATGGCCGTTGCAAAAATGGAAGTCGCTTTCGGTGAGCACTCTGATGTTTCACCCAAGAACGTCGTTGCGTTTTTATCGGACGAGATCGGCCAAGGACGTCGCGAGTGGAATCCCGCGATGTTGCGAGAAATGTGGCGTTTTCTTATCGACAATCATGACTATCGAAAAAGATCGCCCGAACACGAGGCTCGATTTATCAACTTGCTTGGATGGTGTTTGAGACCGGGATTCGGCATGGCGGCTGATGATTGGCGAGTCAGCATGACATGGCGGACGATTCATGGAAAACTGAATCACCGTTCCGTAGCCAACGCATCGGAGGCGATCGTTCTTTGGCGCCGCATCGCGGGTGGTTTCACACTTGGGCAGCAGCAAGCACTCTTTCAAGACTGTTGGCCAAGAGTTCGAGCGACCTTGGAAGGGGGAACTTCCAACCAAGCAGTTAACACCAACATGGCGATCGAATTGCTTCGATTGGTCGGAGCTCTTGAGTGGATCAGTTTCAGCGATAAAAAGAACGTAGCCAATGCATTATTGGCAGCCATCAAAAAGAAAAAGCTGGAACATCTTCGGGGAGCCATGCTTTGGACGCTTGGGCGAATTGGATGCCGCCGTCCCGTCTATGCAACATTGCAACAAGTCGTGCCGGCTTCGGTTGTCCAAGGCTGGATTGAAAAGCTGCTATCGTTCGAAGATGCGGCTTTCGTGGACTGTCTGGAGCCGATGTCATTGTGCATGATGCAATTAGCGGTCAAGACTCACGATCGCTATCGCGACCATTCGTCCTCCCTACGCGATCGGGTTGTGCATCGCTTAGAAAAAGCAGGAGCCCCCAAGACGCATATCGATTTTGTATCTTCCGGAGGCAAACTGGATGATTCGATGGAGGAATCCATCTTGGGCGATTCCTTGCCTCTTGGATTCCGATTAAGGACTTAGTCCGAGGAAACTACCCTTGTCGCCGAACTCCATGCTCAGTTCGCCGATTTCGCGAATTCGGAACGGGTCATCAAAGCTAACTTGAGTTGGTTGGTGTATTGCGAGTAGCTCCAGTTTCAGACTGATTTTGAAACACGGAGTCGCGGAGGTCGCAGAGAAATGCTGTGTACGGTCTGGGTGATTTTGTGGTCGCTGGTTGATCCGAAGTGGGGTAGATGCCAAAACGGTCCAAACCATTATGAGCCATTCTGATATTCGCCTATCGATGGATCGAATCGGTCATTTGTTTCCTTGGAGCGAAACAGTGCCATTAGGTGCGACTGGGTGCGATGAGAATGCGTACGCAATAAACCCGCCGATTCTCTCGGGGCATGAAAAAACCCAGTGTTTCGAAGGGGGTTTACCTTCAAAACACTGGGTTTAAAGTGAAGAGGCTCCGGTGGGAGTTGAACCCACGATGGCGGATTTGCAATCCGCTGCCTTAGCCACTTGGCTACGGAGCCACCATGCTGTTGCATTTCAGGGTTTTAATGGACCGGCGACAGCCGGTCAAGACCGGTCTGCGTTCGTTCTGATCGAAAATGTCACCGACGGAAGAATTTCAGAACTCCAAAATAGAGAAACCTTGCCGATAACGACACCCAGAAATTGGAACAAACTGCCTTACGAACTGAATTCTCGTTGCAATCCTTAAGCCGTGACCTCGAAATTGCCGAGAACTCCCCATAAGTCGACCCCAATGTTTTCACGTTGGCTTACCCCTAGGTCGACTTTTTCGAACACTTTACCAATAGGTGGCAGGATGTCACTCACGTTAGCCAGGATGGCTCTGCAATTGACGATTCGGCAATCAACCAAAACAACGGCTGTTGTTTGCTTGAGTATGTCGCTCTCCGCAAGCACGCTCTTTGCTCAAGAGAGCTCGACCACGCTTCGTGAACCTGAATACCAAATGGATTTGGTTTCCATCCGAATTCCGGTTGCTCCAACCGCTCAAGATGCGGCCGTTATGCCTCAGGACAACGTTATTCCTCAGGACAACGTCGATACGGCCAGCGATAAAAAGAAGGAACCAATTCGACTTCCTGCATTGTTGATACCCAACACCTCAATTCAAGAGATTGGTACCAAATCAACCCCAGAAGACTTGGTCGCAGGACGTCTGCCAGGCACTATTCCTTTGCCGTTTGGCCCCGATCGGTACGGCCCTTGGGCCATTGGCACTCGAACGTGGATTGCTCCCGTCTATTGCCATCAGCCAACCTACCTAGAAGATACCATGCTTGAAAATCATGGGCACGAACGATTTCCTTGCTTGCAGCCGCTCGTTTCAGGCGCTCGATTCTATTCAGGCATTGCATTTATGCCCTACCTGTCGTATCTAAATCCGCCCTTGAAATACTCGCCAAGCTACGATCATTACCGACCAGGTAGTGTTGCCCCGGCTTTACGTCAGCGCGCTCCTTATGACAAAGGTGCACTTCGATTTCAATTGCTGACTACCGGTACGACTATTCTTGCTGGCCAGCCTTAGTCATAGTCGGGGCCTAGCGAGGATTATTCATAATCCGAAGCGTAACGGCTTGTTGATCAAATAGATTTTCCGCAGGCAAAGGAAACATCACAACCCGAAGTGTCAGCGAGGGGCGTGCAATCCCACAGAATCCCTCGCTTACGCGTCGGGTTGTGATCAAAACAACAAGCCGGTAAGTGAGGGCTTGCTACATCGCGCCTCGTTTACGCTTCAGGTTGTGAAGCAGTCTGCATTGTTTGCAAGCCAACATAACAAGTTACGCGAGCTTGACTAACATCCAAACCGAACCAGGTTCATGAATAATCCTCGCCGGGGCTAAGGCAATAAACAGGCTGTTCAGTCGATTATGCCATCCTGCTACATTTCATGCATCGAAGCGGCTGGCAATAACTCATGGACTTGGAACGGTGACTTGGCTTCCTCGGTTCGCACGAAGGAAGCCGCTCGCGGCATCTCCCCACTCTTATGTTTATCGAACTGCAGGTTGCCATTGATTTGCAAACTGTTCCGCTTTGTACATCGGAAGATACCGATAGTAAACTTCGAGACACATGCAAGCGACAGCTGTGCTATAAACGCGACCACCGTAGCCACCCCAAATACAGGTTGGGTTCCATGAGCCGGCATTCGGTCCTTGTGGAAGTTGACTGGCGCAAAGCTCTCGCTTCAAGGCGTCGTTCCATTGATTCCAAGTCAATGAATTTTTGGAATCGTCTCCGTCGCCTCGGAGTTGATACAGTGCCAGCGTCGCATAATACCAGTAGTATAAGTTTTCCTCGCCTCGCCCAGGGAGTCGACTGAGTAGCATTCGTTGGGCTTCGTCGGCTGCGGCTGGCGTGACGGGCATTCCCAGAAGTAAGCGGCTTGCCATTGCTTCAGCCGTCATCGCAGGTGTCGCTTCATCGACGGTTGGAAACCCAGATTGCCGAACTCGATAAACGGCAAGTCCCCCCGATCGACCTGTGCTGACCGAATCCAAGAAGCTTAGCATTCGCTGGCGAGTCGGAGGCTCAAGTGAAATCGCACCATTGCTTGCTGCGCTGTGTAAAGTCATCGCTTGCCATCCAAATTGGCTTGTGTCACCTGGGTCCTCGGTTGGTACGGAGTATCGCCAGCCGCCAGTTCGTGGGTTCATCGCTCGTTGTGTATAGCGGCATGCAGACTGGATCGCGGGCAATAGAGCTTGATCGCCCGTCATGTTGTAAGCTTCCGTCAGCGCCAGGGCGGCCATACCGTGACTATACATACGTGCGAACAAAACCGTTGGCTCTTGTCCGACTTGATCGCGTCCGGAAAGATCGCCGGAGGGAAGCTGTTGCGACAGAAGATATTGCAGCCCCAATGCGACTTGGTCGTGATACCGACCTTCCAGTTGAGTGTGTCCGGCCCCCAAAAATGCCAACAGAGCAAGGCCCGTCATTGCGGTATTTGCCTTCAGGCCTGCATTATGTCGATACTCGCCGTCGATTCGATTCCGTCCCTGGGCTGCTTCGCGCCCGGCACCATGAGCAGCGGCATTCCAGCTTCCATCGAAAGCTTGAGCTTGAGCCAGCCAGGCAAGTGCTTTCTCGACTGACGCTTCGGTGTTCGCATCGCCGCCGCTAAGCATCGCAAAGTTTTGGCGTTCCGGGGACAATCTCATTGCGTAGCTTGAAGGAACGGGGCGCTGGTTCACTCTGTTTGATTGCGTTGTCACAGACTGCAGAATCGCAAGCCTGGAGCTTGGAACTGCTAGCGCAGAAACGCTCGGTGCGGTTTCCCTTCCATATAGAGACGGCGTCGAAAGGCCTGCCATCCGCATGATATCTTCCGCCGATTCAGAGGTTGGCAGTTCGGGCTCTAAAGCGACAGGCATTTCAGCCGCGATCGCGGCTGCCGATGCGGGCGTGCTGGGGAACGCTGGTGAAGGAACGGATTCTGGGGGTGGGCCGCTGAGATCCGACTTGGTCAGCGGTGCTTCCCAGCGAGACGGCTTCGGATGGGATTCGTTGGACGCCGTCGTTTCAGTTGATTCGGGTTGGGGCTCGGAATCTTGCTCCATTTGCGAATCAGGCTCGACCGTTGGCGCATTCGGGCCTTCAAGCAAAGTTGGATCGGGCGCTGTCGAATCAAGCAGGTTTACCGTCATGGACATGTTGTCAGACCGAGCGCCGCCACCTGTTCCACCGCCAGACCCAGGTACGATGATTCGAGTTCCGTAAGCGT
The DNA here is from genome assembly GCA_027487485.1 of Planctomycetaceae bacterium. Taxonomy (GTDB): domain Bacteria; phylum Planctomycetota; class Planctomycetia; order Pirellulales; family Pirellulaceae; genus JBKCUI01. Next base: position 103,015 of record JAIYDN010000088.1, on the reverse strand, counting down.
ACATAAGCAACCAAACATGAGCCAGAAAGGCCAATGCTATGCACTTGGTTAGCGATTTCGTTTGCCCCCAGCGAGTCCAGGAAGCGACCAGCAACGTGATTGCAACGATCGCAAACAAAACCCCCAGAACGATGGCCCAAACGCGGCCGCTGCTTAGGTCCCCGATGGCTGCTAGCCCCAAGGGATGATCCAGTAGAGAAAGAATAAAGTCTTGTGAAGGATCGAACGTCAGCATTTTCAACGCCGCGAACTGAGATTCTGACTCGATGCGAATGTGATACCGTTTGTTTGAGCACCCGAATTCCGGACCGCGCTGATGGCGTTGGCTGCCTGTTGCACGGTTACATTCCCGTCAGGCTTGATTTGAACCGAGGTGTCGGGATAGTTTCTTACGGCTTGAGCCAAACGCATGGTCAATTCGTCCGCGGAAACAACTTGGCCATCCAATTGAATCGAACCATCCGCCTTGATGAATACAATCTTGCTGGAAGGGCTGGTAAGCATCGCACCATTCGGAGCTACTTTGGGCAAATTGATCTGAATGTTCGACTCGTTTTCCGTGAATCGTGTACCCACCATGAAGAAAATGATCAACAAAAACAGTATGTCGATCATACTGGTCAGGTTGATGGTGGGTGCCTCTTCTTGATTCAGCTTAAGCGGCATGAAGACCCTAGCCCTTTACGCAGCCTTGCGTGTACGAGTTCGTGAGCGCGTGCTATCGTGTTCTTGCAATCCTTCCGCGCTGATCACTTCAACCAGCTTATGAGCAAAGCTATCCATTTCCATGGTAAGTCGATCGGTTCTGCCTAAGAAGTACATGTAGAGCAAGTAGGCTGGGATGGCTACAATCAACCCGGCTGCAGTGGTTAGCAGGGCTTCACTAATTCCACCGGCCAGCATTTCAGGACGCCCCATCGCTTGGGATCCAGAAATATCATTGAATGACTGAATCATGCCAGTCACCGTCCCAAGCATTCCTAGCAAAGGGGCCACATTGCTAATCGCACTCAGAAGACGCATGTACTGTCGCAATTGATTGCTTTCCCGTTCGCCAGCGTCAAGGACTGCTTGTTCTATTTCCACTGCGGAACGGCCATAACGTTTTACCCCCGCACAAAGGATAGCCGCCATGGGGCTAGGATTGCGCTCGCACAGTTCAATCGCCTCATCGCGATCGATTTGTTGCTGCTGCAATTGCTCGATCAATCGCTTCACAAAAGGCCTTGGGATCACTCTACCAGTTCGCAAGTGAATGAAGCGTTCGAAGGCAAATACAGTGAGAATGAAGGAGCAAAGAGCGATGGGGTACATCATCAATCCGCCATCGTGGAAAATCTGAAGCAGATTTCGAACAGGGATTGCCGACTCTTTCGAGGGTTCAGGCGAAGCGGTATTCACCTGCCCAGCGGTGCTTGGAGAATTCGAACCAATAGGGGTGTTGGACGCGACCAGAGTAGGTGGGGCAAATGGACGTTCTAAGTTAGCTGGCGCAGGTTGTGGATTTTGGTAATTGACTCGATTCTGTGGAGCCCCGCTCAACGTATTGGGAAACGAGCCGGCACCGTTCGGCTGATACTGCGCATGCAGATTCACAATCAAACCATTCAGACACAGGACCATGAAAATGCAAAATCGCAATTGCTTCATTGACTGGCCAAATAAGTTTGTCGCTGTCGTTGCGATGGTACGCCACCTTTTCATCGCTTGGTCCCTGACGAATCTTGTTCGGTTTGTTTTGCAATTGTGCTGCTTGGAAGCAACAGAAGCCGTTCTCTTGCGAGAGAGACAAACGGGCTGTCGCTGAATTGGTCAATTAACTGTGAGTATGCTTCGCGTGCGGAAGGTGAATCTTGGACGGCCTCGCAACATTGCCCAATTTGGAGCAGAGCCGCAGAATGCCAGTATTTTTGCCCCGGCACCTGAAGCACCTTTTTGTATTCAACTTGAGCTTCCTCGTAACGACGTTGCATCAAGAAGGTTTCGCCAGCCATCCAGTTCGCCCTGGCTGTAAGTTCTGGAGATGTTGCAGTCCGCTTAGAAACAAGTTCCAAAGTGGCGCGTGCATCGTCAAACTGAGCCCTCGATACCAAACAGCGAGCTAATAGGTAATCGACCTCGGAACGGCGAATGCATTCGGGAAAATCTTTACGAATTCCCAAAACGATGTCTTCAGCTTGTTGCCACTGCCTGTTCAAGGCTAGCAATTCGGCTTTTCGCAACAAAATGGTGGCTATCCAGGCTGGACGGTCGTTTCCTTGAGCAATCGCCTGGGCGGACGCGTCCAAAAGCCATTTCCAGTGCTTTTCCGCCTCAGGCCATCGTTCCAGTTGATACAGCGACTCTGCTAAATGGAAGCGAACCGACATCTGCATCTCAATTTCAATTGGCTCCTCGATGGAAATGAGCTCTAAGGTTGCAAGTGCCTCTTGCGGATTGCCCAGTTCCAATTGGGCTTGCCCCAAAGCCAACCTTGCGTGCCGGATCAATTCGCTTGGGCATCCTTGCGCGATGGCCTGTTCCGCAAATGGTATCGCATTGGCCCATTCGCCTCGCTGAACCGCTGTCCGGGCTAAACGAACTCGAGCTTCTACGGAAAATGGAGACTGTGGAAATCGATGAACGATTTCCAGCAGGATGCCGTCCGAGCTTGCGGAATTGCCAGTTTCCAGCAATGCGATCGCTAGCTCATAAAGTACGGCGGCGGATGGATTGCCGGCTAACGCAAGCTGAACCGCCGGCTCAAGATCGGTAGCAACGTTTGCGATCTCCTGGGTCGCCACTGCCAGACGGGCCCGCAGGACTCGCACTTGGATCGACAGGTTTTCCTCGAGGGTGGCGGACTCAAGTTGAGCGAGAGTTTGTTTCGCTTCCTCCCATTTTTTCTCGTGCCAAGAAGCCATTGCAGAGCCAAAGTTTGCCTGGCTTTCGATAAGGGCAATCGCCCGCTCTTTCGGGCCATGCTTCAGCTGTTGGGCGCAGTTCGCCATGGAAGTATTGAAGCACTCTTTCGCTTCTGAATAAGTGGATTTGTTGTGCAACAGAAGCATTCCCAATTCAAACCAAGCGGTCGCGGCAAGAACATCATGCTCTGACGAGGTGGAACGGGAGCCGAGCAGCGAGCGCAGTCGTCTCTCGGCCTCGTCGTATCTTGAATGTTGCCGATCCCATTGAGCGCAAAGCAATTGCGAGCTCTCAATCCAAGAATTCAAGAGCCTATTGTCCAAAGTTCTGCCGGCCTCTTTCGCTTTTTTTATGGACGATTGCGATTCATCAATCCATCGCGAAAGACTTTGGGCAGTTTCTTCGGAAGGCTTCACAGCCCACTCCGACATGATGCCGTAATATTCGCATTGCGTCGCCAGTTCGGAACCGGGGCATTGGCTAGCAACACTCCGAAACAGCTTGGACGATTCGTCGTATTGTTTCGACGAATATGCCTGACGAGCCAATTGGTACTGGGTGACCAGCGAATTGGGGTCTTGCTGCCCAAACACGAACGAACCCCAAGTCGCGCACAAGCACAACGCTAGCGTTGAGGCAGCGGCGGAAATTAAGTGGTGGAAAGTCAAACGGTTTCGCATGGGGTTAGGGCATACGAAACCTTACCGGTTGTATCAAGAGCATTCAATTCAGCATGACAATTTTTTGAATTTCAAAACACGATGTGGTAACCCGTCTTGTCGCATTCTTCCTGGCAAGGCTAGACTCCGTTCTGTTATTTTTGCTTTCCGAATTTGAGTCCTAATCAGAGAATTGTATCTTATGAGCTTACTTCAAGAGTTTAAGGCCTTCGCGATGCGAGGCAATGTTGTTGACCTGGCCGTGGGTGTTGTCATTGGTGGGGCGTTTGGCAAAATTATCAGTTCCATGGTGGGGGATATCATCATGCCGCCTCTCAATCTGATCACAGCAAAGTCGGGCCTGACGTTCAACAACCTGTCTCTGAAGTATTCCAAAGTTTTCGGCTCTGAGATTTCCCTTCCGAAGATGGAAGGTGGTAAGCCGGTTCTGGTTGACGGCAAAGAAGTACCGGTTTTGTCGGATCCCGACCTGTTGAAGTACGGACCCTTTCTTCAAGCGACACTCGATTTCATGATTGTTGCCTTTGCGCTTTTTATGGTGATCAAAGTCATGAACACCCTGAAGAAAAAGCAGGAGGAAGCACCAGCCGCTCCGGCAGCACCGTCCGAGGATGTCTTGTTGCTTCGCGAGATCCGGGATTCCCTGATGAAAAGCGCGCCACGTCGAGCGGACTAATCCAGTTCCAAAACAATTGAAGAATCTTCATAAACCCTTCGGTGTCCATGGAAGGGTTTTTTGTTAGCATAATGGCAGAAATCACGGCTGCATTCAGCGTGATTGCTTGCTGGCGGCTGGCAAGCAAGAGAAACCGACACTTTGCTCTCAATAGGTTTTTGTATATGACTCACCAAATTTTCGTTCAATCCGTCATCGGTATAGCGTTCTCCATGATGACTTGGGCAATCGCACCAGCCGATGAAACGATGGAAGCAAAAGTAAAGCGAGTTATTGACGGAGACTCGATCTTGGTAGTCGACAGCAACGACATGGAGTTTGAGGCTCAGCTGGAAGGGATTGATGCTCCGGAAATGAAGCAGGAATTCGGCAAGGAATCGTTGGAGGCCTTAACGAAAATGCTCAAAGACCAAAAGGTAAAACTCACTTGGAAAAGCAAAGACACTTACGATCGCTTGCTCGCTCAAGTCCATCTGGAAGACAAGCACATTAACGTTGAAATGTTGCGATCTGGAATGGCCTGGCACTTCAAGCGTTACAACAAATCAGAAGAGCTTGCCAAGATCGAATTGGAAGCTAAGCAGGCCAAGAAGGGATTGTGGTCGCAAGAATCTCCTGTGGCTCCATGGGATTATCGCAAAGAGAACAAAGCTCCCGATAAGCCTTCGAAGTGAAGCCTTGCCTGTCGGTAAATTCTTATCGCCGCCTGCGAGCGAATCCTCATCTTGATGGCGCTGCGATCAATGTTGTGGCGCCTGACGTAAGGCTTCGGCTGGGTATTGGGAAATATGCCCGCGAAATGCTCGTGTAATCTAGAAGTGAAGATTCTTTCGTTGAGCGGCACGGCGTTTGTATTTATCCCCCTGGGGCAAGTGGCCCGGTCGAATCAAGTTTCGTTGTGCATAGAATAAGGGGGGAAGTCATGTTGATTGGAACGAGTGCCTACTCAGGTCGTGTCAGGTGGATGGCAATGATGGTCTTATGGAGCTCGTGCTTAGTGCCATCTCTGTTTGCCGGTGTTTGGTCATGCGCTGTTGGTGATGCCCGGGCGGTTCGTCGAACAACGGAAGATCTGGCCGAGAGGCTTAACGAAAAATTTCCGTATAGCATTGCATGTCAACCAGCCGCCCAGCTCGACAATGCTGCCTGCCAACTGGTTGATTCGGTATCGCGTGGAGCACCTTGGCACCAAGTTCAAAGTTCGCTTCAACGAACATGTTCCTTGGCCGGCCAAGTGAATGCGCTTGTGAATGCAGATTGCAATGTGCGTAATGACCGACGGACGCGGGACCACTTGAATGAACTTTCGCGTCGTATTGAGCGATTGCGATGCAATCTTGACAAAGCCTATGCAAAAACTCAGCCGGTGTTCTGTGAGCCACCGCGTGCTCGGCGACAAATACCAGGGGTGATTCTTCGGCCACATGGTTCGTTGCATGCGCCGTTAGCACCGAATCCTTTTCCCAGCACTTACGATTTTGAACAGCTACCCGAATCGAGATCTTATGAGTTCCAAGATCCGAACGCCTTCCCGGAGGATCGCGAAATTGGACCGATTCAATACCGAGTGGAACGCAACGATGGTTCTCGGCCATCGCGAGGTCAAATCTTTGCACGGATCGGAATGGAAGTTCTGCGAGCCGTCGCTAACTAAAGGGGAGAGTTAGACTTCTTGGTTCACTGGTTTTGACGCCGCTTCACGGGAGCGGCGGTCGAGCGACAGCTTTCACATGCTCTGCGTTTTGTGGATTTCGGAATTCGATACAAAAGGCGTGAAGAGCGATGGGTGATTCTCGTTCGCCGGGGATTGCGTCTTGCCAACGAAAAGGGCTGCCGTACAGCGAGTCCCCGAGGATCGGAAATCCATGATGGGCGAACTGCAAGCGAATTTGGTGCATTCGCCCTGTCTCCAGTTCAATTTCCACGGTGCTTACTTTTTGAAGAGTTGCTCCCAGTGTCATTTCCGAGTCGGCAACGACTTGGAACGCAAGGATCGCTTCTTTTGCGCCCTCGGTATCGGCCGAAACGATCTCGGCTTTGGCTTCATTGGGAATCTTGCGGATCCAGTCGATCCAGCGGCCTGATCGCTCTGATATTGCGGGAATGGTTGCCTGGTACTGTTTGCGAACCGTTCGAGCTGCAAACTGGTCGCTGAGTCGCCGCAGTGCGCGTTGGTTTCTGGCGACCACCATCACGCCTGACGTAACGCGATCTAATCGATGAGGCATACCAATGAACGGAACCGGCCCAGTCGGATCCCGTTGTTGCAATTGTTGAACCAATAATGTCTGGACACTTTCGATTCCGGGGACAGCTTGAGTTAAAATACCTGTTGGCTTATTGATCACAAGGAACCAAGGGTGTTCAATCAATATTTCGATCATCATGGTGTTCGATCATCATGGTGTTCATCGTGCAAAAAAAAACGAGAAGCACCGGCCACGAATTCGAGTCATCATGACTACGACTTCATAGTGCTTCTCGTTAACATTCATGTTCTAGTATTTGTGGAACCTAGGTCAAGACGTAAAAACGCTTCAGCTGCAAAAGATATTCTTCACTCGATCGAATCACATCATGTCCTCCTCTTCATCATCATCTGCTGCTTCGTCATTGCCTGCGTCAGAGCCTGAGTCTGAATCTACTTCCAATAACGAATCAATACGCGAATCGATTCACTTTGTGACAGGCAAGCTTGCGGAAGCCTCGTTGCGAGAGATTGTTGCATCGCTTGCGAGCAAACAGTCCTTCGACTACACGATCGAAGTTCTACCAATTACTGTCGCTGCATTGATGACTCCGAAGTGGTTGCTAAAGCATATGCGGATTCCATCTGGAGCATCGCGAGTGATTCTTCCTGGTTATCTTCAGACAGGGATCGACGCAATTCGATCAGCAATCTCGACTCCCATCGAATGCGGACCGAAAGATGTGCGTGATCTTCCTTTACTGTTTGGGAAGAAGCGATTCAAAGGCGAAGACTATGGGCAGTATTCGATCGAGATCATTGCAGAGATCAACTACGCACCGCGACTCACGGTTGCTGCACTCGTCGAACAAGCAAAAGTACTGATTGGCGATGGAGCGAACCGAATCGATCTTGGATGCGAACCGGGAGTACGTTGGTATGGGGTGGCGGACGCGGTCAAGGCACTCTGCGATGAAGGCATACCGACTTCGATCGACACGTTTGACGTATGGGAAGCAGCAACAGCAACGAAGGCTGGTTCTTCTCTTGTGCTTTCCGTGAACAAAACGAATCGTGAAGCGTCAATCGATTGGGGGTGTGAAGTCGTGGTGGTGCCTGACGATTTAGGTGACTTCATGCCTGGGATGATGGAAACAGCCGAGTATTTGCAGAAGCATTCGGTTGCATTTCGACTGGACCCCATCCTTGAGCCGATCGGTTGTGGATTTGCAAATTCTCTTGGAAGATACTTAGCGACTCGTGAGGCATTCCCGGAAGCGTCCATCATGATGGGGATTGGCAACATCACTGAGCTGACCGATTGCGATTCGGCAGGAATCAATACCTTGTTGCTGGGTATTTGCGAAGAGCAGCAGATCCGAAGTGTGCTTACGACCCAAGTAATCGCTTGGGCCCGTTCCAGTGTTCGTGAATGCGATCTGGCCCGAAGGTTGGTGAACTATGCCGTCCGTCACAAAATCCCACCCAAGCACTTTGAAGACCGTTTGGTGATGCTCCGAGATCCTTCGACCACTACTTTTTCCGCGGAAGCGATTGCTGCATTAGCCCAGAATATCAAAGACAACAACTATCGCATCTTGATCGATGACAAGCAAATTCACTTGATCAGTGCTGGGGTTCATCTCCGTGGCGCCGATCCTTTTGAAATCATGGAACAGCTAATGATGCTTCCCGAATCACGAAACGTTGACCCATCACACGCCTTTTATCTGGGATTCGAATTGAATAAAGCGTTAACCGCATTGACGCTTGGAAAGCGTTACGAACAAGATGAGTCACTACGCTGGGGCATGCATACTCGACCAGAACGACATCATCGATTAAAACGAGGCAAACGCAGTGAGGCCTAAATGCCTAGTCTTTACTCATGCTAGCCGATAGCGAAACGAGCCAAAGTCAAGATTGGTTCGGACGACTCCACCAACCTTACACGGAATTTCCCTAATGCTCATTCGCATTCGTTTGCTCTTGGCAATCTACCTGCTACTACTCACCCTGGGCAGCAGTACTGGCTTAGCAGAAACAAGTGAGGACCAGACTAGCAAAGTCGCGATTCTGCTGCGTCCTTCCGTTTGGAAAGAACTAAGCTCTGAAATCTCCGACTATATGGACGACGTAAGAGCCAGCGAGAAGGTTGAGTTTGAATTGACCCAGCAGGAATTCGAATCGCCCGAACAAGTTCGAAGCGTATTGAAAAATCTCTGGGAACAGAAAGGTATCGAAGGTGCAATTCTGATCGGAGCGATACCTATGCACAGGTTCTTCATGCACGAACACGCAAACCCGAACCCTCTTTTCTATGAAGATTTCTCTCTAGAGTACCAAGACGTCGATGGTGATGGAGCCGCAGAGTCGTACGCCGGAAAGCCCGACGTCAAGATTTGGATTTCCAACATGAGGGCAAGCGAAATTGCGACTGATGATGAACTCGAAGGCTTGCGACGCTATTTCAACAAGGTCAAGCGTTATCGAACTGGCGGAATCGCATATGAGAAGCGTGCCATCATCATCACCGATGCAGAACTCGGATTGCGCGACGAAGAAGCGAGACTAGGGCGAGTTCTCTTCGGGCGATCTGGCGTAGACATACTCGCAACTCCAAAGAATAGTCTGTCCAATTTTCGATCGGCCTTTCAAGACAAATCCTATGCTATTTGTACTATGGGTGTGCATTCCGATTGGTCTGGACAAGCATTGGAGGAAGGTGACCTTTCGGCAAGTGAAATCAAGAACATGACAACCGGTGCAATCTTGACTCTGAATCATGGTTGCTTTTCGGGAAACTGGTGCGTTAGTGAGAAGGAAGGAACCGGCCTATCCACCGCTCAGTCTTGGATCTTCGGAAGCGGTGTCGGCATCAGTGTGGTTGCAAATGTTCGAAGCGGATGCATTTATGGCTATCCAAAAATATGCAAGTCCTTGAGGTTAGGCGATCGTCTCGGTCGTGCCTACCTTGCCGCCAAGGCGGACGGGGAAATGGAAATGCATCGCGAATACCCAGATGGCAGCATCGTATCGGGAGTGCTGCTTTTGGGTGACCCGTTTTTGAAGTTCAGCAAGTAAATCTGTCTTTCACAAAACGGTACTGAGTTCTTGTGCAGCTCGTCAATCTGGAATCGCACCTTTTGCCAAGTATTGCTTGAAGGCAGTAAATTGAACAGCGCCGCTTTTGATCGCTTCCAGCGATTCTAAAATCGACAATACTGGATCCAGTTCTTTGCCACGAAAGAGCATGACCGCGATGCGCTTGGACTTGTTGTTGCTTTCTGCCTTGAAAGCCCCCGCAAAGCCAAGCTTTTTGGCTTCGAAGTACTCAGTGGCCATTGTGGCCAGACTGGCTTCAATCAAATTCGTTTCCGATGGTTCCTTTGGCCAATTATCACCTTGGCTGAGAATCACAAGTACACTTTGCTCCAAAGACGTCATTTCCGAAACAAGTTGCAGCCGTCCGGCAACCGTTTGATAGTGATGCAGTTCAACGTTCATGAATCCTTCGGATACGTAGGGATCCGATTTGAAATAGTCTTCGGCGACACTTATGGATTCTGCGTGAATGACGACAATTCCTCGAATCGATTTGTCTGGGTCTGAACACGGCCCCGCAGTGGTTAAAAATCCAAGATTTGCTAAGCGTCCGAAATTCTCCAGGTGTGCTGCCTGCTTTTTCTTAATGTCCTCGGACGAGACTCCATCCGTCGCCTTGCCAGTTGTGAGGAAAACGAAATAGTCATTCTTTGTTTCATCGGCTTGGCCCACCAACACAGTGCAGGAGAGGAAAGCGAAAAGAGAAACGAACCAAAGCGAGAATCGCATACAAAAGTCCTAAACGTACGAGAGTAACTGAGGGGGGAAATGGCGTGATTGTCTAAGGCGCCTTTGAGGCAAGCTCTACAATGTCGAACAGTTGTCCTCAACTGTTCAAGAAGCTTGCAGCCATTCTCCATCTCAAGTTCCAACCTGGCGGCACTATCCGCCAGATTGAGAATCAGAAGAGGAGATGGAATCGTTGTGTTCTAGTTTCTTAATTCGGGGAGGGGGCCTGGTTGGCAGTTCCGAGCAGTTGAGGACAACTTCTCTACAATGGATCTGCCTATTCTAATTTCTTTTAGCCCGAAATACTAAATTACTTCTTTTGCCAAACGTCTTCCTTTTCAAGAACGCTTTTCACAGCGTCGCTATCAAGCCACAGACGGGCTTCGCCATCGCTTCTTAAATAAGAATCCCAGAAAGCGGTCGTCAGTGCAAGTATCGCGCGATGATGGTTTGGGTTACGCCGTCCTGTATCGCCCGGTAGGGCACGTTCGGTGAAGGCAGAATGCTCGGCTTTATCTAAAACCAGTTGATACTTCGAGCCTGAAGGCAACTCGGGAAAAACAACAAGTCGCGTTTTTGGTTCGGCTCCATTGACCGGGTTGTTGTCTTTGGTCCCAGTCAGCAGCAACCATGGAACTTTCACGCTGCCGAACGCTTGCTTGTTATTGCCTCTCGCTGGCCCACTGGGGCTCATAACTACCGCAGCGCTAATGCGATCGTCCGTAAATCCCCTGCCTAAGGGATTTACTTGACCACTTACCGCTTGGGTTGTCACGGCGCCAAAGGAATGTCCGGACATGCCTACGTGTTCCAGATCAAACCGACTTTTGAACTCGTTGGAATTATCTTTGTTCCACACCTCAAGCTGATCAAGAACCACAGGGACGTCTTGCACTCGCATAAGAAATTCGTTGATTCCAGCCGCGTTTTTCAATGCGGCCATGCGTTCGGCTACAGGCGCGTTCTTCCAAACGCTATCATCGCTTCCTGGATGCTGAAGAAACACAGCCACGTATCCACGCGATGCCCAATGCTTTCCAAGAAACGCAGATCCCTCACGGTTGCCACCAAGGCCATGACTGAACAGAATGACAGGGGCCGGCGATTTGTCCGATGGTAGATACACTCGGATCGGTATTTCACGCGAGCGTTTCGCATCTTCGATCGTAAAATCAGCCTGAGTAAATGCACTGTTATCGGAAGCTAACGGATCGTAATCGGCTCGCAGCATCTGCACGAGATTTAAGATCAGTAACATCGAAATGGCCGTGGTTTTCATGAATCGTATCCTCGTATTGCTTCGTTTCCGATTAGTAACTGTTCTACAATTGTTTTTGACGAGACTTACCGCCCAAGGATTTCCGACAGTTTACGGAGCTCTTGTCGATCCAACTGACCATTCTTGTTCGCATCAAGCCGATCGAAAATGGTAGTCGATGCGGCCTGGTTGTTCGCATACTTTGCCTTGACTTCATCACGAGTGACGTTGCCATCGCCGTCCGCGTCCAATTGAAAGAAAAGAGCATCACCAGCATTGGGATCGCTGGAAGTAGAACCACCCAGTGCATTGCGAATCGCCCCTCGAACTCGACCACGAGGCGACAGTGGGGTTGGATCGCCCGGCTTAGAGCCTGGAACGATGTACTCCACATAACCAAGATGCATTTCATCTTCTGTCTGCGGTCCCCAGCGCACCTCTTTGTTCGGATCTGGGTTGGCTGGATTGCCTTTGCTGTTATCGTACCACGCAGTAAATCGCAGTGTATCACCGGCTTTGACATTCACCGGTTCCGAATAACGGTACAGCAATTGCCAATTGAAATCGTAGCGAGGAATATCGAGCATCGTAAAAGTTTTATCGCCGGATAGAAGATCGTATCGAGCGGCCTTACCTCGTAAATGCATGTGTGGGAGGAAGGCAAGTACTTGAACATCTGTTGGTATGTTTTTTACACTTGCGACTACTTGGTGGTTATCGGCCCCCGGGGGGATACGAAATCCGGCGTTGACCACACCCGCTACATGCACTTCGTATCTAGGCTCCTCTTTCGCAAACACCAATCCAATACTCGTTCTATCTTCGGCGGCTGTTCCGTTCGGCGTATAGTGCATTTGAAATCGAAGTCTCGCTCCCTTTGGAATCCGTTTCGCATAGCCTTCCGGATAGACAAGCGTGCTATTGCCAGGAACATAGATACCCCAGTACCCAGAGCGTTCGTCGGCTGCATCATCCCGGTTTCCATCCCCTTGGTCCGTCCCTTGGACGAAAACCAACACGTGATGAACAACACCTGGATTGCTAGGCCGAATTTCAATGGCCTGAACCCAATGATCTTTCTCCAAATGGGTCTCCACCATGACATTTTGATAAGGCATCGTTCCTGTCGCTTTCACCTTTACCGGTTCTACAAATTCGAACACGGCGTCGGGCTTTCCAATCATCCATCCATCCGTAAAAGCCTTAGGCACTGGCGATTGAATCAGGTCGCCTGCTGGCATTTTGTTATCCAGCCAAGTAAAGAATTGCTGCTTTTCTGGGGCGGATAGCGATCGATCATTGATCCAAGGTGATACGGAATGGCTTTTGTCGGCTGTGGCGAACCATGGCGGCATGATACCGCGGTCAATCACCTCGCGAATCATCGGCGCATGGGCCACAGCACTTTCATAAGTGTCCAAAGCAAAAGGGCCAACGCCACCTTCGCGATGACATTCGACACAATGCCGTTGGAGCAGCCTCGAGATCTGATTGTGGTAGGTGACATCCGATAGAACCGTCTCCGTCGGTTTTCTCTCGAGCAAACAACCAGGCGCAGCAGTTGCTGACACCAACACCGATCGCTTATCAAGCATGGCTTCTATGGCATCGCGAAGATACGTATAACGAGGCGCTTCGATCGAGTAGCCAAAACCATATTGATCATCGATGGCTCCGTGGTACACGATCGTGTGTGAGCGATCGAGTATGAAGACGTCGGTTGTGCTTAAGGCCGAGAGATGGAAAGCGAATCTCGAATCCTTGTCAAATGTATACTCCACGTCGGATGAGAATCGTTCAGCTGCGGATTTCATTTCCTCGAGCTTGTCGGTGGCAACACAGTTCACCAGAACGAACCTAACGCCTCGCTTCGAGTAGTCCCGATAGAGTTCCACCAACGTTGGCAAATACTTCTTGCTCAGAGGGCAGCTGGTACTGGTAAAGGCGATGACCGTCAAATCGCTCGCGTCAGATTCGTGAAGCTTTCTAGAAACCCCACTCAGATCCACAAAATCCAAGTCTGGAACAAAGCGACCAATGCCGTGTTCGCCGGGCGTCAGCAACTTCGGCCCTTGGCGGACAGGGGCCTCCAGAGGTTTCACGGGCACCGCGGGAACGACTTCGTCACTGTTATTCTTCCGTTCGGCGGCTTTGCCGATCAAATTCTTCAACGCTCCACGAAGGGCCGCACGAGTTGCCTCTTTTTTCGTAATCTCGCCGTTGCCGTCCAGATCGAGCGCCTTAAAGATTTCCGTCTCATGTAGCTCATCAGGTGTCAGCTTTCCATCGCGATTACTATCGAGCTGGTCGAACCGCCTTTCGATTTCTTGCTGAGCATTCACGCGTTTGGCAACAAGTCCACCAAAAACAAGTGCGGTCACAGCGACGATTGAATAGATGACAATTCTACGCGACATAAACAGGCTCGCTAACAGACTGGGGGGAACAAGGAAAGTATGGAGCAAATTGGTTGATACAACATGTCGGTTACTCATCGGCCAGAGTTTCTTTCCGTTGTATCCATTGGTCCGACATGGGGCCAAACCAACTACTCATCATGTCATGGCGACGTTCGGTGTTTGTATCTTGTGAAAAGATTCGATAGGGCTTGGTCAAATGACCTTCGGGGCCGTACTTGGATTCATCTGCCAATCTCGAATCTACCAAGGTGAAGGTAGAAGTCGAACTAAAACGTTCAAAATCGCGCTCAACGATCAGTTTTCGTATCGCTTTGGTTTCGCGATCAACTTCGATGGTAGCACGCTTAAAAGGGCGTTTGCTCCACTGAGGTTGCATGGTTGCTACGAGGATGGTGGAATCGACTGGCCCCTCCGATATCTTTAGGTCACAGTGCTTCAAGAGGTTCTGCAGTAACGTCTCCAAGTTCAAACTGTAAAGGTCCCCGATTTTTCGCAGAGGGCTTCCGATCTCGTTTGTGTTTACGACGATAGCGCGTCGTGACCCAAGTGTCATCCACATCGCCCCTTGCTCGTCACGCCCCCAAGCCCATTCACGAACCCCTCGCATTTGAACCCAGAACCGGTCCCCTTGAGTGGCCACGCGCACATCTTTTGGAAATTCGAAGAACGGTTCATTCGATTCGCTGCGTTTCACTTCGACCACATAAACTCGTTCAATAGGTGCGGCATGAGTATGCATAGCAGCCTGAACAAGCTGCGATGGATTGGCAAAAGCTTCTCGCTCGCTTTGCAACAAGAAAAATGTTATTGCGACGAACAAGCTTGCTGCTACGACGAGCCAGCCTGACATCCAAGGTCGATGGTGCCTTCCAGATATTGAGGTCGGTTTTGACTGAGTTCGAACGCGCGATGGCTCGCGAACCGTCGGGGGTATGGGCTCCGACGAATCCCCGACAAGATCAACAAGAGCGGTCAAAGGCTCTTGCCCAAGACTTTCCGCCAAGAGCGAATCCAGTAGCAAGTGATCGACCAATTGGAGGCGAAGTGTTGGATCTGCTGAAACAAGGGTATGCAATTCTGCCAAATCAGAATCGGACAGGGTATCGTCGAGCATTCTCGACATCAAGTCATTGAATCGAACTGTCGATTTCATGTTGCACCTCCTTCTGTCTCTAGCTTCGACTGGATGCAAGTCAACAAGGTTTGTCGAACTCGATAGAGCGTTTGTCGAATGGATGCCTGGGGTCTTCCGATGATTTCCGCGATAGATTCGAGGGCATGCCCGCCAGCATAACGAAGATCGATGAGTTGTCGTTGAGGGGGCGGAAGTTCGTTGAGACAACCTTCAAGGGCGTCGCGTCGATGATCGATCTGCGACAGACGCTGGTCAGCGAGATCGGCTAGTTCGTTAAGCAATTGATCGTCGAAAACGAGCCGGTCTCGGCTGTATTTTCGAATATGGTTAAGTGCCTTGAAGCGGGCGATTTGGCTGGCCCAAGCCCAAAAATCAGTGCCGGTTTGAAATTCGGTTGCCTTTTCCCAAAGGACGGCATTGATTTCTTGAAGAATGTCGTCCACATCCGCTGGTCGCACCAACAAACACCTAACCAAACCCCGTAGGCGACTTTGGTGGCGTGCGATTAAACCGACGATTTCCGATTGATTCGAATTCTGCATTGATTTGGCTCCGGATAGCTAATGTCGCCAGAATCGCAAACATCAACATGATTGGCCAAGATTTTCACAGATTTCGTTCAGCAAAAGAAGAATTGAATATTTCGGCTAGTGTGTGAGCTTCTATTTGCACGAGTCTCGGGGAGGCTCGCATAATCCCATTCTGGCATAGAGCAAAGAAGATATTGGAAGGTCGGAAGTCCATTGCACTGCTTTTTGCTGTCTACCTTTTCCCAACTTGCTGTGCGATCGCACGAAATGCTTCGATCGTTTCGTACTCCATTCGTTCGCCATCTATGGTGTAATTAGCATAGGCGGAGTTCTTGGCGATCACGACCCGGCGAGTCGGGTTGACATAGATGAATTGCCCGTAGACTCCGATTGCCATAAACTCGCCTTCATCACCTTGAGGAATCCAAAATTGATAGGCGTAGCCCAGCGTCGGGATACCTTCGAAAATCTTGTTTCCAGGTTTGAGGTAATCCGTGCGTGGGGTTACGGAGTCTTGTATCCACTGCGATGGAAGCAGTTGCTCGCCCTTTAAGTTCCGGCCTTGATTCAGATATAGCAGACCAAAGCGAGCATAATCGCGAGTGCACATGCACAATCCGCCAAAGCCTAATTCTGTACCATGGGAGTCTGTTAACCAAAGCGCTTCCATTTCGGGCCCCAGTCGCGACCAAAGTTTCTCCTGCATGTAGTTGGCAAGCTTTTGCTTGGTGGCTGCTTCTAACACCATGCCTAAAACCTGAGTGTTGACGCTGATGTAGTCAAAAACCTCGCCTGGCGGGCGAGCCTTCTGCAACGTTGAGATACTGTTGTTGGTCGAGTAGCCGTAGAAGATATCCCTTCCCAGTCGACTAATGCCTGAATCTGGATCGGCATAGTCCTCGCTGAATTCGATGCCCGAAGCCATCTCCAGTACGTCCTGAATAGTTACATCGGCGTATCCGCTATTCTTGAGCAGTGATACATACTTGCCAACCGGATCTTGTAAGCTCTCGATCGAGCCGTCAGCCACAGCAAAACCGATCAATGCAGAAACAAATGATTTTGCGACCGACCAGGAAATCGCCCTCGACTGAGCTGAATTGCCTTGGTAGTACTGCTCGAAGACCAACTTGTTTTCGGCTATCACGACCAAGCCAGTAGCTCCGGACTTGTTGATCCAGTCACCTGTGGAGATGGTGTTGCCCTTGAAACGGAAGCTCTCGGGCAGCGTCTTGGGCGTCTCCTCAAATACCAAGACGGGAGCACTCATGTGGACCAGAGTCGTTCGGAACAGCCGATGCATATTGCGAAAGTTGGTGACAATTTTATTTGGATCAAATAAGGTCTCTAGTTGGTATGCCCGGTGGAAGAAATGAACAGCCCAGCCCAGACTCAGGACAGCAACAAGAACGACAGCTTGGATCGCAAAGCGACGTGAAAAAGCAAAAGACATTTCAGTACCCATAAATAGAATTGGTAATAGGATTGGTGGCTTAACGTTTCTGCAGCTTTGTGTGGCGGCGCCTGTTTAAGACCGTCGTTATTGCAATTCTTGCCGCGAGTCTCGGAGAACTCGCTTGCGTTATTGCAAGTCGATTCACTTCGCCGATGCATTTTGAACATATTGACTAAAGAACGAGATGATCTCCAGGTAGTTTTCGATTCCGATTCGTTCGTCGATGCCGTGAAAACGCTGTGTATCACGTTCTGACAATCGCGTAGGAATGAATCGAAAGACGTTCTCGCAAAGGTCCGAATAGTGGACCGTGTCGGTGCTTCCCACCAGAACAAACGGTGCGACGACTACGTCAGGTAGTACCTGGTGAATGGTTGTCTGAAGTACTCGAAATGCGTCCGAGTCGATGTCCGATACCAGCGATGCTCCGCGTGACTGGCCAAGAGAGTTCAGAGTGACACGAGGATCGTTGATCGATTGACGAAGATAGTCGATAGAGCCTTCGATGCTGTCGCCAGGAAGTAGTCTTAGATTTAGCTTCGCGGTTGCTTGTAAAGGAAGCACGGTCTCGGAGATTCCCCCTTCGATCATGGTTGGGGCAATGGTGGTGCGAAGCAAGGCGTCGCCGCTGGGAGTATTGCTAAGAGTTTGCTTCACGAATGGTCCAAATAACCACATGTTAGACATTGCCAACTTTTTACTAAACGGCATCTCGGGTCCAAGGAACCTAAGTGTGTCTTGAAGTCCACCGTCCATGCGCGACGGGAAAGGCGCTGATTGGACACGATGGATGGCACTAGCGAGAATACTCACCGCGGTTTCTTTGGGTGGCATTGAGGAATGGCCGACTTTGTCTGCTGCAAGGTTGACTTTTATTTCGACGGTCAGAAAGCCCTTTTCCGCAACACCGACCAAAGCTGCTGGCCGATCCAAACCAGGAAACTCATTGAAAACGCAACCTCCCTCGTCGATGATCGAATGCAATCGAATACCGTGACCGCGAAACCACCCGGCAATCTTCTTGTTGCCATCCGCACCACCAAGTTCTTCATCATGCCCTAAGGCGATGTAGATCGTTCGCTGTGGATGAAAGCCTTCGGCGGCGAGTTTGCTGATCGCTTCGAGAATCGCCATGACACCGTGCTTACAGTCTAAGGTGCCTCGCCCCCATATGTATTGATTGTCCATGTGGCCGCTGAATGGCGGATGTGTCCATCTGGAAAGCGAATTCGCTTCGACAGGCACCACATCGAAATGCGACATCAGTAGTATTGGATCGAGTTCAGATGCCTGTCCCGGCCATTCCAAGAGAATGCTGGGTATCCGCTCGTCACCAAAATCCTTTCCTGTTCTGCGGACAAACGGTGCTTGATGCAAACTTGGAAACGCTTCTTGAATGAAATCTCGGAATCTGTAGAGCGCAGAATCGCTTGTGAGCCGAGACATTGGTGTTTGGACCGACCGGATCTGGATCGCCCTGATGAACCTTTCTAGGATCGGTAGTCTATTCTCCGATCTCTGAAACATCGCTCTATCGACTTTTTGCAATGGGTCGGAATCAACCTTGAGTTGCTTGGTCGAGAACGCCAAATAGTTCCAACTCAAGACGCCCATAAGGGGCAAGAACACAAAGAGCAACAGTAGTATTACTCGCTTGATCGTGATCTTCTTCTTTCGTGTCATGTAGATCTTTCCTTTGTGTATGCTGGTCTTTTTGTGCTCATTATTCCCTTACATATTGCCGCTACTGTTTCCTCTGCTTGATATGCGTTCCGCGGACTCTCGGCCAAGCGTTCGTACATGGCGACCATGAGCTAACACAGAGGCGATCGTATCGGAGTAGAACATGCCGCGAACGGTCAATCGAATCGAGGTTGGAGCAATCTCGATCAACTCCATCTCCGCCAATAGTTCTAGCTGGCTGCGATAGTCCGACTCGACATCGGAACCGAAAACTTCCTGATAGCGTTTACGATCGATCGACAGTTTCGCAAGCTGTCGGGTAATATTGAGGAGTCGTTGTGATTCGGCATCGAATTTATAGTATCGATTCCAAATTGGAGATTGCTTCCTCACCGACTGTATGTATTCAAGCGAACTTTCTGGATTCATCGTCTTGAGTCCAGTGCGGCTTGGATCGCTGGATGAGTAAGATATTCCGGAAGGCCCGAAGCCGATCATGTTGTAGCGGTCTGCATCGAAGCTGCGCATTTCGTAGATGTAACCGCGTGAATCTCCCTGAAAGTATGACTTTTCAAAGTTGGTGAGCGTTGTTTGGTGATATCCCATTTCGATGGCCGTTGTTCGGATCGCTTCCCAATTGGCGGCAGCCTTTTCATTGCTGGGTAACGCTGCGATCAGTTCTGGATCGCGAGCCCATTCTGTCGCAAGTCCACGAAACATGACCAGGTGATAGAGGCAGACTTGATCGAGTCCGATGTTGTTGCCGCATTGAATATCCGAGAGCATTTCGGTGAGCGACTGCCCGGGCAAATTGAAAAGCAGATCGCCTGAGACAGTCATTTTTCGCGAGTGTGCCATTGCTACAACTTGAGCAAATACTTCGCTATCGCCAAAGGCAGTGCGTCCCATCTTAGTTAGCCAGGACTTGGAGAACGTTTGGATTCCCATACTGATCCGGAAGTGCCGGGCTGACAACTCTTCCTGAAGAATATCCAACAACCATGGCTTACGGTTGAGAAAGAAGGCTGGCACGCCTTCGAGAGTGACTTCTGCCCCGCGCAGGTCAAAGAGTTCGTTCAGTTTGCGGCACAATTTCCGAAACGGTTCAGCCGGGGTAAGGTTCGCAGTCGCGCCGCCGAAGTACAATGCGTCGATGGGTTTGCCTTCGAGCGATGGACTGCCTGAGACTCTTGTTTGAATCTCTTGAATGACCCCGTGGACTGCCGCAGTCGCTTTAAGAGAGCTGAAGTCTTCGTGCGGGAAGGTGCAAAAGCCGCAGCCCGCAATTTTCGGATTGCAATACGAATGAGGAAGCACTCCCACCAAAAGCGGCTTGCTAGGCTGATAGTCGTGTTGAAAGCGCGAGTCTCCACGTTCGGTGGCACGCCGAGTTTCTTGATCAAGATACGGCATACTGGCAGCTAGCGGGAATCCATGCAACAAACGATGGCGCTGCGGCTTTTTCAGACGACTCTTCACCAATTGCCTGAGCGAGTCGTTCTGCTCGATTACGAAATCTTCGTTGAGAACTTGTCCTTCAGATACTGCTGTTGTCGCTACTTCGTCCACATGAATCATGATCTTCCTCGGAGAAAAATGGGTTGTACGGGAAACGCTCTTTATCGAGTCTTCCCAATGCCCAAACTGAAAGCGAATGCTGTGCCAAAATTCGCTCGTTAAACAGAGCCATGAAGCCACTGGAGATTTTTCCTTGTTTTTGAAAGAAATCCAAGGTTGGGAAAGGTGGAAATCTTGGTGAGAATATAGGATTGAGAACGACGACTACCAAAAGTGTCTCCAGCTATGTACACTTTTTGCAGTTGAGTAAATCCGAGTGGGCGAATCTCTCCGAGGCATGCATCAACCAATAAATGCCATCTTAACCGACAGACAAAACGGGTTCGACGACATGCAATCAACGACAACAACAGAACTGAGACGATGATGGTTTTCTTGAATAGGGCGGAGCGGCGCGAAGCGACTGCATTTTCACGCATCGGATATAGCAATCCGTTTTTGCCAGAGAGACTCGAACTAGAACGTCAAGTACTGGGAGATCGTTTTCTATCGGGTGCTGCAGTTATCCACTTACCTTCTAATCTTCAAGGCCAAACCGTCTTCAAGAACTTTAGTTTACTGCTCGAGCATTCCAGGATTCTAGCTGACAAAATGCGACCTCGCGTAATGGCTGGAAAGTGCCAAAGCGATGACGACCAGCATCTCTATCGGGAGACAGTGATATTCCATCTTTACGCCAAGCACTTTTCGATCCATGAGGTGCCGCTGGTGGGTCGAGCCAGTGATCGACCTAATACGATTGGAAAGTCCTGGTCGCAGTTTCAAAGAGACTACGACTGGTATTTGAAATTGCCAGAGTTGGCATTGCCTACGTACTTTAACGCAGCTCATTGCTTTTCTGTGTTCTTTCAAATCGATCGTGCTTTCGGCCACATTTTTGAATTCATCATTGGCAGCTCGATGCCAATTGCGAATCTGCGAGCGGCAATATGGGAGTCTATCTTTACCCACGACATGAGCAGATACGTTCGGGGTGTTCATCAATCGATGGGGGATATCACAACGCTGATTGTGGGCAAGTCGGGGACCGGCAAAGAACTTGTCGCTCGTGCTATCGGTATGTCTCGATATCGAGCGTTTAATCCGGTAACAAGAAATTTCGACGATGCTGAACTGGAGCCTTTCTATGCCGTCAATCTCTCTGCGCTTTCTGCCGCGTTGATAGAGTCAGAACTGTTTGGTCATTGCAAAGGCTCTTTTTCAGGAGCGGTCGGTGATCGAATCGGTTGGTTGGAAGCGTGTGGACAAAACGGGACGGTCTTCCTGGATGAAATCGGCGAACTCGACCTTTCCATTCAAGTGAAATTGCTGCGAGTTCTGCAAACCAGGACCTTTTCCCGAGTTGGCGAAACGAAGACACGTTACTTTCTAGGGAAATTCGTTACGGCCACGAATCGCGACCTAACAACTGAGATCGGTCGCGGTAAATTCCGAGAAGATCTGTACTATCGCCTATGTGCCGATATTGTTCGCACTCCAACTCTGCAAGAGCAACTCAAGGATCGCCCGGAAGACCTACTTGAGTTAACTCGTTTCATTGCAAGAGGGATCTTGATTGAGTTACCCGAAGAAGCAGATTCTCTTGCCTCCGAGGTAGTGAAATGGGTCGAGCAACATCTCGGAAACAGTTACGATTGGACAGGCAATATTCGGGAACTGGAGCAATGCGTTCGCAATGTCCTGATTCGAAAATCCTACACACCTAATTGCCGCGTTCCCGCTGTAGACCTGAACGGCGTTCCTGATCGACCGGCATTAGGTGTTGAAGCATTCTTGCGTTCTTTGTTGGACGGCGAAATGACTTTGGACGAGGTTTCACAGCTTTACGTTACTATGGTCTACGCACAATTGGGCCAATACGACCTAGCTGGCAAGAAACTTGGCGTGGACTGGAGGACAGTTAAAGATAAAGTGAAGGTCGAGTTGCTTGGCAAGCTAAAAGGATAGCCTTCGATTTCAAAAATCAGTGCCGGATAAAAGAGCAACTATACGAATTGAGTTCGATTGTTCCACCGTTTGTTCGATGCTAACATGGGAGCCCTTAGACTTTTTGACAACTCCTTAGAGCCCTTGATAGGAAAACATGCAAATTCCTGAACCAACTCCTGAACACCAATATCTGTTGCAATTGGTTGGCGACTGGGACCTAGATGCAGAATACGTGATGGGCCCTGACCAGCCTCCGATGAAATCGGTTGGCAAACAGTCAACTCGATCGCTTGGTTCCCTGTGGACCTTGGGAGAAATGGAAACCGAGGGGCCGGATGATTCGTCCATGCAATCTTTGGTGAGCTTGGGCTTCGATCCCGCTCGCGGAAAATTCGTTGGTTCTTTTATTGCCTCCTGCATGACCCATCACTGGCTCTATGAAGGATCGTTGGATGCTGATCGTCGGGTTCTAACCTTGGATGCCGAAGGCCCAAGTTTCTCAGGCGATGGTAGCATGGCCAAGTACCAAGACATTATCGAAGTCGTTGATCACGACACTTACCTGTTCTCGTCCCAGTTTCTTGATGGCAACGGCCAATGGGTCAAGTTCATGAACGGTAAACATACGAGAAGAAAGTAGCTAGTTCGGTAACTGCAGTAACGTGAGAGTTCTTACTGCTTCCATATGGGCTTTAGGTCGAGCGAGAATGCAGGCAGTATTTGAGCATGCGAAACCGTTTCGGGGGATTCCAGAATTTCAATCGTCTTACTCGGCTGATAAATGTGGACTCGGGATGTTTGTGGATCGATCAACCAACCCAGCCGAACACCGTTGTCTATATAAGATTGCATCTTCGTCTGGAGTTGCTTTAATCGGTCGCTGTAGGATCTCAATTCAATCACAAAATCAGGAACCATGGGAGGGAATTTTCTTCGGTCTTCCTGAGACAACGACATCCAACGCTCCGAAGATATCCATGAAGCGTCCGGCGAGCGTTTCGAGCCATCTGGAAGACAAAAAATGACCGACGAGTCGAAGGTTGTTCCGCCAAATCGCTTTGCCCACCCACGCAGTTGAAAAGTGATCTCAGAATTAAGATTTGAAGATTCGCCACCAGGTGGTGACAGAATGACGATCTCCCCATTGGAATTCTGTTCGACGCCCAAGTCAGGATTTAGACGAACGAATTCTTCGAAGGAATCATTCACGCGTAATGTCAACGGAAGGTCGAACGCCGATTGATAGGGTGCTTGGTCTTCGTGGACCCTAGAATGAGACATGGTGGATTTCTCCGGCGGTCACCTTTTGCTACTTCCGTGAATTATAGCAGAATTGCTCTCTTGAGATTTTTGAAATTTCGTAGAAGCGAGGGAAGATGATTACAATTGTGCAACTTGTCAAAAAGCGAAACGACTCACCCAAGAGATCCCGCATGTCCAATATCACGAAACTTGTCCTTCTGCTACTTGCTAGCCTTAGTGGTACTCTTTCACTGAATGCATCCGATGCATCGCGACCGAACATCCTGTTTGCGATCGCGGATGATTGGGGCCTGCATGCGGGAGCTTATGGTACCCCTTGGGTAAAGACAGTCGCTTTTGATCGCGTTGCTCGGGAAGGGCTTCTGTTTCGGAACGCTTATACGCCGATGGCGAAATGTGCTCCCTCGCGTGCGATTCTGCTCACGGGGCGCCATCTTTGGCAGAACGAGGAGGCTGGTAATCACTTGGCAGTGTTTCCGCCCAAGCTGAAGAGTTGGCCCGAAGTGCTTATGGAAAAGGGCTGGCACGTAGGTATCACCGGCAAGGGATGGGGACCCGGCATCGCCAACGACATCCATGGTAAGCCGCGCGCTATAACGGGAAATCGCTTTGACAAGTTCAGATCTACTCCACCTGCCCAAGCGATGGAGAACAATGACTATGCCGCGAACTTCAAAGACTTTCTGGATGTTGCGCCTTCCGACACTCCTTGGTGCTTTTGGTACGGCAGTACCGAACCACATCGGCCATATGAGTTTCAAGTGGGCGTCAACAAGGGTGGCAAGCAGCTCGAGGATATTGATCGCGTTCCCGGTTATTGGCCCGACAACGAGACCGTGCGGCATGACATGCTTGACTATGCCTTCGAAGTTGAGCATATGGACAATCATCTTGGACGGATGCTGGACGAACTTGAGCATCGTGGGTTGCTCGACAATACGCTTGTTATCGTCACGAGCGACCACGGTATGCCATTCCCTCGCGTGAAGGGATATACCTACCATGATTCAAACCACATTCCTCTCGCGATTCGCTGGCCGATCGGTATGAAGTATCCGGGCCGTGTGATCGATGACTTCGTGGATTTCACGGACCTAGCCGCGACCATACTGGATTATGCAGACATTCCATGGAATAACAGCGGAATGATGCCTATCACAGGCAAAAGCTGGCGGCCGATTTTGGATAGTCATTTGACCGGTCGTATTGTCCCGGAACGCGACCATGTACTCATTGGAAAAGAGCGTACCGACGTGGGGCGTCCAAATAACGCTGGGTATCCCATTCGTGGCATTGTCACTTCCGAGTTCCTTTATCTTTGCAATTACGAACCATCGCGCTGGCCCGCCGGTAATCCCGAGACTGGTTACCTTGACACAGACGGCAGCCCAACGAAATCGAACATCCTTCAACTCGGTCGCATCGACCGAGCGAACGTATTCTGGCGGCTCAATTTTGGAATGCGCCCCGCCCAGGAACTATATGATCTGCATGTCGACAGAGATTGCATTCGCAACGTCGCTTCAAACCCGGGCATGGAGCAGTATGCGATAGCGTTGCATCAGCGCATGGAAAAAATGCTCCAATCCCAAGGCGACCCTCGCATGAATGGACAGGGCGAAGTATTTGATAAGTATTCGCCAACCACGGGCGGTGGATTCTACGAAAAGTTCATGCGGGGCGACGCCGTCAACGCGGGTTGGGTGGAACCAACAGACTTTGAGCAACCAAGCCAAGTCCCGATTCCCAAAAGCTAAAACGTCGCCGTTCAATAGCGTCGGTCGGCGTTGCGTTTCAGTTCACGAATCTCAGCCTTCAATCGCTCGTTCTCTTCTTTCAACTGAGAGACAAGCTCAGAATGGCCCTCTCTAGGTTGTTCTGCGAAAGCTTGCATTTCAGCAGCAAGCTGCTTTTTTGCAGCTTGCATGTCCCGTTCCATATCTTCCGCTCTTGCCATGAGTTGATGAGCCAGTTCATGCACCTCGGCCAGCTTGGCATGTTGCGATGCAATTCGCAAATGTTGCACTCGCTGACCAACCCTCTCCAGCTTTTCCATTTGAGTCCGGTGTTGCGGATGGAGGTGTTTTGGTTGACCGTGGACTCTGTCAGTATGACGAGAATGAATTTTATGGAGTTCGCGTTCGATATCTGCAATCTCGCCGTGCACTTTTTCGAAATCGGACTGTGAACCATTCTCATCGTGCAGTATTCGTTCTTTGTTGCGCAAATCATTGAGACGATCTTTCAATCGCGATACTTCTCGGTCGTTTTTGACGCCGCTTTCGCTTTCACCGCGTTCTCTCGAAATTGCTTCCTGATGTTCGGCCATTTCCAATAGTTTAATGGACTCTTTCTCGAGACGTTGGGCTTGATCCATTTTTCCCTGTTCGGCCAAATGTGCCGCTTTGGTTTGCATCGATTTGGCTTTGTTACGTAGGTCGTCGATATCGGAAGCGAAGAGCGCCTGGCCAGTCAACAACATAAAACCAACCAACAGTTTCGAGCAGGCATAGATCTTCATGAGAGATTCCTTGGGTTCAACAATGGGGAGAGTGTATTCGGAACAAAACCATCTAGATGATAAGGCGATCAAAACGCTTTTACGAGAGCACGCATGGGATACTATCAGGTCCCTGTAAGCATCTTGATTGCCTGGTTCATCGGCTCGCTGGAAATTCGGATCATACCACCTAGGGGTTGGTCGAGTTCAATCATCAGAAAAATCGCGACTGCCACAGAAAGAGCCGCTGTTGCTAGCGACAACGCGGTTGTCCCATTTGGCGGCGCAAGCAAACCGAAGCAAAGAAAAATAACCACCAACCAGCTGCCGACAGACAGAAGGAGTATTCTAGGGAGCGAGGGTACGGCCTCTGCCAGCATCAACATGCGAATCTGACCAATATCTGTTGCAAGTGTAATCGCTTGTTCTTTCAAGCCTCGCTGAAAGTCGTTATGTGGGGTAAGAGCTTGAAGGGCTGCGTAGGCACCTTCGCCGGAGGGTGCGCTCGCGGTTAGCTCACCCCGAGCCCCAGGCTCGTCCGGCCACATACGATGAAGTCCATCGACTGCAGCATCGCGAATCAAGTCTCGCGCCTCTGCCGTTTCCGGACCGTAAGTTTGTAGAACTCGGCCCAGGAATGACACTTTGGATGCCATCACAATGATTTGAGTACGTTGTGTGTCGTAGGTGTTTTTTGCTGAACTAACAAGTAGACCTAACAACAAGGCCGTCATGGTGGCGACGAGTCCCACAGCCAATTTCACGGCGTCTCTGGATTCCGCGCTCAGGTGATCCGCGGGAAGACGCTTTCTCAAACTGCGTCCCAAAAGAGTCGCCACAACCAAAGCGGCAAATAAGATACTGGCAATCAGTGTGCTATTCATGAATCTCGACGGTTGATCTACTTTGCGAATCGTTGCTAGCCTGCGCTGATGTTAGTATATCTAGCTCTCAAGACAACGTGTGTCGATCTCGAAGTTTACTTTCTCGAAAATGCTAGGAATACGCTGGCTCCACGTCGAAACTTGCTCGGCGATAACAAGGCTTAATAAGGTAAATTGCGAATGGCCTCGTCGATTTGACTTTGTAAGTCCGCCGACATGGAAACCAGCTCGGGATAGGTTTCGGACAGTTCTTCCAGGATTTCTTGGAGCGCGATAGCGCCCCGGGGCTTTTCCAAGCTGGTGTCGCGACGATAGCTGCTGAAGAGCTGATTCAATCGTTGGATTGAATCGTGGGGGGCATCCAAACTTTTCAGTGTTGAGATCACTTCAGCAACCATGAAAGCCATTTTGAGAGTGCCGCTTTTGTCTCCAGGCAGATCGTCGGTCGTATTCACTCCGGACCAAACTGATGGAAAATCATCCTCTGGTTCCGTTGATTCATCTGTTTCATCGGCTTCGCTCTCAAAGCTGCCAGTTTCACTGAAAGAAGCAAACTCGTTCAAGTTTTCTTCCCATTCTTCTCGAGTCTCATACAAGGAGAAAGCAAATTCATCATCCAGTTCCAATTGATATCCATCAATGCCTGTAAAGGTGATGCCAAACGCCCCATCTGCCATCATCTCGCAAATGGGACAATCGCAATCCATGACATGCTGCTCGGATTCTACACCGTTGATCCCGTCGATAGGTACACCAACGCCGCGCGGAACACGACGTCGTTCGCATTCGATCACTAAGCTCGGTGGCTTCCCACCTTCGAAGGAGCTTTCCAACCAGTTGTCGCGAACATCCTTCAGGAATGACATAAGCTCGGAGTGCTGACCTGCCGCTTTGTCTGAATCGATCTTGTTTGAATCGATAGCCTGTTCGTTCTTGGTGCACCAAATCCAACCGGCCTCGATTAGCTCGCGACACAGATTAAAATAAAGAGAAATTTCTTCCGTCCCCATGGGAGCTGTCGGGTAACTGGACCAATCGCCCGGCATTGCTACCAGTGGCTCGCCATCTTCCAGTCGCCGCCTCTGCCCCCATATCACCTTTTCGACCCAGCCTCTCGCACCGTGCAACAATTGCCTAGGCATACGTCCACCCAAATCTTCGCGGGGAGTCATCAACCAGTCGCGATGCACTTGTACGGTGAAAGGATATCTATTCTTAGGCTCGTCTTTCGCCGATTCTTGCAACCACTGCTCTGACTGAACAACTAGCAGAACGTTGGTTGCAATATAATCCAGCAAGGGGTCACCAAACAGAATCGTGCGATCCACATTGGGTTTGGTCCAAGGTTGTTGCCGTTCTTGGCTGATCATCCCCACCGAGACACCGGTCAGAAGCTCCCACCAAGGAGGCAGATGAACACTCAAGGGCCAATGATAATCACCTGCTTCATCCACGTGCATTGCGAAAACGTTGTCGTGTTCAATGGCCATGAACTGACCGCCAGTAAGAAGCCGTTTGTTAACGAAGTCCACCACAATCCAACTTTTGGCCGCTTCGATTTCTTGCAATCCTTTTTGCAAGGAAACGGAATGCGTTAGCAAGCTGTCGACGAACTCGGGCACCGCAGGTGTACGATATCGGGGCCAAACGCTCTTCGCTTCGGTCCAATCATCGGGATCCTCTGACAAGAGAGCGATCAGCGTAATCCCAGTGTCGGAATCAAGGCCCTCCATGATAGAAACGCCTTCATGCTGCAAAAACATTGCCGTTACTTCGGGTTCTTCCCCAATCACGATTCTCTCCTCTGTTTTCCTCTATGCAGATGTTTCTCAATGTCCGTCCCGAATCCAAGAAACGCTGCCACTGAATCTTATTGCAAGCAGCGTCGATCGCGATAGTATAACGAAGATCAGGAAAAGACGGTTTGAGAAAAGATCTCCTGCTTCAACGAACTGGATACCCTCTTTCAATGCGATTTTCAGCTTTCCCCGCAGCAACGCAACATATCCTATTGGTCGTGTGCATTTCTTGTTGCGTATCAATAGTCCGAAGCCAAAGCGACAATTCTAAGCAAAGCGGCATTGCTTATGACAAACCGGCTTCCGGTCACTTTGTACAGGTTGATGGTGATTCAGCAGTCTACATGATCCCATACGTTCAGGAACTAGGCGATACAGGTGTTGTATTCGAAATGATTCCGGTACCAGGAGGCAAAACGCGGATTGGTTCGCCGACTACGGAATCAGGTCGAAATCCTGATGAAGGGCCTCAGTTTGAAGTGCAATTGGAGCCGTATTGGGTCGGCAAAACCGAAGTCACCTGGGCCGAGTATCAATGCTTCATGCAGACATACGAAGTCTTTAAAAAAGCGGCAAGAAGCGGGATGAGAAAAGTAACCTCAGCCAACTACGCGGATGCGGTTACGGTGCCAACCCCACTCTATGCTCCACTGCATCACGAAGAGTATACCCCTACTCCAAAACATCCTGCGGTTTCCATGACGAACTATGCAGCCAAGCAATACACGAAATGGCTTAGCGGCGTAACTGGACTTCAACATCGAATTCCAACCGAAGCGGAATGGGAACATGCAGCCCGAGCCGGTTCTCTTGCGGCCTATTGTTTTGGCGATGACATTCGCGATCTCGATCGATTCGCGGTCTTTTCGAGAGAGGAAGGAGCAGCCGTGGTCGGAACCAAAGAGCCAAACCAATTTGGATTGCATGATATGCATGGAAACGTCTGGGAGTGGACAGTTGAGCAGCATTCTTCGCTTGGCTATCAGAATCAAGCGGGTGGATTCTTCTTAGGGCACCAAAGCACTCAATGGCCTACCTCGCCCAACTCGATTTGCGTTCGTGGTGGTTGCTGGAGCGACGCCCCCAACCAAGTCCGATCCTCAGTTCGATTGGCGTCGGACAAAGATGCATGGAGCGATATTGATCCTGATCTTCCCAATAGTCCTTGGTGGCACACGTCGGACCCATCCCGAATGGTTGGGATGCGAGTGGTCCGTTCTTTCAAGCCGCTGACAGCTAATGAGATTCAACGCTTCTGGCAACCGGGCGTTCAAGAGATTGAAGACGACCTCAACGCAAGGCTCCAGGAAGGGCGAGGAATCCTCGGTTTACCATCACCCGAAGTGCTGCACGAGCTAAAGCTGCGCAAGAGAAACTAGCATCGAAGAATCTGCTTTCGACGCGTCATTGCAAATCGCCTACCAATCTGGTTTGATCGTCTCGTTGGCATTCAAACTGGAACGCCATCTTTCGCATCGTTCCAACGCATAAGCTGGTGCAATGCGAATTGCTGCTTCAAGCATGTCCTTTGCTAAAGTCGACTTCGGATCATGGGAGTAAGCTGCCGCTAAACAAGCGATTGCAAACCAATCGCGACCTGCAGTCATCCGAACCACCTTCGTGGCTGCTTCGACAGATTGGTTGATGTTCACCTTGGACGCAGACAGTGCTAGCCATGCTAGTCCAAGTTGGATCTCAACTTCTTGGGGAGCCAACAACGCCGCTTTCTCCAAATGCCTCAGGGCTGCCGGATAGTCCTTGGAGTCCATCTCCAGTCTGGCA
Source organism: Planctomycetaceae bacterium (assembly GCA_027487485.1). Classification (GTDB taxonomy): domain Bacteria; phylum Planctomycetota; class Planctomycetia; order Pirellulales; family Pirellulaceae; genus JBKCUI01. The sequence continues at coordinate 72,516 of JAIYDN010000088.1, read as the reverse complement.
GCAAGCGTCCAGATTCTGGGATCCAATTCCGACTCGTCCGTTAATTCTTTCAGCAATTTCGCGTTGCTCAGCTTCGACCCATCCAATAACGATATTCGTTCTTCCATAGCTCCAGCCATTCGGCGAAGAGATGGGTCTGCTTCCTTGGTTTCGTTCAAATCGAATTTCGCGTTTTCGAGATCACCAAGATTGAAACGGCAGATCGCTCTCGACAAATAAACAATCCCGGCTGCTCCTCCTTCTTCGATAACACTCGTAAACTGTTCCTCTAGCAGCTTTTGTTCTTCCCTGCTTCTCATGCCGAGCGGATCTGCGAAACAGAAGCTCTCAAAATCGATGTGCTGTCGAACTTGGGCTAGAAAAGGGGACCGAACCTTCGACTCGAATCCGTACTCGTTTTGGTTCCCTTGAACCCGAACTTGCTTCTCGGCGATGTTGGTTTGAAGAGCAGCTCTTTCAGATTGTTGCCGGGCGGAAAACCGGAAGCGAGTCCGAGTTCGCGTGACTTCCTCTGGCACTTTCTCGGTCACCCTGACATCCCTCATCTGACCGTCAGGTCCACGTTGCCTTTCGGTAGTTACTTTGTTCCTCAAGACCGTCTCTTTAAAGGTCTCGGTGAAGGCTTCCTCCGGTTGAATCGCGTTCAGCTCAACCTGCAACTTATCGATATCGGCCAAAATTTCCAAGTTGGCCGATTGAAGCTTCAACAATTGCTTGGCCACAACTTCTCCTTCCTGCTCAGCATCGATGGCACGTCGTTGTAGATCGGCGTAACGACTGGCAATAGAATCACCGCGGCCGAGCGTGCCGCTGAGGGATCGCTGCAGTTCAGCTGATAGATCTTGAACCGGCTCTGTTGTCTGAAAATTGGGAAGCGCGTCGTCCCAGTTCTCCAGCGACTTCAACGTCCGTGGCTTCCCTTCAAGCTTCGGAATTAGATCTTGAACGTGCTTGATATGAATAGCCGAGAAGACGAGCGAAGTAGGATCGGAAACGGACTTGGGAGTGTTGCTGAGCGCTGTGGAAAGCATTCCAATGGCATGACCGTTCTTGTCAAATACCGGGCCCCCATTGCAGCTTACGTGCATTGTAAGACTCAGCCAAAACCAAAGTGCATCTGGGTCGCTGCCGATATGTTCCTCGGTATCCCTCGTCAAACCTATCGCGTATTCCTGACCAAGTAACCGTCGAGTGATCTTGGGGAATGATACATTGGTCTCAGCAGCTAGCGACTTTGGACCTCCCCACGGGTACACCTCATCATCGATTTTTGGATCGGCATCGACGTCTAAGTTAAGAGCCTCTGTTTTAGGGACCTTCTTCTTGGATTTGGTTTTAGAAACCATTTTCAAGATCGCGATGTCCTTACCTTTCGAAGCCGAAATGACTCCAGTCACGCGATAAACTTGTCCGTTACTAAAAAGGATTGTCACCTCACTAGCGCCAAGGACGTTGGTGAAAGTCGTTGCGATGTAACCTCGTTCGTCAACATAGAAGCAGCTTCCCCTGAGCTGGCCATTGGCGAAAACCGAACCCACTTTCATCGCGTCGACAGAGAAATCATGCAGCTGGGCAAATGATGGCTGTATAAGCAAGCTCAGGACATACAGCAACCATCCGAGACAAAGAGGAGAATGAAAAGCCTTCATTTGGCAACAAGCCCTGGGACTAAGCATGACGTCGGTGCGACAATACTGTTGTCGTGACTAAGAATTCCTCCTGGGCCTACCAAATAGGAATGAAAATCACGAACAACGAGGTTATAAGTTCTTGTGGCTTTCTCTTCGACCAGTACATCGTTCACTTCCACTGTGCCTTCCAGGCCATGAAGCCTCGAAGCAATCTCAAGCTCACGCGCCCGGACCCATCCTTTACCACTTACCCAGAACGGATGACCTCCGCTGGCTCGAATAACCTGTTGGTGGCCTTGCGGGTTCTCAGCAAGGGTAATACGAATCAAATTCTCAGGCGCTCGAACGGTTGTTCTCATCACGGGTTGGAATCGGACCTCGCCGGTTTCCGGGTGTTTCGACAATACCATGTCTCCGATGCGCACACGTTCAATTCCGACTGGCCCTCGCTGCGTCAGAATCGGCGTCCCACCGGCAAGACAATCCTTGCGTTCTCGCACCGTTCGTCGGGATTCTGAACTCCTTTGTTCCATACCATTTTCGGGCTGGCGAGATGCTCCCTGAAGTGAAACAGAACTGCTGGCGTAACTGGTTATAATTGGCTTTTCATCGGTCGAATAAACTTCATTTCGATCATCCCACCATTCCCACCATTTTTGAGGCGTCTGCAATTCCCACTCTCCGGTGGTCGCCCGAAGTGCTTCGATGATCTGAGTGTTACGGGCTTCGATTCGATCGTTGATCGCTTTTCGTGTCGTTTCCAATTGCGTTTGAGTCAGATTGTTTCGTACAGCAGCATCTGAAAAAGCGTTTGAAACGTTCCCCGAAAGAAAATAAGTTTGATCCAGGACTTTCAGTGCTCGATGTTCAGGTCCATCTGCAATCAGCGAATATCGGACAACAAGACGATTGCTTTGGTCCAGTACCCATTGACGATTCGCGAGCCAAGGCCCTTGTAGCTCCGATAACATTGCAGGTACATAAGCCATCTGCTCGCGGCTTTTGAGGGCTTCTATCGCGGCTTTGCGAACTTCTAAATCTGTGACCCAGGTAGCGTGACGAGCAAGCGATAATGTAGCCTCCACTTCGTTGGATTGCTTAAGCACGTCGACCACAACCGCAGCTCCTTGTCTATGAGCTGAGGAAAGAAAAAGCTCATAAGCAGGTATGGCGTCGACGTCAAAATCCTTCGTCAGTTCCTGAACTACATCATTTTTATCTCGAACCTCCGATTGCAATTCAACCGCAATTTGAATCAGATCGGCCTTCATGCGTTGAAGAAATTCCGAAACTCGCTTTGCTTTCTCTTGCGTAGCCTCAAGCTCACGTGTCTCGATCCATGAGCCATTGATTTGCTGGAGTCCAAGTTGACTTTTGGCTTCCGCGTTGTTCGGATCGAGTTCTGCGATTGCTGACCAATGCGCGATCGCTTGATCTTTCAAGCCATGCTTTCTGCAAAATTTTATCAGGGCGAGTTGACTTTCGACGGTTGGTTTTGATTCGTCGCGAAGGTTACGATACTCCTCCAAGGCCTTTGACTTCTTCGATTTCTCAACGAAGCTTGAATAGGAAACCCAGGCCTTACCGTCCTTGACTTGACCCATGTGCCAATATGCAGACGGTTCTTCGGTCTTTAAGTCGGTGGCTTCTTTCAGCAATTCGGTTCGATTGGAATTGTCCCCTGATGCCTCCGCCTGAAGCGACTGTTGGACCAGGTTCTTGGCTTGCGAGACTTTCTTGGAGTCTTCTGTCCGATCGTTCGAGAACGCTAAACTTGCTACGGAAATAGCAAGAAGTAGTGGCAATGCAATACATTGGTATCGATAGCTCATAAGGCCCTCCATAAAGAATAATGGCCAACAAGAATATAGTGTTGTGCTGCCAACTTTGCAATCAAAGCTGTTTTGACGCAAAGTGAGCAGAGTGAATTGCAAGCAGAATGCAATCTGTGGTTTTGTTTCCGCGTCTTCATCTTCTCTTCAGTTTTCCATGGTACCGTAGCCCATTCTATGAAACATCAGTCCAATACGTCTTCATTCTTTTGGCGCAAGTGTAACAAAAATGATTCGAGTCAAGTTAGTCTTCGTAACCGCCGCGTTCCTGGTCGTTGGTGCTGTCGCTCTGTTTTTCTTGCGAGGTTTTCTTGAGTCTCCTCGCCCTGGACGGGCAAATCGATCGGGTGGCAGCATTCGCCCTGAGTCCGACAACGCGATGCAAGCAAATCTGATGCCGAACGAGCTCGCAAATCGTTTTGATGGCCAACCAACAGAGACTCCAATCGAGACAGCAAGCGCTTTGGTATCGTACTCCAGCGAAAACTCGAACATCGACCAAGGTTGGACACGCTTTCGCGGGCCAAACGGTACTGGGGTTAGTACAGCGACTTCTGTTCCCACCACATGGAGCGAGAATAGTAACCTGATATGGAAGACTAAGATTCCGGGCCCTGGGTCCTCGAGTCCTGTTCTGACCAACGATTCCGTTTTCTTGACTTCCTACTCGGGCTATGGTGACGAGGATTCAAGCGGTAAAGATCTTGAAGATCTGAAGCGACATCTGCATTGTATCGATAGAAAGTCTGGAGAAATTGTTTGGACCCGAAGTGTAAACGCCGTTTTGCCCGAAGATCGATACAGCGGGATGGGAGTACCCGAACATGGCTACGCAACGAATTCACCCGTCACCGATGGGACGAACGTTTATGCATTCTTCGGCAAGTCTGGAGTGTTCGCGTATGACGTTCGGGGGAACGAGTTGTGGCAAGCCAACGTGGGGCAAGAATCCGGAAATCGCGGTTGGGGGACTGCGTCGAGCTTAATTCTTTACAAGAATTTAGTTATCGTGAACGCCTCTGAAGAAAGCCAAGCCTTATTTGCTTTTAACAAAGATTCAGGGGAAGTGGTCTGGAAAGCCCCTGCATCCATTTTGGAACTGGCTTATGGTACACCGATCATCGCGCGCGTGGACGAACAGCGAGACGATTTGGTTCTGGCCGTTCCCGGCGAAGTTTGGGGATTGAATCCGAACACTGGCAAGCTTATTTGGTTTGCGACAACCACCCTGACTGGCAATCTTTCACCAAGTGTGATTTCAGACGGCGATAAGGTTTACATCTTCGGCGGATATCGATCTTCGGGAAGTCTTGCGATTCAAGTGGGTGGAACGGGAGACGTAACGAAGTCCCATGTCCTTTGGACTAGCCGCAACTCGTCCTACGTTGTGACTCCGATTCTTCTCGATGGCCGACTTACCTGGATCGATGACCAGGGAATGTACTTCTGCATCGATGCAACGTCGGGAGAATTGATTGAAAAGAAACGCGTTCCAGATATTGAATCGCGAGGCCGAAAAGTATACGCGTCTCCTGTGGCGATCGGGGGCAAGTTGTATATGCAGACGCGGCACAGCGGAGTATTTGTGTTATCTGGCGAGCCAGGGTATCAACTGATTAGCCAAAATCGATTCGAATCCGATGATAGCGTCTTCAATGCAACGCCAGCGGTGGATGGCGGACGGCTGTTTCTTAGGTCTTATCGCAACCTTTATTGTGTCGGCAACGTGGTGAAAGAGTGAAGGGGACTTGAGGGCGAGATTTCATTGGCATTGAGTATCTATTACTGAGTAAGAGGTGAAACGCTAAACAATTCTGGCGTCTAGACATAGATGTACGCTTCCGTTAGTCTTCGGTGCGGAGAAGTTCAATCCGTGAAATCACTCTGCACGGCACTTGCATGGCAAGCAGTACTATTTCGATCCTAGGTCGCTAACGTCTCACCCAATGGCACAAGCTGAATCTTCTCATGATCAATCCGATCGGTCTGCATCCCAAAGGCAGGGCGAAAAACAGGACCATAGTCCAGATCGATATTCACCTGCCCGAATCGCAGGGATCTATCTGCTGGCTGGAATGATTTGGATTGGATTGACCGATTTCACTCTTGCTTGGTCCGGAGGACTTACCTCCTTAGGATTTTATATTGCCATGGGGAAAGGGCTGTTGTTCGTATTGCTTTCCTCTGGGTTAGTTTATGGATTATGCAGACGTGAGTTTCAAAACTCAGCACGCACGATGGGACTTCTCCGTGCCGTGGTCGAGCGAACGACGGACGCCGTCTTTGTCAAGGATCGCGACGGCCGATACCAACTCGTTAACGATGCTGCGGTTCAGTTTATTGGCCGTCCGGTTGCGGACATTCTCGGTAAGGACGATCGCGAACTTTTCGGTGGCGTTCAAGGAGAACAATTGATGGCCAATGATCGCGAGATCATGGCCAGCAATGTTGCCACCACCCAAGATGAGACTCTTACCTCCGGTGGGGTGACCCGCACCTATTTGGCAACCAAAGCTGCTTTCTTTGATACTTCGGGCAAGGTTGCCGGATTGATTGGAATTAGTCGTGACATCACCGACCGTGCTATGTTCGAATCCACCGTTCGTGAGACCGAGGCGCGACTTAGAGAAGCTCAAAAAATTGCCAAGCTGGGCAGTTGGAGCTGGAATCCACAAACAAACAAGGTTTGGTGGTCCGATGCCGAATTCGAGCTGTTTGGCGTGACCCCCAATGAGGTTGAACCAAGCTTTGACGCATTCCTGACACTTCTGCATCCCGAGGATCGTAAGGTCGCAATTGCGCGTGTTCAGTCCATGCTGGCTGGGGCCGATGAATTCGCTGACGATTTGCGAGTCATCCTTGCCAACGGTAAGTGCATTTGGATCCACAGTCGCGCTCGAGCAACCCGTGATGCAGCTGGTAATGTGGTTCGTGTCGAAGGGACTGACCAAGATATAACAGATCAACGATCAGCACGTGAATCTGTCTATCGGAGCGAACGCCGGTTACAAGCCGCGATTGAAGTTGCTGGCCTCGGAGTCGTGGACGTGGATTATGATCGGCAGTACGTGGAGCTCTCGTTGCGTGCGGCTGAACAATTTGGGCTTTTTCCAAAGATTAGCACTTCCAGAGCGGACCTTCATTCACGTTTTCACCCAGCGGACGCAGATCTGCTTGCTAAGGCAATTGAGGATGCGATGCAGCCTGGTGGCACCGGGTGGTTCGCTTTGGAACATCGAGTCGTTTGGCCTGACGGTACTACTCGGTGGTTGAATATTCGCAAGCAAGTCCTGTTCACGGATGGCCAAGCCAAAGGTGCGATCATCGTCACCGCCGATGTGACGGAACAAAGGGAAGCACAAGCCCGACTCCGGGAACAAGAAATGTTAGTTCGGGAGGCTGCAGAACTGGCGAAAGTTGGCGGATGGGGCTTTGATCCAGACTCTTTGCAATTGGACTGGACTCCTTCTGTGGCTGAAATCTATGGCCTAGCAAATGAGTTGCCTCCAACGTTGTCGCGAACGCTCGACTACGTTTGTCGGGAGCAACGTCCGGCATTTGAGAAAGCAATTGACGCCGCAACCAAGGATGGCACTCCCTACGATATGGAGCTGCAATTGGTCGATTCCACGGGAGAAACGAAATGGGTAAGAACAATTTGTCGACCTATCGTTGAAAATGGAGCTGTTGTTCGAGTCCGCGGTTCTCTCCAGGACATTACGGACCGAAAACGGGCCTTGTCAGAACTCAAGGCCAGTGAAGAACGATATCGTCTGCTTTTCGAATCGAATCCACATCCGATGTGGGTGTATGACGTGGACTCTCTCAAGTTCCTCGCGGTCAATGAAGCCGCAATTCAGACCTACGGATACTCTCGCGAGGAATTTCTGGCTATGACTTTACGGGACATTCGGCCTGTAGAAGAGGTGCCAAGATTGGAGTTGGAAGTTGCTCGAAGATTACGAGGGCTTAGCCACTCGAAACAGTGGAAGCACCTGCGTAAGAATGGCGTCGTTTTCGACGTTGAAGTTTCAAGCTTTGATCTTCCGGAGGAGCAAGGGCGGTTACGATTGGTTTTGGCATTAGACATCACTGAACGAAAACAGGCGGAATATGCACGGGAAGTGGCTACCCAACGCCTTTCCAAGTTTGCAAGCCAGCTTTCCGGAGCTATTTTTCTTTACCGTTTGGGGGCCGACAATCGTACGAGCATTCCCTACGCTAGCGAGAAGCTCGAAGCAATTTTAGGTTTGCATCAGAATCTCCTAAACGGTGACAGCGTCGAAGCCTTTGCTCAAGTTCACACTGAAGACCGCGATGCGCTGCACGAAGCCATTCGCAACTCAGCCGAGAACCTGACTCCTCTGAGTCGAGAATTCCGCGTCAAGGATAATGACGGATCAATACGATGGATTTCTTTCGATGCAGTTCCCGAGCGTGAACCAGATGGTTCCACGTTATGGCACAGTTACATGAAAGAAGTCACTGAGACGCACGAAGCAGCCATGGAATTGCAAGATGCCAAGTCTCGCTTGGAGGAGGCACAGACGTTGGCACGCATCGGCAGTTGGTCCCAGGACATGCTCACCAACACGCACCATTGGTCAAATCAAATGTATAGAATTTTCGGGTTGGAGCTGTCGCAGGCGCAACCGGATTGCCAATTGATGCTTGACACTTTCCATCCAGAAGATGCGGCCAAACTGAATGTAGCTCTCCAAGCTGCGTCGACAGAAGGAACTTCGTATTCGCTAGATGTTCGCGTTCTAAACTCGGAATCGGATGTTCGCTATGTACGATGCGAGGGGCGATCGCGGCGAGATTCGGACGGCAAAATTGTTGAACTCTACGGGACATTGGCAGACGTAACCGCCGAAGTGGAACGCGAACAAGCCTTGAAAGCCGCTCGCATGCAAGCCGATTCCGCCAATCATGCCAAGAGCGAGTTCCTTGCAAACATGAGCCACGAAATTCGCACACCGCTGACCGCCATTCTTGGCTTTGCAGACGTGTTGCGAGGCGACGAAGAATTCACCGCTCCTCAGCATTGGATTCATGACCTCGATACAATCTCCAGCGCAGGGAAACACCTACTTTCCATCATCAACGACATTTTGGATTTGTCCAAGATCGAAGCGGACAAAACAACGCTTGAGTTTATCGAAACGCCGTTGATCGACTTACTTTCTGAAGTGGCAAGAATTCTTCGCACGTCGGCATCCGGAAAGGGAGTCATGCTGAACGCGAAACTAGTAACGCCAGTTCCGGATCGAATTATGTGCGATCCAACACGCTTGCGCCAGATTCTGATGAATCTAGTCGGTAACGCAGTCAAATTCACAGAAGCCGGATCCATCACCATCAGCGTCCGCATCGAAGCTGCCTTTGAAAATACTTCCTTGATAATCGATATCGAAGACACGGGCCGAGGAATCGTTGCGGAAAAATCCCATTCCCTGTTCCAAGCATTTGAACAGGCAGACAATACCGTCTCACGCAAACATGGTGGAACGGGACTTGGCTTAACCATCAGCCGTCGCCTAGCCATGCTCATGGGGGGGGATGTTTTGCTCGTGCGGACAGAGATCGACAAAGGGTCTTGCTTCCGCTTGCAGTTGCCTTTGATTCCAGCCGTAGGATCGGTTTACGTTAAATCAATCGAAACCGACAACGTCCCTGTAGTGGATGTTAAAAGCGAGAAGATTTCGATTCAAGGACGAATACTGCTGGCCGAAGATGGTCTAGATAATCAACGCTTAATCTCGTTCCTCCTTCGAAAAGCGGGTGCTACCGTTGAGGTTGCCGAAAACGGTCAGGTAGCTCTGGAGATGCTGAAACACTCGAGCGAGTTGAATACGCCTTACAGTCTTTTGCTTACTGACATCCAAATGCCAATCATGGACGGTTACATGCTTGCACGAACACTACGAGACCAGGGCGTCAAAATGCCGATTGTTGCTCTCACCGCTCATGCATTAGCAGAAGACCGACAAAAGTGCTTAGACGCCGGCTGCGATGATTACCTGAGCAAGCCGGTCGACAAGCACTCCCTTTTGACGATTTGTTCAAAATGGATGTGAGCGATCTTAATCCATGACATTGGTTCGCCCTATTGCTTGAAGAAAGTGCGAAGATACTTTCTTTTCTGTCCGATTAACTTGACTCGCTAAATGACTTTGTTAAAACCGCCACGTTATGTTAAGTATCGGCGTTTGCCATTTTAGATGACTTTTCATGGAAAACCCGTACTCGGCCCGCGATAGAACGCATAGACAAAACAATAGGAATACTTTGGTGACAATAGTGAAATCGAGAGACGCTGCAACTGTTTTCTACTCCCAACTTGAGCGATACTTGACAGAAGCAGCCACCCGGTTCGATGTGATTCCGAGCGAACGCAAGGTCGACCTTACCAAAGTTGCTGATTACATTCGCGAAAAACTGTCGAAGTTAGAACCGGCCAAGCTAACCTTCATTTGCACTCACAATTCAAGACGTAGTCACCTTTCGCAGATTTGGGCACAAGTTGCAGCCGAATTCTATGGATTGAAAGGAGTTGAAACCTATTCAGGGGGCACGGAGGCGACTGCATTCAACCCTCGCGCGGTCGCAGCCATGCAACGATGCGGACTCAAAATCGTTGCCGACGATCCTGCGGCGTCCAACCCTCGCTACAGCGTTTTCACTTCGGACTCCGCGACGCCACAGGTTTGCTTTTCCAAGGCTTACGACGATGCACCCAATCCAAGCATGGGTTACTGTGCGGTCATGACGTGTTCGCAAGCAGATGACGCTTGCCCCTTGGTAATGGGATGCGATTTGCGCATGCCAATTCGGTACGAAGATCCTAAAGTTGCCGACGACACCGATCTGGAAGCCCAGCGATACGACGAGCGGTGTGCTCAAATTTGTGGCGAAATGCTCTATATGATGTCCCTAGTTTGAAGTGCGAAAACGCAAGTAACAAGTGGATTTTCTAGTTCGCTCTGAAAATAAAGGAAGGTTTCGGTAATGCGAGCGGCGGGTTTCTCGTAGATAAGATTAGGCTTAAACTAATCATACTACTATTGAATCCTGCGAGAACTAACCATGTCAACCAGCCAGTATTGCCCTCAATGCGGCTTGAAAACAGACCAAAAGGTTGCTTTCGGACTATGCCCAGCTTGCTTGCTTCAAGAAGCGATGCACCCAACCAACGCTCAAGAATCGGAGCGTTCGAAGGGCTGGGTTCCGCCGCCTCTTGAAGTGTTATCCACAGCATTTCCTAATCTAGATATTTTGGAATTGGTCGGCCACGGCGGGATGGGTGCGGTGTACAAGGTTCGCCAGCAGACGCTGGACCGCATCGTTGCCCTAAAGATACTGGCGCCGCATTATTCGGAAGACCCTGACTTTGCGGTGCGGTTCACTCGGGAGGCAAAACTCTTAGGTGGGCTTTCCCATCCGAACATTGTCGCCGTTCATGACTTTGGTTATGCGAATGGTTTCTACTTTCTTCTTATGGAATTCGTGGACGGAGTGAATCTTCGCCAGGCGATGAGCGTTGCGAAGCTTTCGCCCGAACAAGCCTTGCATATCGTTCCTACCATTTGCGATGCGCTGCAGTACGCGCACGATCGTGGCATCGTTCACCGGGATATCAAACCTGAGAACCTCCTGCTGGATAAAGCTGGGCAAATCAAAATTGTTGATTTTGGTATCGCCCGCATGATTCGAAAAGAATCGCTTCCTTCTGATGCGAGCCCCAACGAAGTCGCCGGCCGCGATCGTATCGGCCCAGATTCCGCATCGGAGGGTGGTGATGCTACGAAAGTGATGGGCACGCCAAGATACATGGCACCGGAGCAAATTTCCTCGCCGCAGTCGGTCGACCATCGAGCCGACATCTATGCCCTGGGAGTGGTGTTCTATGAGATGTTGACGGGGGAGACGCCTGGTAAATCCATCGAACTACCCTCGTCCAAAGTGGAGATTGATATTCGGCTCGATTCGATCGTGATGAAGGCGCTACAAGCGGAACCCGCACGGCGATACTCGACTGCAAGTGAACTACGACAATCGATTGTTACGATGTCGTTAGAACGTCCCACTTCGCAAGCAAAATTGCCTAAGCTCACCCTTCATGAGCGCGGGATTATCACTTCGTACGATAATCTTCGGTCATCGTGGAACAAAATTTTCCTTTGGAAACAAAATGGCTTTCTCGAATTGAACGACCATTCCCTATCGCTTCGCATCAACAGCGAAGTAGATAACATTGACTTGGCATCCATCCAGCGTTGTGAGCTCGGTCTTTTTCCACCAATCGTTAATCCGTGCGGACTCTACTACATTCGCCTCGATGTATTTGATGCCAACAGATCCGCGATCAGAACTCTTTGTATCGCTCCATACGGAATCCGAGTCGGTCTACCATCCAGCTTTAATGATCAAGTCTTGCACTGGTACGGCGAGATATTGAAGTGTTGCTCCGCAGTTCAGCAAAAGCCATTCCCCGCTCAGTTTGACCAGCAGCTTCCGAAACATCCGTTCGAAATGGCGATCTTTGGGTTCTTGGCCTCGCTACCTACCATCGTTATTCCGCTGGTGATGCTTCGAACTTCTTTGAACTGGTCCTACTCACTTGCTGTATTTCCCATCGCAGTTGTGCTGGGGATTGTTACAGCGATCGGAGCTACCCATTGGAATTGGTCCAGAGTCAAAAAGGAGCTTGGTAACGCGGATACTCTCGACGGAATGGTTGCGGTCAACCAGCAGCAGCGGAAGTTACAAATGAGAGTCATTCCGTTGATGTTCTTGGTTGCGATTGCAGCGATTTCAATAACGTTTGCTTTGTTCACTTGGAACATGCGAAACCGTCAACCGCCTTTACCTGCGATTGCTCCTGCAGCTATGGTTTCCTCGCAAAAGCCGACGGCTTCCATTTTTGTTAGTGATTCCGGTTCATTCAGCCGCGTTGTTGAGCATAATCGGATTGCTTATGTCGTTTACTTTTCCGGACTAATGACGTCCATCTCTCGATCGACCAGCAATCAATCCACATTTGCTTGGCTGGAAGATGAAGTCCTGGAGATTGAGAGGAACCTGCGGATTCAAATTCTTCGCAATCCCCAAAAGACATTGGAAATTCGAATCAACGGCAAAGTCTTCGATTGTAGGCCAGGTTCTATTTTTGAGATTGAGAAGGACGGCCTTGTTCGCCTTGTGACCGCAGATCCAACCTTGTCGGTCGACTGTGATCTAACCATGGTGAAGAAGGCGATCGCATTAGCGACTGGTCCGATGGAACGCTAAGGCTCGAGCTAGACGAGAATCATGAAAGATAACCCAAGCCATCAGTTCCAAACAACACAGTGGACGATAATCGTTCAGTCATTCGGTTCAAGTCCGTCCGCACGGACCGCGTTGGAGGAACTGTGCCTGCAGTACTATCGTCCGGTGGAGTTCTTTGTCGAACGATGGCTGAAACGGAGACCGACGAACGCAATTGGAAACGCTAGCCTGGACGCAAAGGACATGACTCAGGCGTACTTTGCCAAGCTTCTCTCGGAGTCCCATTTGTCTCAGGCGGATCCATTGAAAGGCAAGTTCCGAAGCTATTTGCTCGCTTCAGTCAAAAATTTTCTAATCGATCATGATCTTCAGCAACATCGTCTCAAGCGAGGTGGTCGGTCGCAACCGCTTTCGCTTTCCGAGAACCTAGCGCATACGAATGGCGGGCAATCGGAGACCCAAGATCGAAACCTGTCGGAGACTCTGCCCGACCTAGCTTCGTTCCCACCCGAAGCGTTCTTCGATCGAGAATGGGCTATTGCGATTGTCGAGCAATCCATCGACGAGGTAAGAAGCGAGTATCTTGGCACGTCAGGCAGCTTCCAAGATCGGGAGCGATTCCAATTGCTTCAGACTGCGATCATCTCGCCGCAAATCGATGAGGTTTCGACAGATCGCTGGCTGGAACTGCAGTGGACCGCCAATGCATTCCGAGTCGCTTTGCATCGAGTTCGAAAACGATTTCGATTCTTTGTTCAAAGAAGAGTTGCATCGACGCTCTCGAATCCATCGGAAATCGATGCCGAGATCGCCTACCTCATTCAGGCATTTAGCGTTCCCGCTATTGATGAATGATCAGCCTAAGGCTTGATGCGTAAGAATTCGGGCAGGTCGTTTGGTAAACATTGCGTGAAACCTAGTAATTTCCTATTAGAAGCTGCTTGATTCATCGTATACCGATCGGTATACTTTCAGCAGGTGGAAGTTACCACTCGGTATTTGAACGGCTTTTTTGGGTTCGGAGGAGTGAAACGGTGATTCCTATACGAATGGCAACCGGGTTTTTCATTTTTTGCATGGCCATACTTCAATCGTATGCATTTGGCCAAAACTTGCAGAGAATTCAATTTCAGTTTGATTTGCAGGATTTGGATGGCCAACAGCAGATGCTTTCACAGAATGACTCCCAGGTAAGTCGGGCCTTCGTTTTCCTATCGACAACCTGCCCGATTTCAAATTCTTACATCACTGAACTCAATCGGCTTGCCAAAGCCTTGCCACAAGGTGTGCAGCTCTATGGGGTCGTGTCGGATCCGAATACAACAAGGGTTAGTGCGGCGAATCACTTTGCTGAATACAAATCAACGTTTCCCATTTTGTTCGATTCTTCGATGTTGATGAGTCTGAGTCTAGGGCCGACTCATGTTCCGGAAGCTTTTGTGTTGAATCCTGCTGGCGAGCTGGTGTACCGTGGTGCGATCGACAATGCTTACCAATCTATTGGTCGGAGACGGGCGAATGTCGAAAATCACTATCTACAGGATGCCATCGATGCAGTGGCAGCTGGGAGAATGCCAAAGGTTCCCCAAACCAAGCCCGTTGGTTGCGTGCTACCGTCAACGCAAACGGATGGATCGATCGGTCAGATAACGTACACTCGCGATGTTGCACCGATATTGCAGCAGCGATGCGAGACATGTCATCGTGCAGGTCAAGTCGCTCCTTTTGCCTTGTCCAATTACGCTCAAGCCAAAGCGCAGGCGAATATGATCGTCGAGGTCACACAGAGCCGAATCATGCCTCCGTGGATTCCTGGAGCGGAAACCGCGCATCGATTTGTAGGACAGCGATGGTTGAGCGATCGCGAACTGGAACTGCTGGCCAAATGGGTCGACGAGGGCTGTGCTCTAGGGGACGAGGCAGACCTACCGCCGCCTGCAGAGTTCGCAGAGGGGTGGCAGTTGGGCGTTCCCGATCTTGTGGTGAAGATGCAGGAACCGTTCTCAGTACCTGCCAGCGGACCGGACCTGCTCCAGAATTTCGTCCTGCCAATCGACATTCCCAAGGACAAGTTAGTGGCCGCCGTTGAGTTTCATCCGGGCAACAAACGAGTGGTTCATCACGCGGTTCTATTTCTTGACGATAAGGGACAGGCGAGGAAGCTCGATGCAGCAACAGCCGAGCCTGGCTATTCCAACTTTGGCGGCCCCGGCTTTTTGCCTAGCGGAGCGCTCGGGGGCTGGTCTGTCGGGAACACAGCACGCCGACTTCCCAACGATATGGGAAGATATTTGAAGAAGGGAAGCGATCTGGTCGTGCAGGTTCACTACCATCCAACAGGCAAGGTGGAAGTCGATCAATCAGAAATTGGTTTGTATTTCGTGAACAAGCCGGTAGAAGTATCGTTGAAAGAGTCTGCAAAGCTTGTTGGTAGCATTTGGATGGCCAACTATGAAATGGATATTCCTGCCGGCGAAGCGAACTATCGACGCTCGACATCCTACACACTCCCCAAAGATGTAATCATGGTGGGCATCGTCCCTCACATGCATCTTCTTGGAAAATCCATGCGAGTGACTGCGATTCAACCCAAGAAAGAATTGGAGGTGTTAATCGATATCCCTAAGTGGGATTACAACTGGCAAGATGAATACTATTACGAGCAACCCATTCGCCTGAAGGCAGGTACCAAAGTTGTCGTTGAGGCGGTCTTTGATAATTCTGAAGACAACCCGTCCAATCCATCGTCACCCCCGAAACGAGTTACTTGGGGCGAAGGAACCACGGATGAAATGCTCTTCTGCTTCTTTCTGCTTACTGCCGACAAGACTGAAGACTTGATCCATACCATCTTCGACAACTTGGGGCACGACCTGAAGCAAAATCGAAAGGACGTCGGCCCAACACCATGAGCACACGAAGTGAAGCCTCCGCCAAAACGCGTCAGAGATTGCTCGATTCCGCGTTGACCCTATTCTCCCAACGAGGATACTCGGCCACCGGCATTCGAGAGATCCTTCAAGCCTCTGAAGTGACTCAGCCAACGCTTTATCATCACTTTGCAGACAAAGCATCTTTATTGCAAGCTTTGATTGAACAGCATTATGGCGAAACTCACCATCGTTTGGTGGAAGTTGTCTCCGCCGAACCAAGCGTAACGGGTAAGCTGCTAGCCTTCGTCAAAACATCCTTTGAGCACTGTTGTACGGATCCCCGAGTTCCCAGGCTGATGTTTCAAACGTACTTTGGACCGGTTGTTCCTGAGATCGATGGAGTCCTTGATAAGCTAACCGAAAGGCGATTTCGGCTGGTTGTTGAAATCGTGGAGGTTGGCGTTCACTCAGGAGAGCTTTCCCCTTCCGATCCAGAATTTCTTGCGCTCTCGTTCTGTAGCATGGTGGACCAGCCGCTGAACTTATTCTCTCGCAAAACACGACCCAAGCGATATTTGACTCCAGAGCTAGCTCACGCAATTGTCGATTTGTTTCTTAAGGGAGCAACCGCGAAGAAGTAGTTTACATACCCTTGGAGCAACAGCATGCTTGGAATTCGCCCGCATCCGCAAAATGCTTCTTGCGATGACGCAGGGAGTCCAGTCAACATTCATCCTTAATCATTCTTGAATCTCACTCAGTGAATCACGAGCTTGGCTCAGCTTGTCGTCAACGATTGCTTGCACAACTCGATCGAGTCGATCTATATCAGCATTTGCCATTCTTCTACCTTGGAGCACCCGAAGCGGCAGTCGTAAATCTTCGGGCTGATTGGCAAATTGAGGATCGATCGTTTGGCGTCGCAATACTTGAACGGTTTCAAGATCTCGATAGCCAAACTCGACACTGGGCTCAATCTGAGTTCCTTCCCCCCAATCGTTCCAGGTTGCAAGCTGAACAACAGAAGCGTTCGATTGAAGGCTTTGTTTTAGCATTGT
This sequence comes from Planctomycetaceae bacterium, assembly GCA_027487485.1. GTDB lineage: Bacteria > Planctomycetota > Planctomycetia > Pirellulales > Pirellulaceae > JBKCUI01. The sequence continues at coordinate 55,849 of JAIYDN010000088.1, read as the reverse complement.
TCGGAATGATTTTCCTTGGTTATCCTCAATCCGGCCGTAGCTCTTGCCGATTTTTGCTTCGGCATAGAAATCGACAAATCGAGGAAACGCCACGGGTATCGCATGCTTCCAATTTTTGGATTCCTTTTGAAATCTCTTCAGAGCATTCAACGCATCGCTCGGCACAGGCCAATCAAACGCTCCAACCGCTGCTGCGCGTCGGTGGTGCTGACTGATGTACGTCACAGGCGTCTTCGCTTGAGCAAGGCAATCGGACCATTCGGCATCGGATAACCCAGTTTGACCGAACGACAGCAACAATGGTTTGCCATCCACCCGTACATAACTCGGCGATTGGAACCAGTATTTGCTGAGCCACTGAATTTCGCTGGCTGCATGCGATGTTCGATTTTCATTCTGGATACGTTTTGCTTCCACGAGTGCCGGGATTGTCTGGTCCTCGTAACAGATCGCAAACTTCATCTTGAGCCGCTCCGCCGACTCCAAAAGCCGAGTTGTATTGCGATGCAAAATTGCGTAATCGCGGAAGTTGGTCAGGCCATACCAATCTACGATAACTCCGTCGATACCAGCAAGCTTCATCGTTAACAATTGATATTCGATCACATCAAGATCGCCCGAATCATAAGGCCCTATCAATGGGTAATAGTGCGATGCTAATTCACTACGCTGATCGATCTTCTTTTCTGGATCGAATCTCCCCATGGTCCAATGCCAACCCCATTTCGGACTGATTGGTTTCGCTTCAAACCAAGGCATGTAGTGTGCCAAAACCAATTTTACAGGCGCTGCGTTCGGTCGCTCCTGGGCACTGAGTGGGCAATGGAAACTCAAAGCAATCAGAACAACCAAAAGCTGCGATCGGCTTTTTATAGACAGTGGAAGCATGCTACTACCAAGGGATGGATGTGATCATGAGGACTCGATAAAACATCAATTCCAGCGATCATACGTTATCTAGAAACCCCAGCAAACGATGGTTGCACTATTCAGCACGAATGTCATTGTCCATCGACGTGTAAAGGGGCCGAATGGTGTACGCTCGGCAGAGATCGATTCTAACTTACGCAGGTTGGCTTAACTTACCTAGGCGCAAAGTTCGATAAGCTAACATCCCGAGGAGATAGCTCCTTCCGACCATCTTGAAATGTTCGAGGGAATCACAACGCAGAGCGGATGCTAGCAAAACATGTTTTGTCGACGTACTATCATCTGCCTTGGCCTTATTGCTAATTTTTTCTTGGCTGCATCATGGGGCCAAGCGCAATTGGTGCCAGCATCTGATTTATCATTTCAGCAACCCAACGAGGTGTTGGTCAGCGAAGTGGCTCCAACGGACCTCGAACAGCGAATGCAGGCTATGGAATTGCAATCGCATGAGTTGCGTGAACAGATTGCCAAGCTGGAGAGCGCGAACAAACAGAAAGAAGTTCCTAAGCCGAAGCTACCCAGCGTCGCGATCAGCGGAGTCTTCCAGGCTGACGGGGTCGCATTCAACCAAGATGACGCTAGCCGCGAGGCCTATGGACGCATCGAAAGTGGTGCCGATTTTCGCCGCGCTCGACTGGGGGCGAAAGGGGCCGTGACCGACCGCATGGACTACTTCATGCAAATGGACTTTGCCGCGTTTGGACGCCCGACCTTCACGGATTTGTGGGTCGATTTCAAGGACGCTGGTCCATTAGGAACGGTTCGTATCGGTCAGTGGAAGCAGCCTTTCTCGCTGGAGGTCGTCAGTAGTTTTCGGTACACGACCTTTGCGGAAAGGGCCGGGACCTTTCAGGCGTTCACTCCTTTTCGTCACTTGGGTATCGGCTTCTACGACCACTCCGAAGATCTCAATTGGACATGGGCTGCTTCCTATTTCCGAACGGGGCAGGATCAGTTTGGGGGATCAATAAGCACCGATGGAGGCAACGGGTTGGCAGGCAGGATCACGCATCTGCTTTGGCATGATAACGCCGCCGGGGAAGACTACTTGCATTTGGGAGCTGGTTACTTTTTGAATGCACCCCCTAACGAACGAGCCCGTTTTCGAAGCATTCCTGAGGTTTTCGTGGGCGAATTCGTCGTGCCTGCTGGCGAACCGATTGGCACCAGTGGATTGGCGGTTCCTGATGTGGCCAATGGAACTCCCTCCTTTGTGGACACGGGTGTGTTGAACGGCACGAGCTTGGCACAGAGCTTTGGAACCGAAGCATTATGGGTTCGAGGGCCGCTGTCCTGGCAGTCGGAAGCAATTGGAACTCATGTGGATACATCCACCGTTGGCAATGGGTTCCTTTGGGGCGGTTACTCGCAGATCGGTTTCTTTTTGACGGGGGAGCACCGTCCTTATGATCGCAAAGCTGGTGCCATTGACCGAGTCATGCCGCTGAATAGCCTTTCCAAGAACGGACAGGGCTTTGGAGCTTGGGAAGTTGCCGCACGCTGGTCCTATCTGGATCTGACGGACAATTCTATTCGCGGTGGGGAGATGCAGAATTTGACCCTGGGATTGAATTGGTATGTCAATCCGTATTGCAAGTGCGTAGTCAATTACATTCATACATGGGCCGAATCGCGCCCAACCCGAAACGGAAGCATTCTGGGGAATCAGATGATCGCATCGGAAACAGACGCATGGTGCATGCGAGTTCAATTGGACTTCTAGCTGAAGATGCTAGAATGTCGTTTTGGGTCCTTTCATTGTCGCTTGCTAGAAAGAAAAATCGCTCCACCGCAACTCGCTGATTGAGATTCATCGTTGAAGGTCTCATCATGGTGGAGCGACTGTCGCGTCATCGGAACTATGGAAATCAATCTCAGTGCCAAAGAGAGTTTGTCATCTCCAAAGGCTGCCTATATCCATGTTCCGTTCTGCCATTCGCGCTGTCCCTACTGTAATTTTACGGTAGTCGCGAATCGGTTGGATTTGGTAGATCGCTATGTAGAGGCCGTTTCAAAAGAATTGACGACTCTTGGTCATCCTCGCTCTGTAAAAACGATCTTCATTGGTGGGGGAACGCCAACGCTGCTTCCACGCGAACCGATGGAACGGTTGTTTGAGATGATCCGCCAATGGCTTCCACCGGCCGACGATGGAGAATGGAGTATCGAAGCGAATCCGCAAGACATCGATCCGACTCTTTGTCAACTTCTTCGCGATCAAGGCATCAACCGAATTAGTTTGGGTGGCCAGTCGTTTGATGCTTCCAAACTGAAGACACTCGGTCGCGACCATACCGGCGACCAACTTGCCAATTCTATCGATATCGCGTCTCAGTGGTTCGATGAGGTCTCGGTTGACTTGATCTTTGGTGTTCCCGGTGAAGATATGCAAGTTTGGCGATCCGACTTGGGAATGGCTACGTCGCGCGGTGTAAGCCATCTATCCACGTATGGACTAACTTATGAGAAAGGTGCTCACTATTGGTCGCAACTGCAGAAGGGACAGATTGTTGCTGTTACGGAAGAGGTCGAGTTGGAGATGTATCTCTACGCTATTGAAACACTCACGCAGCACGGCATGATTCACTACGAAGTTTCGAATTTTGCAAAACCAGGAAGCGAGTGCATCCACAACCAGACTTACTGGCAGGGTGATTCCTGGCTGGGCTTTGGACCAGGCGCTGCAGCCTATGTGGATGGTACTCGTACGGTCAATCATCGCAGCACGCTCAAGTATCTTCAACGCATGGAGGCAGGGCTGTCCCCCATCGCCGAGTCGCAAGCACTCGACTGGTCAACACGAACTCGCGAGCGATTTATCTTCGGTATGCGTCAGCTAAAGGGTATCGACTGGAGTGCGCTCGCTAGCGTCGGTGAATCTGAGGCCATAAAAGCCATCGCACAGCAGATTCCCAAACACATCGAATTGGGGTTTTTGGAGTGGCACCAAGGCCACATTCGCTTAACGCCACAGGGGTTGCCAATCAGTGACTCACTTTGGCTGGACTATTGGTAAGAGGGGCTAGTGAGGGAAGAAGTCAATATTTTGCGATGGCACGAAGCGGCCCCTCCCCGGCTGCTCGTTCCTCGCAGCCGACCCTCCCCATAGGGGAGGGTTGATTTTAGTGGCATGCTAGTTTTCTGTGTGTAAGGGCTAGCTCTTTTAACCCTCCCCCGGGAGGGTCGAAGACGAGGAACGAGGCTTCGGGGAGGGGCCGAGTACCTTCATACCCGAACCACCGCCATTCCGTTTATTAAACGAATACTCCAACTGCAGATGCTTGGCGATCGCGTGTGCCACAGCTTCCGCGTCTTGTTCAACCTCTTCATCCGTGAAGCGGATCACATCCCAACCGAGAGCTCTCAGTCTTCCCTCACGTTCGATGTCTTGCTCTCCTATCTGGTCGTGGTAACCACCATCGATCTCCACGACCAACTTCTTTGCTTCGCAAGCGAAGTCGGCGATAAAGTTCCCAATAGGATGTTCGCGTCGAAATTTCAAATTGCAAAGTTGATTGGCCCTTAGGACACTCCATAGCAATCCCTCGGAGGTCGTGCTGCGTTTACGATTTTCGCGTGCGTTGAAGATGCGGCGGTTGGTCATTCTGTTCTGTTAATTTTGAATAAGTGACGTCGTCCCCTCCCCGGCTGCTCGTTCCTCGCAGCCGACCCTCCCCACAGGGGAGGGTTAATTTTAACAGCGTGGTGGTCTCCGGTGGGTAAGGGCGAGCTCTTTTAACCCTCCCTCGGGGAGGGGCGAAGCCGAGGAACAAGGCTTCGGGGAGGGGAGGACTGCCTTCATACCAAACCACCTTGATCGCGCTCGAAGGTGCGGCGGTTGGCATTTTGATTGATCTGATTCGAATAGCTGACGTCTTCCCCTCCCCGTCTGCTCGTTCCTCGCATCCGACCCTCCCCATAGGGGAGGGTTAATTTTAGCAATGTGGTGGTCTCCGGTGTGTAAGGGCAATTTTCATTAACCCTCCCCCGGGGAGGGTCGAAGACGAGGAACGAGGCTCCGGGGAGGGGCTTCACTTCGCTCGCTCGTAAACAAAATCCAAAGTCGTTTCCGCCAGCGTGACGTCCTTGATCGCCTTCAGGAAGGCGGCGCGATTGTCGCTACCCTTTGCGATCTTAACTTCTGTTGAAAGAGCATAAAGAGTGATATGATATGTCTTCGGCCCAGGGCCCTTCGAACACATGGGGTCGTAGCCGGACTTCTTCCTGTCGTTCAAGCCGACGGTGCCCGTCGTTTTGTCATTCTTGTCGAGATGATCCACAGTCGTAGGAATGTTATAGACCAACCAATATGATTTCTCTTGATCCGGCGCAGTATGCCAAAGACTGATTGCAACCGACTTGGTTCCAATTGGAGCACCTTTCCATGTAATCGGCGGCGATGCACTTTTGCCATCGCAGGTGAACTCGGACGAAATGCGTCCATCACTGCCGATTGCCGTACTTGATAGAATAAAGCCAGTACTGGACTTAGGCGATGTTGTGTCCTTTTGAAGTGCATTGCGTGGTGGGGGCGGCTCTCTACGCGGTGGTTCGTTGCGAGGTGGTGCATTGCGTGGCGGTCGATCATTACCGCCACCAGGACCACCTCTTCGTTCTCCGCCGCCAGCTCCTGGGCCGCGTTGTCGTGGTGAGTAGGTCTCGGACTTCACCCTGCCATTCCCATCCACAAAGTCAAATTTCACCGAACCGTTCTCGTTGAGAAGGTAATTGACATACCGAGTCTCGCGGCCAACTTCAACCTTGAGACTAAAGCTCTTGTTGTCCTTCGACTCAAAGCCTGTAATCTTCGCTCCTCGCAGCGGCGGCAATGCTTCTCGCACTCCACCAGCTCTTGGTTGTGGGTCTACTTGACCATCGACTTCCTTCACTTCACCATGGAATCCGCCGTTGAGATAGGGGTAACTCTTGGTCGCATGATAATGGTAACCGAGTTCTGGTGTGGAATGCCCGTTGAACACGTCGAGCCCTCGGACCTCCGAACCGTCCGGTTCGGTGTAACCGTAAATGGGATAACCATCGAGCGCGTAAGCGATCGGTTTGTCTTTGCCGACAATCTGTTGCAAATGTGTGGGGGCGATATGATAGTGGTAATCATCCCCACGACCACAGTGGCCGCCAAACTCGTCCAGTTCGCCCGCAAGAAGCGTATCAGTCCGTCCGTCATTCTTGATCGGATTAAAGATCGGAACTCCATTAGCGGCCAATGCAATTGCACCTCGAAAGAAGTGTGACTTGGCCGACATGGGATTCTTTGCAACTACAGGTTCGAGCGGAATTCGCCAAGCGTTATCGCCAAAATAGGGTTGAGGAATCGGAACTTGCTGTTGCCATGCCGTGATTCCAACCATCATGCGATGATCGGGCATTGAGTTGGATTCAACGTAAAAGAACTTGTCATCTTGTCGGTATTGGATAGCTTTGAGCTTTGCGAAAGGCTCGAATGTTTCCGCGATCGCTGGTCTGCTTGGCACATTGGCGACTACAAGTTTTATTGAACTGTTGCTTGGCATGGTATTCTCATTGATCTCCTTCACCTGCGCGGCCTTTTTCTCAATCCATTTCTTGTCCAAGACCGTAAGTTTCTCGATCTCAAGTGAGACAACAGTTCCATCCGTCCGGCGGACTTGTACCTTACCATCGCGCGAAGCCATGTAAGCACCATGGATATGTGCTCCTGTGTCTGCAAAAGTAAATGCCCGGACGCTCGGATCGGTCGGACCATGCTCGTGACCTTCGTGGGCTTGTGAAACCGCTCCGGTGAAGAGAAGTGCGATCCCTATGAGACTCTCAAAAACTTTTTGATGATTCATTGTTTCTCCTAAATGACCACGTACTTTTTCTTGTTTCTTGTTTTTATATTTGCTGGTTCTCATCGTCGTTTGGATGTACGTGGCGCAACTGGCTTGGAAGAATCAAAATTCGGATTAAGCGTTGGCAATTGGGCGTTGATGGCAACCAAATACTGGTCCAATCGACCTTTCAGCATTTGAGCTACACGGGGCATTTGTTGGGCCAAGTCATTTCGTTCGCTGATGTCCTTAGCAAGGTCAAATAAAGCGATGCGATCATCTTCGTAGAAATGCATCAACTTAAGGTTCCCAAGACGAATCGCTGAATGTGGCCCATCATCGCTTTGATAATGTGGAAAGTGAAATACAATCTCTTCACGCTGCCGTTCCACGGAACCTTCGCCGTTAGTGTGAAGCAAACTCGTGATGCTTCCACCTTCAAGACCATTGGGCAATTTCGTAGCAGGTATTCCTGCAAGTGCACAGAAAGTCGGAAGCATATCGTATCCGACTACGGGAGTATGACACCAAGAATTTGCATCAACTCCAGGCCCACGGACGATGAGAGGCACGCGAATACCGCCCTCCCAGAGAGAACCTTTGCCACCGCTGAGTCCGCCGCGCCGCCCGCCACTGCCTGAACCGTTGTCGGACATGTAAATGATGTATGTGTTTTTGCTGAGTCCCAATCGCTCGACAGCTTCCATCACCTTGCCAACGCCTGAGTCAAGATCTTCCGTGATTGCCGCGGTGGCAGCTTGCCTTGCATTTCTCGTTGAGAGCTTTTCATACTTCGCCAATGTGGCTTTGTTGGCCAATTCTGCTGCATGAAGTGCATTCCAGGACAGCTGAATGTAAAAAGGCTTGTTGGCCTGTTGGCTCTTTTCCATAAACTTGGTTGCACGCTCGGCCATTCCGAAAATGTCGACGGGATTGGGGTCTGTATATTTAAATGCGTTTTCATTCCCAGTATCGCCATCGTGTTCGTCGTATCCATGAGCGCCTGGTCCTCCCCCAGCAATATGCCATTTGCCATAGTGGGCTGTGGTGTAGCCGGCATTTTTCAAGAGTTCGCCAATGGTGATTTCCTCTTTGCTCATATCTTTGATCAAGCGTGGTTCGGTCAACTTTCGGCCAGTGACTGCCGGCGCTGCTTTAGTCCAATGAAGCTGAGCAGGGCTCTTCCCCGTTTGAAGACAGATACGAGTAGGTGAACAAACCGGCGCTGGGGCATAGGCTGACGAGAATCGCATGCCTTGCGAGGCCAATCGCTCTAGATTGGGCGTGTGGAAGATTTCGCCTTTCGAACCTGCCACTTCAGGATGCATAGCAATTGACAATCCGTTCCATCCTTGGTCATCGGATAGCATAAAGATGAAATTGGGCCGCTCAGCTGATTGTGCGGGCAAACCACTCAAAATGTATATGGCATGTAGAGCCATAATAAGCTTCGCAATTTGCATCATCCATTTCATTATCAATTCTCCATTTCAATCTTGCGGTCCGGGGCGTGATGGCTTGTGTGCTCGAAGAAATCTGCTTCCAATTCCTTTTCGCTGAGCAGCGACAAGCGTAGATCCAGGCGGTCCGGGCCATAGGGCATCTGAACGAAACGCATGCGAAGGATTTGTCCTGTCGTTAAATCGTAGACGATTTCAACACGCTGAGGCCCTCGCTCTCTTGGCTTCTTCACGGCAATTAATAAACGTGCGTCGTGGCCTTGTTCAGGGGCAACCTCTTCTGGACCGAGCGTAGAGAAAGTCAGGTTGTAAGCACGCTTGAGTTGCTGGAGTCCCTCGTGCAGGTTCGTAAGAGGGATCGAGGTCTCGTGTCCAGGTAGATCATGATCGAAGCGATGGATATCCGAACTGACCCTGACTGGTCCTCGTGGGTTGACTGCCCAGCTTTGTTGACCGTTGCTGCCAGTGATGAACGGCAATCCTTCCTGCGTTTTGCGCAGGAGCACAAACTGGTTATTTGATCGCACGTGCAAAGTGGCTCCGTCCAGCGGCGGCTTGGGCGGTCGACGTGTCTCCGGGCGATTACCTTGGCGTTCTTTTGCGATGTCTTCTACAACGATCTCATAGGTTCGATCTTTTGGCCGAATACTGTTAACGATGATTCGATCGAGTTCACGAATTGCGGCTGAAGCCGATGGCGTACCGATACTAAACCAGAGTATTACAAGCCCAGCAACGAGCACCGCTGCCGCCGCCGTTGTTTTCCAAAGCAGAGCTCGCTCCGTCTTGCCAGGTTTATTTGGACTTGAAGTCGAGATAGCCCAATGCGTCTCTGCTTCACCCTCCCCCGGGAGGGTCGAAGGCATGGTTTTTTCACCCTCCCCCGGGAGGGTCGAAGGCGAGGAACGAGCCTTCGGGGAGGGGTTCGCATGGTCAACCAAGTCGCCATCGTAGCCCTCACCCGCGTCGTCGTAATCTCCTCCGCGACTCTCCCGAGGGAGGGTGAAGTTGGAAGGAGCTTTGTCAGCGATTGCGAGCGTGCTATACAGGCGGTCGTGAAGTAATGAAGCATTTGCAAAAGTGAGAGCGTTCGTCGGGGCTGCCTTGATCCAATGACTCAATGCTTCAAGCTGCTCAGCAGTCAAGGTATCATCGAAATAGCCATCGATAAGTTCTCGAGGGTCACTCATCACGAATGTCCTCCATCGATCGCGGCATGACGATCAATACACTGTCGCAGTTGATCGCGAATACGTTGAAGCGACTTGGCAACCGTGTTCGGCGTCATGCCTAGCAACGAAGCGATCGCTAATGGTTTCAAATCGTTCTGATATCGCAGTTCACACAATTGACGGGCACGACCTTCCAGCTTGGACAGGCATTCGTGGAGCGAGTCAAGCTTGCGAGTCTGTTCCGATTCAACCTGTTCATAGGCCACGGCGAGCGAGTCAATAGTTTCCGCATCAAAGACCAATCGATTGCGCTTTCGCTCGCGCAGGTAGGTACCGATTTGTTTTCGAGCGATTCCCATAGCCCAAGCCACGAAGGGCCGAGTAGTGTCAAAGGAAGAAAACGACTCTAGTACTGCAACGGAAATTGACTGTAGGACATCGTCCCGATCTCGGAAATCCCGAACGACAGCCGCGACATATGCGGATACTGCCGGCTGCGCCAGCGTCCAGTATCGAATCGCTTGTTGTGATTGTTCGTCCATAGTTCCAGCAAGTTAGAATCCAGCGAAAACGTTTGTCGCCCGTTTATACTTAGCCGAGCAACTCAATTCATGACACAAAAAGAAAAAAATATTGATGGTTCACACTGGTTACCACCAACTTCACCCTCCCCAAACGCAGTTTGGGTAGGGTCAGCCCGCGATAGCGAGGCTGGGGAGGGGGGAAGTCCTAATACGGTGGCGATCAAAACACCAGGAGATTGCGATTGATCTCATTCACATTGCGACTGACAGCGTATCCCACGGTCGTCGCTTTGCCAGCATGCAGCACGGTGATAAGCTACGACAGACCTTGGAAAGAAAAATTGGGCGAGTTCGCGTGGTTCTCGTCTCGGTGATGCAACAGCCTGTCGAAACAACGTTCCTTCTTCAATTCTTTCCCGTAGCTTTTTCAGACGCTTGACTTCAATGACTACTTAGGTTCCAGAAGCGATAGAATGCGAGTCCTCTGATTCATGGAAGCCCTACTCACTTGATCGAAGTGGCCAGCGCACGCAGCACGTGCATCCTCTAAAAACCAAGGGTGGCAATGTGCGCCCCTATCCATCAATAGTTCAAAAACCATATCGGCACCCGCCACAATCGCCCAACCCGCTGGAGTGTTGTTGTGCATCTTCCCCGACCTTGCTTCAATGTCCGCTCTGTTTTCCAACAATGCAATTGCCGATTCCTTACAATTGCTCCAGGCCGCTAGATGCAATGGGGTTGACGCATCGTAACCACCCCGAACATTGGGTGATAACCCATGTTTCACAAGTGGCGGGATTACTTCTGGGCGATTGCCTTTCGCAGCTGCATGCAATGGAGTCGCATTCTGACCGATCGAAAAAGTCATGATGTTATGCACGTTGTGAGACGTTCCTGGCGGGAAGAACTTCTGGTTGATGGTAACGAGAATGACATCCGCATCCTCCTTTACCAATTTCTCAATGGAGTCAACGTCGCCACAAGCAGCGGACGAAATGATGTCGGCCTGTGCTCCCATCGATAGCAGGAACCGAGCAACATCGGGGCGAGATGTGCAAAGGTACTGAACCGGAGTGCTATAGTGGTCAATACACCGACCGTCGATTTCGGCACCTCGATCAAGTAATAGCTTCGCAACATCTACATTATCCGCAAAGTGCATCGGCATGCAGCCATCGCCACCTGGTTCATTGACTCGGCCGGGCTCTGCGTCAAGTAACTTGCAAACGGTTTCGCAATCCCCAAGTCCCGCTGCGGAATGGACATCCATGACAGCTCCTTTGGAAAGCAGAAACTTTGCAAGTTCTTTGTCGCCACGAAAAATGGCACAGTGCAGCGGACTCCATGGCCCCATATACCAATCGCTTCGTCGGTTCGGATCGGCCCCGAGATCGACTAGCAACTCAACGAGCTCCCGTCGGTTACCGAAGCAGGCCCAGGTCAACGGCGTCGCCCCAAAATTGCGATAGTCAAAGCTGTCAAGAATCCCAGGATTCATCAATGCAAATGCACGTATCTTTCCATGGTCCCCTTCGGCGAGTGTTTTAAAGAATTCGATCTGTTCGTTCGTATTACTTGGCATCATGATGTGAATCGTCCGTTCTGTTGCCGCTCAATCTGATTTACGTCACGGGCTTTCTCGTTCTCTGCTACCGTGTCCAATCGTACCCAAAAAGCAAAACTACGATAATCAGGACCATGATTATCGCGATCGAAATATGCACAATTTTACTGATCGACTCGCGGTGGTTCAGCGTTGCGAACACCACAGCAAGTAGCATCGAAAGACCTGAGAAGATCAATGCCGCTTCTGCATTTTTCAATCGCAGAACTAAGCTAGCTCGAGTTTCTAGTGCATTTAGGCCTGAAAGGCCGATACACCCCTAGCCGTGGCTGATAAGCCACGGCGGGAAGCCCAATGGAGAGACAAGCCCTGAAGGGGCGACACACTCCATCGGATGTCGCCCCTTCAGGGCTTGAAATCCTTGGGGTTATAATATCTGTGCCTCTCGGCACCGGCAGAGGATGTGTCGAGCCTTCGGCCCTCAATGCAATCGGCGCAACTTCAAAACGAGGCAGCAGTGGCTACGCACTAGGTTCGATTTGCATGAACTTCCTCAGTTCAGAGGCCAGTAAATCCTTGCCCTCATCAGCAACGAAGAGAAAAACAAAAGCTGTGTCCTTGTTTGTTCCCCAGTGTCATTGTTTCTTTCCCCAATTCGTCAACGGCTACAGTAAAATCACGCTCACATATTGTAAAAGACCTTTTGTTTCCAAGGACTCCCAATGAAGGCGCTAACGATACTCAGGAATCTCCGAAACGATGCTGGATTTTCACCGCTCGTCATGATTGGGCTGTGTTTGATTGGAGGTTTCATCATCCAACCTGACGTCATGGCTCAGACAGCACCTGGATCCGCCAAACCCAATATCATTTTCATTATGGCGGACGACCTCGGATGGGGTGATGTTGGATTCAACGGTCAAAAAGAAATCAAAACGCCGCGACTGGACCAACTGGCAAAACAGGGAATGGTATTCAACCAGTTCTATTCCGGCTGCACCGTCTGTGCTCCTTCCCGAGCTACTTTCCTAACGGGCATGCACACCGGTCACGTCTGGCAGAGGTTCAATGGTACAGTTCAATTTCGCGAAGACCCGCTCGATCGCACCATTGCAACCATGCTCAAGGAAGCGGGCTATCAAACAGCGATGATCGGCAAGTCTGGACTAGCCTGCAACAGCGATGACCTAGCCCTCCCAAACCGCAAGGGCTTCGATCACTTCTTCGGCTTTCTCAGTCATGGAGCCGCTCATCGACACTACCCTCAGACCCTGATTCGCAACGGCGAAGAAGTTAGCTATCCGAACAATCATGGCAAACAAGGTGACCAGAATTCGGGCGAGTTGTTCATTGATGACACGCTGAAATGGCTTGATGCCTCCGCCCCCAATGGGCCTTTTTTCCTGCACCTTTCGTTGCAACAGCCGCATGCCGACCTTGCAGCACCCGATGAATTCGTGAAGCCCTATTTGGGCAAGTTCAATGAGACTCCCTTCGCAGACGGTCAGCACTACCGGGCGAACGAAAATCCTGTTGCGACATTTGCCGGAATGGTCACTCAGCTCGATCATGGCGTTGGAAGAGTGATTGATAAGCTACAGGAACTGGGAGTAGCTGAAAACACGCTTGTCATTTTCACCAGCGACAATGGCCCGCATCAGGAGGGTGGCAAGAATCCCAAAACACTCAACTCCAGCGGCCCCTTCCGTGGCAATAAACGAGATTTGTACGAAGGAGGCATTCGCGTTCCGACTTTCGCCTGGTGGCCCGGAACGATTCAAGCCGGCGTCCGCTCGGATCATGTCGCCGCGTTCTGGGATTTTCCGGCGACGGCTTTGGAGCTTGCCAGCCTACCGGCGATGGCCAAGACCGATGGTATCTCATTCGCATCGACATTGCTTGGTCGACCAGGTCAGGTCGTTCACGAATTTTTGTATTGGGAGTTCCACGAACAGGGAGGTAAGCAGGCCGTCTTGATGAAAGACTGGAAAGGTGTAAGACAGAATCTGCAGAAGCCAGACCAAACCCGTTTTGAATTGTATAACCTGAAGAAAGATCCGGCGGAGTCGCAGGAGATTTCTTCTTCCAATCCCGACGTTGTCAAAACGATCATCGCAATCATGGATCGGGAGCACGAGCCGACCGAGTTGGTTACGCTGAAGAAAGGCGTGCTCAAAAAAGAGGGGCAACTGGGAAACGAGAAGGCAAACCAAAAAAAGGGCAGTCGCGAGAAGTCTGAAACGCAGAAGTAGGATGTTCCGACGAATTTTATCTTGCTCCAAACTCCGCACTGACTCACCAACAAACCAAGCTAATCCTCGAAACCGAAATTTTAAGCATGCATCTTCTCAGCAGATTCCAATGGAAGGTCTTGATTGGGTTGTTTCTTTTCGGCTGCCTTGTGACCAAGCAGTCCGAGGCGAATGAACGTCTGAAACCAAGTCCAAGGGAACGAGCGGATCGCCCTAACATCCTATGGATCACCAGCGAGGACAACAGTTCTTTCTGGCTCAGATCCTACGGAAACTCGCAGGCACAAACTCCCAATCTGGACATGCTTTCAAAATCCGGAATCCAATTCCAGAACGCTTACTCCAACGCTGCAGTATGTGCCGTTGCTCGTTCGACACTGCTCCTTGGAAGCTATGCCGTTACCGCAGGAACGCATCATATGCGTAGCCGGTATCCGATCGAGGAAAAGTTCGTCCCGTACGTGACTCACCTGAGGCGAGCTGGTTATTATTGCACGAATAATGCCAAGACTGATTTCAATTTCAAGGGAGATGACAAGTCGATCTGGGATGAGTGTTCCGGCAAAGCTCATTACCGCAACCGCCCGCAGGACAAACCCTTCCTTGCCGTTTTCAACATCGAACGGACACACGAAAGCAACATGTTTCCGGAGAAAATTCAAACGAACAGGGAGCAGGGACATATCCCTCAGGAACCGCGAGTCGATCCCCGTGACGTAATCGTTCCCCCGTATTTGCCAGACTGTCACGAAGTTCGCAATGACCTAGCAATCTATCATGACTTGATGACTTCGATGGATCGTCGAGTTGGTGAAATTCTGGATGAGTTGAAGCACAACGGCCTGGCCGACAACACAATCGTGTTTTACTTTGCGGATCATGGCGGCCCCACTCCCCGCGGTAAACGTTATTTAGAAGATACTGGGGTCAAGGTTCCGCTGATCGTTCACATTCCCGAACGATGGCAAGAGCTCTCTCCTTGGAAACCCGCCGAAAAAGTTACTGAACTGGTTTCGTTTGTGGACTTCGCACCGACTTTGCTGAGTATCGTCGGCAGCGAGATTCCTGATGGTATGCAAGGCCGAGCCTTTCTCGGAGCAAACCGCGTCGCCCCCGCTAACAACGCGCTGGTCTATTTGTATGGCGATCGATTTGATGAAGAATCGAGTATGAGGCGTGGGCTAACCGATGGCGGCATCAAGTACATTCGACGATTTTTCCCGGACCAACCTGCCGCTCCGTACGCGAAGTATCCGATGCAGATAGAATCATGGAAGGCCTGGAAAAAGTTAGCGGATGCGGGAAAACTGTCAGGCTATCATCAGCAGATCTGGAGCAACTCCCAGGCACCCGAAGAACTTTACGACCTTCAACAAGACCCCTATGAAATGAATAACCTCGCAGGTTCAGTGGAACATGCGAATACACTAATTCACTTTCGCAAACAGCTGCTGAAGTTGGCCGTCGAGTATCAGGATCAAGGGGTCATTCCGGAATCAGAATTCCAATCGATTGCGGACGATCAACCACTGAGCAAGGTCCTTCGCGAGAGAAAGTTTGACTGGCAAGCAGCCTGGGAACAGATTCACACCACGCCACTGCAGTAGAACTCGCGTTCTGCAGTTGGTTCCGTGCGAGTCATCAAGTCAGATGATGGTCGATAGGCATTGGTTGAAGTCTCCAAAGACGGGCATGAACTATTGTTCAATACGATCCGTAAAATTAAACCCGAGTTTCGGACATAATCAACTCGAGCAACATCGAGTCCGACGCGCACGCGAACTTACCCAGAGCTGCTCTGAATCTCGCCACGAAGATAACGACCTAAGAGGGGTTGCCCTTGGGCAGGGACAAGCCTGGCTGATTAGCATGCATTCCAGACTGAGCTAGTCGTCAAATCGTAAATGCCGTAGCATGTGTTGGAGTGGTCGATTTCAACTTCAATCGCATGCTTTGGAAGAGTTGGTTTTGCATGTTTTTTGCCATTCGCTTGTTGACACTCGTCGCCTTCGCTGTTCATGCAGTGCTTGGTTGCCGTTTAACGCATGGCAGTTGTACGCACGAACAAACCGAGATCTTGACCGGGGACGCTTGCAGTCATGATGACCATTCGACGGATGCTCATTATCTTTGTGAGGGCCACGCGCACAGTTTATCCGACGAACATTCTGAGACCCATCGAAGCCTGGCTTGCGTAAATAGCGCATGCAACTCACAGCCAATCGAGGGGCATAGCCATTCGAATCACTGTGATAATACAAGATGTATCTTCGATGTCTCGACCAGCGCATCCAACGCTGCCGCGAGGCAATTCTTGGCAGATGCATGTTGGCTCAAGTTGGCTGTTGAGCTTTGGGAAAAGCCAGACATGCACGGGGGCTCTGTTTGGATCTGGCATGTAGGTGGCTGGCCCATGTCCCCTCAAAATCGCGCCGTTCATCAAGTATGGCTTATCTGATTGGCCATTTGCACGATCAACAAATGTTGTTCGTCACCTCTTCCGCCCAAACCTGTAGCTAAATTCCTGCTACCCAAGAGCAATCTGGCTTAGGCTGCGCGCAACCGATCGTTATGTCGCACCCAGATCTGGTTGACTGGGCTTCCATAGTTGCTGTCGTAGACCCCTGAGCGGGTTCCTCGTTCGAAGCGTGCTTCATCGCAACGCTGCTCACTGTCATCGGATAAACGGATCTTTCAATTGTTGAGTACCTTATGAACAAACTCTCATTCCAAGCGATTTTTAGCGACTCACGGACCAGATGGATCATGGGTTTACTGTTAGTCGGATTCGCTGCGCTATTGTATCCAAAGTGGTGGCCTGCCTTAAATGGATGGATTGACAGTACTGTGGCGGCTCGTAGGGAGTCGGCGCGTGAAGGTGGCGGAGGGGAATCTCATGCAGACGATGAGCATGACCATGCTCACGACGAACACGGTCACGACCACGCTGGACACGCAGAAAAGACCTCGCTTGAGTTGACTTCGCAATCACTCAAGAATTTGGGACTAACTGCCCAGTATCTTCGGCCAATTGAACTCTCCAATTTCTACCGAACCGTTACTGTTCCAGCGATCGTTGTAGCCAAGCCTGGTCGCACGGATATCCAAGTTTCGTCACCAATGGTAGGTATTGTGCAGCATGTGCATGCTGTTAGCGGAGAAGCGGTTGTACCTGGTGACATGCTTTTTGAAGTTCGATTGACCTATGAGGATCTTGTAGACACCCAGACGCAATTGCTGAAGAATTTGGCCGATGTCGCTGTTGAGCAACGCGAGATTACGCGATTGGAAGAAGTGACTCGATCCGGTGCGGTAGCAAGTAAGGTGTTGCTTGAACGGCAATACGCCCTTCAGAAGCTGCAGAGTTCGATCTCAGCACAACGGGCTGCACTCAAGTTGCATGGACTCAGCGAGGAGCAGATCGAAACGATCGTTCGCGAGCAACGATTGCTCCGAGACCTCACGATCGTTGCTCCTGAAATCGATAACCACATGCATGACGAAAACAATCTTCGGTTGAGCGACCGCCGATTTTTGCCAGCTTCCTTTCAGCTAAGGAATCAGCCAGCAGTGATGCCAGAAGCGACTCCCTTGATTGTTGAACGATTGAGTGCATCGAAAGGACAGGGGGTGCGCTCCGGGGAAATCCTCTGTACGCTATCTGACTACTCATCGCTTTACATCGAGGGAAAAGCATTCGAACAAGACGCTCCCGCGATCGGCAACGCTGCTGCCAACGGCTGGCCGATCGAAGCAAACATTCCTGGAGTTGCAGGCCAGGAGAATTTGGTTGACCTTAAATTGGCTTTCGTTGCGAACGCCGTTGATGCTCAGTCGCGAACGCTTTCATTCTTCGTCAATCTACCGAACATGAAGCTGCGAGATGAAAAGACGTCCGAGGGCCAGCGCTTTGTGACCTGGAAGTATCGAGTAGGGCAGCGACTGGAGGTTCGGATACCTGTTGAGTTCTGGGAACAGCAGATTGTTCTGCCAGTGGATGCTGCAGTGAAAGAGGGTGCCGACTGGTTCGTGTTCCAGCAGAACGGCGATCACTTTGACCGTGTCGCGGTACACGTCAAGTACCGTGATCAACGATATGTAGTCATCGAAAGCGACGGAGCGATCAATCCTGGCGACGTGATTGCCTTGCGTTCTGCACATCAGATGCAGATGGCAATCAAGAACAAATCCGGTGCTAGCACAGACCCGCACGCAGGCCATAACCACTAAGCACGGAGCCACCCTCAAATGTTAAATGCACTCATCAAATTCTCGCTTCATCAGCAATTGCTAATCATCGCCATCGCAATAGGGGCCGTCGGAATAGGCAGTTGGCAAATTTTTCAAATGCCAATTGACGTTTTCCCCGACTTAAATCGTCCACGTGTCGTCATCATGACAGAGGCACCAGGGATGGCCCCTGAAGAAGTCGAAACGTTGATAACTTTTCCGATCGAAACTACGATCAACGGTGCTAACGGAGTTGAAGCAGTTCGAAGCTCATCCGGCGTAGGTATCTCGGTCATCTACGTTGAGTTTGCATATGGCACGGACGTATACACGGACCGGCAGATCGTGGCCGAGCGAATGCAGTTGGTTCAGGATCGCTTGCCAGCAGGCGTTCAGCCACAACTCGCCCCGATCTCGTCCATCATGGGACAAATTCTGATGTTAGGGATGTGGACCGATGATCCAAACGTTACACCGATGGCACTGAGGACGGAAGCGGATTGGATAGTCCGACAGCGTTTACTAACTATCCCAGGGGTTTCGCAGGTCTTCACCATGGGCGGTGAACGCAAGCAGTTCCAAGTGCTAGTTAACCCTGATTCGATGACGCGTTACGGTGTAACTCTCACGGAAGTCGAAGCGGCCGTTCGTAAGAGCAATGAGAATGGAACCGGTGGATACCTGGACCAGCAAGGGCCAAGTGAGTTCTTGGTGCGCACCCTTGGACGGATCCAATCCGTAGGCGATCTACAAGATATACCGATCACGATTCGGGAAGGCCGTCCGGTATTGTTGTCGCAAGTCGCCGAGATACGCGAGGGTGCGCAAGTGAAACGCGGCGACAGTTCGGCATTTGTACGAAAGGGGGAAGGCGATTCTGCGTTCTCCGGTGGACCTGCAGTCGTTCTAACCATTAACAAGCAGCCCGGCGCAGATACTCGAGCTGTGACCGATTTCATCATCGCAGCTCTCGAAGAGATAAAACCTTCGCTCTCACCAGGCGTACGTATCGAAACAACTTACTCACAAAAATCGTTCATAGATCGTGCGATTAAGAACGTTGAAGAAGCGTTGCGAGATGGTGTGATATTGGTCGTTATCATTTTGTTCCTGTTCTTGATGAACGTCCGCACGACCTTAATCACCCTGACTGCGATTCCTCTCTCTCTGGTGATGACGGCTCTGATTTTTGCCCTGTTTGGGCTCTCTATTAACACCATGACGCTCGGCGGGATCGCAGTGGCGATGGGAGAGTTGGTCGACGATGCGATTGTCGATGTAGAGAACGTTTTCCGACGCTTGAACGAGAATCGGGCGGCAGATAAACCACTGCATCCTCTGCTAGTTGTTTATCGAGCCAGCACGGAAGTTCGCCGATCCATCGTCTTCAGCACGATGATTGTAATTCTCGTGTTCCTACCGCTATTCGCGCTAGGTGGTATGGAAGGCAAGCTATTTGCACCGCTAGGCATCGCATACATTGTTTCCATTCTGGCATCGCTGCTAGTGTCGCTCACAGTGACTCCGGTACTGTCCTACTGGCTACTGGGAAGCTCTCGAGCCCAGGTTCATGAAAAGGATGGTTTCCTTTTGCGGGGCGTCAAATGGATTGGAGAACGCGTCATTCGGTTCAGCCTCGCTTTCCCTTGGCTGAACTTGGGTGTGACCGTTGCTCTGGTTGTCTTGAGCGGACTATTCTTGTCTCGACTAGAACGAGACTTCTTACCGCCTTTTAACGAAGGGACGGTCCAGCTCAACGTCGTGTTGCCACCGGGTACGTCGCTCGTTGCGTCCAATGGTATCAATCGTACGGTCGAAACAGCATTAATGGCGATCCCCGACGTGCAGCGATTTGTGCGACGTACCGGTCGCGCGGAATTGGATGAACATGCCGAAGGAGTCAACATGAG
This sequence comes from Planctomycetaceae bacterium, assembly GCA_027487485.1. GTDB lineage: Bacteria > Planctomycetota > Planctomycetia > Pirellulales > Pirellulaceae > JBKCUI01. The sequence goes on along the minus strand of JAIYDN010000088.1, from coordinate 35,994 downwards.
CGAGTTTTTGATTGAACTCGACCCGACTTCGTCGCATTCTCGTGAATATCAACTCCAGAGCATTCGTAGTTCGATGGACGAAATTCCTGGTGTTATCACAGCCACCGAGCAGCCGATCGCTCATTTGATTTCACACATGCTTTCCGGTGTCAAAGCTCAAGTTGGTGTGAAGATCTACGGCGATGACCTCGACCTTCTCCGCCAGAAGGCTGAACAAATCAAGACAGAGATGGAGAAGGTTCCCGGCGTGACCGACCTGATGATTGAACCTCAAGTCATCATTCCCCAGCTTCGAGTCGAGATTGATCGCAGTCAGCTCAAACAGCTTGGCCTGCAAGTCAATGACGTCAATGAGTATGTGCAGACAGCCATGAATGGTAAAGTCGCTTCGGAAATTTTGGACGGCATGCGCACTTTTGACCTCACAGTTCGAATGCAGGAAAGTTATCGCGAAGACATCAATACCTTGCGACGATTGCCAATTCAATTGCCCGAAGGTGGCGCAGTTCCACTTGGGAATGTCGCTCGCATTTACGAATCGGGTGGTCCTAATACGGTGAACCGCGAGAACGTACGTCGACGTGTCGTCATTCAGTGCAACGTGGCAGACCGTGGTGTTGTCGATGTTGTGCAAGACATCAAGAAGGAAATCGCGCCGATTATCGAAACGCTGCCGGCCGGTTACTATCCAACGTATGAAGGCCAATTCCAAAGCCAACAATCCGCTAGCCAAGTTATTGGAGTATTGTTCGCCGTGTCGCTCGTTGGTGTATTCTTGGTGCTGTACACGCTGTTTCGCACAGTCAATCTCGCATTACAAGTTATGGCTGCTTTGCCAATGGCATTCATCGGCTCGGTGGCCGCGCTAGTGCTCACAGGCCAAACGGTAACGATCGCCTCCATGGTAGGCTTTATTTCGCTGGCTGGTATTGCTTCGCGAAACGGGGTGCTATTGCTACAGCACTATATCCACCTAGTCGAGTTCGAAGGTGAAAGCTTTACGAAAGAGATGATCGTTCGCGCGGGACTTGAACGCCTTGCCCCAGTACTGATGACAGCACTGACCGCCGGAATCGCCCTTGTTCCTCTGGTGCTTGCCGCTGGCGAGCCCGGTAAGGAGATTCTCTATCCAGTAGCAACCGTAATTCTCGGAGGCGTCGTGAGTTCCACCATGCTCGACTTCTTCGTTCATCCGGCTTTGTTTTGGCTCTTCGGCATTCGATCCGCCGAACGAGCCGTCAAGGCTTCTCGCACGCAAATCGAACTGAATGATGCTGTCGCCGCGAGAGCAGCATGATGTCCCCTATTGCGAGTTAAAGACTAAGGACGTTCAGATCAGGATTCAAAAACGATACTCAGCCATCATTCCAGAACCTTCTCCTGTTGAATAAGGATAGAATCGCCAGCGAGCATTCGGGTTTTCGGTCGCATCGATAGCACTGGCAGCTAGGTAAGCCATCCACCATCCTAATGCAACCTGGGATGGATAGTGCGCGTTGTCGTTAACTCTTGAAAGCGGTGCAATGGTTGAACCAGCATAGAATAGCAGCTTATAGCCACGGCTCTCGGTCATTTTGGCGGCGGTGATGAAGGGTAACGAACCCATGAACGCGTGGCCGCTGATTCCATTGTTGTCTCGAAACGGATGCCATTCTGAACTATCATCCGTCTCAGTCGGTCTTGAACCTCCCGTTAATTGTTGCATGATGATTAACGGCGGCGCACCGACAACGAATCCTCGAATCGATCGCTCACCCCACTGGCCGCCCGTTTCCACAAGGGCATTGTCTGGAAACAATTCGCCCGCAGCCCATGCAGTTGCAAATACAGGCAGAATGTACGTTCCGTTGCCGAGTTCCTTACTGGCGTGAAGAGAATTGAACCAATCGTCGGAAGTGGCACCACGCACGCTGCTCTGAAAATGGCGATGTATACCCTCGTCGATCGATGAGTTAGCCATCGCTCCACCGACAATCACGCCACCCCCCAATAATGTTAAGGATTCAGCCGAGTAGAAGTTCTTTTGGTCGCTCCACATTCGGCTCATTAGAGATACTGGACGGTCCTGCTCTACCAGTCCTTGGAAGTCCCCTGGTTCAGTTCTAGCGTCGATTAGAGAGGCAAACGTCCATGGCTTGTCCGTGGCGAGATTCAGCTCCTCCATGCCGTGATCTAGCGGATTGAAGTTCCAGCGTTCTTCATCGCTTGGCAAATGGCTAACTTCTGGTCGGTCAATTTTCGAGTTGGAACTGACTTCAGAATCGATCTGGCTCAGGCGAGCCTCCGTTGACAGTGTTGGAGTCTCCAATGAGACCTTTTTGACGAAACTAGTCGGTTGAACGATGGGGTGGTTCAGTTGTTGGATGGGTGTGATCATGCATGCCAACGGATTCAATACGGGAACGCGGCAACCTGATCCTAACAAAAGAACGCTAGCAACTAAGGCCCATCCATTTCCCAGTAACTTGTTGGGAGCATAGGGCGATAGTGGGAGCCAATTCATGGATAGCAATAGCTTTCAGTTACAGCAGTGCCTATTTTGAGCCCGGCGAAGAGTAATCATCGCGCCGTAACCCGAGTGGACAATAGTTGGATGCCCGTCGTCGCGACAAGCCGAACTTCCGCATGTTTGGTTAATATGTAAAAGAATGATGGTAACCGAGCGGTTTCCGTTGACTTTCTAGTCATTCTCTTGTCCTTTCTCTCGACACTGCAAAATCGTGCAATCCGATTGGATTTTTAGCCGAGCACTCCGACTGTCTACTACAGTTTCACCACGCTAGACACTAACGGTTGGTGTGACGTGTATTATAGGGAAAGTATGAGTTGTAACGAAAGAACATCAATGATGGGAACCACTCCCAATGTGCCTGCTTCATCGCCGTCGCTCGCATCCTCGGAAGATAGCCCATTTCGTTTCTATTTTAAGCTCCGACTGATAGCGACAATCACGATTGGCTACTGTGTGGCTGGGGCAATCATCTTCCAAGCGATCGAGCAGACGAAGGTCACCGGCCCTTTGTACCAGAAGGTCGTCAAACAAAAGGATGTTATCGCGGATATACTTCCACCTCCGTCATGCATCATCGAAAGCTATCTTAAAATATTCGAACTGAGCAGTCCAAGGCACAGGACTGAACTGGATCTCCTCGAACAAGACCTCAAGAAGCAGGAGGCTGAGTTCGAAAATCGTCTGGCTCATTGGGAACGAGAGCTAGAACCAGGCGATATCAAGAATTTGCTCGTAAACGAGTCAGGTTCCCCAGCACGCGACTTTTTCAAATTGGTATACGGGAAGTTGCTTCCGTTATTGCGCAATGGCCAAGATGAGCTTGCGCAAGAACTGATCCATGGCGAGCTTTACGACAAGTATCTGGAACATCGAAAAGCAATCGATCAACTTTCAATCCTTGCAAAGGCGCGTGTTCAGAACGTGGAGCGAGAAGCTGAGCTAAAACTGTCCGGTTGGTACGTTCCTATGATGGCACTTACGGGTGCAATCCTCTTGGGACTAACAATTTCTGTTCTTCTATGGAGTCTTTCCATTGCTGAAAAGCGTTCTCAAGAACTGGCAAATCAGATTGATTCGGAGCGGCGAACAAGAGCGGAACTGGAATTGAGTGAACGTAAAACTCGGGCGCTGTTCGATCAGACCTTTCAGCTAACTGGCTTGCTCGATACTAACGGAATCCTCCTTCAAGTGAATCAAACCGCATTGAACTTTGCTGGAGTTTCACAGGAACGAGTTCTTGGAAAGCCGTTCTGGGAAACGCCCTGGTTTTCCCATTCTGAAGAGCTGATCGTAAAAATTCGTGATGCAGTCAAGCAGGCGAAAAGTGGTGAGTTTATTCGGTTAGAAAACGAACATCCTACTTTGGACGGTCAGGTAGCGATCATCGATTTTTCATTGAAGCCTATCTTCGACGATCGAGGTAATGTTGTTTGGTTAGTGCCAGAAGGCCGCGACGTCACCGAACGCAAGAAAGCGGAACTGGCTCTTTACGATGCTAAAGTGCTTGCGGATTCCGCCAATCGCGCCAAAAGCGAATTCCTGGCTAACATGAGTCACGAAATACGCACTCCGATGACAGCAATTCTCGGGTACACGGACTTGCTATTGGATGAAGATCAATTTGCAGACGATCTCGAGACGCGTGTTCACGCCATTCAAACCATTGAACGCAACGGCAAGCATCTTCTTGGAGTCATCGATGATATTCTCGACCTTTCCAAAATTGAATCGGGCAGTTTGGAAGTGGAGTCGATTGCTTATTCCCCAATGTCAATCGTTGAAGAAGTTCTTTCATTGATGCGAGTTCGCTCAACCGCAAAGGGTATTAAGCTGGAGGTGGTGTATGAAACGCATTTGCCTGCGACCATACGAACCGATCCGACTCGTCTACGCCAAATCATTTTGAATTTGGTCAGCAATGCGATCAAGTTCACTACAACCGGTGGAGTGATCTTATATGTTCGAATGATTCCAGGCGATATCCCCAGTCTGGAGATTGATATTGCGGATACGGGGATTGGCATGACTACAGAACAGCAAACGCGACTATTTACTCCCTTTGTCCAAGCCGATACGTCCATGACGCGTCAGTTCGGAGGAACGGGATTGGGATTGACGATCAGTAGACGTTTGGCAGAAATGATGGGGGGCAGCGTTTACATCGTTAGTTCGACTCAGGGGCGTGGTACCCGATTCCGCGCAACGGTTCAAGCTAGCGTCCTTTCAGAGGCCCTGTTAATCAAGAGTTGATTTCCTTTGTTCTCAGGAAGGCTGGCGCAATTGCTACGATCGTCGAGAATGGGCAATTGGCTGTTGGTGCAGCGATCGAAGCCATCCAATACGACCAGCGGTTGCTACACCATATTCATGGACATACATAGGCCGGTCGTGGACGGAAATGGCTTACCAAAAAGCCACTGGCTTTTTTCATAACCTAAACCACACAGATAAACTTCGGGATCAACGCTTTCTAGAACTCGATAATGTCTGTGCCGATCTTGAACGATGCGATGCGCCATCCTTCCGGCTCAAGCTTGAGCGTGATTTCGATGCGACCGGTGCCAGCGCCCATGCCTGGGCCAATTCTCAAGCCGCCACGCTGAACGTTGCGATCATTTTCAAGATCCACGTGGTCGATTTGCAACTCGAGATCGACCAACGAGTCGGGTAGCAATTTCAACAAGCGATCGATTTTGGATTGATCGCGACCGCTTGCGACGACCCATTCCAAAGGACTTCCATACTTAGGACGCTGTAAGGCGCTCCAAAACTGATTCACCACATCATTATGTGCAAGCATGTCACCCAATCGCAACTGGTCGAGCCAACGAACCAGTCCAGTCGCAATGTCGGGTTCGGTGAGTTTGCGCATTCCCTGGATTGTGCGTTCCCCCAAGAACTCACTATCAAACGTGTAAACACTGCCCCAAGAAATGCTTCCCAAAGACTTGGATTCCATTGCAGTCGCGGCGATGGGCCGCATCATCTTTACGAGCTGTTCGATCTGCTCAATTGGTCTCTGGTCTCGAGGCATCGCGGCGCACAGCATCAGCAGCTCCAAGCCTCGTTCGATTCGGGCATCCAAGTCAAACCCACCCATGCCACCACCCATGCCACCTCCCATGCCACCTTCCATGCCACCTTCCATGCCACCTCCCGTGGAGTTGTTTCGTCCAAAGCCAATTCCATCGAAGCCAGGCCTCCAGAGAGTAATTCCCATTCCCAATGCCCCGAGCACTTGGCCAGACTCGGCCCATCGACGCAGTTCGGTTGCGAGTCGGTTGCGGATATGCAGGCGACATGCATCAAGTTCATCCCCAGCCGGGTTGAAGCTTGGCATCGCCAAACCTGCCAAGAACAGGAAACGATCTATGTCTAATTCAGGGACGCTAAGAAACGTTTTGACGCTTTCGATAGAACCTTTAGAACCCGCCGCAATGTTCGTTGTCAGAATGCCTCCTTCATTCACTAAACGCAGCCAAGGATATTTCTTGAGAATTGCCTGGTCCTTGAACTCAGTCCAAGGTAATCGTTGACCTCCGACAAAGTATGGACGTAATTCCGTTAAATCCGACTTTGCGATTTTCTCTTCGACGAATCCCCAGAAGTTCGGTAACCGACTCGGCTGATATTCCTCTCCGCCTCGCACTTTGCAATTTGTCAAAAATGCGACGTAACCGACGATTTCAAAGCACTCCTTCAAGGACTTGCCTTCCATTTGTTTTATTATGAGTTGATCAAATTCTTCGTGCGAAAAGACGGGAAGGTACCAGCCTCTCGAGAACATACTAAAGAAGTTGTTTTGAAGTCCCATGGTTCGAATTGGTTCCGCCAAGGATTGAACGAGTCGAGGATCGGCATTTTGAAGGGCTTCAAAGGCCTCTCGCCAAGCGGCCGGGTCGCGTTCTCGTTCCAAAACCAGTAGCCACTCAGCAAAGGTCTTGCCCTTGAACAGGAGCGTCTCAACCGACTCGGGGAGCTCGACCCCGGCAAATGCGTGCCGCTCAAGCTTCGCTGGGCCCCCCGATGTTCGAGATTCGCTAATTTCTTCTTGCGAGGGAGTGGGATCATTTTTGGGAAGGCGAATGATTCGAGCGACAACGGTTTCTCCACGTCGTAGTTGCACTTGCTTCGGTTCGATGGAGATTTGGTCGGAACCTTCATCAATCGTGATGTCGTATTCACCCGCTTGCAAACGCGTTAGTTTGGTTCCAGGCTCGACGAGCATTTCTTGAGCAATTCCTCCTGAACGTCGTTTGATTTCGATCTTCGTCCTATCGGATGCGGATTCGATCACAAGGTTACCTTGATCGCTTTCTAGCATGATTCGCCAGCCGAAGAATCCGAAGAGAGGTAAGGCTGCGAGCGCGATCCAGTTCCATATGTGCGGTAGGTGACGTGCGAGTGACGGCCGTTCAGTGTCGCTTGGGGCAAGCGGTGACAAGTGGTTGGAAAGACGCGAAGGTGTGGGCTGGATACCTGCCTCAAAAGTGCAATCGCGATCGCTCTGCAGTCCGCGGGTTGCAAGTCCTTCCAAGTCCGACCCTTCACAGAAAGGCTTCAGGGCTTCCGCGACATGCAGCGCGCTCGGCAATCGCGATTCTGGTTGCGTTACCAGCAAACGATTCACAACGTCGCACAACTCCGATGGTAGATCGGGTCGAAGCGTTTGAAGCTGGATTGGTTGGTGCTGGCTGAGTCGCTTCAGCTTCTCGATCGGCGATTGATGCGGTGTCATCGCCAACGGAGTCTGACCGGTGAGCAGTTTGAATAATGTCGCCCCCAGCGAATACAAATCGCTTCGCGCATCGACCACTTCACTTCGCTCGGCCTGTTCAGGCGCCATGTAATCGAGGGTACCAAGGAACTGCCCGACGGTAGTCAATTCACCGACAGGACCATCCCAACGATGGAAATGAACAAGTCCAAAGTCGAGAAGCTTAACGCGTCCATTGGAATCGAGCATGACGTTGGAGGGTTTGATATCGCGATGGATGATACCTAATTGATGGGCATGGGCGAGTGCCAAAGACACTTGTCGCGCGATCTCGCAGGCATCTGCCGTTGGGATCGGAGAGATGCTGCGCGAGAGTCTTCCCAGATCGAGCCCGTCCACGAACTCCATGGCCAAGTACTGCATACCGGACTGAGTGCCCGCATCGGTGGCGGTGACGATGCCGGGATGGTGCAGTTGCCCGGCGGCGCGAATCTCCCGTTCGAAGCGTTGCAGAGTTTGAGGATGCGACCATTGGATCGGGATCAACTTGAGAGCGACCACCTTTTTCAGCTGAGTGTGCTCGGCGCGATAGACGCTTCCCATGCCGCCACACCCAATCCGCTCCAGAACCCGATATTGGCCAACGGACACGGGGGATGTACTAGATGATAGATTCTCATGAAGACGCTGCTGGACCGCCCGCCACGCTGCATCGATGGCTTGCTGAGCTTCCGCGGGAGCTGGATCTGTCGAGTCATGGAGGTTTGCGTCTTGAAGTGTCTCACGCAACAAAGAGCCATGCGTGGATTCCATTTCCGTCAGTCGATGATTGCACGAATCGCATGCGGTGATATGTGCATCAATGCTAACGCTGACGAAATCATCTGCCATCCCCAGGAGATACTCAAGTAAGATCTCCTGCGATGGGCATTCGGAACGAAGAACGGAACTGGGATTGAAGGTGTCTGCCATAGATTGCATTTTAGATGACCTCGAGTGGATTTCGCACGGGTGTGCTTCCTTCTGACGTTCTTTTTCGATAATATGCCTGGGCACACTAGAGAGTCGTTGGGAGTGTGACACGATAAGCCAAAAGAGATTTCCCATTATGAATTCGCAGCCCCAATCGACCGATTCCTTACCGACGCGCGGGTCTCTGTTGGCTGCGGCGATCGGTTCGGAACCGGAGGCATGGCAACAATTGGTGACTTTGTATGAGCCAAGGATGATGCGTTGGTGCCGCGGGCAGGGGCTCGATCAACTCGCTGCCTCGGATGTGATTCAAGATGCCTGGATCTCGGTTGCACGGGGCTTAGCGAGTTTTCGTTCGCAGCCGGGGGCTGGTGCCTTTCGGGCTTGGCTACATCAAATCGTGCGTCGCAGGATTGCAGACTACCGTCGGCGACAAGGTCACGCGTTACCTGCATTGGGTGGCTCAAGCTTTGCGATGCGACTGGCCGAACTGCCGTTTGAAGGAGAACCACGAAGTGATGCTTCTTTGTCGGAGGTATTTTCATCGCTTACCCTACGTGCTGCCGGACTCGCTGCGCCGAGCCTGTCGGTGTCGAGTTCCGACTATCCATTGCGAGACTCGGGAAAGTTGGAAAGTGCCCTACAGCAAGCGATGGCAACCTTGCAGCGCGAGATTGAGCCTAAGACATGGCAAGCCTTTTGGCTGTGCATCGTCGATCAACAGTCCACCGAACAGGTAGCCAACTCGTTGGGGATGACGCCCGCCAACGTTCGGCAATGCCGCAGTCGAGTCCTTCGACGTTTGCGACAAACGATGGCAAGGCTGCGATAGGCGGCGATCGGACTGCAGGTTGTTCTGCCACCGGTGGTTATCACTCGTTGTCGGCGCCAGCAGAGGGTGTATCAGCCCTTCAGGCTTAAGGTGATTTCAAGCAGGCTTGAAATCACCTTAAGGCACTTGGTGCATGTGGCTTTAAGCCCGAAGGGCTGGCACATCCTCTGCCGGGGGCGAAGCCCCCGGAAATGGCCAAAAATGAGGTAGAAAGGCCTGGAAGGCCGACACACCAATCTTTGATTGACCTGCTTATCATTTAATCCCATTGATGTATCAGCCCTCCAGGCTTTTTGAGTTTCCAATTGGCTCTGCCACCGGTGGTTATCACCACCGGCAGAGGGTATGCCAGCCCTTCAGGCTTAAGAACACCACCAAGCATTTGATGCCCATGGCTTTAAGCCTGAAGGCGTTTGGTGAACAGGCTTTGAGCCTGTAGGCCTTTCGTACATATGGCATTAAGCCTGAAGGGCTGGCATACCCTCTGCCGGGGTCGAAGGCCCCGGTTTTCGTCCTGCATGAAACAAAAAGGCCTGGAAGGCCGACACACCAACACACAGCATCATCTACAATTCCATAAGTGTCTACAAACATGCCGCACCCCAAGAAAGTAGGACATCAACAAATAACTAAGGAGAAAACCCATGAGCACTCATCAGCAACTTCTTTACCACATCGTTTTCAGTACCAAGAACCGCCAGCCATGGCTCACCGACGGTTTAAGGGAGAATGTTTTTGCATACATGGCAGGCACGGCCAAGGACTTAAGCGGCTTTGCGATCAAGGTTGGTGGTTTCTATGACCATGCTCACTTGCTCGTTCGTATTCCATCGAAGATCACGGTCGCCGACTTTGTTGGGCAACTCAAAGCCAATACTAGTAAACACATCAATGACACTAGCGGCTTTATCCGTAAGTTTGGATGGCAAGACGGATACGGCGCCTTTACGGTCAGCGTCTCAGTCAAAGATGCTGTGGTTGCTTATATTGAAAAGCAGATGGAGCATCACAAGAAGCAGACCTTCGAAGATGAGTATTTGAAGATGCTTACTAAACATGAGGTTGAATACGACCCAAGGTATGTATTCGATTCATGTGTCAGCCCTTCGGGCTTTTCGAGTTTCTAATTGGTTCTGTCACCGGTGGTTATCACCACCGGCAGAGGGTATGTCAGCCCTTCAGGCTTAAGAACACCTGAAGACATTTGATGCCCATGGCTTCAAATCTGATGGCATTTGGTGTACGCAGCTTTAAGCCTGAAGGGCTGGCACAATCTCTGCCAGGGTCGAAGGCCCCAGTTTTCGTGGCGCATGAAATAAGAAAGGCCTGAAAGGCCGACACACCAATCTTTGTTTGCTCACAATCCGCCGCGATCTACCCTCACGACCGAACCTACAAAGCAATCCCCAAATGATGCGATCTTCGACTCGATGGATGAGTCGACCAGTTTGATCGAATCGCTTGGGGCTGTAGCCGGAGATAAAATGGTTGATCGTCGCGACGGAAGCGAGCGCAGGTTTGGTCAATAATTTTCTTTCGCCGATTCGGATTTCACTCGGCCTTGCCTTTGAATTAGTAAAAAGTGTTGACGAAAAGACTTGCGTGTGGTTTCGCATGGATGAGACTGAATCCGCTTTGCAAGCTTGAGTGCTGTTCATGGAGTCGAACTACGCCAGTAGGTTGCAACCAATTTCCGATTTTCATGTCGCAATTTTCCACCTTTTGTGCACTTGCTTCTTGGAGTGGCGTTTGATTTATCGTGTTGGGCGGATTGCACAGACTTTCTTAACAACCTCCCTTTCGAAGGCTTAATTGATGTGGGCTATCCAAATGAACGGAGAAATGGATTCAACAGATCCATGCCGGCCTCCCGGGCTTGTCACTCGCCTCATCCATGAACTGAAGGCTATTCGCATCGTCGAATGGGACCTCCTCTGTCGCTGCGAGAAAACCTCCGGGTCCAAAGCGAATAAGGGGGCCGTTCTTGATCGAATCTGACGCGGAACTAGTAGGAAAAGCAAAAATTGGAGATATGCCCGCGTTCGAACAGCTGATTCTGCGCTATGAACGTTCTGTACGCAGCGTTGCCTGGGCATATCTTCGTGAATCGAACGCTTGCGATGATGCTACGCAAGAGACCTTTATTGCAGCTTTTCGAAGTTTAGTTGGTTTGAAAGAAGCAGCGAAGTTTGGACCTTGGTTAATGCAAATTGCTCGACGCACTTCTCAGAGACAGCGCAGCCGAACAAATATCCCTATCGAACAAGGAACGCAGATTGAAGAAATTGCAGAGGTGCGACCAGGTATTTCGTTTCGACAACGGCAGGTGCTCGAATGCATCGAGAAGTTGCCCGAGAGTGAACGGCTTGTTATTGCTATGCGATACTTCGATGGGCACAGCAGTCAGGAAATTGCAGATGTTACCAAACGACCGCTTGGAACTGTGACAAAGCAACTCTCTCGAGCTTACGAGCGACTACGAATGTGGTTAATGCAATCCGAGGAGCAAAACGATGAACGAGAATAATTTGCTAGAACGCGAACTTTTGCAATTGGGGGAAGATCTGCGCCGAGAACCAAGCGTGGCTTCTGCCGTCCTTGCGAGACTTCATGATGTAGAGACAACAACAAGGTTGGAATTGCCATCGGCCAGACGCATGCGAACTCTCGCAGGCATTGGAATGTCGCTGGCGGCCACGGCTGCAGTTGTGGCCATGATGTTTTTCTTTCGAACGGACCAGATTGCCTTTGCTCAGGTTCAGAGTCGATTGTCAGCGTACCGAACCGCTACGCTGCGGTATCAACAAGCGGCATTCAAGCAGGATGTAAACCAGACGGAAATTAGCAGTGTTGCATTGCTCGTTTCGATAAATGCAGACAACGCTCGCATTCGAGTTGAATCGGCAGATGGTTCTTTGATAATAACCGATGGATCCCTTGGCAAACGTTTGACGACGGATGTGAAGTACAAGACAGCGACGCTAGCCTACGTGGTTGACAGCAGGGAAGAATACAATTTCCTATCTATGTTGCAATCCATGCATTTGGCAACGAACGCTCAAGGTATCGCACCGAGAAAAATAGATGGGGAAGACTGCGTAGGCTTTCGCATCGATGAGCTTGAATCTGTTTTGCGAGTGTGGGTTTCACCCGAGACTCTACTACCTGTACTGGCTGAACGTACTACGGAAAACGTGATCGGATTGTCGTCTGGCGATACACCTGAAGACAAAGTCAAGGTCGTCACAACGTTTAAGGACATTCGATTCGGGGTGCCTTTGGCGGAGACGCTTTTCGATTTGAAACCTCCGTTGAACTACCAGATAACTGAAATTGGAAAGCCCCCTGCCAGCCTGTCGGAGATTTTTCCAAGGACGCCTCAGATTGATCCATTGCAAGGTATCGGACCAGTTAAATTCGGAATGGCTCAAATGGAAGTCGTGCAGTTGCTCGGTCGTCCGGATCGAGAGGATATCTCGAAGCCCAAGTTCCCTTTTGATAAAGACATATTGCAGGTCGACGATCAACCGCGTCCATCCAAGAATGCTCGCCTCACTATCTTGACCGAGTTTCATTCTCTGACCTATTCCAATCTTGGTCTGCGATTGGATTTTGAGGTTAGCGATGGATTGGTTGGGTTTTCATTCGACAAGAAAATACAACTCGCGGAAGGAGTCAATTTTCCTGGGACTTTGGCAGATGGCCTTGGCATCGGTTCTACCGAGCGAGAAGTCATCGCGATGTACGGCCAACCCAGCAAAGGATATTCGAAGTCTATGCTGTATTACAAGGATCTCGGACTAATGTTTGTGTTGTCTGATCAGCGAACCGTTTCGACGCTTCAGTTGGACAAAGGCGTCGAGAAAAGATTGCGATTTGAGTGGCGCGAACCAAATGAACAAGATTTGCCGAATGGAAAGTATTAACCGAATACCGCTCGGCAACCCATGCCAGACTTTCCAGAAACCGACCATAGCCTGATCGGTCGTGCAAAAGACACGGTCGGTGGGGCTTCGTGGCTCAATAAAGCCCGTATGATAGATAACCAGGTCCGGCGTGCCACTGGCGAGTGCATGATTTCCGTTCGTCAGAGAATTGATCGAGCCATTGAATGCCAAAGAGATTCCTCATCCACGGATCGCTGTGCAATTCCTGACTCGCCGACCCCAAAGGGATTGCACTTGTCGCCGTGCTGAACTCCGATGGGTTCGCGCGTAGCGGGTTCTGTCTTCCCAGGGTTCGCTACGCGCCCCTGGGCTTTGATGTTAGACCCCGTTGGGGTTCCTGGATATTGTTGGGGTAGGCGGACACTGTTCAGGATTGGTGTGCATGGCTCCGGTGACTGCAACGCAGTCCAACAACATAGCCGGGGGCGCGCAGCGCACCCCGGGTTCACACACGAAAGCACTGCGTCAACCCTGAAGGGGTTGCGCATGACGCTGCGTTGAAACCCGTTGAAATTCGTTGGCAACTTCAGAACAGAAGCTAAGTCAGTGTTAAGTGATTCAACGGTTCCACTCGACGCTGACATGAGATGCCAACCGAACGATGATGATGGTTTTGTTTCCCCGAGAAAACCAAAAATGACTATGAAGCCATGGTTTAAATCAGAGATGCCCCCGCAATAAACCTACTACCTGCTAACCCCCGTCCGAACGTCCAGAAAGGATGCTTGGTAGAAAGGTGCTTCCGCTGTAAAGCGGACCGATTCGCAGAAAACTAAAAACCCGCTATTCAAAGCAAGCTTTTCAGACTAAAACATTCTGACGAACATTTGAGTGAATCACCGCTCACATCGGCCAACCATCTTGAAAATCGAAGCGAGGAATCATCCATGAAGTCGGTATTATCTACGTGCTTGTTCACCTTGTTGGCTTTCAGTGGCTCGTTCGTGCGAGCGGAGATCACCGTCATTTCATGTGACGAGGCGAAGAGGCTAATTGACAATCCCAGGGAGTCCGACCGCCCGATCGTGATCGACACGCGCGGCGGATACAAGGACTACTTCAGATCGCATATTCCGACTGCCCACCATCTCAACTTTGACACGCTACGAGGAACGGACCTTGGGGTTCCCGTCCAGTACTTACCCGACGACTTGACCAAAGAGCTTTTGATCCGAGCAGGAATCAACAAGAACAAAACGCACATCTTGTATGCAACTGGCGACAAGCTTCCTAATGACGAGATTCTTAGCACGAGCATGGTGGCATATGTGCTTGAGAAGTTTGGCGTTAACGACATTCGTGTCGTTGATGGTGGTCTTGCTGAATGGCAAAAGCAGAAACTTCCGACCACCCAAGAGTACTTCGGTAATCCTCCGGGCAAGTTGCCAGAGGCTATGAATAACGGCATCGGAATTGACGTCGACGAACTCCTTTCGAAGAAGGATAAATCCAATGTGGTTGTTGTCGATGCTCGGCCACGCAACGAGTACATTGGTGAGGATGATGTTTGGCTCCGAAAAGGCCACATTCCCGGTGCTATCAGCTTTCATTGGGCTCGGCTTATGGAAAAGGACAACACTCACAAGTTTATTGCGAAAGATAAAGCACTAGCTGAACTCACGAGTGCTGGCGTGACGAAAGACAAAGAGATCATTGTCTATTGCGGGACCTCAAGAGAAGGCAGCCTACTTCGCTTCTACTTGGCACACGTTGCCGGATTCCCAAATGTTCAACTCTATGAGGGATCTTGGAAAGAGTATGCATCTCTCAAGAAGTATCCTGCTGAGACTAAAGAAAATAGGGCGAAGTAGGATTCGACGTGTTACTCGCTTTCCTGATTCTTTCAGTCGGATTTGTTGCGTTTACCAACGGAGCCAACGCGAACTTCAAAGGAGTCGCTTCACTCTACGGCAGTGGTACGACTTCTTTGAAAACAGCGTTATGGTGGGGGACACTCACAACACTTGCGGGTTCGGTTGCCGCAGTGTTTCTTGCAGAAGAGCTTCTCAAGAAGTTCAGTGGAAAAGGACTTGTAAGCGATGAATTGCTCCAGTCACCCACGTTTACGTCTGCGGTTGCTGCCGGCGCCGCACTCACGAGTTTTTTTGCGACAAGGCTAGGTTTCCCCGTCTCAACAACGCATGCCCTCGTGGGTGCACTTGTTGGCGCTGGTTTGGCAGGTGGGGGCGATCGAGTTCATTTGGCTGCTTTAGGAAAGAACTTTCTTTATCCACTGTTCTTTAGCCCATTCATTGCAATTCTTCTCGGTGCTATTGTCTACTGGGCACTTCGATCACTTCGCTTGGCCCCAGATCAACGAAATCGGTATCTCGACATCGCGCACTTCGCTTCGGCCGGAGCTGCAAGCTTTGCGCGCGGCCTGAACGATACTCCTAAAATGGCGGCGTTGCTTCTGATCGCGCCGAGTTTTTCGATGACGTACTCGATGCTTTTTATTGGGATCGTGATCGCCTTCGGAGCCATGATCGACGCAAAGGGAGTGGCAGAGACTTTGGGCAAGAAAGTAACAAGCATGACGCCAGGCCAGGGCTTCTCAGCCAACCTAGTTACTGCAATCCTTGTTACGACGGCCAGTTTCCACAGCTTGCCTGTAAGCACGACCCATGTAAGTGTTGGATCAATGTTGGGTATAGGCGCATGCACCGAGCAAGCGAAATGGAGAAAGGTGATCGAAATACTCTTGGCATGGATCACTACCGTCCCTTGCGCTGCAGTTCTTGCTGCGGTTGTATACACCGTTTTGCAGATGGCAGTGACTTGATTATTGGGTGGCTCGGTTTGAAATCCGAACTCCATTTGTGTAGCTAGTCAAGTAGTGAAAAAGCAATCAAGACTAGTCACGCAAATCAATCTTGCAGCACCCGAAGTCAAGCGATTTCGCAACCGACCGACGATTCAAAAATTCCTTGTTGACCGCATAGTAGATGAACTTACCATCCCGTTCGGTAGTCACAATATTTGCGTGAAAAAGGACTCGCAAATGGTGTGAGATGTTGGCTAGTTCGATTTCGAGAAGTAAAGCTAAATCCGATACACTCAACGGTCCGGATTGCAACGCGCGAACGATCTGCAAGCGAACAGGATCCCCAAGTGCCTTCAAATAGTTGGCGCAGAGCGATGGGTCTTCTGTTAAGTTGTCTTTGTGTGACATCTTTGATGGATCAAATGGTTCATTTGCAAGCTTGAATCTCCCTTGAATTATCTGCACTAGAGCTCTCCGACGCAACGTGAGTTTACCCCAGACGCAGGAAGGATATCCATGTTTTCCAAATTTCGGTAGCTGACAACCCGCCCACCGTTAGCATTCCGGCTGAAACACCGCACGCCCAACAAGGCATCTTGCCAATCTTGGTCTACTCTTGGATTCCGCGATCGTCATTGGTTCAATCCATTCTCTACTCGTTGAGTTGTCTGGAGTTTTGCACATTTGTTGACGAATGCAGCGAGAAGTAATGCAGAAGCCACCAGCCCTACTATCCTTAGCCACCCGGACTTGAAAACAACGATCCCATTAAATGCAATGAAGATCATGTAGATCAATCCAATGCAAAGCATCCACTGAACCGTTCTTCGACCTTCGGCAAAATGTGTCCACGCGTTGATAACATCCATCGCCCAGACAGCTAAAAACAGATAGTTGAAGTAGACTCCCATACCGACCTCAATGCCGAGCAACTCAAGGGTTTGTTTGGCGGTAGCTTGGTAGGCTGAGTCATGACTCCATTGATGAGCAAAGTGGAATGATGCAAGAACATGCACAACAAAGAGTACGAAAGCAATCGTCCAAAGGCACCTAGTAATGGTATTGTCGACGACGGTCCTGGGGTTGACGATTCGAGAAGCGATCACCAAAACGAAAAGCAACATCGAGAGTCGAATCGACCAAGCTATAAGTAAGTGTTCCTGTGTCATCCTAGCTTACCTCGGGCTTCCGCTGTATGGATTGGAAGGGGCATGAGGAAAGAGAAAATTGCAGCAATCAACGTCAAAAGTGCGAATCCGTAATAGGCTGGCATGTGCGAATGCCGCTGATCAGCGAACCATGCGACACATGCTGGGCCAATCGCAGATGCAAGTACGGTTAGAACCTGTGCGAAGCCCTGAATCCGCCCGATTTCGGCTCGACCGAAAAACTGCCCCCATACTGAAAAGTGCACGACCGTAACAATCCCTCCCACGAAACCCATGACGGCTCCATACAATCGCAACTGCATGGCGGAACGAATTGATGGAAACGAAGCTAGAGCCAATGTCAGTGCCAAAAGGGCAATGCCAAGTAAAACTCCAATCCGTTGTCGTGATGCTAACTTGCCTGCAACGATGTTGCTGATGAGCCCCAGACCTGTAAGGTATGCCATCATTTCGACGGCCGCTTTCTGATCAAATCCAAGCTCATTCAGAATCGGCTCGTTGAACAGCGTAATACTCGACCAAACAAGATTGAACGCGGAGGTTGCAAGGGCGACAATCCAAAATGCCGGGGTGAGTAGAGCTTGCTTCAATGTAAAGTCGGTGTGGTCTTGGTCGCTGTTGTTGGAGCCATCGGTCTCGTTCGCTTCAGGATCTGCCTGAACGCCACTTTCCTCAGGAGTATTGCGAACAAGCAACCAAACCGCTGGTGCCAAACATAGCAACCAGTAGCCCAAGAGAGTCCAAGCTTCACGCCAACCATAACGATCGATGGCCCACCCCATCCCCAAAACAGAGAACACGAACCCAAAGGTGAGTAGTACTGCATATACCCCCATGGCCGGAGCTAGGCCTCGTCGAAACCACTTGCTGATCATGGCCATGCTGACCACCGACAAAGCACTTTGCCCAAACCCTCGAATGAGCGTTAAGCATAAGAAAAGCTCTGTTCCGTTATCAACTCGAGTCAATTGGAATACGCTTGCCGAGAGCAACCCGACCACCGACGTCCCCGCCAAGCGTACACCAATCCGATCGATCAGCCAGCCCATCGGTAGAGCGAAAATGGCACCCAGCAGGCAACTCCATAGATTGATTTGCGCGAAAGCAGATTCGCTGAGTTCCAAGTCTACGAGCAGTGGCTTGGTGATCAATCCAAGGCCATGGGTGCGACCGGGTAGTGTCGCGACCATAGCCAAAGATGCCATGACGACGTTGATCCAGCCGTAATAAATGTGAAACTGCTGCTTCATCTCGTGTCCAGAAGTTGCTGTAGGCAAAAAGATCCACCCGATATGTCTTGGTCGCGTAGATGTGCGAGTGCCTACACTCAAGTTGAGCGTTCATTAGAATGCTCGAGGAACACGAAATCTAGACCAATCTTCCATCGAGGCGAAGGGGATGGTGGAGCGAACAAATACGGCAAATCCCACGACCGATTGAAGTAGGCTTTAGTCGTGCCAAAGACGAGGTCAACTGATCTATCGGCATACTTGACGGTATCATTGCGAGAAGAACGATATGGCTGAGCGCCGATTTCGACGCAGCAACGGAATAACTCCGCTGCTCAAGCCTTGACATGTGAACCCAATCCTTTTTTCGATTGTAACCCAAAATGCCACGAATTCTGCTTACAGTGAGTTTTCTGATTACCTCGCTAGCAACTTGGGTTCATCCCATGGCAGACGCTCAAGAATCGCAAAGTTCAATCGAAGTACTGCGACCATTGCGCAAAGAATTTCAATCGCTGGAGCTGTTCACCTCGAGGCAAGGCAGTTGGATCTTCCCACTTGCGTCGCCTCCAAAGGTTGTTTGGAGGGATGCCGAAGCTGCCCAAAAATTCGGATTTGCTCCGGGGTTGGTTATCCGCTGGTTCGATTCTAATCTCGAAGAAGCCAAACTTCCCAATAAGGGAGGGCGATGGATTGCTCTGCTAGAAGGAACGTCCCCGAACAAAACGCCGTTCCGTCGTGCCCTTACCTTCTTCGCTCTGCCGTCCCAGCTGGATAGCTCTAATGTTTTTATACCTGACCTGACCGTTCAACTGCCTTACTTTCCTGGACCCAATGCTCCTGCTGCATGGAAAGAACATCAAGCGGAATTCGATCGGAGCTCGAAAGATTTCTTGGCGAAGTCGCTGATGGATCACGAACAGGGTGCGATAATGGTCGCAGGCATAGCAGAGTCGCCAGCGCTTGGTCGCGCCAAAAAGTTCCCAGAATGGACAGCGGCGGTGAACGCACAACATCATCTCAATTTAAAGCTGAAGTTGATGGCTGTCGACGCTCCCCGAAAGCTGCTGAGTCTTCCCCGAAACAAATCGAATCCAGCACCGATCATTCGCCCAGGTTCCGCGGAAGAAGCTGGGGTACCGGAGCAAGCCAAGTCCGCGATCGACACGTTTTGTCAGGAGTGGGCAGCAGCCACCAAGGAACCATTCGTAACCTTGGTTGCCAAGAATGGAGTCATCATCACTCATGTGTCGTTCGGAACCGATTCGCGAGGTAAATCGATCGATTTGGATTACCGCTGTTGGGTCGCATCGATCACCAAGACAATGACGGCAATCATGTTCAGCCAATTGGTCGATCAAGGCTTGATCGAATGGGACTGGACGCTGGATCGAGTCTTTTCCGACTATCCTGCCAACGCATCCTATGTTCCTACCTTTCGCCAACTGCTGAACCATACCAGCGGTTTAAGCGGGCATGGCGAATGGGGTGGGATGTTTAATCCTCACCTCGAAAACATCGTGCTCAATGGCATCGACGTGAACGAACCTGGAAAGAAACACGAATACTGTGGTCTCGGTTTTGAACTCGCTGCTAAAGCGATGGAGATCAAGACAGGTAAGTGTGCAGCGAAAATTTACCATGAACATCTTTTTGCGCCGTTAGGGTTTCAGGACATTGTCATGGGAAACGCCAGCTCCGATGGCGAGTTCACTGCCATGGAACTCGCTGTTATCGGACAGTTGCTAGCGAATAGCGGCAGCTATGGTCAGTACCAATTCATTTCTCCAGAAACGTTCAATGAAATGCGCCCTAAGTCGACCCGCGAGCCCACCGTAGCTGGCGAGCATGGACTGGGTTTGCATCACATTCGCCATCGCCGCCAAGGGGAGTCCACGAATGTCGCGGAACCTAGCGATCTCTTGTTTAGCGAGAATACATTCGGTCACGGATCTTTTTCCGGTTGCATCCTGGTCGTTGATCCCGATCAGCAACTTGTCATCGTCCAAGCTAGGAAGCAATTTCATCAACTGGACAACGAATACTGGCGCCGTTTCTTTCAAGTCGTCGCGGACGCAATAAAGAAGGACAAGGAATAGAACTTGTCAAACAGGGATCGCCGCGGTGCGGCATGCTTGACAGTCTAAGGTCCGCCGCCGATCTACGAACCGATTCGCAACCGATGACAGAAACTAATTGGGGGCGATATTTGTTGGATCACGACCATCGTACTGGCGATTAGGAGGGATTAATTGCTGGCCTAACGAAAAGACCAGCATCAGATTACTTTCTGACTGATACGTTTCAGTTGGTGATGGGGGAATCTGTCTTTTTTATACCCTCACGATTTGCGAGCCCCCAATTTTCATAGATAGAAGTGCTTTACATCGCTGTCCGTTAGGGTTGGTGGACCCCGCTGGGAGTGGTGGACGTTGTTCTGCGGACTGCAACGCAGTCCAACAACAAAGCCCGGGGGCGCGCAGCGCACCCCGGGTTCGCATACAAAACCACGTCACCAACCCCGAAACGGGTTGCACATGCCGCAATGTTGAACCCAGATGGGGTTCATGCGCGATGGATACCGGCTTCCCCAGGGTGCGCTGCGCGACCCTGGGCTGTGATGTGGATTCCCGTTTGGGGGTCATAGAGGAATGCACGAAGTGATTTTTAGATTGTGGATAGTGGCGGGCGATGGCGGTTTCGGCCACCAGTTGCCACTTGCTGACACGCGTGGCTCGGATTGTCGCTCACGTCACCGACGCATCGATCATCGCATCGTCGAATACGGGCTAGCCGTTGATCGCATAAACCTCAACCCGTCCAAAGTCAGGAAGCTTTCCATCAGCATCCTTGCCCGGTTGTCCTTGGCCGCCCACCACGATCAACTCTCCTTTGGAGTTGAACAACATTTGCGTGATGCGAAAACCCGATTTGATCGCTCCCAGTCGTTCGCCGCTGGCGAGATCGAACAGGGCTGCGTTCCAGTCCCCTCCGCGCAATCGCCCTCCCATAGCGAAGCTGTCTTTTGCGGGATGAAGAATCAATGCTTCCATCAGCCCCTCGCCGGACTGCTTGTCCAACGTTTGTGCAGTCATCTTTGCCTCGCGCCAATTCCAACGCTGCCACAACTGCTTTCCGTTGCCAGCCATCGGGTCACGCATATCACCCATGCCACACACGATCAGTTCGGAGTTATCAGGAGCAAACTCCATAGCAAAGATACCGCCCAAATAGCAGTGGCTTTTGATGATTCCCCAACTCGTAAAATCTTTGGATTGAAATCCGCCGGCTTGCTTCCCGGTAGCCACATCCCAAACACGCACTTCCCCCATAAGGTTGCCCGCTGCAACCCATTGACTATCGTGGCTAAACACAACGGATTGCACCGAAGGAACATGCGGCAACGCATGCACTAGTTGCCCGTCAGCAGCATGAAGTACTTTCACCGACGGCTCTGTTTCACCAGCCGGTGAATACTTGTAATCCCCCGCCAAGTATTGCCCGGTGACGCTGGCTAAAAATCGCTGATCCGGAGATAGTGCCATATCCCAAGACCAAAAGCCATGGACTTTCTCTTCTCGAAGAAATCCATGATCCACTGCCGAATACCACTTCAATTTGCCATCGTATCCTGCGGTTACAATCGCCTGCTGCTCTGCAACATAAACCGCAGAACTCACGTAGCTGTCATGAGTCCCGATCCGTTGGTGCTTCTTCGCCCCAAGTTCCACCCGATAGACTCCATCCATGCAAGCTGCGATCAATTCGTTCTCGTCTTGAAGAAAACAAGCACCAAGTATCGCTGTAGGTAGCTTGAAGTCGTTGGTCCGCGTCAGTGTCTTTTGCATCATCGCCACATTTAACCGATCAATATTTCTTGGATAGGTTGCACGTTTCCTTCGACCCGGTGGAACGTCGGCAAGTCAGGCAAGTCGTATTGCTCTTTCGGATCGATGCCAAGCGCTTTGAAGATGGTCGCAAACAGTCGGCGATTGTCGATAGCATTCTGCGTGACCTCGAACCCCAAAGGATCCGTTTCCCCAACCACCACCCCGCCTCGAATTCCCCCACCCGCCATCGCCAGACTCCAGGCTTTGGAATAGTGGTCTCGGCCGCGGGCTTCATTCAGCCAAGGCGTTCTTCCAAACTCGCCCATCGCGATCACGAGAGTGTCTTGCAACATCCCTCGTTGCTCTAAGTCGGTGATCAACTGGTAGAGTACATTGTCTAACTCTGGCACAAGCATTTGGTGCATTTCGTGCTGGAACACGTGATTGTCCCAAGGCATTCCATTGGCGACCATGACAAACGTGGATCCATTTTCAATCAAATGGCGCGCTTGAAGAGCATGCTGTGCAAACGCACCCAGTCCTTAGCGTTCTCGATCGGCCCTGGGGAGCTTTTCCAAGTCGAACAGCGGCGCGCAGCTCATCAAGCCTTTGACCCGGTCGAAAGCGGCGTTGTACCCCGCAGCAGCTTCGCTTCGTCGATCGTTCTCGAACTTCCTGCTCAAAAATTTTCGGAGCGCTTCGCGATCTTCGTGGTCTACGTTTGACAACGATTCTGGGCGAAGGATATCTGGGATCGAGTACTCGCCGCCGGACCTCACCGGCCCGTATTCAGCACCCAGCCACCCAGCCCAGTTCCCCGCCTTGAATGATTTAAACTCGTTCCCTTCAGGGCAAGGATCTAGCAGGACAAACTGCGGGACGGGACTATCCAGCTGCCCAAGTTGCTGCGCTACCACCGAACCGAGGATTGGACGAGTAAAGGGTGGCCTTGGTTTGTCGCCACGTGTTAAAACATCGATACCTTGGAAGTGCTCGTTGGGCTCGGTGCTCATCGACCTGACAACAGCAAGTTTGTCCATGATGGTTGCGCACCGAGGCATCAACTGACTGATCTGAATACCGGGAATGGATGTCGGAATGGCACCAAAAGGACCACCTGAGATGGTTCCAGGTTTGGGATCCCACATTTCAAATTGGCTCGGGGCACCACACAACCACAGCAGGATGCATTTCTTTCCCTGCTTCTTGGTTTCTTCTGCTAATGCGGGAATCGAAAACAGTCCGTTGAAACTTGCGACCGAAGCGATCCCAGACGCCATGGCACCTTGCAAGAATAACCGACGATGGACGCGATGTTCCGGGCTGCCGCACCCTCGGTATACTTGATCCTGTTTCTCATTATGTTGAACCACGCCAGTATCTCTCAATGATTGAAACGAAATTCAGCGGAGGTCAAAACCGCCCAGACGGCACTTTGCCATCGCGAGATGGAATGTTCAGGGCTTTCGACGGAACTGCTGCCTTGGGTAAATTCCAAGATAGCCTCAAACTCGGTACTATCTGGATGTCGACCTAGGATTGCAACAAACAGTTCGTCAACCGAACCCTTGGGATCAGCATTCGAGGCAAGCCTCGCGACCAGCCCATCGTTCTGGCTTGCCTCAAGGATCACTTGATGCATTTTAGGGTTGTTGGTCAAAAAGAGGGCGTCACCCACATCGGTGACAATCATTTCTGGCAAGACATCCGGCATCCGCTCCCTCAGATCGGGCATGAGTGGATGGTCATTCTGGGCCGTCTGGTGTAACGCGATTTGAATCGACCTGGCGAGCTGCTCGGCAGTGAGTGCACGCTCTATCGATCTCGCAAACCAGGCAGGATTATCAACACCTGGTAGGCGTGTTGAGTCTATCTGATAAGGGCGACTCGCTACGATTCCTCGGACCAAATTTTTGATATCGTGTCCAGACTCCATGAAATCCGTAGCCAACCCATCGAGCAACTCCGGATGCGAAGGATCATGCATCGAATCCATTTGATCGTAGGGATGGACGATTCCTCGACCCAATAACATCGCCCATACACGGTTCACGAAGGCTTTCGCGAACATCGGATGTCCAGAAAGAATCTCGTCGACAAATTTCTCACGCCGCGAAAATTTAGGAACTCGCGGTTCATTTGGGGTTAAAGGTGGTAGATAAAGTTCTTCGTTGTCTTCTTGCTTGGCATCTTTTTCCGGCCGCGTTTCCTCAACGGTTTTGGCAGCAAAAAAGGTGAGAATGTTCGGAGAGCTCGTCCCATGGATATTCGCGAATTCCGAAAAACCACCTATGGCAGATTCGCTGATCCTGGGCCCAGCGTCGGTCTTTTGATTTTTGCTTCGATTAAAAAACGCCACCAAGCCCCAGTAATGCTGTTGAAGTATTTCCGAGGCGTTCATGTGGTCGTGGCACTGAACGCAATCGATCCGGATTCCAAAGAATGCAGGTGCCACTGCTTCAGCAATCGCTTGCGCATCGTCTTGACGTTCGAAGAGATACCAGACTGCACCCGATTGGTCAGGCGATTCAGGGCGGGCCAATAGAATTTCGCGGGCCACTTCGTTCCAAGGACGGTTCTTGCGAAAGACATTCTCGAGGTAGGGACGCCACAGGTTCTTTCGTTCGGCAACTTTTCCACGGGGGCCCCGCCCCATCAGGATGGAATCAAACGTATCGGCGAAGTTCTGGACATAATCTTCGCTCGCGAGCAATCGATCGATGCAATCCAGTCGCTTGGTAGGGGATGGATCGTTCAGAAAACTATTTCGCTCGGCAACGCAGGGTATACGGCCTGCGAGGTCCAAATAGACGCGACGAACAAATTCCTCATCGGAACATAAGGGAGCCGATTCGATGGCGTTTTTGGCGTAGCCTGCAGCGATCTCTCGATCAATACGTTCAGCAATGCGGGCACTGCTGAAAGGTGCTTCGGTGTCCTGCGCTTGTAGGCATTCAGGAGCCATTAACCTTGCGAGGAAAACCAAAATGAGTATCGGCAATGACCCAATATTCCGGCGTTTACGCATGGATGTAGCAAATAGTAGAGGTGGGATCGAAGGCAGGAACGGAGGATGGTCCCTTAGATTACTCGAAGGAACAGATCCTGTCAGGTTCGATTTCAGTTTCATGGCGGAATGACTTCGGCGGACCACGAATCAACCGACCTTGATTGCGACTTCTACTGCGGCCTCTCGCCCAATGGCACTCACTTTGTTCGAAATGAGCCGCGGGCGCTAGCCGCGACAACCGTATTTGGCAGGGAAACCGTAACGCGGCTAGCGCCCGCGGCTCAGTAATTTGCTTGCGCAAACTACAAAATGAGTGCCATTTGCCTCTCGCCCCTGGCTTGTCGACTACCTAAAGTGAACCGGAACGTGAATCGACTTTGAATCGCGTCGTGGGTCATGTTCTTGGAGGAAAAACAAATGAAACGCAGACCAATGATTTACATTCTAGCGATGGCAATTCTCGCGGCAGGCGGCATTTTCGCTTGGAACACCATGGCAAGAGGTGCCTACGAGTCTGCCGAATACAAGGTGATCGAATCCGATGGCAAGTTCGAAGTCCGCGAATATCCTGATCTAATGCTTGTCGCCACAACGACCAAGCTAGAAGCTCAAGGCCGAGATGGCAGCTTCATGAAATTGTTTCGGTACATCAGTGGCGCGAATGAGTCCGACAAAAAGATTTCGATGACGACTCCAGTCTTCATGGAAAACGACAAAGTAGATTCGGCAGTACAAATGGGCTTCGTCATGCCGAAACAGGTGGCTGTAGACGGAGTGCCAGCGCCCACCGGCGAAGGCGTTGACATTCGCAAACGACCCGGCGGTCGCTTTGCCGTTCTGCGATTCTCTGGACGACTCACTACCAAGTCAGCCAAAGAATCGGAAGCAAAACTTCGAACTTGGATGGCAACGAAAGGCCTCGTCGCCGACGACTCAGTGGAATCGAGCGGAGTAGAAACTGCTGGCTATGATCCACCCTTCACCCCCAGTCCATTGAGACGAAACGAAATACTGATTCGTTTGAAGTAGAGCCATCGAGCGTCCATGGTTGTTCCTGCATTCGCTGGACACGGCCCGAAAGCTCGTCCTGTTTGACGTATCCGAACACAACACGCAAGTACAGCACAACGCGTTCAAGGGGAAGACGCCGGACGAAGGCCAAATCGCTGGCCAGTCTGGCGGTTTGAACATATCGCCTAATTTGGTCCATCTCAGAGCAAATCTCAATCGAAAATCGAAGCTTCGTGTATACAGTCCGAGGTCGATGGTCCAACTAATGCCGAGCCAACCATAATCGAATTTAACATTGCGATCGGAAACACCAGCTTGGCGATTTCTCGTACACAAAAATCTAGAATGTCCTGAAACGCCGCAGGGCGACAAAATCGTTCCAGGCCGCCACATCGTCCGCGCTTATCAATCCCAGAACGAGGCTAGCACGCGTTTCTGGAGGACTGGACTGCATCTGTTTTCCCGCCTGGCTGAAGTTTCTTGGCTACTTAGTTGACTCAGCCAGAAACGGAAATTACACAGCCGCAAAGAAAGTTTTCTGAAAACCGTTTCCGCATCTTCGAACTGGCCTCTAGCAACCGCCGACACCCCTGTAGCTCCCGTAGCCAGAGTGTAGAGACTTCACCAGGCCCGTAGCAACCATCGCCAGACGGTTGAGACTATGTTTGTGATTCCACCGCTTGGCAGCGGTGGCTACGAGGTGATTCTCCACCGCTTGGCTGTTTTGAAGTTGCGCATTTAGGCCTGAAAGGCCGATACATCCCTAGCCGTGGCTGATAAGCCACGGTTGGGAATACCAATGGGGCGACAAGCCCTGAAGGGGCGACACACAATCGAATGTGTCGCCCCTTCAGGGCTCGAAATCCTTGGGGGTATGAAATCCGGTGCCTCTCGGCACCGGCAGAGGATGTGTCAGCCCTTCGGGCTTGGAACGTTCAGCCCTTCGGGCTTGTTATCTACAGCGCTTCGGGCTTAGGGTGAACTAGTTTTTGGAATCAATGAGTTGTTGGAGTCATCGGGACAAACTCTACGATTGCGTCGATCTGCAATTTGAGTTTCCATCCGTTGGCAGCCTCTGTTTCTCGATGATAAAGCGTTAAGACTACAGACAATATTCTATAACTGGGTAGTCTTCGCTTTTTGCTCTAAACGAACTCATGATTTCCCATGCCTTTTGCTGTTCGTCCCAATCATCCAGCTTGGTGATTTTGCGGAGAGAGTTTTCGGAGATCTCTAGCTTTCCTTTCGACAGTTGAGGGAGGAAGAAGAGCATCTCTCGGATCACGGGCGAGCATCGTCAAGCGGAGGATTTGCGCGATGCGCGGTTTGAATACATCCATTCTTAAGAAGTGGTCCACGCACGCACGACAATCGCATATTGGACATTGCTGATCGGATTGTTCGTATCGAAGGTGCTAAGCTACAATCTAAGTCAGAATCTCCGTCGCTCCCGTCACAAGCAACAAAAGCTCGCCGAAAAGAATGAAGCAATTAGCAGTAACATACCTCTTGATCGCAATCATTGTCGGTTTGACCTGTGGTTGCGACAACATCCATGAGAGAAAAAAATTGAAGCCAGAGAATCCACTAACCTATTTTGAAATTCCCGTTACCGACCTTGAGCGGGCAGTAGGCTTTTACGAAACGGTTTTCGGCTGCAAGCTAGAACGGGCAACTATTGACGGAAACGAAATGGCTGTGTTCCCCGGTACGCCCAGTGCACCTGGGTGTATCGGTGCGCTCGCGATGGGCCCGACCTATAAGCCTTCTATGGACGGAGCAAGAGTGTACTTTCATACTGACGATATCGATACAACCTTACAAGTTGTCGTGAACAACGGCGGTAAGATTGAGTATCCAAAAACCTCGATTGGTGAACTCGGTAGTGTCTCTGAATTCATCGATACAGAAGGAAATCGAATCGCACTGCATTCGCCCAAAAAGGAATAAGGGGCCGACGAAGCTTAGCATCAGATAGCAAGCGCTGCATATCCACTGGCACTTGACCGTCCAAAGTACTTGACTACCTTTTTTTGATCTGGGAGCTTTTGGGCTACCGATATCAATGATTTGATGAACAAACTAGAAAGCGAAGGCCATGAGCAAGCGAGCGGTTGATAAGACGCAGCCTTTATCGGAACCTAAGGTCAAGGTCTTGGAGACGAACTTTGCGGATATGAAAGCAGGGCAAACGATGGTGGTTCCTACGCCTGAACTCATCCGTAGCATCATTGAAGCTACGTCGGAAGGCGAGCAGCTATCGTTAACAGCCCTCAGGCAGGTCTTGGCAGCACGGACATCGGCTGAAGTTGCCTGTCCAGTGACGACAAGCATCTTTCTACGAAAGCTTATCGTAATGGAGTGGTCCAAGCACCATTCGCTTTCAACTGGCGAGCCCGTCATTTCGCCGAAAACGATTCTTCCTTTTTGGCGAGTGGTCAATCCGTCAATGCCGCTCTACAAAAAACTTGATCCCGCAATTCAGTCGTTCATCCTCGCACAGCGTCGGCACGAGGGTATCTCGTAAACCTAGATTGACTTCAACTGTTTATCCTCACATCCTGTGGCTTTGGCATTCAATGTGAGGCAGAACAGCCGAAGAAAAGAATCCCGAGTGAGTCAGACGATACATAATCCAGAGTCGTTAACCCAGAGGCCGGCGGCAGCCTTAAATCGATACAGCATAACCCAGAGACTCTGAGAGCATTTGTCTCAGCTTTCCTTCCATGAACTGACCACTCAGATTCCACATGAAGTTTGGATCGCGATCCCTCGAAACAGTGAACCGCCAAGACTGGAGTACCCTTTAATTCGCGTATCGCGTCTGACCGATGTCGCATTCAAAACAGGAATTGAAAAGCACGCAGTCGATGGCAGAACTGTATCCGCGTACTCTCGCGAGAAGACTCTCGCAGATTGCTTTAGCCGGCAAAGTGAAGTTGGGCTCGATGTCGCGATCGAAGCTCTCAAGCTCTATATGGCGAGGGGCAAAGCGAAAGTAGACCTGATCATGGAGTCTGCAACAAAGCGAAGAGTTGCCAAAACGACGCGCCCGTATCTAGAGACGCTTCTGAGAACAACCGTTTGCACCGGTTTTAAGGTGTATCTCGCTTGGCCTTTAGCTCAAGGGTTAATTCGAGATTTGTATAGTCGATGCACAATTCTTTTGCCAACATTAGCCCGACGCCAAGCAGAGGCGTTTGGCCTGTGTTCGCAATCACTTCCAAATCTCTTATGCGGCCAAACCACTCCAACTGGCAGTGATACGTCGATAGCTCAACTTGTGAGCCGTCCGCAAGAACACCGTCGATAGAACCGGTGACTTCTAGTTCTAGGTCTTCGATCAAAGATGCTGGTAGTACCAAATCTCCAGTAAACCCCGTATCAATCCAAACGTCGACTTGCACTCCCGTTGGATGGTTGGTGCATAGAATCTCGACGGACAGAATCGCTCTGCCAGAATCATCAACGAAGCCCTTCATCGGGTTTGCATTCCGAAGTGCACGGCAGCGGCATGTCCTATCCGAAAGGTATGGACCAACCGATCGGGATACTTTCGTCTTGAATCGCCAATTGCTTCACTCATCGTGTCACCAACGAAAAATTCGCCTGATATAGGCTCAATTGCAACGAACCTGTTCAGGTGCTCAGCTTCAAGTTGGTTCTTTAGCGACTCGAAAATTGGTCGTGCAGCAACGGCAACGGATTGTTGATTTTTCAAGCAAAGCTCCTTTTTGTTGGACCAGCGATGTATCTAATCATACCTCAAAGTTGCCGATCAGGCCAACGACATGCGAAAGGGTGGCGTTAACTTCGTTTGTACTTCGCTAGAATCTTTACTCGCAAACTTCAGCATTTGTTAGGCGGGCGAGCATTTTGTGTCATCAGATTCTCTCAACAACGGAGATGCCTCGATACCAGAACCCGAGGGATACGTCGGTAGTGGCGGCGATTGACGCGCGTCAGTCACGCGATCGAGATGTCACTTATAGTTCTTTCCAAAGTCAGATTGACGTGTGTCGGGAGTTCGCTGCCAGCAAAGACTGGAGCATCACTCAGGTGTACTCCGACAGAGGGTGCTCCAGCGAGACACTCGATCGACCTCAGATGTCGCAATTGATAGCCTCCATCGATATAGGAGAATCGGACGCTTGGTTGTACATAGCTTCGATCGACGCACCAGACGCATGCTTCATTTCCAAGAACTGTTGAAACTGTTCGAAAGGCATGAGCCTCAGGCAGAGGAAGGCAAACCAATCTGAGAAATTCAGAATAGTGACTCTTTCGCGAACATAACCCGGCCAATGCCCTCAAAGCATGTTCAACCCTACCGAACCGGACCAAACCGAATCTCAGGAATAACTATGCAATTTGGCTCGACGACGTCCCCAAAAATGATTTTTTGCAGGCGAAAACGGCCTTTTTGGGGTGGTCTCAAGAGAGTCTTTCTCCAATCGTCGAGTGCGCGACGTCGCTTGCGACCACTTATGCGTTCGCTACAGGTAGTTAAATCGCCACGTTAGACAGCATTTCTAATCTTTCAGCCCCCCCTTATCCGATACTCCTAACCGGAACTGGATGTACCGAGTCGCACGAACCGCAAGCCGACGGCATTCTCTCGCGTCCATTGGTGCAAGTCTACGGGACAGCCTAGCAAGTGTTCTCGATGCCTTGGCTGAGTAGCAACAGGTTCAGCCGTCGAAATCACCAGCATTGCGATACGAATCAGAGTGCTTCCGGCCAGAGCCCAGTACCAAGTTGTTTTATTGGTGATTTCTCCGTTTCCAGATAGGCTCGAGTTGATTTATGTCCGTAGCATTCCAAGACGTCGAACAAGTACTGCATGATGCGGAGTCGGATCAGTCATCCGTTGGCCAGAGAGTTATCACTTTAGCAACGCCGTTTGAGTGGTTCTTTGTTATTACCGGCGGTTTGGGCCTTTTCCTTCCCTTCATTTTGTGTGTTGGCGAACGAGAACTGAGCACGGAATCACTGATTCACTGGTATTATTGGCTAAGCGTTCTCATTGGTTCGCCACATGTCTATGCCACCTATGTTCGGCTTCAAAGAAAGATAGCAGAAGGGAAGGCCCACTTTCTCTGGGGGATCCCTGCCTATGTCGCGATTGTTGGGCTTTTGACTGCGGTTCACTCGATAGGCTACTTCGTAGTGACCATCACTCTCGTGAATGTCTGGCAATCATTCCATTACCTGCGTCAAACGTACGGAGTGAGCTGCTTGTATGGTGGCCAGAAGAACTTTGATGCAGTTGATAGGAAACGAAGATGGTGGGCTTACCATTTAGTGTTTCCCTATCTCATCTTTGGCCGATGGGACACATTGTATGATGCATGGGAGGGACAGACGTATGACCTGATACCGATGGACATCAATGCTTCGTTTATGACGATCCTCTTGTTAATCGCATTTATCGGCCTCTCGCTTCAAATTACTTCGGAGTTTATCCTGTTCCGGAAAAACCCGGGCGACTACAACCCAACTGGGTTGATTTGCTTCTTGGTGTGCATTGGAATCCACTATTATGGTTTTATGGTCTTGTCCCACTTTCAGCGTGGTTTCGAAGCCGTTACGTTTTTTCACGCTATGCAGTACTTAGCGTTGGTTTGGGTTTTGGAGCGGTCAGAGAGGCAGAAGACAGGAGCCAACTGGGTCGCAGCCATTCCCAACTTAACAGGATTCTTCCTCTTCTGGCTGGTTTTGTTCGTGTTGGGCTTCGGGTGGGAGCAGTACGTGACAACGGGAATTGAGATATGGTGGGTTAGCGCTTCCACGATTCTGCTATCAGCCGTAAGCGTTCACCACTACGTTGTTGATTCGATCATTTGGCGACGATCCATTGGCCGATAGGATTTGCTTCATCAGTGTTCCCCCATTTGGTGAGTTGATAATGCGTTGCAATCTAGTGCCCAGGGCCTTGGGCACTCACTGTCTTGGAGGCTCCGCCTCCTGATTTCCTTCCGATTCGGGATCTCACGAGGCGGGAGCCTCCGCGCAGTGTGTTCCCAGGTGGTACCTTGGAACGAGCAACAATCCCTCGCTCACGCTTCTCCAAGACGTAGATTGTCGCGAGTCTCGGAGAGACTCGCCTACGTGTTATGTCATTCAACGGCATTCTGACATTGCTCGCGAAAGATGATTCGAGCCCGTTACCTGCTCCGCCGGCGAGATCATCTCAGCCATATAACCTCCTGATGCATGCTTAAGCACATTCAACCTACCGAACCGGACCAAACCGCTTCTCAGGAATAACTATGCAATTTGTCCGGACGACGTCCCACAGAATGTTTTTTTTGCGGGCCAAAACAGCATTTTTGGGGCTGTTTCTTAAATGAAGGCAGTAACACCCTCGATTGGGTGCGTTGGTTAATGTAATGCCAAACCGGCCGGGCTCTCCCATCCGAGTTGCGTTTCTCAAGGATAGTCATGCGCGACGAATCGTACTGATCAGGATCCAGATTCTCGGTCACAGGGAAGCTGCGAATGATACAAAAATCCATAATTCACTCTAACGCCGGGAACCTTAGGGAACCTTCGGGCGTTGTAAAGGGCATGAAACTGATGCGAGCTGGTGTAAATGAGGAGATTGTCGAAATTAGTCACTTCAAATCCGTTGAAAGAACGGTTGATCCGCTGTTCGCATCTTCGGACGAAACGTTGGCAGAAATGGCGAAGTCGAATGAACAAGCATTGACCGTCCTATATCGTCGGCATATCGATCGCATTGCTCGCTACGTAGCTCATCACATAAGATCGAAACACGATGCAGAAGATGTCACGTCCCAAGTGTTTATGGCGATGGTTCGAGGCTTGCCAAAATGGAAAGACAAACAAGTCCCCTTCGTAGCGTGGCTGTATCGCTTGGCAACCAACGCGATTTACAGTTGGATGCGTCGTCAGAGATTCCGAAAGTGGATTGGACTCGGTAGCGATCCGACGACGAATGCGATCGTGCCGCAGGACGATATTGAAGAAGTTAGGTTCGCCTTGCAACAGTTACCGGAACCATTTCAGCAAACACTTGCGCTTCATTACCTGGAACAATTGTCGGTAACCACAGTTGCACAAGTGCTTGGGATTGCCGAAGGAACCGTGAAGTCAAGGTTAACGAGAGGACGTGCCTTGTTGAAAGAACTCCTCGAGAAAAGACAGAAATAGATTGAACAAAGCATTCCCTCAAATGGAAGCAGATACGGAGTCACAAATGCCAAAAAATGAAAACTGGATAGAGAAGAGCTTCGACGAATTGCGAGCGCGCGGTGCGGGATGCAGTGAGTCGTTTTCTGATGATTTGGAGAAAAGTATCGTGAAAGAATGGAAGAGACCAGCTTCGCAAAATCGGCGAGCAATTTGGACCGTAGCCATCGCTATCTTGACAATTGGAATTACAGGAGGTGCATATGCTGGAGGCAATCTTATCCGAGAGTGGATGTATGGCCCATTTATCAAGGAAGCGGACGGTACCATTCGCAGTTTAGATGGCGCTCACGTTGTCGAGACAAAATGGAATGAAGATGGATCAGCCGTAACCACTATCACAGCGGAGGATTCCATGATTGTCCTCGATAGTACGGACCTGCCCGAAGGAACCTTTTCCTTGAGTTTCGAGCCAATTGAGGAAAACGATGAGCAAGCTACGAAAACGCCAAAGAATGACAATCGCGAGTAGCTGTTCTCGATACAAATTGTAGACGAAGGCCAGCCCCAACTTTTCTGATCTATGGGCTGGCTTTCTTTCGCATACGCCGGATTTTCACCTAAGTTTGTCGAAGTGGTGGATCGGCCGCTTCGACTTTTAGAAACTTTACTTGCCGCCGCTCGATGACGGGCGTCGTTCGTCGGAACAACGAAAACTCCAACACAAGACTATGCGTTAATGAGAACCTCAATCACGCTTATAATACTCGTTCTTGCGTTCGCGATCGGCTGCAATTCAAACTCGACATCAACCGTTGTTGACTCGAGGAGCACAACACCAGATGAGTCCGAACCCAAGCAAGCGGGAGTAAAGCCGGCGAAATCAATTGCCCCAGAAATTGATGCGGGGATGCAGATGGACGAGTTTGAACGTTCTCGCAGACTTCTGCAGATGTTTATTGTGCCAATTGAACCATTGCACAAGGATTAGATCGTACAGAGTGATCGACAATCTGTGGCCAACTGTGTTGAACCGTTCTTACCCGTCATCGGGTGAGTTCAAATTGAAGTCGGTCCGACCCACAAGAGTCTCCGTGATCTTCGCCGCGATTGAGCGCAGATTCAACTTACAGACGATTTGCGTATCACGCGTAACTGCGAACGCTTCACAAGTAACGCGATCGATCCCGACCATCTAATCATCACGATGTGCAACTACTTCGCAAGGTGTTCCACCATCGCTGGCCAGCGTCCATGCCGCCAGCTCAAGAGTCGCCGTCAATAGAGTCTGGCAATTGCCCGCTAAGGACACGCCCTCATTGTGCGGTACGGCACCGACCGGTTCGGACTTCGATCACCAGGGCGGTGGAGTCGTCAAAAGTGATTCTCTAACTACGGAGGTCGCCGTCACCGCCCGCAGTTGGGCTGAAGTGCAAAGGAAGTCGGCTGGTCCAACATCGGCGGCGAAGGGGTTGCCCAATATTGCACGAGGTACCTCCGCCCAAGTGAGACCGCCGCACCTAACGATATAGTTCAGCAGCCGCGGGGGCCGAGTGAAATGTGAACCCCATGAACGCTACATGCCCCCGGAGGCTGCTGCAGCGCCTTGTTCGGCATCATTCGCGAGATCAGGACTACTTGATTAACAAGTTCTTGCTCTCATTCTCTAGATATTCCATCGCACTCTTCTTTGACTTGGGAACGTAGACTCGAAGCAGAGCGGTGAATGGGGTGGGTGTCTCGATGTTGTTCGGGCTGCCTGGAGAATTGAAGCGAATCGTGTACGAGCCGTCTTTGTTGGCGATTGCTTCTGAATTCGAAATGGCTGCCTTGTCCTTGGCCAGCCAGCCATCACTGTTGTAGGTGGTGATCGACCAGAAACCGCCTCGGTCGTAATCGATTTCCGGCGGCGTGAACGTGATGCTCGATGGCAAGCACTTGCCTTCTTTGATCTCAGTTTGGTTCGCGATCGGAGCGTACGCCGCATGTTCGACAGAGAGACCACCCCATCCATAGGCGGTTGCATAGAGATGATCTTGTGGGTTGGTCTGATACGGCCCACCTTGAGCCTTACTGGTGTCTGGTAGCTTCCCGGCTTGGACATCCTTGATCATCGCCATGCGGATCGCCTCCATCTTCGACTGATCGATCACAATGTCGGGAGTCGCATACGGAACGGCGGACTTCGCTTTGATTGTTGCCATCTGCTGGAGTTTGCGAGTGGCTTCGATTCCTCCTTGTGAATCTGGAAGAATTCGGATCCGCATGTTGAGGTAGACGTAGTTGCCGTATGTCAGGTTGTCAGGCGTGATGGTAAGGCTCTTACCGGGATACACGACATCGACAATGTAGTTCTGCTGATCGATGACCTCGATGATGTGATAGGTTTTGCTTGGCGGTACAGAAAATGTGGCTCCGTCCCGGACATCGACGACGGCGCTGGAATAAATGACATCCTGATTTTCCCGGATGACTTGTTGAGTCTTGACGTTATTTACACCACTCTGATGCGCCCACTCGTTAATGCCGGCCTTGGCAAGGCTTCGATTGATATTGAAATCAGTCTCCGAGACTTTGTATGCGTAGTCGGTTACTCCGAAATCCGCCGGTGAAGCGAATCCGGAAGTTTGATTCCCCAAGCTCCCGATAGGCTCAGCCTTGGGTAGCGTGTAGGTGCCGTCCAGAACGGTCGCTCCGGGACGATAGACCCGCATGAGGAAGTTCCAGCCTTCGGTCACGTCCAGTCGGTTCGGAACGTCGCCACAAAGTTCCTTCGATCCGAAATACACGGTGAACGTGCCGTCGGGATTCAGCTTGACATTCGAGGAATTGACCAGACTGTTCTC
>JAIYDN010000114.1 GCA_027487485.1 Planctomycetaceae bacterium | reverse complement strand
GGTTACACGGTACGGCGTAGCACGATCGACGTCCGCCATCGCATGCCCGATGTAGAAAGTCTGAGGTGTCGTCAAACCTGTGTTCGCATTCGCCTTCACAATGATCTGCAGCCATCGATTCTGGATTGCAGGGATACCAGCAACGGCAGCCCATTCCAACTGCACTCGACTTGGAATCGATGCTGATCCCCCAGGCTGCACAACAATCGCACTGGTGGCAGGAGCCGACGGCCACGAACTTGGATTCACCACTCCGGAAGCATTAGGTGGCGCTACTCGCAGGATAAAGTCATTTGCCGTTAACGTCGAAGCCGCCAAACCAGCAATATCCAGTACGACTCCGTTGAGACCTTGGCTGTAGTTGGATATGTTGGCCGGAGTGGTCGTTTGAGCTATCCCTGAAGACTGAAGCAGGACTCTGGCGGAGTCTAACGCAGCGTTCACCGAACCTCCCACTCCAATCTCAAAACCCGAGTTATTATAGAACACCTGGCGGTTGAAAACCGTTGCGGTGATGTTCGCGAAAGTGGTCGCGGTCGTGTTGGCACTGTAATTGCCAGCGTTAGTACCACCAATGACTAGTCCAGTTACGTTCACTGGCTTGTTATTCCCGACACCAATATCCGCAAACGTGGCTGTACCGCCCGATAGCGTCACCACATCGGAATCGATCACTCCGCTCAACGACCGAGTCGCAATGGTCGCCGCACTTGTGTTGTCAAACGGCTTGTTGCTGACGGTCACCGAGGCAACTAGCGTCGCACGAAGAATCGTGAATGCCGTCAATGCCGACTGAGCTGCATTGTTGTTCGAGTTTGGCGCCACGGACGCTCGTACAAAGTAGTTTCCAGCATTCGTCGGGGCTGCAATCGCGTTCGTTCCGGCGGAATCGCTGAAGTACGTATAGGTTATCGATTGGACGGGCGTAGCACTGCCCGACAGCGTAGCAACCGCCGCGTAGGCGGTGCGATCATAAGTTCGATTCCCTGAAGTGATCGTGAGGGTCGGCGTCACCGCGACTGAATTGATCGTAAAGCTAACGCTGCTGGTGTTGACACCATCATTCGCCGTGATGGTCACAACTTGGTTGGCAACCACATTAGGTGGCGAGTAAGACCACGCCCAAGTTCCGTTGGCATTCTTGACCACGGCACCCAAAGATGCTGTCAATACCACACTCGCATTGTTCCCTTCGGGATCTGACCAGGTTCCTGTATTGGCCAAAGTGGACTGCACATTACCAGTAACAGTTGCATTCGCACGAGTCAGGTTGACAGGTTGATTGGTGTCGATCACGTCGATCGAGCCATTCACGAAGGTAAACGTGAACGGTGGTACGTTGGTGTGACCAGATACCATCAGCGGTGTCACTCCGACGGGTGCAGTTGACTTGATCGCAAATGGAACGTTAGCGATGATGCCTGCCCCTGAAGTGGATGCCGAAGCGCGATACATCGCAATTCGCAACTTACCGTTGGAGTCATCCACAAACGAATCAATGGTCCATCCACCCTCGGTCGCAAACATTCCGGCGGTATTCACACCGGCCGCATTCAAACCATCAACCAGATCCAAGATGTTGGTGTTGTAATCGATAAAGACATCGACACCAAATAAGCCCGCTGCATTGTCGGTGATTCGAATCGGCACATTGACAGTCGATCCGCGTGCGCCTGGTACAAGCGAATCAGCCGCAATGGTTGGATCAATTCCTGCGGGGATGGTCAAGCCACCTGCTGGTAAATTCGGGATCTCTGGCTGCAAACTTGGTGACAGTCCTTTCCTAGCGATCCACGAAGAATCGAGGCCATCTAATCCAGCATTCTGGTTGACATTCGCCACGATCACCGGATCGGTCCAACTATAAGCATCGAAGCCAGTGAAAGAACCAACGACAACACCCGCGACCCAACCGGCATCTTGAGCCGTGTACAGACCATCACCATTAGTATCACCGACGAAAATTGCTTTATGCAAACCAGCATCAGCAATCGACGGAACCGGTACATTGCCACCCGTCTGAGTGAAGACGTTCAGGTTCTCGATGCGAACTAAGTCGGATGCACCATACGGAGTATTCGCGGGAACGCTTGCCAACAAACGAGTCACGACTTGCGGTCCAGCAGGCAGTGGTGTCGTACCAGACAAGGACAACCGCATGCGTCCCGACGAAATGAGATTCACGGTGGTAGTCCAGCCTGCAGGCAAAACTCCAAAGAACGAACTAGAGAAGTTCAGCATGGATGGGTTGTAGGCAACATCGAAATCAATGGCCAATACCCCGGCACCATCGCTAATGGTCACTGGAACTCCGGGATTACCGTTATCGAATGACAAGTTGACATTCTGCCCCGCCGTGCTTGTCGCTCCACGGGCAAAGTCCGGAATGGAAACGAGACGAGAAGTCGAGTTTGCCACTTGGAAAGTCTGCACGTAGTTTCCACCCGCGGTACCGTCGCTGTCGCCATCAAGCAGGCTACCGTTTGGAAGACGCCATCCGTCTGCTCGGCTGTGGAGTGTAAGTGTGTATGTATCGGGAACCAACGGTCCACCCGTCTTGATGAACTCAAAGGTATTAATGTTTGCATTCCAAACGATCGATCCTGGTACTACGCCTGTAATAGCACCGACCAAAGTAACATCGGGCAGATCAACACTTGCATCGACCCCATCAAAGAGATTAATAGTCGATAGCTCTGGGGCTGCATCGAAAGCGACCCTGGCTCCCGTATTGGTGGTGCTGAATCCATTGACTCGTAGGCTCAGTATCGGCGTGGACGCGACGGATACGGTGAACGAGAGCTCACCAAAACTGTTTAACGGATCGGTAGCGCGAATCGTGATCACTGACGCTCCATTTGGATTGTCCGCTAAGTCCAAGTGCAACATTCCGTTCGCGTCAATGTTTGGCGTAACCAACTGAAGGTTTGAATTGGTGAACGAGAAACTGAGCTCGCTCTCAATCGTCGCCGAAGATGTAATCGTAAGATTGGACGTACCGTGAGTTATGGAGTGGTTCGCGACATTCCCAAGAAGAATCGAAGAGCCGATTCCTGGCTTGGCCTCAAGCTGTAGCCCTGCGTTGGAAACAGAATTCAGAGCAGTTATGATCGCCGACTGAATCTGTACTGAAGTCTGGCCAGCCGTGAATGGAATCGGGCGATTTCCAGCATTGACGGAACCGTTGCTGTCAAATTCGAACGTGCTCGTCACACCAAGATAAGAGACTTCGAATGTCTGCGCATCCTCTATTCCACCTGCTGATGCACCAACACTCGGAACAGACATGATCCATCGGTAAATGCCAGGATGATCAGCGTCAGCAAAAACTTGTCGCAAATCCGCATAAAACGGTCGATCGGTAGTCGTTGGCAATACCAGCAGATTAGGAATCTGGCTAACCACAGTCGGTGCTTGGTTGACTGCAACCACAACCGCGAATGACTTGCTTACGGATTGCCCCCCATCGTTGATCGTCAACGTCAAGGTTCTGGTTCCGGGCGTTGAGTAGCGGATTGGGATATCGATCGCCTTTCCTAGGACCGACGCGTTAACAGAGGCATTCGAGATATTCGATACCATCGAATCGCTTCCATAGTTGACCGAATAGGTCCATGTATCGTTCCCCGGATCAACGAAGCTGAATCGTCGAGTGACGAGTCGTCCTGCCACCGCACCGCTGATCGTTTGATCATCGATCGTCGCAGCCACGTTCTGAACAGTGATCGCAACAGAGGAGCTTTCAACAGGCACGCTTTCGCCGTCAGTTATCGCAGTTGTTACAGTGAACAAACCGGAGCGATTCAAAGCTTGGCTCAACGTGAATGTTTTCGTATTCGGGTCGATCGAAAGTGGGATTGTATCTACCAGATTGCCTGCTTGGCGAATAAAGGCAACACCGGTCCACTTCGATTTGTCCGCGTCCGCTCCCGGATCGGTAAACGAACCCGTCAACGTTGACACACCCCCTTGAGCGATGGTCGGCGTCGAGGTTGATAGGCTGCTTACCGTCGGCTGTACATTATTGATTCGCAGTACTTGCGAGTATTCAGCACTAGACTCGTCCTTGTCGGTGACTTTCACACGTAGCAAGAAATCACCGTTTTCGAACAGGATCTTGTTCTGAGTGGCAGACGCCGAGTTAGTCACTTCATAAACACCGTCACCATCCAAATCGAACGAATACGCCAGAGTCGCAAGATCTCCAGCGGCATCAATCACGTTCGTCAAGCCAAAGGTAAAGCTGGTCCCTTCATTGACGGCGGTAGCACCAATCAGCAACGTACCCTTGGGTGCGACGTTTGCCACATTGAGCGTAGCAAGATAGTCAGTAAAGCCACCATCACCGTCAGTAACCCGACCTCGAATCGTTCGCGATCCATTATCTGGGAATATGACGGTAAAAGACGATGCGATCACGCCGATTGATTCACCTGGGTCGGTGAAGTCGCCATCATTGTTCAGGTCGAGACTGTAGCGCAGCGTCGACAATGCATCACCTGCATCCACCACATCTGCGAACGAGATGATCGTGTTGGTGTTTTCGTCCGCAGACAGTGGAACAATAAACGATGCCGTCGGATTTGCATTTGCAATGTTGATGGCAACCATGGAGGTGT
The DNA here is from genome assembly GCA_027487485.1 of Planctomycetaceae bacterium. Lineage (GTDB taxonomy): Bacteria > Planctomycetota > Planctomycetia > Pirellulales > Pirellulaceae > JBKCUI01. Next base: position 50,747 of record JAIYDN010000114.1, on the reverse strand, counting down.
TGGAACCTCCAAAGCTATCGGAGGCTGTCAAGCGAACATTGCGAACGAGCGGTCCGTTGCTGAGTCCCAACGCGACCAGATCAGGCCAAGAAAGGACCAGGTTCGAGCCGACACGGCTGGCGTTCGCGTCATCGAAAAGCCCATTGCCGTTGCTGTCAAAGTCCCAAGTGTATTGCAGGGCATGACCATCGGCATCCGTCGAACTAGTTGCGTTGAGCGTTAGCGATTGCCCCTCGACAATAGAATATGGACCACCTGCGTTGGCAACAGGGTTGTTATTGACGATCGTAAGGTCCGTCGTTGCAGACACACCTTCGGCATTCTGGAAATCGGTGGCTTTTAGTCTGAGCTTGTAAAGCTGCGATCCCAATGCGATTCCAGCATCCACAAGAGTACTGTAGTTGATCGTTTGATTCGCTGTGGTGTTGGAGCTGCTTATCGTTACCCAGTCATTTGTTGCCCGCTCCAGTTGCCAAACGTAACTGGAGATGATGTCGGTTGGATTTGGATCTACGACAGTAGCATTTAGATTGATCGTCGATTGTCCCGCAACAATGGAGTACGGAGCTCCCAAAATCGATACCACTGGGGCTGCATTCGCGATCGTCAACGAAATCTGATCGTCGGCAAAGCCGCCATCGGCATCGAAAACGCGGACAAAAACGGTCTTTGAGCCTTCCGCGTCGAAAACGAATTGCATGCTATTCGTCGTCTGTGCAGATGCATAGGTCGACCCATTCCGCCCCGCCTCGCTGGTGCTAAAGAAGTACTTCAAACCACCTGAATCTGCGGTAACGTCGACACCCGCGGCGACAATCGTGATTGCACCACCCTCCACTTCCGCACCTGATTTGGAAACGGTTAGGTTCGGATTTATGTTGCGGACGAAGATATCTACCGAATCGGTATAGGTCCCCTGCGAAGTTTCGCCTATTGGTGTGCCAACAACCGTCACTGAGACGGTGTTCTTAGTTGGCAATATGCCTCCATTAGAAAAGTTTCGCGTAATCGAGTTCCCTGTGCCTGCAGCAACGCCGTTGACAGTCCAGGAGTAGGTGGCGCCAGCACTAAATGCATTTGTCGAAACAGTAAACGTCCGAAGTGTTCCCTCCGTGATCTGGAGATCATCACCTAAGGTCAGTACCCGTCGGCTAGAAAGATCGATACTTGTTTGAATTGGCTTTGCAATTCCAACGGTAACCGTCCTAGAAGCTTGTACGATCGAATTGGATGGCATTCTTTCCCGAATTGAATAGGAACCATAGTTTACGCCGATAAACGCATAGTCACCGTTCGGATCGGTTGTCGTCGTTTGGATTATGGAATTATTTGCTACAAGCTCGATGATACGCCCTGGCAATGACGCGTCACCTGAATCGAACGAGCCACTTGCATTCGAATCTAAGTAAGCAGTGCCAGAAATTATGCCCTGGCTTCTAGCAACCAACATCGTCTGAGCAAAAATTGGATACGGAGGGTTCGCGGGATCCGACCAAACAATCGTTGTGCTGCCGAGTCGATCGCTAGCAATCGCCGACTGGTATTGATTTCCGGACAGGGATGGAGCAACAATTCGCTCTCCGCCAACTCGGTTGTTATCTCGATCGAATTCTTGCGAAACCAGTTTCCAAGTGGAAGAAGAACTATTGGTCACACGATCTTCCCAAAGCACTGTATATCCGCCACCGCTGGTCATTGATACAGATGGATTCACTTGAAGACCGGAAGCAGAACTATTTACTTTGAACTCGGCGCTGTCGAGTGATACACCTGAGTTGTTGTAGCGTCTTGCATAAACGTTTGCACTGTTTGCCTCGTCATACCAAGTTACAACAAAAGTCGAGCCATCGCGAGCGATCCGTGGAGTAATTTGAGCACCCGTCGTCTGCGTGGTATTTATCTGGAACTCAAAATCTCCGAAGCCTGGTGCAACGCCGATTGGCCTAGATAAAGCGGTTCCGGTACTGTCATAGCGTTTTCCAAAAATATCCCATTGGCTTGACGCGGATATTTGGTTGTAGCTGTACCAAACGATCGTGAAATCGCCTGACATCAAATCCATTCCGATTTGCGGAAGGTGCCTGACTCCGCCCGCAGCCACAAAGTCATTGACTCTAATACGGCTTGCATTGGCTAAGTTGGTTTGCCCCCATGCAATTTGATTCATGACCACATCAACGTCGACTTCTGCGGCGTACTTGGAATCCCACACTATTGTCACTTTTCCGGCATTATCGATTGCGACAGCAGGACCGTTCGCCCCAGGGGTCGCGTCCACAAGAATCTCACCATCAACTGGATTGCCGCTTGAGTCGAAACGTTGCAGACGAACTGCCAAGTTGGCGTTGTTTCCAACTTGCTGATCTTGCCAGGCGATCACGAACTGTCCGCTGTCGTTCATTGCGACCGAGGGGCTTATTTGTGTGTTCGTCGTCACCGTGTTGACTCTGAAGTCATAGAGTCCAGAGCCTACGATAGCATTGGATGGCCTAGGCAGCGGGTTGCCCTGCGCATCATATCGAATCGCGAAGATTTCCCAGGTGTCTGTTGCACTAAGGGAATTCAAGCTCGCCCAAGCCACCACGGAAGTGCCGTTGGCGCTGCGCGCAACTGTAGGACTAAAAGTTTGCGAAAGAGTTGGGTCCGTTGGGTTTACTCTTACAAAATCACTTCCGCCGATTGCGTTATCAATTACAACATCAATTGGCCGTTCGTTCGTTCGCCCCGTTGCAACGCCATTAACAATCTCTGTTGAAGTCACGGTCACGCGAGCCGGGCCGGAGTACCATCGCTCGCCGAAGACTTTTAAATTGTCATAGTAGCTACCTGGTACATTAACATTCTTGATCGCTATTCCGTTGATAGCAGCCATGTCGGATTCGCTAATAGCAAAGCGCGGTGTTTCTTGCCAGACGTCAGCAAGCTTATATCTGCCGTAGACTTGGTTGGCAAGTCGATCAGCCACAATCTCCATCGTGATCCATGAATTGAATCCACTAGGTGTTTCCAATACGAAATCGTCGGAGCCAGAGGCAATCGTGAAGACCCATTTTGGAGTCGCGGCATTCGTGATCGTATACCAACCAATTTTTGGAAATCCACTGTTCACTGGAAGTGGATCGATCTGTGTCGGCAAGAAACCTATATACGACGTACGAGAAAGCGAGTTAGAGTTTGAAGCGAATGCTTCGAATTGAAAACGGACACGAGCGTATTGTTCGAGATTTGGAATAGAACGAATAGCACCTTGAAACTCAGGCACTGACTGGTCTATTCCTCGACTTGATCGTCCCCCGATGTTGAGATCGGCTACGGTAACTGTCGTGTTCGGTACTGTGTTGACCCACCCTGCTTGACCACCGAGGCTACCGAGCGTCAAAGATTCAAAATTCTCATCGTAGATCAAACTTTGAGTCGCAAACTGCGGCGTGATCGTCAATTGATCGCCTGAAAGGGTGGTCGCGATTTGTGATGAATGATCATTGCTGACAGTGTATTCACCAACTGTTGGGATGATTTGTCCGTCGGCAGTGTAGTGAGCAAGTGAAAAGTGTCCGGCGCCGTTTCTAAGCGACTCGCCCGCTAGAACCATTGTTCCGTCCGGTAAGGCGATTAAGGAAGATGGAATGGCCGAGCTTGGGAAGGACGTGATATTGAAGCCTGTTCCACTTCCGCCAAACGAGAGATCAAGTGTTCCATCACCATTGAATCGAACGATTCGGGCGAGATTCTGACCATTGACTTCCCAAAAACCAACCGTCACCAACTTTCCATCGGGCTGACGAAGTACTTGACCAGCAAACTGGTTGTATCCATCGTTCACCAGCAATGCCATTCCAGGGTGAGTTGGGCTTGCTGATCCGTTCACCGTAGCAAACTGCAAGCTTCCGGTTGTGCTTCCGAAGTTGGCATCGTAGGTAAAATCTGGGTTGAATTGGTACACAGCCGAATCCCATTCCCCTGGTTGCCCAGGAACGGCAAATGCGACAACGCCATTAGTCGAGATTTTTCCGCCCGGTAAGACTGTTATTTTGCCTACGAATTCGTTGTAAATCGGTGTAACCACCACCGATGATGATAGGATTCCACCCGTTGCGTCAACTCGGACTAAGTAGGGATCGAACGAATGCTCACTACCATCTGCGAGAACGATGTTCGATATAGCGATGATTGAATTGTTGGTTGGGTCTACGGCTACGCCGACTAAGGGTGCCCCTCGAAGCGTATCATTGGTCGAAGTCGAGGGAGATGCAATCGTTAGGATTCCATTTGTCCCGAAGGCGATGACTGGATTTCCATCTTCGTCGTCCACAGTGATTGATGAATAATTGCTTGCGTTCCCTGGTACTGGACTAGCGACGCCACCGACCGTCACGATGCGTCCATCGGGCGCGATGGTAATGTCATAAGCTGTCTGAGCATCGTGTGGAAAGTAGTTGTCACGCACACCAGCCACTCCAACCGCGATAACATTGTCTGGTGTATTCAGTCCCGCACCATAGGTTGAATCCAGTTGTCCTTCCTTCGTCAATCGTGCGGTAAAGATGCGACTCTGCTGTGCAGTGACAATCCGTCCCGCTATTACAATCTTCCCGTTTGGCTGGATATCCACGGCAAAAGCTTCGTCATGGCTGTTTGTGATATTGAGACTAACGATACCACCTTCGCCAAAGCTGTTGTCGAGCATTCCATTCACATGGTAACGAGCAACGATTATCTCTCGAAAGCCACCTACGTCACGGTATCCTGCAGCAACGATCTTGCCATCGGCCTGAACCGCGGAGTCTTGAAGTTCCAAATTCACCGAATTCGCCGTTTCGGTAGTCATGACAATACCATCGATTCCAAACCCTAGATCGATCGTACGGCTAACGTCGGACTGGACCAAACTATACATAGGCTCTTGCGGGAACAACAATGTAGCCGGTGCTGGGTCCATCAGGACATAGCTGGTAGCGGAGTTGTTGATGGTGTTTGATTGCATGACACTTGAGTGGATGTCATAGCCATCATTGTTGAAACGGTTGCCACGCAGATCGAGCGATTGCAGTTTGTTGAGCGGTTCGGTCTTGCGTACCAACTTGACTCCATCCGCGATGACGATCCCGTCGGTGTTGCCGTTGGTCAGTTCAAGGATGAACTGCCCTAGGTTGGCCGTTGGGCTGGAGGCTTCGACTTGGTATCGACCGAGCTTGTGCCACTTGACGGAGTTGCTGGTGTTATCGGCGGCGAACTTCTGATTAACAACGACGTTTCCAATCGTTGTGGCAGGTGCATGGTTGGTAACGCTGATCGAATAGGTAGCGTTGCTGGCGTTGGCTTGGCTAGCGGTCCAAGAGACGTAAACATCGTATTCATCAGGAACCAGTTCATTGAACGTCCAAATTGCCTTGGCCGTCGCAACGGTTGCTGCAGGAGCTACGCGATAGTCGCCGTGGAAGGCAGACTCATTGGCACTGATGTTAGTTCGCCAAGGGGTCGTTTCCGGCGTTGCTGGAGTCGTGTCCCAGTTGCTACCAGTCTTCTTGAACTCTTGATAAACCGAACCCACAATTTCGGTCGTCGCAAAACCAGGACCGATGTCATCGGCCAGTCGGATCCCCGACAATACGGCGACGTCCGAGATGTCGTTACCCCGCAAATTCAGTTGCTGCAGGTTGTCGTGCATTGCCAAAGAACGAGCATCGACAATGCTCTGATTCTGAAGGCTAAGCGTCGTTAGCGAAAGCGATGCCAACGAGGAAATGTCCATTGCCGCTGAGGGAGCAACTGACTGGAATACAACATTGTCCAGCCCCCAGCTTTCATTATCGATAGTTTCGCTGGGGAGCCCATTGAAGTCTAGCTTAAGACTCCCTCCCGTATGGTTGATGACATGCTTGAGCTGATAGACAGAAATCCCATAAGCATAGCTGGAATAGAATGCCGCTCGCCCAGTACCGGCCGGCAAGTTAGCTGATCCAAAATTGAGTGGATAGGATTGTCCAATCTGAGCAAACTGGGAAAACGATGCATCGAGAAGTGTTCCACTTTGCCCTCGATACCAAAGCTGCCAACGATCACCTACTGTAGGATGATTGCCATCCCAAGAGTTGATGAGATAAAGGTCATATCCGATGCTGTACTGCCCAGGTTCGCGATCTCCTAAATCTAAAGTAACGGTTTCGTTGCCGAATCCGTAATTAGCATCTCGGCCTAAAAATAGTTCTGTTGTATTGGGAATAGCGACGCGCCTGACTCCACCGGGTGCGTTGGTAGACCATACGGAAAGATTTTCATCATTCGAAAAATCCCAAGTTTGAATCTGCCCACGTTCCTTCTCTTTGTCGAGCCGGTCAACACTCAATCGTTCCAAATTGCTTAATCGGCTTAGCGATTGAAGCGAACCGACGGTGGTGTTGTCCATCGATAACGATCGTAGGTTTTGAAGCTGAGCGAGTCCACTTAGTTCGCGTCGTGAGGTCGCAAGGTTAGTGATCTCGGATTCCGTCAACGCGCGATTGTAGATCGCTAGATCATCGATTTCTCCGGTGACCAAAGTGTCGCCACCCGTAAACCAACTTGAGATTGTGGGATTCGTAATTGCCGTTTGCGATGAACTCGGACTTTGCGCACCGACTCTCGCAAGAGTCTGCTTTGCTCCGTTAATGTAGAGTTCGCAGCCATCCAAGTTCCCATTTTCAAAGACTGCCGTCACTTGCATCCACTGACCAAAGTATTGGCTGATGTTTACGACGCGAGCCGCGTGGCCAGCGCCTTCGCCACTAACGAAACCGAAGTCAGCAGGATTGTATTGATATAGATAGAGTCCTTGATTGAAGGCGAAGGGCATATCTTGGTTGCCATTCCCGTCCGTCTTCCACCAGAACGAAACCGTATTCTTTCCGCCGGCTGCCGTGTTAATCTGCGGCACATTCAATTGCACACTTCCGGTACCGTTGAAATCGATAGCTTTGTCGTTCGGGTCTGCGCCTGGGACGCCTTGAATCGCATTGCCCACGAGGGTACCGTGGTTGTTTCGACCGGAGCTGTCTCGGATGATCGATCCGCTCGTTTCATTGAGCCGATAATATGCGACAGGCCCATAGTCCATCACTCCGCTACCATAGAAGCTCTCATTGGTATTGTTATCGAAAGCCAAATACTCCAGCTTGGCAAGTCCGATCGGTGAGCCAGCATCTTCAGGGCGTGTGGAGGTCTTGGGAGTCAACGCGGCGAGGCTGCCGATCTTATTATTCGACAAGTTGAGCGAACGCAAGTTGATGGCGTTCTCGAGGCCCGTCAAATCGATGATGCCTCGGTTGCTGGCGTCCAGATGGGTAAGTGAAGCGAGCTCGCTGGCTCGGATTTCACGCGCCAATTGTGGTAGACCGTTGCGGTCGAAGACTGTGATTCCCAACGCATCGGCTAGAACCAAGCGCAGCCCCTTGTCTGGGATATTGACGATGCGATCAAGCTGTGCTGTCTTGAAAGCTGAAATCGATTCCGTTGCCGAGACTTGGAAGACCGATTCGCCGGTGGCGCCGAAGTTCCAATCACGGATCTCAGGACCGTTCAGAGCTGTCGTGGTTGTATCGCTGGTAAATGTGTCTTTGCCAGCACCACCAAAGAGCTCATCGATATCGCCGTTGCCGATGATGAAATCGTTGCCATCACCACCATGGATCGTATCTCGGTCCGGATCGGAGAAGGTCGCTCGCGTCTGCCCCGCCGCAGGTGCACTAACCAAGAAAGTAAAGTTACGTTCGGACCCTACCGTAGTGGGTGCATCGGGCCGGTAGGCTCGTACATAGTACGTTCCCGCGTCCAGATTTCGAATGTCGGTATTGGTTAGTTTCGTGGCGATCACACCGCCGCGGCTATCGACCAAATCAAACACAACGCTGCTTCGGTTGTTCGGTGTAACGACAAGTCGGGTTGTTCGGTCAATGGTCGTGCTTTGCCCGGATATCTGATTAACAGCGTCAGCAGGGCTCGGAACGGAGAATCGAGACGCTCCTTCGGCGAGATCAGTATCAACATCAAATCGGATGTTGTTCTGCTTGTCGCCATTGATTCTATCAGGCAGTTCTAACCGAGCCGTGATGCGATTCTTGCCGGCAAGAATCGCGTCCTTGACTGCGTTTTGAATTTGCGTATTGAACGACGGATCGTCGATTAAGCCATGAATAGAATCAATTCGAGCCGTTCTAGCCGAATATGCAACCGGATTGGAAGTGCTGCTCAAGTTGATATCTTCTGCCGTGATTCGTCCATCTCCCTCATCGCGAAGAATGCTGACCTTCATTTCTGCACCAAGAGTCTTGTCGACACGAACGGTTCTGGAAGATGCCGTTTCGGTCGCTGGTACTTCGATATCGCTTCGCCAGAGCGCCAGGCCGCTGCTGTCGTTTGCTAGGAAATAGACTTTGCCTCCAACTTCTACCATGGAAGCAGGATCGGAACCAGCACTTCCCGTGGAGATGTCCGATACCAATTGAGTTCGGCTTACGACACCGTCAATGTTCAATCCATCCGTTCGCCACAGTTCAGTGCCAAAAGAACCATTGTTCGCGACCAAATACAAGTAGTCGTCACTGGTAGAAACCGTAGATCCTCCAACAACCGTTAACTGGCCAGGAGCTGATCCTTGATTTCGATTGGGGTTGATATTTCCGACTAGCTGAGCCTTGTCTTCGGTGGCGTTCAGCGTCCAAAGTTCTGCCCCGATATCGTTGGTTCCTTTGGCGGTGAAGTACAACTTGTCTCTGAATCTGACTACTGACCATATCGGTTCAGATGGCCCGAGCGGGAAGGAGAAAGTCGTGCCCTGCGTCGGACTCTCTACTTGCAGAATAGATGTCAGGTTGGAGGTACTGATATCAAACTTCTGAAGCCTTAATTCAGCAACAAAATAAATTGATTGCCCAATAGTCGTAATTCCATAGGGGAGTGACGTTGATCCAAAACCAAAGCTTGTAAGCAACGTACTTGTAGTTGGTGTGACTCGTCGTATCTCATATTCTGAGCTGCTTGTTTTGGTGCGAGTGAACGTAACATACCCAACACCCGCAACTAATTTACCGATGTCTGAGGCAGGCATGCCAGCGCTACTAAACCGACTATTCGCATTTGGAGCCCCAGGTTGGTAGACCCATACGCCGGGATTGGCACCGCCTATTTCACTTCCTACAAAAGCGAGATATGGAACACCTCCGACATTAAATGGCGTAAGTGATACTGGATTCGCTATTGATGCCGACGATGGGATTGTGCGTGCAAGAACCTGGGACAGCACGCCGGTAGGGGATACTTGAAATAGTCTTCCGTCACCTGACTCCCTCGCAGCAAAGAATGTTGTTGTGCCGACAAACGTGAGCTGCGATATGTCAGTAAGGTTCACACCAACTGAAACAAGCGCCCTCACTGTCGTTGGTGAAGTTTTCCACAATCGATTACTTGCCGAGAAAAAGACTTCGCTTCCATTGGAAGCAAGTACATCGCTTGTAGTCATTGCGATGGTGTTTCCGCCGGAGGTTGCGGTTCGAACCTGATACGTTCCAACAACCGTTCCATCAGTACGCCACAGGCTTAAACCTGTCTCTGCAGGTGATTGCGCGACGAAGTACAGGATGTTTCCAACGACGGCTCGCTGAGTGAGGCTGATATTTGTTGGGAAATTGAGATTTGCTGAGGTATAGCTCAGTTGCAACTTCGTTGTTGCGTCATTGATCAGACGTTCGACAATCGTGTTGGTCTCTGGATTGTCTCCACCGAGCATGCTCTGGATGCCTGAGAGGTCGAATTCGTAGACGCCAGCGAAGGCTTCATTGAATTGACCGTCGACATCTAACCTTGCAAGAACTAAATCGACATTTCCACTGCTATCAAGAGTAGAACCTTGCGACACAACTAACTTTCCGTCCCGTTGCAAACCGATATTATGTGTGTTCGCAATGAGACCTACGCGAAATACTTTCATTCCATTCTCGCCAAATGCAAGATCTACTTCTCCCGACTTAGTCAGTCGGTAGACGAATGATTCAGACTCACCTGCACTCAACGTCTTACTGCCAGCGACAATGAGACCACCGTTTGGTTGAACGACCAAGTCAGGGTATGAGCCCAGCGTCAAACCTGTTGGCAAATCAGCGAATCCAGCATTGCGATAGCCTGTATCCATTTGTCCATTTGGTGTGAATCTCGCAACAAAAGGTACAGTGAGTGAGTCACGGGTTCCGCTGGCGAAGATATAGCCTGAACTATCAATCGCAACCTTCTTAATATACGAAGTACCTCCATTCAATAAAAACTTGGAAAATCCACTGGAAGTAGAACCAAATGACCCGTCTAACGATCCATTGGGTAGAAACTGCCACAAAGCAATACTTCCGCCGCTTGCGCCGCCAACGAGAATTCGTCCGTCTTGAAGGACGACTACTGTCGATGGATAAACACCTTCTCCGCTTTCTAAGATGATTTCTCCACCGCTGAATGAGCTATCCAACGTTTTACCGTCACTCAGATAGCGAACAAGAGCCAGGTCATATCGATTGCGAGAAGGTGTATAACTCTGCCCGAGAGCTAGAATCTTTCCATCTGGTTGCAAAGTAATTGCGTTGTATTGTTCGGTGAGGCCATGAGAATGGTCTCGAATTGGATAAAGCTGATAATTCGGTCCCTGGCTAGAATCGCCGAACGACCTGTCGAAAGATCCGTCTTGGTTGTATCTCGCAAGAAATGGAACAGACCCCGCGCCACCTCCGAGCAAGATTTTTCCGTCTTGTTGCACGGCTAGGCCCATCGCGTTAGCTCGTGTCCCTCCAATTTCTTGCGTTACAATCCCATTATTTCCAAATGCTGTATCGAGCGTTGCATCAGCATTATATCGAACGATCATGGCCTCCGTATGGATGTTGCCGATGACGGTGCCAGTAAAACCTGCAACAAGTATCTTGCCGTCATTTTGAATTGCAATTCCCGCACCGGGTTCGTCATAATTGCCAACGGATGTTTTAATCAAGCCATTCACACCGAACGGTTGAACATTACGTGCGGCTTGTGCTGCAATTGCAACCGGCGTTCCCGATGTTGTTGTCGATAATCCAAAACTGTTTCCTGCTAGCCCATCGCCAAGCGTTGTGAACTTGAACCATTGCTCAGAATCGGTAGCCTTCAGCGTACCTTTAAAAGTGTCTGGTTGACCGGTAGCTCGGTCGACAAGATAGTCCCCGCTACCGGTAACGGTTCGGTTGGCGAGCATTTCAGGATTGGAAGGCAGTGTGACTTGACGTCGCATGCCATTCAATACGTAAGTGCGTCCGCCAGCACCTACGATCAGATCGCTCAGCCCATCCGTATCCAGATCGTTGCTGAGCGACCTGCTGATCGAATCGATCAAGCCGGTTGACGCATCGGAAGTGATCGTGATGTTAGCATCGCTAAGTGAGAGCTCGTTTTGATCGAGCTTGGATCCGATGTTGGAGAAGATGTAAACGTTCCCCGCGATGAGCGTGTTGTTGCTTGCGATTGGTTCGGTACCTAGCCATACCGATTCCAAAATCGCTAGATCGGCACTTCCATCGCCATTGAAGTCACCGGTGGTAGGCGTCAATCGAACCGTGCGTCCGGATTCGATACCAGTTCGAGTAATCTTGGTGAAGCCACCCGTGCGAGGCAACTGAACAAAACGATCGATCGTTCCGTTCCTAAACACTTCGGCATAGTCAGCGAGCCCATCAAGCTTGGTTTGAAGATCTCCGAGGACAAAATATCGAATATCAGCGGCAAGAACCGAAGAAGGGCTATGGAATCCGATGTTATAGGCGGATTCACCGCCCAGGTGAACGTAAGTTGTGACGTCGGCAAAGCCGGCAAGTCGCTCTATTCGAACATCGGTTCGACCGTCACCATTGAGGTCTCCAATCGATCGAATTGCCGTGTCGAGGGGAAGGGGCGTGAGCGATGGAGTGGTGGAAGGACCGTAGAAGTTTGCGATCGGGCCTTGAATTTCGCCTGAAGCATTGAATGTATAGACCTGAGCATACCGACTTGCCCCGATTGTGTAGTTCAATAGTAGTTCTGATTTTTTGTCGCCGTTCCATTCAACAAAATCAGCCGCTAAATTATTGAGGGTATCTCCGAAGGAGTACGACCACTGAGGGCCTAGAACTCGAGGCAGAACTCTCGCTCCAAAGACTCCAGATTGGCCTGTACTGCTAATGAAGACCATATCGTCGATTCCATCGCCGTTGACATCAGCAATTCCATCAACCAATGTACCGAACGAGTTAGGAACAAGGACATCGGCACGATCAGCAATGTTGCTGGTACCAGCTAGGTCAACAGGCCCAAGCAGGATATAGCTGGATGTTGCACCTTCAAAGAAATAGTCTACGAAACGGTCACCGTTGATATCGCCCAGGCTGCGACCTGCGGACACTGGTCCGTCAAGGCTAGCTGCGTTTGCAATACTCGTTGCGCCTGCACCTGGGATCGACTTCTTGGTGGCGGACGACGTATGTCCGGGTATCAGAGGTGCCGCCATGCCGACCGTAAAGAGTTCTGCCGATTCCGTATATGACGGCGGAACATAGGCGTTGGCCGACAGAGATTCCCCCTTGAATACGTGCAGTCGTTTGGCAACCAGCGAGTCGCCGATGGCGAATTCTGGGGTTCCCATATTATCGACGTTTCCAACTGTACCGATCACAATCGGCGACGATGTGGATGATGTATACAGCGGCTTGTCGGTCTCAATAGTCATCGTGGGTCTAACGAACCCATTGTCTCGAACGGATGCCCCTGAATAAACCACACCAATAGCATGATTCTTGATTGCGTTTTCTGACACGGTCGAATCCGTAGCAGCATTAATACTGGAAGCAAAATCAACGAGACCATCGCCGGTAATATCACCTAGCGCTACCAGACGTCCACCGAGAAGCCGTTTGAACGAAGGGGTGTCAACGTTGATGGTGGTTAAGGCCGGTAGGTCAATCGCCATGGATTGCTCGCTGTCGATGACGAACGATAGACCGCTATCGGACACAAGCAACAAATCGGGTGAAGTGGAACCGATTGCGTTACCTTGCGCGGATTCAACGGAATAGGTGAATTCAAACGGAACAGGGGTAATCGCAACGGTATGCGGGCTGATGGTCATCCCCGTCGTTCCACCCGTTAAATAACTGATCGTACCAAGAGTCTGAACCGCTAGTGAATCATTCATGGACGCGCTTGAATTGCGCAGCGCGGCGATCGTCTTGTTGTCACCGTTCCCACCAATATTGTATGTCAGTGACGGGGGTAGGCCTTCAATCTGAGTTCTCTTGATTGCGATGTCGTCGATGTACCAGCCCGCATAGTTGTTCGCGAGGTTGTCACCGGCTGCGAAGTCAAAGACGAGACGGATGGTCTTGTTGCGATATGCACTCAAATCAAGATTAATCTTGGACCACTCTGTAGCTGCAGAAATGGTTTCGCTTGGATCCTTCCGTTGCAATTCCTTCTGCCCAACAAGCGTTGAATTGGCATCGACAAAATTGCTGGCTAAAGTCGTTCGAATGAGGGTATTTTCGTTCCAGGTACCACCTACTTGTTCCTCCACAATGACCTGAGCCTTGTCGTACAGAGAAGTCAGAGCGGCGTTCTCTGTTTGCAAGATGTATCGGAAGCCAAGATCGAGTCCGTTCTGAGTCAATGTACCTAACTCGCTTGCCAAGTTGATGTCCTGGGTCACCAATCGACCAGTCACGTTCCCAGAGTCATAGTTACCAGTCGATTCATTACCAAAGTAGTAGGCTGGGTTGGCCGGTATGTTCGCAGGCGTCAATCGGGTCGTGCGATGCCACAGGTCGGTCGTCGCTCGCGAAACAGGAACGTCGATGTTCTCGTCAGTTGCGATACCAAGTGCATTGACAAAGTCGCTCGACCATAGCGTTCGTGAATCACGATAGGTGGAGTTGCCAGAATGGACATGTACTAACCCAGGTGAACCAATCGCGATATCGTCGACTCTAGCCGAGCCAGTGCTACCCACAAAGTTGCCCGTTGCTGCCGAACTATGCACGGCGCCGTTGAAAAGCTTCACGTCGTATCGGTCAACAATTTTTAGGGCATTGCCGTTCACATCACCGCTTTGCCACGCATTCGTGATGCCATCGGTGAAGCCTAGTATCGTCGCAGCCGACGAAGTTGGATCCACCGATATCTCGATCGACTTGCCACTTAGCAATCGCAATCGAATTTTGTCGGCGATAGCCGTACCGGTGGCGTTCGAACTGAGATCGGCTATGACTCGATTGGTCAGATTGACTGGCGTTGCTGAGCCTGCAGTTGAGGTCGTTGCCAAGGCAGCATTGATTGCCGCGATGATCGTTGCGCCGTTGCTTGATGCATAGGTAACAGTATGCCACGCTCCACTCTCCAGACGAATGGCAAAGCTGCCAGATGGAATACTCGAAACGCCAGTCATGGGCGCAGAACCAATCACTGCGAATGCATCGCGCCGCCCTAGCACCACGTTCAGACCAGGATTAGCGTTAAAGAGAAAATGGCGAGTGTCTATTGAATTGACAACTATGTCCGAAAGACCATCGCCGTTGAAGTCCCCCGAGGAGATGATTGAATAGGTCGCGCCCGGTGGAGCTACCGTCGTCTTCAGTTCTGACGGCAATTCAATGGTCATTGCAAAGCGACCGAGTGCCGCTTGATTTGCACTCACCGACGAAGACGCTGTAGTTTGGGATGCATCGATCGACTCGAGCGGTGCTCCGAAATAGATGCGAGCGTAGTGTTTTGTCTCTGAGCCTGACGTGATCGAACCGGTGGCACCGACGAAGTCGCCGTAACCGTCGCCGTTAATATCACCCAGCGCAATTGTAACCGGGCGATCATCGACGTTGTTCGTCTCCAAATGAGCCGCAGCATCTTTCCCTGCCGAGAGGGCGATGGTCTTGCCCAAGATAGCGGATTGGAATCGTAGCCCGTAAGGACCGGCGGCTGGAACGTCAGCGTTCGCAAGGAGTCCCACGGCTAACGGATTCACTACTTTGATGAGATAATATTCCGGTAAGCCCGCAAACTCATCAACCGCGACAATGGCTAGTCCGTCCCCCGGATCGTTGTCTTTCGCCGCATACAGCTTCACAAGCTGACCACCATTAAAGCCGAATGGTTGATTGTGAACGTAGCCGTTGTTTTGTAGTGCGGTGTAGAGAGCCGATGGGTTGGTTGGGCCAACGGTTGCTTCGGGCGCCTTGAAACTAATACTGATCGAATCCTTGAGCAGTTGAGCGGCTTTGACGCTGCCGTAGGATTGAATCGCTTGCGGTGTTCGTAAGATAAACCAATCTTCCCGATCGCCCGCACTGAAGTTGAGATTCTTGACCTCCACATCGTTCGGCTTGAGAAGGACTGAGAAATCTTCGCCTAACAGTGCGGCCGCTGAAGGAACATTGTTAGCGGCCCCCGCGATGAATTCATAACGGTCCGGCATCACTTGCGATGGACCACCGGCGATCCAATCGTCCCCAGCTCCACCATCGATGGAATCGTTGCCGCCACCGCCTCGAATAACGTCGGCTCCGGCACCACCTTCAATGCGATCATTGCCAGCCCCACCGAATAATCGGTCGTTGCCATCTCCGCCACGAATGATCAAATCCGGCTTGGCACGTTGCGAACGATCCTCTGGATCAATGCCCCATTCGCTGCCACGGATGAGGTATTCGGGATCGGCATGAACCTCGTCATCGCCTCGACGGGTATCGATTACCGTTTCGGTTGTACCTTCGGTGTCAAAGACTGTGTAGAAGGAGTAATGCTGTTTGGGGGAAAGACCGTCACGGCTACCATTAAAGGTACCATTAGGCAAAATGGCCGTGTTGCTATTACTGATGATGAAAGAGACATTCTCGCCACGCCCTACCGTACTCAACGCCAAGGCGTTTCCGCTGTTCGTAGCGTAGATCTGGCCCTTGAGCCCCTTGGCTTGCAGAGCTTCGTTTACCAGATACACAAATTGTTCGAACCGCGTGAACTGCGCACTGGATGCGGCCGAAATCGTGACGGGAACCACGGCTCCGCCATTGACAGACACGCTAAACGTAAAGTCGCTCGCAAGGACTCCGTTGGACAGGCTATTGGGCACGTCCGATGTACTGACCTGCTTGTTTCCGATGACTGTGGCGGAAGAATCCAGGGCGTCCACTTCCCAAGCTTGCTTTTGGAAGTTCCAAACCTGGCTAGTGACTTCGTAGCGATGCAGGATGCTGTTCCAACGAATGGCGACATTGTCAGGGACAACGCGACCGTTAGCGTCCAAGTCTCCACCTTGGTAAAGAACCTGATCATCGCCGGCACCACCATCGAAACGATCGGTATAGGTTGGGATAAAGGTTTCGTTACCAGCTTCGCCGACTCGACGTTGAGCGGCTTTGATCAAAGGCAATGCATCGGTGACAACTTGATAGATGTCGTCCCCGTTTTCACCCCATAGCAAGTCCCCTGCACCACGATCAAAACCGCCCGACAAAACGTCGTTGCCCGCTCCGCCGAAGACCCAATCTTCAAACGAACCGCCTTGAAGAATGTCATTGCCCTGACCGCCTATCAGGACGTCCTTGCGAACGCGATAGGTACTGCTGAGTGGATCGGTCAATGCATTACCGAGGAACATTTCCGTTCCAGCGTTGAAATCGATGGCTAGAGTGCCATATTTGGGAGAGGAAGTAAGGGGTAGAGCAGGAGGTGGAACAGTTGAGGATAACTGTTCTACAATCTGTGGAACCAGCTCGTAGCGAGTCGCCGATGGACTGCTGACCTTTAGCTTGTAAGTAACGCTGGCTTTAAGGCCTTGAAGGCTGACTCGAGCTGGACTATCCGGACCGAGCGAACTGGATGCGTCGATCGCAAGGTTGTTTGCATCGAGCAAGGTGAATGTCACTGGCGAAGCGGCTTCGTAGGCGTTGAGCAGAATGCTATCTTCGGCCCGAGCGTCGGCCTGCAATGTGAAGGAGTAGTAGAAGTCGGTACTCGGCTTAAGAGGCTGGGCCACAATCGAACCCATCTCCCGGAACTTTCGCACAGTGCCATCTACCAAGAGATTATCTAACGAAACAGGGGTCGTCACAGTGCCGCTAGTAGCACCGATTGCAAAGCTCATTTCGTAAACGGTCGGAATTCGATCTGTTTCGATCTTGATCCGATACTCCGTGCCGAGAGTTAGCCCGCTCAAAGAAACCTCGGGCGCACCGCCATTGGTCGAATTGAATTCCTTTCCGGGAACCAGTGTCGCAACCGATCCGGACATTGCGTAAATACCGAACTTGAGCCGATCGTTCGGCGAGATGGTCGTAATGCTTAGCACGTCATTGGCTCCGTAGGCCGTTCCCGGCGTCGTGAACTTGAACCAGTCGACGTCGATCGGGTTGTCGATGGTCAAACCGGTCACTAACTTCGTCGAGCTGAGTGTGCCAAAATCGTAGGCATTCACTGGGTTGTCATTGCGAACGCCGCCGAATTGTTGGTCGGCTACGTCGATCAGAATTGGCTTTCCTGCTTGGTACTTGACGATGTCATCACCACGACCACCATCGGTCCAAACGCTCTTGAGAACCGTTGGGCCGACGTTCACTTGATCATTGCCGTCCAATGCATCGATAATGATGGCCTGGAAATCCCCTTCGGGTGGCAACAGACTGGATAGTCCATTGGAACCCACGTAGCTACGCGCAGCCGTCTGGCCAGCGGCAAAGCCGAGTTCATCAATGGCGGCTGCACTTGCGTAGGTGACGACGATGGATGCACCGGGATCATCGACGGATTGCGTCCGAGTGAAGCTCAGTCGGTCGCCATTAACGCGTGCAACAAGCTTACCAGCTAGAGGCGATGCATTGATCGATGCATTGAAATCGGAGACAAGATCACGAATCGTGCTGTTCGTGAAGGTATTAGATGCGAGTACCGTAACAGGTACAATCTCACCGCCATCGACGCTGATCGATAGGGTAGCATCGCTGCCCAATCGTCCATCGCCGGAAATGGCGGTAGTGCTGGTTAATGCAAGCCCATAGTAAGAGTCGTTGGGTGACCATTGACTGAAGTCGAGTTGGACTTGAGCGTCGAATGTGAAATTGCCGTTATTGCTGGTCAATCGGGTGATCAAGTGCCGTCCCGTGAGCACGCCAGGTTCGGTAACGTAATCGACATTGATCACATCATCGCGATTGGTGGCTCCGTAGTACCAGACTTTGTCAGTCGATTTTGCGTAGGCTTTCCACTCTTCACCGGCCAACACACCGCGTGCGTCAAATGTCTTGCCTGTTCGATCATACAATACGTCGGCTGTGCTAGTGGTCGAGCCATATCCATACATAAAGTCCAGACCGGTACCACCATAGAGCGCGTCATTCTTAGGACCACCGAGCATGCGATTGAGGCCGGTGTCTTCAAGGACGCGAGCAGGTTTCAGAGGATCGCTGTCGAGCTTTCCGTCATTGTTTGCATCACCATTGTCGGGATAGAGTAGTCCGTCGTCGCCAACGAATACTCCAAATGGAATGGTATTCGGCAAGCCAGGGAATTGGCTCCAAGCGTATAGGGTGTTGGTCCCTTGCCCGCCAAGGATATCGTCGTCACCTTGGCCACCGAAGATGGTATCGTGGTCGCCTGAGTTTCCGATGCCAGGTCCACCGTCGCCCCAAAGTTGATCGTTACCAGCATAGCCATAGATGGTGTCACTGCCTGACCCACCGTCGACGCGATCGCGTGCCCCAGAGCCCCGTAAAGTATCGTTGCCTGGTCCACCATCCAGAACACCGACCCAGTCATCGCTGCGCTCGGTAAGGTCGGATACATCCAGCGGATTCATCCCCGCACTCGGTGTTGCAATAAACGAGAGGTTGTCATTGCCAGTTAAACCCGAGACACGGATCTGCTCGACAAGAGGGCGCCCATTCAGATCAGCAGGATCGTTAAACGACCGCCACTCGCCGATAATGGTGAGACCGTTATGCACAACCGTCAATCGAGTTCCCGTGCGATTGCTATTAGGAATCGAATAGCTGGTCTGACCGATGGAGATTGTATCGTCAGACGTGGTTCCTTCGATAAGCAAAATATCGGTGGCATTGTCATCGGCAGTATCCCCGGCGACATTGTTCCCGAAGTGACCGTCAAAGACTTCGAATTGTCCAACGGGATTGGCCGTGTAGTTCGTTGCCGTATCGAGCAAGATCATGTCGATACCGGTTCCGCCGTAAAGTCGGTCGGTTCCGTTTTGCCCTTCGAGCCAATCGCTGTCAGCCCCGCCCCAAATCGTATCGCTTCCGCCACCGCCGTAGAGTCGATCTTCACCGGTTCCACCGTAAATCGTGTCATCACCACCATCGACAGAACGCGTGCCACTCTCGGCATAGAATTCACTCGCGAGGGCGTCCCCTTGAATGGTGTCGTTTCCGCTACCGCCATGGAACGTATCTCGACGCAGACTTCCATACATCCAGTCGCCACCCGCTCCACCGTGAAACTCCTCTCCGACTTGCGTTGTTTCACTTAGGTTGGAACTGTACGAGAAGCCATAAAGGTAGTCGATTCCATCACCACCAAACAAACGTTGGCCTGCGAGCGATGAAACGCTTGTATTGTTGCCATCCGCGAACAAACGGTCGGCACCTGCATCACCAAAGAGTTGATCGATTCCGAAGCCGCCTAAGAGGACGTCATCGTTGCCACCTCCGCGAAGGACGTCATTGCCGTCGCCTCCTTCGATGCGATCGCTGCCTGCTCCACCGTCAGCGTAGTCGACCCCCGTACCCGCTTCAATCAGGTCGTTACCGCCACCACCGAATAGCCAATCGCTCTCGTCTCCGCCTCGCAGAATATCATTGCCGTCGTCGAAGGTGCCATCAACCGATTGACCGACTAGAACTTGCGGTACGACACGAGTATCGGCCTGCGAAGCAATCGCAGACCATTCTTGACCTGGGAAGTTGGTTGGATAGTCGAATTCATTCAGCGCATCACGGTTAAAGGCGGACACTTCGATCGCTTGATTGCCACCCCAAATGATGTCTCGACCAATTCCGCCTACGAGCTCATCATCCCCAGTGCCACCGACCAAGAAGTCTTCGTCACGATAGCTGTAAACAATGTCGTTGCCCGCTCCTGCATAGACGATGTCTTTGTCGGAACCTGTGCCGGTCTCGACACCCGCAATAATCGAGTCTTCGCCATCTTCGCCATAGATGAGGTCATCGCCAATATCCGTGTTGATAAAGTCATCTCCGGAACCACCGTAAACAACGTCGTTCCCAGAAAGGGTCAAGACGACGTCGGCACTCTGGCCAGCGTAGACGATATCGTCCCCCTGGTCTCCGTAAACACGATCAGCATGCGCGCCAGTCGGCGGATTTTGATTCGCACCCGGAATGCTGGAATCACCATAGATCGTGTTGCGATCTGTCGATCCATTGACGCCATTTTCGTTCGCGGCTGCATAGATCGTGTCGGATTGCCAGCCACCTTCGATGATGTCGCTTCCAGCGAGACCGTAGATAACATCGTCACCATACGAAGCGTAGATACCGTCGTCCCCGATATCGCCGTAGATGGTGTCAGCGTGCGATTGCGGATTAAAAGTGCCGGAAAGAGCGAGAACATGAGAGTCTCGATCGATACTCTCCAAATCACCAAAGACAAGATTCGTTTCGGTTGCCCGGCCACCGCCAATGGTCGATAAACCTGCGTAGATCGTATCGCGTCCCCAGCCACCGATGATCAAATCGCTTCCTATACCAGCGATAATGAAGTCGTCACCATCCTCACCGCGAACATCATCGTTCCCGGCAAGTGACTCAATGCGATCGTTACCTGCTCCGGCATAGACGACGTCCTGTCCCGCATCACCGTAGATCTCATCGTCGCCTGATCCGCCATACAGGAAGTGAACTGCCCCCTCATCGCCACCCGTTTTCGAAACACCGGCAACAATCAGGTCATTACCATCCTCGCCATACAAGCTGTCGGAACCACCATTGCCATAGAGGTTGTCATTGCCGATACCGCCGTAGACAGTATCGTTGTTCTTCCCACCGTCGAGATAGTCGTTTCCATCCCCGCCGAAGATAAAGTCGTTACCGAGTCCTCCGTCGATACGGTCGTCGCCAGATTCGCCGTAAAGTTGATCGCTGCCGTCATCGCCGTAGACACTATCGTCTCCAATGCCTGCATTAATGACGTCGTTATCAAGACCACCGCGTAGTTTGTCGTTTCCTTCGTTGCCGTAGATCGTGTCGTTTCCAAGCTCTCCATCAACAGTGTCGTTGCCAGCATCGCCATAGATTGTGTCATCGCCCGCGCCACCGAGGATATCATCGTTGCCTGATCCACCTCTGATTGTATCGATCCCAGCACCAGCGTTGACAATGTCATCTCCGTCGCCTCCTTCAATCAAGTCAGCGCCTGAGGAGCTGGTAAGTCGATCGTTGCCTGCGCCGCCTCGCAAAGTTGCTTTGCCAGTACCCGAGTAGGTTACTCGGTCATCGCCATCGCCGCCGTCAATTTCCACTTCTCTTGTTACCGAGGCATCGAAAGCGATGTTGTCGTTCCCCTTACCTGCGTTGCCAACGATCTTGGTGATAGAAGCAAATGATTGGGTGCGACCACGTGCCGTGACTACGATGGTTCCAGAAGATTCTTGTGCGATGCTAAAGTTGTCGTCTTCGTTGGCGTTCAGAGCAAGCGTTAGAACACCATTGGATTGCGATCCTAAGGGTTCTTCGCTTATCGCACCACGTTTCGGAATCGAGAAATCGATCAACTGGATACGAGCGAGTTCCATTTCTGCTTCGTAAAGAGTGACGCGTTTGCCAAAAGCGTTAACGCTGATATCGATAAAGGCTCTCAAGTAGGCATCCACCGAGCCTTGGACATCGAACACCCATTCAATACCTCTTCGTAGATTTTCGCGCAATTCGTTGAGATGGACTCGACCATCATTGTTCGGATCATTCAAATTAAGCCCCACGGTCGCTTCAATTCCGCCAGCGGCACCAGCCTTGATACTTGCCGGCCCCCAATCACCGCCAACTTGTGCACCGACTTCGATACGGCCGAAAAGCACTGCTTCCCGAACGTCTTTGCCAGAAGCAATCCCGCCGATTCGGTCTTCAATATAGAAGCCGTTGAAAGGATTGCCTGACTTGAAACCACTGGTGTCAAATCCGAAATTGAAGTCCGCCGACGCGCCGATTCCTCCACCGAAGAAGCCCATCAAGACCGGCGGAAGGATTGGTATTGGAATTTCTTTGATGGGAGCCCAAACTTTCAATTCAGGCATGTCGTACTTGAACAGATCGACATTTCCTTGGCCGGTCAGAATTTGCAAGATCCCCATTGGGTTCTTCAAAATCGGGAAGCTGAATCCCGCTCCAGTGCCATTGGCATCCTTGGAAGCTGGAACGGCAGACGCCTTAGACATAAACTCCTGAGCTTTTGAGTCGCTAACGGGAATTGCATTTTGCGAACCAGGAACTGTTGCCAGGTTCACATCCTTAAGAGGCTGTTTACGTGGGTCGACGGTTGAGGAGGAGGAACCTCCCGTGAGTACAAAGTCCCCGAGGTTCACGAGGCCAGTCGAACTCACCGCATTGACCGTATCGATCAAGTTCTTCAAATCAGCTACTGCCTTGATGAAGTTCTTGGTTTCCTTGCCTACCGATCCGCCAAAGAGCGGACCGAACTGTTCTGCCAGGTCTAGAATTGTGTAGGGTCTACCCGACAATTGGGATAGGATCGGTAACGCCGTTTGAAGAATCGCCAGCACTGGTTGGACAGGAGCGAGCGTTGCGTTGACACGCTCTAGAATCGGTTTTGCAAAGCTGGTGAGCACTTGGCCCACGTCGATCTGTACGTTGCGGAAAGCGACCACAGGAACGGTCCCAAACGAACCCGAACCAGTTGATGTGCTGGCGTTCGCAAAGCTCCAATCAACGGTAAGGTCGGTATGAATTTGTGGGAAATCTTCGTTACCATTGATGCTGCCGATCAAGTGAAGTCGTACTTGCGCATTGTTGGTTGCATTACCTTGCGCGTCGGTAGCTGGGAAGTAAGCGGCAACCACTTGCGGCAATGGGGCGGAAACGATCTCGGTGAGGAACAGTTTTCCATCGTTGGCCGATCCGACACCCGGGTCTCGCAGATCGACGTGTATTGCTCCCTTAACTAGCGTGTATTCGGTTGGGCTGTTCGGGCCATTCACCTTGGCTCCGTCGGTAGCCGTGGCTGTCAAGAAACCGAGCTCGGCTGTTGCCGAAAGTCCCGGGGTGCTAGCTTCGAAAGCTAGTTTCAATTCATCCGAGACTCCTGTTCCCAAATAGAATCCGCCTCTTTTATCGAGGCCGAATGTCAAATCCCAATCAAAGCCGACATCGAGCTGGACTTGTCCGTTAACGTCTAGTCCCAGGATGGGAAGCCCCAGATCAAAGTCGACTGGAACGACCACGCGAGCGAGGGACTGTTTGAGACGAACTGAATAGCGCACATCGCTGGAGGTGTTCTGGGCTAGGACCACATCGTTAACATCAACAGTGGAATTCGCATCGGAATTGTCGACCAGCCAGTTGAGTCCACCGGGACCAAGAGCTTCATAGATCTTTTGCTGGACGATGATGGGTGACTTGCCACCGAAGAAGGTCAAGTTGTCAACGATCTTCTCCTTAAAGTCACCCACAACGCGAACCGCATCTTTCAACTTGTCGCCGATCACTGGGATCTTAGCAATCAAGGCTTGGTTCTTGATCGCGGTATCGAAGATCGTCATGAAATCGGACATACCACCAGAGAAACCATCAAAGGTGGTCGTAAGATCAAGACTGCTCACAAGAGCATTGAAGTCAGGCGTTGAAACGACACTAGGGTTGGTACCCCAATCGAACGAGGTCAAGGAAGTCGATGAGGCAGCAACTTGTCGACGCAATTCCAGATTGCCAATGGAAGCATTGTTGTGTGTGGTGAACATCGGCAAATTGACACGAAGATCAATCGCAGAACGACTCTCTCGAATGTTCGTGGCACTCAACGTATCGATATAGATCCGACCGTCATTGTTCGGATCCGTATCGGCCAATCCAAGAGTGAAGGTGACTTTGTCATTCACATCGAACACGGGTTCGGCAATTCCGTCGCTGTCTATTGCTAGAAAGCCGTTCTCGATCTTGACCCCGAGGGAGAGAACACTGGCAGAGAAATCGATATCAGGCGACCAAGCCTTCAGGCCGATGATTGCGTTGGACGTGTTGTAAACGAATGGGCGTGGCGATGCAGGATTGGACATGTCGATACCGATATCGACATTGACCTTGGTGTCTGCATAGAGTCGCACTTTCGCACTACCCTTGACATCAGCGATGCCATCGAGGTTGTTGACCCCGAGAGCCTTCAAATCGAGATTTAGGTTCAGTTGTTCGTTGTAAACACTATCAAAGTCAAAACTGATCTTGAGAGCTTTGCGATTGGCTACGGAACTGTCGATCGTGAACGAGACAGCGTTGGTGTTGGTGGTTCCGAGGGCTTCGAGCAACCGCGATTTGAGTGCATTGAGCGTATCGGCGGGCGTCTTTTCATACTCGGCAATCATCTTCTCGAATTTGTCACCAACGGAGATGAGTTTGCCGAGAGAATCGCCGACGATTGGCAATTTCTTGTTGAGGGCGCTGTTACTTTCGTTGCTTCGCAGATAATTCAGAACACTCTTAAGGGCCGCTACAATGTCGGCTACGTTCATGTCAGAGAAGTCGACAAGCTCCTTCAAATTCAAGTTCGATGACGATACAACCAGCGAGTCAAAGTTTCGAACATCACTCCATGAGAAGCTGAAGTCACCAGTCGTTGGTGAAGAACTCCATGGAGTAGTCGCCGATACAGTAATCGCACCATTTGCGGAACTGTTGAGCGTCAGCCCCGTGCTAACACGAGGCAGCTTGGCGTTGTAGTCCGCGACACCATCGGCGGAAACAAGTAAGGTGATCGCATCGACGATTTCATCGATGAAGATTTTCCCATCATCGGTTAAGTCGCTTCCATCCAACTTGACCGTTGCGCTCGCCTGAGCCCTAAGGTTGCCGTTACTAGCTGTTGCCTCTGCCAACCCGTTGAGTTTCAGCGAGGCTTGGATATTGTTCGCTTGAACGTCAACACTCCCAGATAAAGTCGGAACGTTCGATCCTGAAGCAACCAGATATACCCGTTTCGATAACCCATCGTTGTGCAATACGCCACCTGTCAAGGTATACACACCTTGGTCGTCCGGTGTTGGCGCTGTTCCGTAAAGTCCAAGCCCAATGCCGGGCATGCCGATGTTGGTGCTGCCAATAGGTTCTACTTTGAGTGGCCCAACGTCGCCGCGAGTGCGATCCACAAGATCGATCGACTTCCGCGAGGAATTGAGTCTGGCAAACTGATTCGCAGCACCGCTTGGATACAGTTCATTGTAACGATTCGGAGTCAAGGCTATGCTCGCAGCACCGTTGATTGCCGCAAGTGTATCGCCTATTGTCGTTTTGTTGTCGAGATTGACATCGAATGACTGACCATTGGAGAGTGTAATTCGAATTGAGTCGACTTGACCCGGTCGATCGGCAAGAGAGCTCCAAGGTTGTAACTTGGGTGTGTTGGGGTCGTTGTCGTGGTCGACCGGTTCTGCTTGTGAAGTTCCGTCAGCCGTGTATAGCGAGGTCAGGTTCGTTGCCGGGCTCAGGGTAAATCCGCTTCCAATGGCACCATTGAGATTGAGGCCAAGCGTAAACTTCATCCCCGCATTGGCCTTCACAGTCGCCAACGTTGACGATTCGAACGATCCAACCGGCCCAAGCCCCTTATCGAAGCCGACTTTCACAGTTCGATCGGCAAGCGACCGTTCGATATTCACATCGAAGGTAATGTGCCCAGCATTACCAAGCGTTACGTTCGTGGCTCCGATGCGAGTAAGTAACGATTGCAAATCGCGAACTGGGTCAACACCCTCGAACGCAGAACTGATGGCCTTATCCCAAGCCTCTTTGAAATCGATCGCATCGCTGGTACTGATCTCGTCGGTACCCCCGATTTTGCCATTGAACAAATCGGAAGTGCGTAAATTATCGAACGCATTTCCAAGCTTGCCGAGTGCATCTTTGAATGAGCTCGCATCCATATTGAGCAACTGCTCAATCGCTGGGGTAAAACCGCTACTTAACGTGACATCGATGCCTGTGCTATCGAATATGTTTGGATCCGATAGACCAATGGTTCCATTAAACTGGGAGCCACCTAGTGAGCCGCCCACGGTAAATCCGCCACTAACCTGAGCTGTAGGTGTAGAGAGCGCGATCGCATTTCGATACGTGCCGCTCAGAAGAGACGCAAGCGTGATTTCACCGCTCGACATCTGAGCCGACGCGGTCAAACTTAATGTATTGCTCGTTACGTTCAGATCCAAAAACTTGCCATCAATTTTGATCTCGTTTGGAAGAACGATTCCGCTAATCCCAGCTGTTAGGTTGTTAATCTTGATGAAGTAAGAGTTAGGGCCTGTCGGATCGTTGGTGTTGATACCAACGTTGATGTTGCCGGAGAGTTGCGTGTTGACAGTCACGTTCAACGGATCTGTCAATGCAAGCCCTTTGTCGCTAACCTGTTTTCCAAGATCGATCAACTGGTTTGGGATGGAGCGACCGCGAGTGAATTGTAGATTGTAGACCAAGCGTCCAGCGGGATCGTTAACTCGATCGAAGGTTGTGACGCTGATATCTGCATTACCACTGCTAACCAAGAATGCCTGGAAGCCGGATTGGTTGGGTTCTTCTGTCGATTCCACGTAGTCAGCCATCGACATCATGACACGATCGTTGACGACGCTATCGATTTCCGTGGCCGAAGCCAAGGAAAGCCCTGAGTCGCCTGTGGGGCGTTCAGAGTATCCCTTCACTTCGTTAGGCGAGTTCCCCACAAGCGGAAGAGGCTGTTGCAGTCTCATTTGGCCTGCAGATGAGATCGTGCTGGGTTTGAGCTGGGAAGCGGATTGACGAATGCCACTGGCAAACGCTTTACGCTCGTTGGCGGTCACAACCGCACGTTGAGGTGCAGCAAATTCAACACGCACTTGGCTAGCTGTCAGAGTATTGTCGGCTGTAGTCGCAGTTCCCGAAACGGTCCTTCCATCATTCGTATAGAACTTGATCGCTCTAGCTCGGGCAGAAGCAGTATTAGGCGCAACCGCCTTGAGATCGGTAATCGCGATATTGGCAGCAGCGGCGCCAGCAAGTGAAAGCAAAGCGACCATGGGCTTGCTAGCAGCTGTGGGTGATTCACTGCTTAGGGAGCCGATCACACTTGAATTGATCCCTGTAGCAGCAAGACTGTTTCCAACCCAATTTGTTGTGAAGCGATTGACTACGGAAAGCGGAACACCCGACTGGCTTCTCCAGCGGGGCGCATCAACCGCATTGAGCCAACGAACTGTTTCAATATCAATCGTTGCATTTTCTGCACCGATACTACTTGTGCCCTCAGGATCAACAATCGACTTGAAGTGCTTCAATGCATAGGTGGTCTTGGGGCCCACGATTCCATCAATAGAAAGAGGAACCCCGTCAGAATCGCTGAAACCAAGATAGTTTAATCGATGCTGTACGGCCGCGATTTGTTCTCGCGAAGCAGATCCAAGCACAGTAGCACTTGAACTCACGGAGGTGGTCGAGTCCAAAATGACATCGTATAACTCGCCCGCAAAACTAAATTGAACAGCAATTTTCCCCTGAAATCCTTGTGAAGAAGACTCATCAAGTCCTAAAGCACGCAGGTCGGGATGATGTTCCGCGCTTGGTGCGAAGAAAAAATCCAAATCAGTTCGGCCATCAACAAATTTGCGAGCAGGTATCATCCGCCCTAGAGATCCGGTCGTGGCTGCAGGTCCAAAACCAATTTGATACATTAGCGAACTAGATCCATCTTCGTTTGCTTCGAAGAAAAGCCGTAGTCCCGTAGCCGACGAATTGACAAATGCAGCTTTGCCAGTAATCTCGGGCTTGGCTGCGAGCCCCGATTCAGCGATGAGCCTAATCCCTAAGAGGTCTTTTGGATTGGTTAGATTCGAAGTTGAGAAATGGACGTCATCAATCAGAGCTTCGCTATCGACGACACTAAAGAAGCCACCAGTGTCGCGGATACGGAATGAAATTGACTGAACCGACTTTCGAAGTGAATTCGATATCAAGACGTGACGAGAAGACAGTGATGCGTCAATAGCGGACATCGAAATCGAATCGACAACAGCATCACCAATAAGAACTTCGAAGACGTCGTTAGTACTCGTATCTGTACGACGTAGGGAATACGATAGGTAGGAGGCTTGTTCAGGAATATACTTTAGGTTGCTACGTCGCCAGTCATCGAAGACATTAAGCTGTAACACCTCGCCTCCATCAATACTTGAGATATTCCCACTTCCGCCGCCTCCGTGGAAACTCCAACCGGGGTGCTCCGTCTGAGAAACGGTTTCAAGGTACTCACCCAGATACCGGAAGTCTCCATTATGAATATCGAGCGTCGTCCACTCTGGAATCCCGGCAAAGCGAGCGATTTCAGCGGGCGTCAAGGGAAGGTTCGTAACGCCATATCGATTGTCTTGATTGGGGCTATTGAAATTGTACCTGTCATCTTCCTGGGGTCGTTGAGCGGACGGGCCATTCGCACTGCCAACGGCGGTGTTCTTTCCCGCGACATAGCTAAAAGAGTAGCCTGTTGTCGAATAAATTACCGGACTGGTTGGTGGCAAATTGGGAGCGATCCCGTTCACCGTTGATAAATAATACCCATCCCATACATAAGAGTGGTCTCCGGCAAAGTCAAAGGGACCGTATGGATTAGTGCTTTGATTCGGAAGCTCCGAGTCGAGGAACACGTTGTATGCACCTGGGATCGGCCTTCCGGCGGGGACAACGGCATTCGGAATGACAATCCCATTAACGTTTCGAATTTGGTAGTAGGCATCCGTAAAACCAACCCCTGCCCACGCGACAACGCCATATCCTTTCGGTTTACCCAACTCGGAAAGTTTTTGAGATGTGTCGAACCCTCCAAGTTCCTGGTTAAAGTCATGCGGGTCGAGATAGGTAACTTGATCTACGGGAATTCCACTTGCAAGTAGTCGTTCCGTTGCTTCGCTGGTAACTGCGGTTCCGAAACTATGACCGATTAGATGAATTTTTGGCGATGTCGCCCTACCGGGCGAAACGAGATTGAGTCCAACCATCAAGTTGAAAAGCGAATCGCCTGCTGACTCTCCCCACCCTGCAGTCTTTTCATTTGATCCATCGAACCAATCAAAAAGCAAGACGATTGAATCAACATTCTCTCGCGAACCAGGCACAACAGACTGTTGTGGATCGATACCTGGAACGGTTTGCCCGTATGCATCGTAGTCCAATAACCACGCACTCTTTGACAAACCATTCTCAGCATCTGAACGGTCCCGAATTGCTGAGGCCAAAGGCATTAATGATTCGGGCGACCCTGCGACGTGTGGCTGAAAGCCGTGCGTAACAATCGTGACCGAGTCCAAAGACATTCCCGCAATAATATCAGAGTAGTTCTGTATCGGGGTCACGGCCATCAGCTCCCGTGACTCAAGGATCTCCATTTGCAATTGACGTCGCAGATTCTTGCGTCGTCGGTTGGTTGCAGTTTGATGTAAGCGGGCGTTAGAGCGAAATGGATTAGACTTCATAATAGGCTTCTGCAATCGTGCGAAATGTACTTGCCGATCAACAACAGTCGGTGGCGAACACATTGAAAGCTCGCTTTCACGTTACTACAAGCTTTCCGATAGGAACGCTAGCGTCACGCTATGCTCTGAAGCCTACTCCGATGGACGACTTGCCAATCACGGCTTTCGGTCTGGAGGCATTCCTGTGAGCCGATGCTGGCTAGCGGTGAAGTGATCGAACTCAAAGTCGATGCGAGCAATCATGCCCGCTTGGAATTGAAAATGCCAGTTGAAACGAATCGCCGGCAACTCCACTCCCTCGGATACAAGTCTGTCTTCGAATCTTGCCGAAGCACACTCACTTCCCAATAAGTAAACGACTAAGAGTCTTTCTGGAACACGACCATACTGCCGGCAGAATGTCTGGAAGAAATCGAGCAGCTGTTCATGTCCTCTCCATGTACCTGCGAATGGAAACACCACAGGATCTACTAAACACTCCAGTTGGACGCTCGATGATAAATGGTGAGTCAGTCTATGTATGCAACCTGCTCCCTCGCATTCGTAAGCCTCGATAAACTTTCTCACTATCGCAACCGGGTCAAACAGAAGCTCTTCCGCGTATACAGCAGTTCCAAAAGACGTAAACGTTTCAGCGAGGTCCGCAATCGTCTCGTAATTAAGCGAACCACCGGATTCCGCTTTGCGGATCAATCGCGATGTGTAGCCCGACTTACGTGCTAGTTCGGCTTGCGACCATCCAAACGACAAACGCAGCTCCCTCATCCGAACGGCATTGACTGCACAGAAACGTTTAGGTGACTGGTTATTGCTAGTAAAAAAATCCATTCCAATAGACTTGGCGGTTGCGATTGTAGGTTCTTGCTTTTATGGGTTTGGACCGGTCCGAAAACGCAATGCCTTGCTTTTGCACTCGAAGTCATTAGACTTTGATTGAAATTCGCAAGGAAAAATTCGCATCCATGGACCCCACCCTGTAGGTGACGTTCTTGAATGCAGAGAAAACCAACAAAACCACATTTTTTCACTTTGCTAATTAGATTTCGAACGAGAATCGATGAGAGAAACCGATCCAGCACCCCAAACTTCAGTGCCTCAACCGGGGATGGATACAGATTTACTGCGTACCAGCGGTTTTCTTTACCGATTCGTTAGCGATCGAATGCCAATGACACTTCAGCGTTTTCTCGGCGTTTCCGACATCGTTCAAAGTGTGGTGTTCCGCATTGTGAAGAACCGAACGCAATTTCTTGGAACTGCGGAAGAACAGTATCGCGGCTGGGTGTTGCGGATCGCTCGAAACCGCATGATCGATGGTATTCGAAAGTTTCGCTCTTCCGCTGAAGTGGGTGAGCTTCAAGGCAGTAGTTTGATCGATTTGGCTGCATCCTGCCCAAGCGAGGCTCTCCCGGAAGAAGAACAAGCGGAGCTGCTCATCCAAGCGATTGACGATCTGCCTCTCGACTATCAGCAAATTCTGTTGCTACGATACCGCCGCGGAATGACGTTTCCAGCCATCGCTGAGGAATTGAAAATCCCGGTAACGACTTGTCGGCGAAAGTGGCTTGAGGCCTGCGAACTTCTTCGTGTTCGACTACGACCCATGATTCTGACCTGAGTTCTGATAGCGACTTCTATGGAAGAAAACGAAAATGTGAAGGCGAGTCCTCAGTTAGAAGATAACGAGGAGCCCATCGAGCCACGAATTCGTCCCATTGATCAGCTCCTTCGGTATGCATTGGGTGATTTGGACGAATCTTCGGATACAGGGAGACATTCCCATCCATTACCTGCGACAACGACAACGTTGGCAATGGATTTGGCGAAGCTTTTGCCCGAACGCTTCCAAGTGGAAAGTGTATTGGGGCAGGGGACATTTGGGATCGTCTATCGGGCGGTGGACACACGCTTACAACGCTCCGTAGCTATTAAGGTCCTTCGGCAAGAATGGGCTCTGCACTCGTCTACCAAGCACAGGTTTCTTCGAGAATCAAGGGCGGCATGCCGACTCAACCACTCAGCTATCGTTCGAGTCTTGGAGGCAGACGAAAATGAATCG
The DNA here is from genome assembly GCA_027487485.1 of Planctomycetaceae bacterium. Classification (GTDB taxonomy): domain Bacteria; phylum Planctomycetota; class Planctomycetia; order Pirellulales; family Pirellulaceae; genus JBKCUI01. The sequence continues at coordinate 18,942 of JAIYDN010000114.1, read as the reverse complement.
ATTGCATGGCAAGTCTGTGATCTTGTGCGAGGTACTAGCCTTGCAGCCATCTTTAGGCAAGGGCCGCTGTCTGCGACCGTTTCCGTACGATTGACACATCGCATAGCGACGGCAGTTGCATGTGCCCATGAACACGGAATCGCCCACCGCGATATCAAGCCTGATAATGTTCTGATCGATTGCGAATGCCGTGAAAGCATCCAAGAATCGAGTGCCTATCTCACTGATTTTGGGTTGGCAAAGTTTCTTGAGGAGCAAATGGAAGAAAGCCAGTGCGGAGTGATCGTGGGCACGATGCAGTATATGGCACCTGAACAATTCGAAAGTGGGAGTAACATCGACTATCGAAGATGTGATGTATACGCGCTTGGGATGCTACTCTATGAATGTCTGTCCGGTAAGAACCCATTCGCTGGAGCTTCAACACTCAGTCAGCGTATCGCGAAAAGCCAGGAGCCAGTTCCATCCGTGCGTCGCTTTTCTCCGCGTATCGATCGCGACTTGGAGAGGATTTGCGCCAAAGCGCTCGAGAGAGATTTGCACTTGCGGTATCAATCCGCAGACTGCTTTGCAAGCGACCTTGATTCCTATCTTCATGGATTACCAGTCTCAGCCCGTCGTCAAAGTTTCATAGAACGAGTGATGCGTCTGGCAAGCGCCAACCCAACTCTGTCGGTCATGCTTGCTATCATAATTCTATGCCTTGCAGGTTTTGTTGTATTTTTACAACGATCTAACGATGTGATTGCGAACCAACAGAATCAACTCCAATCGATGAACAGTCAGCTGGAGGAAAGAATTGAAGTCGCAAACCAACTCACGACAACTTCCAACGAGTTGCGCCGAGTGTCGGATTTAGATCGAGAGCGTTTCTCGGAACTGGCATGGCGATCCGAAATGAGGGAAGCTTATAGGTGTTGGGAGGCTGGTGATCTCGCGGGCCTTAAGAGTGGGCTTATGGCTATGCGCCAATCTCATGGCGAGAAAGCATCCCGTTTGGAATGGAAGTTGTTGGCCTGTCAACTGGACGAAGAGTATCGTGAAGGAAAGCTTGAAGACAGTACGATTGAGCAGGTTTCAGAGGTTCCAAACAACGGTGGACTTGCGTACGTAACGGCGGATGGTCATTTTGGCGTTGTCAACACTTCGACTCTTGAAACAGAACACAACTACGTGGCGAAAGAGCGTGGTCTCAATGCATTGGCTGTGATGCCGGACAGTAAAGTCCTTTTTGGCGGGCGTACATATTGGAATATGTTTCAGTCTCGGGTCAGTGAGTATGATTGGAGCAAAAACAGACTCGAGTCCTGCAAGTTGTTTTTTCCCACAACGATCGATAGCATTGTAACCTCGCAATCTGGACGTTATGTTTTTGCGGGCTCACGGAACGAAGACTTGGTGCTACTAGATCGCGAAACTGGAAAGCGGGCTAGTTTTCCAAGCCGCATGAAAAATGATTGTTTATCAGTTCTCGAATCACAAAAGCAATTCTTTTACATCAAAAACAGCAACACTCTTGGGGTGGTTCGTTATCTGCCATGGTATGAACAGTCGGAGGTCTCGCTTGTTGGAGATACCTTTCTTCGACGGTTGGCGGCAGTTCCTGACCGTTCCTTGTTGATCATGACTATCACCAACTCTGACAGTCTATTGGTCGTGGATACCGTCAGTTGGGAATGTGTGGCGCAACTACGGTCCGTAATGGCAGGGGCTTCAATCGATTGTTTAGTAGTTAGCAATGACGGCAAGTTTGTTGCGGCAGGGTCGGGAAGTGGCAATGTATGCATTTGGGATTTATCCAATGAATCTTGGTGGCACAACCGGATCAATAGAGCGATCGACTCACTTCCGCTTCCTTCTCACGCTGCAGTCAACGGATTGAATCGGGAAATGCCTTCGGTGCAAGCTGCAAGCTATGTTGTTTCGGACGAATCCATTTCTTCCCTTTGCATCGCAGGCGGCAAAGTGTGTTGCGGTACCGCGAATGGGAAGCTTGCAGTAATGAGCTTGGACGAATTTGGATTCAAGTCAAAGTCTTTTGCTGATGATATCGAGAACGAATCGAATCCGGGGTACCATGATTTCGATTGGAAGACGATTTGGCCCGAGGACTCCCCATGCGCTTTATTGGGGGACAACAAAGGTCGCATTCTACGTGCAACCCCTTTAGAAGACGGCATGTTAAGCAAGCCCTTTTCCAGTTGGAAAAATAGCATGTTTAACGTCGGGCAGGTTTCTGCTGCAGAACTGCGACACGGAAAGGTCGTTGGCGAAGTTCATCGTCGCGAATCTTTAACCGCAAGCTATGAAACGGATAAAAATGGAAGTCAAATTGCATGGCTAGATTCGAAAGGTCAGATAGCATTGCTCTCCGACATGGGAATTCGCTTCCTCGACTTTCCTTTCTCAAAACCAAAGGGTGTGATCGGAGTTTCTCCAGATGGAACTATGGCTGTTGTTAGTGCTGAGAACTATGTCCTATATTTAGTTTCGCTCACTTCATCGCCGAGAATCCTTAGGACAGTGAAGCTTGAAGGACACGGCTTGTCAATGGACTGGCACGAACAAGAAAACAGGATCGCAATTGTGGGTGATGTTGAGACGGTTTATGAATACGACTTTGGTAACGATAGCTTGAAGCGTCTCTGCAAAACATCGCATGGTTCGATTGCAGTTCAGTACAGTCGGGACCGAAGAATCGTTTATTCCGCGCATTCCAATGGGAAAATCAACGCGACCAACCTTAAAACAGGTGAAGTTAAAACATTTGCTTTACATCGGAACGAAATCATCGGGTTTTGCTTCGACCGGGAGGAACGACTAGGATTCAGCGTCGACAAGACGGATGGGGTCGCGGTTTGGGAAGTTTCAAATGGTGAGCTGATTGGGTTCCTGGTTCCGCCAAAGCGAGACAGGAAACGTAAGCTGAGCGTACGTCAAGCCATCCATCTCGCCGACGACGAATCATCTTTAGAATGTATTCTGAGGGGGGAAACAGGACCACAGTGGCGCAAGTGGGATGTTGCTGCCCTAGGAGGCTTCAGCGAGAGAAGTTACGAAGCTCGTTGAGAGGCATCGGCAGACGAACGCAATTCGTCCTCGAAAAATCTCACTTGAGCAAGAATCTCGGTGAATCAGTGGGCAGCGTTCGACATCAAGGATCAAACAAACCTTGAAGATTGGAATGATACTCTAAAGAGACCCGCCATTTATGGCTATACTCTTTGGAACACCTCCTTACGGATCGCTGCGCTCCTTTCCCTCCAAAAAGAATCTCAATAAAGACCGAACCTGAACGATGAAAAAACGCCGCAAGCGGCTTCAGAAACTATCAAAAACTGCCGACCAACTAACCTGTACTTCTGCCGGAAGGCTGGAATATACCCTCCAATGTTTCGAGCCACCAAAATTGGAGAAGCCTCCTTTTATTCGAACGAACTAAGGCTCGCAAAAAGTCGTCAATTGACCTCACTTCCAAAGCACTAGAAGATGCCATACTGTCATCACCATTTTTGAATACCTAAGTCAATCGACTGTTTCGATATTGGTTGATTCAGCGCTCTTGCCGGTTCCCTGATCGCCGGAACCTGCTGCTGGGATCGTAATCAGATGCAATTATCGAACTCTTACGCTACTGCGTATCGCGTTGAGGTCAGAATTCTAAACCGGTCCGTTCTTGGTAATGTCCGCAATGCTGTTCACCGAGGGATTGATGCGAATCCAACGTTACCGGTAATCGAACTTGTTACTAGACACAATATCAGTTTCAATAAGTCAGCATCGTCCAACCGTCCAAGCCAAGGCAGCTACCCTATCGATCAATAGAATAAAATCTGCGGTCCTCCATATTCCGTCGAAAGACTGGACAATGCAACTAAGGACGCCGCCAATGTGTTCGTTGGGGGCGAGAAAGTCCGAAAAAAGATAACCCAACGTATTCTCGCTACTCGTGATAGGCACTTTTCTATGCGTCGATGCTTCAGAAAACGTCTTTGATACCACTGTCTCCCACGCCACAACGTTCCGTCTTCACCCTCCCAGCGAAGCGACTTGGGAGGGTCGGCAATCGAGCCTACTATGAGATTCACGGGGAGGGCTGAGCGCGGCCATTCGACCGGTAACGATGCGGACGCCCCTCCCCAGCCTCGCTGGCGCGGGCTGACCCTCCCCAAACGGTGTTTGGGGAGGGTGACGCTGGTGGCGATCACCGAGATGTTTCGCAAATTCATTGTGCACTACATTTCGTGCGTTCAATCTTTACCCTCCCAGCGAAGCGACTTGGGAGGGTCGGCAATCGAGCCTACTGTGAGATTGACGGGGAGGGCTGAGCGCGGCCATTCGACCGGTATCGATGCGGACGCCCCTCCCCAGCCTCGCTAGCGCGGGCTGACCCTCCCCAAACGGTGTTTGGGGAGGGTGAAGTTGGTGGCGATTACTGCGATGCCTTTCAAAAATTCGGTATTTGAGACATCCACCAGTTTTTGATCAGCAACTAGCGATTCCTGAAACGTCCCATGCCGACCGTAGTGCGGTTCTACGCATAGTGGCTATAATCCCTTACGAATTCATTTATGGACCTCTCCATTCCACGTTTTGCTTGAGTCGATTGAATGGCCTCTCTTTTGGTTGTCCGCGGTGCGAACGTAGGTACGCATTATCTAATCCGACAGACGAAGCAACGAATCGGACGAGACGTTCATTGCGAAATTTGTCTCGATGACACCGAAACCTCGCGCACACATGCAGAGCTCCATTTCGTGGACGGGCGATACACTCTGCGAGATCTGGACAGTAGCAATGGAACGTTTGTCAACGGAACTCGTATTGTAGAGCACCAGCTCGCCGTTGGAGATCGAATTCAAATTGGTCGCCAGTTGATGCTATTCAAATCAGCGATTCACCCTACCGCAAAAGAAGAAGGTGTGGATATCGTCAACGCTTCGAACGCAGATTCCTCGCAAATCGTGGGTAGAGTTGGCTTAGAACGGCAGTTACTGGAAGAGACCGACGATTGGACCTCCTACATTAGGTCCGAGAACGCTGCGCAAGCCAAGAGTCATTGGGAGATCATGTATCGAACCTCGTTGGCGGTAAGCCGAACGCTCGACATCGATCAGCTCTTGCATCAAATTCTTGAACTCATTTTTCAGTGGGTTCAATGCGACCGTGGATGCATCATGTTATCGGACCAAGAATCCGGTGAGCTTCGTCCCAAAGCGCGGCGCAACCGCAGCTCTCGCGGCTCGTCCAACCGGATCACCATCAGCCGTACCATTCTCGATTACGTTTGCAAGAAAGAAGAAGGGGTCCTTACCAACGATGCATGCGAGGACGACCGCTGGAATGACAGTGCAAGTATTTCATCAAGCGGAATTCGCGAAGCGATCTGCGTTCCAATGAAAGGGCGCTATGGAAACGTCGGAGTGATTTACATCGATACCTCGGTTTCTGCCGGTCGATTTGCCAATGAGAACTCTCGTATTTTCACTGAAGAACATCTAAAAATGCTGGTTGCCATTGGACACCAAGCCGCCTTAGCCATCGAAGATACCAATTACTACCAGAGCCTTGTGCACGCGGAACGCTTGGCGGTCATGGGACAGACGATTGCGACACTTTCACACCACATCAAGAATATCGTGCAAGGCTTAAAAGGAGGTGGCTACTTGGTGAACCAAGCAATCCAAAATCAAGATTGGAATGTCGCAGCCAAAGGTTGGGGCATCTGCCATCGCAACCACGAACGCATCGAGACCTTGGTAATGGACATGCTCACCATGAGCAAAGATCGAAGGCCAAACTTGGTCTTAACCGATCTTCGATCTGTTATTGCCGAGGTCGTGGAATTATCCAACAGTCGAGCCATCGAGAAATCGGTTGCTCTTCATTGGCTCGCACCCGAAAATCCAATCGAGCTACCCGTTGAAAGCGAAGCCATTCATCGAGCGATCCTGAACCTGGTGTGCAACGCGATCGACGCATGTGCCGATAAGCCGGAAGCCCACGTTAACATCCAACTGGAATCCAATTCCAAATGCGTCTTGATTCGAGTGCAGGACAACGGGGTTGGAATCGCAGCGGAGGACCTGGCCCGGATCTTTTCCATGTTTGAATCAAGCAAGGGGAGTCGGGGAACGGGACTAGGGCTGCCCGTGAGTCTCAAAATCGCTAAAGAACACGGCGGAACGATTGAAGTCCGTTCGGAGATCGGCTCGGGAACTGCGTTCGAATTCATACTGCCTCGAGTTTCGCCCCAAATTGGTCCAAACTCCGAAGCGACGCCTACCGTTCCCGGTTAATCCCACTCAGCCGTCCGTAACGATAGCGAAGCAAAAGCTTCTGAACCTTCGGTTTCTAAACCTCACTCGGCAAGGTTCCGCGAACGACGGATTCACGATCGATTCAATCGTTGGTCGCATTCCATGCAAACTTTGTTTAAACTGAATAGCCAGAAGCATCTGTCGCTTTTCCCCGCCTTTCAGCTCGCGTTCCCAAAATGCAAGCGAATCATTCCTCTCCCACCAATCCCGCAGCAACACGATGAAATCCACTTTTTGCTCGTCAGCCTTTCGCTGCGCATTCGCAATTGTCTTGATTGCAAATTTCTTGAACCTGCGCGTGGTTGCACAAGAATCAAAAAGAACAATTGACTTCTCTAGGGAAGTGCGGCCCATTTTGGCTAGTCATTGCTGGAGCTGTCATGGACCGGATGAAGAATCCCGAGCTGGAAATCTACGACTGGACCGCCGTAAGGAAGCCCTGGACAGCTTCGCTTTTGTACCAAACGATTCCAACGCGAGCGAACTCGTCAAGCGAATCCTCTCTGATGATCCATCGAACCAGATGCCTCCACCATCGGCGAAACGCCCTCTTTCGGACACTCAGAAATCCATTTTACAACAGTGGATATCAGAGGGTGCAAATTACCAGGATCACTGGGCCTTTACTCCACCCATCATCCCCGTCGTTCCCGAACATTCAAATCCAATATGGGGAAGCAATCCAATCGATCGATTTATCGAAGCCAAATTGATCCAAGAGCATCTGAAGCCATCCCCCAAAGCGGATCGTGCTACATTACTTCGTCGTGTCACCTTGGATCTGACGGGATTACCACCGACGGTCGACGAACTACACGCTTACCTTTCTGATACGTCGAACGACGCGTACGAAAGCGCCGTGGATCGATTGCTTGCCTCGAAGGCTTATGCTGAACGCATGGCAATGGATTGGTTAGACCTGTCGCGTTATGCCGACACCAATGGCTATAATAATGATGAAGATCGAACAATGTGGCCGTGGCGAGACTGGGTCATTGATGCCTTTGATCGCAATATGCCCTTCGATCAGTTTGTGACAGAGCAACTGGCAGGCGATTTGCTCCCGAGTCCAAGACAGGACCAATTGATCGCGACAGGCTTTCTTCGAAATCAAGGCCACAATACGGAAGGTGGCATCATTCAGGAAGAGTATCGAGTCGAATACGTTGCAGACCGCGTCCACACAGTCGCAACTGTCTTCTTGGGACTGTCGCTTCAATGTGCCCGATGCCACGATCATAAGTTTGATCCCATTTCACAAGCCGAATACTATCAGTTCTTTTCTTTCTTTAACTCGCTCGACGAAAAGCAAGCTGGCTATAGCAAGTTTGTTGGTGCCGAACCATTCATTCGAGTTCCCAATCCCGAACAAGCAGCTCAAATCCAAAGTTTAACGAGCAACATCGCAGATGCGGAAAGCAAGATTCAGACGATCGAATCGGAAGCGGACTCCAGTCTTGCAACCTACCTAGCGTCTACCTCGCCCACCGTTCTCGCCCAGCAATTTGGAACCAATCTGCGGCATCATTTTCCACTGGAACCGACGGACCCCAACGTCCCAACGGCGGTAGTTTTGCCCACCAAGGACAGCTCCACGATCGATGCCAGCTCAACCTCACGTTCTGTCGAGTGGACGAAAGGAAAGTCGAATATGGCACTCGCTTTGAATGGAACATCGCACTACGAGTTGCCTGAGGTTGACAATTTTGGTCAGCACGAACCGTTCACCTTAAGTGTTTGGGTCAAAACAAACAACCAAGGTGCCATGGCGATTTTATCCAAGATGGATGAAACGAAAGATTTTTTAGGCTTCGATCTCCTGCTCTCTGGCGGAAAATTGGAAATGCATCTCGTGCATCATTGGCCGGACAACGCGATCAAGATTTCGTCCAAACAGGCAATGGCACCTGATCAATGGCATCATGTCGTCGCATCGTACGATGGATCGATGCGAGCATCAGGACTGAAGTTCTACGTTGATTCCAAGCTAGAGCCCGTTGATATTGTTCAAGATTCCTTACGAGACTCCTTTGACACATCGATACCATTTCGAATTGGCTTGCGTCAGAAGTCTTTGCCTTTTCAAGGACTTGTCGACGAGCTCCAGATTTTCAATAGCGTTTTAGATGAATCCAGTATTCAGCAACTCTATGCATTACAAAAGGTAACAAGCTTTCCCGATTGGATTCAAGTCCCGGCTGAGCTAAGAACAGAAGTCCAGAGAAAGCAGATCCGCGAATTTTACCTGAATCGGATCCATGAAAGCTACTCGACACTGCAGAAGCAAATAGCCGAGTGGAAGCGGCAAAAGGAGACCGTCGAAGAGACCGCTGCCGCAGTCATGGTGCTGAAAGAAATGTCCCCAGCACGCGAAACCTTTGTGCTTAAACGCGGTCAGTACGATCAGCCGGGCGATCGAGTAACGTCGAGCATCCCCGCGATTCTAGCGGATCCAACTTCGGAAACACCAAAAGATCGCCTGTCGTTGGCGAAATGGTTAACGCAAGACACGAATCCATTGACAGCTCGAGTGACGGTCAATCGATGGTGGCAAAACTACTTTGGATCTGGAATTGTGAAATCAGTCGAGGACTTTGGGTTAACTGGTGACACACCATCTCATCCCGAACTATTGGATTATCTAGCTCGTACTTTCATGCAAAGTGGCTGGGATGTGAAGGCGTTTCATCGGATGGTTGTGACGTCGGAAACGTACCAGCAAGAGTCACGCATACCGCCAGAACTTCAAGAACGCGATCCCGAGAATCGATTTCTGGCTCGGGGGCCACGTTTCCGACTTTCTGCCGAAACCATTCGTGACAACGCTCTAGCCATCGGAGGTCTACTTCAAAACCGAGTTGGCGGCCCGAGCGTAAAGCCTTATCAACCAGACGGGCTCTGGGAAGATGTTACTGTCGAGCGACGCGGGAAGTATGTTCCTGATGTGGGCGAAGGACGATACCGAAGAAGCCTTTATACCTTTTGGAAACGAACCTGTCCGCCCCCGTCGATGATGAGCTTTGATGCTCCCAACCGCGAAGTTTGCTTGGCAAGACGCGCCAGAACCAACACGCCTTTGCAAGCACTGGTCCTGCTGAATGATCCTACTTACGTTGAAGCAGCAAGAATATTAGCGCAAAAGATGATCATGGGCGCTGGCCCCAAGACGGAAGATCGAATCGATCTTGGTTACGAAAGATGTGTCGCAAGGAAAGCAACTTCTACGGAAAAGCAAATTCTTGGATCGATACTGGAGGAAGCACGATCTGGATTTGCTACGAACCCTGCCGACGCACATTCACTAAACAGTACCGGGCCTTACGTTTCTGACCCCACGTTGAACCCCATCGAACTCGCTTCTTGGACGATCGTTGCAAGTACCCTGCTCAATCTAGACGAAACCATAACAAAACGATAAACAGATCATGCAAGCTCCACAACAACAATACGCTCAACGGGCTCGTCGTCAGTTCTTGCGCAAATCCATCACAGGCTCAGCGGCACTCGCGACGCTGGTAGGAAGCGATCTCGCTCGAAGCTCTTTATTCGGCACAGAAGTTTCCGACCGAATCGACCAAGACAGCAAGCGACCGAATGAGCTGAAGCCTCATTTTGCTCCGAAGGCCAAACGAGTCATTTCCTTGTTTCAGTCAGGTGGTCCATCGCAACTAGAAATGATGGATTACAAGCCTAGGCTTAAGGAACTACATGGGACCGAACTTCCAGATAGCATTCGACAGGGTCAACGTTTGACGGGCATGACTTCTGGGCAAAAGAGCTTTCCCGTCGTTGCGCCGAAGTTCAACTTCAAACAGGTTGGGGCCAATGGAACTTGGCTCAGCGAACTATTACCGTTCACCGGTAAAGTAGTAGACGATTTGTGCATCGTGAAATCCATGCACACAGAAGCGATTAACCATGATCCAGCGATCACCTTCATGCAAACCGGATCGCAGCAGCCCGGTCGCCCCTCCATGGGCTCTTGGCTCAGTTACGGACTGGGAAGTGAGGCCGAGGATCTACCTGCGTTCGTTGTTATGATTTCTCATGGTACTGGCAAAGATGCAAACCAAGGACTTCTCGACCGACTGTGGGGGAGCGGATTCCTGCCTTCAAGCCACCAAGGGGTGAAGTTTCGAAGTGGAAAGGATCCCGTGCTTTTCCTCAATGATCCCAACGGCATCGACCGCAAGCTACGCCGTTCCATGCTGGATGGGCTTGCTAAGTTGAACGAGATTCAGCAGGCTCAAGACGGCGACTCGGAAATTGCAACCAGGATGGAGCAGTACGAAATGGCATTTCGAATGCAAGCATCGGTGCCGGAATTGACCGACTTCAGCAACGAACCTCAATCAACATTTGATCTGTACGGCCCGAACTCGAAGATACCAGGAACTTTTGCGGCCAATTGCTTGATGGCAAGACGCATGGTGGAGCGTGGGGTGCGATTCATTCAGCTGTATCATCGAGGCTGGGACAACCACGGCAATCTACCATCGAATATCCCAAAACAGTGCGACGATATCGACCAACCGCAGGCCGCACTAGTTTCCGACTTGAAGCAACGCGGCTTGTTGGAAGACACGCTGGTTGTTTGGGGCGGCGAGTTCGGACGTACTGTCTACAGCCAAGGCTCATTGCAAGATGACTATGGCCGCGATCATCATGGACGTTGCTTTAGCATGTGGATGGCCGGAGGGGGGACAAAACCAGGAACCGTTTTAGGCGAGACTGATGAATTCGGCTACAACATTGTTTCCGATCCAGTTCATATCCATGACTTGCACGCTACGCTGCTACACTGCTTAGGCTTTGATCACGAACGATTAACCTACCGTTATCAGGGACGTGATTTTCGCCTTACCGATGTCCATGGAAAAGTGGTTCCGCAGTTGTTGTTAGGAGGTTAGACGCATGGGCCACGCCCCATCAAGTTCCACGGTCGTCCGGAATCTGGTGGAAGCCACAAATCAAGATGTCGGAATTCGTCGGAATCACCGATCCTGTCCTGGAGAGAGCTTCCCATTCCTAAGGCAAATGGACACCTGTTCCCAAAAAATTCTTTTCAAGAGAATGTAGAAAGTGGCGATTGCCGTCCATCGGAAGCTTCAGCATAAGCTAAATTTCTGACAACGCAGCGGAGCGTGCATTCTACTTTTGCCCGCTGAATTCGATAATTGGATGGCATTTTTTGGTTTTGCGGGCACGCTTCCTTCCTTCATCGATCTGCCATAGAATTTTGAAGCTCACGAAGGACTTGACGCTCAACCCTATGAAGAACCAAATGCCCATCGAACCGTTTGATTTCGACGATCCAGCTTTTATCGAACAACTTTGGGACGCATTTTATCCACGCATGAAGTTAGCGGTATTGGGCCGAGTTCGAGCGATTCGCAGACCGGTTGCCGATGAGAGCGGGATTGCCCTTAGCGCTTTCAATAGCTTTATCCAGCATGCTCGAAATGGGAAATTCCCAAACTTGGTAGACCAGGATGAAATGTGGAGATTAGTGAAGCGAATCGCGATTCGGAAAACAAGCGATGTTCGAAAAAACCTATTGGCACAGAAGCGAGGAGGTGGCGCGACGGTTGTAGGCCAGTCTGATTTCTCCGATGAATCGGGCCTTTTTCAGGGTATTAATTTGGCATCTGACAAGAATGGCGAACCTTCTGAACCCGTGGAAGTTGCCGACCTTCTGAACTCCTTACTGCAGAGTCTTCCAGACGATAGGCACCGGGATGTTATTTTGCTGAAACTTCAAGGAGCTTCGGTTGCAACCATTGCGGAATGCCTGAACACAACCACGCGTACCATCCAGCGTATCCTAAAGAAAATCGAGGAACGCTGGCAATCAGTACTTCTCGAAGACTCTTAATCGATTCTGAAGGATGCAAGAGAATGACAGCGACTGAGGTACTTCTTGATCGGCTCGATTCCCTTTGGAAAGACGGGGTTGCTCCTAACCTTGGGGAATTTTTGGCCGATTGTCACGATCCAGTGGGGTGCGCAGAGATCTGCGCTGCCGATCTTGAATGGCGTTGGCGAAGTCCGGAACGAAGCCCGGACACAGCTTGGCCAGCTATCGCTTACGAAGCCCTTTTAGGTGACACTTGGGATTTGCCAGCTTGCAGACAACTGGTGATCGATGCCGAGTGGCTTGCTCGAAGCGCTTGGGGCGACAAACCGCATATCGACCATTTTATAGCTCATCATCAGCTTTCAGAATCCCAGTGTGGCAGCCTCTGGGAAAAGCTCGACCAAGTCGTTCTGATGAAACTGATTGTAGGGCACAACTCGAAAAACGTACTTGAATTCACCGTTCCTCAAGAACTAACGCTAGGTCGGCAGAATCTATGGGAACCACCTTCGCCTGCTTGGATTCCGGATGCACGCCGGCTTGTGGTGGCAGATATTCAACAACGTAACATATCCAGAAAGCAGCTTGGAATCCGTCGTGTTCGCGTCGAAGAAATCGAACTCGTAAATTTCTCGGAGAGAAGGGCCTTGAAAATTGACATCTACGAGATTGCGCCTGGGGGAACAATGAGCGTTTTCCTGCCGTTTGTATTCAGATTCAACAGCCTGACAATTTCGGCAATTGCTGCGTCAGCATGATGCAATAGTTCATCGCCATGTTCTTTTGCATCCCATTCTAAGAATTTTTTCACGATCGTTGTCGTGTCCATGAGCCGCTTTTCCATTATGAAGAATGCGGCCGAGTTTCCACCTGATGCATTTCGTCATTCAGAACTGGCCTGAAACTCCTTGCTTTCCAATCCATGTCATCCCCCGAATTTCAATCTGGCCGCTCGATACGATGCAATGGCGATCTGATTTCGATGTTGCGCAAACGAGTTGGATGGACGCAAAGTGAACTTGCTAACAAAACTGGCTTTACAGAGCGGCTTATCGTTAAAGCAGAAGCGAGCCAAAATGTCGCGGCGGCGACACTTCAAATAATCGCACAAGCGCTGAATGAGGCAGGCATTGATGTCACTTCTCAAGATCTATCGGCGGACCCGACGGTATTGGCAAAATCGTTCTTTTGTTCCATCTGCCAATTCGGTCACCTTTCTTCGGAACTCAATACGAACTTGCTGACCGATGATCTCGTTGTTCAGTTTTCTGGGGACCCCAAAGTGTTTTCGTTTGCAGGGAAGCACGTGGGAATCGATGCAGCTAAAAAAGCCTTCGCGAAATTCTTCGAAGCGATTCAGCCATTCGATCACCGCCATGAAATAGAAAAAGTCCAGTTCCTTGGTACTCGCGATGGCAGTCAAGGCGATCACGGTGTGCTGGTGTGGGGTGAGACGTTGGCGAACACCGCAGGGACGGACGATTCGAGACCTCTTAAGTTTGCAATCCGAATGAACTTTAAGGACGCACGATTGACCGCCTTTGATTACCAGTTTGACACGCTCGAGTTTGCGAAACGCATTGGTGAGTTGAAGGTCTAATATGCGACACTTGGGCCTTTTGCTGCTTTCGTTTCCGAACGAGTTCCACGGTGCCTGGCACCGACCGCCTTCTTTAATCGCGAAAGTTAATATCGCGGCTAGCGCCTGCGGCTCAGGAAAACTGAATAAGCCGCTTTGGCTGTTTACAGGTTCTGAAAACTGCTTCGATTCAAACTGGGAAGGTAGATTTGCCACGCCCCACCCATGTAGACAACGTTCTGAAGGTGACTGGCGTCTTGATCGACAAGCTGGAAAGAGCAGCGACCGATAAAGCAAAATGCAGGAGCGGTAATACGTATCAAAACCAGCTGGGACATTTGGTTCCATTGCTTGGTTACCGCACTTCGTGCTCTAGCGAAATCTTTGGGTAGCACATTCAGTCGCTCGGCCCTGACACTGAGTTCAGCTAAACCGGTATGGCCTGAAGCGATAGGCTCCACAGCGGACCACCATGGAGGTATATGGTCCTAGGAAAATGAAATCGTCCGATCAGTAAACTTGTACAGCTCAGTACCGGCGGGCAAAAGTTTATGCAGTAATCGTCCGCCAGTGAAGGCTCGCTTTACCCCTGCGTCGAGTTCCGATGTCATTAGGGATTCGTTAAGAATAGACCTGCAATCACCTAGAGGTCTCTGTTTTATCTTCCTGATATTCAGTAGCCAACTATTCACAAGCAGAAGAGCAGATTACGGCTTGATTTCCACCGTGCCAATCTTAATGCCTGTTCGATCACCGACTTTGGTCCAATCAGACAGATTGGGATATGCGTTCAGGAAGAGCGATATGAACGCCGACCATTCACCAGGGGGAATAGTCAAGCATGCCTCGGAGCCTCTTTCCGTGTTCCAACCATTGTGAATATTGACACCGGCAGCTGTCAGCTTTTCCTTCTTGCTGTTCGTTGCGCTGATAGGATTTCTACAGTTCACGAGCAAAGCAGCTCGCGGCTTCTTCCGAGTCTCAACAACCAGATGAGCCAGTGTGGGAGTGATCCCAGAACCCTGATGGAAACCGATATGGACCGGATAAACTCCGTCTGCAATTCGTTTATGGCTGACCATATCATCTGGCCATACTGACCCCTTGAAGGAACCTGACAAACCGCCGCTGATCGAGACGTCCGATTCGTAGATGGAATCAAAATTGGACTTCATTCCCTTCGTGTTCTTGGGTATTCGATTGTAGTGCTTGAAAACAATCGACACTTCTGTCAGGCTGCTAAAGGATTGTGGCGATTGATTTATAGAAGGAGCTGCATGGCTAACGTTTCGCAACGCAGCGATCGTCTTTCCACTTGGATCGACTCGTCCATCCGGCTCTGACATTCCGACAACACGTTTCTGGAACTCCAAAATTGCGTTGATCGTTTTATCACCGATCTTCCCGTCCACGATGAGAGAACTCAGGGGGGTAATTTTCGACAAGTTAGCGTTCAGCAAACGCTGCACCACCTTGATGTCCGCCTCGTTCCGCGACCCTGCCTTTACCACTTCACGAATTGTATCTTCAGCCATGATCATGCGCTCCGCTCAGTGGCGTTTTTGTTAATGGATTATTGGGATGGAATGGAAGACGATTGCGGAACGAAACAGGTGCTTGAGCAGCATTGGCATAAGCGCCGGAAGCCCGCATCTTCACACTCTTGAGCGAACAACATGAGCGTTTTTGCGTAGGTTCCCACTGCTTCACCGGAACAGCAGTGGTATGAAACCTTACCCGGTTGATTTGGTTTGCGACTCGGTTGTCCGACACTACCATTCTCGCAATGAGGCAACGAAAGTTTCGTACAATTTCGCGATTTTCGTTCGACCTTTCTGAAACAGCTCAAAACGAAAGAAGACGAGTCATCGTAACACTTTTAGATTGTTTGCAATTCGCTGAATTGTTTTATAGGCTCTGGCTCGCTCACGCATTCTTAATTGGACAGCCCCAGAGGTTTCGATGTCGCCGCCCGCAAAATCTAGCACAAAGCAACATATTCCATCCGTCGTGAAAGTTGCTGTTCAGACAGTCATCATCGAAGAGACGAATAGCATACTCTGCAAGCATCGGTACCATTTGCCGTGCATCGAAGGTTCAAGTCCGACGTCCCAAAGAGTGATTGGAGCTAATCGATGCAGCTAGCGACTCTCGCTTAAGTGCATTTCAGCAGCGACTTTTAGCCGTTGATCAACAGCCCAATCTTTCCGTCCTGATCGACTTCAAACAAAGCCATGACACCCATTTTCAGCAAAGCTCGCCGCAAAGAAGCTTCTTGATCATTGATGTGCTTTTTGAACATGGACGGGTAGCTAAGCGAGTTGGCAAACGGCTTTAACCCCGCAACCCCTTGTCTGACATGGCTGCCAACAACAATCAACGCATCTTTACCTTGGCAGTGCTTAACAAGTTCGATCAAAACCGTCCGATCGTTGGATTTGACCATGCACAACGACCACGAAAACGATTCGATGTACCCTTGGTCGTACAAATTCTTTAGGAATGCGACCCCGTCAGGTTCCAATTGGCCCTGATTCACGATGGCAACGATCTGGATTTCCTTGGAAAACTCAAGAACCAAACCAACAAAGTTTCCCTCTTCGACCTCAAATAATTTGTTTTGATCGAAAACGCCCATAACGGACGTTTGCTGAAAATGGCTCTTCCACCAGACTGGCCGCCCTTGCAGTATCACTGTGGTCGACTGCATTAAGTCTTCAGAAGAAGCGGCGCTTGTCGCAAGCTCCTTTGCTTGAAGTCGCACGGTTGCCTCGGAGTCGAACGTCTCGGAGTCATGTTTCTCCAACCCTTCTAAACTGCGAATGGTACCGCTGCGTTCTGGGCGTTCCAGTGCATTAGAGACAGGTGATTGGTTTGACGCGGAATGGCTGAACGACAATCCATCTCCATCATGTGGGTTGTCTCCATTATTCTTGATCGAAACAGACAGGACCGTCATTCCGGCTCGAATCATATCCCCGGTCTTCAGTTCGACAACCGAAACCCTCGCGTTATTAACGAATGTGCCGTTGGAGCTGCCGACATCTCGCACTCGGAATCCACCTGGCGAAGATTCCAACATCAAATGACGCCTGGACATATGGGAGTCCGCTGGGATTGACAAATCAGCCGTCGAAATACGTCCCAGTTCGAGAACTTGATTCTCTCTGAGCCAGATACGTTTGCCGCTCGCAGGGCCTTCGATCACGTCGAGGACACAAATCATTGAATTGGCACGAAGATTGGTTTCCGATCTGACTCTATAGATAGCGACTCATCTTGGTTTATCGTCCGGAGATTCCAAAAGTTGCTCGGAAAAATCCGACAATCTGTAGAATTTTGACATTTTTGCGTCTCATGGCAGCTTGTCGGGTTCACAATCCAATAGCAAATTCGTCACATTTACACTGGAAAATTCCCTAAGCCCCATTCATCATCTTAGGTGTTGCGAGGTTCAATCGCGCCAGCTACGAAAAAACTGAATTCCAAGTAGTAAGAACAATGAAGAAAATCGTCCGACGTCTTGCAAGCGCTATAAGGAACTTTCTGCATCGTCAAAGACAAATGCTACGTCGTAGAGCGCTTTCCGCCAACATTTCTCACACTTTTTGCCTTTTAGAGCCTCGACGAGTTCTGTCAGTCAGCGCCGACCTGGTTTCGGGCGTATTGACTGTGAATTTTACGGACAATATTGGCTCGACAGAAGCAGCCTTGCTACAAGATGGCGTAAATTTTTTTCTAGATGAAAATGGTAGCCGCACCCTCGATGGTACTGAAGAGTCTGGAACCATTGCGAGCTTGCAGGAGGTCAGGGTTAATGGACTCGCGGGCGTCGGTTCCTTCATATGGGAAGGAGCATTCGGCTCATCCCTGCAATCGATCCAAGCTCAAAACCTTAGCTCGATCACGATTGACGCCACTGCAAGTTTAACCGGAAGTGCAACATTATCCGCCGCGTCATCAATCGCACTGAACGGTGCCTTTACGGCAGCTTCGATCACTGCTTCGGCAACAGGAGTCGATGGCGATATTCAAGTTAGTAATGCCTTACAAACAAGCTCTGGCAACCTAACGCTTTCAGCCGCAGACAGCATCTTGTTTGGCGCATCGGGCTCGGCCACTGCAAGTGGCGCTGGCAACATTTCCATTACAGCAAACACTGATGGGGCAAACGGAAATGGACTAGACGAGATCCGTATGACCAACACGACTACCATCCAAGTTGGCACAGGGACAATTTCTCTCAATGCCGAAAGAGCGTTTGGTGGCGACATTACCTTAGGAACGCTCGCTGCAAATACGAACACGGGCACTGCGATCAACATTGCTGCTACCGGATCCATAATCGACGGAACCACCCTCGACACGATTGCAAACTTATCTGCTACCAATGGACGCATTGAACTGACAGCGGGAAACGGTGGCATCGGGGCAGCAGATGACGTCGATATCAACGCACTCCGGCTTGGCTTTAATACAACAGGCGCAATCGGCCTTACCGATCTCGCAGGAGGCATCAACGTTGATACCACTTCCACGGCCGGTGACGGAGGTTTCCTTTTGGCCAACAGCCCGCTGACAATTAGTGCCAACATCACCGTCGGCGCTTCAACGGTTTTTACTGCTGGCAACAGTGCCGTCATTGGCGACAATATTCTTATCAACAATAACGCGGTCATCGAGCTGACAGGAACCGCGGCCGACGCATCTCTCACTTTCAATGCAGGAGACGACATCGTCTTCGATACCGGCAGCATTGTCGCAACAGAAGTGGGTAGAAGTCACACTGTATTTCTGAACGCGGACGCCGAAGGTGCCGCAGATCTAGATCGTGGCTCCATTACCAATGCAGCCGCTGCGGTAATCTCTGTTTCTTCAAGTCGCCTTGAAATCGTCGCCAACGACGGGGTAGGCGATAGTGTTGGTGATGCGGGAACATTTGCAAATGTCGCTCTTAGAACCAATGTGAGCACTCTCGTTGCAACGAATAGCACCCGTGGAAATATCCTCATTCAGGAAACCAACGGCTTGATCATTGCAGGGACGGGTGTTCGCACTCTTGCTGGTAACGGAAATATCAACATCGACGTCGATGCTGGCGCCTTGACCGTGAACTCGGTTGTTACAGCTCATGGTTCAGGTACCGTTACGCTGAACGCGGATGCCGGAGCGATTGCCATTGCAGC
>JAIYDN010000011.1 GCA_027487485.1 Planctomycetaceae bacterium | reverse complement strand
TTCGGCGGTTCGTCGCTTCCGGCGACGATTACCTTGTCCGATACGCTTAGCACGACCAATCCAGGTGTAGGAGGTTTCACCATCTTGGGCCAGGCGGCTGATGATAGAAGCGGCCGCAGCGTGAGCAGTGCCGGGGACGTCAACGGAGACGGATTCGACGATCTCGTCGTCGGGGCGTATCGTGCAGACCCAGCCAGCGGTACCAATGCCGGTAAGAGCTACGTCATCTTCGGCGGTTCGTCGCTACCGGCGACGATAGATCTTGCGATGCTTGGCCAATCGGGCCAACCGGCCGGTTTCACCATCTTGGGCCAGGTGGCTTCTGAAAGAAGTGGCATCAGCGTGAGCAGTGCTGGGGACGTCAACGGTGACGGATTCGACGATCTCATCGTCGGGGCGTATCGTGCATCCCCAGCTAGCGGTGACTTTGCCGGTAAGAGCTACGTGATCTTCGGCGGTTCGTCGCTTCCGGCAACGATTACCTTGTCCGATACGCTTAGCACGACCAATCCAGGAGTAGGAGGTTTCACCATCTTGGGCCAGGCGGATCGTGACTATAGCGGCCTTAGCGTGAGCAGTGCCGGGGACGTCAACGGAGACGGATTCGACGATCTCATCGTCGGGGCGTATCGTGCAGACCCAGCCAGCCGTTACAGTGCCGGTATGAGCTACGTGATCTTCGGCGGTTCGTCGCTTCCGGCGACGATTACCTTGTCCGATACGCTTAGCACGACGAATCCAGGCCTAGGCGGTTTCACCATCTTGGGTCAGGCGGTTGCTGATAACAGCGGCCGAAGCGTGAGCAGTGCCGGGGACGTCAACGGAGACGGATTCGACGATCTCATCGTCGGGGCGCGTCTTGCAGACAGAGACAGCACGAACTTGAATGACCAACGAGGTAAGAGCTACGTGATCTTCGGAGGCAACGGCTTTTCGAATTCGATTCTCCCTGCCAACCTCGGGACAAACGCTGCCAATACGATCACGGGAACCGCCGGAGCCGAGATTCTCAACGGAGCGGATGGCAATGACACGCTTGTTGGCGGAGGTGGAGCCGATGTTTTGCTCGGTGGTCGCGGCAACGACATCCATGCCGTTAGCGGTTTGAACTTCAGACGCATCGTCGGTGGCACAGGCAGCGATACGCTGCGACTCGACGGCAGCGGCCACTCGCTGAACCTAAGCAACATCCGCGACAACCGGATCGTCGGAATCGAAGCGATCGACATCACCGGCAGTGGCAACAACACGCTGACTATTAATCAACGTGAAGTCCTTAACCTTTCGGACGAATCCAATACATTAGTCGTGCGGCGTAACGCGGGAGATGTCGTCAATATTCTCGATCTAAGCAGTTGGACGCTAGCTGCAAACGAAACCATCGGTCCCGACATCTTCCGTGTCTATACTCAAGGAATCGCCAAGCTCAAAGTCGCCAATATCGCCCCGACAGCGGCCAACGATGTTGGAGCAACGACAGAGCACGGCACGACCACCGGTTCGGTGCTAAGCAACGACACGGATCCAGATGCGGGTGAGTCGGCGACGCTGGTGGTTGAAGTACCCGGTACGATTACCACGGTCAATGGAGTCTTGACGCTCGCTACGAATGGAACCTACAGCTACACCGCCAATGCCGATCAACTAAGAGTCGGTCAAACAGTAACGGATAGTTTTAGTTATCAGGCCAGGGACGTGAACGGGGCTTTGAGTAACGTCGCATCTTTGGTGGTCACAATCACTGGCGAGAATGATTCTCCGACCGCAATCGGTTTCTCTCTGCCAGCTAGTGTGAATGAAGGGGCCGCAGCGACAGCGACGATTACAAGTGTCAGTGATGTCGATGTCGGGGATACATTCACCTACAACTACGTTCTCAAGAAGAATGGAGTGGCGGTTCAGACTTCTGGATTCGTCTCTGCCGCAACGTTCAATTTGACGCCTGACGATGGTGGACCTGGTATTGTTTGGACTGTTGAGGTTCAAGCAAAGGATGCGACTGGTGCTGTGTCGCCGGTAAACACTAAGTCCCTCACGGTCAACAATGTTGCCCCCGTTTTAACTCGGTTGAACGCATCGTTGTCAGGCGATGTTGGTACAGTGTTTATGAATTCAGGAACGTATTCTGACGTCGCTGCCGATACTGTGACCTTGAGTGCGGACATTGGAACGATCGTCAACAATGGAAACGGCACATGGTCTTGGTCTTACACACCACCAAATGTGGTTGCCAACCAAGTCGTTACGATAACAGCCAACGATGGTACGAACAGCAGCAACGTTACCTTCCTGATCAATGCAGTAGCGGTGACGCCGACCTTGACGATCACCTCTGGCAACCGAACCTACGATCGTACGGCCTACTCGGCAGTAGCCTCGATCACCGGTAGTTCATCGCCAGCGCCAACCATTACCTACACGTACTTTAGTGACGTCGCAGGAACGAATGCGATTGCGGCCCCGATCATTGCGGGCACTTACTTCGTTCGTGCATCGGTTGCGGCTAATACGAACAACAATGCAGCTCAGTCGGCATTGACTGCCTTCACGATCCAACGAGCAACTTTGGTCGCGACCGTTGCCGTGAACAATAAGCCCTTTGACTCTACGACTGCGGCAACCATTGCTTCTCGGTCGCTGAGCGGTGTGATTGGTCCTGATGTGGTAACGCTAACGGGCGGCACTGCAACGTTCGCGGATATCGGAGTCGGGAACAACAAGACAGTCAACGTGACTGGGCTGGTTCTTGGTGGTGCT
>JAIYDN010000079.1 GCA_027487485.1 Planctomycetaceae bacterium | reverse complement strand
TCGAGCGTGAAGTCAGCGATGCCTTCGGTGCTGATGTCAGCCGCACTCAAGGCGACCGCGAAGCCACCTTCAACTGCCTTGTCCAATGTAACGGTGAAGGTTACTGTGAAATCGCCATCGGTTTCAGTGATCGTTGGAGCACTGATCGACAGAGCTGCCGAGTCGTCGTTGGTGATCGTTCCGGTGGCGGTGGCGGTCGTGTTCGATAGGTAGTTGGGACGGCCAGAACTGAAGGTTGGTGATTCTAGCGAGATGCTGAATTGCTCATTACGTTCGACAGTGTTGTCCTTATTTACTTGGACAACGATTGTCTTTGTTTCACCGGCAGTTCCTGTAAACGACAGTGGGCTAGAAGTACTTACCGTGAAGTCGTCTGCCGCAGTTGCTGTCCCGTCGACTACATTGAACGGTAGGCTAACTGAAGTGTCCACTGCCTTGTCAAGAGTAACAGTGAAGCTATAAGCGGTCGTTCCAACGCCGGTACCTTCTAGAAGCGTTATGTTACCTATGCTGAAAATAGCCGTGTCGTCGTCGGTAATGGTTACCGTATGGGTTAGAGTGCCGCTGGTGGTTACTTGCGAGCCGGTTCCATCGGTGTTCAAAGTCATCGCCAAATTGACGGTTTCGTCTCCTTCAACGACTGCTCCACTGCCGTAATCACTGAATAGGAGTGACGGTGTTCCAAACGCTTGATCCAATGTACCTACCGGGAATGTAATAACCTGCGGCGATGTCAGGTTGAAGTCAATGCCGGACGTCGCTGTTCCAGTTCCGAGATTTGCAATGTTTACCGAAACACTTCGTTCGAGCGCTGGAGTTCCTACAGCACCTGAATTCGGGGTAATCGTAACTCTAGCACGAATCGGGTTCGTGTTCGGTGCAACGCCCTCTTGCGCTGTGCTCACGGAGTTCTCGAACTGAATGGTGGCTGTATCGTCATCGTCGATCGTGTGATCGACACTATTAACCTGGAACAAATCCCCGTTTGCGTTCCCTTGAACGAAGGCCGAGCCGAAACCGGAGATACTAACGCTAAAGTTCTCGTCCCCTTCAACGCGAGCATCGTTTGTGATCTGGAGAATAGGAGTTCCGCCCGAGACCGATACAAGCTGACCATTGGTATTGTAAAGTGTCAAATCCATTTCAAATGGAGTCACACTGTAATCACCAGCAGGTACGGTGAAGGCACCGGCGAGTGTGAAGTCTGCATTGAGGCCCAAAGCAGTCGCGTTTCCTGCTAGAGCACCCACAAGAACCTGACGAATGGAAGCACTTGTTCCACGCAAATCCCCTTTGACCACGAGAGTTGGAGCGGATCCACCTGTACCAGACTCCGCCTTGGAAGTTGCGGACGACGCAAACTCGATGATGGCATCGTCATTATTGATCGTTCCAACACCCTGCGAACCGTTTGTTACCATTGGTGCGGGAGGCAAAACATTGGCCCGTGCTTCAACAGTTGCACCATTAAAAGTTGGAGCTGACAGATTCACAAAGAATGACTCTTGCGGCTCTACCGTTGTGTCACCGATCACGGAGACGAGAACATTGCTGGATGCGGTCATCAAAAACGCAGGAATCGTGAAGGTCCCGCTGAAGGCAGTAAAATCAATTCCGCTAGTTGCCGAATCGCTCGCAGTGCTAGCAACTACAGTCAATGGCTTCGAGGATGGCAGATTCGAAGAAATTGTAAACGAAGCGTTTACAGTACTCGCATCACCTTCATCAACGGCGACATCATTTATAGTAATGATCGCTTGATCATTGTCCGTGATAGTGACGAAAGTGTCATCATTGGCGAGATCAATTCCTAGATTGTATCCCAAGTCAAATGCTGTGCCGCCAAGAGTGTCGTAAAGTTCGATGTCTGAAATGGAAACCGCAACTGTTTCGATGGCTTCGACGAGTTGCACCGCACCGCGTAGGTTATCACGCGGGGTCAAAATAACGTCGACAGACGGCGCAGTGATTGTATTCGCTGGAATCTTGAGCGTATAGGTAATGGTCAGGCCATCGAAACTCGTCACCGATGTCAAGTCACCTGGTACTGAAGTGGAAAGATCGAAATCATCGGCAGTCAGATCATCTGCACTGACACCAGCTTCAACGCTCACCGTAAACGTAACCGCTAAATTTCGATCAACCGTGCCAGACAACGCGAATCTAAATGCGGCTGTCGGAACAGCTCCTTCAACAACATTGGTAACCAGTCGGCTTACGGAAACGTCCGTTGAATCGGTATCCGTGATAGTGATCGTCTGTGTGCCTGGAGTGAATGTGATCACTCCGTCTTGATCGTCAACCAGCGAATCGATTTCAACCAATAACGTCTCGTTACCCTCAACCAACGTGTCATTCAACGCACTGAGTGTCAGCGTCTGAGTCGCAGTGTTGCCACTACCCGCTGCGAATGTTACGCTCACGCCACTCAGGCTATAATCATCGCCAACCAATGCACTAATGTCAGCAGCCGAAACGTTGACCGTTAGGTCTTCTACCAACGAGGCCGAAGAAGTTGTCAACGTGAACGTCAATGTGACCGTGCTACCTTCGGCGACTGTCGTTGGAGCAACCGTCAATGCAACACTGGCCGTATCGGTATCGGTGATCGTGATCGTCTGTGTGCCCGGAGTGAAGGTAATCACTCCGTTTTGGCTGTCACCAATGGAACTGATAGCAACCGACAGTGTTTCGTTGCCTTCGACCTTCGTATCATCCAACGCATTGAGCGTCAGCGTCTGAATGGCACCACTTGCGGAGCCAGCGACGAAGGTGACGCTCAAACCGCTCAAGCTGTAGTCGCTCTCACCAAGCAACGCGGTGAGGTCTGTAGCGGTCAGGTTAACCACCAAGTCTTCTACCAACGTGGCCGAAGAAGTTGTCAACGTGAACGTCAATGTGACCGTGCTACCTTCGGCGACTGTCGTTGGAGCAACCGTCAATGCAACACTGGCCGTATCGGCGTCCTGCAAGACTACGTCTGCGGCATTTAGAAAATTAGTCAGATCGTAACCTAACGGCGCAGGATCCACTGCAAGCAAAGAATCGCTAATGACTTCAATACTGTTGATTGTTGCCGTAAGGGTTTCATTACCTTCCACGAATAGGTCATCATTTGCTTGAACGTTGACGGTTACTTCAGAGTTAGTTGCAGGCAGCAGGATCGTGAAGATTCCTCCTCCAAGGTTGTTCAAAGTTCCAGAGCTGGTCAAGGTATAATCACTCATTGTGACACCCAAAACTGATATCGCGAAGGTAATCAAAACATCGCGATCAACAATCGTTGTGGTGTTGAATTCAAGAATTCCATTCGTTCCTCCCTCTACGGCAGGAGACAAAGCGACTGAGATTCCAATGTCAGCAGTATCATCGTCTTGAATTATGATTTGGTGGTTCAGATCAGATTCGGGAGTAATCCTAGTCTTGAAGGCTGCTGAACCAGTTGAAGAACCTACAATTTCGAGTGAAAGTGTTTCGTCGTCTTCAACGACTTCCTCTGTCGATACTTCATTTAAAATGTTAATTTCGAGCTCAACCGTTGCCGTGCTAGTTGGGTACGAGCCTGCGGCAAAGACCACTGGCACTGTAATTGAGTAATCTTCAACACCAGCAGTTGTAGGCGAAATTTCATTTAGGTCCAAGGTGATCTCTTCGGCTAAGCCTGGATCTCCAGTTCCAAATGTGGTCAGCGTGAGAACAACATCTCGATGCGTTGTGCCAATGTTTTCAGAAACAGGGTCTGGATCAATCCCGCTTGCGAACTTGAGAGTCGCCGAATCATCGTCGGTCTGAGTGAAGGTGATCGCGTATTCAGCTGGGGATACTTGAACGTTGTCAGCGGTTGGCCCGTCTGCTGTTCCTCCTGCCGCCCCAAGCGATACGGAGAAAGTTTCGTTGCCTTCGACAAGCGAATCATTAATCGTTGCTAAAGAGATATTCAGTGGCGCACCAAAGGCAAATCCATCCGACGTAAAGGTAAGTGTTTTTGTTGCAGAATTCCAGGCGAGAACGCCAGGACGGCTTCCGTTAAATGCTGAGACAGCAGCTGTGATGGCAGCGGAAAACTGTTGCTCAAGCGTGTTGCTCGCGTGGAAATCGATATCTTCGCTCGTCCCCAATGCAGTGTTGATCACGATTGTGGCTGTTCGCCCTGATTGCAAAACGTTGGATAGCGATACATTGATTCCTGCCGAAACTCCTTCTGCGATTGTTGCTGTTACCGGAGTCAAAGACCATTCGGCGACGTCTTCATCTTCAATCGTAATCGAAGACGAATTTTGCGTGCCAATGCTAAACGGACTTCCCGGTACGTTAACGAGACTAACCAATTGCAATGCAATGGTCTCGTCACCTTCGATTAAGCCATCGGCTGCAATCGGAATTGAGGCGGTTGTTGTGTCAGCATTGAGCGAATTGATTGGGAAGTTCAAGACCTGAAACGTTCCGGACAGTGAACCAATGCCGAAATCGTTACCACTACCAATCGTAGCTGAGCCGCCGCTTTGAGAGACAGTCACGGACACCGGTTGATCCAATCCGATAGCTCCGGTACCGAGGGCATCGATGTTTAAGCGGACGGCGACTGTGTTACCCAACGCAGGTTCCGTCACGGCAGCAGTTGCGCTGACGAACTCCACATTGGCGGTGTCATTGTCAGTGATGTCAATCGTTCGTGAGGATGACGGTGGAGTGAGAGTCGCGACAAGTGATGTCGCAGTCAAGCTGGCAATTTCAGCTTCCGTACCTTCCACTCGTCGATCATTGGTAGGGATAAGCGTAATGTTCTGGATGCTACCAGTGGCCGCCAAACTTGCGAACGTAGCTGACGTAGTCGTGTAGTCAGCTCCTAAACTTGCTGTCAAGTCGACGGTAACCGGCTCTTGCAGTTCGAATACGCCCGATCCTGTTCCCGTAATCGTCAACGTTACAGGAACAGAAGCATTGGCTCCGCCCTCGGTGATACCAACATTGGTTCCGTCCATCGACACGGAAACGGTTTCGTTATCATTGATCGTGACCGTGTGCGACGCACCGCCGAGACTAATACCGGTGGGCGTTCCGACGAGTGAAAGCGACAAATTAACGGTCTCGTTCTTTTCCGCGCGTCGGTCATCAACAATTGATGAGAAGGTAGAATCCTTTAGTTCGCCATCCGCTGCATTGGCAAGGAAGTTCAGTGTTTGCGGGGTGTTGAATGTGTAGTCATTGCCAGCTCCGGTAGCAGTGCCTGTACCTGGATCTGCTACCCGAACCGCAAATGCGTTTTGAACTTGAGGTGTACCGATTGAACCGGCACCAGGCACAACTGTTAGTTTTGCCCGAACGATATGACTACCTGCGGATTCACCAATCGATGACGTTAAGTTCTCAAACGAAACGGTTGCCGTATCGTCATTTGAAATCGTATGCGTGTGACTCGTGGTTCCCACTGGGTTGACCTCAGGACTACCACCCGAAATGTTGAAGAAGACCGTCTCATTCGTCTCGACAGTCGAGTCATTGACGATTGAGAGGTTTGCACCGGTGAGAAGATTGAATGGCTCGTTGTTGTAATTACCTGCAGGCAGATTTAGGCTTACAAACGAATAGTCAGATCCATCCAATGCCGCCGTGCCGCCAATAATGTTGAACTCGACCGTATCAGGTGCCAAAAGCGTTCCATTCACCACCACAATCGGTGCACCGCCCGTAGCCGCACCTTCAAGTCGGCTTGAGCTGCCAGCAAGGAAGGAGACATCAACAGCCAGCAGCTGGCGTTGTTCCAATGGTTCGTGCATGAGGCTTCGGATGAGTGCTCGGCTGCTTCCCGCAGCTTTCTTGATCCGGCTCGATGACGCTACGTCCGAACGTCGAGGAAGGATTTTCGAAGTTTGAGGTTTGAAGTCCGAAGTGCGAAGGCCCAGAATTGCCAAGAAAGCGTGGGCTAGTGATTGAGCTTGTTGGAATAGCCAACTGAAGCCAATCGCAGGACCTCGGAATGTACGATACCACCAATTCGTTCGCTCCTGATAGCGTACCATAAGGGCTTGCGTGCTAGCCCGAACTTTGTCTCGCAACCGTTGCAATTTGACCTGGCTCTTGGCTGCTCGTGTTGCGTTGTTGGAACCGTTTCGGAAGGATCGGCGAGTCGTCATAGTTGGTCTACTTGAATTCAGTTGAGTAAGTTGCTGGTGAATTTGCGATAAAATTGTTCGGTATACGGAAAAGTTGACCGTTTCATTCTGCCAGCGAAAAAGCCAGCCCCACGGTCTGCGGAAAACCTAGAGCAAGAAACGCCTGCCCCAACCAACAAAATTGGAACAAGCTGGCAATGCTAGCCATCGATGCTTGGTAAAAAAGGCGGATCGGTCGAGTCTCAAAGAAGCACGTTCAATGTCGAAAAAGCCTGCAAAAATCAGTTTTTGTCTCGGTTTTCTCTAGGTCGATATTAACGGTGCGACCGGAATCCTTGGTCTGCGCATTACATTCGGAGTCATAGTTAACTCCAAGCCCGAACAACAATCAAGCACTTAGACCGGCACGCAACCGGCACGGAGTTCAATTATTAACTATTCATGAATTGACGTTTTTGGAGAAGTTCGTTTATAGACTGCGAGTACTTTAGGGTGATGTTTGCGCTTTCAAAAGTAGTGGACGAGGCGACGAGGCCCGGCTGCTTTTTTGATTGAAAGGCAGGGATCTGTAGCCAGATCCACTACGGAAAACACGGGATCTGTAGCCAGATCCACTACGGGAAATGGACGAGGCGACGTGGCCGGTAGTGGACGAGGCGACGAGGCCCGGCTGCTTTTTTTGATTGAAAGGCAGGGATCTGTAGCCAGATCCACTACGGAAAACACGTGATCTGTAGCCAGATCCATTACGGATGAGACAGATCCACTACGGGATAAACTTAGTGATCGATTTTCTATTTACTTACTTTTAAAGCCTGACTCTAAGCTTCTTGCTGGAGAAATATGTTGCAGACTTCTTCTCGATTCCGATGCATCAACCCAGATAAGCTCCGAGCGATTCGGCTGCAACTCGGATGGTCGCAAGCGGAACTCGCTAAAGCGTCTGGCTACTCAGAACGCTCGATTCGCAAAGCGGAAAAAGGCGGATCGCTCAACCTAGACACCATTAACGATCTTGCCGAGACGTTTCTGAAACATGGCGTCGAAATTTCGGCCGACGAACTAATGTTCGATATTGTTTCGGTCGCACGTACCTTCGTCGAAAGCTACGATGCTTTGGGAGCTCGAATGCTGGAGGCCTGCGAAAGCCAGCTGAGTAGCGATTTTGAATTCAATCGCACCAATACTTTCAACGCATCCGAGCTGGCTGGAATGAAACCCATCTCCAATTGGGTCGGCCTGGACGGCTTTCGTACCTTCTTGCATCTATTCTTCCGAGTTTATAAACGTAAACCCAACTCGCTCACGCCTGTCTACCTCTCCAATAACGATCGCGTTGCGGCACGTTACGATGAGACCCTTTACTACCAAGGACACAAGTTGCCCACCATGTGGGTAAACCTCCATTTCTTCTTCCGCGGTTCCTTGATTTGCCAAATCGATAGCGAATTCAATTATCTAGAAATCGCACGCGAATTGGAACGTATCAATAAATCGAGCTGATCGCTCGATGGCGAAAGATAAGTCGCGGGCGAAGCGACGCTGCTCGTAGTGGACGAGGCAACGAGGCCATGGCTGCTATTAATTTAATGGAAAGGCAGGGATCTGTAGCCAGATCCACTACGGAATACGCGGACCAAGCCCGGTTGTACGTAGTGGACGAGGCAACGAGGCCATGGCTTCTATTGATTTTATGGAAAGGCAGGCAGGGATCTGTAGCCAGATCCACTACGGAATACGCGGATCAAGCCCGGTTGTATGTAGTGGACGAGGCGACGAGGCCCGGCTGCTTTTGATTTAATGGAAAGGCAGGGATCTGTAGCCAGATCCACTACGGAATCACAGGATCTGTAGCCAGATCCACTACGGGGTTAGGCGAAAAAGGCCGTTTTGCTTGAGATACGATAGGATCGTGGCAAAGCGATTCTCGAAATCAGGTGAGAATCGCTTGAGCTCGGGATAGCCAGGTACTACACAACCACTGAACGGGTAACTGGCAAACTGATCTGGATCGATCAATCGCGCTCGCTCGGGATTCCTTGCGATGTATTCGCAGACTTCTCGAAACCCGTCCGGCTGACGCTCGTCGTCACGAAGCACATGATCGTACGATTGATCTTGGAGCTGAACCCCTTGTTCCTCCAAAACAAGATTAAAACCCTTTCGAAAGTACTTCATCGAATTAAGTTGGTTGCTACCATTTTCGAGCCCCATCCAAACAAAATGAAGATGGTCCGGCATGAGACAATATATCGGGCATGCTAACGCGTAACGGAAACACGCATGCGCCATTAACTCGCGAAATCGAAAGTGAGTTGCTTTATCTAACCACCCCTCTACTCGGTCTCTTATCGTGGCTGACCAATGGACGATGGCTTCACCTTGATAATGCTCCGGCGTCAATCGCGAAAGATGGTCTCGCATGATGCAATTAAGATGTTTTCAAAGCCAAGCTTTAGAAAAGGCTGGAATGCCTTTCATTGCATGTAGTGAACAAAGCGAAGAGCTTCTGACTGTCTTCGTGTTGAATAGAGATTAATAGGGATCTGTCGCCTCGTCCACTACGTAATCACAGGATCTGTAGCCAGATCCACTACCGGTAGTGGACGAGGCGACGAGGCCCGGCTGCTTCACTTCAAAGCAAATCCAGGGATCTGTAGCCAGATCCACTACGTAATCAGGGGATCTGTGACCAGACCCACTACCGGTAGTGGACACTGCGACGAGGCCTTGCCTGCTCGTAGTGGACGAGGCTACGAGGCCCGGCTGCTTCTATTGAATTCAAATCCAGGGATCTGTAGCCAGATCCACTACGTAATCAGGGGATCTGTGACCAGATCCACTACCGGTAGTGGCCACTGCGACGAGGCCTTGGCTGCTCGTAGTGGACGAGGCGACGAGGCCCGGCTGCTATTGATTTTATGGAAATCCAGGGATCTGTAGCCAGATCCACTACGGGAAGAGGGCGATGCGACGAGACTCGTTTTTGAAGCCTCTGATTACGATTTGATTCCTCTTGCCTTAGAAGCCACGATAATGGCGACAGGTGGTAGCCATTGGGCGTCAGCCCATGGTTATTGGAAAACCGACCGACCGAAGCCCCAACGGGGCGACATGATAGATCGCCCCTGTCGTCCCTTCAGGACTCTGCGCCCAGCGTGGAACCATGGGCCATGGGCTTACGCCCATGGCTACATCCTGCCGTCCCTTCAGGACTAAGGACTTGCGTCGTTTCGCGACGCCCAGCCAATGGAAATGGACAAGGCAACCACGCCCAGGCTGTTCCTCTTTTGCCCGAACTCAACGGATCTGTGGCCAGATCCACTACGAGATGCGGGATCTGTAGCCAGATCCACTACGTAAATTCCTCTACGGATTGTCGCGACGTTCTGGAAGGCCGGTTAGCGTTTCCCAATCGGGCGTTAGATCCAATGTAGATCCTATCAGCCAATCTAAATCCGATCCGCCTAAAACACTGTCCACTGAGCCGTCATCCAACAACGTGTCTCCTCCCGAAAGAGGATCGTTGCTCAAGTAAAATGCTCCGTCGGCTACCCCCGCTTCTCCCGTCAACTTGGTGATCCGTTCCTCATATGATCCGACGCTGAGCCACTCGCGTTGAATACTGCGCAAGCCCTCCAAACTCGTGTCGTACGATAAACGGCCTCCTATGACGATGTCCTGACCGCCACCACCATGGAGCGTGTCCGCTCCCATACCACCTATCAAGATATCCCGCTGCGTTCCTCCCGTTAGTC
>JAIYDN010000023.1 GCA_027487485.1 Planctomycetaceae bacterium | reverse complement strand
GTTTCATCGGAACCGTGGATATCGTTTATCAGGCATTTGATGGGTTACTGCGATCGGAGCCGATAACGATCTCGATCAATGTGTTGTTGCCGGACAACTTGCCAGGGGACAATGGCGGAAGCAGCAACAGTGGTACTGGCGATAGCGGAAGTAGCACAAGCAGTGGCGATGCGGCTCCGGTTCCCATTGGAGGTGTTGAGCAAGCGACTCAGGCAACCGAGCAAGTTGTCCAAGAGGTGATCGTGGTCAGTGGTGCAGGGCCAGAGGCCACGGTGGCGACGGAGATGGTTTTAGCCATGGTGGAAGAGAAGAAGGAGCTTGCGTTGGCAACGTTCATGGAAGTTTCGAGTCGATCGTATTCGGAATCGAGCGTGGGTCATAACATGTTCCGTCGCCGAGGCGAGGAGCATCACTTTGAGACCCATAAGAGTTCGGACGATGAGATGATCAATTTCTCCAATGCATCGCAGAAGGAGCAAGACGAGTCGATCGAGGCGAAGTCATCCTCATTTGAGTCGATGGTGTTTAGTACGGTAGTAGGTACGGGTATGATCTTGTGGGTGGTTCAAGGCGCACAGTTGGCGGCGACATTGATTTCGGTGGCACCGGCCTGGATGCAGCTAGATCCACTTTCGGTATTGAACAACGCCGAAGGTAAGCTCAAGAAAGAAGAGCTAACTGCGGGCGAAAGACTATTTGACAAGTAAGGTGTCAAGCCTGATCGCAGTGTTCAACCTGAGCCGCGAGCGCTAGCCGCGACGCACGTTTATCCACAATACCGTTCAATCATCGTTTAACCGTTAGCCGCAGGCGTACTTGCAGCCACTTACGTACGCCTGCGGCTAAAGGTTAGACGAAACTAGCACAACGCAATGCATCATTGAATGGTATCGAGCTTATCATGGGAAGCCGGATAGCGGCTAGCGCCCGCGGCTCAGTAGGAATAATCCTCGCTAGAAGCGGCTCTTGTCAGATTCAAGCGATTGATTGACTTGCCTTACGTAGTTGCGGCCTGCAGTTGTGAAAGGATGGATCAAATTGAAATAAAGGATGTACCAAATGGCAGCGACACCATCCATCGTTCCAATTTTCTTTCCCTCTTCGTACGTCCGACCGTAATAGGATATGGGAACTTCATAGGTCTTTGCGCGAGTCTTGCAGACCATAGCTGTGATTTCGACCTCCATACCAAACCCGCGACTGCAAAGCTGCATAGGCGCGATCACTTCCCGGCGAAAGGCTTTGTAGCAGGTTTCGATATCGGACATGTTACGGTTCGTCAGAATATTACTCAGACAGGTCAGAAACTTGTTAGCTAGGTAGTGGTAATAGTACAAGACACGTGACGCTCGCTTCACGAGAAAGCGGCTGCCATAAACTACGTCCGCAACTCCTTCCAAAATAGGAGCAATCACATCCGGAATTTCTGCCGGGTCGTATTCTAGATCGGCATCTTGAACGATGAGAATATCCCCATCGCTCTCTCGAATAGCTCGTGCGATTGCGGCTGTCTTCCCTTGATTCTTGGTTTGGCAAAAAAGCTTGATCTGTGGAAACCGCTCCATCAGTCTTTTCGCAACGGAAACAGTCTGATCCGTCGAACCATCATCGATCACGATGATTTCATACTCCGGCAGCGAAAGAGCAACGAGTTTAAGAACAACACGTTCGAGGGTAGAATCCTCGTTAAAGGCGGGAACAAGAATCGAGACTTTCAACGATTAGCTCTTCGGGGTGCGAAAGAAAGGAGGCGGAATAACCGCCTTCTATCGTACCTTGCAAGAGAACCGTACTAAACCACCTTCGCCGGGTTTGAGTCCATTTTCTAGCTCCCATCGAAGGACAACCGAACCAGCTTCATTCGGAGTTGTCGAGAAATTGGCCGCCAAGCTGGATTGCTGGCTGGCTTCCACATATTCCAATCGCGGAGCCAGAGAATCCGTTACCACTAGGCTTTTGAGGGGTTGTTCACCAACATTATCGAACCGAATGGTGAACGAGATCACGTCGCCTGGGTTCGCCATTTGCTCTGAAGCGACCTTGCAAAGTCGGATTCGTGCTCCCTTGTGTTCGTAGAGAGTGACGTCGGCAGCGTTCTTGGTTCCAGATGCTTCGATGGCCTCTTGACCGTCAACAATCACTTGAATTTCGTCCACCCCTGTCCAAGTTCGAGCCGCTGCAGTGGATTTTGCCAACAATGCTGGATCCGTTGTCTTTAGATCGCCAAACCGAATCAAATTCATGTCTTCGAAGGGTTTGAATGCATCGCTGATGGTGACCATAGGCAGAACCATGTCAGCAGGCAGAGCACGTCTACGATCTCGATAGGCTTCGACCACACGGACATTGTCGCTGTTGAGTGGCTTCAGAGGTTGGGTGACCTTGGCGGATGGAAGTTGGTCGCGAATGGTTCCTGGTCCGTCCGGACGTAGCGTCGCTTGAGCTCGCATCGATAGGTCTTTCTCTCGGGTCGACTGACGTTTGCGGACACTTGCAAAGCGCGGTGCATAAATGGCAACACGGCACCCACTTTCTACACTTGTTTTTCCGTCAACCGTTTCGTATTGAATCACGGTATCCTCAGGATCGAGTCCGACTTGGGTTAAGTCTGACTTGAGTCGCACTTGCGGATCGTGGTCTCCACCGTCAAAGATGTATTCTTGCGGGTCTGAGGAACGTGGAACAGCGAATCCTTGATCGGGCATACACTGACCACATTCGCCGCTGCAGGCAGCGGATCCACAACCACCACAACCTTGATTGCCAGAGAATCGCGAGAAGAATGGCTTGTAGGCCGAACCGGAACAGGCACTGCAGTGCCCTCCATTGTGCTGATGTGGCACTGGCTGTCCGTACTGAGCCGGTACGACTTGGGGTTGTGCGGTCCCACTCGTTGCCGAGTATATCGCTTGTTGGATATCTGGTGTGGGGGTTGCTGTCGACCTTAATGCATTGGCTGATGCCTGCTGAACAGGGCTGGACGCTCTGCGTTCGACGTCAGTCGCAATCCTCTCCGTTTTTGTTCTCGTGTTCTGCGATGCGGCAGCATGCATTCCAGTGGACGCCAACCCTTGGGAACTGATCGAGGTCAATTGGCGACCTTGGCAACCCAAGGAAAAAAATGCTACCAAGCAAGTGACGATCGAAAACGCTGGATTGATCTTATTCATGATTGCTTGATGGAGTGCTTTTAGGTGTGGTTGCAACCGGAAAGGCCAGTGCATCTTAAGAAGGCTGACTAACGTTTGTCCGAGATCGAGCCCGAATTTGCAGTTACAGGCCATCGCCCCTCGTCGACCAGCTGTTGCTTCGTTGGAATCGACTTCAGAGTCGTCCAGGGGGGCGAACCGTAAAGGAACGCTTGAGAATCCTGACCGTCCGCGATGTTCGGAACTCGGGAGCCAATCCGAAGTATAGCGACGGGCCTACCGAATTGATCGGCGGTGCGCAGGGCATCTTGATTGGTTTGAATGTCGGTGACTCGTTGGGGAAGTCCGGACGTGTCCACTGGTTCTGCGTTTTGATTGTCTTCCACGTAGATGACCCGTACGACCAACTCACCCCGTGCAGCGTCCATCAAATCATCTTCGTCCAACTCAATAGGAATCGGGAAACGATGTTCCCGTTCGGCGGGCGGATGAGTGCGGTCGATAACTTCCAGTGTGGGGAACAGTTCGAGATCAGGTTCGTTGGGTACGCCTGTGATTCGCATCCGATAGACAGAACCAATCATGACCGCAACGCGAGCAGGTTCGGGAAGGTCAGGAGCAAATCCATCGACGTCCGCCATGTTGACATGCATTCCCTTGGGGCCGCGAATCTCGACCGCTTGCCATAGACCTCGAAGCTCAGGCTTTCTCTCCAACTGGATTGCACCGATTGCACCAGGAGGCATATCGTCCCGTAGCAAAGCATGGTTGTTCGTTGGAAGAGGACGATACAACGATTGAGCTTGAGCGGTGCTGGTCGTAACGAGTGCAAGAATGCACAAGGTCGCGATCGCCAGCCAAGCAAGCAATAATGTTGGGAATGAGATTCGTTGCAACATTGCGATTCTTCCTAAGGGTTGCATACGGATACGTTACAACAAAAACGTCGCTGGTTCTGCCTGAACAGAAGCCAGCGACGCATTAGATTCATCGAGACAATTATCGAACTTGACCAGGTGGGCAATATTCGCCGCCAGCACCACCTTGCATAGCTCCTTGGTCGCCTGCAAACTGTCCAGGTGCAAC
Source organism: Planctomycetaceae bacterium (assembly GCA_027487485.1). GTDB lineage: Bacteria > Planctomycetota > Planctomycetia > Pirellulales > Pirellulaceae > JBKCUI01. The sequence continues at coordinate 12,166 of JAIYDN010000023.1, read as the reverse complement.
AACTCGGCTTGCGTTGTAGAAGCCTGGTCGGCCAGCTGGGTAACCTGGGTTGATGTTCTGCTCTTTGATGTGAACCCGGCTCGGTGGAGTTGGGTAGCTGTAGCCAGGCTGATGTCGAACGTTGATTTTCATCTTTTCGACAGGATCAGGAAGGCTCATGTGAGTACGGTTACGCATCACATGCTTTTGTAGGCCAGCTGGTGCTCCAAATGGAATGTGAGGAGGTCCGGGCAACCCGATCGGCGTTCCGCTGTAGGTCATGCCGTACTGAGGAGCTGTAACGCCAGCAACCATGTTCGGTGGATTGTTTGCAGGGCCAATCGGTGAACCATCTGGACCACATGGCATGCCATCCGCATTGACGAATCCGCCCGGAGGCATCATTCCGCCACCGAATCCGCCGCCACCCGACATTTCAATATCTTTGTTGCCGATGCGAACGATAGCCAAAATCGATCCACGACGATCCGCTTCCACGATTGGATCCAAACCTGGTTCCAAACGGGTGCTTACCAATGTGTCGATACCGGAAATCGCATCCCCTTGGAATTCAGGATCGGGCAAGTAGATGACTTTGGTCACAAAGTTACCCGACAGTGCTTGGTCCAAATCTTCTTCCGTGAACTGGACAGCGATTGCGTTGTGCGCCAAGTAGGCTGCGGTACGATAGCTTGCAGTTCCAACTTCCAACGTTGGATACAACTCGACACCTTCGCGGCCTTGAACTTCGGTCAGCTTCAACCGGAAGATTCCACCTTGAGTGAACTCAAGACGACCAGGTACCACGATTGGGTCGCTGGTGAAGGTTCCATCCCCTACGACATCGTAAAGGATCTTCATGGCCTGAGGCTGATTGAACAAAATTTGGACTGATGGTGCTGGCATGCCATATCCAGGGACTGGAATGGTCTCCGGCATGAGCACACCTGGGCCAGGACCGCCCACCATGGGACCTGGTTCGGCCATACGTGCAGCAGGTGGCATGTTATGACGCGCACCGAAGTCGCCAGCTTGAACATTGGAGAAATGGCTGAGCAAGCACGGAGCGCCCAAACCCATAGCAACCATTAGGCTGTGATACTTTCGCATTTTCATTCGATTCCTCTTGGAATTTGTTGGGTCTAGCTGGCTTGAACTGCAGGACGAAGCCACCGACGTATTTCAACCTGGACAACACATTGGCGATCGACCTACAATCCGCCGGTCTGAACCTCTAAGATGCAATCAACTCGACGGCACCGAAGAAGTTTTGGCAGATGTAAATCAAGCCGCGTCCCCAAAAAACACTTTCTGAGGCGCGTCCTAAACCGTATGTTCGGCACCACCGGTCTCGTTTCTTTGATAAAACCGATACAACTTGCCCATGCGGACCAAAAGACTTTTTGACAGCATTTTTATTCGGATGCGACCGAAGCGGTTTCGAGCCCATTCCGCGGTATCTCAACAAACAAATTCCCAGCCGATAACCATGTGCAGCTGCCGGACGATCGTAAATCCTTTGGCTAGCTTTTGCTGGTCAGGGATTCGATGGTTTGGGGTCTTATTTGCGGCGGTTTTCCCCCTCACTTTTCCGCTGACCGTCGTAGCACAAACGCCGCTTCCAGCAACAACACAAGCTTCCCCTTCCGCATCCCAAGGATTGGCAACACCCAATGCTAGCTCTGCCGGAAGCAGTGTTGTCACCATAGATCCGAACCAGTTGGTGCTGAATGCAATCCATTATGCCGTCTGGAGCGCCCAGCCAATTGCATGCAAAGTCCATCAAAAAAGTCTTGCGTACGATCAATTGGTGATCGTCAGCGGGGAGTACAAAGCGAGTGGCGCTGGGACCGGCCAGTTTCGGTACACGGCACGCGTGTCCTCTGGTGAAACCACCCTGGATACGATTCAGGTTTCCGACGGTCGATTGATGCATACTCAGATTGGCGTGGATGAACCGCCCAAGCGAGTGATCATCGATCAAGTTCGGCAATCGCTCGGAAATGCGATCCACTATGCCGACGAACGGCCAGAAGTCAGTATGTATCTTGCGATAGGAGGGCACGCTGAACTTCTTCGCAATTTGTACCATCGCTACATTTGGTATGCGGCCAAGGCCGGAACCATCGACGGGGTGGATGTATGGCAGCTGGTGGGAAGGCTAAGGAACGAGCCTCCGAAGTTTGCGGGGAACGCACCTATAGACCAAAGTAACGTCCCTGCCCCTCCTGCCGAATCCAACGTCCCTTCCGAGGTACGATTGACACTGGGCCGATCCGCCGTGCTTCCATACTTCCCTTATTGTGTGGAGTACTTCAAGCGAGTTCCGGGTGAAGATGGAAAGACGATGGTAGCCAAAGCGGTTTCGAAGTTAGTTTACTCCGAACCGACAGCAACCACGGTCTCGGAAAAAGACTTCGTGTATCGGGTTCCGGAAAATGTCGTCAAAATCGATACGGCCACTGCGCTGTATTTGCCCACGACGCCGTTTCCTGGCCAGATCGCGTTTCCGGTGAGTGCACGATGATGGGGTTAGTTCGAGTACGAGTACCATTTCATTGAGTACGAGTACGACGGGAAGAGCTCAAAATGCGCAATCACTAAACTAGCGAATTTGGTTCAATGCATAAGAAGCTTAGGAGTGCAAGATCGTTGCGAGCGCTTCGCCGGTGTACGAGCGTAAGCGAGCCGATGAAGATACAGACTCGCGAACGATTCCTTCTGTCGGTTCAGGCTCCTTCTTCTTGCGCACTCCCTTCACTTTAGGCTTTGCGACCGGTGCCTGGCCGTAAGGTACATTGGTGGCATACTTGACCAATTGTTCTGGTGGTCCCGCGAACACAACTTGCCCGCCGTTCTTGCCTGCCTCGGGTCCCATATCGATGATCCAATCAGCGCATTTGATGACGTCCAAATTGTGTTCGATCACCACCACAGTGTTCCCGTTATCGACTAGTGCATTGAGCACCAACATCAGCTTTCGGATGTCTTCAAAATGAAGACCGGTGGTGGGTTCATCTAACAGATACAGCGAGTTTCCGGTAGCGGGCCGGCAGAGTTCTGCAGCTAGTTTTACGCGTTGAGCTTCACCGCCGCTCAAAGTTGGTGCACTTTGGCCCAATGCCAAATAATCGAGCCCGACTTTGCAAAGAGTATCGAGCATGCCATGAATCTTAGGCTGTTCGCTCATCACATCGCGAGCCTCGCCGATCGACATTTTGAGAAAATCGCTGATCGTCTTGCCTCGATACTTCACTTGCAAAACTTCATGCGAATAACGCGTCCCCTTGCATGCATCGCATTCGATCCATACATCTGGAAGAAAGTGCATTTGAATTCGCAGCTGGCCATTCCCTTCACACTTTTCGCAGCGTCCACCGGGAACATTGAAACTGAAGTGTCCTGCATGAAAGCCGCGGACGAGCGAATCGGACATCTTCGCAAACAACGAACGAATGTGCTCAAAAACACCCGTGTAGGTCGCTGGGTTGCTCGATGGCGAATTACCCAGCGGAGATTGATCCACTCGCAAAACCTTGTTGATCAACTTCACGCCGTCGATCCGATCATGCGGTCCGGGCTGAGCGTCCGCGCGGTGGAGTGTTTTGGCAAGGGAGGGGTAAAGAATCGAATTGATCAGACTGCTTTTTCCGCTACCGCTGGGGCCTGTGATGGCGGTGAAACATCCGAGAGGGAAGCTGACATCAACGTTTCGGAGCGTATTTGCGCGAGCGCCATGAATCGTCAACCAGCCTTTCCCTCCAACCGCGCGGTCCGTCCAATTGCTTTCAGAAACCAGATCCGAGCTCGTTAATGTCGTATCGTCAGCGCATTGAATGCGCCGGTGGTCTGGCATCTCGATCATGCGTGTACCATTCAGGAATGGGCCAGTGATCGAGCCCTTCTGCTTCACGATTTGTTTGGGTGTTCCTTGGGCAACAACCGTCCCACCTAAAGGCCCAGACCCAGGGCCGAAGTCGCATAGCTGATCGCTATTGGCAATCACATCGCGATCATGTTCAACCACCAATAGTGTATTGCCAAGGTCTCTCAAACGATGCATGGCACCGATCAGACGTTGATTGTCGCGAGGGTGCAAGCCGATGGTTGGTTCGTCCAGTACATACAAAACACCACAAAGTCCGCTACCCAGTTGACTCGCAAGTCGAATCCGTTGCGCCTCGCCACCCGACAGTGTGTTTGCAGCACGATCCAAGGTCAGGTAATCCAGTCCGACGTCGTCTAAGAACTGCAGTCGTTGCACGATTTCACGATGGAGTTCGCCAGCAATTTTCTTTTCGCGTCGATCGAGGGCCCAAGACTTGACCTGGGCAAGCAATTCGCCGATCGGCATGCTGGAAATATCGGAGATTGTAAAGTCGCGAAAACGAGAATGGGCTGCTTCCGCACGAACGCGAGCTCCTCCGCAAGCGGTACACGGAATCTCGGCAAGAAAACGAGCTAATCGAATCCGAAGTCCAACGTTGGAATTGGAAGCAAGTTCCAAGGCGGGGAAAACACCTCGATAATGAAATGTCATGAGAAGCGAGTCGCTGATTTTCTGCGACTTTTTGGTTCCGGATTCGACATCCGATTGCAATACTTTGATTTCACGATCCGGCAAACCATGGAACAATATGGAACGTTGGCCTATTGGCAATTCCGCTACCGGACGGTCGGAAGGGATCCCGGACTCGCGACAAAAGGCCTTGAGCATCCCTCGCGACAATGGGTTATCCAACGAAGGCCAAAGCAATAAGGCCCCGTCATTGAGTGAAAGAAGATCGTTGACGGCAGCCGAAGGATCGGTTCCCATTTGCCGTCCAAGTCCATTGCAACTTGGGCACCATCCCACGGCGGTATTGAAGGAAAAGCTATGAGGCGTTAAAGGCTGAAAGGATAGTCCGCATGGGGAGCATGCAAGTTGCAACGAGAAGGTCTGAACATCCCAATGCACCTCGGCTCGATCGTCGTCCACCATGGCAAGCTGAATGACACCGCTTCCCATGGTCAAAGCCGTGGCCACACTATCGCTCAGCCGAGCCCGATCTTTTCCATCCAGTCGAATACGGTCGACGACCAACTGCAATTCATATCGACTCTTTTTTTGTAGTTCCGGCACGGAATCGAGATCGTAAGTTCGACCGTTCACTCGAACTCGAACAAACCCTTGCAGTTTCAGCTCCCTAAACAAATGCTCAGGAGCTTGGTTTACATTCGGTGCAATTGGCGCCAACAAAAGAGCGCGCTTTCCTTGATCCCCCGCCAGCTTTTTCCCCATCTCCATCAAGCGATCAATGATTTGGTCGCTTGTCTGAGTGCTAACAGGTTGATTGCATCGGGTGCAATGCATTTGGCCTAAGCGAGCGAACAGCACTCGAAAATAGTCGTAGACTTCCGTCACCGTTCCCACCGTACTGCGTGGAGTATGCGAAAGATTTCTTTGCTCGATCGCAATCGATGGACTCAGACCTTCAACCCGTTCGACGACTGGCTTCGGCATTTGGCCAACGAACTGCCGAACATAGGGACTGAGACTTTCCACAAATCTGCGTTGACCTTCCGCATAAATCGTATCCATGGCCATCGACGTTTTGCCGCTACCGCTTTGCCCGCAGAACACGGTCATTTGATTGCGTGCCAAGCGAACATCAATCTTCTTTAGATTGTGTTGCTCCGCTCCAATGACTTGCAAATCCTGCAAGGCTAAACTTGTAGACTTAGACGGCTTCGCTCTGGATTTCGACTTGGCTGTAGGCTTCGCACGACTAGCGGAAGATGCATTTTGATGACTTTCAAAGTACTTTTTCAAAGCCACACCCGTGTAGGACTTCTTTTGCTTTGCAATCGCTTCTGGCGTACCTTGGCACAGCACCTTGCCACCACCAGCACCACCCTCGGGGCCCAAGTCGATGACCCAATCGGCGGCTTGAATCAGGTCCAGGTTGTGCTCGATCACGACCACGGTGTTTCCACGGTCTACAAGACTTTGCAGAACTTGCAGAAGCAGATCGATATCGTGAAAATGCAAGCCAGTCGTTGGTTCGTCCAGGACATAAAGAGTGCGTCCCGTCGCTCGTCGGCACAGCTCTTTGGATAACTTGATACGCTGCGCTTCGCCACCGGATAATGTTGGCGATGGCTGACCGAGTTTCAAGTAATCCAGCCCTACGTCATGCAGTGTTTGAAGCTTCTCGTAGATCTTTGGAAATGCGTTGAAGTGTTCTAGTGCTTGTTGAACGTCAAGATCCAAACAGTCGGCGATGGACTTCCCTTTGAATTCCACTTGAAGGGTCGGGCGACCGTAACGTTTCCCTTCGCATACCGGGCATGGCACCCAAAGATCTGCCAAGAATTCCATATCCAAGCGATTGGCGCCATGTCCATCGCAGGCGGAACACCGACCTTGTTCCGTATTGAAGCTGAATGTGCCGGGCGTAAAGCCACGTCGCTTGGATTCGGGCAGTTCTGCAAAAAGGTCGCGAATCTCGTCAAAGACCTTCACGTAGGTTGCAGGATTGCTTCGAGGAGTTCGACCGATCGGACTCTGATCGATGTCGATCACCTTGTCCAAATGCTCCAGTCCTTCGATCGAATCATGCAAGCCAGGCTTGTCTTCGGCTCGTTGCAGTGCATTGCGCAGGGCCGGAGAAAGGATGTCCGTGATGAGTGAGCTTTTGCCACTACCGCTGACTCCAGTTACTGCAATGAAGCAGCCAAGCGGAATCTCGACGTCGATATTCTTAAGATTGTTATGGCGTGCGCCGCGCACGACCAGTTTTTGGCCAGAGCCTTTTCGACGCGATTCAGGACGATGAATTCGACGCGATCCATTCAGGAAATTGCCTGTAATGCTTTTTGGGTTCGCAGCAACTTCTTCTAACGTTCCTGCCGTTAGGAGCTCTCCGCCTCGGACGCCAGGTCCAGGTCCAAAGTCAACGATCCAATCAGCGGCTCGCATCGTATCTTCATCGTGCTCAACCACAATCAAAGTGTTGCCCAGATCTCGCAAACGCTCCAGGGAAGCAAGCAGTTGATCGTTATCGCGAGGATGAAGTCCAATCGATGGTTCGTCCAAAACGTAGAGTACCCCGACAAGCCCAGCGCCAATTTGGCTTGCAAGCCGAATGCGTTGCGATTCCCCCCCGGACAGCGTCGGCGCCGTGCGTTCCAATGACAAATACGACAGACCAACTCCCAACAGAAACTGCAATCGCGATTGCACTTCTTTGATCGCTTCGCCGCCGATCGTTTTTTGCAGTGCAGTCAAATCAAGGTTTGCAAAAAAGTCGGCGCATTGGTCGAGCGACAATCTTGAACAATCCCCAATCGCAAGCCATGGATTCGACTCGAAGGCGACCGAACGCGTCTTCAAGCGAACAAATCGCGCTTGTGCATTGAGCCGGGTACCTTGGCATTCACTACATTGACCCGTCTGCATGTATTTTTCGTACTGCCGAGTCATCATCGGATTTTTGGTGGCTCGGTACATGGCCAACAAGTCGTTCACGATGCCCGAGAAATCTTGGCCGTGCAACGCGCGGCCTTTGATTCGAACCTGCAACCCCTGATATCCATACAGCAGCCAAGAACGCTGTTCGGGTGTGAGTTTTTTCCAAGGTGTTGCCAACAACGTATTCTTGGGAAGCTGCTTCAACGACTCAATGTAGTTCGAGAAAAAAGTGATCGACCTTTTGAACCACTTGGTCATTTCAGTGGACTTGCCAATCAACCCAATCGCACCATTCCTGACCGACTTACTATCGTCGGTTACCAAAAGCTCCTCGGTGAACGTGAACGTCTCACCAAGCCCATCACAAGTCTTGCACGCACCCTGTGGAGAGTTAAAACTGAGCAACTGAGGTGTGGGAGGGGGGTAGGAAGTTCCACATTTGGCACAGGCGTAGCTCGACGAAAAAACAATGTCTCGTTCTGGGTTGCTCAGGTCAGCGTCTTGTTTCACATCGGCTGTCGGCGTAGCAGCTTTTTTCTTTCTGGTCCCTTTTTTGGGGACAGTATCGCTGGCTTCTTCGGTCGCATCTAACTTCCCATCACTTCCGAGAAGAGGGGACAACAACATGGTCCCCTCGCCAAATTTGATTGCGTTGTCTACCGCTTCGGCAATACGTTGCCTACTAGCGGATCCAACAGCGATTCGGTCAACAACGAGTTCAATGTTGTGCTTGATTTGGCGTTCCAGCGTTGGTGGATTGCTGAGCAAGTGAATTTGCCCATCGACACGTGCGCGATTGAATCCCTGTCGTCGCAAGTCATCGAACAGTTCGCGATGCTCTCCTTTTTGGCCTCGAATGATCGGGGCAAGAAACAGAAATGGAGTTTGCGGGTCCAAAGCTTGCACTCGATCGACCATTTGATCGCGAGTTTGTGACGCAATCTCAACGTTGCAGCTGGGACAAAAGCCAGTCCCGACGCGAGCGAACAGAACTCGCAAGAAGTCATGTAACTCCGTGATCGTTCCCACGGTCGACCTGGGGTTGTTCCCTGTAGACTTCTGACTAATCGAGATCGAGGGACTAAGCCCGGAAAGAAAATCGACATCGGGCTTCGGCAACTGGCCGACAAACTGCCTCGCGTAGGTCGAGAGGCTTTCTAGATAACGGCGTTGACCTTCTGCATAAAGAGTATCAAACGCCAAGGAGCTCTTACCGCTTCCAGAGACTCCCGTGAAGCAAACGAGCTGATTTCGAGGCAGCTCAAGATCGATACTTTTTAGATTATGTTCGCGGGCGCCGCGAACAATAATCGGCTGATCATGGGCTGGCACCGATCAGTGAACTCCAGCGCTCGCGAGATAGCGTTCTGCATCGAGGGCTGCCATACATCCGGTTCCTGCAGAGGTGATAGCTTGCCGGTAATAATCGTCAGCAACGTCGCCCGCCGCGAACACTCCTTCGACACTGGTGATCGTTCGATAGGGCTGCATCCATTTGATATAACCATTTGCGTGGTTCTCCACCTGACCACCTAAGAACTTGATGTTCGGGGTGTGTCCGATCGCTAGAAACATGCCGGCTGCTTCCAAGTCGCGTGGCTCGTTGGTTTCCACATTCTTGACACGCACGCCCGTCACCCCAACCTGCATATTGTCTGCGTCACCAAGAACTTCATCGACGACCGAAAACTTTACAAGCTCGATCTTTGGGTTATCGAAGGCACGTTGTTGCATGATCTTCGACGCTCGCATCTCCCCGCGTCGCAGGATCATGTAAACCTTGGAAGCGAACTTCGTCAAGAAAGTAGCTTCTTCCACGGCCGAGTCTCCGCCGCCGACTACTACCAATGGTTTGTTTCGGAAACGAGGCAGCGCACCATCGCAAACTGCACAAGCACTAACCCCTTTGTTGCGGAATTTTTCTTCGCTAGGTAAGCCCAAGTAATTCGCGCTGGCACCGGTCGCAATAATCACCGAATGAGCTTCAAAAGTTCCGTTCTCACTGGTGTTCAGCCTGAGCGGCTTCCCTGAAAAATCGACACTGACCACATCATCGGTGATCACTCGAGTGCCGAAATTGGTCGCTTGCTGACGCATCAATTCCATCAGCTCGGGTCCGGTGACCGCATGCGGATGTTCTTCAATCGGAGGCAGCATGTATTGACGGTCTTTTGAAATCGCGGACTCGAGAAAAGCCTTGAGATTTCCGGAAGGAAAACCAGCATAATTTTCGACTTCCGTGGTTTGGGCCAGTTGACCCATTGGATACCGCCCCATCACACGGTTTTCCTCAGTCATGGCGCCTTCAAACAAGAGAGGCCGAAGATTGGCTCGGGCCGCGTAAATTGCAGCAGACCAACCAGCAGGCCCGCTTCCGATGATGATACAGTTTTCGATATTGCTCATGAAAATTTTGCACGGGAGGTAACGAAACAAAAGACTCCAAGGTTGTATCACAATTCGACCCGATCAGCCAGAACCTCGTGATTTCCCTGCGAACCGAATATCCTGGGCTCAAAATAACTCGGTGTACTCTCCCTTGAACAATGGAAAAAGCAATAGAAGCAAAACGGGAGGAATCTCAGCGAGAGAATTTCGATCTGATGTCCAACGTTTAGAAAACGGAGAATTAGCGAACTTCTTAATCTGGACTTCAGGTTGATGAGCTATCCTACGGGCGTCAAATCCAGTTTCGAACAAATACTCACAACTGAATACTTTTCGAGCGACACAAGTCATAACGCCGCGTGTTCAGTATCCTATCAAGACATTACCCCGGTATCTGAATCCTCCATGATTGCACTTTCTACAACCCGCTTTTGCTCGATGGCGATTCTGCTTCTATTCGCATGCACTCAAGCTTGCATAGTTTTAGCAGATGAGCCTCCCGCCGGCTCAAAACCAATCGGGGGACGTTGGTTTGTCGTCGAAGGAGAAATCCCAACTTATTATTACCAAGACGGAGAGAAGTTCGTCGATTTATTCTCCTACCATCGTCAAGACTCGAACAAAGATGGCATCGATAACGTTCGACTGAGCCACGACGATCAATGCTTGATTATGCAAAGCCAAGGCTACCCCAATCATCCGACTGCGGTGTATCCCAACAGCGGCAACCCTAATTCGATCCAGGTTCAAAGCTTCACTTTCAGGTTGCCATTGGTCCCGAAACTGGCCGACCAAATTACCCGCTTGCCGATGGGACCTGTTGGAACAGCCATTAACGGAGTCGTTTTTTTCAATCCGTTTGAAATGGGAGGCATGAACGCAGTCGAGGGATACTCGGAAGTGTGGCTAGATTCTTGCTGCGGTCATCCCCAACAAACGGGTGTCTACCATTACCACAAGTACCCAACTTGCGTTCGATCCCCTTTCAAAGACGATGGCAAACAACATTCGCCCGTGATCGGTTTTGCATTTGATGGCTTTCCGTTGTATGGGCCTTATGAATCAGAAGGAAAGATGGCCAAAGATCTAGAGGCTAATCTTGCACTAGATGCATGCAATGGTCACAGCGATGAGCAACGAGGCTACCACTACCATGTGACGCCTGGCCGCTTCCCCTATATTCTTGGCGGATACGCAGGAGTCGTAGAGCCTTCAAACAATCGCGGACTACGACGATCTGGCACAGGCCCCCTGATTGATAACACCCAGGAAGGTGACAATCGCATGGATAAGGTCATCACGTCAGTGCGGCCTGGCAATGCGCAGAAGGGTGCGAAGCATCGCATCCAAATTGAATTGGACACATCCAAGGCGATACGACGCCCCGTTCCAAACGACAAACCTGTATGGGCTCAGATCGGACCGTTCGAAGCCACGTCGATCGAACGAACAGACAACATGGTAGCATTTGAGATACAAATTCCCGACGATGCCCCGGTCGGGATACTCATGGACTGCCATATTGAGTTCGAAGGAGCGGGCGGCCGAGGCGGTCCGATCGTTTTCAAGAAGAACGACGTATTCCGAGTTGTCGAATAAGCCGGTGAATTGCATCCGGCCAATTGAAGTAGATTTTTAGTGAACGAACGATTTTCAAAACCTCTCATTGGAGCGAAGAAGATGAAAAAAATGTCATGGGCCTTCGGACTGCTGCTAACGACGATAGGAAGCTCGGTGCTTTCGCAACCGCCAGGCGGACGAGGACCTGAAGGACCGGGACGCCCCATGGGTGGTCCAGGAAATCCTATTGTTGAAGCACTGGATGCGAATCACGATGGCGAGATCTCTGCCGAAGAGATTAAGAACGCTGCTGCTGCTCTGGCTGCTCTCGATAAAGACGGTAACGGAACGCTAACCCACGAAGAATTTCGTCCCGCTCGTGGCCCAGAGGGTCGCGGACCGGGTGGACCAGAGGGTCGCGGACCGGGTGGACCTGAAGGTCGCGGACCGGGTGGACCTGAAGGTCGTGGACCAGGTGGCCCTGAAGGTCGTGGACCGGGTGGACCAGAGGGTCGTGGACCGGGTGGACCAGAAGGTCGCGGACCGGGTGGACCAGAAGGTCGCGGACCGGGTGGACCAGAAGGTCGCGGACCGGGTGGACCAGAGGGTCGTGGACCGGGTGGACCTGAAGGTCGTGGACCGGGTGGACCTGAAGGTCGTGGACCGCGTGGACCTGAAGGTCGCGGACCGGGTGGACCTGAAGGTCGTGGACCGCGTGGACCTGAAGGTCGTGGACCGGGTGGCCCTGAAGGTCGTGGACCGGGTGGACCTGAAGGTCGTGGACCG
>JAIYDN010000031.1 GCA_027487485.1 Planctomycetaceae bacterium | reverse complement strand
GGATTGCAGGGATACCAGCAACGGCAGCCCATTCCAACTGAACTCGACTAGGAATCGATGCTGATCCCCCGGGCTGCACAACAATCGCACTGGTGGCAGGAGCCGATGGCCACGAACTTGGATTCACCACTCCGGAAGCATTAGGTGGTGCAACTCGCAGGATAAAGTCACTTGCCGTTAACGTCGAAGCCGCCAAACCAGCAATATCCAACACGACTCCGTTGAGTCCTTGAGTGTAGTTGGATACGTTGGCAGGAGTGGTCGTTTGAGCTATTCCCGAAGATTGAAGCAGGACTCTGGTGGAGTCTAACGCAGCGTTCACACCTCCTCCTCCAACCTCAAAGCCCGAGTTATTGTAGAACACTTGGCGGTTGAAAACCGTAGCGTTAATGTTCGCGAAAGTGGTTGCGGCCGTGTTGGCACTATAATTACCAGCGTTAGCACCACCTAGAACTAGCCCAGTTACGTTCACGGTCTTGTTATTCCCGACACCAATATCCGCAAACGTGGCGACACCACCGGACAGCGTTACCGCATCGGAACCAATCACCCCGCTCAACGACCGAGTAGCAATGGTCGCCGCTGTTGTGTTGTCAAACGGCTTGTTGTTGACGGTCACCGAAGCAACTAGCGTCGCACGGAGAATCGAAAACGCAGTGATCGCGGACTGAGCTGCGTTGTTGTTCAAGTTTGCAGCCACGGACGCTCGTACAAAGTAGTTTCCAGCATTCGTCGGGGCTGAAATCACATTAGCTCCAGCAGCATCGCTGAAGTAGGTAAAGGCGATCGCAGGCGTTGGAGTTGCACTTCCTGTCATCGTTGCTGTCGCAGCGTAAGCAGTTCGGTCATAATTTCTATTGCCTGAAGTGATCGTCAACGTCGGAGTGACCGCCACCGCGTTGATCGTAAAGGTAACGCTACTGGTATTGGTACCATCATTGGCCGAAATGGTCACGACTTGGTTCGCAACCACATCGGGCGGAGCATAAGACCATGCCCACGTTCCGTCACCATTCTTCACCACCCCACCCAGCGATGCAGTCAATGTAACACCAGCATTGTTCAATTCTGGATCGGACCATGTTCCGGAGTTGGTCAAAGTTGACTGAACATTACCCGTTACCGACGCATTGACACGTGTCATCACAACCGATTCGTTCACATCCGTGACGTTCAAAATAAATGGCTTCGTTGTTGTTAGCCCGCCCGAATCGGTTGAACGGACTCTCACCGAGTAGCTAGGCTTGGCTTCAAAGTTGAGCGTTTCTCCTTGCCTAATAAATATCTGGGAATTCACCACTCGGAACCGAGAATTGTCCGTGTCGCCAGTTCCTGCAACTAAGTCGTAAACATGCGAATCAGCCGGGTCCGCATCAATGGTCACCAGTTGGCCAAACAACAAATCAGCCGCCAACGTGCTGGTGTTTTCCAGGACCGTATTCTGGTTGAGATTAACATCGGTCGGAGCGCTGTTGATGGCAACTTCGAAAGCGCCGATGTCGATCGTGCCTCCCAAGATCCGATGAAATCCCAGCCCTCTTTGATCGGTGACCAAAGTGTCCCCAAAATCATTGAATGCGAGTGCATTGTTTCCGGCATTCATCGCCGGGCTGCCTGTTAACAGCGAACGCGATGGGGTCTGGCCTCCATTGGTTGCTAAAGGGCCGAGCAACGGATTACCGACTCTGTCTTGCGGATGGTTCAGAAGAGATGCCGAAACGTTACTGAGGTTGTTTCCTAACGAGGTAAAGGTGGCCACACCCGTGCCAGCCGAAGTTGCTGAGACGTTAGCTCCACTGCTGTTCGCAATGATTGAATTGCCGATTTCGACCAAGCCTAAGCTTGTATTGGGTGTGCTTGCATCGGCGAGAATCTGAATACCATTGCCGGTACTGTCAACAATGGTCGAGTTGCGGATCTGAAGCTCACCTCTTTGTCCGCTTACGGTCTGAATCATGATCGTATTGCCACCCGAGTTGGCACTGAATGTCGAGTTCGTAATCCAGCCCTTAGTGTTTCCAAAAGTCAGGATTGCCGAACCGTTAGCGCTGGTCGTATTTCCGATGAAAGAGGAATTGCTAATGATGTAGGTTGAGCCAGATACAAACAAAGCCCCACCTCCATTTGCAGAGTTGTTGGCCACATTCACTCGATCGAGGATCACTGTGTCATTGCTGTCGGCCAGCCTGATAGCTCCACCTTCTTCCAGAGGTAAAGGGGATGGGCTCCTCGGCACCGCACCCGCATCCAGCATCAAACCGCTAATGATGAAAGTCGCTGCGGATGAGGAACTCCCCAAGTTGAATATTCGTGAGTTCCCTTCACCACTGATGGATAAAGCGTTCGCGCCAGGGCCTATGATCGACACGGAATCGTTTACTATAAGTTGCGATGTGAGTTCGATTTCTGGCGGGCCGCCTACCTCAGCGCCAAAATTGGTATTCATATCAAACGTGATCACATCATGACCTGGTGAAGCGTTGGCTAAGCGGACCGCTTCACGAATCGACAAATTGCCGGTGGTTAGATTGTTGTCGTCCAAGTCACCATCGGTATCGACCAAGAAAGTCTTCTTAAGTTCCACCGCTCCGATGTCCATGATCGGTCTCTGGTCGCGATTGCCGTCGTCAATTCTCTGCGTCGCAATAGCCGCGCGGCTGGCAATTTCTTGTTGCGTTAGCGCCACGCCGTAAATGGCCAATTCGTCGATTGTTCCGTGAAAAGGGATCGCAGTGGGTACGATGCGGTCAGCCCCGATGCGGTGCGTTGCGGTAAAGGTAAGGTCCGTACCGGCGTTTGCATGAGAAGTGAGGGCCTCTGCTACACCATCGACGTAGGCACGGAATTGTCCCGCAGACTTATCACGCACGAAGGCTAGGTGGTGCCACTGGCCGTCACGCAAATCAGTCTCACCACGCAGATCCAGCAATTGGATAAGTTCACCATTTGAATTCCTGAGTCCGTCTGTCCAGTAGAACCGCAACTCGCCCTCATCGTCGATCTCCCAGCTTGCATTGGGTCCTTCACCCACATTGCTTAGAATGGGCCCAACACGTTCGCCTTCATTCAGTCCGCCGCTTCCGAGTACAGGTACTTTGACCCAAGCTTCGATCGTGTGCGATTGATTGCCGATTGAGAGCGGGTTAGAAAGCTGCGCAAACTTGTTGCTAAAACCATCGAGGTTGATTGCTTGGCTAACTCCGTTTGGAATTCCTGAAGCAGTGGCGGTTAGCGAACCTTGAAGCGTAGCATTGTTCGTACCGATGGAGTCGGCCGCATTGCCATCCAATCGGAACAGTGCGAGAGGAGCGCGGCTCGAGTCAAGTGCAGGGTTTGTGTTGACCGCTTTTAACGCCACGATTCGCTTGTTTGATCCTTCGGCCGAGAGGGCACCGCCCAAGATGCCAGTCGGTGTATCTGGCGTTCCGTTTGCGTCGCTATCGAAGTAGGTTTCCACGGTTTGTGCAAAAACGCTGCTGGGGTTTGCGTTCACAATAGCAGGATGGGTGCTCGTGTCAAAAGTGGCGGAGTCACGTCCAACAATGTTCTTACCGAAACCCGTCAGTGTCGATGTTGCAGCGAGCACTTCATTGGGGTAATTCCCAAGAACAATACTATCGGTCAGCGAAATGGTTCTAAACGATCGCACTCCCCCGGCTGCAAGAAATGGGTGGGTTGAAGTGCTGCTATTGCCAGTGAATGTAGTTTTGACGAGCGCCGCTTCGCCGATCGCATAAAGACCGCCACCGGACGAAGCGGAGTTGCCAACCACGGTACTGGTGCTCAGTGTTAAGTCGTAACGCGCATCGGGCAAAATTCCAGCTAGGATTCCACCACCGGATAGAATTGCGCCACCACTAGAAGTCGAGCCGGTAACGCGATTGCTGCTAAAAGTGCTGCCCGTGATGTCGGCTTGCCGATTCGCCCATAGGCCTCCACCTAAGGCTAAGATACCTGAGGTGCGATTTCGGTGGAATGTGCTGTTCTCGATCGTTGAGTAGTAGGACGCAAATGCACCACCGCCGTGTGCTTTTTCGCCAGCCGTGCTGTTGCCTTCGATGATGCTGTTGAGCATCTTGACCGATCCAGCTGTGAAGAGACCACCGCCAGAAGCATACTTGCCTGTGGTCGCATTGTTTTTCACGGTTGTGTTTTCGAGTGTCAACATGCCAAGTGAATCGAATCGAATGCCGCCACCGACATGTGGAGACACCGTTGCAGGATCATCGTGTTCGCCAGTGGTACGGCCATTGGTTAGGATCAGATTGCGAAGGGTCAGATCGGCGGGCGGAGTTCCAAATGGGACCCCTTCGCGGGTGAAGTTAATCACCCGTGAAAGCTGATTTGCATCAATGGTAACGGGAGTGTTTGATTGGATCGTCAAATCCTCGGTCGCTCGCAATTCGCCATTGGTCAGCACAATCTTTCCACCATTCTGAAACGTTTGGCCGCTGCCGGTGGCAAACGTGACAGTGTCATGCAAATTCAAATCGCCATCTGCATCGCCAGTTTCGGCAAAGGCGATGGCTTCTCGCAACGAGGTTTGGCCATCGAAGGGTAAAGCTTCGTTGGCGGTGGTCACGATCAAGCTTGGCGTGTCAATCGTCGCGTCGTCGCCGTTCAGCTCGTACGCGCCTAGATCCGCTTTTTGTTTGTAACCGAGCAAGTCAAAAAAGCGATCTTTACCACGTGCATCCACGGATGCCAGCACTAAGTCGGTTTTGGCGGCGTCGAGGGCTGGGTTGAGCGAGACAGGATTCAGTCGGACGGTTCGTACCAAACCGCCGTTGCTCTCCAAATTACCTCGAAAGACGCTGGTACCGCTAATCAGCTGCGTACTCGCAAACGTCAAAAATATATTGGCGTTTTGAACATTGCTAACATTGGTGGCAAAGTAAGCGGACGAGTTGGTCCCAATCAAGTTCCGCCCTGAAAAGGTTCGTTGTCCAAACGTTTGGATTTCATCACCCCCTGAGTTCAGCGTCACATTGCCTAGCAAAACGCTATTCGTAATTTCTAGATTGAAGCCCGCAGTGATCGCTCCGCCGGCCGAATTTGTCCCCGCGGTCGTATTACCGGTAAAGGTCGAATTTGCTATTGAAACGCGAGGGGAATACACACCACCCCCGGGACTGAGTGTTGATCCAACAGTTCGATTGCCCACAACCGTCGCGTTCGTCATGGTTATCGAGCCGGCGATACTGAAGGTGGTTGGTGCGTAGATTCCGCCACCACGTCCTGACGATGTATTCCCGTCAATCGTGCTGCTTTGAACTCGCACAGTCGTTGATGAGATTCCTCCCCCCGCATTGGTTGATGTGTTGTCGCGTATGGTGCTGTCGTAGAGCGAGACGCTATTCGCATAAACTCCTCCTCCTCGCGTATGGGCTGTAGCACCACCGATACCAGCCAGGTTGTTGACAATGGTGCTTTGATCTAGAACGACTTGGCCCTTGGCGTAAATGCCGCCGCCTAGGCCGTTGTTGGTTCCACTGTTGGAGACCGTGGATTGAGTCAGCGTGACTTTGCCAAAAGACATAGAACGAAGCGCACCACCATGGAATGCTGAATCGAAGGTTGTGTTGGATCCGCCGGCGCGTCCATTTGTTAAGGCGAGCTTGGTCAAACTAATATCGCCGCTTGTTGCCGTGAAGTTGATGACCCGAGAGTTCAGGCCAGCATCCAGCGTGACAATACCAGCAGATCCAGTTGCATCAATGGAAACCGACTCGGTGACTGCAAATTGACCAAGTAGCATGGGGATCGTGCGTGATGTGGCAAATACTTCACCAGCCCCAGTCGCAAAGGTGATCTTGTCATGAGCAAGTCCGTCGCCATCGGCATCGCCCGAGTTTGCGAACGCAATTGCTTCTCGAAGGGATGTTTCAAAGTCGTTCGGATCGACCACATCCAACGCTGTGGTGACGAGCAAACTAGCGGTTTCGAGGGTTGCTTGCAGCTCGAAGGCTCCAAGGTCGATTGAATTCCCACCATTGTTGGCAAACGCAGGCAAATTGAAAATGCGTTGAAACCCGGCTCCGCGAGCATCGGTGGACGAAAAGGAGGAAGCGTCATCGCCAGCATCAATGGCTGGATTGGAGCGAACGGCTCGCAGAGCAACGGTTTCCACGAATCCGCCGTTGTCCGCCAGTACACCGCTGAGAGTGCCATTAGCTAAGTCAAGGGCCTCACTGCCAAAGTCGATGCCAGCTTGACGATTGATTACTTTCGAAAAAACTTTGCTTGGATCGGCGTTGCTAACGTTGATGAACGGGCTTGTATCAAAGCCGAATTGCAGACTGTTCGATTGTCCCACTAAGTTCTTGCCATTGAACCCAAGAGTACCGCCGGCATTCATCTTTATTTCCGGGTTATTGGCGGTGTGGGATGCATTGCCCAGAACAATGCTATTGGTAAGGGTGGCATTGGTTGCGACCATACCACCTCCACCAGCGAAGACTGTACCGTAGAGTCTTAAGGTCCATTTACCAACCGCGAAGTTTTCCGCGGTGACAAAGGTCCCCAGTTCGAGAGCACCAAGGTTGAAGCTTGGCACAACCGTTGTCGACTGTCCGTTGAACATGTCGATTAGAGTTAGTTCGTCGCCGGACGTCGGAGAGATGACGACACCATGGTTTTTACTTGCGAGCATGTATCGCGTCAAAGTTCCCGTTCCAGTAGCTTGTGGTAATGTCAGATTGATCGGAGCAGAAATCGGATTCAATCGAATAATGGGAGATCTCGGATCGGATGCAAATCCTGAAGTATTTCCCGTGATTGTCGAGTTGTCGAGCCTCACATTTGCGGCGACTAAGCCACCGCCTGAAGCAAAACTACTCACTGCGTTCCCAACCACTGAACTGTTGTAAAGACCGATCGATCCAACAGGACTGTATACGGCAAGTCCTCCACCTGTTGAGTAGTTACCCAAGGTTCGGTTGTCGGAAATCGTACTATTTCTTGCAATGATCTGATTTCTCGCAAATAGGCCGCCGCCTTGAGCAAAGTATCCTTCCGTCTGGTTCCCGCGTATCGTACTTTGTCTCATGTAGATGAAACCGTTGGAGTAGACACCGCCTCCTCGCGCGAATTGGCCAAGAGTGGAACTGTTCGTGATATCGGTGTTGAACAGACTCACCATACCGGTACGCCTCGAACGAACGGCGCCCCCGCTACCATCTGTCGCGAACTCCGTGGAGTTCCCATTAATCAGAACCAAATTCTCGAGAAATATGTCGCCTGGAAGTGTGCCGCCTGCTCCGGGATCATCAAAGTTAAGAATTCGAGATCTTAGTCCTGCATCAATGGTCACACGGCCCGTTGTATCAACCGCTCCATCAATGACGATGGATTGGGTAATCGCCAATTCGCGACCATTGAGAAGAAGCACATCACCGTCAGAGAACACAGAGGAATCAAAGGAAATGAAATCAAGATCAGTTGTTTCGTTGGCAAAGTTGATGGCTTCGCGGAGCGAGGTGAGGTCGTCGTACGGATCGACGATATCTTCAAAAATGTTGACGACATGACTCTTGACTTCAAGCAGGCGTTCTTGGAACTCGAGTGGCCCTAGATCCATCACCGGTGGAAGAAATCCGCCATCAGAGATGATTCGCGGCAAACCGCGCTGATCAAATTTGCCCGCCCGAACAATGATCTCTTCTGCACTGAGAGCACGATTGAAAATAGCCAGTTCATCGATGTTTCCGTGAAACGGTACTTTGCTGGTGGCGCGACGGTCATTGCCGATGAGATGTGTCGCGGAGAATGTCAGGTCGGCTTGAGCTCCGGCCAGTGTGAATTCCAGCCGACCATCCACATATCCGCGTATGTCGTTGGCGGTTTTGTCTCGGACAAAGGCGACGTGATGCCAGTTGTTGTCGCGCAGGTCCGAAGTTCCACTTCGAGAAGTTCCGTTCCAATCGATGGCGAGCAAGCCTGTAGAACTGACTTGCCAATTTGCGTAAACGCTGGCCCCATTAAAGTTACCTAAAAGTACTCCGACCGTCTCTCCAGCGGTCAATCCGCCATTTCCGACGGTAGGCACTTTGATCCAAGCTTCGATGGTGTTAGAGCTATTACCAATCGTAAGGTTTTGATTCAGTAGGATCGATTGGGCTGGATCTCCTGTGAACAGTACCGACGTCGGGCTAACGTCCGTTGCACCGGGTGCCGTAGCCGTTAAACCACCTTGGAAAGTTCCATTGTTCGTTCCAATCGAGGCTGCCGCGGTGCCTTCGAAACGAAAGAGCGAGACTGGTGGGTTTTTATCAATCACTTGATTGGTGACAACATTGAAAAGCTGCAGAGTCTCTGTACTGCCGCCATTATTTTTCAATAGGCCAGTTTCAACTCCAACGGCTGTATCAGGAACTCCGTCGTGATTGCTGTCAAATTGAGTCTGAACCGTCTGCTCAAAAATTTGTTTAATGTTGGTCGCATTGGTGGTGGTGGTCGGATGCGAGGCCGTGTTAAACGTTGGTGTGCCAGAAACGACTTGGCCCACGAGATTGCCACCGAAGAATCTCAAAGTCGTGGTCGGAGAGATCTCGAAGTTGCCTGTTGCTTGACCGTTTGCCGCGTTGCCGACAATGATGCTATTAGTGATTTTGGCCTTGGAAGCGTGAATACCGCCACCCGCTGCGCCGTTGGTGCTGTTTCC
Source organism: Planctomycetaceae bacterium (assembly GCA_027487485.1). Taxonomy (GTDB): domain Bacteria; phylum Planctomycetota; class Planctomycetia; order Pirellulales; family Pirellulaceae; genus JBKCUI01. The sequence goes on along the minus strand of JAIYDN010000031.1, from coordinate 11,080 downwards.
AGCGATCGCCGTATTGCCGAGCACCAAGTTGTCTGGAACGAGCGAGGCATTGATCGCCGATATTGCTCCACCAGGCGAAGTCGATCGCGACGTGCTGTTGCCGCTGACAGTGCTATTTAAAATGGTGATCTGAGAGGATGAGGCCACCGCACCGCCAGGAGAGGAATCACCCGCCGTGCTATTGCCGCTCAGCGTGCTGTTTGTGATGGTGATCGATGAAGGACTGAAGATCCCGCCCCCTTGCGAGTTGCTCCCCTTCGTGAGACTGTCGATGACAGAACTGTTGGTCAGTACGATTGGGCCAGAGGCAAAGAGTCCTGCACCCGGAGATGAATTTCCGAGCGTCCGATTTTCCGAGAACTCGGAGCCGATCGCTGTCAGCGAACCCGCAGCCACTCGAATTCCAGCGCCGGGCGCGTTGTCTGAACTTGTGCTACCGCCGATGATGTTCAAGTTCTTTACCGTTAGATCGCCACTAGTAACGTTGATGGCTCGAGAACGGAAATTGGCGTCGATGGTGTATTGACGATTCAACATGGATGCGTCGATCGTCAAGCTTTGGGTTACGAGCAACTCACCCGAAACTGGATTAAGCGTGTCTTGGGCGAACGCCAATGGTTGGGCCCGCGTTGTCGGATCGAAGTTCAGGTTCGTCGCAAAAGTGATTGTGTCATGAACATTGCCGTCGTTATCCGCATCGCCTGAATTAGCAAAGAGGATGGCTTCGCGAAGTGAGTTTTTATGATCGTACCAATCGACGATATCGTCCTTAGTTGTCACAACGAGACTCTGGCTATCGCGTGGGGTGTCCCTGAAGTCCGGAAAGACCGAAGATCGGTTGAGACGGTTGTCGTCACGCAGATCGTTCTCCCAGTCGAGAAAAATTTCACGGAACACGTTCTCACGAAGCACGCCCACTTCGAACAAAGGGAAATTGCCATGCCCTGCGCTGGCATAACTTCGTTGGCCATTGATGGGGAAAACGGGTTCGCGACCGCTCTGCCATGGGTGATCACCATCGATGCTTCGAATCCATGCGTTCGGGTTAGTTGGATCTGCAACCGCTTGGATGTTTTCGGGTGGAACGCCAGGAAGAACCGTTGTATCGTGCGGATCGCTCTTGGGAACGAAATTGGAGGATGTTGCTCCTGCAGGCATTGGCAGTTCAGGTAAGGCAACTGTCATCACGTTGCCCAAGACACCGAACTGACTGTACAACGAGAAGTGCTGGTTGCTGCCAAGCTGGCTGGTCAATTGCGCGTTGATGAACTGATCCATTCCCGCTCCATCGAGAAAAGCCAATTTGGTGATGGTGACGGCATTCTCGAACACCGGGAAGATGGCTGGTGTCGTTCCGCCAGCGACGGGTCGCGGTGTGTACTCGACGGTGTCCAAGAAGCCGCCGACTTTATTTTCGTGAAAACTAAAGAAGGGTTCTGTAGGCAAGCTATCTCGCAGGTTACCTGCCAGACTTCCATCACGAAACGGCTGGAAGGGGACGTGCAACTGTACGCCATTGTCTGAAGGGCTCGTTATCAACCCCATTGCTCGATCGAGGCGCTCTCGATCTTCGATATCAAACATGTCGATCCCCGGTAGACCGCCGAGTGAACCCGCACACGCCGTAGCGGTAATCAGTTGGCCGTTAACAAGTTCGGGGCAGCCTATTCGCTCCAAGCTTAACTTGGACGAAGGGGAATGGAACAAGGATCCGACCAAGTTCAAGTCGATCCCAATCGCATCCGACACTTGATCGACGACAAAACTTTGGACTTCGTCCTGGATCGTCTCCCCTAACGCCTCTAGCGGCTTCGTCACAAAATCGAGAACCCCATCAAACAAATCGATGTCGTCGAGAACTCCACCAATTTTGCGAATGGAGCTGCGGATGTCACCTACTGCATCGGGTAGGAACATTTTCAAAAGGTGATCGTCTAGGAAGGATGTACCATCCAACACACCTCCTACCTGAGCGGTTGTGTTGAAACCCGGCGGTGTATCGACTGCCGCAAGCATTACATCCACCATTCCCACGCCGGCTTCGCAGGTGATTCGATCGTTATTTACTTCGTCTTCACATGTTTCGTTCTGGATTTGTCGTTTGGTCTCTGGATCAAACAAGCCGCGAGTGATTCGTAGCCCCAATTCAGGCCAATGTGCAAGACCATCGTCAATGTCGTTGATCCAAGCATCCAAGTAAGCGGCTCGAAGCGCTTTCTCATCGGTGGCTAGTTGCGCCACGAGATTATAGAAACCGGTCGCAGCACCTTCCAAAGCATTCTTAGCGGCAAGCACCACCTCAGCAGCAGCTTTCACCGCTTGCGATGCAGAGTTCACAACGTCTGTAGCAAAACCTCCGACAATGCTGATGCCACCCGATAACCCCTCACCAATCAGCGCACCGCCACAACGAAATGCGTTCGCAATCTTTTCAAAAAAAGATCCATCGAAATTGCATTTTTCATCTTCAAGCACCGCATTGATATTCGCCCTGGTATTCTCCGCGGCCGCCTTGGCATTCTCTAGATTAGTGAGAGTGTCGAAGGCATCAGACAGATGTCGACCGGCGTTGTTTAAGTTCTCTTTCGCTAAGTTAAAACTCTGGTTTGTGTTATTGAATCGATTGTGAACGGCATTGATATCCTCAAGATCTACCCCCTGATCCCGCAAGCTTTTGAGTTTGCCCTGCAATCCATCCCGCATCTCAATGATCGTGTCGATGGCCACACCGCGTGCTTGCGAAAGTCCGGTGCTCGCAGGTTGAGGCAATACGGTCGACTCATAGATGAAACGGCGAACCCCGCCCGATGTACCTCGAAAGGCTGCATTAGTTGGCATTTCTACGGCTGGAGTTTGGTCAATGACGACATCGATCAAGACATTTCCATTAAAAATCTTGACGTGATTGCTCTCGTCTCCATTGCCGTCGAAGCCGGGTGTCGCATCGCCGATGTAATTTTCGACTAGGATATGGGAAAGAACGATATGGAGATTTTCTTCACTCGGATCGCTAATGACATCCGGAAAGACCCCTTCGGCAATGTCGTTAACAAGTGTATGCGCCCAAATATCTCCAGCAGAGTGCGTCAGGTATCCATAAGCGTAGGCCAAGATCTGCTGTTTTTCGATGGCGGTGTAGTTTCCAGACTCGCCAGGCTGCCGATTTTCTCCATTGTTGTTGTTGGAATCCGTTTGCGCCGCCCAAGCTTGAGTGAGAATATGCTTGAGCCACAAGCCATTGTTGATTGGGTGGGCAACGCCTTGCCCCATGATGAAGTCTGGAAAACCATCTGGCCCAATGGTTCCCGCATAATAAAACTCTGGATGATTTGTGATGGCGGTTACTACGGCGGGATTCACCGGAACCGTTACGGAGGAGTTGTCCGCCGATTGGATCGTAATGTTTCCGTCTAGCAGATCAGCCCGAGCAGCCTTGGCTACCGCCACGTGCGTGTAAGGTTTGAATAGAACGCCTGGATAAGATGCGTTGTCCGAACTAATGAATTGCCCTGCTTCGATGGTTCCCGTAGCGTATTCCAGATCCCAGTCGCCACCGAGTGCTTTAGCTCCTGTCACGTTGACTGATGCGGATACGTCCGCGCCGGTTAACTCAGCAAACCTCTCTACGAAAACAGGGTTTTCGCCTGCTGCGATGTTGCAGCCGAAGAGAAGAATGTCAGCGTTTGCAGCTAATGACGCTTGCCAAGTCGCTAATTGTTGCCGATACTCTTCGATGATCTCAACCGTGATCGCTGAGTCTCCGATCTGCAGGCCGTATTCGTTTCCATGCGAAACAATTTGAACCGAAGCCAAATCGCGGTAACTGCTCAAGATCTCTGTCATTTGAGCCAGCGGATCCGAGTCCGAGTCGAGCAACACGATCCGCGTCGCTGGAGTGACTTGAGCATGGGAAAGCAAATCTTGAAAATGCTCGACCCCTTGATCCACGAAAACCAAATTCTCAATTGGAGCTGTCTGCTTTGCCGATGCGACTTGCATATCCACGGCCATCAGTTGCCTAGGCTCGAGTTTCTCGATGGCAAGTAATGCGCGGCGAAATTCGCGACGCTTGGAAACGCGATTTGCGACGAGTTTCGAGTGGCGATCAGCTGTGCGGCGGCCTAATAATTTTTGGAACATGATTTTTGCTGAATGAGAATTGGACTGGTTTGTTTTCAAAAAGTTGTGCGACGACCCAAAAGGAAATCACCCTCCCCTCGCTTCGCTCGACCCTCCCAGTGAGAGGGTGACTAAACCGGTCGCGATCCAGCGAGAGGGTGAATTTCCTAGGCGTATTGTTCTTCTAACTTCGGCAAAGCGATTTGCTGTTTGGGCTCGGGCATGGTGTGCTGTTGAGGCGAATCCTTTTGCTGCACAACGATTCGGTAAGCAACAGAGTCAGGAAGATCTTGCCAGAATGACAATTGCGCATAACGCTCAAACAGATCGGGAGGCAAAATCGTCTTGCGTGGCCTTGGCTCAACTCGCTTATGAACGCGATGCAATCCGTCGAGCCCTAACTGAGCATCGAATTCGGGAGCATCGTATTCAACAGCTTCGAAATCATGCTCGAACGGCTCCTCTCCCAAAAACTTGTAGAGCAAAGCCATGACCTCGGCCGGGCGCGTGGTCAACAAGTTGTAGTCGACCAACACCAAGCGATCGGCGAACTCGGAGTAACAGGCTTCTCGCAACGCGTGCCATGGGAACCCGACCAAACGATTAGCACCAGCCAGCGCCTCGACGCGAGTATAAACCGTCGATCGCTCGCCACCGTTAAATAGTCGTGTGTTCTCGAACGCGTTCTCTCGAAACTTCCGCTCAAGCGAGTCCATTACCCAAGCCACATTGCGAACGGTGCAAATGATTTTGGCTTCGGGGAACAGTTTCATTAATGCAGGCAGTTGTGCAGTCCATGACCGATTCGTATCAAAGATGACGGGTTGGTCTACATCCGCATAGTAGCTGTCAAATAGCCCACGAAGGATTCTAGCCCGCTGGTCTTGATTGACCATCGAGGCCAGCTCACTACCGGCGGAAACTTGCCCGATAACTCCTTCGAAGAGCCCTCCGACAGGACTCGACATTCCTGCGTGGAAGCGAGGATTCTGCTTCAGCAATGCGGCGGTTAATGTCGAGCCGGAACGCGGAAGCCCCGCAATAAAATGAAATTTCCGGTTAAGTGCGGGATTGGAAAGCGGCATGCTGGAATAGCCCAAGGACTGGTGGGACAGGATCTCTCTCTATGGGCAACAGCGAGATTTTTCTGTGCCGTCGATCAAAATTTTTAAAATGATTTCAAGTTTGTCATGAAGAATGCGGAGTTACTGAGCGGCGGGCGCTAGCCGCGTTACGGTTTCCTTGGCCAAAATGGTTGTCGCGGCTAGCGCCCGCGGCTCAAGTTGAACAACTAAGAAATTTCTGATCGACTTTAGGAGAAAATCTCGCTAATGGAGTAGGATCATCCAAACCATGAATGAAGAAACCCTTTTTGAAATCGCTTTAGAGACGCCGCCGCATGAGCGAAGCGCTTTGCTTGATCGCGAATGCGTTGGCAATCCAGCATTACGGGAACGCGTCGAAAAGCTGCTGGCGGCTCACTTGGCATCGCCCGAGTCGCTTGTATCGCCAGCGGATAAAGAAGTGTTAGGCGGGACAGCCCTAGACGAATCCTTTCCCATTTCGCCAGACGCCGCGATCGGTACCGTTTTAGGTGGCAAGTACAAGTTGATCCAGTCCATCGGTGAAGGGGGCATGGGGAGCGTCTACATGGCGCAACAGACCGAGCCAGTCAAGCGAATGGTGGCGGTTAAGGTCATTAAGACTGGCATGGATAGCCGAGCAGTGCTGGCTCGCTTTGAAGCTGAGAGACAAGCGTTGGCCATCATGGACCACCCGAACATCGCCAAGGTGCTCGATGCGGGCGCGACCGAGTCAGGTAGCCCATACTTCGTCATGGAGTTGGTGAAAGGGGTACCAATTACCAAGTACTGCGATGAAGCCAAACTGACACCAAAACAACGTCTCGAACTATTCTTGCCCGTCTGTGAGGCAATACAGCATTCGCACCAAAAAGGGATCATCCATCGCGACATCAAGCCCTCCAATGTCTTGATCGCAATGTATGACGATCGCCCAGTTCCCAAGGTGATCGACTTTGGTGTTGCTAAGGCTACCGCGCATACCCTGGCTGACTTGGACGTTCTCACTGGTTTTGGTGCTTTGGTCGGTACGCCAGAGTATATGTCGCCCGAACAGGCAACCTTCAACAACTTAGACATCGATACGCGCTCGGATGTCTACTCGCTCGGAGTCTTGCTGTATGAACTGCTCAGTGGCCATACTCCGGTCGATCGTAAGAGTTTAGAAAAGGCTGCGATCTTAGAAATCCTACGCATCGTTCGCGATGTCGACGCACCATTGCTCAGCGCCAAACTGAGCTCCATCGAAACTTTGCCCAACGTCGCCGCCAACCGAAGGACCGAACCGAAGAAACTGGCGACACTGTTTCGAGGCGAACTCGATTGGGTACTTCTCAAGGCCTTGGAAAAAGATCGAACTCGTCGGTACTCTACCGCGACCGACTTGGCCCGCGATATCCAACGCTACATATCTGATGAAATTGTCGAAGCTCGTCCACCTAGTACGTTCTACACCCTTCAAAAGTTGGTGAAGCGCAACAAAGGACAAGTGCTCGCAGCAAGTCTCATTCTGCTCGCACTGCTTTCTGGAATCGCTGGCACTACGGTGGGTTTGCTGCGTGCAGAAAAGCGACGTGTGGAAGCCGAAACCGCTCATGCGGAAGAAACCAAGCAACGGGGCATCGCACAAGCCAATGAAGCAAAGGCCATCGCTGCAAAAGATGAGGAAGCAAAACAGCGGGCCATTGCCGAGGAAGAGAAGAAACGGGCCATCGAGTTTCGAGACAAGGCGCTCGATGCGCTTCGCGCAACCACTGGGGAAGACGTGAGGAAGCTAATCGGCGAAAAAACTCAGTTGACCGACAACGAAAAGGCCTACCTCGAAACCATTGCCAAGCGATGGCAATCCTTTGCGTCTCAGCACGGAAGCGACCAGCAATCCAGGGCCATTAGTGGCGAAGGACATCATCGAGTTGCTTTTCTATGGATCAAGCTCGGCCGATTAGAAGAGGCCCTTCTTGATTGCGAAAAGGCACTAGCAGTGAGAGAGAAGCTGTCCGCTGACTTTCCCGACATTCCCGCGTTCCGACAAGATTTGGCCGACTCATATAACATAGTTGGTAAGGTTTTTAGAGACGTTGGCAGACTTTCCGAAGCCTTATTGCAATATCGCAAGGGCATATTACTCCAAGAAAGATTGATGACCGATTTCCCCGACGAGCCATCTTACCGTGAGAGGCTTGGTTTGATCCTTAACAACCTCGGAGCTTTGTATATCGATCAAGGCAAGACGGTGGAGTCCAAAGAGATGTTCCAAAAGGGTTTGGTCATCAAAGAAAAATTGGTGGCCGATTTTCCCGACCGTCAACAGTACCGCGAGCAACTTGCAACCCATCACAACAACTTCTCCTTGCTTCTAGAAGAACAGGGGAAAATAGGTGAGGCAATGGAAGAATCCGCTCGAGGACTAACCATCAGGAAATCGCTGGTTGCGGATTTTCCGACCGAGCTTGAGTATCAGCAAGACTTGGCCTCAAGTTACAACACGTACGGAAGTGTTCTTAGTGAACTGGGACGTATCGATGAGGCTATCCTGCAGATTCGCGAGGGTTTGGGGATTCGACAGAATCTCGCCTCTGCCTATCCAACCATAGCGAAGTACAGCAAGGACCTGTCCGCCAGCTACAACAGCCTTGGGCGAGTGCTTAAGAAATTCGGCAAGGATGCAGAGGCTGAGGAATCTTACCGCAGTCTTATTGCGATCCAAGAAAGACTAGTCGAGAATTTTCCAACAGTTCCTGAGTATCGCCAAGACTTGGCCGTAGGTCACAACAACTTGGGTTCGCTACTGAAAAGTTCCGGGCGTTATACTGATGCGCATGTCCAGTATCGAAAAGGGATTGGCATCCGAGAAAAACTAGTGTCCGACTTTACTGCTGTACCTGAGTATCGGCAGCAATTGGGCGGCGCTTACAGCAACTTGGCGAACTTACTTCTGAACGAAAAGAAGTATAAGGATGCCGAAGGGCTCTACCGTCAAGCGTTGGCCATCCAGGAAAAGCTGGTTGTTGATTTTCCCAATTTGCCATCCTACCGCCAAAATCTTGCACACTTCTACTTCAAGTTGGCTGGCTTATTGAAGAAAACTGACAAAGTGGAAGAAGCGAAAGACAACTGCTATCGGGCGATAGCCCTTCTTGAAAAGTTAGTGTTGGACTTGCCCGGTACGCAAGACCATGAACTCAATCTTGGGCGGGTTTATGAGTTACTCGCCACGATAAAACTTGAAACGGAGCAACCAGGGGAAAGCATCGTATGTTTTGATAAAGCGATCGAAACCCTTGGTCCGCTAGTTCAGACCAATCCTGAGGATAAATTAAGCCGAGGGATTCTCTCTCGATGCCACGAAGAACGAGCGCAAGCATACGACGGATATCAGAAATACACGGAAGCTGCCGCTGATTGGCTGAAGGCCCTTGAGCTAGGAGCAAAAGCCAATTCCAGAAATCTGAAGGCCTCTCGCGCTAGGTCGTTGGCAAATTCTGGCATGACCAGCGACGGAATTGAGCTGATTGCCGATTTGATCGACTCGTCGCATGAAAAGGGAGACCTTTGGTTTCAATGCGCCTGTGTCTTTTCCATCGCAAGCGGCAAAGAGGAGGAGAAAAAGCAAGAGTATGCGGATCGAGCGATGCAGTTGTTAGGCAACGCGGTCCAATTCGGTTACAATAATAGGCAGCAGTTGAAGAGCGATAGGGACCTCGATCCTATTCGAGATCGAGACGATTTCGCGAAAATCCTCGTTGAGTTGGAAAAGAAGGGCACGAAATCTGACTCTTCGTCGGAGAGCAAAGATTGACGCCAGATGAAATATTCCCGCTTGTGTATCAAGAGCTGCGAAAGCTTGCAGCCTCGAAGCTTGCATGCGAGAAGCCAGGGCAAACTCTCGAGGCCACGGGATTGGTACACGAGGCATGGTTGAAGCTGGCCAATGCACCCATTGATTGGAGCGACAAAACGCACTTTATACGTACGGCAGCAACGGCCATGCGTCAGATTTTGGTGGACCGGGCCCGTGCAAAACTCGCTACCAAGCGAGGTGGAGATAACTTTCGCATTGAACTCCAGGACTTCGCGTCGCCGCTTCCGGACGCTGAACTGTTATCGCTTGATGAAGCCATGACTCGATTAGCCCTAATCAAACCCGATCATGCAAAGCTTATCGAACTCCGTTATTTCGCGGGGATGAACAATGATGAAGCTGCAGCGGCCATCAACGTTTCACCAGCCACCGGTCGTCGCATGATGAACTACGCAAAGGCTTGGATAAAAGTGGATTTAGCAGAATGATTGGGATGTCGTCGGCGTAAACCGATCACTGTCCCGTTGAGGATTCAACAACTATCTCTGTCTGCAAAATCGCGGAATCGGTGATGGGTAGTCGTCCGCCGAGTCCTAATTCTATCAAATCCGATCGAATCAACTCCGGTGATTTGGGCGTGCTCATTGCAATCGCCTTCAAGGTCTCGATGGTGGACTCACCCTGAAATGGGAGCTGATCGGTACAAAGCAGATAGAGAACGCAACCGACGGAAAACAGATCGGAACGGAAATCGATTGCCTTGCTTCCACGAGGTTGCTCGGGGGGCATGAAAGCCGGAGTGCCTACGATCGCGCTCGCATGCGTCAGTTGGCTCTGGTCCGGATCAGCTCGGGCTAATCCGAAGTCAAAAATCTTAACTCGGTAACCATCGGAAGCGGTCGTCTCCAGCCAAAGATTGGCCGGCTTAATATCACGATGAACGATCCCGCTTGCATGAGCCACTGCAAGCCCTTGCAGGATATCACGTGCAATTTGGATCACTTCGTCGACCGAGAATTTTTGGCCATGCATGATAACTTTTTGACGGGTCGTTCTCGAAATCAGGCAATTTCCGCCATAGAACAACGAAAAAGCCTTGCACTAAGTCCGCACTATCTGACTCTTGGTGGACCACTTGGTTCGCCCAATGAAAAAGAAGCGGGGAATACAGCTCAACAAATCGGTCCCAAGCTAGGTTTTCCTCCGGTTGCCTCAGTCGGTACAGCAAACTCGCAGGCGTGACAAGCATAATGGCCAGTAAAAGTGGTCCGAAGGTTGGAGCGTTTAAGGTCAAGCGTTTTGACTGACCTTACCGTCTTTTGCATTGGCTCACGATACCTAATCTGAATGCAATTGCAAGCATCCCAAAAACGTCTCTGACGAGTTCCCCGCTAGATTGACATCATCCGAACCGATCAAGATCCTCAAAACTGGCAAAGAAGTCGTCTCTCAAACTCTCGTCTAACTTGCTTTTTGATACTGCCTCAAGACTGGTTTTTTGAGTGCCTAGGTCGGTCGATGGACTCGAATCATCTTGATTCCAAGACCCTACCGAACTGAAACTAACCGCTTCCTCTTTCCATAAGCCTGGAAATACTGATTCGTTCATTATTACCTGGCTCGTCCATTTTAACTTGTCGCCCAAATCATAGAGCGGTGCCATCATGGCAAATCCATCCAGCGACGACTCATCGTTCCCACCACCACTTCCATCTCCACTACCGCCCGCTCCTCCGCCACCGCCATTACCTCCACCAGCCCCAGCTGAACCTTCAGCGGACGAACCTGCAGCTGGAATCGTAATGTTGTTGAGCAAGATTGCGGTGTTAGACACCCTGGCCCGCACGAACGACAAGTCGAGAGCCGTTATCCGACCATCCTTGTTCACGTCACGATCTTCATTGACAGACACAAAGGTGGTATTGGATACCCTTGCCCGTACCTGCGAAAGGTCATTCGCGGTTACACGGTATGGCGAAGCACGATCGACATCCGCCATCGCATGCCCGATATAGAAAGTCTGAGGTGTCGTCAAACCTGTGTTCGCATTTGCCTTCACAATGATCTGCAGCCATCG
>JAIYDN010000034.1 GCA_027487485.1 Planctomycetaceae bacterium | reverse complement strand
GTGTATTCCGTGGGCGATTTGCCGAGTTTATTGAAGAGGTGGCGAAAGACGCAAATTTCCACAAGGTTGTAAAGCTGACAACCAAGCAAGAGCAGGATGGGACTCGTGACGAATGCGTTCTTCGATTCTTTGCTTATCTCAATCGCTACCAAAGCTTCGTCCATAGCGTTATCGATTTCCTGAATGAATACATGAAGGATGCAACGAAAACGTTTGACTATGCTAAGGGTGAAAAGATCTTCCGAGAAACGTTCTCGCAACTCGCCACAATGCTACCTGAAGGCATCGTTCGAAAGACAAAACGTGGAGTAACGCCACTTGTGCTGTTCGAAGCCGTAAGCGTTGGTGCTGGCTTAGCGATACAGAAAAAGAGGAAAATCGCTGGTGGCGATGCTGCAGATTGGATTGATTCTGAAGAGCTTAGAGGATTTACTACTGGAGCCACCAACAGCAAGTCAATGGTAAAGAATCGAATTGAGTACTGTCGTGACCGGTTTCTGGGGCAGTAAATGTTCGCATCAATAACAAACGAGATCTCTGATAGATTTCTCACGACCCAGATGCATTTCGATGCCACATGCAATCCTGGTTTCCATCAACATGTAGCGATCTCGAAAGGGCTTGCATTCGTTTCGATCTATGGCACCTACGAGTACGCTGTAAGAGGCGTCGTAGCCGAGGCAATCAGACACATTAAGAACTCTGCCATTCAATTCCAGCACATCAAAATAGAAATTCTTCCTCTGCTTTTGCAATCTGAGTTAAACGCCGTCTCAGATGCCGGAGCTAAGACGTCTTGGCGAAAACGGGTCGATCTCTTCAAGCAAGTCAATTCGGTAGCCGTTTGCCAAACTTCTGATGATGCGTTTCCCAACGACGGTTCACACTACCGCCTATCGCAGATTTATGCCATATGGGAAGCCTTCGGAATAACAATTCCAGTGCTACCCAATCCCCAATGGACGCCATTGATTGGTGAAGTGGTTGAAAATCGGAACGCAATAGCGCATGGTCGTCGGACATCAAAAGATGTAGGTAGAGCCTACACGAAGAATGACATTATCACTAAGTTCGAGCGAATGCGAGACATCTGCCTTTACATCGTTTCAACCGTTGAATCGCATGTGACCCATATGCCCAACATCCAACGATAATAGCAAAGGAACGACTGCTGGAACTTGCGAGAGTCACTAAGGGACAATCAGTCTCGCAGTTGCTGTGGATCTACCTGAGTGGACCGGTAACGTAAGTGAAGAACGTTTCTGCTGCTGGATTCCTAAAGTGAGCACTTGATTTCCTTTCTCGCCGGTCTTGCTTCCGGGGATGTTGAATCGGTAGCAAAAGCTTTCAAAAACAAACTCGTGAGATTCACCATTGTCATCTAGCAATTCAACTTCTTGCGAGCCAAGCGGACCACCTAGCTTGTGGTTGCAGTAGCTCTTCACGATATTGAAAAGCTGAACCTCGGTGAGATTAGAAAACTGCTGCCGAAACGAGTCCGATTGAATCACGTAGCGACACGGATCTAGCGGATCAAAACCTTCCGGGGTGTGATGCGGATGCTCACTTACAATTCCGACGACAGCGTGGCTCCCCTTATACTCCTCGACCATTCGCCAAAGAGTAGAGGCTTTTGAATTGCGAAAAGTCTTAGTGTGCGACTCAAGCGAAGAAAGCTTCATCGGGCGGCTCATCAGTTCTTCGACAAATCGATCCTGCATAAACAGAAGCTGACCGCATGCATAATTCGCCTCCGCCTCGATTTTTGCATGGCAACTCGGACTGAGCTCGTTCTCTGAATCGCCTAGTAAGTAATGCTTGTGCCAAGCACACAGCTTGTGACCGATCTCATGGCATTCGGCCCAACGATGTTTTATGGCATGCAGGTCTTTGTCGATCATAATCCGGTTGTCCTCCCAAAAAATAAGACCTTTCAGTCCGACCTTCTGGATGATCCAACCCAATTGCCGCTGAGTGTTCTCAATCAGATCATGCCCTGAAATCTTGATCGTGTGTATGAGTTGTCGAAGATGGCTTGGGTCCTTTCCACTATAAAACTCCAAACCCAACTTCAATCTTGAGCGCACTTTTTCGAGGTCCAGCGGTGGCTCAAGTCCCCTCAAATCTGAAAGGAGTCGACTCACAGAATTGTCGATCTGACGCTGAACACTTCCCTTGACCGATGGATTCTTCATCATTCAGTTCCTTAGCGACGCAGTTGCTTAACCCATTGGTGAAAAAGTTTCTTCTGTTCACTACTCAACTTGTCAAACTCTGGCTTGGCACATGCCGCGATTCCAAGCGCTCCATACGATTCCTCGTCGTTAGTCTCCCGAGTCAAGCCTGCTAATTTCTGCAGCTTTCTTGGCTGAAGCTTGAAATAGTCGGCCAGAACAGAAACTATCATTGGTTCCACTTCGTCAGACTGGCATGATTCAACTTCCAAAATCTCTTCAACGTCCAATCCAGTCTTTGTTGCAAGCTGTTCGACGGACAGTCGCTTTTCCGTACGAAGCAAAGTGATCATTTTTCCGAAAGCTCTCGGAGCGTTCTTTCCCTGCTCGTCATGCTTAATTCGCTCTAGTACTTTGCTCGCATTTCGCAAAGCTTCTGGCAGAATCCGGGGCGTTGATCCAAACATGGCTTCCATTTCGCGAACAGCTTCCGGTGTTTGGGCAATTACATCATCTAATGCTCGGTTCGCTTCATATAGTCGTCGCTCAATATTCCTAGGTTTGTCGGATTCGAATGCGGCTGCCATGGGTTTTCTCACTGTCTATGAATAAAGGGAACTGAGGGTGCCATCGCCTCCCGAAGCGTCACTATGGCACGTGAATAAATTTTTCGAAGGTATTCGGGCTTGATGCCGTTCTCGGTACAGAACACGTCGACGGCGGTAGGGTCAGGTTCGCACTCGCCAGTCGCTG
>JAIYDN010000082.1 GCA_027487485.1 Planctomycetaceae bacterium | reverse complement strand
CATAGTCTTTATATGACTATCTTTCCCAGGGAAAAGGCTACTCAAAACGGCCTTTTTACAACGCGATTTACAACGTACTTTTTTGAACCGGTTTTTGGCAATCATGACGACAACCAAAGAACATTCACGGCCGCTGCTCGATCTGATCGACGGCCGCGAACAAGACGAGGCGGCTACACGAGCGGCCTTGCATCGCATGCTCAATACCACCGAACGAGCCCTCGACAATGTTGGCATCGGGCGTGAGACCGTGGCCGGTCGCCTGATGCGTTACGTCGTTCGAGTAGCTGGCCTAGGCGTGCTCACTCGCACGGTGGCGGAGCTGGCTCAGGAACTCGAATGCGATCGCAGAACCGTCTTCCGCGCTCGTGAGGCGTTGGGAGATATTCTTTCCGTCGGCGAAGTAGTCCATGGCCGCAAGCGTGTCGGCTTGGCGTTACGCGCCAAGTGGACCAGCGTCGTTGAGCTTTCGGAGAATTCGTCCACTCGGATCCGATGGTTGGAGGCGTGTTCCAACCCACCCAATCGGGTAGTGGCGAACATGGTGACACCAGTGGTGGCACCACTGGTGACAAGTGAGGTGGCAAACATGGTGACACCAGTGGTGGCAAGTGTGGTGACATTTCGCAAAACATCCTTATTACGCAATTCACTAATTCGCTACCGCTACCGCTACAGGCTCAAAACCAATTCCAAACCAGCGGCGGCGGCGGCTTTGGACCAGATCGATTCGAAGCTTGCAATCGCGGCCGAATCGATTTGCAAAGCGTATCCAGCCCATCAACGCGAGGAAGCCAACAATGCCGTTTGGTTGCTGGCCTACGTCGCGATCGTAGCCAGCGAGCGATCGGGGCTCGATCAGGTCAAGATTCTTCGAGACCAGATCCGGACCAAGAAGATCAGTTCGCCCAGCAACTACGCATTGATGGCCGCTCGTGGATTGTGCCAGGATGAGCAGCTCGACTTCCACGAGCTGCGAGCAAGATGCCCACCCGTACCGAAGCGCGAGCCTATCAAGGCAGTCGAGACCATAGCTCGGTTGCCGATGCACCCGCCACCAAGCGAGCGTGCAAAGCCTTTGACCGCTGAGGAGCGAGCGGCTTATTTCGCAAGCTGGGGAGTGAACCAATGAGCACAGTTGAATCCGTTGTTGCAGTACTTGTAGACGATCCAATTGAGAACACAGTTCATCAACCCTACAGCGCTTACAACCAGGGCTTTGACGCGTATGGACTAGGGTTGAAACTGCTTGTCAATCCATATCCACAGGGCAGGGAGTTCGACTTTTGGGACATGGGCTGGAAGGATGCGAGAGCCCAAGAAGACGACGAGGTTGGCGGGATGCAATCGAATTTAGAAAAGCAGTGGGAAGCCACTGCGAAAGAGCAAATGAACAAATCAAGTTAGCAGTTTTCCAGTTTTAGAAACCACCGGCAGCCGTGCAACCGGACTGCCGGTGGTAACACCTTCATCAAACGAAAGAGAATTATGTCCACAACACTGACACCAAGCAAACAAGTTGCCAAGCGAGCCACGAAAGCCAAAGCGACAATCTTTGCCCAAATAGTCGATGAATTCGCAGAGGCCGATTCGAAAATCGATTCGTTCGTTTCAGAAAATGCCACTTCTGTTTCAAAAATTGGCCCAGTCGAATCACGAATCAACCTCGAAGAACTCGGCGGCGAGATCGTTGATATCCCACTTGGGCATATAGAACCCAACCCGAACAACCGCACCATCACCGATGCAGACGTCGCTGAACTTGCCGAATCCATCAAGCAGTTTGGCCAGCTGGAACCCGCAACCGTTCGGTGCTTGGGGCCAAAGCGGTACGAGCTGATCGGCGGCGGCCGTCGCTTTGCTGCCTGCAAGCTAGCCAACACCGTAACGCTTCGATGCATCATCTGCTATGACGAAGACAGCGACAGCCTGATCAGGCTGGCAGCCGTCAACACCCATCGCAAGGACTTGAATGCGATCGAACGAGCCAAGCTGATGCAACGACTCATGAAGCCTCAAGACAAGGGCGGCTCCGGGCTGACGCTTCTCGAGGCGGGGAACGCGGTCGGGCTCGCCAGCGAATCCGGATCCAAGAACGCTTTGCGAATCTTGAATCTGCCGGAAGCGATCCAAGCCATGATTGTCAGCGAGCAGCTCAGCGAGCGAGCAGCTCGACGCCTGGTCCCTTACTGCGAGCTGAAAGATGCCATGGCTTTGATTGCGAAAGAACTTGCCGACGAATCGAATCGGTTTGAATTGGCCACCGAGGAGAACACCCCTTGGTTCGTAGAACGTGCGATCGACAAGACCACTCGGCCGATGGACAAGCGGGAATTCCGAACAAGCGAGCTGGTCAAAAACCGTCATACGAACTTCCCCAAACTGTTCGCCGGCGACGAGGGGCTGAACGTTCTCGAAATCAAGGTTGACAAGGCGACTTGGAAGCTGACCACCAACTGCAAGGAATGGGACAAGCTGCAACGGCCGCTCGTCGAACAGAAGCTCAAGCTAGGAGACGCTCGATCGACCGGATCCAAGCCCGCGACCAAGACCGCGGCTCCGGAAAAGAGCGAGGCGGAGAAGAAGAAGGCAGCCAACGAGCGACTGAATCGATTCACCAAGGGACCGTTCGTGGTTGCAGCGATCCGTCAGGAGATGGCTTGCCGAGTACTCGACGAAGATCGAGTCCGCTTGCTGCCCTTTTTGCTGAACTTGTTCCGTGCCGATTTCGCGGAAACGCTCCATGCCGCAACGGTCGAATCCTCGATCGACACCTTGAAAAATGGTCGGTACGAATTCCCTGTCGCCAAGTCCGGGATCGCAGAACTGGCAACGGTTCTTTGGCGAATGTTGCTTTGGCCGGTGAGTTCTCTGTCGGACGTCAAGTCGCACAAGAACCAAAACGGATTCAGGCAACAACGGATCCTGAAGGCGGGCGTGATGCCGGATCTCGATCGACTATCCCACGAGGTATCGAGCGAGCATCTATTCGCGTTGAGTATCCGGTGCGGGGTGAGTTTGCAAGGCTGGTGGGAGTCTGCTCGGCAGCGCGGCCCGCAGCGTGACTTGTTCGCAGTGTGGCTCGATCGACATACCACCGATCAATTGCAGGATCTAGTCAAGGAGCTGAAGGTCCGGGAGTTACCTGCAGGAGCCAAGCATGCGGAACTGGTGACGCATTTGCTAGCCCAGCATGTTGTGCAGACGAAGTTGGCCATGCCTAAGAGGATCAAATGACGAACGTACCATCAAGGCCGATCTTGTTCAGTGGCCCGATGATCCAAGCGATCCTGTCGGGCCGGAAGACGCAAACCAGACGAATGGTCAAACCTCAGCCGCCAAGCCGTGATTTCTTCATGAAGAGTAGTGGCGTGGACATCGGGCTTTGGAAGCCTCGCGAGTGGGAGGGTGGATGGCGGATGTCTGGTCCGGTTGGAGTAGCTCGGGATGAAATGAAAGATACCTTTCCCAAAGATCACGAATGGCATTGTCCGTACGGACTGCAAGGGAATCGACTTTGGGTCCGAGAGACTTGGCAATACGCAAGCGGTCGCTCGGATGTGCCAGTCACAGACAAGCCGCCTTGCTATCGGGCCGACGGTGAGTATCTGGAAGATTGGCGGGAACGAGGCCTTAGTTGGCGACCATCCATTTTCATGCCTCGTTGGGCCAGTCGTATCACCTTGGAGGTAGAATGTGTTCGCGTCGAACGATTGAATTCGATAAGTTTGGAGGACGCGATCGCAGAGGGAGCGCCACAGAGCCATCCTTCGATTGATTTTGTTTCCAGAGAGTTTGGCTTTCCAGATTTTTCACGGTCGTACTTTGCACAACTTTGGGAGACGATCAATGGCAAGGGTTCTTGGAGCAAGAACCCTTTGGTTTGGGTCGTTGAATTTTCTAGGAAAACTTAGACCGATGGATGGCGAGCAAGCATGCAAGACTTAGATCCGGAACCATTTGTAAAAATGACGATTGTCAGTGCCATCTTCTTGGTGCTGACACTGCTGGGCTACGGTGTCTATAGCCTGTTTTGTTACTTGTTTTGATTCGAACCATGGGAACCAATGATATGGATGATGCCGAGAAGGTACGACGTGCCATGCTAGAAGAGTACGAGTTCCATGGAGATACTAGGCAACTTCTCAAGCTGCTTCGCGAGGAGCTGCTCAAGCGAAGAATGACTGATCAGGAGAAGGAAGCGATGCAGCATTTGGTCAACTTTTGGAACGCGTACGTTCAGTTGCCATCGTCGATAGCCGATCCAGTTTGTCGGGACGTTCAGATTGCAGTCCACACGATACAAGGTGCATTAGCCATGCGCGTGGCCGGAAGATGCAATCCGGAGATCTGGCGTCATTAGCAATTCCCGTGTATCCCAACAAAGTACAGGCTTGCTAGCGACTGAGCAGATGTCGCGTGCCTGTGCTTCGCTGCTTTCCACGAACAAGCCGCAAGCACTGTCGTTGTAGATTCGCCCCTTCCATTCGCGAGCCTGCCACGTACGCGAGCTTGCTTGCGTCGCGGGGCTTGAATTGGGATCGCCCCATAAATGGAGTCGATCGTACTTGACGCCTTGGCGTGACAGCCAAGCTTCTGTAGCTGGGCGAGTGTACTCGCATCGGTACGATACGATGTCCGGTATTGTGTACATGCGTGGCACGAACGATCCAAGCTTTGCATTTGCGATCCAATCTAGGTACGCTTCGCGGCCGGAATCCGTGGTCTCGTCGAAGTGTGGCGGGTCCGGGCATAGAACACCGTCGAAGTCGAGCATGATGCCAGACCCCCTCTTGTAGTTCGGGAATCCCAGCGATCGAAGGTAGCCGGTATTTGCGAGATTCCATTCAAGCAAATGCGGCTCCGGGCAAAGTTGACCATATAGGTCAACCTGACTCGCTGCCGGTGGGTTGGCCAGGGCGACCGCGTAGATCAGATTAGTTTCGTCCTGCAGGCGACGGCGAACGTCACACAGCGATCGGCCGCTACTGATCGTATCGTCGACCACTAACAGCGGAAGCGATTCGTCAACGTGTCGCGAGCTGCCTCGGTAGCCATGAGCACAACGACGGATTCCGAACTCATAACTGGCTTCGTATAACGGGACGTGAAGCAAGGTCGACAACTGAGGGGCGACCAGCATCCCAGAGACAGGGACGCCAGCAACACCGCGAATGGGTGGTAGCTTGCTGGCCAGTGCGATCGTCGCGTCGGCAAGATCCTTCAGTGTCAGGAATCCCCAATGCGGGAACCAGATAGAATAGGCTTCGTCTACCGTGAGGGCGGGTCGAATGATTTTGGCGTTCACGTGATTGTGACCAGCGACACTATATGGGAACCAGTTATCGAATTGTGGTGGGTTGGCATCCACCCACGATCGGAAGCTATGGCTGCAATGTCCGCAAGTGCTCGGGATGCGATCCAGCCAGTCTGCAAGCCAGGCCTGATCAGGCCTGCGAACCATGTGCCATTCCCGCCAATGATCGCGATATGCTTCGACGAGCGTATCAGCCTGGGATTGCAAATGGAATCCCGGTGGGATTTCCGGTGGTCCCAGGTTTGGCGTTTGTGCAAACCATCCCGATTGGAGAACAGACAGATCGACGGCCGGGACTTCTGTAGTGTGATGCAGCATGGTTACAGGTCCAATAGATCGATGGTCCAGTCATCGTAGGCCAATGGCTCGTGCACCGTGAACGATGATGCATCCCCGCCTGTGACCGACATCGAATAAGGAAGCGGGAATCCGGGGAACTGCCAACCAACACAAGGCGAACCGCCCGAATTGGGCGAAGGGCATGGCGTCGTTTGCGTCTTCGGGAAAACCAGGGTCGATAGGTCGCAGTTACGAGGCACAAAGATTTGCCGCGTCTCCGAATGAGTGTACACCGTGGCCTGTGGTGGGCAGCCGTTAATCGGAACACCCGTTCCCGATAGCGAAGTGGCAGTAGCAAAAGGCACCGACGTAACCGGCGTTGTTGCGTAGCTACCCGTGCCGCACCCATTGTTTTCGAATACGAAGTCTACAACGCAATCCACCGCCGAAAGTCGATAGAAACCAATGCAGCTTTTGACGTTGCAATATGCGTCAAACGCATCCTCGAAAACGTCCTCGCGGTTTGCCCAGTAGATTGAAAGCACTGTGTTGTAACTGATCGTGCAAGTGATCTTCCAAAGTTCCTCTCCCGTGTAGCTATCGAACGGGCAGATTTCTAACGCGACCGAATTGATACGCCGTCGGCATCCATACGAAACGTAGTTATCCGACACGTGGTCAAGCTTCCAATAACGACCGTTCTTTGCTTGAAACGGCAATGCAGGAGCCGGGGGATCGCACCATTCCAACACTCGATTATCAAAATCGATATGCGACTCGCCCCTGAAAGTTCGCGACGCGAACACCGGCGGTGACCAGAACTGAGTGTCCGTGCCACAGCAAACAATAACCCGCGTTGCACAACAAGCGTTCGAGGCCTCCATGTCCGCCGGAATCTTGAGCGATCGCACGTCCCCAACCGCCCTACTTATTCGAACCGCAACGCCACCAACGACGATTTGACCGTTGGGCGGGCTGTTGCTGGAGCTGAAGCCCATATAGAAAGGAACGCCTGCAGGTGCCGTAGCCGTAACCACAGTTCCCGATCGAGTGTAAGACACTTCCCCATTTTCTACGGTCGCCGCTGCAGCTGCCAACGCCACCCGTATCGCCTCGGCAAAATCCGCAAGAGTCACTACTCCAGTCAGCGGAACAGTCACCGGGCCGTAGGTGCAATGGATCACACACGAAGCTGGTAAGAAGGCAGGCGTTCCAACCAACCAAATTGCCACCGTTTGCGATTGGTGAAGATCCGGAGGCGTTGGTGACAACGCAGTGACAGTAACCGTCAGCGTTGATCCTGGTTGATTTGTGACCGACAAGGCAGGTAAGGCAGACCAGCCTTCCACAGCACCCGCTGAAACGACCCACGATTCAGGGCCAAAGATGTTCAGGACTGGATCGTTGTTCAGTGCCGCTGCAATTGCTGCGGGAATCGTACCGGTGGAAATCATGTCAGCGGTCACGGTCACCGTCACGAAAGGAGCCAGGCTGATCACGTCACCCGCCACTGGCGAGCCCGCCAAGCTAATCCGATACGCCGCTTGCCAGATCATAGGGCATACGCTTCCGACGGCTGGTCGGGCAAACCGCTTCGTGATCGTATGCGGATGCATCCCGCCTATCGTCAGCGTCATCTTGTGTGTTTCGCTAGGCGTTCCCTCGCAGTCTTGGCACGGTTCTGGCTCGCAAAGGCAAGATTCTACGCATCCAAGTACAGCCATTTAGCACTCCACTCTGAATGCACATAGACGACCATCGATCGGAATCAAGATCACCAGCTTGTTTGCCGGAATAGCTGCGCCCCTGTTCCATGCTTCGACATCATGGCCGTCAGTCCAACCGCCAAAAACAACGATACCAATTTTCACCATGCCTTTGCTATTCGCAGCCAGTCCAGTGGATTTCGTCTTGCCCCATTTGATTCCACGAGGCGGTGGCTTCTCTGATGACAATAGCGTTGGTTCAGGCGTACTATCAATCAAACGCAGAGCAGCATCGGCATCGATTCGATTAAATGCGACCAGATCGTCTTCCATGCCAATGCTATCTTAGAAAGGAAAAAGGAATCTCTAAAAACTGTTTGAACTCAAGGTACAGTGGATCTGCACGTTCTGGACGTTTTGTCCCATTCGGATTTAGGAGGCAAAGCGTGTCGGATTTCTCCTTCGACCACGTTGTCCCATCTGTAGTCCAGAATTCGTAACCGGCATCTATAGGGCGGTTCAACCACTTGTTTTTTTTGTAAGCAACGCGGTATTGAATTCTAACCGCTGGGAATCCGAAGAAGAAGCCCCGTTCAAATTCCGGTATAGAAAGATGTAATGTCTGGGCATCGAAACCACGATGATCGACGGAGTTGATTGTGTCGTTGCGATCGCCAATCTGTTCATCCGTGATTGTTGCTGTTTCGAACTGAGTAAACTCGTATACAATGATAGGCCGATTGACGACTAGTGGTTCGGGGAACTTAGCAAAAGCGCTATTCAAGTAAGGTAGCGGAGGATCGCTGAAGTCTTTGTACATTACTTCGGGTACTGTTTGGATCTTACCTTTGTAGATCGGCACCCAAGTGGTTGGATTGGGATCCTCACCCGTATCCTGTTGGTCGGTCTCCGTCGAGTACTCAATGCCGACTCGCCAGACGTAAGGACTGATTTCGTCTTGCTTGGGATCCAGATCGACACATACCGCGTTCGTAGGTGGCAAGCGATCAATGCCAACCTTTGGCAGTCCGGTTGTAAGGCAAACGTTGTAGGGGCTCTCGTTCGGAATGTTGCTGATCACGATGGCCGTCATCGATTCAGTGTAGGTTGTTCCGCGTTCGGTTTTGGCGAGCTTACCACCCTTGCCTTTTTTGAAGCCTTTAAGAACTGTTGCCATGGGATAAGTTTGAAGTTTGAAGTTCGAAGATTGAAGTTAGCCGCGTCTTGCTGATCTCAGGACCGGACCTTTGGACAGTGCGATGTTTATCTGTTCTTGCACGCGAAGCTGTGCTTCAGAGATGCGACGCTGGGCTTCGGCTTTGGCGTTGGCACTGTTCTCTCGATCGAGCAACAGCTTGTAAGCTTCGACCGATCCGGCCTGTGCACTGACCGCACCTCGCTGGGTGGTACCATCGCGGGTTTCGCTTTCTGCCTTCAGGCTTGCTTTTCGGAAAGTCTCCTCGTTGATGAGGCCGCGTTGACGCATCGTTTCCAGTTCTCGCATCTTCTCGACCAGTCGATTCTGAGGCGTCGCGAATTCTTTGGAGATCTCGTTTGCCTTCTGCCGATCGGCGTTCCATTGCTTCAAAGCCATAGCATCGTTGTTGATCTTGTCGATCTTGCTGAAGTCTGACATTCCTTCCTTGCGTAGTTCTTTGTGCAAGGCCATCCGAGTGCGGATGTTGTCTTCTTCTTTAGCGGCTTGCTCCGCTGACATACCAGCCAGAATCTTCTGAATCTCCAGTTCTTCGTTAGCGTCCGCGAACTTCTTCGCAACGTTCTCTACTGCTTGTCGACCAGCCTTTTCGTTAGCTTCTCGAACGCGTTGATCCTCAGCGTCTGACTTCCTTTTGATTTCATCTTGTTCTTTGAGTAACGTTTTCTGTCGTTCCGCTTCCGCGAAAACGCTCTCGGATTCCGTGCGGAATTTATCCTTGGTTCGGGCTTGTTCAGCCGCTTCGTCGCGGGCCTTTTGAATGGCTGCTACGTTCTTGGCTCCACGATCGAACGTGAATGCCGATTCGATGTCCTTCCCAACTTCAGACCAGTTCAACGTTGCGATGTTCTTCATCGTGGTGTTGACAACGAGAACAAGCTCATACACGTCCATCCAAGTGCCAGCAAACATCGCAATCCCGTCGATCGCTGCAGGCAGGTATTGCAGGTAGACGCTGAATTGACTGGTCCCCTCCGCGATCGATTCGTAGATCACGGTCAGGACCGGCGAGGCTTCGGCCGCAATCTGACGCCATGCCCCGGTTGCGACCATTCCCATGCGGTCCCAAGCGTCGTTCGCTGCTCCGACTTGTTCGGCCTGGGCCTGGGACAGATTCATTCCAACCTTGTCAGCATACGCTGCCATCTCCTGCATGGCTCCGGGCCCGTCGCGTAGGCTGCTGACGATCGCGGCTCCTTGCTTGCCGAACAATTCGTAGGCCAGCAGCAATTGGTCGGTCGGGCTTTGCAAGGCTTGCGTCTTGGCCGCGATTTCTTCCATCGCTTTGGCTGGCCCCTGCTTGAGCAACCGGGCCGCGTTCAGGCCGCTGGCTGCCAGCTTGTCGAACAGGTCGCCGGATTGCTTGCTGGATGCTTCTGCCAATCCCACTTGCATCCGTTGCATGGCGCTGTCGATTGCTCCGGGGTCAAGGCCAGATGATTCGCCGATCGATAGACGCATGTTGGACAGGTCGCGGAAGGTCATGCCCAGCTTATTGGCACTGTCGCTGATCTCGTCAATCTGTCGCATTTGCTCCGAGACGTTTGACCAGGCAACGCCAATTGCAACAACGCCACCCACCAGAACGGCAGCTCCGGCAGCGACGCCAGCGATGCCGATCGAGCTGATGCCAAGCGACGACGAAGCAGCTTGACCAGCTGAAGTCCATGAGCTTTTGTAGGTGGCAGATTTTGCGATCGCCGAATCGATTCCAGCTTCGTAGTCGGCTTGGTCCTTTTTGGATCGAGCTGAGTTGACACCCAGATACGCGCTTTGCATATCGCGTTTGGATCCGAACATGGCTGCGTTGACCAATGCCTCCGCACTTTCCGAGCCATCCCGATCGCGTAGGCCTCGGGGCATGCGATCGAACTTGCCACCTGCTAATGCTTCGGCGACGTTCCTGCCCTGGGGGTTGGAGACTTCGGCCTGCAATTGTTTGACTTCCTGAGCAGCTTCCTTGGCCTTCTTGGCGACACGATCAACCGCGTCTGCCAACCTTTGTGCCTCGCGTGCTTGCCGTGCATCGAAGGTATCTTTCAACGACTTTGAGAAATCCAAAAAAACCTTGCTTGCAATTGCAACGCCAGGCAGCGAACTGGCAAAAGCCCCAGCCCCTGTGAACGATTCAGAAGCGATCGGGCTGAGAGCAGCCATCGAGATCGACATGTTCTGAACTTCGCCTCGGAAGCGGCCGATGTCGGAGACCGACGTGCGTAAAGCACTGTCAAACTGTTGCGTCTTGGCACCAAGTACAATGTCGAGGTTTTCGATGACTGACATGGGTATTCTACTTGGTTGCTATGCTGCGGATGTAGTTGCGAATGCTTTCACGGTACAAGGCCAAGGCACTGGTACGGGTCTTTTGAGCGGCTTGCTTCATGAACTCGCGACCGGCAATTTGTTTGCGAACTGGGACTTTGCCACTAAGTGCACGACGTGCACCTTCGTTTCGGAAGTACCTTTCCTGCCTCGCCCGAAACTCAGTCCCCATTGGGCTCAGTCCACCAGCGGCCCGCGACTCGGCACGAATCGACCTTGCAATTCTCCGAGTGGCTTGTTCCAGTTGGTTCTTGCGGCTGCCAGTCTTCCAGCCGTACTCTTGAAATGCACCGTAGAAGGTCCTGCCACGAAACAAGCTGCTACTGCTGTTGGTGGTTACTCGGGCGCCAACGCGGGTTCGCGACCGCGTGATCGCTCGAATCCGAATCGATTGCCCCAGAGCCCCTGTCCGCTTAGGTGCCAGCGATCGAGCTGATGCCAAAGTGCCTTGCAATGCGGGACGTGCGGCCTTGCGGATTGCTTCCTTGGCTTGCTTGTCGGTCAGCGCAGCCAGCTTTTTGTTTAGCTCCAGGTCGCCCGTCAGAACCATTGATACCTTGCGTGCCATGTTTTTCCCTCGCTTACGCGTCGGGTTGTGATAGGGTGTTACAGGCCCAGCTCGGCACAGTGGTCTTCGAAGGCTTCCTCGCTGGATTGTTCTGGATCCGGATTGAATCGTAGCTCGGCCGGATCCACTCCCACAAACAACGAGGCATGCAAATCAGATCGCTCGTACCCTAAAGGCTCGAGTCTGGCGAGGGCTCGGAGTTCGGCGTACTCGATGGCACTGATTTCTCGGAGCCAGGCACTACGGCTGGGGTAGCCGACACTGAGGGCGATTCGCCATTGCCACCGGACTTCTTCACTGGAGTCGCTGGCGTCGCGGACTTTTTTTCGGCGGCTTCCGTCAGACCGTATATTCCGTTAGCACCATTAGCGACATTGAACAACCGACTGATGATCTTGTTCCCCATGCCCGAAAGCATGTTCGTGGTCTCGAAGATAACGTCGTTGGTCGTCGCTGCCCGGACGTTGTCCTGGTCGCAAAGGCAATAGGCGACCACGAAAGCACGATAGACTTCCATCGTGTCGTCTAAATCGAATTCCTTCTTATAGGCAATGAAGGTGCTGTCCATTCGATCTTTATCAAACGCTGATAGACTTGCCATGTAGAACAGGGTCGGTTCGTCCTCGCCGAACAAGTGCTGCAGCTCGGGGACCGCGACCGGGTTGGCTGCCAATGGCAGGTCGGCTGCTTGTCGGAGTCGTTTAAGTATTGTGTTCATGGTTGATTTGTTGGATTGGTTTTTACTGGTAGCCGGACTCGCCAGAGTTCGGTTTGTCTTGAAATCACTGAAGTCTGGCGACTCCAGCTACTTGAGAGTTGGGCTTACGACTTGACTGGTTTCTTGGTGACCTTCATTTCGATCACCAGCATCATCTTGTCCTTTTGAGTCACCTTCTGCTGTTCGAACTTGGTGATCCGGCCGGTGTAGGTGATCGTGTTGTAGGTCCAAGTCGACGCTGCGGGTGCGGTACCGGTTCCCGTCTTGCGGTATCGGACAGCAATGGTTGCTTCCCGCTCGCTGATATCGTCGTTTAGCATGAACGTCAGGATCGCTTCGTCTTCAACGCTATCGACGTCGTACAGTCCGTTC
This sequence comes from Planctomycetaceae bacterium, assembly GCA_027487485.1. Lineage (GTDB taxonomy): Bacteria > Planctomycetota > Planctomycetia > Pirellulales > Pirellulaceae > JBKCUI01. The sequence continues at coordinate 18,203 of JAIYDN010000082.1, read as the reverse complement.
AGCGAGATAGATCCATAATCAGGCGGGTCCGAGTCCAGGCTATCAACCGCTTCGTCATCCATGACGGTGACGTCGGTGGTGGCTCGCGAGATACTTGGCGGTGTGAACTCAGTAAGGAAGTCGAAGGCGACCGCGTTGACAGTGACCTTGGTACCGTGACCTAGCTTTTTTTTACGTGGCATGGTGGAAGATTGAAGTTAGAAGTTCGAAGTTTGAAACGGGTTGGATCACTGTTCACACAGATAGATCGTTAGGACGCAACCGTGCATGAAGTCGGCATCCGACTTGGCGGAACGAAACAAGTAGTCGTCGGAGACGCTGCTGATGTCGCTCATGAAAATCGTTAGGCCGTTCCAGTCGAAGCCATCGAACTGGACCGATTCGATCAGGGCGCTCACCAGCTCGTCATCGAATGTTTCCGCGACCAGCTCGAACACGTAACGGTCTTCGGTGACACCGTCGCTGCCGTCGATGAGGCTCTCGTTCTGTTCGTCTTGTCTGGTGAAATAAATGTGCGGGAGTTGGCTGTCCTGCGGGATGGCTTGGTAGTGGATGCGATCGCCGATCTTGGTAGCCAGGGTTGTGTTGGCCTTCAGGCGTTCGATGATCAGGGTTGGGACGCTGGCGTGGGTCATGAGTATTTCTCCAGCCCATCTTCAACAACGATTATCATCGGCACGAATCCAAACATATAAATGAGACCAGCTGCCACGGTAAGTGGTTTGGCCCAAAAGTTGTCTTGTGTCGAAAGCCATGCGATTAAGAAAGGCCACGAGGCGAACAATGTCACAAGCTGGAAAGCGTTAAAAGTCTTCATTGATTTAAGTGCTCGCTGCAAAGATACGTTGCTTCGCGCTCGCGTTCGTCGACCACCGACGATGCAATCTCAAGCACTCGGCCGTTGAACAAAAATCGATCGGTGGTCTTGGCTTCTGTGAACCGAGTTCGTACCGAGACTGTTGCCTCCGCATGCTGTTGTTTGGCCAGCTCCAGCTCGCGGCCTGACAGGGTTTTTACCTGAGCCCGGAGCCCGCTAACAATCGGCTTCCATGCGGTGACCTGATGGCCTAACGTGTTGAACTCTTTTGCCCGTCTCTCGATAGTGACGATGTGTCTCAGTTGCCCGCCTCTCATTAGAACGGTGGCTCCTCCGTTGTCGTCATCACGGACGCACTGTTCAGACCGACGATCACTTGGCCGGTGGCTTGGAATTCGTTGGGGTGTTCGGCCGCTGGCAATTCGACTTTTGCGATTGTCTTGTGTGGCTGGTCGTAGCTGAGCCAACATGGTAACGGGTTACGTGGCACCCGGACCGAGGCGACCGCTTGCAAGACGGTGAACGTGCAATCAGGATTCAGCGAAGCCAATCGGTAGGCTTCCGTTCGAGCACTCAGTTCTGTCGGGTGGCGATAGCGTGGCATGCCATTGCCTAGAACCATCCAGTATTGTTCGCTGCTCATGTTCTCAGTCGTACTCCGTTTCGAGCATTGAAAGCATGCTGCTGACACCCAGCTCGATTTCCTTGCTGACCGTGCCGGTCAAGACCGCTTCACGGTTCTCGTACCAATGCGAAACTAGCATCCTGATCGCTTGCGTCATCGTGCCAGGGATCTTGGCTTGTGTTGCAAAACCGGCAGTGAAATCGATTTCAACCGCGTTGGGTTCGCATAAGGTAGTCGGCCACGTGAATCCCGATTTAAGCTTCAGGTGGTACCGATCGTTCCCTTTGGGCGGCACGATCTGATTGAGGTCCAGTTCCTGGCGAACCGATTGGCTGTCCAGGTACGCGATTAGAATCACGTTCCTGATTGGCCAGAGCGGGATGAGCAATGGCTCGTTTGCTGGCGGAAAGCTGTCGAGAGTCAATCGCCATTCGGCAATTCCGATCGTGCATTCCAGATACCTTTCCACATAGTCTTCGGCGGACTTCAGAGCTTCGATCAGGAAGTCTTCGTCTTGGCCAGGGGGGATGTTGCTGTTGTTGCGCAGGCGTGCGAGAGTGACTGAGTTGAAGCCGGGTTCCGTGAGCTTTTCGAGATGCATGTCAGCCCTATTTGTTTGCACCAGTTTTCGCGGAAACGTCTGCGGTCACGATCGGTCAGGAGCAACCAGGCTCGGGAGCAGGCTGCCAGGCGTGGACAATCGCATTGGACCTCGATGGGAGGGTCGATTGGATCCACTTGAGTGATCTGGGCGAATCGATCGGGATCGATCTGCCACCACTTGGATTTGCTTTTGACGCGTTCGATCCGAGATCGTTGGATCACTCGGATCGTAAAGTCGCGGCGGAATCGTTTGGGATTCGATTGCCAGGACCAGTAGATTTCGCCAAACGATGTTTCGGTTCGATCGTAGGCTTGAATCAGTGCGCTAGCTTGCATCAGCCGGGCGGCTTCGTTTACGTCGGCTTGGCTTTGGAGCGTCGCCATCTGGATCGCCATCACTGTCTCCATCGTTCGCGTTATCACCGGCCGAATCCTCTCCATCGAATTCGTCAGCCTCCGGGCGAGAAACAGTATCGACGAAATCAACAGCCTTTGAAAGCTGCTCTTCCGTTGGCTCATGCTTCTTTAACTCGCGTGCGAACTTGTGCTCAAGCAGCTTTGTCGCCGTCGCTTCGTCTGTGTTGATGAGCGTGTGCGCAGCGATGCTGGTTGAGTCGCCAGCGAGTGAGGTGAGCAGAATCAGTTGAATTGGTACCATGGTGGAGTTTGTAGTTTGAAGTGCGAAGTTCGAAGTTCGAATAAGTAGGGCTCTCAATGCCGCGAGCCACCCTGAGAATCGGTGGCTAGCGGACAGGCAATCAAACGGGACTGTAATCCCGCACTGCGATTACGCTTGGGTCAAGCGTTTGACCGGGGCGACTGCGGCGTTGGTCCAGGTTTGGAGTCGGCCGTCGAACGACTGAGCAGCCATGTATCCAGTCTGAAGTCGCTCGATGAATCGCTCGACCATCTTGATCAGATTGATCACCCCAACTTCGCGAGCCTTGTAGTAACGGAAGTCACCGTACAACATCGTGACGTTGGTGGTCGCGATCGTGCTGGCCATGAAGTTATTGGTGATGATCGTTTGACCAAGCAACCGATCGGGGACACCATCTTGCAAACCTGATTGCCAAAGCGGACGGTTCTGCGAATCGTTCAGCAATCGCAGGGCCTGGACAATCAAGTCGTGGCACATGAAGCGACCGTTGCCTCGATACACTTTGTCAACGCTATGCTGCAACATGATCAGGTCCGTCGGCGAGATCGCAGTTGCCAGAGCACTCGTTCGACCGTTCGGGGCTTGGATCGTCAAACCACCTGGTTGCGTGGTACCGTTACCAGTAGTTGCACGTCGTAGCTTGATCTTCGCGAGACGTTCTCCCAGCATTTGTGCGACAACCGAATCGATGTTCGGCAGGCTGTCTCGGGACAGCTGCATGCTGACCTTGACAATGCCGGACGTGAAGTCGAAGGCACCAAGAGTTAGCTGTTGCAGGGCAGCATCGGGCTGAGCAAGTGCGTTGATGTCCACTTCTTCGGCCGTCAGTTGGACACCTTCGTTGGCGTTGTCGTCGCCGATTGGCCAGCGAATCTGTTCGCCGGTCGCAGTACGCATGATGTCGATGTAGGCAAACAGCTCGGCTGTGGTAATCATGGCCATTTCGAGCGTTTCCAAAAACGTGATCGGAACGACTTCAGCGCCGACCCCTACACCCGCCTTGGTCATGGATCGGGTTTCCGTGCGTTGCTCGGATCGCAACGATGGGTGCGATCGACGTAGCTTACGTTGCAGGCCAGCAAGGTAGTCGGTGTCACCGAGTGAGAACGAAAGATTGCTATCGCGTGACCCTACAGAATAGTTGAGTCGTTCGCAGCTTTCGCGGATTTCACTGGTGATCAATTGACCGCCATTGATATGGCCAGCGAAGAACATCCGCATACAGTTGCGTCGATCGCGTTCGGCTCGTTCGAATTCACGGACGCTGCGGGCATCGTTGAATCCGCGATCGCCGTAGGTCTCGTCGTCGCCGCCAGGAAAAGCATCGTCTAGACCTGGTTTGTTGTCAGTCCGGCTGCGGTTCTCCCATTCGTCCAGGGCGGTCATACGAGCGGAGATGGTTTCAGACTTCTCCAGAGTATCGATCTCTTCCTTGATCGCGTCGTATTCGGCGTTTGCCTTGTCCCAATCGGATCGGGTGTTATCGGGCCAAAGAACGACGGTCGCATCCTTCTCGCGTTTTTGTTCGCGTTCTTGATAAGCCTTTCCGAGAGCACGGATATTGGCAGCCGCGATACCAGCTTTTTGGCGGAGTTCTTTGATCTTCGACATTTGGTTTCCTGCTTGAGTTGGACCCACTAAGATTTGACGGTACAAGCCTTACGGCATCTTCTGCCCACCGTCGCGTATAGACGCTGGCATGAGTGAGATAGTCCAACGTGCCAGCGTCAAGACGTCTGGCCCGTGAAGAGTCACTGGGCAATTCAGACGTGAAGTGTAGACCTAGGCAGAAAAAGGTTCCAAAGTACCCGGAACAGGCTTGAGGCTGGAGCCTTGAGGCGGGAGGGAATTACGATGGTTCCGTGGCAGCGTAGGTGAACTGAATGGTGCCGTGGTCTAGGGCGAGATTGGTGGTGGGATCTCGCAGAGCGAAGTTGATCGTTCGGATTTGGTTGGTCAGATTCCGCGGAATCACAACGGTGTAAGCTGCTCCGGTGATGGACGGCACCAGCGTTGCAAGATGTAGCTCGTTGGCGTTGGTCAGCTCGAAAGTGCAACCGGCTGGCAGAGTGACCTGGTCCCCAGCGCTGTCGACGACAACGCGGACAATGGTGTACTGAGCATCGAACGGCAGTACCAGTTCACGCGTGGTAACGTCGTAATCACCCAGGCCAACTGACGGGGTCACGATGACGCTAGCGGATTGCAGATTAAAGTACGCGATCGAATCCCACCAGTTTGGTTGGTCGGCCCCCTCGAACATACGCCAAAGAGTATCGATCTGGTCGTCGAGCTGGGCCGTATACCTGCCGAGGTTCGGACCAGGCGATTCCAGAATAGCGACTCGGTTTCCAAGTCCATTGGTGTAGTTGGCGATGTTGCCCGAATCGGGGAAAGCGAAGAGAAACTTTCCCGTCGGTCGGTTGACACTGATGGTATGGAGCATTTTATTCCACTGGGATCGTAAAGGCGGACATAATGGTCTGGACGTCGATGCCTTGCCACTGCTTGACTTGGGACTTCAAGACCGCGAAGACGCTGGCAGCCAGCGTGCCGATCGATAGCTGGACGGATGGGTTGTTCACGAAGTCCTTTAGCGAATACTGATTGTGCTCGCTGCGGATCTTGGCGAGCTGCTCGGGCGTCGGTTCTTGGCCACCGAGTTGTCTGATGATGAAATCGTCTTGCACGAACAAGACAACGAAGTCCGCGTCAAGAATCTGCCGTGTGAATTCGGCGTCTTCGTACAGCCCGATGACCGCTGCAATGTATCGCTCGGCAGGTCGATCATAAGGAAGGCTTGCCTCGATGCGATTGATGCGAGGGTACACGGCTGGGCCGGTAGCTTTTGCCTCTGGCGAATCATCGAAGTAGGCTGGGAATTCTACATCGATAACATCGCCGATTCTCTCTTCCCATTCGTTGGTGACATCCTCGGAGATCACAGCGGAGTAGACAGGAAGTCCCGTATGCGATGCGGTTGCAGGCTGCTCCTTATCCGTGAAAGTGTACGTCTGTCGGCCCACGTTCTTGTCGCCGAGGTAAAGATCCAAGTCCACCGACAGCGAACGTCGCTGTTTTCCGAACGCGGTGACCTGTGCCCCTTGTTGGTTGTAGCCTGACTGCTTGGCGACGAACTCGTGCAGGTTGAGCTTGAGGCCGGAAAGGTATGGTTTTGCGTATGTTGCCATGGGTGAAATTGTCCTTAGTTTGCGAATCCAAAATTGATAAGTAGTGAACGAATCGAGTTAGCTAGTGCTTGAGTCGTAGCCGCATCGCTTGCAGCTGCTGGGAGTGATTGGCGAACGATTGGAGTGGCACCTAGAACAGAGAATCTAGCACCAGTCGCACTTGCTTCGGAACGATGGGTAGTTTGCCATGCGGCTAGCGACGTATCAAAAACCTGTGTTGTCAACGCCTGCACCGATCGCTGCATACGCGTGTCGGTCGATAGTTGCAATTCGCCAATGAGATTCAAATTGCCCGAGCCCGTCAAGGTTGCCATCGTAGTTGAGGCTGACCCTCGAAAGGTAAACGTGTTGGTGAGACTATCTAAAATGAGACCGCCAGAAGTTCCGACAGCTAAGTTTCCAGCATTAGCCCTCAAACTTCCTTCAGCACTTTGACCTATGAATATCTCGTCATTGCCGCCACCGAATTGAACCGCAATAGCCGATCCGTTGTTTGGTCGATAGATTATCAATCTTCCATTAGCACCCGCAGTTCTTGCGATTCGAGTTGAGTTGGCTCCGTTGTAGACATACATATCGCCTGTCAAGTGAGCGGTACTATCTGCGTTATTCAGACGCAAGATTGCAGTACCGCCAGGAGTGAGCGTCGAAGTATTTCCTAAGTGTAAGTCAGACGTTCCGTCTGGATTGATTCGTAATGGTGCCCAAGCATTCAAGGCAGCGACGTGGCCACCAAGCCATGCTTGCGAATTGTATTCGCCCATAAGGAAAGCGACATTGTCGCCACCAGCAATAATTCGCCCTCTCCAGTTAGCTGCACTAGAGCCGACTTGCCGAGCATAGAGAACAGTCCCCCCAAGGGTGGTTGGAGTGGCCACTCCTGAACCTCCGACATTGATTGCTCCACCTGCTGTTAGGTTGGTAAGTAACAAAGACCCTAGAGCGTTGTTGGCTGTTGTGCCGATTTGTCCTACTCCAGCAGCATTGCGGGATATATTAAAATCCGTGCTACCCGATGAGGATGTCGTCGAACTGAATGCTAATCGACCCGTGCTTGGGAATCTTATGTGTTGGTCCGTAGAGCTAATGGCCCAAGCATTTGTAGCACTGTTCAAAGCAGCTAGTGTGAACACTCCATTTGAAGCAAACGTAAAGCCTGCTCCAGAGTTTTGGCTACTAATGCTGAATGTGCCCGATGCTACGTCTTGGACCGTCGCAGACCACCAGGAGTTAGTTCCTGTGGTTGCTCCAAGAAAGTTCGTTACGCCTGATGTTGTGATTGATCCGGTACGGTCAATTCGCGTTAGACTAACTCCAGCCCGTTGACAATCAAGGAAGTTGTGAGCACCTGTACCCATTGCCGTTTCGGTACGATTGATAAGAAAGTCAGTCGAACCGGCGGTGCCAGTCTGATTGATTGCCGAGTCGATTCTAAACCAACCAGCAATACCGCTTGAGTTAGACAGTACACCCCCGCTACCAGGAACAGTGACAGCATGAAAGTTCGAAGTCACATTACCATTGAATAGACTTAATGTTGCGACTGAGTTTCGCAGTATGGCATTGGTTCGAACTTGTATATTTGCTGTAACTTGAGACGCAGTGAAATTGCAGAAGTCGCTATTAGCATTGTTCCGAGCCTCAATCGTGCCTGCATTGTTTCGGAACAATGGACCACTAGCTCCACCAACCATCAACGTGGTGGCAGCAAGATTGCCACCAATCGTCTGCCCGCCAGCCGAATCAAGCAATTCCACCGTTCCCCGAGCCAAGCGTGCGTCGATTCGATCCGCTGTTGAGTCACGGAACAGATCCCCTTCACCGGGAGTCAGCCCAGAGTACTGGGCAGCCGTAAGAGATTTGAGGCGGACCCCTACCGAATCGAGGCCGCTGAAGCTGAGTAACCCAGACACCGCACCGCCCGTTGTGTTGAGCTTGGTGTTGAGCGCAGAGTTCACGCTACTGATCGTCGCGTAAGGTGCTAACGCGTCGGCCAGTACGGTGAGACTAACACCGTCTGTTGGTGTACCGGGGATTCTCACTTTAGATTCCGTTCTCAGTGTTCAGAAGTGCTAAACGAACTGCGACGCCGTCGGTGGGCTTATTGCTTTCTCGCGATCGTAAGAATGCGTTCCGTTCTTCCAGTAGCAAAGCTCGTTCCGGATGTTCCATCGCGAGTGTACTGCGGCTGCTGGTTGCGGCCGTGAACGCAGGAAAAGTGACAGGGCCCACGTCGTAAAGCGTGTCCATGTCCTTGAGCCAGCGGATCCACACGCTGCGATCGTTGACCGTGATCTCCTCCCATACCGTAGACTTCGGAACGAAACTGTAGGAGCTGCCGTTGACGTCGCCTCGGTTGATCTTCTCGGCAACGCGTGCCCAATCGGGATCGTTGGGGGATTCGTCGCATTCATAGTACAGGCCCACTTCGTCGACGTTGAGTCGGCAGGTACCAGAAGTCGTTCGACCCAGGACGTAGTTGCTGTCGTGATTGAACAGGCCGCGAACGTCTGGGTTGTTGGCGAGTACGCTGTCGAATGCGCCGGGCATCACGCGTTCGACGATGTCGTCCCATAGCCAGTACTCGGTGCCCGGATCGGCCGCGTTGTAGAAGACGCTGCCGTAGCCGCGAATCACTTTGGATTCACTCGCTGCCCGCTTCTCAACTCGCAGGTGGTTGCGGTTGCTGGATCCGGATTTCGCTGGGACGAATTGATTGCTGGAGCGTTGGGATGGATGATGGCGCATTTTGAAGTTTGAAGTTAGAAGTTCGAATTGTGAAGTTTAGATCGTTGGGGGCAGGATCTTGAGCTTGCTTGCGGTGGCGAGCTTGGCGGCCGCTTGCTTGAGTTCGTTGGCTTTCTCGGGCCCGCATTCCTTCAGGTACTCGTCGGCCCACTTCACCGTGGCAGATCCGTTGATCCAGGCGAACGTGTAGCCGTGGCGAATGACCGACGGCTTCTTGCTCTCCTTCAAATCCTCTTCGAACAGAGCCTCGAGTTGTGCTTGTCGATCGCGGTAGGTCTTGGCCTCTCGTTCGAGTTTGGAGGCCTTGATGTCGAGTTTGGTGTATTCTTCGGTTTGGTCTTTGGTGATAGGCATGACTTTGGTCGCTCGCTTACGCTTCGGGTTGGGATGGGGTTGGGGTTAGGATTCGATCGAGGATCTTGAGGTAGCTCGATTCGGCTTGGGCGCGAAGGCTTGCCGCGTCCAAGCCGACAATCGAGCTGAACCATTCTTCAGCTACCTTGCTGCAGTCGGTTTGTGTCAACAGGCCAATGTTCCGCATCGTGCTGTCGATGATCTCGATGATGCCTGCCTTGTCGGACGTCAGATCCTTTTTGCGTTCTAGGCGGATCGAGGCTCGGTTAATGGCTCGCGTGAAGGCTTGGGTGGCTAAGGCTCGGTAGGCTGATTGCAGGTTCGATCCCTCACCCCCGGCCCCTCTCCCAGTGGGAGAGGGGAGCGAATGCCTTTTACGTCTGCTTCGTTTCGTGCGGGATTGGCCTACGCCTGCTACGTTGAGGGGGACGTAGTACGTGTCTCCACCGGGATAACCATCGAGGTTCTCCCAGGACCTGGTCTCGTTGGGACTGAAGCGGCCGGACTGAATGCCGATGCTGGCGATGGTCGATCGAGTGAGCCCGTCGGCCCATAGCAGGGCGTTGATGTTGTGTTCAAGGTACAGGCCCGCGGCACGTTCCTGTTCGGTGAGCAGCTTCGTCGTAGCTTCGCAGCTCGTCGCGAGGAGCATATGCGACAGGGCTCCGTCGTGATAGTTCTGCCGAGCCATCTCCTCACTGTTGAAACTGATGCTGTCCTTCAGGCCCAGGCGGCTTGGAGCAATGTTGAACATGCGTGCAACATCGCGGGCGGAATCGTCCTTGATGTCGCTGAGCTGAGCTTTCTGCGGATCCACTTGAGTGGCGTGCCAGACAAAGTTGTCGCGCAGTACCAATGTGCGGAATGCTTTGTCGGATCCGGAGAAGTTCTCTTCGATTCGCTTTTCCATCTTGCGGATGGTTTCGGGCTTGGTGCCAGGCTTGGCCTGCAGGACTCCACCGGCCGTCATGTTGTTCTTGAAGAAACGAGCCAGGAAGTTCTTCGCGGATAGGGCAACGGTGAAGTCTTGGCGGAAGGCTCGGATCAGGTTCTCGCCCGCGATACCGTCGATCGACAGGCCTTCGACGTGTATCACGTCGGACATGTCGAACGTGCGGGTACCGCCAGCGGTTTGGTACTTGCACTGAAGTACTCCGCCGGTACGTTGTAGGTACGTGCGATCGGGGAGCAGTTGGTAAAGGCCGATGACGTCGCCTCGGTTGTTGCGATCGATCCAGGCGTAAGCGTTGCCCCAAAGGCAAGCACTGACGTAGAAGCGTCGCCAGAACTTGAATCCGTTGACCTCCGCGTTGGGCATGCTGTGCATGCCGATCTTGCGGTGGACTGGGTGTTTGCTTTCGACGATTCGCCCGGTGGCAGTTTTGCGGTAGACGTTGAGTGGTAGTTTTGCACTGTCACCGCTGACCATCGAGACGGCTTGGTATAGGGCAGCGTAGCCGAGGGCAGTGCGCTGGTTGACCGTGACCGGCGTGGCGGTGTTATCGGAGCCAAGGCCGAAGGCTTCGTTGAGATTGGCCCACGTCAAGGGAGTATTGGGATCCTCGATCGACCTGGTTTCAGCCTCGGATTCCGAAGCCGTTTCCGGGGAAACGGCTTCGGGTTTGCTGCGGTTCCAACTGAAGAGTTTGGTAAGGTTCACTCAGTTGGCTCCGTTACTCGAGTTGCTGCCCAGAGCATGACGAACGCGCCGATCAGGACGAACGGTATCGAGCCAAAGAGCGAACCGAGTACCAAGAATCCGAAGCCACCAAAGAGCATGCCTCGCTTCGAACTGAGCAAAGCAAAGATGCCGCTGGTTGCGATTCGGGATAGAAGGATCAAAAGCCAGTTGGGCATGGTTAGTTTTGCATCTCGCGTTCTTGCTTGATAATCCTTCGAGTGAAGAACCCAAAAGCGATTATCAACGTGACAATGGAAAGACCGATGGCTTTGGTGAATCCAAGGAACAACAAGCCTAGACCTAAGTTCAAAACCGCGATTGGAATCGCGAGCAAGAACGCTGCGAACAGGATGCTAAGGAATCGCTCGAGCTGGGTTTCTGATGGATCGTTTGCCATTGGCATTCCCTATCGATTTTCTAAGTTTCAGTGTCCGGTTCGAAGTTCATCCAAAGAACTTCAGTTCTCTTTTGCGTCTTGTCTCGGGAGCAAGAAAGGGCTTGTGTTCGTTCGACACGTCGCCAGTTTTTAAGCTGGGAATCGTAGAGCGGCGATCCGTAGCCACTAAGCATTACCTTGCCCTTGACCTTCTTTAGAACGTCAATCAGTCGTTTGTGGTCGTCGTCGACCATTTCGTGGATGTAGTCTCGCGATCCGGTCCGTGTCGAACTGACATAGGGTGGATCGCAAAAATGCAACGTGTCCTTGGAATCGAATCTTTGAATGACGTCGATCCCACATCGGCTCATGACCGTCACCGTGCGCAATCGTTCAGTGACGGCTTCGAGCTCGTCAATGCAGTTTTTGGTAGCCAAGGCCCTGGAGCCAGACTTCGCAAAACCAAAGCCTGGCTTAGTGCCTCGTGAACCAAAGCCACCGAATGCGTACCGGAGCTGAACGAACACTTGGCGTGCACGTTTAACACCGTCGGAGTCGAGTGGGTTAGCCCAGGCCGTATGAAACTCCGTTTCGTGATACAGCGTCTTTTTCAGTAACTTGATCAGCTGCTTCGATTGATCGGGATCGCGAAGAACACTGAACAGATCGAATAGGCGTTTATCGAGGTCGTTGTAAATCTCGTTGTCCACCGGAGCCTTGTTAAGTAGTACCGAAGCACCGCCCCCAAAGGGCTCAACGTAAATCAAGTGTTTCGGCATTTGGGAGGTAATCCAACCAAAGTTGGAACCCTTGCCACCGACCCACAGGACCGGGCTTCGAAGTACTCGCGGCTTAGCAGTGGACGTTCCCTTCAATTTCTTCGCAGTAATAATCAATGATGTTTCTCATGGTGTAAATCTAGATGTCAATTATGTCGTCGTCGTCTTGGTACTCTTCTGCTCGGACGCTGTCTCGCAGCGACATTAGCAGAGCTTGAACGCCGTCCACTTTCTTGATGGACCCGCGTTTGATCTTCGTTATTCTCTTTCCTCCGTTCGCGTTCTCCTGTGCAATAGCGTTGGCCATCTGCCACGTTAGGACCGGGTTGCCGTTGTGTCGGATCGTCTTGCTTAGGATCCGTCGTTCGGCCTCCGCGACCATCGGGGCATAGTGAATAAACTGTTGTGGGAACTGAACTCGTTCAGCGCTCGTGTTCGATTCCAATTCTTGCGTGAGCCATTCGGCTTGGAACAACGGATCGTAATAGAACCGTTGGATCCGGAACTTCTCGAAGATGTCGATCAGGTCATTAAGCAACGCGCGGTAATCAATCACTTCACCCTCGGTGAGCTTGATCGCTCCCATGTCAGCCCAGGCTTGGTAGTTGATTCGCTTGCGTTGTCGTTGTGCTTCTGCCTTGGGGAGCCAGAACCATGGACGGGTCCAAAGTAATTGCTCCTTGTCTTGTACGGTCAGAACTGCGGCGACCGTGTCGCGAACGGCTGCCAAGTCCATGGCCAAAGTTGTGGTGATCGTTTCGCCGTCGTCATCGCGTGCGTTGCTTTTGATGATCTTGAGTAAGTCTTCGTCGGTGAAGGCGTCGTAGCAATCGATCCGGCTGCCGCTGGTTTTGAGTCGTGTCTTGCGTTCGGTTGGTCCGCTGTCCCAATCGTCGATGCCGCGTGGGCATGCCGTGTCGAGCCAGCCGTTTGTGCTACAATTCCATAGGCCAAGTCGTAGTCGCTTAAACGTGGACCATTGCGAGGGGTCCGCCTTGGCGGCTTCGTAGTCGGCTCGGAAGGTACTGAGCTTGATCGGGGCATCGGCCGTGGTGCCGAGACTGGGGTTGGCTTTGAACCAGGTGGCTTCTTCGTTGGGATCGTCTAGCTTGTCGGCAGCGTAGATGATTCCAAGGAATTGTTCGTCAATGATTCGGCCCGCGTTTACGTCGCGAGCGTGATCGTGTGTATACTTGCAAACGTTCTCGCCGTCCTCACCGGCCGTGGTGATGGATCCGAAGATTCCCTCGGGCTGTGAAGCAAGCATCCATAGGAGCGAGTGAAAGAACTCGAAGCCCTTCCACCGGTGGAACTCGTCTGCCAGGCAGTGACCGTTGACGCCGTCGGCTGATTCCGGATTGGCGGCGACCACTGTCCAATGATTCTCTAAGTACTGAACGGACTGAAAGCCTTCTAGCTTTCGAATCGTAGCTTCCTCGCGGAGCTGGTCGTTGTTGTTGATCTGTCGGATCGCATGGACCAAGCAGCGTTCGGCCTGCTTCTTGGTTGTCGCTGCGAGGAACAGGTTGATCTGTCGCTGTAGGCCATCGTGGCTCATGCAATCGGCGAACAAAAGGTAGTTGCCGATCAGTGCAAGCAGTGGCGTCTTGCCGTTCTTCTTGCTGACTTCTTCGTACCAAAACCGAAAGCGTCGGACGTTGTATCCCCATTCGGGACTGAACCGTTGCCAACCGAATAGTCGGCTGGTGTCGGTCGCTTGCCAGTTGAGTAGCCTGAAGGGTTGGCCGTTAAAAGCTCCCTCGGTGAGCGTGCCGAACTGGTCAGCGAATCCTAGCCAGTGGTCCGCGCGTCTTTCGTCGAACCAGCAACCGTTGAGGATCGCCCTTTCGTCGGCTTCTTCGCCTTCGCCTTGGCGGATCCAGCGGAGCCAGCCTTCGCGCTTGGCTTTGGCTCGGGCTTCGATGATCCGCGTGCTTGTGGGTTTAACGCTTTGCAATTGCGGCTTTCGTTTGGACCATACTTGGACTTTGCGAATTCAACGAGGCTCTTGGCGCTGTTGGTTCCGAGGCCTCCGTGCTTTCGCATTTGGCCTAACGAGTGTGGGTGGAGCCCAAACTTGGGCCATAGTTTTTGCAGGTTGGCTAGGGCCTTGTCGCGTTGAGTGACTTGTGGAGACGTCTGCTCGTAGCCGGATTCGGAAACGATGAACGTTGCGCGTTCTTCGTCCTCCTCCAGGTAGATGCACAATCGCAAGTACTCGGAATAGGTTCGGCAGAGGGCGGCGAACGTGTCCAGGTGTAACGGCGTTAGCAGGTTGGCTTCGACCAGCTGCGGTGCCAGCTTTTTCCAGTACTCGATTGCGTACTGGTCCAGGTGGTAGCCTTCTGGTGATGGCACGTTGGAAAGCGGCTGCGAGCGTGTCAGTTCCGCGGCTGTTGGCTTTCGGTGGCTGTCTTTCGATCGTGGCATGGTTTGCAAAGGGCTTGCCAGTTGTCAGTGTCCCAAAAGAGATCTTGGTCTCCCTTGTGTGGGATGACGTGATCGACGACGTTGGCGGTGATGTATCGATCTTGCTTGGCGCATACAACGCAAAAGGGATGCGATCGCAAGTAGCCAAGTCTCGCGTTTCTCCATCGTCGATCGTAGCCGCGTTGTGTAGCGTTGGCTCGATCGAGTCGCTTTGGATCGGGTTTGGCGCCGGGCTTGCGATTAGACTTTCGCGAGCCTAAAAGCTGGGCCCGGGTGGCTCGCTTTGGCATGGCTGCTAAGACCCAGCCACTGAAACTCGAGCTGGCTTGGGTCGCGTGGCGAGGAGATCCTCGATTGCGTCGTTGGTGATGCGTTCGTCCTCCACGTCTTGCAATCGTTTGGAGATCAACTGCATGCGTCGATCAGGAACGGGGTCGGCGGTGCGGACTGCCGCGAGTTGCGAAAAGTCAAACACGGGTGCCGGAGTTGGACCGCTGGTGGGTGGCTTGGGTTTGATGAACATCACGAACACAAGTGCGATCGCGGCGGCGATGATGAGAACAGTGAACATGGGTTGGCCTTTGGCTGATGGCGAATTGGTTGGTGGGTCTAGCTTCGCTGACGAAGGATCGCGAAGACGACGACTGCGGCTAGGATCAATAACGCGACAGACTCAAGGCCAATGCCGCTTTGGCGAAAGATGGTTTGAACCAAGTCGATCGAGGCAGGTTGCTTGTCAGGAAAGAGGCCTCCGCTGTCCAACCGATCGGGGAAGAACGGACGGTCGCGATCGGGTCTTGGCTGGCAATTGCCGTCGGGACAATTCGGATTCGAAGAACTACTCGAGGCTTGGACAGCAGGTACGGATGCAAGCTGAGCAGCTCGGGCTGACGTCTCGGTGCCCTGTTTGATTTCCGCGAGTAACACAGCGGGATCCGTTGGGATTGATTCGCGGGAAGCAATGTAGCAATGGCCTCCGTCGGGGCGAGTCAGGACGATAGCCGGGAACTGGGAAGGTGGGACGGATTGCTCGTATCGGGCCTTGTACAACGGGTCGCCTGTGGCATAGACCTGATAGTTGCAACGCGAGGCGACCTTGCTGAGATTGGGATCCGAAGTAAACCAGCGTAGCAATTGCTTGGACTGTTCATCGGTACCAACAAAGAGATCCAGGTTGTACCGCTTGATCGTGCGATCGCCCGCCTTGGTTTGCTGCTTGAGTTCTATTGCAGGCGTGGCGGGTTGCTGTCGTTTGATTTCGTCGCGGGCTTGGACGTTCACTTGTGGCGTGCGTTGGGTGATCGATTGCTCGATGGTGTCAAAGCAAAAAGAATTAGGGGCGATTGGCCGATGGTCGATCGCGGGCAGGGGGACGCGTACCATAAAGGCGTGCAAGACGACGAGCGCGAGCAATCCAAAAGAGACCGTGAGTTTGCGGGTTTCCATTTTTTGACCAATCAAGTTTCTGAGTAGCTGAGCCAGGGGAGTGGTGAGGCGGGATCGTACAAAAGAGTCAGACCAAATCCGCCGTACCGAATCCACTCCTGAACAAAAACGGAAGCTTCGGTTAGCTCGTAAACGTTGGGGTGGTTGTTGTCGATGATCGCGGCGTACTTCTTTCCGTTCATTGAGACCCAACCAGCGAAGGTGCAGCAATGAGCTGGTTTCCACCAGACGATGCATCCTCTTCGGGATTCGTCGCACCAATCCAAGAACGCAACCGATGCTCGATCGGTATACGTGTATTTCACGTCGACCGCATCCAGTCGCTGGCGGAGTCGGCTTCCGTACTCTCCGCCGCCGTTCTGTGTCGGATCGCTAAGCCAATTGGCAATATCGAACCGATGGCACCATCGTGCGACCGTAGTCAACGAGGCGTAAACGCATGAGCCCTCGCCACGAACCACCCAGTTCTTCTGCCTCAGTTGTGCGGGCAGTTGGACGACTGGCTGTTCAAGCTTAGGGGGTGCAAGGGGTCGGACGGTCTGTGGTAGGACTTGGTCGCAACCCAAGCAGCACACGCTGATCAGGAGCATGAGAGGGATTAGTTTGAGGATTCGCCAGATAGTCTGGTCGGATACGTTGAACTTGCGTCGCAGGTCGATGGGTCGCATCCCTCCCAGTCGCTTCGCGATAACTTCGGCTCGCGAGTTCCGGTCCAGTTGCTTCTTGACTAGGCCAGCCTTGTGCCGACGGTATTGCTCAGCTCGCATTCTTTACTCACCTGTGTTGGATCGTTTCGGCTACGGCTCAGCAAGTTTAGCCGTAGGGGAAAAAAGGTTCCAAAGTACCCTTCGGGCGAGTTCGGGAAAAACTAGAAAGTGACTGCGACTATCCCGAAAAAAGACAGGGAAGGTACCCCCCCCTAAAAATGTCGCCAAAAATATGCGCGCCTGCTAAGCGGTCTACGCTAAAGCCCGTACCTAGGATTTGACCGCCCCCGGGGCGACCGCTGCCCGGCGGTCAGGTTGGTTTCCGCGGAATCGATTGTCCTGCAGGTGCTGCCGGCAGCGGGGCAGGTATGAGGCAATACTACTCAATCAAGCAGGAGTATCATCATCTGCGTCGAACTCGTCATCGTCTTGATCATCATCATCATCTTCGAATATTGAATGGGGACCGAAGGCAGCACCATCTGACGGTACGCCCATGTTTATCTGATTGTAGATTCTGCACCAGACCGAACCCATAAACCTATCGGTCGACTGATCGAAGTTTGGTCTGTAGATTTCAAGCAACTCAAGGCACCGCGTTCGCTCAGCTTCAATAGCCCTTTCGATATCGTCGTTTGTCATTTGGTCTTTCAGTTCCTAAGTGAGGGTGATTGCCGCCAGGTTGTTACTAGGTTCGCCGTAGGAACTTCTCCTACAATCCTTGGATCCAAGTATTTCTTGGTGGTACGTGGAGATGCATGATCAAGTGCAGCGGTTGGATCGCCGCCTTGATTTGCCACGGCGCTAGCAACTGTACGTCGTAAACGGTGGAATTGCGATCTACGATCATAGCTTAGTTTGGCAATTTTCAAGATCGCTTTATATCGCTTGTAGATGTAAGTGTCACAACGGTCCCATGGGAATAGCAGTTTGCTATCGTGTTGACTATCCATTTCTCGCAATGCCTTCAGCGTTTCTGCGTTCAGGCGGAAGAGCTTATCCCGCTTCTTTCCCTTTCGAATGTTAGCAGGCGCAAGCAGATAGTCGCCTTGCAAATGCTGCTTCTCCAACTGTCTTATTGCCCCGATTCTTTCACCGGTGTCAAGCAACACAAGAATAAGGGAACGCCACCAGAGACTCGCCTCGACAGTCCATATAACCCCTTTAACTGAATTGATCGCCGCAAACAGTCTTTCCAGATCTTCCGGCATCCATCCCATTGGAACCCTTTCTGGTTCAACTAAAGTCCGGACGTTTGGCCAGGTTTCAACCATTCGATTGTGTGACGCATACCGCCAAAGAGCAGTAAGTTGTCCATGATCTTTGTTTGCTGACGCAGGCGAACCACCGCGTTGAACAATGATCCACATGTGTCTCTCGATGTTGTCATCTGTTAGGTCGGCAAGCTTTGCTGTTGCGCCAAGTGTTTTCTCGAAGCTTCTGATTGAGTGGCGATACAATCGAATTGTGTTAGGGCTTCCTGATTTCAAGCGTTTTGCGATGTACGATTCCAGTAGATCGCCGAGTGTTTCAATCTTCATAAGTTCTTACTTTCTCAAGGGGATGAATGAAAGATAGGCCACGTTCCATGATTCATCCTTGAGCCAACCGACTTTTCCGGACGTTCCAAAAAAATCGATTCTGCGGGATTCAAGTTTTGCTCCCGCAACTTCTCTGTTTGGTTAGGAAACTAACCGCAGTAGGTTATTCGAAGAAGCCGACGTTTTGCAATCACGCAAAACGTCGGCTTTTTTCGTATTTCCCTGCAATCTTCCGGGTCTCAAT
>JAIYDN010000073.1 GCA_027487485.1 Planctomycetaceae bacterium | reverse complement strand
TAACCCGGACGAGAGAAAACAGGCGAGTTTCGCGAGGTGTCGGTCACACTCAACTTCTCTGTTTGGTTAGGAAACTGACCGCAGTAGGTTATTTGAAGAAGCCGGTGTATTGCAGCAACGCAAAACACCGGCTTTTTTCGTATTTTCCTGCAATCTCCGGGGTCTCGACCACTCTCCAGAGACTCGATTTCCGGTCGCGACTCTCGCCAAAACAGCCCCTCTCTGGGGGCCAATTAGAGACAAATACTCTCAGACTCTCTGGGTTATGAAAACCGCCGGGTTAACGACTCTGGGTTATGAATCGTCTGCCTGACTCGGGTTTCTTTTTTATCCATTGATCTGCCTCACTAAGGGGTGCCACGTTGCGAACATTGCGGCCGGGTAATGCGCAACGCTTTCTGATTGCATTGTTAAAAATTTGTCCGAACTGCTATTCGTGGCCTAAGCTTATGCGGATAGGATTTTACTAATGCACCGACTTATAGCGATTTTGCTGATTCCATTCTTTGTAGTGGGCAATTCCCTTGCTCACTCTCATGGGTCTGCTGCGCATCAATCGCCAAGCCAGGGGCGAGCCCATATCCACGTCGGAAGTGCTCCAAAGCACGGTCATAGCGATGAATCTCATGGGCACTCGCATCACGATCATGGCCATAGTCATGGCAAAGACCATGCGACTGACGATTCCAAACCCGCACCCGTAGAAAAATCCGTCGATCACGAATCAGACGCCGTCTACGTAACCGCTGCAGACTTCATGGTCACCACCTCCGATCGAATTTCGATCGAGGATGGTTCGTGCGCTGTTGTCGAAACATATGAAGACTATTTTTCAGGGATTCGGTCACCTTCGAGGCTCGATCGTCCACCACTCGTTACCACCACTGAGCTACCGCTCTATCTGCTCCATGCTGCGCTAAGGCTTTGATTCGTCTCGACGGAGAGCATTTGCTTTCCATCGACGCGTATTCTTCTTTCAAGCCTTCACCTGCTGCTCAGCTCCCTCAAGTGGTCACTTGACGCAATGCAGCTTCATTCAATGAAGTTCCGCCAATCATGCGTTTCCATAGAGTGTTCGCACCAACGTGCGTCCTTTTGTTACTTTTCATTATTCAATCGGTCGGTTGCTCGTCGCGAGAAACTGCGAAGGGATCTGCTGCACAGTCTGCCAAAGAGACTGCAGGGAAATCTGAACTGCAGATGCTTGAACTGGGCGAAAAGGCGAGAAAGAACCTGAACCTAGCGGTCAAGGCAGTTCGGCCGACCGACTATTGGCGAACGCTCACGATTCCAGGTGTCGTTGCCGACCGACCTGGCGTATCCGATCGCGGCGTAACTTCACCGGCGGTTGGCGTGGTTGCCGAGATTCATGCGTTCCCCGGCGATACCGTAAAGCCAGGGCAACGCTTGCTAACGCTACGTCTGTTCAGCGAATACCTGCAAGCAACCCAAACGCAGCTCTACAAAGCTTCTCAGGAAGTAAAGCTTGTCCAGGAACAAATAGAACGACTCAACTCGGTGGCTAGTTCCGGTGCGGTTTCAGGTTCGCGATTGATCGAACAACGCAATGAACTCCAGCGTCAACAGACGTTGATTCAGGCTTCCAAGCAAGAGCTTCTCAATCGCGGCTTGACCCCTGACCAGATTGCCTTGGTTACCGATGGTGCGTTTATCTCGACGATCGAGGTTCTTGCTCCTCCTCCTCGCGCCCATGAGACGGTGCTTGATGGGCTGGTAAAGCCTGAGATCCAAACCGTTGGATTCAAAGTAGCCAGCGACATTGGCTATGAAGTGCATTCGCTGGGCGTGGAGCTTGGGCAAACCGTTCAAGCAGGAGACTTGCTGGCCAACTTAGCCAATCACCAGTCGCTATTCGTCATTGGTCATGCATTCAAACGTGAAGCTGGTCTACTCGAACAAGCAGCCCAAAACAAAGTCCCACTTGGACTTGAGTTCGCGGAGGACTCCAATGAAATATGGCCGGCTATCGATCAACAATTCCAAATTCGCCATCTCTCAAACACAATCGACACAGCCACGCGAACCTTCGACTTCTTCGTGCCGCTGATCAACCAATCGCGGACTTACCAGAAAGATGGCATGACCTTCTTGGTGTGGCGGTTCCGACCTGGACAACGCACGCGAATTGAAGTGCCTGTTGAGAAGTTGGCCAATGTCTATGTACTGCCTTCCGAAGCCGTTGTACGTGAGGGAGCAGACGCCTACGTTTACCGACAAAACGGCGACTTGTTTAATCAAATACCCGTTCACATTCTCCATGAAGATCGTACGCATGTAGTTTTAGCGAACGATCAAAGCATCACCCCTGGAACATTTTTAGCTCAGAACGCAGCCGCGTCGTTGCGTCGAGTACTTAAGGCTCAATCAGCGAGCGGCCAGCAACCAGGTCTTCACGTTCACGCGGACGGCACCTCCCACGCGGCACACTAAGGAGAACTGAAATGCTCGATTCCATCATCCGATTATCTTTACGCTACCGATCGCTGGTGCTCATCTCCAGTCTGGTTGTGCTTGTCTATGGATCGTATCTGACAACTACGATGTCTATCGACGTGTTTCCCGACTTAGATCGGCCACGAGTCGTTATCATCACCGAAGCTCCCGGCCTTGCAACGGAGGAAGTTGAAACGCTGGTTACGCAGCCGATCGAGATTGCATTGATGGGGGCCAATGGCGTCCAGGCAGTCCGCAGCCAAACAACCGCCGGCCTCAATGTTTTGTATATCGAATTCGGTTGGTCAACCGATATACGCGCCGCTCGTCAAACGGTCAGCGAACGCTTGATAACTCTCGAGGGTATTCTGCCTCAGGGTGTCATACCTCAAATGACTCCGCCCTCGTCCATTATGGGACAGATCGTTGTAGCCGGTATCTATCGACAGGCTGGTCCGACCGGAGGAAGGCTTGTTGCCGTCGGACAAACCAAGTTGATGGCCGAGTTGCTCACTAGCAATGGCGAGCCATCGATGAAGCTGTGGCGCGTCGTTGATCGCCGTAAGCCTGAATCTTGGGAAACGGTCCCCTTCGAGTTTGTTGAACCTCTTCTTATCCAAGGTGACGACGCACGTCGCCGCTTTCACGCGACGGTCAAGCTCGCCTCCGGTATTCACGAGATTCAATTTGAAACGGAAGCCAAGCAATTGCTTGAGCTACGAACCATTGCCGATTGGGTGATTCGTCCACGACTGTTAAAAGTGAATGGGGTCGCCGAGGTCTTCATGCAAGGCGGTGATCGCAAGCAGTACCAAGTACTTCTCGATCCAACCGCTCTACTTGAGTACGACGTGACGGTACAAGACGTCGAGCGGGCACTTAGTGAAAGCAATATCAACGCCAGCGGTGGCTTTGCCATAAAAGGTGAATCCGAACGACCGATCCGCATTCTCGGAAGGCTCGGGACTGGCGGTCACAATGTGATTGACGAGCTGCTCAAGGTCCCTGTCGCTAAGTCATCGAAACGAAGCATCCTGCTTGAACAAGTTGCATCGGTAATCGAAGGCCCCGAACTGAAGCGTGGAGATGGTAGTGTCAACGGTAAAAGCGGAATTGTATTTACTGTGGTGAAGCAGCCGCATATCGACACCCGTAAGTTGACCGATAACGCGGCAACTGCTTTTGCAGAAGTAGAAGCCTCGTTGCCAGCGGATATCGTCATCAATTCGGAACTCTTCCGATTGAAGAACTTCATCGATCGCGGAGTATTCAATGTCGCTGAGGCGTTGGCCATTGGTGCAACGCTGGTGGTCATCGTTCTGTTTCTATTCTTGCTCAATTTCCGAACCACATTCATCACGCTTACCGCGATTCCCATGTCGTTGGTGATGACCACGCTGGCCTTTCGCTTTATCGGCTGGATCAGTGGCAACGAATTATCGATCAACGTCATGACGCTTGGCGGAATCGCAGTGGCGATGGGCGAGCTGGTCGATGATGCGATTGTCGATGTCGAGAACATCTTTCGAAGATTAAAAGAGAACAACCAACGCGAGCAACCACTTCCGGCACTCGAAGTCGTCTACCTCGCAAGTAAAGAAATTCGCAGTTCGATCTTCTTTGGTACCGTCGTGGTGATCCTTGTATTCCTGCCGCTCTTTGCTTTGTCGGGTGTTGAAGGGCGGCTGTTTACGCCACTGGGCTTTGCCTACATTGTCTCTATTCTTTCATCGTTTGTGGTTTCACTGACGGTGACACCCGTATTGTCGTACTACTTGTTGCCGACTTCGAAAGCAACTCATGGAGAACATGATGGTTTGGTGCTGCGGGCACTCAAATGGCTTGTACGCCCGTTGATTCAGTTCAGCATGAGGTTTCCTTCTCTCTTGGTCATTGCGACTTGGCTAATTGTGGCTGTGGCAGCCTGGCAAGTCGCACAGCTTGGTCGCAACTTCCTACCTGCTTTCGACGAAGGAAGCGTACAGGTGAACGTGACGCTTCCCCCTGGTTCTTCGCTACAAGCCTCGAACCAAGTTTCTACAAGTATCGATGGCGTTTTTCAGTCCATGCAAAAGAGCGCCACCAATCCTGACGGGGCGATACTGAACTTCGTGCGTCGCACGGGACGAGCACAAATGGACGAACATGCTTCGCCTGTCAACTTCGGTGAGTACATCCTCAGCATGAATCCTGACGCTGCACATAATCGCGAAAAGATGATTGCAGATTTGCGGGGGCGGATTGGCAAGGAAGTCCCTGGAGTTGATATCGAAGTGGAACAGCCACTAGCGCACTTGATCAGCCATATGGTTTCCGGGGTTTACGCACAAATTGCGATCAAGATCCACGGCGACGACCTGGACACGCTGCTAACGCTTGCGGAGAAAGTTAAGTCGTCAATCTCGGATGTCTCTGGCCTGACTCCGCCTATTGTCGAACCCATTCAAATGACTCCTGAATTGCACATTCAGCTACGGGGCGATGACTTGGCGATGCATGGTCTCACAAGACAGTATGTAGCTTCAGTGCTTCAAACAGCTCTCCAAGGCCAAGTGGTTTCTGAAGTGCTCGAAGGTCAGCGAAGGTTCGATTTACTGGTCAGACTTGAGGAAGCACACCGCACGGACTATGCGAACTTAGGTCGATTACGCATCGATCTACCGCACCAAGAAGGTCAGTCGGAACGCGGTCAGATTGAACTGCGGGACGTAGCGACGATCTACGAAGGAGTTGGCCCTAACTCAGTGAATCGTGAGAATGCCCGCCGCCGCATCGTCATTCGCTGCAACACAGAAGGACGCGACTTGGCCAGCGCAGTTGCCGAAATCCAACAACGCGTGAATGCGCAAGTTGCCATGCCGGTCGGCTATTACGTTGAGTATGGCGGGCAGTTCGAAAGCCAGCAGAACGCAACTCGATTGATCATGATTTTGGCAGGACTCTCCGTAGTTGCCATGTTCGGTGTGTTGATGATTCTCTTCCCATCGGTTCGGATCGTTATGCAAATACTCAACGCGTTGCCAACTGCTTTCATCGGCGGTGTTTTTGCATTGGTGATCACCCAACAGACGCTGACCGTGGCAAGTCTGGTCGGCTTTATATCGCTCGGCGGCATCGCCGTTCGCAATGGTATTCTGCTGGTTACCCACTACTTCCACCTCATGAAAGAAGAAGGGGAAGTTTTCTCGAAGGCAATGATCTTGCGAGGCAGTCTCGAGAGACTGGCACCTGTGTTGATGACGGCGCTGACTGCTGGCATCGGTTTGATTCCGCTGGTCATTGGTGGACAAGAACCTGGTCGAGAAATTCTCTACCCGGTTGCAACGGTCATTCTCGGCGGGCTAATTACATCTACGTTTTGTGAATTCTTGATTCACCCTGGTTTGTTTTGGAAATTCAGCGGTCAGGACGCCAAGCGATTGGTGGACGCTGAAAAGTCACCTTCAATTTGAGGAAGTTTAGTATGAAGCGTTTTGGTATTTCACTTGCATTGGTAGCGATCTTCGGTTTCGTTGGTTGCAACAAGCCATCCGAGCCAACAGCCACGTCATCGACCAAGGCCGCGGACGATCATGGGCACGACCATGGTGCTGGAGGCCACGATCATGGTTCAGAGGGGCATGGGCACGGCGTCGGCCCACACGAAGGTACTGTCGCCGACTGGGGCGGAGGTAAGTATCACGTCGAGTTCACCGTAGACCACGACAAGCAACAAGCGACCGTCTATGTTTTCGGCAGCGATGAGAAGACTCCCGCACCGATCGATGCAGCATCGATTGAATTGAGTATTGGTTCACCCGAGATGCAGGTTGCCCTCAAAGCATCACCGCAAGAAAGCGATCCAGCAGGAAAGGCTTCGCGATTTATTGGAACGCATGAAAAACTGGGAGTGGTCCAAGAGTACGCCGGTACACTAACCGGCGTAATCGATGGAACACCCTATTCAGGCGACTTCAAGGAAGAAGCCCACGGCGACCATGCACACTAGGATTTGAAACCCGATCTAAGTACACCTTGAGGAGTCCACAATGCTTTACGCGATCAAGATTTTCATTTCGGCAGCGGTGATCGTTCTCGTTTCAGAAATAGCGGGTCGGTCACCGCGTCTAGGTGGATTGGTACTTTCGCTCCCCATTGTGAGCATCCTTGCTTTTGTGATGACTTGGTACGCGCAAAAGGATATGGCAGTCATCACGGGACTAGCGAGAGAAACACTCATCCTGGTCCCGCTTGGCTTGCCATTCTTCGTTCCATTTGCGTTTGCAAATAGAACAGGTTTGACCTTTTGGCCATCGTGTTTTCTAGGTGTGGCTATGGCCGCCACAACGATTAGCGGCTATTTTGTATTTGCCAGTCGTATTGTTGACTGAGCTGCATCCGAAGTCCGAATTGACCAGTCAAAGCTAGAAGTCCAATTGGACTCGCATTCCCCAAGCATCTGTTTCCGATGAGATCAACTGATTGCCAACAATACTTCCATTGCGGATCGGACGCGATTCGGCCCAAGAATGGATGTAGTTAAAAACACATTTGCAATACGGGTTTGCGTACCAATTCAAGCCAATGGTCATGTTTTGCATGTCACCGCCTTGAATTTGCTTGTCGGTAAGGTCCAGGTAGGACCAACGCGCGGCAACTTCCCATGCTCCGAGGCCGCGGCTGTTTTTTGAAAGGCTATTGCAAGGAATGATTCGGTCAATTGCACCCGCCTTACGATCATAGGGACGGTGCTCACCGGTCAAAAAGAAGCCAACCTGTGAGTAGCCGCCCCAAAGGAAACCGTTGCCCACTGTGGATGTGTCGACCAACGTTCCGATCGCTTCGCTTTGCCAAGACAGAGGCCCTCGAACCCACAGTGCCTCAGTTCCAAAACTTTGCGACAGGCTCGTACCATTCAGCACTCCAGTATCAACAAAGAAGGGCGTTCCATTGGCTACATCCGGAACCGCTTGACCACTGGTACCAATAGGCTCTCCAGCTGGCACAACAAACTCACCAACGTAGATTTCAGGAATACTCCGGAATCGAGCTCTTTCATTGGGCGGCGCATTTAAAAAATAGCCAGCTCCAACGTGTAGGTAATCCTCGCCCTTAGCGCCATCGTACCAGAGAAGGTGAGTCAATCTACCTGCCAACCCATTTCCGCCGTCTGTACTTAACGATCCACCAAACTGGTCTTGTCCGGTTCGAAAGTAAGAAGCAGCCCAAGTCCAGTTGAGGTCGTCTGAGTTATCGTAGAATCCGATCCCAAGGTGACGAAACGGAGTGAATGCTTGAAATGTGCCCGCCCTTTCCATAAAGGTCGTGTACCGAAAACTACTTACGACTTCCAAAGAGAAAGGTTGCTTCCATTGGCCAACGCGAACAGTACCGAGTGGGCCCGCGTCTTTGAAGTCCACCCATAAATCGGTGAAGGTCGGTCTTCCGAAGAAGGCAAAGTCCATTTGCATGAAGTAGTCCATGCGATCCGTGACGGCCCCTTTTGCACTGAGCCTGGCTCGACGGAAATCTCCACCACCTTCAACGCGTCCATAGGCGTCCCGACTATCATCATCTTGGCCGAACGCGACTGCATCAGCCTGGAACACTCCATTGATAGTCACGCTGGGTAACTTTGCTTTGGCGGCATCCTGCCGCTTGTTCGCATCTTCTAGAATCTTAATCTTTTCACGCAACTCAACCGATTGCGATTCCATAGCCTGCATGCGATTTAGCAGGTCCGTCTCTCCAATCACTTCGAGGTTTTCCTCGCTGCTCGGTAAGAAAGGCGAGGCAGTAGTTGGGACTACCTGCGCTTGAAGAGTTGATGCTGTCAAGAAAGTTGACAATGCAACAAAGCCAACACAGACGACGCTTCGCAGATAATCCATGTTTGCTAGCAACCGATCTGCATTTGCATTCCTGCACGCATTTTTGAAAAGTTCTACAGTTTTCTATCACAGCCTCAATATTTGATCGTCTTTTACGGATGTATGGATTGAGCAAAACATTCGGGAAAACTATGCGAAGGAGTGCTTGCTATCTGAATAGCTTCGAGACGATTTTCATGGAGTGTGTTCTCGAATTGAGCTTACTGGTGAAGCAACTCAACTGTTGGCAGATCGAACCGGCGTTTGAAAGATCGCATGGGCAAAGCGGAAGCTACAGACAATTGGCAGAATGACGAGATTCACAACCGTTGCGGTGATCAGTCCAAATAGGATTACGAGCCCCAACGGGTACTCGATTTCCTGTCCGGGTATCTCACCGGTCAGTATCAGTGGAACGAGCGCAAGACCGGTGGTTAATGCCGTCATCATGATCGGTGCGAGACGCTCCTCGGCTCCACGCATCACCAATTCCATTTGGCTGGTAACGCCCTCCTCGGTGGCAAGGTGCCGATAGTGGCTGATGAGCATAATGGAATTACGCGCTGCAATGCCGAGCACGGTCACAAAACCTACGAGCGAACCAAGCGACAAAATACCTCCGGAAGCGTGGACGCCGAGCACTCCACCCAGCAACGCCAATGGCAAGGTGCATAGAATCATGCCGACTAGTTTCCACGACTGAAAGTCAATGTATAAGATCACCGCAATCGCGCAGATAGATGCAATAGAAAGCAGCAAAAGTCGATTGCGAGACGCTTTGGCTTCTGCGTACTCACCTAGAAACTCAGGATGGTAGCCGGGTTTGAAGTTTACATTGGCAAGAACGGCCCGTTCAATCTCTGTGGCGACGGAACCGAGATCTCGACCATCGACGTTGCACGTAATATCGATTCGTCGCGAAGCAGCTTCACGTTTGATTTCATTGGGCGCTGGAACAATCGCCAACTCTGCGACATCACCTAGAGGTACTTGTCCTCCCGTCGGAGTATCAATCATCAACTCGTTAAGTGTCCGCAGATCACTGTGCAATTCTGTTTTCCCACGCACGATCACACCGAAGATGTTCTGATCCTTGTAGATCTCGCCGACTTGCATTCCATTGACCAAAGTCGTGACACTGCGCATTAGAGCGCCGGGAGTGAGATTGAACTGCGAGGCCGCTTCGGGACGCATGTGCACAGAAATCTGTGGCACTAACACTTGGGGTTCGACCTTAAGCGTCGTGACACCAGCGATCGGTTTGATTTGAGTTGCAACCAAATTGGCTGTTGACCTTAGTTCATCCATTTCAGGGCCAAAGACTCGCACGACGATGGATGCACTGGTGCCTGTAAGAACCTCTTTGATGCGTTCCGTCAAGTAAGTCAGCAAGTCCCGATACAAGCCCGGATAGCCATCCACTATCTCTTGGACTTTGGCCACCGTTTTGTCATAGTCCTTCTTGTCGTCAATGCTAATCCATAGCTCAGTAAAATTTGGACCGACCACTTCGTCAGCGACGGTTGCTCGACCAATGTGTGAGCCGAAGTTCAAAACGCCGTCAACCGCCATCATTTCTTCACTTGCCCGTAAAGTGATGCGATCCATCGCATCGATACCAATACCAGGCTTCTCAACCCAATGCATCAAGAAGTCTGTTTCACGGAATTTGGGCATGAGCTGTTCGCCCAATCGAGTAATCGTACCTGCGATTAGAATGAAGATAACTGAGGTCACAATCAATGTTCCCCAGCGAAAGCGAACGGCTTTACTAAGTACTAACCGATACACTCGCTTGAAGAACAGAACTAGCGGTCCATCAACGTGACGTTTGGTTGCAGACTTTGGCAATAGGAATAGTGACATGGCCGGCGTAACCGTCAATGCAACCGCGAGAGAGGCGAGGATTGCCAGAATGTACGCCGCTGCCAGCGGCTTGAAGAATGCTCCTGCGAGTCCCGTCAAGAAGAACACTGGCATGAATGCCAAAACTACGATAATCGTAGCGTAAACCACTGCGCTCCGAACTTCCATCGAAGCATCAAATACCACGCCGAATGCTGAACGCGGATGTTCGGCGATCGCGTTTAATCGCAATCGTCTCATGATGTTCTCTACGTCGATGATCGCGTCATCAACCACCTCGCCCAAGGCAATCACAAGACCAGCCAATACCATGGTGTTGATTGTTCCGCCTCGATAGTACAACACCAGCATGGCCGCGATCAGCGACAGTGGAATTGCGGTTGCGCTAATCAATGCACAACGCCAATCGAATAAAAACAATACGAGAACAACGATCACCAAAATGCATCCAACCAACATCGAGTGGCTGAGATTAGCAAGCGAGCGTTCAATAAACGTCGCTGGACGAAAAATGGTCGTGTCATACTGCACTCCATCCATTGCCGGTTTTAGATCCAGCATGGCTTTCTCGACCGAACGCGTCACGTCGAGCGTATTTGCCCACGGTTGCTTTTCAACTATCAAAAGCAGTCCTGGTCGATTGTTGATGATCGCATCACCAATCGGCGGTGCGAAATCGAATCGTACTTCTGCAACGTCCCGAATTCGGAGCGGCGAACCATTGGCAGCCAATGCACTGCCGGCAATTCGATTGGTTACGGATCTTGATGTTCCTGTCCGAATCGGAATTTCGCCAAGCTGATCTGGGTTGTACACTGCAGGCACGTGACGCAACGCCAGACGTTGATTCGGTGTATCGACAAAACCTCCTGAACCGACGGCGGTCGCATCGCGAACGGTTTGGAGCAAGGCATCGAGCGAGATACCATGGTTATTGAGCCGCACGGGATCGACAACTACTTGCAATTGCGGATCTTTCTCGCCCCACACCGCCACGTTGGCGACACCGGCAATACCCATCAATCTTGGCCGAATGGTCCACTTGGTAAGCGTGGTCATTTCCATTTGGCTTTTCGTATCGGACCAAAGTCCAATTTTCAAACAACGACTGAGCGACGATAGTGGTGGCAAGATTACGGGAGGTCGAGCAACCAAAGGTAGAGAAGCTTGGGCAAGCGCGAGACGCTCCTGAACTAGTTGTCTCGCTACCAACAAATCCGTGCCCGGCTCAAAGATCATGCGCACGCTAGAAAGGCCCAAAACGGACTTCGAGCGGACGGTTTGCACAAAAGGGATGCCATTGACGGCATTTTCGATTGGCACCGTGATCAGACTTTCGACATCCTCTGTGGAGATGCCCGGGGCTTCGGTTTGTATTTCTACCAGGGGCGGAGCAAATTCCGGGAAGACATCTAGCGGCACCGAGTCACTATTGCGAATGCCAACGACTACCAGCACAATCGCCAAAATGATGACAAGCAGTCTAAGTTCGAGGGAAGTTCTAATGAGCCAGCTCATTTGCCAGCTCCGAACTCAGTCCCAAACAATTCGGCTGCGCCATCGGTCACGATCAATGTACCCACTGCTGGACCTTTGGAGATAATTGCCGAATCTCCCTCGACCCACTCAAGTAACACGCGGCTACGTGTGAACTTGGTACCTGTGTCCGACTTGGATGTTTGAACATAGACCCAAGTTCCACCATAGATGTCATAGAGAATTGCTGAGGAAGGGACGACAAATGCCTCGGTGACACTTGTCATGGGAATGTCGATGCCGATTCGTTGCCCAGGCATCAAATTCAATTCACGGTTGTCGACTTCGTAGTACAAGTCGGCCGAGGAACTGGACGCATCGGCAGTCGGTGGAGCTGCGATCGGCTTGCCAACTTGCGATGAGCCTCCAAGTGTTGAACCGTCGAGCGAAACGAGACGAACAGCTTGTTCGCGTTTAAGTTTTGGAAGGAGATCGACATAGACAGGCACCCGTATCCAAATCGTGCTTAGATCCACGACCTCGAAGAGTGGTGCCGCAGATGTCACCGACTGTCCAGGCGAAACCTGAACGTTTCGAACAACGCCAGCTACAGGAGCGGTCAACGTCAGTGGCGACGCGGGATCGACTCGTCCGTTTGCGTTTGCTTTATCGAGCGACTTTAGCAGTGAACTCAACTCCACCTCTCGTTGCTTGGCTGCTTCGAGTACGGAACGAGATACACCCAGTAATGCTTCAGCATCATCAAGCGCTCGGCGGCTGCCGGCCCGATCGGCGAGTAGCTTGGCCGCTCGATCACGCGCAATCTGCAGTCCAGCGATTTCAGACTCGCTACGTGCCACTTCACCTTGAGCGGTAACCAATGCCACCATCAGATTCGCCTTCGCGCCAGTCATTTGAAACTGTTCTGCAGGCGTAGGCACGTCGCGCTCCGGTGACAACATTGGCTGAAGAATCATCAGTGGTTGGGCAGCCACCACTTTGCTCCCTGGCTGTGGGAACACGTTATTCACAGCACCAATGACACCGGGTACAGGAGCGGATGCAATGATCGATCTGCCTGAGGGAACGCTGGCTTCACCTGCCAAAGTTCGGTGGCGTGATACCTCTCGTTGCTCAAGGGGCACGACTTGAATCGCGAGCCGTTTAACCGCTTCGCTAGTCAATGTAAGAGTAGCCAACTCGGTCTCATGAGGCACCATTTCAACCTTGGCTGGAGCCTTTTTGATTGGATTTTGAGCAGCCTTGTCCGAGCAGCCATTGATGCAGAGCAAGCTTCCTATGGCTGCGTTCAACAAGAACCTGGCAGGGCGGTATTTAGCAAATTGTCGTACTGAAGATTTCATGGAGGTCTATTGTAGTCCGTAAATCGTCAGCGTTTTCGTCTCTCATCTGCTTCTCATAAACCATGGTGGCTTAAATCCTAGGTACCATCCGCCGGAGGACTTGTGGCGGCAAGAACTTCAGCAGCAGCCAATGGAGGTGCGACCAAACTGCGGCCGACGCTTCGCTCTAGCTCCGCAACTGCGCGGTTGCAGGCTGCTGTTTGATTCAGGATCTGACCTTTCGCAATTAAATATTGGTTCGTAGTCTGTAACACGATCAAGTAATCAGAACCTCCGTCCTCAAATCCTTTCTTAGCGATTTGCAACGCCTCGACTAACGCAGGTTCGACGTCCTTTTTGAGAATTTCCAAGTTTCTATACGCTTGGTCCAGCTGCCGATACGCTGTCTTAACATCAGCTACAATCTGATCCGAGATGGCATCACGGTTGTGTAATGCTGCGTTGAGTTCCCAATCGGCGCGGAGTATGCCACCTTGGTTACGATTAAAAATTGGAACATCAAAACGGAGGCCTGATCCCGTGCGTGTGTATCCAGGGCCATCGCGGACATCTAGTACTCCGTCAAGTCTAAGCCACAACCAACGAGACAACTTGGTACGCTCGCGGGCTGCGGCGACCGCCCATTTAGCCGAGTGAAGATCGGGCCGACATGCTAAAGCTTCACTAACGAGTTCATCTTCGCTTTGAACGGGTAGAAGCGGCATCGACAAGTCTCCAGGTACTAGAGCTTGACCGAGTTGAGGCAAACCGATCAACGTAGCTAACCGAGCTTCAGCGATATTGATCGATGCTTGCTGTACACCCAAGGCTGCATTCGCGTTGAGGACATCCACTTTGGCTGCGATGGTTTCCAGTTCGCTGATATCGCCGTCTTTCAGTCGATCGTTGGTCAGCTTAGAGATCTGGCTCCGAATCTCTTGAGCTTCGGTTGCCAGTTCGGCTTGTTCTTTCGCCAAAGCCCAATCCGCGTAAGCCAGTCGCACGTCGCGCGAGAGATTCAGACCGTTTTGAACCAATTGCTCTCCAACACGCCGATACTCCCGATTGGCTACTTTGACGCGAGCGGGTCTTAAGAAGTAGGATTCGATTGGGGCATAGAGCGTGTACTGTCCCTCCTTGGCACCGCTCGGGAAATAGGTCAGGAACTGTGGGTTTGCCAGCAATGTTGCCTGCACGGCATCGCCCCCAGCAACTCCGAGTTGCGCCAAGGTCGCTTGAAATAATGAGTTATTCGACAAAGCCGTTAGAACCGCTTCATCTTCGCTAAGCCCGTCCTCCAAAAGGACCGTCGCAGGAATCCGCGTTTGGCAAGGGGCAACTGTTTCCATTGACATAGACGTTCGACAAGCCAATTGCCTTGATACGAGACTCGGATCGCAACAAGCGATGGGTGCCTTGCAACCAGCAATCCATAGCGGTACGAAAGCCAACGCTACTGCCAAGAATCGATTGTAGACATCCATGTCGTTCTCTCGAGATCAATGATTGCAAGACTTACAAAACGTATTTCGCTAATCATTGTTTCGACCGCTACAACGCGACAGTGCACTTCGTTCACCTTCGATAAGATGGACCTCGCAATTGTTACTGGACGTGAAATCCATTCGATCGTTGCAATCGGACTGACAGGTCGATTTATGAGAACTGAATGAGAGTCGACTAGGGAAGAACGCAACTCTAAGAGACTCGGGCTTCTCGAAAACTTTATCTTACGCCTCTCATCATCCTCTCATGCGGCTCTGCGTAGAATCTGCCGCAACTTGGCGACCTGTGTCATTCGCCGCAAAACAAAAGCACTATTTGGAGATGGGAAACATGGGAACTCGAAATTCTTGGCTTAAGTGTATGAGCCTGATGGTATTGGCAATAGCCACCTTGACGGAGTCTAGTTGGGGACAAGCTGCAGATGCGACAAAAGAAGAAACCATCAAGCTTGCGGATTTACCCAAAAGAGTACTAGAGGCCGTCAATTTGGTAACGGATAGCAATGATATCCGTAAAGTTGAATTGAGCACTGAAGACGGAAGGAACGTCTATGAAATTGAAGCGAAAGTCGAAGGCGGAATCGTTGAATTGGTATTCAATGACAAAGGTAGGTTGATTGGGATTGAAATCATCGGCGACGAGCACGGGAAACAAGAGGAGTCCGAGAACGCCAAGTCCGGTGAATCAGCAAAAAGCAAGAAAGCTGACAAAGAAGACGAAGATGGCGAGGACGACGACGATGGTGAGGACGACGAAGACGACGATGGTGAGCACAGCTCCGAAGTCGTGAAGAAGTTGAGTATCGATGACGTCCCCGCTGCGGCACGGAAAGCAATCGAAGCTAGTTCCGGTGCTGCCAAATTGGTTGGCGTCGAGTCAATAACGGAAGCCGGCCAGACGGTTTACGAAGCAGCTTGGATGAAGGGGGACGCCAAAATTGAAGTAATCGTCACGGCCGCAGGCAGTGTGATCGCTGAAGAGACTTCGTTGTCGATGGAGCAATTACCTAAGGAGCTCCAAGCCTCGGCCAAAAAGTTCGCTGGAAAGGCTGAGTTGAAACTCGAGCGTAAGACAATTGTTCTGTATGAATTCGAAAAGGTCAGCCACGGCAAAGCCGTCGAATTGTACGTGGATGCGACTGGTCGCGAAATCACAGTTTCGGTTGGCAGGGACGCAGATGACGACGAAAATGACGACGAAGACGATGATGATGACGACCAAGATGACAAAGAAACCAAGCATCACCTCGAAGATGGAAAGTCAAACAAAGGTAAGTAGCTGGACTTAGTAAACGTAAACCGTCTTGCGCCGTGCATGTAACCCATTCACGGCGCATCGATGGAACTAAAAGGGAACGAAGATCTTCATGCGAAATACGCCCCCGTCACAGGAGGCTTCTAGATTCGCACCGCAACGCTGAGCGAGCCGCTGGCAAAGTGATAGCCCCAAACCACTGTGGCATCCTGTTTCATGCCGTGACGGATCGGCACGCCAAAAGCGGTCGAATACCTTATCAATGTCATCAACGGGGAATGTAGAGGCTCGATTAGAAACAACAATCAAGCATCCAAGATTAACTTCGCTGGTAGATATCTCAACCGATGAATGTACGTCGGAGTGGCTAACTGCGTTCTGTAGCACATTCCGCAGAATAATCGTCAACGACTGCTGATCCGTGTTTATCGCCAAGTGGGTCGGCACTTGATTGTCCACTTCTAAATGACGTATCGAAATGATCGACGCAGATTCTTTCAAAAGGTCCACTATTAAGACACGCAATGGGACCGATTCCATGGCATGTGTTACCTTGGCGTTTCGAGTGGTCTCCAGCAAGCTTTCAACAATAGCCCCGGTCTGTATCGTGATTTCCAAGCATTTGCGTATGGTTTGTACATAATCCTCACTCGAGCGAGTGCGGGCCAGTGCGAGTTCGAACTGAGCGCGTAAGCCCGCCAGCGGTGTGCGTAGCTCGTGAGCCACATCGGCTGAGAACGATCGCTCCCGAGCAAATGCCTGTTCCAGTCGACCCAATAGCTGATTAATGGTGGTAAGCAGTGGTCTTAGTTCTTGTGGCTGCGATTCGATATCTTGCAACCGCTCGCTAAGCGTGCCTGCGCGAATTGCCCCAATACGCTGTGTTGCTGATTGAATCGGTAACAGTCCGATTCCAACAACGAACCACGACATTCCAAGAGTTCCGAAGACTCCAAGTAGTCCCACCCCGGCCAGAGTCCATCGCAAAACAGAAATCGCCGACTGAATGTCACTAGTAGATCGGGCAAACATCAAAGAGACTTTTGGCTGAACAAGCAGCTTTTGCTGTTCGACATCCCCTTCAATAACAATTCGCGGTGCGAAACGAAACTCGATGGCTCGAGCGCGAGTGCCATCATCCAACCTTATGTCAAATGCTCGAGGCCCTGAAATTAGTGGAACATTTATGGGTGTCGCTTTGGGTGGCAAGACTTCCAACATTTTCCCATCGGACCAAACCGTTAACACCTCGCGTTCGGCCCATATTGGACTCGGCAAGCCGACTCCTTCGAGCCATTCAAAGCTTAGGCCATGCTCTTCCTGCTCTATCAGTTGTCCTAGATTACGAGCTCGATCGAATAAGGCTGAATCAAATTCGGACCAGAGAGATGACTCAAATATCAGCGAAGTCGCGATTGAACCAACTAAGAATAAGGCTGTAGTGCCTATACCGATGAGTGTGATAAGGCGAGAGCGAAGTGATGGAAACATTATTCATTTCGACCAGTAAGTACGTAGCCGAGTCCTCGTCTAGTTTGGATCATCGATGGGCCTTGAGCAGGATCGAGCTTTTTGCGTAGGTATCCGATGTAAACATCGACGACATTGCTTGAGGAGTCGGCCTGGAAGTCGTACAAGCTTTTCCAGATCTCCGCTCGTGAAACGACTTTGCCACGTCGTCGCGCAAGCAATTCGAGCAATCCGTATTCGCGAGCCGTTAATTCTACCGCTTTGTCATTACAGAAAACCAATCGAGCGGAAGTGTCGATTCTTAGCGATCCAATCTCAATAATAGAATTTCCATCTCCAAAACTGCGACGAAGAAGCGCTTTTACTCTCGCGACCAACTCAGCGATCGCAAAAGGCTTGACCAAATAGTCGTCGGCACCTTCGTCGAGACCCTTGATTCGCTGATCAACCTCGTCGAGGGCTGTGAGCAATAACACGGGAACATGGTTGTTACTGCTTCGCAGCGTTTGGAGGATTTCTATTCCGTTGACATGGGGTAACAAAATGTCGAGCACGATTACGTCATGTTCCGCAGACTTGGCGTGCCACAGCCCATCGCGTCCATTGTCCGTAGAATCAACAGCATACCCTTCCTCGGTAAGAGCCTGAACAACCGCGCTACGGATGGGATCGTAATCTTCCACTACCAGCACACGCATAAACGAATCTTCGGAAAATAGGATCTTGGAACGGGTGAGTTGGATTCTAGGTGTAGAAGATGAGAAAATGATGAGAATCCAATCTCGTGCAACCCGAATCTCCTCATTTTCTCTCACAATTACTAAACTTGCCGAAGTTCGGCTTGTAGCCTCGACTTCCTCGCACCTATTGTCGCCAAATCCCACGAGTTCAGTTGTCAAATCCCGTAGGTCGCGACCCCGCCCTGGCGAGTGAAAGTTCCTCCAACGCATGATGCTGTCATTTATAGCTGAGGTTGTCCCCCGACATACATTCACTTCGTGGGTCGCTGCTGGACTGATTGCTAGCGTTTTGCTGCTCGCTTCGGGGTGCCATGTTCCGTTGGTGACTTCACAGTCCATTGCCACTCCTCCAACGATGGTCCGACAGGTCAATAGGCCAATTGGAGAATCGAAGGTTACCCTGATTTCAGCGCAGCCTGCTCCCGTCGATGAAGCACCTGCCCATCCCTCTAGCAACTCTATTTCAACTGTCGCGAACGATTCGAAGATTTCCACAGTCGACGGGACGCCGGCTATCGGCGACTTGCGTCCAGATCTTTTGGATTCAGATCGCTGGCAATTCGATCCGCTCCCAGGTGCCCGAACGAAAACAGCAGATTTCAACAATCTGTTTGAAATCGAGCGACCGTCCTCCCTAGTTGAACGCATGTGGGACGATCAAAAGAACTTTTATTCGCCAGAGTCACTAACGTTACTTGGTGGAGGCTTAGTTATTGGTGGTGCAATGGCAAACTCATCGATCGATGATGGCATTCATCGACATTTTCAAAGTAGCGTCCGTGGAGCTACGTCGGACGATTGGTTTGAATCCCTGCACGCCAGCAAGGAACTCGGCAATGGAATGTACACGCTGCCCGTTTTCGCGACAGCCTGGGCTGCCGGTGAACTGTTTCCAGATAATGCCTTTGTGGAAACGAGCGGCCGATGGGGTGAGCGATCTATTCGAGGTTTTGTTGTAGGCGCGCCGCCATTGATCATCATGCAACAGGTAACGGGAGGTTCAAGACCGACTGAAACAGATGAAAGTTCGGAATGGCATCCGATGCGAGACAACAATGGAATCAGCGGTCACGCGTTTATGGGTTCGCTGCCTTTCATCACCGCCGCCAAGATGACTGAAAACCGTGGCTATAAGGTTCTCTTCTATGCAGGTTCAGCCATCGCACCACTTTCGCGAGTAAACGATAACGCGCACTATCCGTCACAAGTTGCGTTAGGATGGTGGATGGCATACTTGGCGGCGAGTGCGATCGACGCGACCGATAACCCTAACGCTCGATGGCGGTTTTATCCCTATTCAACTGGGGATGGCTCGGGGATGATGGCAGAATATCGATACTGATTCGATCATGTGTGCCTCATTGAATTGCTTTCAAAAACCGTGGTCGGAGCCCTTATGCCAAAAAACCAAAGAAATGCAGACTCAGCCAGCGTACGTCAGTTGCCGCGTCCGGTTTGGATTCTGAGTTGGGTCTCCTTCTTTGCGGATGTCTCCAGTGAGATGGTTTACCCGCTTCTGCCGCTGTTTATGATTGGTGTCCTCGGTTCATCGAAAACGCAATTGGGAGCGATGGAAGGTGGCGCTGTTTTTATAGTTGCCATCATGTCGGCAGTGGCTGGCATTCGAAGCGATCGCAAAGGAAGCCAAGGAGG
The DNA here is from genome assembly GCA_027487485.1 of Planctomycetaceae bacterium. GTDB lineage: Bacteria > Planctomycetota > Planctomycetia > Pirellulales > Pirellulaceae > JBKCUI01. Next base: position 14,573 of record JAIYDN010000073.1, on the reverse strand, counting down.
CCGAGTCAAATGGATTCGATGGGGATATGGATTACCCGTTTTCGGCAAGGCAATCATCGCATTGGCAACGGTTTGGCCCTTGGTAGTTGGTGGTCGACTTCTGGATCGCTTTGGTAAAGGATTGCGGGGAGCCCCTCGCGACGCATTGATCGCGGATGCGGTATCAGAGGAGCAGCGGGGACGAGCGTTTGGACTGCACCGAGCATTTGATACCGCTGGTGCAATCGTCGGTGTGCTGCTCTCTGCCTTTCTATTGTGGTGGCTTACAGGCACGCCACAATCGAATGTTTCGGGGGAAGCAATAAACGCGGCGACCGAAACGCCAGCTTGGATTTACCGATCGATCTTTGGCATCGGGGCTGTATTAGGATTTGCTTCCCTCATCCTAACCTTCATGGTAGAAGAGTCGGAAGCTCGGAAGACGGACGCTAACGATTCATCTTCATCTAGGGATGACAGCAAGTCGATGGAAGCAGGATCTCCCAAGACCAAGGCCACGACCAAAGCTTGGGCTAAATTGCCAGTGTCCTATTGGTATGTGCTAGGAGTTTTGGTTCTGTTTTCGCTCGCAAACAGCAGTGACACTTTTCTATTGCTTCGAGCTCGCGACCTGGGTTACTCCCCGTGGGCCGTAGTCATGGTCTATGCGTTCTACAATCTGTTTTACTCGTTCTTGTCCTATCCCGCAGGTGCATTGAGTGACCGAATTGGACGCTGGCGAATCATCATCGTCGGCTGGGTCATTTACGCTTGCGTCTACGCCGGGTTTGCGCTCCTGCCAGTTTCAGCAGCTTGGGGTATGTGGCCGCTCATGGCGATTTACGGTGTTTACATGGCACTGACCGAGGGTGTAGGAAAAGCGTTGATTGCCGACCATGCCCCGAGCGATTGCCGAGGTACTGCCATGGGACTCTTCTATGGACTCACTGGCTTGACCACGCTGATTGCAAGTTTAAGTGCCGGAATTCTCTGGGACCGGTTTGGTGCTCCAGCGGCTTTGCTGCTAGGATCTGGTTTCGCTGTCCTTGCTATCATCGCGTTAATGCTCATAGGCAAACGCGCTTTGCCGCTTAGCCAACCAAGGTAACCACTGCAAGCGAAGACACAACTTTGAAGCTGATGTGGAAAGTCCGCAATTCGAAAATCTACTTGCGATCTCAGCATTAAGTTATTCGAACTAACGATCAGTCTCGATACGCCAGCAACCGCAACGCATTGAATACGACTACCAACGTACTCCCTTCATGCAAGGCGACGGCAGGGCCAATGTTGAGTCCAAATATTGTGGCGGGGACTAAGAACGCGACCATGCCTAGGCTCATCCAAAGATTCTGACGTATGATGCGCCGTGTCGCTCGGCTTAGTCCAATCGCGAGTGGCAAGTTGTCTAGGTTGTCAGCCATCAGAGCAACATCGGCTGTTTCCAATGCGACATCACTACCAGCGGCTCCCATCGCGATACCCACCGAAGCTGTGGCCATTGCTGGGGCGTCGTTGACTCCGTCACCAACCATGGCCACGCCACCTTCACCTTCAAGCTTCTTAATTTCAGCGACCTTGTCGTCGGGCATCAAATCACCCCGAGCTTCATCGAGACCTACTTCTTTGGCAACCGCGTCGGCAACTTTCTGGTTGTCGCCAGAAATCATGATCATTCGCTTGATTCCGAGATCCCGCAGTCGCGAGATCGTTCGCTTGGAAGCTTCGCGTGGCGTATCCATCAGTCCAATCACCCCCAGGTAACGTTCCGCTCGACGGACGATCATTGTCGTGCGACCGTTTTGCTCGAGTGACTCAACAATCGCTCGGATCGCATCGGGCAGCGGCGATCCTTCGACTTCAGCAAACAGATCATCTTTGCCAACATGAACGAGGTCGCCATCGACCATCGCCTGAATTCCACGGCCGGTAATGCTCTTCAAATCGGTGGCCTGTGGGATTTCACCTCGACTTCCACTGCTGTCATCACTCAACTTCTTCTTTCCATCACGCACAATCGCTCGTGCGAGCGGGTGCTTGCTGAGGGTTTCAACGGCAATGACGATCCTTAGCAATTCAGTTTCATCGACGTCGTCAGCGGTGCGAACATCGGTAACTTTGGGTTCGCCTTCGGTAAGCGTACCCGTTTTATCAAACGCGATCGAATCGAGACCTCCTAAGCTTTCTAAAGGTCCGCCACCTTTGATCAAAATTCCACTGCGAGCAGCTCGAGCTACGCCGCTAAGAACTGCACTCGGTGTCGCGATTGCCAGTGCGCATGGACTGGCGGCAACTAGGACAGCCATCGCTCGGTAGAAGGAATCTCTAAATGCTTCCTCAATGATCAGCGGTGCGAACAGTAACAGAATCACGCCGACGATGACCGAAGGCACAAAGTACCGCTCGAACTTCTTCGTAAACTTTTGAGTCGGCGAAACTCGTGTCTCGGCTTCGCTGACCATTGTCACAATGCGAGCCAGAGTATTTTGCGAAGCCAATTTGGAGACTTGGATTTCCAGTGATCCAGACTGATTGATCGTACCCGCGAACACGCGATTCTCGGCTGGCAACGTCTCGGGATCTGCGGCTGCAGCATCACCATCGGCAATTGCACGCTTATCACTGGGAACGCTTTCGCCAGTGATGGGAGCTTGGTTCACACTGGAGGAACCCGCGATGACAAAACCATCGGCTGGTACTCGCTCATCTGGCTTGATCACCACGACATCACCCACGACCAACTCTTCGACCAGCACATCCGATTCGAGTCCACCACGACGAACTCGAGCCGTGCGTGGAGCTAGATGACCTAGCGCCTCAATAGCCTGCTTAGCGCGGCCCATCGCGAATCCTTCTAGCGAATGGCCAATGCTGAACAAGAACAGCAATAGAGCTCCTTCAGCCCATGCTCCTAAAGTCGCCGCGCCTGCAGCAGCCACAATCATTAGAAAGTCGATTTCGAACTTGCCCGAACGAAGCTTCTCGATCGCTTCGGTGACGGTGTAATAGCCTCCGAAAAAGTATGCGACGAGGAACAATCCAAAAGGCACCCACGCGTCGAGCTCGAAGAAAGTTTCCAATAACCAGCCAACGAGTAAAAACACACCGCAAAGTCCAGCAAAAATCAGCTCGGTCTGCGGGCCAAAGACCCCGCCATGCGAATGCGGCGATTCGGCGTGGTTACCGTGATGCGCGTGTTCGTGTTCTGCATGGTTATCTCCGGCCTGCGGCGTTTTGGGTTCTATGGAGTCATTCGTCCAGGCCTGAAGTGATGCGTTTATTATGGATTCGTTCGTTAGCCTTCGATCGAATTCAATACGAATCTTTCCGTCTGGAGAAACAACGGCCTCAAGGACACCGTCAATCCTAGTGAGATGAGCTTCAATTGCCGACGCACGCCGCATATGGGTCGCAGGAATTGTCTTGAACACATGGCCGTACGTCGCATCGAGTGTTGCTCCCGCTGTTATCGCAGCATCGCGAAGTTCAGCTGTCGACACAACCGACGGATCGTAGTGGATGCAAACAACATTTGCATCATCTGTTGCCGAGGCAACCAAGTGCGCCGAATCGACACCGGATTTTGATGTTAGTGTCGTTATCAATCGCTCAATGCACGCATCCTCGGGAGTTACCTCAGCTGGGAACAGCAATCGATACTCGATCTTTAGTTTCTCCATATCGCAGACTCTTCCCAGTGTAAATAACTTGCACAAAAAGCGATGACTTGAGTACTCCGACGCGAAGTGATGGTACGAATACCTCCATCAATAAACGATTAGTCACTAGTGGGCATGATCATGGTCATGCTCATGAGTGATTGTACCCTTATAAGACTTTCCGTTGATGGTAATGCTTAACTTGGGAGCAGCAGCCTCATTATCTAGGTGACCGGCCAGTTCAGTACCGCTGTCGACAAATCGCGATGATTTCCCATTGGGATCACCCTCGACCTGCGTAGCAACAAGCTTAAACTGCGTGGGTTTGCCGTCTTTCAAGATGTTGATCAGCACCTCGCTGGCATCGACTGGAACAGAGTTTTTTGCCGCACTGTCCAAAACATAGATGGTGACTGACTTGTCGTCATGGACAAGCTCGGCGTGAAACTCCTCTTTGCCCAATTCAATTAACGTCCCGTGATGAGGGCCTTCGCTCGGATGCTCATGAATCTCCACCGTTGCCGGTGGCGGCATATCCATGCTAAGTGATGATTCCGCTTCCTTCATTGATTGACCGGGAGAATCCCCCTTATTGCAGCCGACGGCCGATACGATGGCCAACATGCCAATGTAAATAAGTTTGCTATTCATTTTTTGTATCCGATACTCTGTGTTCTTAGATTGATATGCTGGAAGGAATCAATGCTTGTGAGGAGCAACTTCGAAACCGTTCTTCTTTAACCACGTGCCGAGTTCGTCAGCGGTCTTGTGATCTGCTACGTGAACGTCGCGCCAAACGGGAGCACGAAATTTGATATCTGAATGTCCTGCGTGTGCAGATTCGACAACTTCGCAACCGAGCTTACTTAGCAAGTCAACGAGTTTCTTATCATCCGCCGTGCCTTTGCCGTGGATGGATTTCCAACTGACCAAGCGGAACTCGACGGCTTCCTTGCCTTCTGCATAGGTCGGGTCCGGATGAGCATGGGAAACGTCGAATCCAGAACCCTTGAGCCAGCCGCTCCATTGATCGGCAAGTTGATGCGTTTCGATTGCCATCGATTTCCATTGCACACATCGATACGTCAGGTCAATGTGACCAGCGTGTTGGTCTTGTTTTACTTCGCAACCAAGCTTCTTCACCATGTCTGCGTGCTGACTGGCTTTTGCTGCGTCGTCAAAGTGCATCGTCTTCCACTGCGGCAATTGAAACGCAATCGTCTCTTTGCCATGGTCATGATCGTGCGCATCACCTTCGTGGTTGTGGCCTTCATGCCCGGGCTGAACCTGTTTTGCTTGGCTCGCAGGCCGAGCTTGAGTTTGTGCTAAAGAAATATTCGTAGTCATGCCAACGGCGACAACTGACATCGAACAAACTAGCGTGATTCGGAAGTAACTTTTCATCTCTGAAATCCTTTTGAGAAAACTGAACCATCCAGACTGCAACATTCAACTGGACACGTGATTGGTATCCACCTCTGATTCTTCATTCAGTTCGATACGTTGTTTGGAACTCTGGACAACGCGCTGCGCTGATCTCATTCCGAACAACCAAAACAATGCCGGATGAACAAAGAAGTCCAGCATTGTTGAACTCACAACTCCTCCCAATATGACCGTTGCCACTGGGTAGAGAATTTCCTTTCCCGGTTCTCCTGCTGCGAGCACTAGTGGCACGAGTGCAATGCCAGCGGTAAGTGCCGTCATAAGCACCGGTGCAAGTCGCTCGAGGCCGGCACGCACGATCATCGACTTCGTAAAGCTTTCGCCTTCGAATTCGACGAGATGCAAATAGTGTTGAAGCAACAGCACTCCGTTGCGTGAGGCGATACCTGCTAAGGAAATGAACCCGACCATGGCCGCAATCGTGACCGTTTGACCTGTCCATACCAACGCTGCCACCGAACCGATGAAGGCCATCGGTAGTGCTGCCATCACTTGCAGGGCAAGATTGATGGAACGGAACAACGTATAAAGCACGAAGAACACGCCCAACAACGCAACTGCAAAGAGGATAGCGATCATCTGGCTTGCTGATTGTTGGCTTTGAAATTGGCCCTCGTAGGTCGGGTAATAGCCAGGTGGAAGCGACGCGACGATGGGCTTGATCGCTTTTTGGATATCTCTCACGACATCGACAACGCCGCGGTCCTTAACGTTGCACTGAATTACAACGCGCCTGCGAACATTCTCTCGGTTCACGGCGTTGGGCCCGCCCGATTCATAAATATTTGCAATGCTCCCTAATGGGACGGTGCCCCCTTCAGGCAAATGGATGGCAAGTCGTTTGAGCCCACCGATGTCTTCGCGGTACTCATCTTTCATGCGAACGACTAAGTCAAAGGTCCGCATGCCATCAAGAACTTCGGAGACAACAGCACCATTCATAGCGGTCTGAACGTAGTTGTTAACCTCCTCGGCACTGAGTCCATATTGGGTCAAAGCCGCCCGATTCATCTCAATTCTAAGTTGTGGAATGATGACCTGTGGTTCAATCAACAAGTCAGTGACACCTGGGACCGTCTGCATCTCAGCCTTTACCGCCTCTGCTTTCTGTCGCAGCAAATCCAAGTCGTCGCCATAGATCTTGATGCCGACTTGAGCTTTGACACCCGAAAGCATGTGCGAGATCAAGTGGGCTATTGGTTGTTCTACAGCAGTCACAATGCCCGGTATGCTCTCCATCGCTGATCGTATTTCGTTCAACTGCTCTTCGCGTGAGCGTGGCGAAGTAGGGTCCAGCTCGATGAGAAATTCACTCATGTTGACCCCTTCGGCGTGCTCGTCGAGTTCCGCACGGCCAGTACGACGCACAAATCGCTGGACGTCTTTGATCTCCCGCAACGATTGCTCGACCGTTCGCGAGATGTCGTTCGAAGCAGCCAGAGAGGTTCCTGGTGGTAGAACGACGTTGAGCTGAATGGTGCCTTCGTTGAATGGAGGCAAGAAGTCTCGTTCCAGTCGCGACAAGAATAGCCCCGCAAGCGCGACCAACATCAAAGTCGCTGCCAAATTGAAGTATGGCAGCGCCAGACTAAAGCGGATGATTCGTTCGCCAAGCCATTTGAATCCACGCAACACAAATCCGTCCACCTCATGCTCTTTGCTTTTACTGAAGCCCAGCAGCCAGTAGGACAAAACCGGTGTGACGGTCAACGAGACAATTAACGACGACAAAATCGAGACGATGTATGCGACACCGAGTGGAGCGAAGAGTTTTCCCTCCATTCCGGAAAGTGCGAATAGTGGCAGAAACACCAAGATCACGATCATCGTGCTGAAAACGATCGATCTGCGAACTTCAGCGCTAGCTCGAAAGACAACTAGCAGTGGGTTCACTTTCGTACCAGCAAGTCGATTCTCTTTCAACCTACGAAAGATGTTTTCTACGTCCACAATCGCATCGTCCACGAGTTCGCCCATGGCAACAGCGATTCCGCCGAGTGTCATGGTGTTGATCGACAGTCCAAATACCGCGAAGACGATTGCAGTCATGAAAAGCGAAAGCGGGATCGCTGTGAGCGTGATGAATGTCGTGCGAATATTCATCAGGAACAAGAACAAGATGATCACTACTAAAATCACGCCATCGCGCAAGGCTTCCTCGACGTTTTTGATGGCGCGTTCGATGAATGACTTTTGAGAGTAGGTTGGCTCAATGCGGACGCCTGCGGGCAATGATGGACGGATCTCCTCGATCGCTCGCAGTACATCGTCTGTCACGCGGCGTGTATCCGCGCCCGGCTGTTTATTGACGGTAAGTACAACGGCAGGACCACCGGAGAAATCCGGATTTGGCTTTCCGTCCACTGAATCACGCCGGACAAACGCTGAGCTGTCCCCTCGCTTGATCTGAGCCCCTTCGTGAACTTGAGCTACTTGCGAAAGCAAAATAGGTCGTCCATCGCGAATGGTAACAGGGAGGGTTTCGAGGTCCGCAATGGATGTGACCCGCCCCAATGAACGCACCAGCAACTCGCTTGGTCCCTGGCGGTCGAGATAGCCGCCAGTTCCGTTCACATTGCTTCTGCGTACGGCTTGCTCAACTTGTTCAAGCGTGACTCCAAAGCGAGACATCGCTGAAGGATCGACGAGAACCTGGAATTGCTTTCGCTCGCCTCCCATCGTGAATACCTGGGAAACACCCGGGATTGTGAGTAGGCGTTGCCGAACGACCCAGTCAGCCGCCGTGCGAAGTTCCATGGGGGGCACATTGCCGTCATCGCTCCACATGCCGAGCATGAGAATCTGACCCATGATAGATGAGATCGGCGCAAGCTGAGGCTGAATGCCCTTTGGAAGACGGTCTTGTACCATCTGCATTCGTTCAGCCACGATCTGACGGTCCGTGTAGATGTCAGTTCCATAAGCGAATTCGACATAAACAACGGAGATGCCGACGCCAGATGAGCTGCGCACTGCCTCAACCCCATTGGCACCATTCATAGTGGTTTCAATCGGGAATGTAATCAGCGACTCAACCTCCTCAGGAGCCATTCCCATCGCCTCGGTCATGATGACAACGCGCGGACGATTGAGGTCAGGAAATACATCGATTGGCATTCGCATGGTTTGCCATGCGCCAAACGCTACAAGGAAAATCGATACAGCGATGACCAATAAGCGCTGCTGGAGCGCGAACCGGATAACGGCGTTTAACATGTGTGGATGCTCCGTGCTTAGTGATTGTGGCCTGCATGCGGGTCTGCACCAGCACCGGATTTGTTCTTGATAGCCATCTGCATCTGGTGAGCAGACCGAAGAGCAACGACATCCCCGGGGAAAATTGCTCCGTCGTTTTCAATAACGACGTAGCGTTGATCGCGGTGCTTCACATGCACAGCAACACGGTCGAAGTGATCGCCGTTCTGTTGAAATACGAACCAGTCGGCACCGTCTTTGACCGCTGCATCTACTGGCAGAACGATTTGTTGTTCCCAAGCCTCCACTGGCACACGGATCTCAAGCCGCTGCCCCACGCGATACTTCCAAGTTACAAACCGTTGACCGTCAGGCGTCTTCTCATCGCGAAGCTTTGTGTTTGGAAGATTCACAAAGAACGACAGCGTTCGAGACTGCGCGTCGACAGCACTGGCCACAAATGCCAGTTTCAAATCAGTGACCGTTTCCTGTCCCGAAACGCTTGGAATGATCGCCTCCATGGGCCACCCTTTCGCAGCTACCTCTGCAATTGCAGGGGCATCCTGTTCAAAGGCTTTGCCTTCGATATACAGCGCAGAGTAGTCGGAGAGCGTGCACAGCATTTCGCCGGCCTGTACACCTTGTCCCTTCGCTGCGCTCAAACGTTCGACGATCAAAGGCGTAGGCTCCTTGACGACTTCCGTTAGTTGGGCCTGGGTATGAAACGAAGCAGACCTAAAGCGTCGGTCGCTCAGTCGGAGATTGTTCTCGTCATGCGAGTGGCTATCGATCTCGGGTGCAGCGATAGTTAAGTCTCGCAGCAGTCGCTGCTCGCGGACAATGGTTTCGACCTGCTCGTCACTCAGACCGTGCAATTTTAGGGCGGCCTTTTGCGCTGCGATCGAACTTTGGAGTCTTTGCAGAGCGTATTGGCGTTCGAGCAACAATTTACTGGCGACCGCGCCGGAGCGAGTAACCTCTTCAAGACGAGCCACTTCACGCTGCTCGACGGCAACATCAGCCAAGTTCTTCAGTAGTTGCGTCTGCGTGTCGACGAGATCCTCGTAAGTCAAACGAACTTCGAATAGTAGATCGCCGGGTACGACTGCTTCGCCATTTACTGCGTGAACATGTTGGATGATTCCAATCATTGGAGAGGAAACCTGGATGTCGGTTCGACCTGACTTGGCAACGACAATCGCCGGGATGGTCACAGTTCGATAAAAGTTAGAGAGCTCAATTGGCCGCAAGAATTCGGCCGTCAGCCCCAGGTTCTTGAGCGATTGCGTAGTCAACTCGAGGGACGTGCTTTCTGAGTGACCTGCATGGTCATGCCCGTCACCTTCGAGGGCGTGGTCGTGACCTTCCTCTGCATGAGCGTCGGTTCCACCAGATTCTTGCATGGACTCTTTGCGTGCTGTGACCGTGCCATCGATCCAACCGTTGAGTGCAGGCCACCATGTAGGAAATGTCCCGGCAGCGATCGCGATCAAAAGCAATCCCAAGGTCCATCTTGTCCAGGGGGAACTGAGGAAGGCTTGAAAAGAAAATTTCTTCATAGGTAACTCAACAATTGGGAAATCCGTTTGAATGATGAAGTTGCACGCTGAGAATCGGCCCGCTTGTTGAAATGATCAATCGCGGCAATCAACGAAATGAGTAGTCCAGCCCAACGTCGCAGAAATGCAGGTAACCATTAGTTACGCGCAGCCTAAACCGAGGTGCTTCCGTGAAGCAGGAATTCAACTCAATGATGCGAGAGGCAGAAGAGCCACCCAGTTACAACGTCCGTCGTATATTGGGTGTGCAGAAGCCGATCAGATAAGCCAAACCTGAAGTATGGAGCGGTTTGAGAGAGCCCGCGAAGGAGAAGGTAAAGCTGTACGAGCGTAGCCAGCCAGCATGCTCGTATGCCGCCAGAAGTCGACTGGAGATGTGATCCATATCGCATCTACTGATGTCAGAAGTTCGGCCGCATTACCGCCAACAAAGGAAACCCCAAAGATACAGCTTACGTCATCGCAGTGATTCGAGTGACCGGGTAGATCATTGTTGCAAGATAGAGAACTTGCAACTTGAACTAATTCATCACCATGTTCGTGAGAGGTTTTCGTATGGTTTTCGTCATGATTATGAACATCGACTGCCAAAGCTGTGTGGTCACAGCAATGTCCGGTCAGCACCGCCGCTTGCTCACGCATGCAACTACCATGTGACAAACAGCAACCAAGCACCGCGTGCGCGGTGAAGGCAACCAATGTCATAATTCGAATGGCAAACGACATGCAAAACCAGCTTTTCCGAATCAAGTAATTGATGTTCATAATTTAACGGCCCTGAGCATTCTACCGCGTTCACGGCTTGGCAACTAGTTCAGTCTGGGAGATAGGGCTATCGGATAGACCTATTCTTGACCAAGCGTTAATCCTCTTAGGGAGTCGTCGCCACTATTGTTGATAACGGAATTAAGGGCACCTGTGAGGAGATAGCCATCGATCTGTGCTTGTGCTGTGGCCAACTGAGCCCGTGCCCCGATGTAAGCGAGATTTGAATCGAAGTAGGTTCTTCGCGTCACCAAGAGTTGGATAAAGTCTTGCTCGCCGGCACGATACGCTGCTTCAGCCAAGACGAGTGTTTCCTGAGCCGCAGGCAGAAGCTCTTTTTGGTACATGTTGACTGCCTCAGCGGCTCGGGCGTAATCGCCTGATGCAACTGCTAGGCGGGCTCTGATTGCATTGTCGATTCGTTGGGCTTCCTGCAATGCACGACAGTATTCAGCCCGAGCCGCAGCGATGTTGCCTTGGTTCTTGTTGAAAACCGGAATGGGTGCACCAACTTGCAGGTTCATCATGCCGGAGTTGGTTCCATTATCTACACCTGCACCGAATTGGACGCCCAAGTTTGGAAGCGGCTGGGATTCATGCCGGCGGATCGAAGCGATCGCTTGACGAATTCTGGCTTGTGCCGCGGCATATTCTGGACTCGTCGCGACAAGTCCTTCCTCGATAGTCTTCCAATCCTGCGTCGCAGGCAACTCGGGAAGCTCGCCGGCGACACTTTGAAGTTGCATGCTTGGTGTGCCAGCAAGTGAGACTATTTCGCGAAGCCTGGCTTCGAGTGACGCGACTAGTTGCCTTCGATCCAGATCTATTTGCTTGAGTTGAATTTGGGTCTGCAAGAGGTCGATCTTGGAGGCTTCACCAGCCTCCATGCGTTTTTTCGCTGCGCCGACACCTTGCTCAAGCAGCTTTGAGAATTGATCGATCGCAGAAAGCTGCTTCTGAATGCGAACGCAATCGTAATAGGCAGACTTGATATCGGTGGTCACACGCAGCTTTTGAGTTTCGAGCTCTTGCAATTGGGCTCGCACTGCCTCGTTGAGCACAGCGCGATTGAGTTCTAGTTTGTTACCCGTAATGATCTGCTGTTGAAGGAAGACCAAATGTTGATCGGTCCCCGCATCTGCCAATTGCTGTCCCTGATAGCCAAGTATCGGATTGGCATAGAGTCCAACCTGCGTTCGATAGCCTGCTGCGATTTGAGTAGTCGCAGCCAGTTCCTTAACAGCCGGGTTATTGGAGAAGGCAATCGATAGCAAATCTTCAAGCGTCGCGCCGTTTGTCAAGTTTTCATTTGCGAGGGCCGGATCGAGTGATACGACATCTACTGAAGCTGGTTCGACAACGCTTGCAGACATAGCGATGTCATTAGAGTAGGTCGCCTGCGTCACTGGCGATACATTGGATCTGAGGGAAGCATCAGCGCCAGTGTCCGTTTCGATGGGCGTAGCATTGGTGAAATTACTCGCTGCGGCGGTATTTTGATTGAGTCGTTCATGCGTCTGGGTGGATGAGATGCTTGTTGCATCCGTTGGTCTGAGACGCTGATCCATGCCACTACAGCCTATGGCCATGCAAAAGGCTGAACACGCAATCCAATGCGCAATATTGAACTTCATCGAGTTGCCTCCATGGACAATGCGAAAATGTAATTGACGCATTCTTGGTGTGGTTTAGATGTCAGCGAAAGTTCCGAACAACGAAGAAATGGCGACGAGTAGCGCCATGTTCGGATCAAATACGCAGGACTTTTGGCAGAGAGGTTGAGTAGCCCAGAGTCGCCAAGATTGGCTTTGATGTGAGCATCAATGGTGGTTGTACTCGTTCCGCTTCAAGCCACTCGGACGAGAGTACGGCATTCTGAACTAACTGCGTTGACGAACCGGTTTGTAAGATTGACGTGTCAACATTACCGTGGCAACACGGGCAGTCGTGCTTGGAATGGTCATCGTCTTGTGAATTCTCGGTATTGGACTCGCTGCAATGGGATTCGCAAGAATGGCAAACTTGAGAATCCGTGTGATTCCATTGAGTTGCTACGAACTCACCGGCCCCGTGCAGAAGGCAATGCCTGCAAACCAGCGATTGAGGAGGGAGAATCAGAGTGATGATTGCAGCCACAAACGCGGCGTATTGAGCCATTCGCGTTAGTGGAGTGCAAAGCATGGTAAATTCCAGGGATTCGTTCGAAATTGGAAACCGAAAGAATGATTTACCTGCAAAGAGAAACCATCACAGATCGTATCGGAAGATCAATTTGCTTATCTTTACCGCAAATGCCGAATTAAACGATCAGGCGTAACTCAGTATTCTTTGCTGTAGCTTTTCTACGATCACGCCATCATCTCCCAGTGACTGAAATAATTCTTGCGCACGCCTGCCTACTCGGAAACATTCAAATTCGTCGAGTTTGTCTCACTATGTGGCCTTCAGTTGCGAACTTTTTCCCTGGGTAATGAGTCTCGCGTCGGCTGTTTTGCATAGATAGATCTGGGAGGGATGCCATTTCGGTTCCCTCGAAGACCTTTCATGGAGGCAGAACCATCTACACTTATCCTCTTGACTCTCTTCCTTCCAACGAAGATCAGCCAAATGATCCAGCGTCGGTCCGCTTTCGATCGATCGCCGAGATCGTACTTCGTGGCATCCGCCGATGCGTGGCCGCAGACCGCGATTTGAACGACGAATCAATCGAAATTTCCGCCCAGGAAAACTCTGTTCTGGACAATCTCGGAGACTGTTTACCCGAGCCGCTTGATTTCGCTTTCGATAAACCCCTCTCTGTGTCAGACGTCTCCGAAACGCTGGGTTTTGGGGCGAATCAAAACATTCAGAACGGAGGTAATTCGTGAGCAACGAAGCGAGACACCGAGACATTGCAGCCCTTCTGGCCCGAGGGGTTGTACGCGTCCAAAAGCAACCATTGGTCGCCAAGGCTATCGAGTCCTACATCCCGGGCGGCAAGGCAGCTCCCACCGATCAGCCTTCTCGGGCCCAGAGCACGCAAACGAACGAAGCAAGCCAAGACCAGGTGGATTCAGTTACGCCAATTCAGAACGGAGTTGATCAATGAGCCCAAACGTAACACTCGAGATCGCCGAACTGCAGGAAAAGACTGTCAGCCAGTTGGTCCAACGCTACGAACAGGTCTTCGAAGAAGAATGTCGCAGCCGCAACAAGCAATACCTGATCCGGCGCATCGCCTGGCGATTGCAAGCGAACGACGAAGGCGGTCTGTCAAGAGCCGCATTGAAGAAGGCAGAGGAGTTGGCGGTAGACGCTGATACGCGCGTGACTGCACCCCGCAAGACTAGCGCCGATGGCGTGAAGTTGGTTTTGCCCGAGCCCGATTCCTTTGTCGACTGGGACCCGCGACTGCCTCCACCGGGCAACATCGTGGAGCGGCAATACAAAGGCAAGATGATTCGCGTGATTGTCTTGAAGGATGGTTTTGAATACGAGGGGCGGCGTTACAAGTCCCTTACAGCGATCGCAAAAGAAGTTAGCGGCTCGCACTGCAATGGATTTCTATTCTTTCGACTTGGGAGGAGAGCATGAGCAATAAAACCCCACCGCGGCCAAAGACAATCCGATGCGCAATCTACACTCGCAAGTCGACTGAAGAAGGGCTCGATCAGCAGTTCAACTCCCTCGATGCCCAGCGTGAAGCAGCCGAAGCCTACATCCGCAGCCAGAAGTGCGAGGGCTGGGAGATCGTTTACGATCGCTACGACGACGGCGGTTTCTCCGGTGGCAACATCGAGCGGCCGGCACTCAAGAGGCTGATGGAAGACATCCAAGCCGGCAAGATCGATTGTGTTGTTGTCTACAAGGTAGATCGGCTGAGTCGTTCGCTATTGGATTTCGCTCGTGTCATGGAAACATTTGACAAGTTCCACGTCTCCTTTGTTTCGGTGACACAGCATTTCAACACAACCCATTCGATGGGCCGGCT